>NZ_SJXM01000010.1 GCF_004336805.1 Aeromicrobium sp. IC_218
TGCTCGATCGACGACGCCAGCGCGGACGCCGGGGGGCGGGCGGCGGTGCCGTGCCGGTCGCGGGCTGCGCCGCGGGCGCGTCACCGCCGGACGACTCGGCCACGACGTCGGCGGCAGTCACCGGCCAGCTGGCGACCACGTCGCGCAGCGGCGGACGCCGGTCGGCGTCGCCGTCGGCGGGCGTGCCGGACGTGGCGCTGGTCATCGTTCCCTCCCTCGTTCGCCCCCGGGGGACGATGGAAGCACCTCCGGGGGTTCGCCGCTCACCGTCCGGTGAACGTCGCCTTGCCCGGACCGTTCTCCATGAAGGACTGCATGCCGGCGCGCTGGTCGTCGGTGGCGAACAGGGCGGTGAACGCCTGGCGCTCGATCTCGAGCCCGGTCTGCAGGTCGACCTCGAGGCCGCGGTCGACCGCGTCCTTGGCCGCGCGCAGGGCGAGGGCGGGCCCGCCGACGAACTGCGCGGCCCACTCGACGGCCCGGTCGTAGACCTCGGCGGCCGGGTGCACCCGGTCGACCAGGCCGATCGCCAGCGCCTCCTCGGCCGTCACCATGCGACCGGTGAAGATGAGCTCCTTGGCGACCGCGGGCCCGACCAGCCGGGCCAGGCGCTGCGTCCCGCCCGCGCCGGGGATGATGCCGAGCAGGATCTCGGGCTGGCCGAGCCGGGCGTCGTCCGCGCAGAAGCGCACGTCGGTGGCCAGCGCGACCTCGCACCCGCCGCCGAGCGCGTAGCCGGTGATGGCCGAGACGGTGGGCTTGCCGATCGCGGCGACCGCGCGGGTGAACGCCTGCAGCGTCTGGCCGTGCCGAGCCATCTCGGCGTACGACATCGCCGCCATCTCCTTGATGTCGGCGCCCGCGGCGAAGACCCGCTCGCCGCCGTAGACGACCACGGCGGCGACGTCGTCGCGCCGGTCGGCCTCCTGCGCCACCGCCAGTATCTCGTCCTGCACCTGGGCGTTGAGCGCGTTCATCTTGGGCCGGTCGAGCCGGATGGTGCCGACCCCGTCGGTCACCTCCAGGCGCACGAGCTCTCCCACGGGCGTCTCCCCTCTTGTCGCGGTCCCGTCGCCGGGCGTCCTGGCGAGCATAGGAGGCCCGGGTCACACCGGGCCGAGGGACCGGTCACACCCCGGCCCGCGGCGGCCGAGGTGCGGACGACCCGCGGCGGGCCTACCGTTCGGGTCACCCGCACGAAAGGCGAGCACATGTACATCGGTGGATCCCTGTTCCTGCTGGCCGTCGGCGCGATCCTCGCGTTCGCCGTCCAGGACGCCATCAGCGGCGTCGACCTCACGATGGTGGGCTACATCCTCATGGGCGTGGCCGTCCTCGGCTTCCTGTTCTCCTTCTTCCTCATGGGGCAGCAGCGAACCCGGGGCGACGGCACCGCTCCCCCGCGCGAGTACTGATCCCGCACGGACGACGCCCGCCCCGGCCATCCGGGGCGGGCGTCGTGCTGCGTGGGCTCAGCCGGTGACCTGGCTGCGTCCGAGGGTGAGCCACACGCCGGCGACGACCATGGCCACCGACATCGCCGCCGGCAGTCCGGGCACGCCGGAGACCGCCACCGCGAGCAGGAGCAGCGCCGAGACCAGGCCGGCCGCGACGCCCAGCGGGCGGGACACCAGACCGTCGGCGAACGACATCCAGGCGAGCGCGAAGCCCGCGCCGAGCAGCGGCACGCCGGCGATGTACGGGCTGAAGTCGTTCATGACGAAGTAGGTGTAGAGGCCCTCGGCGTCGTACGAGTCGCCCTCCATCCCGGTCGGCAGGTAGTTGCCGAGGGCACCGCGCCAGCCGTAGGCGAGCGTCATGAGCGACGCCGAGGCGACGAGCGAGAAGGTCACCACGCTGGCTCCGGTCGACCAGGGGAAGCGGCGTCCCACGCGCTGGTGCCAGACCGCGGCCAGCACGAGCATCGACAGCGCCGCGACGTAGCCGAGCAGGCCGCTGACCCGGAACGCGACGTGACCGAGCTCGACGACGTCCTCGGCGGTCACGGGGTAGTCGAAGTCGCCGCTCCCGTCGGGCCGGTTCTCCAGCAGCAGGGCGGCGGTCGTGAGCAGGCCGACCAGGCTGATCAGCAGCGGCCACCACGCGCGGGGCGCGGCGTCGAGGGCGGGAGCGTCGGCGAGGCGCTCCTCGGACGGGCGGACGGACATGGTGCTTCCTCTCGTGAGGGGACGCCGGGGTGCGTCCCGTCACCGAGGCTCGCGGGCCCGGTGGCCCGGGTCCCAGGGCGGCGCGACCCGACCTCGCGGGCGCGCAGCGTCCCGGACGCCCGGGAAGCTCTAGGACGGCGGGGCGTCGACCCCGAGCCCGCCCTCGCGGGCCCGGAGGATCAGCTGCGACCGGTCGGGCACGTCGAGCTTCACCAGGATCCCGTAGACGTAGTTGCGCACCGTCTTGGCGCTGAGCACGAGCCGCCGGGCGATCGCGGGGTTGTCGTGGCCGCGGGCGACCAGGTCCAGGACCTCGCGCTCGCGGTCGGTCAGCTCGGGGAACGGCACGGCGCCGCGCGTGCGGGCCCCGGAGAGGTATGCGGCCGCGCGATGGGCGACCTCCGGTCCGAGCAGCAGCTCGCCGGCGGCGACGGCCCGCACGGCCCGCTCGACGTCCGGGGGCAGCGCCCCCTTGAGCACGTAGCCGCGGGCGCCGGCCCGGATCGACGCGAACAGCGAGTCGTCGTCGCCCAGCATCGTCATGACGAGCACCGCGCCGGCCTCGGCGCGGACGATGCGCCGGGTGGCCTCGACGCCGCTGCCGCCGGGCCCGAGGTCGAGGTCCATGACCACGACGTCGGGCCGCTCGCGCTCGCAGACGGCGACGGCGTCCGCCTCCCCGGCGGCCTCGCCGACCACCTCGACGGACGGCAGCGAGCGCAGCAGGGCCACCATCCCGAGCCGGAAGACCGGGTGGTCGTCGACGACCACGACGCGCACGGTCACGGCAGCACCGCCGTCACGACCGTGCCGGTCTCGCCGGAGGCGACCGACAACGAGCCGCCCGCCTCCTGGGCGCGCTCGCGCATCGAGGTCAGGCCGAGCCCGGGCTCGGCATCGGGCCGCATGCCGCGCCCGTCGTCGCGGACCACGAGCTCGGCCGCGCCGTCGGGCAGGCGGCGAAGGCGCACCTCGCAGCGATCGGCGTGGGCGTGCCGGAAGGCGTTCCAGACGCCCTCGACCGCGACGTGGTAGGCCGCGACCTGCCGGTCCGGGTCGAGCCGGTCGACGTCCGGCCCGGCCTCGACGGCCACGGTCAGCCGCGTCTCCTCGAACGTGCGCGAGAGCGTGTGCAGCGCCTCGGCCAGGCGTCCGTCGTCCAGCGCGGGCGGCAGGACGGCCCGCGCGATCAGCCGCATGTCCTCGCTGCGGCGGGCCAGCTCGTGCTGCACCCGTCCGAGCAGCTCGGCGTGCTCGGGAGCGAGGTCGGCGCCGTTCGCGATCGCCCCCAGCGCCAGCCCGGCCCCGGCCAGCGAGGGCCCCAGCCCGTCGTGCAGCTCGCGACGCAGCTGGCGGCGCTCCGTCTGGCGAGCGTCCAGCACGCGCCCGCGCAGGGCCTCGAGCCGGGCCGTGGTGAGCGTCTGGGCCAGCGTCACCGCGACCATCCCGCTGAGCCGCTCGAGCAGCCCCGTGGTGCGCGGGTCGAGCCGCTCACCGCGAAGGGCCGCGACCTCCAGCGTCCCGATGCGCCGGCCCCGGCTGACGAGCGGCAGGCTCAGCACCTGGCCGCCGTCGGGTGCGCCCACCGTGGCCCGCACCGTCCCGTCGTCCGCGCTGACCGTGACCGCGCGCAGCCTCAGGCCGGCGCGCAGCGCACCCGCGACGTCGTCCAGGACGCTGCCCGCCGCCTGTGGAGCGACGAGGGCGCGGTGGACGTCGAGCAGCAGCCGCGCCGGGTCGGCGGCCGAGCCGTGCACGAGCCGCGCGACCCGGTCGCGGACCCAGGCGTGCGCCGGCGCCGTCGCCGCGGCGAGCACCGCCACGGCGACCACCGAGACCGCGCCCTCGTCCCACGGCAGCACCCGCACCAGCAGGGCCACGAGTCCGACGTAGAGGACCACCGTGCCCGCGGTCAGCAGCCCGCCGACGACGGTGCGCGACAGCGCGAGCTCCATGCGCGGCGTGGCGTCGCGCACGAGCAGCACGAGGACCGCGGCACCGAGGACGATCTGGGCCACCACGAGCAGCAGCACCCCGCCGAGCAGGACGGGACCGCCGCGGCCCAGGCCGACCTCGAACACGGCGTACCCGGCGGCGCAGGTCGCCAGACCGGCCCCCGCCCAGCGCAGCGCACGCCGCTCCCACGGCGGACAGGACCGCGCCCGGGCCACGACGTAGCCGGCCCCCACCAGGCCGTACGCGACGGCGGCTCCGACGCACCAGGCGTCGACGTCCGCCGCCCAGGCCGAGCGGCCGGGGTCGCTGAGCGGGTTGTCCGGGGCGCCGGGCATCTGCACCAGCGAGCGTGCCCCCGTCGTCACGAGGACGAGCGCGGCTCCGGTCGCCAGACCGGCACGGCGCAGGGCGTCCCAGCGACCGGGCACCAGCAGCCACGGCAGGACCAGCAGGCCGACCAGCGCCCCGGCGAGCCACGTCCAGAGCATGGCGTGGACGCCCAGACCGTGCGCCGGCACCTCCGTCCGGGCCCCGAGCACCGCGTACTGGATGGCCAGGCCGGCGAGCGCGAACCCCAGGCCGACGACCACGAGCACGCGTCCGGCGGGATGCCGGCTGCGGGCGGTGACCACGACGCCCAGGGCGGCGTAGAGGCCGGCGAGGACGACGTCGGCCCAGAAGAAGGGCCGGTGCACCTCGTAGGCGGGGGACGGGTGCCCGGCGTTCACGGCGGCGAGGACGAGACCGGCCAGCCCGGCGGTCGCCACGACCGTGCCTCCGGGCGTCCCGCCCGGCACCCGTGCCGCTCGTCCGGCCGTCGCCACCGTCATCCGCGCCTCCCGTCAGGCGACCACTATCGCTGCTGGAGCGTCCCGGCACCCAGGGTTCGGCGTCCTTCGCGGCCGGGACGCGGGGTCCCGCCACGCTCCCGCACCAGGAACAGCGGGGCCGCCGCGGCGGTGACCACGCCCGCCAGCACGAAGGCCGCACCGGTCGACCACGTGCCGGCGACCGCGCCGAGCACGAGCATCCCCAGGCTGCCGCCCGGGTGCATCGCCATCGACGACAGCGACAGCACGGTGGCCCGGTTGGCCGACTCGGCCTGCTCGTGGAGCAGGGACTCGTAGACCACCCCGGCGGCGCTGTGCACGGCGTACGTCGCCAGGAAGGCCACGACCAGCCACACCGGCCCGCCGACCAGGCCCATCACCACGACCGTGGCGCCCTGCACGAGCCGCAGCGTGACCGACACCGACACCGCCGACCACCGCCGCACGAAGGGGGCGACCACCGCGGCGCCGAGCGCGGAGACGCCCCAGGCGGCGGCGCTGACCGGGCCCATGACCGCGGCCGCGTCGCCGCTCTCGCCCAGCAGCTCGCCCAGGCGCACCGGCGTGAACGACTCGAAGGCGGCCATGCCGAACCCCCAGAAGAGCTCGACCGCGACCAGGGCCGCCAGCACGCGGGACCGGCGCAGGAGCCGCAGCGCCGAGACGATCGTCGGGACGGTGGCGCGGACGCTCGCGCCCAGCGAGCCCTGGTGCGTCCGGTGCTCGCGCATGAGCACCAGGACGACCACGACCTGCACCAGGACGAGCCCGGCGGCGGCGGCGTAGGGCACGGCGAGCGCGGTCGCGTGCGACACCGGCAGCCACGCGACCAGCGCGCCGGAGAGCAGCGCGCCCGCCCCGATCGACGTCCCGACGACGGCGCCGGCCCGGCCGAGCCCGGACGTCACCTGCGCGGGCGAGGCCCCGGACTCGTCGACGAACCACGCGCTCAGCGGTCCGGAGTCCAGCGCCCGCGAGGCCCCCATGAGCGCGTAGGCGAGCGCGAGCGTCGCCGCGTGGTGGGCGGCGAGCACCGTCGCGTAGGACGCCAGGGCGAGCGCCGACGACAGCAGGAGGACCGGGCGGCGGCCCCAGGCGTCCGCGAGCCCGCCGGTGGGCAGCTCGAGCAGCAGCACCACCAGGCCCTGCACCGACAGGGCCGCGCCGATCTCGCCCAGGGACAGCCCACGGTCGAGCGGCAGCAGCACCACGACCGGGACGATGAGGCCGACCGGCAGCCAGCGCAGGGCGGTCAGGACGAGGAACCGCGACAGGACGCTCATGCCGTCTCCCGCGGGTACGGCAGCGCCAGCACGTGCAGCGCGACCTCGCGCGACCCGGCCCGCCCGACGTACCGGGCCACGACGTCGTGCAGCTCGCCGGTCAGCGCGTCCAGGTCGTCCGGGTCCAGGTGCAGCAGGTAGTCGCTGGCGCCGATGCCGCGCTCGGGCCGTGTCCACGCGGCCAGGCTGCGGCGCAGGTGCTCGAGCTGCCCCGACCGCACCGCGGCGAACACCTCGTCGCCGCCCGGTCCCTCGAACAGCTCCTCGGACCACGACGTGACGTCCGCGGTGGCCCGCCACACGCGCGAGCGGCGCGACGGCTGGTCGGGGGCGTCCTCGACGAAGCCGAAGCGCTCCAGCTGGCGCAGGTGGTAGGACGTCGAGCCGCTCGACTCCCCCACCCGGCGGCCCAGGTCGCTGGCCGTGGCCGGTCCGTCGGCGCGCAGCAGGCCGAGCAGCCGCATGCGCAGCGGATGGGCCAGCGCACGCATGGTGTCCAGGTCCTGCACCTGGGTCCGCGAGAGGGTCATGCCGCCCACCGTAGACCGCAAAGAGTTCTTTGCATAGGCCCCAGGCGACTCCTGCGTCGTGGACAGCCCGCTCACAGGAACCGCGCCTTGACTGCCGGCATGGACGACACGACCCCCACCCCCCGCACCGACACCACGCCTTCCGAGCCCGCCGCGGACGCGCCGGCCCCCGCTGCCTCGCGGCGTCCCTCTCCCGGCCGGCTCGCCGTCGTCGCCCTCGCGGCCTCGGCCCTGCTCGGGGTCGGCGGGCTGGGCTACGCCGCCGGCGCGGCCGGCTCCGACGCCGCGGCGGGCGGCACGACCTCCACGAGCAGCACGCAGCAGGCGCCGAGCACGACGTTCCCGGGCAGCCCGTCCGACGGGTCCGGGTCGTCCGGGTCGGCGGGCGGCAGCACGCTCCCCGAGCTGCCCGGTGGCACCTTCGGCCGCTCGTCGAGCGGCGCGGGCTCGACCGCGGCGACCGCCGACCAGCAGGAGGGCGTCGTGCTGATCACCTCCACCACGACGTCGGGCGAGGGCGCCGGCACGGGCATGGTGCTGACGTCCGACGGGCTCGTCCTGACCAACCACCACGTCGTCGAGGGTGCCACCCAGGTCGCGGTCGAGGTCGCCTCGACCGGCGAGACGTACGAGGCGGACGTCCTGGGCTACGACGCCGAGGCCGACGTCGCCGTGCTGCGGCTGGAGGACGCGTCCGGACTGGCCACGGTGACCACCGACACCGCCGAGGCGGTGCAGGCCGGCGATGACGTCGTGGGCGTCGGCAACGCCGGTGGCACGGGCCAGGCCACCGCGTCCCCCGGCACGGTCACCGCGACCGGCCGCACCATCGACGTGGGCGACGAGTCCACCGGAACCACGTCCACGCTCAGCGACCTGATCGAGGTGGACGCCGACATCGTGGCCGGCGACTCCGGCGGCCCGCTGTACGACGACGACGGCGAGGTCGTTGGCATGGACACCGCGGCGTCCACCGGGAGCGCCGACGTGACCGGCTACGCCGTGCCGATCGCCACCGCGCTGGACGTGGTCGACCAGGTGCTGGCCGGCGACGAGTCCGGCGGCGTGAGCGTCGGCGCCGACGCCTTCCTGGGCGTGCAGCTGCAGGACACCGGCAGCGGGGCGGTCGTCGTGGGCACCGTCGACGGCTCGGCGGCGCAGGACGCCGGGGTGTCCGCGGGCTCGACGATCACCGCCCTCGACGGCACCGAGGTCACCGGCGCGGACGCGCTCTCGGCCGCGGTCGGCGAGCACGAGCCGGGCGACACGGTGCGCCTGACCTGGACCGACGCGAGCGGCTCGTCCCACCAGGCGAGCGTCACGCTCCGCGAGGGCCCGGTCGGCTGACACTCGCTAGGGTCGGAGCATGAGCGACGACCTGCGCGACGGCGACCTCCGGCTCGTCCCGACCTCCGGCAACGACGACGTCACGGGCTTCGCGATCGAGGTCGAGGGCCAGCGCGTCGGCACGGTGGCGGTGCTGCGGGAGGGCCCGGGCGTCGGGTCGCTGCGGTGGAACGCGTCCGACCCGTCGCTCGCCGCCCGCGGCCTGCGCCTCGCCGTGGCCCACGCGCTCGACGGCCTCGGCCTGGACCGTGTGCAGGCCGACGTGGCTGACGGCGACGCGACCGCCCTGCGCGCCGCCACCCTGGCCGGGCTGCGCCGCGAGGGCGTGAGCCGCCGCCCCGAGGGCACCGCCGACCGCATCGTCCTCGGCCGGGTCAGCGGCGACCCGTCCCCCACCACCCGCGACGGCTTCATCGCGATGCTCAACGCCGGCCTGCCGACCAAGCGGGTCATCGCCCAGGGGCTGCTGCGCGACGAGGCGGGCCGCGTCCTGCTGTGCGAGCTGACCTACAAGCGTGAGTGGGACCTGCCCGGCGGCGTCGTCGAGCCGCTCGAGCCGCCGGCCCAGGGCCTGGTGCGCGAGCTGCAGGAGGAGCTGGGCATCACCGTCGAGGTGCAGGGGCTGGTGACGGTCAACTGGCTCCCGGCCTGGCGCGGCTGGGACGACGCCTGCGTGTTCGTCTTCGACCTCGGCGTGGCCGACGCGGCGCTCGTCGAGACGTTCCGGCTGCAGCCCTCGGAGATCAAGGCCGTCCACTGGGCCGACGAGGCCGAGGTCGCCGAGCGGGGCACGTCGGCCACGCACGAGCTGCTCAGCGCCTGGCGCTCGGGTGACCTGCCGGCGTACCGCGAGGCCCCCAAGGCGGCCGAGTAGCTAGCGGACGTCCGCGCCGGTCACGCCACCGAGCTGGCCGAGCGCGACGACGGGCGACCCGTCACCGGGCACGAGCAGCAGCACCTGGTGGGCGTAGCGCAGCGTGCCGCTGCTGGAGATGCCGCCGCCGTCCAGGAACGCCTGCTGCGGCGACCCACCCGGCCAGGTGACCTGGCGGCCCGCGGCGACGCGGTACGTGTCGCGGCGGCTGAGCGTGGCCAGCACGAGCGAGCCGCCGTCGCGGGTGCGCAGCGCGACGTCGACGTTCTCGGCCCGCCACTCCTGGCGGAACCGGACGCCCGCGAGCCGGCCGTTCGACTCGGCCGTCGTCCACATCTGCTCCACGAAGGCGTCCGGCACGATGAGCTGGGCCTCCGGGGCCTCGCGTCCGGCGAGCGCGGCGGCGTAGGTGTCGGCGGCCTCCTGCGGGGACAGGCCCAGGCGCGACGGCTTCTCGCGCCCGGCCACCACGACGGTGCCCTGCTCACCCTCGACCAGCTCGGGCAGATCGGCGTCGCCGACGGTCTCGGGGGCGGCGACGAGCTTCCACGGCTCGGCCGCCCGCTCGCGCCGCCACACCTGCACCCGCACGCGGTCGCGGCCGGGGTCGTCGACCGGCATGACGAACCACAGCGGGTAGGCGTTGCGCATCGGGGCGTGGACGTCGAGGATCCGCAGGTCCTCGCTGCGCTGCTCGCCCTTCTGCTGCAGCTGCTGGGCGACCTCGAACGTCCCGGTGTCGATGTCGAGCATGGAGCCCGCCTCGACCGCGGCCAGCGGCTTGGCGTCCAGCGCCTCGGCCGCGACCGAGAGCACCTCCTCGTACTGGGCGAGCGCGCGCCGGGCGTCGGCCGGCGTGGCGGCGACCTTCTCGGCGGCCTGGTCGCCCTTGGGTCGCGGCACCGTGCAGGCCGACAGCAGCAGGGTGGCGGCGAGCAGGACGAGCAGCGGACGTCTCATCGCGGCTCCCCCTCGGGCGTGGGCGCGTCCTCGACCACGACCTCCTCGACGACCTCGTAGCCGGCCGCGGCCGCCTCCTCGGCGGTGATCTCGTGCTCGGTGCCGTCGTCGTCGACCAGCACGTAGACGACCTGCTCCTCCACCGCGTCGTCGGCGGCCGGGACCGGCGCGGCGACGGCGGGCTCGTCCTCGTCGTCCTCGTCGTCGAGCCACACGAGGGCGGGCTCGGGGCGCAGCGGGACGCCGCGCCACACCAGCACGCCGAGCAGCGCCAGCCCCAGGCCGAGCAGCAGGGCGCCGAGGCTCCAGGCGAAGCCGTGCGGGACGCCGTAGGCCAGGCTGACCCGCAGCCCGGTGAGGTCGGCCTCGCCCACGGGCAGGATCGCCACCTCGACCGTCTCGTCGGGCAGCGTCGTCGACAGGTGCGCGGCGCCCAGGCCGGCCTCGGCGGCGAGCCACCAGTCCAGCGACACCGGGGACGCGTCGAGGTTGGCCCCGCCGTCGACCTCCTCGTAGGACGGGTCCCACGGACGTCCGACGCCGTCGACCACGATCCGGCGCGTCTGCCCGACGTAGTCCTCCACGTCGACGGCGTTGCCGAGCCCGACGAAGACCGGCTTCTCGGCCGGCAGCTCGGCCAGCACGTCCAGCTCGAGGCCCTGCCAGTCCAGCACCGCCGGACGGGTGACGACGAGCGAGTCGGTGCGTACCTCGTGCGGCCCGGTGACGTAGCGGCCGTCGGGGCCGAGGAGCGCCGTCACGGCACCTCCGAGGGCGGCCAGCAGCACGCCCACGACGAGCGTCGCCAGTCCCAGCCTCGTGCGCATCACACCCCCGTTCGCCGACGCGGTGACCCTACCGGGGGTCCGGCCGCCGACCGGGGATTCGCGTCAGTACAGCGCGGTGGCGAGCTTGCGGCGCGCGGCCGCGACCCTCGGGTCGGACGCGCCGACCACCGTGAACAGGTCGACCAGGCGCAGGCGCACCGGCTCGCGCTCGTCGGCCGGCAGCCGGCGCACCAGCGTGATCAGCCGGTCGAAGGCGTCGTCGACGTGCCCGCCGGAGACGTCCAGGTCGGCGACGAGCATCTGCGCGTCGACGTCGTCGGGGTTCTCGGCCGCTGCGGCACGAGCCGCCTGCAGGTCGGCCCCGGCGCAACGCGACAGCAGCCGCGCGCCGGCCAGGCGCTCGACGACCTCGGTGTCGGCCGGGTACTGCGCGGCGAGCTTCTCGTACTCGGTGACGGCCCCGGCGAAGTCGCCCTCGGCGAACCGGGCGTCGGCGTCGGCGAAGCGGGGGTCGGCCGGCTCGTCCTCGGCGGGTGCGTCCGCGGGGGCGGCGCCCTGCGGGCTCGCGAGCCCGGTGACGCCGTTCTGCGCGGCGACCCGGACGAGCTCCTCGAACAGGCGGCGGACCTCGTCCTCGGCGGCCGCGCCCTGGAACAGCGGCACCGGCTGGCCGCCGACCAGGCCGAGCACGAACGGCACGCCCTGCGCGCCGACCGCCTGGGCGATGGCCGGGCTCGTGTCGACGTCCACCTGGGCGAGCAGCAGCTGGCCGCCGAAGGAGTTGGCGACGCGGGCCAGGAGGTCGTTGAAGTCACCGCTCTGCGGCGAGCGGGGCGACCACAGGCTCAGGACGACGACGTGGCGCAGCGACGCCTCGAGCGCCACCTGCTGGAAGTCCTGCTCGGTGACGTCGACGACGAAGCTCGCGCCGTCGGGCGCGGGCGCACCACCGGCCGCGGCGGGCGCGGGGGCGGACTGCTTGAGGGCCGACAGGTCGATGGCTCCGGGTCGCGAAAAGCTCATGGTCCCCATCCTAGGGAGCCGCCCCGCCTCGCTGGGAGTGACGTTCTGTACGCGACACGCCGCGCCGGGCGAGCAGAACGTCACTCCCAGCGCGGAGGGGTGGGGTCAGAGGCCGGTGAGCAGGTCGTCGGCGGCGGCGTAGGGGTCGCGGCGTCCGGCCACGACGTCGTCGGCGAGCCTGCGCAGGGCGTCGTCCTCCCCCACCGCGCCGAGCCGGCGCTGCACCTCGACGAGGGCGATCGCCTCCACCTCGCGCCGAGCCCGCTCGGTGCGCCGGCGCACCAGCTCGCCGGACTCCTGCATCGAGACGTGGTGGGCGCGGACGGCCTCGACGACCTCGTCGACACCCTCGCCCTCGGACGCCACGGTCATGAGCACGGGCGGCTTCCAGGACTCGTCGCGACGCTGGCCCAGCGACAGCATGGAGCGCAGCTCCCGGCGGGTGGTGGCCGCGCCGTCGCGGTCGGCCTTGTTGACGACGAAGACGTCGCCGATCTCCAGGATGCCGGCCTTGGCCGCCTGGATGCCGTCGCCCATGCCCGGGGCCATGAGCACGACGGACGTGTCGGCGGACGAGACGATGTCGATCTCGGACTGGCCGACGCCGACGGTCTCGACCAGCACGACGTCGCAGCCCGCGGCGTCCAGCACCCGCACAGCCTGCGGCGTGGCCCACGACAGGCCGCCCAGGTGGCCGCGCGTGGCCATCGACCGGATGTAGACGCCGTCGTCGGTGGCGTGGTCGCCCATGCGCACGCGGTCGCCGAGCAGCGCTCCCCCGGTGAACGGCGACGACGGGTCGATGGCGAGCACGCCCACGCGCGCCCCCGTGCGCCGGAAGGCAGTCACGAGGGCGGACGTGGTGGTGGACTTGCCGACGCCGGGCGCACCGGTGATGCCCACGACGTGGGCGCCGCCCGCGTGCGGCGCGAGCGCGGCGCTCACCTCGCGCAGCTGCGGCGAGGCGTCCTCGACCAGGGAGACGAGCCGGGCGACCGCCCGCTTCTGGCCGGCGCGCGCCTGCTCGACGAGCTCGGCGACCGGCTGGTTGCGGCGCGGCACCCCTGGATCAGGCCTTGGGCACGCGGACGACGAGGGCGTCGCCCTGGCCGCCGCCACCGCACAGGGCCGCGACGCCGGTGCCGCCACCGCGGCGCTTGAGCTCCAGCGCCAGGTGCAACGTGATGCGGGCGCCGCTCATGCCGATGGGGTGGCCGACCGCGATGGCGCCGCCGTTGACGTTGACGATCTCGGGGTCGATGCCCAGGTCGTCGGTGGACGCGAGCCCGACGGCGGCGAAGGCCTCGTTGACCTCGACCAGGTCGACGTCGGAGGCGCTGATGCCCTCCTTCTGCAGGGCCAGCTTGATCGCGTTGGCCGGCTGCAGCTGCAGGCTGGAGTCCGGGCCCGCGACGACGCCGTGGGCGCCGATCTCGGCGAGCCACTCCAGGCCGAGCTCCTCGGCCTTGGCCTTGCTCATGACGACCACGGCGCAGGCGCCGTCGGAGATCTGGCTGGCCGAGCCGGCGGTGATCGTGCCGTCCTTCGCGAACGCCGGACGCAGGCGGGCGAGGGTCTCGACCGAGGTGTCGCCGCGGACGCCCTCGTCGGACGTGACGACGACCGGGTCGCCCTTGCGCTGCGGGATGGTCACCGGGACGATCTCGTCGTCGAAGACGCCGTTCTTCTGCGCGGCGGCGGCGAGCTGGTGCGAGCGGGCCGCGAACGCGTCCTGCTGCTCGCGGGTGTACTGCTGCTGCTCGGCGTTGATGTCCTCGGTCAGGCCGCCCATGGCCTGGTCGGTGATCGCGTCCCACAGGCCGTCGTAGGCCATGTGGTCGGTGAGGGTGCCGTTGCCGTAGCCCAGGCCCTCGCGCGAGTTCAGCAGCATGTGCGGCGCCTGGGTCATCGACTCCTGGCCGCCGGCCACGACGACCTCGTACTCGCCGGCCTTGATGAGCTGCGAGGCGAGCGCGATGGCGTCCACGCCCGACAGGCACACCTTGTTGATGGTGAGGGCCGGGACGTCCTTGGGGATGCCGCCCTTGATCGCGGCCTGGCGGGCCGGGATCTGGCCGGCGCCGGCCTGCAGCACCTGGCCCATGATCACGTAGTCGACCTGGTCGCCGCGGACGCCGGCCTTCTCCAGCGCACCGGCGATGGCGACGCCACCCAGGTCGCTGCCCGAGAGGGTCTTGAGGCTGCCCCGCAGCTTGCCGATCGGGGTGCGTGCTCCGGCGACGATGACGGTCTCGGTCATGAAAAGCTCCCTGGTCTCGTGGGCGGGTGGGCCGCTTCGATCCAGCGTACCCGCGCTCCGATCCTCCCCTCCCGGACCGCCGACGAGCCTGTCGCCTAGGTCACACGACGCCCTCGCGCGCGCGTGCTTCACTGCCTGCATGCTGCCCAGCGACCTGCTCACGACCATCGACCACGTCGGCATCGCCGTCGCCGACCTCGACGAGGCGCTCGCCTTCTACGAGCGCGTCTTCGGCATCACCTCCGTGCACGAGGAGGTGAACGAGGAGCAGGGCGTCCGCGAGGCCATGCTGGCCGTCGGCTCGGGCGAGACCCGCATCCAGCTGCTCGCCCCGCTGGACGACTCCTCGACCATCGCCAAGTTCATCGACCGCAACGGCCCGGGCATGCAGCAGCTGGCCTACCGCGTCACCGACATCGACGCGGTCTCGGCGACGCTGCGCGAGCGCGGCGTCCGGCTGCTCTACGACGAGCCCCGCCGCGGCACGTCCGACAGCCGGGTCAACTTCGTCCACCCCAAGGACGCCGGCGGCGTGCTCGTCGAGCTCGTCGAGCCGGCCGCGTCCGCGCACTGACGCGACCCGCCGCCGCTCGCGGGCGCGTGTGACGCACTCCACGCGCGACCGTGGCGGACCTGGTTAATGATCAGTAACATCGCCGCACCACACCGACCGGAGGACGCCCGCATGAAGCACATCCTTGACGCCATCCTGGCCGGGGACACCCCCGCCGAGGAGTTCGGCACCCTCGAGATCCCCGCGACCTACAAGGGCGTCACCGTCCACAAGGACGAGGTCGACATGTTCGAGGGGCTGGCCAGCCGCGACAAGGACCCGCGCAAGAGCCTGCACCTGGACGACGTCCCCGTGCCCGAGCTCGCGCCGGGCGAGGCGCTCGTGGCCGTCATGGCCAGCGCGATCAACTACAACACCGTCTGGACGTCGATCTTCGAGCCGGTCTCGACGTTCGGCTTCCTGGAGCGCTACGGCAAGCTCAACGAGTACGCCGCTCGCCACGACCAGCCGTACCACGTGGTCGGCTCCGACCTGGCCGGCGTCGTGCTGCGCACGGGCCCGGGCGTGAACGCCTGGAAGCCCGGCGCCGAGGTCGTCGCGCACTGCCTGTCGGTCGAGCTCGAGAGCCCCGACGGCCACGACGACACGATGATGGACCCGCAGCAGCGCATCTGGGGCTTCGAGACGAACTTCGGCGGCCTGGCCGAGCTCGCGATCGTCAAGGCCAACCAGCTCATGCCCAAGCCCGACCACCTCACGTGGGAGGAGGCGGCCAGCCCGGGGCTGGTGAACTCCACCGCCTACCGCCAGCTGGTGTCCAAGAACGGCGCCAACATGAAGCAGGGCGACGTCGTGCTGATCTGGGGCGCCTCCGGCGGCCTGGGCTCGTACGCCACGCAGATGGCGCTCAACGGCGGCGCGATCCCGGTGTGCGTCGTCTCCAGCCCCGAGAAGGCCGAGATCGTCCGCTCGCTCGGCGCGGAGCACATCATCGACCGCTCGGCCGAGGGCTACAAGTTCTGGAAGGACGAGCACGAGCAGGACCCGTCGGAGTGGAAGCGCTTCGGCAAGAAGATCCGCGAGCTCACCGGTGGCGAGGACCCCGACATCGTCTTCGAGCACCCGGGCCGCGAGACCTTCGGCGCCAGCGTCTACGTCACGCGCAAGGGCGGCACGATCATCACCTGCGCGTCGACGTCGGGCTACATGCACCAGTACGACAACCGCTACCTGTGGATGAACCTCAAGCAGATCAAGAGCTCGCACTTCGCGAACTACCGCGAGGCCTACGAGGCCAACCGCCTGATCGACAAGGGCCTCATCCACCCGACGGTCTCCAAGGTCTACCCGCTGGCCGAGACCGGGCAGGCGGCGCTGGACGTCCACAAGAACCTGCACCAGGGCAAGGTCGGCGTGCTGTGCCTGGCCCCCGAGGAGGGACTGGGCGTGCGCGACCACGACAAGCGCGCCAAGCACCTGGACGAGATCAACCGCTTCCGCGGCATCTGATCCCTGGCCGACGCCGGCCGTGCCTCTCGGGGCACGGCCGGCGTCGGCCGTTTCGCTCCCCCGTCCCCGGGGCTCGGTTCGCTACGCTGGGCCCAGCCCCCGAATCTCGATGGTTAGGTGCCCCATGTCCGAGTCCTCCGGTCTGTCCATCTTCGACTCCGCCGCGCGTCCCGCGCCGTCGTCGAGCTCCGCGACCCCGGCCTTCCCGACCACCCGTCGCGGTGGCTACGACGTGGACGCGGTCGACACCTTCCTGCGCTCGCGCGCGTCCGACTTCGAGCGGCTCGAGCAGCACGCCTCCGCCCTGGCCGGTGAGAACACCCGGCTGCGCGAGCAGCTCGCCGCGCTGGAGAACAAGCTCGAGTCGATCGAGCACCCGTCGTACACCGGCCTGGGCGGTCACGCCGCGCAGCTGCTGAACCTGGCCGAGCAGGAGGCCAAGGCGGTCCGCGAGCGCGCCGACCAGGCCGCCGAGGACGTCCTGGCCACCGCCCGCGAGGAGGCGCGCGTGCTGCGCGCCACCGCCACGCAGGAGGTCGAGTCGCTCCGCGCCGAGGCCCGCACCGACGTCGAGGCCAAGCGCGACAAGCTCAAGGCCGACTCGCAGGCCGTGCTGGCCGCCGCCGAGGCCGACGCCGCCGAGATCCTCGCCTCCGCGCGTCGCGAGGCCGAGCAGGTCAAGCTCGCGGCCCAGGCCGAGGCCGACAACCTGCGCCTCGGTGCCCAGCGCGACGTCGAGCAGGCGCAGGCCGCCGCCGACCGCGAGGTCGCCGAGGCCCGCCGCGTGCTGGCGGTCGAGAAGGAGCGCCTGGCCCGCGAGGCGAACGACGCCCACGCCGCCGCCACCGCGCAGACCGAGAAGCTCGTGGCCGACGCCGAGGCCCGGGCCACCGCGGCCGAGGAGCGGGCCCGCTCGATCCTGGCCACGGCCGCCGAGCGCCGCGAGCAGGTCAGCGGCGAGGCCGCCGGCATCCTGGACGAGGCGCAGGCCGAGGCCGACCGCATCCTCGCCGGCGCCCGCGACAAGGCCGAGAGCCTGCAGACCACCGCCACCACCGACGCCCAGCGGCTCACCCGCCGCCTGCGCGACGAGGTCACCGAGCTCGAGCGCAAGCGCGACGGCATCATGGCCCAGATGGCCCAGCTGCGCGACGTCGTGGCGTCCTTCGCCCCCGCCGCCGCGGCCGCCGTCGCCGACCAGGCGGCCATCACCGACGAGCCCGCGGCTGAGGAGCCGGTCGAGGCCGAGGTCGTCGAGCCCCAGGTCGTCGAGCCC
Source organism: Aeromicrobium sp. IC_218 (assembly GCF_004336805.1). Taxonomy (GTDB): domain Bacteria; phylum Actinomycetota; class Actinomycetes; order Propionibacteriales; family Nocardioidaceae; genus Aeromicrobium. Next base: position 17,319 of record NZ_SJXM01000010.1, read on the forward strand.
GTCGAGGAGCCCGCGGCCGACGAGACCACCGCCGTGCCGGTCGTCGAGGAGCCCGACGCCACCACGGTCGTCCCGGTCCCCACGGCCGCCGACCTGGCCGAGGACGACGAGGACGAGGTCGAGCGCACCGCCGTGCAGCCGGCCCTCCAGCTCGACGACGAGGACGACAAGCCCACGCGCCGCAAGCGCTGAGCCGTACGCACGAAGGCCCCCGGACGATCGTCCGGGGGCCTTCGTCGTCTCGTGCGGGTGCTACCGCGGGACGTCCTTGAACACCGCGGTCGTGCGGTCGGAGTAGGCGGTGGAGTCGGCCCGCTCCATGGGGCCGTCCCACTCGTGCGGGAGCGGGAGCGGCACCACCGGGTTCAGCCGCGCGACGATCTCGTCCAGCACCCGCTCGGTGTCGCCCACCCACAGGTGCTTGGCACCGTCGACGGCCACGACCTCGGCGTGCGGCACGACGGCGAACCGCTCACACGCCTCGGGCGGCTGCAGGTAGTCGTCGTGCTCGGGCACGACCGCCACGAGCGGCTTGCCCGCGTCGGCCCAGGCGGCGAGGTGCTCGGGCCGGGAGTAGCGCAGCGGGGGCGAGAGCAGGATCGCCCCGGTGACGGCCGGGTCCAGCCCGTGCATGAGCGTCAGGTCGGTGCCGAACGACCAGCCCACGAGCCAGATGTTGGGCAGGTCGTCGTACTCGGCCCGCTCGATCGCCGCGGCGACGTCGAAGCGCTCCGCGTCGCCCTGGTCGAACGCGCCGGTGCTCGTGCCCTGGACGCTCGACGTGCCGCGGGTGTTGAACCGCAGCACCGCGACGTCGGCCAGCGCCGGCAGCCGGTAGGACGCCTTGCGGAAGACGTGGCTGTCCATCATCCCGCCGTGGGTCGGCAGCGGGTGCAGGCAGATCATCGTCGCCACCGGGTCGCGGTCGAGCGGCAGCGCCAGCTCGCCGACCAGCCGCTGGCCGTCGGCGGTGTCGAGCTCGATGGCCTCGCGGCGCGCGGGCAGCACGGAGCTGCCGGTGATCAGGTTCGCCATGGTTCCTCTCGGGTCACAGGTGGACGGCGCGCTGCCAGCAGGCCGAGTGCCAGTGCCGGCGCGCGTCGATGGCCTCGTCGGCCAGCAGCGGCTTCACCACCGGCCAGACCAGCACGTGCGGCGTGGCCGGCCGGATCGGCTGGTGGCAGCCGGGGCAGGTGTACGTCTTCGTCGACGCCGCGCCGGTCAGCCGGCGGACGTGCCACTCCTGGCCGCCGCGGTGCTCCTGCGCGTCCGCGTGCGGCGGCGCGAAGTCCCGGTGGGGACGCGACGGCGGGCGGCGGCGCGGCATGGGGCCAGCCTACGGGGGTCAGACCATGGCGATCGTGGCGGCGACCTCGTCCACGAGCTCGCGGGCCAGGAACCCGACGCGGCCGAAGCGCTGCACGAGCCGCTGGCCCGAGACCGCGTGCACGTAGGCGCCCCAGCAGGCCGCCTGCTCGGGGTCGGCGCCCCGCGCCAGCAGGCCCGCGACCACGCCGGCGCTCACGTCGCCGCTGCCGGACGTGCCGAGCCCGACGTCCGCGCTCTCCTCGCGCCAGGTGCGGCCGTCCGGCGACGCGACGTGGCCGTACACCGACACGACGACCCCGTAGGCGTGGGCGGCGTCGAGCGCGGCGGCGCGCAGGTCGTCCCCGGCCTCGCGGTCGAGCATCCGGGACACCTCGGTGATGTTCGGGGTCGTCACGGTGCGGCCACGGACGTCGTCCACGAGCGAGCGGTCGTGGCTGAGCGCGCCGAGGGCGTAAGCGTCCAGCACCACCCGGGTGCGCTCCCCCGCCGCGCCGAGCACGCGCCGCATCAGCTCGCCGGTCTCGTCGATGTCGTCCAGGCCGGGACCGACCACCAGCACGTCCGTCTCGGACGCCATCTCGAGCAGGCTGTCGGGCACCTCGCCGCGCACCGACCCGCCGTCCGTCTCCGGCAGCCCGACGACCGCGGCCTCGGGCACCGCGATGCTGAGCGCCGTGGCGGTGCCCTCGGTCGTGGCCAGCTGCAGGCGTCCGGCGCCGGCCCGCAACGCGGCCACGCCGCTGAGCAGCACCGCGCCGGGCGTGAAGCGGGAGCCGCCGACGACGAGCACCGTGCCGCGCGACTCCTTGCCGCCGCCGGGGTCGGGCAGGGCCCAGTCGCGCAGCAGCTGCGGCGTGACGGTCGTGGTCTCAGGCCGGTCGGTCATCGACGTCCTCCTGGGCGGTGGGCTCGGCGTGCGGGTCCTGCTCGAGGTGGCGGACGTCGTTGAGCCGCTCGGGCACGAAGGTGCCGTCCTCGCCGCGGACCCAGCTGCTGATCGAGCAGTTGGCGATGACGGTGCCGCGGGCCCACGTCATCAGCTCCTCCTCCTCCAGTCCCTCCACGACGTAGCGGACGAGCGACACGATCGCGTCGTGGGCGAAGAGCAGCACGCGGCCGTCCGGGTGGTCGTCGGCCAGGTCGCGCAGCAGCGAGCGCAGCCGTGCGATCACGTCGACCCAGGACTCGCCGCCCGGAGGCCGGTAGTAGAACTTGCCCAGCCGGCGCCGGCGCACCGCCTCGTCGGGCAGCAGCGACTCCACGCCGCGGGCGGTGAGCAGGTCCAGCACGCCCAGCTCGCGGTCGCGCAGGCGCTCGTCGACGCGCACCGGCACGTCGTGCCCGGCCAGGGCCAGCTCGGCGGTCTGCCGCGCCCGCAGGTACGGCGAGACGACGACGGCGGTCGGCCGCTGGTCCGGGGCGAGCCCGGCCATCCAGCGTCCGACCGCCTCCGCCTGCTCGCGGCCCGTCTCCGACAAGGGCACGTCGGCGTCCCGCTCGGCGACGTCGATGCGCTCCAGTCCCCCGGTCTCGGCGTCGCGAGCGGCCACGTTGCCCGTGCTCTCGCCGTGCCGGACGATGCCCAACCACTCGAGTCCTCGCATGCGTCCCTTCTACCGGGACTGCGCCGCCTCCGCGACGCGAGCGCCTCCCCCTCCCGGCTCGCTCGCGTCGCGGTGGCTCAGTAGGAGTGGAAGCCCGCGCCGGTCTTGCGGCCCAGGCGTCCCTCCGCGACCGCCTTCTCCAGGCCGGCGGCCGGGCGCCACCCGTCGTGGCCGAACGCCTCGACGAGCGAGCTCTCGATCGCGAGCGAGACGTCGTTGCCCACCACGTCCAGCAGCACGAACGGGCCCATGGGCAGCCCCGCGCGGGTCATCGCCTCGTCCACCGCGTCCATTTCCGCCTCGCCGGCGTCGACCAGGCGCACCGCGTCGTTGAGGTAGGGGAACAGCAGCGCGTTGACGATGAAGCCGGCCCGGTCGCCGCACGACACGGGGTGCTTGCCGACGTTCAGGCACAGCGCCCGCACCGTCTCGTCGACGTCGGGCGAGGTCTTCTCGGTGGTGACGACCTCGACCAGCTTCATGAGCGGCGCCGGGTTGAAGAAGTGCATCCCGATGACGTCCTCGGGACGCGACGTGGCCTCGGCGCAGCGCGCGATCGACAGCGACGACGTCGTCGTGGCCAGGATCGCGCCCGGCTTGCAGATGCGGTCCAGGTCGGCGAACAGCTGGAGCTTGACGTCCAGGTCCTCGGCGATCGCCTCGACCACGAGGTCGACCCCGGCCAGGGCCTCGCGCTCGGACGAGCCGCTGAGCCGGCCCAGCACCTCGGCCTTGCCGGCCTCGTCCAGGCGTCCCTTGGCGACCGCCCGGTCCAGGTTCTTCGTGACCGCCTTGAGCACGCCCGCGGTCTTCTCCTCGCTGCGGCCGACGTAGACGACGTCGTAGCCGGCCTTCGCGAAGACCTCGACGATGCCGGACGCCATCGTGCCCGTGCCGACGACGCCGACCGACGTGATCTCGTGGCGCAGCTGTGGCGTCGCGGCCTCGTCGTCGGACGAGCCGGCCAGCGTCTCGCCGCGCTCGGCGAGCCCCACCAGGAGCGGCGCGGGGACGTGGACCGGGTCGCCAGTGCGCGCGTGCAGCTCGGTCAGCCCGTCGACGACCGTCCGCGCGCCCAGCTCGTCCACCAGGGCCAGGGGGCCGACCGGGTAGCCGCAGCCGAAGCGCATGCCCGCGTCGATGTCGGCTCGCGAGGCGTAGCCCTCCTCCAGCATCGTGGCGGCGTGGTTCAGGTACGGCAGCAGCAGGGTCCGCGCGAGGCGTCCGGACGCGTCGTCGGCGAGGATCGGGCTGGTGTCGGCCATGGTTACTCCTTGGTAAGGGCGAGTCCAGAGCCACGGTAATGAGCGGCGGGACCAGCGCAGGGAGACACAGGTCACAGATGCGCACGCTGGGCGCGGGCCCGGCTCCCGCGTCCGCCGGAGGTCCTTTGGCAGGATGGGGCGCGTGAAGACCCGCCTCGCCCTGACCACCGTCCTCGCCACCGCCGCGCTGACCCTGTCGGCCTGCGCCGACGACGAGCCCGAGACCCCGTCGGACCCGGAGACCAGCGCCTCGCCCAGCGAGTCCGCCACGTCCGCCGCGCCCACCGAGGAGCCGACGACCCCGGCCAGCCCGTCGGCCGAGACCCCGACCGGCGTCGCCGCCGACCTGGTCGGCGACTGGGCCGACGAGACCGGCGAGTGGGCGCTCCACTTCAAGGACGACGGCACGTTCACCCTCGACGTCGACGGCAACGAGACCACCAGCGGCTCGTTCTCGGTCGAGGGCGACGTGGTGACGCTGACCGGCGCCGACGGCAACGACCAGACCGGCCGCATCGTCGGCGAGGACCTGGAGTTCCGCTTCGGCACGCTCGTCCGCCAGATCTCGTGAGGATCGTCGTCGCCCGCTGCCAGGTCGACTACGCCGGACGCCTGGCCGCCCACCTGCCCATGGCCACGCGCGTGATCATGGTCAAGGCCGACGGCTCGGTGCTCGTCCACTCCGACGGCGGCTCGTACAAGCCGCTGAACTGGATGAGCCCGCCGTGCACGCTCCGCGAGGGCGTCACCGACGACGGCACCATCGAGTGGACCGTCGGCGCCCAGAAGAGCGACGACACCCTGCGCATCCTCATCGAGGAGGTGCTGCACGACTCCAGCCACGACCTGGGGGTCGACCCGGGCCTGCGCAAGGACGGCGTCGAGAAGCACCTGCAGGAGCTGCTCGCCGAGCACACGCACGCGCTCGGCGACGGCATGACGCTGGTGCGCCGGGAGTACATGACGGCCATCGGCCCGGTCGACCTGCTGTGCAAGGACCCGGACGGGAAGTCGGTGGCGGTGGAGATCAAGCGCCGCGGCGAGATCGACGGCGTCGAGCAGCTCACGCGCTACCTGGAGCTGATGAACCGCGACCCGCTGCTCTCCCCCGTCCGCGGCATCTTCGCCGCCCAGGAGATCAAGCCGCAGGCGCGCACCCTCGCCCAGGACCGCGGCATCCAGTGCGTCGTCGTGAACTACGACGAGCTGCGCGGCATCGACGACCCGAGCCTGCGCCTGTTCTGATGCGCCTGCACGAGCGGCGGGATCGCTACGTCGACCTCAAGACCGTCTCGTACGAGCAGGCCGAGCCGTCGGGCGACGAGTGGGACGACAACTGGCTCGTCGTGCACGGCCACGTCGTCGCCGACGGCGTGCGCTGGCACTTCTGGGACGCCTGCCTGGTGGTGGACGAGGCGGAGCGGCTCGGCCAGTGGCTCCTACGTGCCGCGCACGAGGACGTCCCACCTCTGGACTTCACCGAGCCCAACCTGGCGCTCGAGGTCGTCGACCGGGACCGTGACCACCACACCGTGACGGTCACCATCACCTTCCGGGCGGAGTCCTTCCCGCCAGGCGTCAACGACGACGTCCGGTGGAACGTCGGCCACCCGGTGACGCTGTGCCTGACCATGGCGGTCCTCATCTCGGCGGGTCATGAATGGCTCGCCTACCTGGAGCGCTTCCCGCGCCGCTGACCTTCGCACGCACGAAAAGGCCGGCGGCATTCACGGGCTCATACCCCGTGAATACCGCCGGCCGTCCCTATTCTCGACATCCCGGACGGAATGTCGAGACGACACTCAGTGAGCGGCTTCGAAGGCCTCGAGCACCGACGCCTTGATGCGTCCGCGGTCGGCGACCTGGTAACCGTTCGAGCGCGCCCACTCGCGCACCTCGTTGAGCTCCTCGGGCGTCATGCCCGAGGCCGAGCGCGTGCTGGACGAGCGGCGCGACGAGCCGTTCGAGGACGCGCGACGCGACGACGAGACGCGCGTGGCGTGCGCGACCCACGGGCCGAGCGCGTCCCGCAGCTGCTGGGCGTGCTCGGGCTTGAGGTCGATCGTGTAGGCCTGTCCGTCGAGCGCGAACTCGAGCGTCTGGCCCTCTCCGTCTTCGAGCACCGTCCCGTCGAGGTCGTCGACGATCTGGACGCGAGTCACCTTGGCCACGAATACCTACCTTGGTCGAAAGAATCGAATTGTTCCGGCCGGTTCATCATGGCACACGGAAGAAGAATTCCGCATGGCACGAAACGACTATTCGCAGAAGTGTCGAATAGTCGTTCCGGAATTCATCGGCCGTCAGACAATTCCGACCGCGACGAGAAGGGGCTGCACCTGGTCGTAGCGGGAGATCTCGCACCCGTTCGTCCGGTCGAAGGACGCGTCGACCGGCTCGCCGCGCAGCGTGCCGGTGATCCGCACCGTCTCCGGTCCCCCGAACTGCTGGGTGCACGCGCGGCCCGGGCCCAGCGGCCCGAGCGCGCTCGGGTCCAGCGCGTCCAGCGCGCCGCACGCCTCGGAGTCGTCGGCGGAGGCACACGCGAGTCGCTCACGGCGCGGCTCGCCGGTGCCGGGGTCGACGACGACCTCCAGGTCGGCGAGCCGCGGCCCGGACGTGCCCGGGCCGGCCGGCTCGTCGTCGCCGGTCAGCAGGGTGAGCGCGCCGGCCACGCCGAGGGCCAGCAGCACCCCGGCCAGGACGAGCAGGAGCCTACGCACCGGCGACGGGCGGGGCCGTCGGGTCGTCGCCCTCGCCGGTCTCCTCGCGCGCGACCCAGTCCTCGATGCGCTCGAGGTCGTGCTGCGAGCGGGTGACGACGGCCAGCAGGTCGCTCATCTTGGCGACCTCCTCGACCTGCTCCTTGATGAACCACTGCATGAACTGGTCCGAGGCGAAGTCGTTGCTCTCGCGGGCGATGCGGGTGAGCTCGAAGATCTGCTCGGTGACCTTCTTCTCCTGGTCCAGCGCCGTCTGGACCGGGTCCACGACGTCGGTGAACTCGATGCGCGGCGCGGCGATGCCGGGGATGCGCGGCACCTGGTCCTGGTCGAGCAGGTACTGCACCATCATCATCGCGTGGTCGCGCTCCTCGAGCGCCTGCGCGTAGAACAGCGCCGCCATCTGCGGCATGGTGAGCGCGTCGTAGTAGGTCGCGATCGCGACGTACTGCTGGTGGGCGCTGAACTCGTGACCGATCTGCTCGTTGAGCTTCTCCACGAACTGGGGTGCGGCCATGGTTGCCATCCTTCTGTCGAGCCGGAAGTAAGCCTTGCCTTGCTAGGGTGACGGGGTGCCACCGAAGCCGAAGAAGAAGTGCTGCGACAGCAAGCCCAAGTGCAAGCGCTGTCCGCTTCGGATGCTCAAGAACGGCACGCTGCCCGAGGGCTACACGGTCAAGAAGCGCAAGCTGGTCAAGATCAAGGACGTCCCGTCCAAGTCCTCGTCCAAGCGCGCCGCCTGAGCACGTCCGCTCCGGTGCCCCGAGCCTAGGGGTCCGCGACCCCTCCGTTCCAGCAAGGCACGGCTGTCCATACGAAGGCGCGCCTGCCCTTGCCCGACCTCGGACTCCGCCGCCTCGGCTACCGTCGGGCCATGACCGAACTGCGTGACCGGGCCCAGCGCCTGCTCGACCTGCACACCGCCGCTCCCCTGCTCAAGGTGGTCAACGTCTGGGACGCGATCAGCGCCCGCGTCGTGACCGAGGTGCCCGGCGTCGAGGCGCTGGCCAGCGCCAGCCACTCGATCGCCGCTTCCTACGGCTACGAGGACGGCGAGAACATCCCCGTCGACCTCATGATCGAGGCGGTCGGCCGCATCGTCGCCGCCACCCACCTGCCCGTCACCGCCGACCTGGAGGCCGGCTACGGCGACCCGGGCGAGACCGCCCGCAAGGCGATCGGCGTCGGCGTCGTGGGCGCCAACCTCGAGGACCAGATGAAGCCGCTGCCCGAGGCGGTCAAGGCCGTCGAGGCCGTCGTCCGGGCCGGCGAGCAGGCCGGCGTCCCGTTCGTGCTCAACGCCCGTACGGACGCCTTCGTGCGCGCCGGCGACCGCCCGCACGAGGAGGTCCTCGCCGAGGCCATCGAGCGCGGCCGCGTCTTCCTCGAGGCCGGTGCGCCGGTGGTGTTCGTCCCCGGCAAGGTGTCCGAGGCCGACATCGAGGCCTTCGTGGACGCCTGGGGGTCGCAGCGGCTGACGCTCATCGGCGCGCCGGGCAGCGTCCCGCTCGCCCGCATGGCCGAGCTGGGCGTCGCCCGCGTCTCGTTCGGACCGTTCTCGCAGTCGGTGGCCCTCATGGCCCTGCAGGACTTGACCCGCGATGTGGTCGCCGACGGCGGCCTGCCGGCGGACTTCCGCGTCCTGAACTAGAGGAGTCGCCGTGCCCGACGTCGTCGTCAGTCTCCCCGTGCGCGACCGCCGTGCCGCGCACGCCTTCTACGGCGCCGGGCTCGGCCTGGCCCTGGTCGACGGCCACCGCGCCGACGACGGTCTGCCCGAGCCGCTGCAGCACGAGCTCGGCGCGGGCGTGACCCTCATGCTGGTGCCCACCGACGGGTTCGGCTGGGTGCTGGGCGGACGGCCCGTCGCCCAGCCGGGCACCAGCGAGACGGTGCTCGGGCTCGCGCTGGACGACGACGCCGCGGTCGAGCAGGTCGCCCGGCGCGCGGTCGAGCACGGCGGGACGCTCGTGGCCGGCGCGGCGCAGCAGCCCTGGGGCTTCTGCGCCACCGTCGCCGACCCCGACGGCCACCTCTGGATGCTGCAGGCGGCCGCCGGCTAGGTGTCAGTCGAGGTCGTGCGCCTTGCGGATCTCGTCGACGATCCGGCCCATGATCTCGGTCATGCCGAAGTCCTTGGGCGTGAAGACGGCGGCGATGCCGTCGGCCTCGAGCCGGCGGGCGTCGGAGTCGGGGATGATGCCGCCGACGATGAGCGGCACGTCGTCCAGCCCGGCGTCCAGCAGCCCCTGCTGCACCTGGGGCACGAGCTCCATGTGCGAGCCGGACAGGATCGACAGGCCCACGGCGTGGACGTCCTCGTCGACCGCCGCGGCGACGATCTGCGCGGGCGTGAGCCGGATGCCCTGGTAGACGACCTCGAACCCGGCGTCGCGCGCGCGCACGGCGATCTGCTCGGCCCCGTTGGAGTGCCCATCCAGGCCGGGCTTGCCGACCAGGAAGCGCAGCCGGCCGCCCAGCTCCTCGCCCGTGGCACGGACGCGCTCGCGCAGCGCCACCAGCTCCTCGCCCGCCTCCTGCACGCCGACGATGCCCGAGACGCCCGTGGGGGCCCGGTACTCGCCGAAGACGTCGCGCAGGGTCTGCGACCACTCACCGACGGTCGCACCGGCCCGCACGGCGGCGAGCGTCGCCTCCATGAGGTTCGCGCCGGTCTTGGCCTCGTCGGCCACCCGCTCCAGCGCCGCCCGCACCTCGGACTCGTCGCGCTGGGCCCGCCACTGCTGGACGTCCGCCTGCGCGTTCGCCTCGGCCTGCGGGTCGGCGACCATGATCGCGGCGTCGAGGTCGGCGGTCAGCGGCGACGGCTCGGTCTCGACGTACTTGTTGACGCCGACGACGGTGATCTCCCCGGCCTCGATGCGGGCGCGGCGCTCGGCGTGGGCGCCCACGAGCGCCTGCTTCATGTAGCCGGACTCGACGGCCGCGATCGCGCCGCCCATCTCGGCGATGCGCTCCATCTCGGCCGTCGCGCCCTCGACGAGCTCGGACACCTTCGCCTCGACGACGACCGAGCCCTCGAACAGGTCGTCGTGCTCGAGCAGGTCGGACTCGAAGGCCAGCACCTGCTGCAGGCGCAGCGACCACTGCTGGTCCCACGGCCGCGGCAGGCCGAGCGCCTCGTTCCACGCCGGCAGCTGCACGGCGCGGGCCCGGGCGTCCTTGCTCAGCGTGACGCCGAGCATCTCCAGCACGATGCGCTGGACGTTGTTCTCCGGCTGGGCCTCAGTGAGGCCGAGCGAGTTGACCTGCACGCCGTAGCGGAAGCGGCGCATCTTGGGGTCCTCGACGCCGTACCGCTCGCGCGTGATCTGGTCCCACATCCGGCCGAAGGCGCGCATCTTGCACATCTCCTCGACGAACCGGACGCCGGCGTTGACGAAGAAGGAGATGCGGCCGACGACCTGGCCGAACTTGTCCTCCGGCACCTGGCCGGACTCCTTCACCGCGTCCAGCACCGCGATGGCGGTCGACAGCGCGAACGCCAGCTCCTGCGTGGGCGTCGCGCCGGCCTCCTGCAGGTGGTAGCTGCAGATGTTGAGCGGGTTCCACTTCGGGATCTCGTTGACGGTGTACGCGATCATGTCGGTGGTCAGCCGCAGGGAGTGCTCGGGCGGGAAGACGTACGTCCCGCGCGACAGGTACTCCTTGATGATGTCGTTCTGCGTCGTGCCGGCAAGCCTCGACGCGTCGACCCCCTGCTCCTCGGCCACGACCTGGTACATCGCGAGCAGCCACATGGCCGTCGCGTTGATCGTCATGGACGTGTTCATCTCCGACAGCGGGATGTCCTGGAACAGCCGGCGCATCGCTCCCAGGTGCGGGATCGGCACGCCGACCTTGCCCACCTCGCCGCGGCTGAGCTCGTGGTCGGGGTCGTAGCCGGTCTGCGTCGGCAGGTCGAAGGCGACCGAGAGGCCGGTCTGGCCCTTCGCGAGGTTGCGCCGGTAGAGCGCGTTCGACTCCGCCGCCGAGCTGTGCCCGGCGTAGGTGCGCATGACCCACGGGCGGTCGGGCTGAACCTTGTCCGTCATGCGCGTCAGGTTACCCCGCGTTAACCGCCCCCGAGAGTCGTGCGGGTCACACCGGCGCCTCGGGACGTCCACCTACACTCGGCGGATGGTCAACCTCACGCGCATCTACACCCGCACCGGCGACGACGGCACGACCAACCTCGCCGACATGAGCAAGACGACCAAGAACGACCTGCGCCTGGTGGCCTACGCGGACGTCGACGAGGCCAACAGCCAGATCGGTCTCGCCCTCGCGCTCGGCGGTCTCGACGCGGACGTCGTCGCGGTGCTGCAGCACGTGCAGAACGACCTGTTCGACGTCGGCGCCGACCTCGGCACCCCGGTCGTCGAGAACCCTCCGTACCCCCAGCTGCGGGTCGAGCCCGACTACGTCGAGCGGCTCGAGCACTGGTGCGACGAGTACAACGAGCGCGTCGAGAAGCTGCGCTCGTTCATCCTGCCCGGCGGCACTCCCCCGGCCGCGGCGCTGCACGTGGCGCGCACGGTCGTCCGGCGCGCCGAGCGCGCGGCCTGGGCCGCGTTCGAGCAGCACGGCGAGTCGATGAACGTGCTGGCCGCCAAGTACCTCAACCGGCTCAGCGACCTGCTGTTCATCCTGGCGCGGGTCGCCAACGGCGCCGAGGGCGACGTGCTCTGGGTGCCCGGCGGCGAGCGCTAGGACCCCCGGCACGACGAAGGGCCGCCCCCGAGGGGGCGGCCCTTCTCATGTGTCTTCGAAGACTCAGTACCAGTCGATCGCGCGCTGGATCGTGATGGTGCCGGAGTCGGTGGTGGCCGGAGCCTTGACCGACGGAGCCTTGGTGTTGGAGTACCAGTCGATCGGACGAGCGTCGGCGGACGCAGTCATCGAGCCGACGGCAAGGGCAGGGAAGACCGCCGCAACGGCGACGAGCACGAGACGCTTGATCACAGGACACCTCTGGGGGCTAGTAAGTTCGGACCAGTGGTCTGATTGTGACGGGCCATGCGCCTCACGTCAACGGAACGGCGAAGTTCAGACCACGTTGTTGACGCGTCGCCCGGGCGGCGACGACTCCAGCCACGACAGCAGGCCGGTGAGCGCGCGCGGGCTCAGGGCCAGCTGCTGCACCCCGTTGGGAGACTCGCACGGCACCACCACGTGCCCGGCGTGGACGGCGTAGGCCTCGCGCCCCTCGGGCAGCCGGCGGCGTCCGACCTCGAGCTGGCCGCGCTCGAAGCGGTAGCGCGGACGCGGCGACAGCGAGAACGTCCGGAACCACTCCAGGTGCTCGTCGGTGTAGCGCGCCACCCCCAGCGTCCAGCCGCGCGGGCTCGCCTCGAGGCGCCGGTTGATGCTCAGGTCGAACGTGCCGCTGGGCTTGGCCAGCCCGCGCCGGCGCATGACCAGCAGGAGCACCAGCAGGCCCGACAACAGCACGACGCCCAGGACGGAGTCGACCAGCCACTGCCACCAGGGCATGGTCTCCTCCTTCCTGGGCGTCGAGCCGCGGATGCGGCTGGGTCAGCGCACCTTCTCGGTGACGCGCAGCTTCGCCTCGGCCAGGCGCACGCCCTCGACGTCACCGGCGGCGCGGGCGGCCTCCAGCTCGGCCTGGACGTTCGCCGTCTCGACCTCGTCGGCCAGCTGGACGTCCTCGCTGAGGATCGACACGCGGTCGTCGGCGACCGAGATGAACCCGTCGGCCACGACGGCGCGGACGATGTCGCCCTGCTCGGGCGTGATCACCACGACGCCGGGCACCAGCAGCGACAGCAGCGGCGCGTGGCCGGCCAGGACGCCGATGTCACCGTCGGCCGTGCGGGCGATGACCTCGGCGGCCCCGCCCGACCAGACCGTGCGGTCCGCGGCGACCAGCTCGATGTGCAGCGGGCCGGCCATCAGGAGTTCTTCTGGATCTCGGCCCACTTCTTCTCGACGTCCTCGAGACCGCCGCACATGAAGAAGGCCTGCTCGGCCACGTGGTCGTACTCGCCGTCGCAGATCTTGGTGAAGGCGTCGATCGACTCGTCGAGCGAGACGGTCGAGCCCTCGATGCCCGTGAACTGCTTGGCGACGTACGTGTTCTGGCTGAGGAAGCGCTGGATGCGACGAGCGCGCGAGACGATCGTCTTGTCCTCCTCGCTGAGCTCGTCCACACCGAGGATCGCGATGATGTCCTGGAGCTCCTTGTTGCGCTGCAGGATGCCCTTGACGCGGTTCGCGGTCTCGTAGTGCTCCGTGGTGATGTACCGCGGGTCGAGGATGCGCGAGGTCGACGTCAGCGGGTCCACGGCCGGGTAGATGCCGAGCGAGGCGATCTCGCGCGACAGCTCGGTCGTGGCGTCCAGGTGGGCGAACGTCGTGGCCGGGGCCGGGTCGGTGTAGTCGTCGGCGGGCACGTAGATCGCCTGCATCGAGGTGATCGAGTGACCACGCGTCGACGTGATGCGCTCCTGCAGGACGCCCATCTCGTCGGCCAGGGTCGGCTGGTAGCCCACGGCCGAGGGCATGCGGCCCAGCAGCGTCGAGACCTCCGAGCCGGCCTGCGTGAACCGGAAGATGTTGTCGATGAACAGCAGCACGTCCTGCTTCTGGACGTCGCGGAAGTACTCGGCCATCGTCAGGGCCGACAGGGCGACGCGCAGGCGCGCTCCCGGCGGCTCGTCCATCTGGCCGAAGACGAGCGCGGTCTGTCCGAGGACGCCCGCCTCCTCCATCTCGGCGATGAGGTCGTTGCCCTCACGCGTGCGCTCGCCGACGCCGGCGAACACCGACACGCCGCCGTGGTTGCGCGCGACGCGGGCGATCATCTCCTGGATGAGGACGGTCTTGCCGACGCCGGCGCCGCCGAACAGGCCGATCTTGCCGCCCTGCACGTACGGGGTCAGCAGGTCGATGACCTTGATGCCGGTCTCGAACATGGACGTCTTCGACTCGAGCTGGTCGAACGCGGGCGCCTTGCGGTGGATGCCCCAGCGCTCGGAGACCTCGAACGTCTCGCCCTCGGGCAGGTTCATGACCTGACCGGTGGTGTTGAACACCTTGCCGAGCGTGGCGTCGCCGACGGGCACCATGATGGGCTCGCCGAGGTCGGTCACGGTGGAGCCGCGGACGACGCCGTCGGTCGGGCGCAGGCTGATGGCGCGGACCATGCCGTCACCGATGTGCTGCGCGACCTCGAGCGTGAGCGTCTCCTTGATGCCGGCGACCTCGGTGTCGACGTGGAGCGCGTTGTAGATGTCGGGCATCGAGTCGCTGGCGAACTCGATGTCGATCACCGGGCCGATGACACGGGCGACGCGCCCGGTGGCACCACCGGTGGGGGTGGCCTTCTCTTCGACGGTAGCGGTCATGTCTTCTCTCACTCGTTCCCAGCACCGGCGCCGGAGAGCGCTTCCACGCCACCGACGATCTCGCTGATCTCTTGGGTAATGCCAGCCTGACGGGCCTGGTTGGCGATACGGGTGTACTTCTCGATGAGGTCCTGCGCGTTGTCGGTCGCGGACTTCATGGCCTTCTGACGCGCTGCCAGCTCGGACGCCGCCGCCTGCAGGAGGCAGAAGTAGATCCGGCTGTTGACGTACTTGGGCAGCAGCGCGTCCAGCACCTCGTGGGCCGAGGGCTCGAACTCGTACAGCGGGAGCAGCTCGTCGGCCTCGGGCGCCTCGGTGCCCTCGACGACCTCCAGCGGGAGCAGCCGGATGACCTCGGGAACCTGCGTCAGCATCGACTTGAAGCGCGTGAACACGATGTGCAGCTCGTCCACGGCCAGGCCCTCGGACGACTCGTCGGCCGGGTCGAACGCCTCCACCAGGGTGGAGCCGATCTCGCGGGCGACGTCGAACGACGGCTTGTCCGTGTGACCGGTCCAGGCCTGGACGAACTCACGCTGGCGGAAGTTGAAGTAGGTCTCCGCCTTGCGTCCGGACAGGAAGTACGAGACCTCCTTGCCCTCGGCACGGAGCTTCTCGCCGAGACGGTCGACCTCCTTCAGCACGTTCGAGGAGTAGGCCCCGGCCAGGCCGCGGTCGCTGGTGATGACCAGCACCGCCGCCCGGGTCGGGTTCTCCTTCTCGGTCGTCAGCGGGTGGTCGACGTTCGAGAACGTCGCCACCGCCGAGACGGCGCGGGTGAGCTCACGCGCGTAGGGAGCGGCGGCCGCCGCCTGCTGCTGCGCCTTGATGATGCGCGAGGCGGCGATCAGCTCCATGGCGCGCGTGATCTTCTTCATCGACTGGGTCGACTTGATCTTCGCGCGGTACTCACGGAGGGAGACGGCCATGGTCAGCCCCGCTTCTGCTTGACGATCTGCTCCTGCTCGACGTCCTCGTCGCCCAGGGCCTCGACGTCCTCGCGGCCCGGCTTGATGGACTCGCCGTCACCCGTCTGGAACTGGTCCAGGAACGAGTCGTAGGCGCCCTCGAGCGCGGAGGCCGAGGCGTCGTCGAACTTGCCCGACTCGCGGATCGCGTCGAGCACGCCGGCGTGGCTGCGCTTGACGTAGTCCAGGAACTCGGACTCGAAGCGACCGACGTCGCTGACCGGGACGGCGTCCAGCTTGCCGGTGGTGGCGGCCCAGATCGAGACGACCTGGTGCTCCATCGGGAAGGGCTGGTACTGGTCCTGCTTGAACAGCTCCATGAGTCGCTGTCCGCGGGCCAGCTGCGCCTTCGACGCGGCGTCGAGGTCGGACGCGAACATCGCGAACGCCTCCATGGCGCGGTACTGGGCGAGCTCGACCTTGAGCGAGCCGGTGACCGCCTTCATCGCCTTGGTCATCGCGGCGCCACCGACGCGCGAGACCGAGATGCCGACGTCCACGGCGGGACGCTGGTTGGCGTTGAACAGGTCCGACTGCAGGAAGATCTGGCCGTCGGTGATCGAGATGACGTTCGTCGGGATGTAGGCCGACACGTCGTTGGCCTTCGTCTCGATGATCGGCAGGCCGGTCATCGAGCCCGCGCCCAGCTCGTCGGAGAGCTTGGCGCAGCGCTCGAGCAGCCGCGAGTGCAGGTAGAACACGTCGCCGGGGTACGCCTCGCGGCCCGGGGGGCGGCGCAGCAGCAGCGACACGGCGCGGTACGCCTCGGCCTGCTTGCTCAGGTCGTCGAAGATGACCAGGACGTGCTTGCCCTGGTACATCCAGTGCTGGCCGATGGCCGAGCCGGTGTAGGGCGCGAGGTACTTGAAGCCCGCCGAGTCCGACGCGGGGGCCGCGACGATCGTCGTGTACTCCAGGGCGCCGGCCGCCTCGAGCGCGCCACGCACGCCGGCGATGGTCGAGCCCTTCTGGCCGATGCCGACGTAGATGCAGCGGACCTGCTTGGTCGGGTCGCCCGACTCCCAGAACGCCTTCTGGTTGATGATCGTGTCGATCGCGATGGCGGTCTTGCCGGTCTGACGGTCGCCGATGATCAGCTGACGCTGGCCGCGGCCGATCGGCGTCAGCGAGTCGATCGCCTTGATGCCGGTCATGAGCGGCTCGTGGACGCTCTTGCGCTGGACGACGTTGGGCGCCTGCAGCTCGAGCGCGCGGCGGCCCTCGGTGGCGATGTCGCCCAGGCCGTCGATCGGCTTGCCGAGCGGGTCGACGACGCGACCCAGGTAGCCGTCGCCGACGGGGACCGAGAGCACCTCGCCGGTGCGGCGGACCGTCTGGCCCTCCTCGATGCCGGCGAAGTCGCCGAGGATGACGACGCCGATCTCGCGGACGTCGAGGTTCAGCGCGAGGCCGAGCGTGCCGTCCTCGAACTCCAGCAGCTCGTTCGCCATCGCCGAGGGAAGACCCTCGACCCGGGCGATGCCGTCGGCGGCCTGCGCGACGACGCCGACCTCCTCGGTCTTGCTCGTCGTCGGGGCGTAGTCGGTGACGAACTTCTGCAGCGCGTCACGGATCTCGTCCGGACGGATCGAGAGCTCCGTCATGGTGGTCCCTGCCTTCTTTGGGTCTGTGCCGCACGGGGCGGCGGGGCTTCAGGTGCCGCGCGTGCGGCGGGGGCTCAGCCGGCGAGCTGCCGGCGTGCGGTCTCCAGGCGGCTGGACATGGTGCCGTCGACGACGTCGTCACCGATCGAGACGGACAGGCCGCCGATCACGGACGGGTCGACCACGAGGTTCAGGTGCACGTCGTGCCCGTACTTCGAGGCTAGTGCGGCGGCCAAGCGCTGCTGCTCACCCGCGTCGAGCGGGTAGGCGCTGCGCACCTCGGCCAGCAGCCGCTGGCGGCGGGCCGCGGCCTGCTCGCCGAACGTCTCCAGCACCCGGTCGAACGAGCCCGTGCGCGTCGCGGCGGCCTGGACGGCCAGCGCGAGCGTCGTGCTCGAGACCTTGCCCTGGAACAGCGACGTCAGCAGCGACGCCTTGCCCGCGTGCGGGACGGCGCGGTCGCTGATGACGCCGCGCAGCTCCTGGTCGGAGTCGACCGCGCGACCGAGCTCGAACAGCTCGGTCTCGACCGCGTCGAGCTCACCGGCCGCGTCGGCGGCGGCGACGAGCGCGGCCACGCCGGCGACCTCGAGGCCGTCGACGAGGTCACGACCGGTGGACCAGCGACCGCCCGCGGCGGTCTTGACCACCGCGAGCGTCTGGTCGCCCACCTTGCCGCCGAAGACGTCCCCGGCGAGCCCGGCGCGGGCCGGGCCCTCCGTGGACGGGTCCGACAGGACGCGCCGCAGGGCGGGAGCACCGTCCAGCGCCGAGACGACGCCGAACAGCTCCTGCCCCACGGTCGCACCGGTCGTGGACGCCTCGACCGCGGCCAGGACGTCCGTGAGCGACTTCGCAGAGATGCCTCGCATCAGTTGGCAGACCCCTCGAGCTCGGTGATGAAGCGCTCGACGGTCCGCTTCTGGCGGGCCTCCTCCTCGAGCGACTCACCGACGATGCGGCTGGCGAGCTGGGTGGCCAGGTCGCCGACCTCGGCCTTGAGCTGCGCCAGGACCTGAGCCCGCTCGGCCTCGACCTGCGCGTGCGCGGCCGCGGTGATGCGGTCGGCCTCGGCCTTGGCCTGCTCGCGCAGCTCGGTGACGATCTGCGCGCCCTGCTCCTTGGCCTCCTCGCGGATGCGAGCAGCCTCGGTGCGGGCCTCGGCGAGCTGGGCGTTGTACTTCTCCAGCGCCGCCTGGGCTTCCTTCTGGGCCTGCTGAGCGTCCTCGATGCCACCTTCGATGGCGGCGGTGCGCTCGGCGTACGCCTTCTCGAAGTTCGGCACGACGAACTTCGCGACGAGCGCGACGACGATGCCGAAGACGATCAGGCCGAGGATGAGCTCAGGCCACTCCACCGCGAGGGGAGAGTGCTCTCCCTCTGCGGCCAGGAGAGTCGTGTCCATGCGGACTCCTGTCTCGACGCTGGGTGGTTAGGAAAGAACGAACGCGAGCGCGATACCGATGATCGCGAGCGCCTCGGCCAGGGCGAAGCCGAGGATGGCGATCGACTGCAGGCGCGACTGCGCCTCGGGCTGACGGGCGACGCCGTTGATGTACGCGGCGAAGATCAGGCCGATGCCGATGCCGGGGCCGATCGCCGCCAGGCCGTAGCCGATCATGTTGAGCGAGCCGTTAAGGGTGCCGTCCACGGCATTTCCTTTCGTTGCGGACGCCGGATGACGTCACTGTTCGAAGTCGAGCGAGTATGAAGTTGTGGGTCGTCGACGGGCTCAGTGCTCGTCGGCGAGCGCACCGCCGATGTACATGGCGGTGAGGAGGGTGAAGACGTACGCCTGCAGGAACATGACCAGCATCTCCAGGAAGCTGACCGCGATGCCGAGCAGGAAGGACACGACGCCGACCGGCGCGTACCACGCGTTGCCGGAGTCGAGGATGAGGTAGGCGCCACCGAGCGAGAACAGGATCAGCAGCAGGTGGCCGGCGAAGAGGTTGGCGAACAGTCGCAGCGCCAGCGTGGCCGGGCGGACCAGGATGTTCGACAGGAACTCGAGCGGGATGAGCAGGACCAGGATCGGGCCCTTCATGCCGCCGGGGATCGTCTGCAGCTTCAGGTAGCCGAGGAAGCCGTGCTTGGCGACACCGACGCCGTTGTAGATGAGCCAGGTGAGGGCGGCGAGGCCGTACACGTAGCTGATCCGCGAGAAGCTCGGGAACTGCAGGAACGGGATGATGCCGTAGTAGTTGTTCACCAGGATGAAGGTGAACAGGCTGAACAGGTACGGCACGAACTTCATGAAGTGCTCGGACCCGATGGAGTCGCGGGCGACGCCGTTGCGGATGAACCCGTAGAGGTACTCACCGGCGAACTGGGCGCGGCCCGGGACGACCGCGGCCTTGCGCGAGGCGTACCAGCTCAGGCCGACGACGATGAACGCCGAGAGGATGATCAGCAGCATCGACTTGGTGACGCCGAGGGAGCCGATCTCGAAGACGGGCGGAAGCTCGAAGCTGTCGGGTCCCGGGGCGGTGAAGCCCTCGCCCTCGGCGGCCACGAACGTCAGTGCGGTGGTCAATCCATCACCCTTCTAATGGCGCGGTCGTCGATCGTCGTGCGGCGAACCAGGTTCGGCCAGCGTCATGTGGTGCGCAGCGAGGCGACCACCGTGTAGATGCCGAGACCGGCGCCCAGCACGATGCCCACTCCCACCATGAACTCGGTCCCCCACCACCGGTCGAGCAGGAAGCCTGCGCCACCGTAGAGGATCACTCCGGCCAGGATGCGCGCGAACGACGTCCAGGGGTCGAAGTGAGGGGTCTCGCTCATTGCCCGTGCAGGTTATCAGGCTTTCACCGGGGGCTTTCGCTCAGGTCGTACAGCAGTTGCCGATTCCTACGATGTGCCACCACTCTCGCGACCGTGACGGTCAGCGCGACGGCCAGCACGGACGCCCCGAGCGACGGCTCGTCGACGTGCGCACCGAGCAGGTCGGGGTCGAGCAGCACCACGAGCACGGCCAGCAGCCCGAGCATCTTGGTCGCGAAGAACATCACCGCCACGAGCATGCTGAGGCCGGGCGCCATGCGCGTCATGGGCCCCAGGACGGCGTGCGTGGAGGCGAAGAAGGCGATCGCCACCGCAGCGCCGACGGCAGCGCCGAGCGCCCCGTCCGCGCCGCGGAGCAGGGCGGCGACGCCGGTGCAGACACCGGCCACGGCCAGCTGGATCAGGACGACCACACGCGCTCCTCGATCTTTGGCAGGACGAACACGGCGGCCGCGGTCAGCACCGCGAGCACGCCGACGGTCAGGAACGACAGCCATCCGCTGAACAGGCTCACCGCGACGCTTCCGAAGGCCACCAGCGCCGCGACCATGTACATGAGCAGCACGGCGCGGCGGTGCGAGTGGCCGATCTCCAGCAGCCGGTGGTGCAGGTGCATCTTGTCCGGGCTGAACGGCGAGCGTCCGGCCCGAGTGCGGCGCACGACCGCCAGCAGCATGTCGACGAACGGCACGAGCAGCACCATCACCGGCAGGAAGATCGGCAGGAGCGCGGCCAGGAAGGTCGCCTGTCCCCCGCCCACGCCCTCGGACAGGTTGGTCGCCGGGAACTGCCCGGTGAGGCTGATGGTCGAGCACGCCAGCACGAAGCCGATGAGCATCGAGCCCGAGTCGCCGATGAACATTCGCGCCGGGAAGAAGTTGTGCGGCAGGACGCCGAGGCAGGCTCCGGCCAGGGACGCGGTCAGCAGCGCGCCGGCGATGGCGCGGGTCTCGCCGTTCTCGACCGCGAGCAGGAACGCGTACGTGAAGAAGGCGATGGCGCCGATGGCCACGATGCCCGCGGCCAGTCCGTCGAGGCCGTCGACGAAGTTGACCGCGTTGGTGGTCGCGACGACCAGCAGGACGGTCAGCAGCACCGCCTGGACCTGGTCCAGCCCGACGTAGTTGCCGTACAGCGGCAGGTAGACGAACTGCACGCCCTGCACGATCACCACGACCGAGGCGAAGACCTGACCGGCGAACTTGCTCAGCGCGTCCAGCTCGAACAGGTCGTCGATCACCCCGACCGCGCAGATGACGGCGCCGCCGAGGATGACCGCCCGGGCGTCGGCGAACACCGCGGAGTCGGCCGCCTTGGCCAGGAACGGCAGCTGGGTGGCCACCATGTAGGCCGCCACGAGCCCGCCGAGCATCGCCGGACCGCCGAAGTACGGGGTGGGGATGCGGTGGACGTCCCGGTCGCGCACCTTCGCCACCGCTCCCCAACGCACCGCGAGCATGCGGGCGATGGACGCCAGGAGGTACGTGGCTCCCAGCGCGATGCCGAAGACGACCAGGTACTCACGCATCCGGGGCGGCCTCGATGGTGTTGTTGAAGACGTGCAGCCGCTCCAGCGGGAGCGCGCCCTGGCGCAGGATCCGGGCGGTCGTGCCCGTGGCGTCCAGGATGGTCGAGGGCACGCTGTCGGCCGTGGGGCCGCCGTCGAGGTAGACGGCGACCGAGTCGCCGAGCATGTCGCGCGCCTCGTCGGCCGAGGTGGCGGCGTCCATGCCGGTGCGGTTGGCGCTGCTCACCGCCAGCGGACCGGTGCGGCGCAGCAGGTCGAGCGCGCGCTCGTCGGCGGGCATGCGCACCGCGACGGTCTGGCGGGTCTCCCCCAGGTCCCAGGTGAGCGACGGCTGCTGGCGCAGGACGACGGTGAGCGGGCCGGGCCACAGCTCGCCGATCATCGAGCGCAGCCATCCGGGCACGTCGATGGCGAGGGCGTCGAGGGTGCCGACCGCGCCGACCAGCACCGGCGGCGGCATCTGGCGCGTGCGGCCCTTGGCGTCCAGCAGCCGCTGGACGGCGGCCGGCGAGAACGCGTCGGCCCCCACGCCGTAGACGGTGTCGGTGGGCAGCACCACGAGCTCGCCGTCGCGGACCGCCTGGGTCGCCACGTCCAGCGCACGCTCGTAGACGGTCTCGTCAGCCAGGTCGAACTTCACCCGCACATCCTAGGCGCGGGCCGCACGGGCTCAGAACACCGCGTGGAAGACGAAGGCGATGGCCAGGAACTGGACCAGCCGGCCGACGCCCACGAGGGTGAGGAACAGCCACAGCGGCTGCTTCGACAGGCCGGCCAGGATGCTGACGACGGCCAGGGGCGGGACGCCGACCAGCGAGGACGCCAGCACGGTGAGCCCGCCGGCCCACTTGCGGTCGAGCAGGCCGAGCATCCAGTCGCTCGCGCGGCGCACGGAGGCGGTGAACCGGTTGCGGGGCGGCCTCGGCGTGCCGCGCTCGTCCAGCTTGCGCTTGCCCTGGCGGGCGGCCTCGAAGACGATCGCCTTGCCGGCCACGGTGCCGACGACCAGGCTCACGATGGCCACCACGAGCGTGGTGTCGTCCATGAGCGCGGCGGACGCGATGACGTACGCCTCCGCGTTGAGGAAGATCGGCAGGATGGCCGAGCCGACGCCGAAGCCGAAGGCCGCGGCGACGATGACCAGGTCCTGCAGCACCCGCCCACCCTATCGGCGGGCTGTGAGGCCCCGGCGGCGGCTCAGCGCCGCGTGGCGGTGACGAAACGAGCGCGGCCGGTGAGGTCCGGGTGGTCGCGGACGTCGTCCCAGCGGCCGGTGCCGACGAACACCGCGGGAGCGCTCTCGCCCTGCGCGTCGGCGTGCTCGGCGCACACCACCCCGCCGGGCTTGAGCAGCCGGCGCGCGGTGCGCTCGAGCACCCGCATGGCGTCCAGGCCGTCGTCGCCGGACCACAGCGCCAGCGACGGGTCGTGGTCGCGCACCTCGGCGGTGACGCTCTCCCACGCCTCGAGCGGGATGTACGGCGGGTTGGAGACGACCACGTCGACGGTGCCGTCGAGGTCGGGGAACGCGTCGGCCATGTCGCCCCCGCGCAGGTCGACCCCCGCGCCGTCGAGGTTCTGGTGCGCCCACTGCAGCGCCTTCTCGTCCAGCTCGACGGCATGGACGCGCGCGCCGGGGACCTCGTGGACGACCGACAGCGCGATCGCGCCGGAGCCGGTGCACAGGTCGACCACGACCGGCTCGTCGACCGCCTTGGCCCGGTCGATCGCCCAGCCGGCGACGACCTCGGTCTCGGGCCGCGGCACGAACACGCCCGGACCGACCTCGAGGTCGACGTAGCGGAAGGCGGCGGTGCCGGTGATGTGCTGCAGCGGCACCCGGCGGGCCCGCGCGGCGATCATCTCGGCGTACGTGTCGCGCTGGCGCGCGTCGACGAACTTGCCCGCCACCATCGCCCGGGGCACGCCGGTGACGTGGGACAGCAGCAGCTCGGCGTCGACGCGGGGGCTCGGCACCTCGGCCTCGGCCAGCGTCTGCGTCGCCTCGGCGATCAGCCGGTCACCCTTCACGAGCGGGTCTCCAGCGACGCCAGGCGCTCGGCCAGGTCGGCCTCGACGAGCGAGGTGATGACGTCGCCGAGCGCGCCGTCCATCACCTGGTCGAGGTTGTAGGCCTTGAACCCGGTGCGGTGGTCGCTGATGCGGTTCTCGGGGAAGTTGTAGGTGCGGATGCGCTCGGACCGGTCGACGGTGCGCACCTGGGAGCGCCGGGCGTCGGACGCCTCGGCGTCGGCGGCGGCCTGGGCCGCCTCCAGCAGGCGGGCGCGCAGGATGCGCATCGCCTGCTCCTTGTTCTGCAGCTGGCTCTTCTCGTTCTGGCAGCTGGCCACGATGCCGGTGGGCAGGTGGGTGATGCGGACGGCGGAGTCGGTCGTGTTGACGCTCTGGCCGCCGGGACCGGACGAGCGGTAGACGTCGATGCGCAGGTCGTTGTCGTGGATCTCGACGTCGACGTCCTCGGCCTCGGGCAGCACCAGGACGCCCGCCGCGGACGTGTGGATGCGGCCCTGGCTCTCGGTGACCGGCACGCGCTGCACGCGGTGGACGCCACCCTCGAACTTGAGCTTCGCGTAGGGGGCCTCCCCCGGCTCGGGCGTGCCCTTGGCCTTCACCGCGACGGTGACCGACTTGTAGCCACCGAGCGCGGACTCGGTCGAGTCCAGCACCTCGGTCGTCCAGCCCTGCTGCTCGGCGAAGCGGGTGTACATGCGCAGCAGGTCGCCGGCGAACAGCGCCGACTCCTCGCCGCCCTCGCCGCCCTTGACCTCGACGATGACGTCCTTGGAGTCGGCCGGGTCGCGCGGCACGAGCAGGTGCTGCAGGCGCTCGGACAGCGCGGGCAGCCGCTGCTCGAGCTCGGCGGCCTCGTCGGCCATGTCGAGCTCGCGGGCCGCCTCGAGGTCCTCGGTGGTCTGCTGCCACTCGCGGTACGTGCGCACGATCGCCGACAGCTCGGCGTAGCGCCGGCCCAGGCGCTTCGCGGTCGCCGGGTCGGCGTGCACGGCCGGGTCGGCCATGCGCTGCTCCAGCTCGGCGTGCTCGGCGACGAGCGAGTCGACGGCCTCGAACATGTCTGCGGCTCCTGCGGGCGAAGAGGGGTGGGGGTAGAACGACGGCGCCGGCCCCACCTGTGCAGGTGGGACCGGCGCCGTGGACCAGCTAGGCCTCGCGCTTGCCGTAGCGCTTCTCGAAGCGGGCGACGCGGCCGCCGGTGTCGAGGATCTTCTGCTTGCCGGTGTAGAACGGGTGGCACGCCGAGCACACGTCGGCGCGGATGACACCGTCGTCCTTGGTGCTGCGCGTGGTGAAGGTGTTGCCGCAGGTGCAGGTGACCTGGGTCTCCACGTAGGTGGGGTGGATCTCGCTCTTCATGGGTGTCCTCTCGTCACGGCCGCTGGGTCGGGCGCGGAGTGCGTCACGTGAACCAGAACCGAGGATCAATACTGCCAGGTGGTACCCGCTACAAGGAAATCGGGTACGGATCTATTCCGCGGGCAGCAGCTTCTCGATGTCGCTCGCGATGTCCTCGGGCTTGGTGGTCGAGCCGTACCGCTTCACGACCCGGCCGTCGGCGTCGACCAGGAACTTGGTGAAGTTCCACTTGATCGCGCCGCTGCCCAGCAGGCCGGACTTCTCGGACTTGAGCCACTGGAACAGCGGGTGGGCGTCCTTGCCGTTGACGTCGACCTTGGCGAACAGCGGGAAGGTGACGCCGAAGTTGCGCTCGCAGAAGTCGGCGATCTCCGCCTCCTCCCCCAGCTCCTGGCCGCCGAACTGGTCGCACGGGAAGCCGAGCACGACCAGGCCCCGGTCGACGTACTCCTGGTAGAGCGCCTCGAGCCCCTTGTACTGCGGGGTGAAGCCGCACTGGGAGGCGGTGTTGACGATGAGCATCACCTTGCCGCGGTAGTCGGCGAGCTGGCGCTGCAGGCCGTCGATCGCGGTGGCGTCGAAGTCGTGGGCAGTGGTCACGGCGCCAGCGTAGGGCCGTCCCGGTCATGACGCGCCCAGGACGCGGACGAGCCCGCCCCACCGAGGTGGGACGGGCTCGCCGGGGGACGTGCGTCAGGCGTGCTCGCCGGGCATCGTCTTGGAGATCTGCATGAGGAACTCGGCGTTGCTCGCGCTCTTCTTGAGCTTGTCGAGCACGAGCTCCAGGCCGGCCTGGCCCTCCAGGCCCGACAGGACCCGGCGCAGCTTCCAGACGATGGCGAGCTCGTCCTTGGCCATGAGCAGCTCCTCGCGGCGCGTGCTCGAGCCCAGGACGTCGATGGCCGGGAAGATGCGCTTGTCCGCGAAGTCGCGGCGCAGGCGCAGCTCCATGTTTCCGGTGCCCTTGAACTCCTCGAAGATGACCTCGTCCATGCGCGAGCCGGTCTCGACCAGCGCGGTCGCCAGGATGGTCAGCGAGCCGCCGTCCTCGATGTTGCGCGCGGCGCCGAAGAACTTCTTCGGCGGGTACAGCGCCGAGGAGTCGACACCACCGGACATGATGCGACCCGACGCGGGCGCCGCGATGTTGTACGCGCGGCCCAGGCGGGTGATGCCGTCGAGCAGGACGACGACGTCGTGGCCCAGCTCGACCAGGCGCTTGGCCCGCTCGATCGCGAGCTCGGCGACCGTGGTGTGGTCCGAGGCCGGACGGTCGAAGGTCGAGGAGATGACCTCGCCCTTGACGGTGCGCTGGAAGTCGGTGACCTCCTCGGGACGCTCGTCGACCAGGACGATCATCAGGTGGCACTCGGGGTTGTTCTCGGTGATCGCGTTGGCGATCGACTGCATGATCATCGTCTTGCCCGCCTTCGGGGGCGAGACGATGAGGCCGCGCTGGCCCTTGCCGATCGGCGACACGAGGTCGATGACTCGGCCGGCGAGGTTGCCCTCGCGCTCCAGGCGCAGGCGCTCGGACGGGTACAGCGGGGTGAGCTTGCCGAACTCGACGCGGCTGCGCGACTCCTCCAGCGTCATGCCGTTGACGGAGTCGATGCGCACCATCGGGTTGAACTTCTCCTTGCGCTCGCCCTCGCGGGGCTGGCGCACCTGGCCGACGATCGCGTCGCCCTTGCGCAGGCCCCACTTGCGAGCCATGGAGAGCGAGACGTAGACGTCGTTCTCGCTGGGCAGGTAGCCCGTCGTGCGCACGAACGCGTAGTTGTCCAGGATGTCGAGGATGCCGGCCGCGGGCACCAGGACGTCGTCCTCGGTGTAGGTCGGCTCGACCTCCATGCCGCGGTCACGGTTGCGGCTGCGGTTCCGGTTGCGGTTGCGGCCACGACGGTTGCCGCCGCCGAAGTCGTCGTCGTCGCGCGGGCCGCGGTCCTCGCGCTGGTTGCCGCGGTCGCGGTTGCCGCCGCCGTCGTTGTTGTTGCCGCGGTCGTTGTTGCGGCCGCCCTGACGGTTGCGCTCGCGGCCCTCGCCGCGGTTGTCGTCGTCGCCGCCGCGGTTGCCCTGGCGGTTGCGCTCGCGCTGGCCCTCGTTCTTGCCCTGCGCGTCGTTCTTGTCGCCGTCCTGGCGACGCTCGTTCTTGTCGCCACCCTCGTTCTTGGCCGGACGCTCGTTCTTGTCGCCGTCGTTCTTGGCGGGACGCTCGTTCCTGTCGCCCTCGGCGCGGGCGCCGCGGTCGCCGCGCTGGCGCTCCTGGCGCGCCGGACGCTCGTCGGCGGGCTTGTCGTCGGCCTTGGCGGCGGCGGCGGCGGGCTTCTCGGCCTTGGCCGGCTTCTCGGCCTTCTCCGCCTTCGCGGCGGGGGCACCGCCCTGGGCGGACTTGATGGCGTCGATGAGCGCGCTCTTGCGCAGCCCGGCGCCGTTGACGCCGAGGCCGGAGGCGATCTCCTGCAGCTCGGCGATCTTCTTGCCGGCGAGACCGCCGGTGGTGCGGCGAGGCTTCTCGGCCGCGGGAGCGTCGGTGGCGGCAGCCTCGGGGGTGGTGTCGATCGTGTCAGTCACGTGGATTCCTATTCAGGAGGCACGGAGGCCTCCACCCGGAGAGCCGGGTGTGTGAAGGTAGGCCCGGCTCGCACATGAGCACAGGCGCCTGGGGGAACTGCTCCGTCGGGGAGAGGGACTCTCGAACTCCGACTACGTCGACCATAGCACCACGGGTGCCGGGATTGTTCCCAACCCCTCAGGGCGTGTCGACGCGGTGGACACCGCGGGCGGCCACCTCGACCTCGTGCACCGCCCAGCCGTCCGGGGCCACGTGGCCGACGCCGCGGCCGAAGGCCAGCACGGTGGGCCCGGCCCCGGAGACGACCGCCGGGACGCCCTCGACGCGCAGGGCCCGCATCACCTTGTGCGACTCGGGCATCGCCGGGGCCCGGAAGGACTGGTGCAGCAGGTCCTCGGTGGCCGGCAGCAGCAGGCCGGGGGCGCCGGTGAGCGCGGCCACGAGCAGCGCGGCGCGTCCGGCGTTGGCGGCGGCGTCGCGGTGCGGGACGGTGTCGGGCAGCAGGCCGCGGGCGAGCTCGGTCGACACCGGCTCCGGCGGCACGAGCACGGTGACCTCCGCGACGACGTCGAGCCGGTGCACCGAGGCGGCGTACCCGTCGAGCCACGCGATGGTGAACCCGCCGAACTGCGCGGCGGCGACGTTGTCGGGGTGGCCCTCGAGGTCGGTGGCCAGCTGGAAGGCGGCGAGGTCGTCCATGAGCACCTCGCTGTCGCGCACGAGCGCGCGGGCCAGCGCGATGCCGCCGACGATCGCGGCGCTGGACGAGCCGAGGCCCCGCGCGTGCGGCACGACGTTGCGGCACGACAGGCGCAGGCCCTGGGGCTTCACGCCCATGAGGTCGAACGCGGCGTGCATCGAACGGAGCACCAGGTGCGACTCGTCGCGGGGCACGTCGGTGGCGCCCTCCCCCTCGACGTGGACGTCCAGCCCGTCGTCGGTGACCTCCGCGGTCAGCGTGTCGCCGAGCGTCAGCGCCAGGCCGAACGCGTCGAAACCGGGGCCGAGGTTGGCGCTGCTGGCCGGCGTGTGGACGCTGACCGGGCCGTCGACGAAGGTCATGCGAGACCGGCCGCGGCGGCCGCCTCGTCGACGTCGGCGTCGATGACCGAGTCGACGATCGAGCCGACGCCGGACAGTGCGGTGTCGGTGTCCTTGAGCCCGTGGCCGGTGACCGTGACGCTGATGGTGAGCCCGCGCTCGACGCGTCCGGCCTCGACCAGGCTCAGCAGGCCGGCGACGCTGGCCGCCGATCCCGGCTCGACGAAGATGCCGTCGTGCGAGGCCAGCGCCCGCTGGGCGGCCAGGATCTGCTCGTCCGAGACCGCCTCGATGAGGCCCCCGGACTCGTCGCGGGCCGCGGTGGCCAGCTGCCAGGACGCCGGGTTGCCGATGCGGATGGCGGTGGCGACCGTCTCGGGGGTCGTGACGACCTCGCCGCGCACGATCGGCGCCGCGCCCTCGGCCTGGAAGCCCCACAGCGCGGGCGTGCCCTGGGCCATGCCCTCGCGCGCGTACTGCTGGAAGCCCATCCAGTAGGCCGAGATGTTGCCGGCGTTGCCGACCGGGAGCACGTGCACGTCCGGGGCGCGGTCGAGCGCGTCGACGATCTCGAACGCGGCGGTCTTCTGGCCCTCGAGCCGGACCGGGTTGACCGAGTTCACCAGCGCCACGGGGTACTTCTCGGCCAGGCCGCGCGAGAGCATGAGGCACTCGTCGAACCCGCCGCGGACCTGGATGACCTCGGCCCCGTGCATGACCGCCTGGGCCATCTTGCCGGCGGCGATCTTGCCGTGCGGCACGAGCACGACCGGGGTGAGCCCGGCCTTGGCGGCGTACGCGGTCATCGAGGCGGACGTGTTGCCGGTGGACGCGCAGACGACCGCCTTCGCCCCCTCGGCGACGGCCGCGGAGATCGCGGCGGTCATGCCCCGGTCCTTGAACGAGCCGGTGGGGTTGGCGCCCTCGACCTTGACGTGGACGTCGCCGCCGACCAGTCCGGACAGCCAGGCGCTGTGCACGAGCGGCGTGCCGCCCTCGCCGAGCGAGACCACGTGCGTCGTGGCCCGCTCGGGCATCCAGTCGCGGTACTCCTCGATCACGCCTCGCCACAGGTGGGCACGTGCGGGCATCAGCGGCCTCCCTCGACGCGCATGACCGACGAGACGCCGCGGACCATGTCGAGGTCGCGCAGCCGCGCCACGGTCGCCGAGAGCGCGGCGTCGTCGGCGACGTGGGTGACGACCACGAGCGTCGCGTCGTCGCCGTGGCCCTCCTGGTGGACGGTGCGGATGGAGACCTCCTGCTCGGCGAAGGCCTGCGCGACCGCGGCGAGCACGCCCGGACGGTCGGCCACGTCGAGCGAGATGTGGTACGCCGTGCGGGTGCGGCCCATGCCGAGCACCTCGAGCTGGGCGTGGCTGGACTCGCCGGGCCCGAAGACGCCGTCGACCCGGTTGCGGGCCACGGTGACGAGGTCGCCGAGCACGGCCGACGCGGTGGGAGCGCCGCCCGCGCCGGGGCCGTAGAACATCAGCTGACCGGCCGACTCGCTCTCGACGAACACGGCGTTGAACGCGCCGCGGACGCTGGCCAGCGGGTGGTCGTCGGGGATCATCGCGGGGTGCACGCGGGCCGACACGGCCGGCCCGTCGGGCGTCTCGTGCCGCTCGCAGATGGCCAGCAGCTTGACCACCGAGCCGCGCTCGGCCGCCGAGGCCACGTGCGCGGCGGTGACGTCGCTGATGCCCTCGCGGTGGACGTCGTCCATGGTCACGCGGGTGTGGAAGGCCAGGCTGGCCAGGATCGCGGCCTTGGCGGCGGCGTCGAAGCCCTCGACGTCGGCGGTCGGGTCGGCCTCGGCGTAGCCCAGGGCCTGCGCCTCCTCCAGCGCCTCGGCGAAGTCGGCGCCGGTGGACGTCATGGCGTCCAGGATGAAGTTGGTGGTGCCGTTGACGATGCCCAGCACGCGGGTGACGCGGTCGCCGGCCAGCGACTCGCGCAGCGGGCGGACGATCGGGATGGCGCCGGCCACGGCCGCCTCGTAGAACAGGTCGCGTCCGGCCTTGGCCGCCGCCTCGTAGAGGGTCGCGCCGTCCTCGGCGAGCAGCGCCTTGTTGGCCGTGACGACCGAGGCGCCGTGCTCGAGGGCGGTGAGGATGAGGTCGCGGGCCGGCTCGATGCCGCCGATGACCTCCACCACCACGTCCAGGTCGCCGCGCGAGACGAGCGCCTTGGCGTCGGTCGTGAAGAGCTCGGCGGGCAGGTCGAGCTCGCGCTCGCGGCCCGGGCGGCGCACGGCGATGCCGACCAGCTCGACGGGCGCGCCGATGCGTCGGGCGAGCTCGTCGGCGTCCTGGGTCAGCAGCCGCGCGACGTCGGAGCCGACGACCCCGCAGCCGAGCAGGGCGACCTTGAGCGGCCGGGGGCTGGGCTTGTCGCTGGTCACGGGGCCAGGGTATCGGCCTTCGCGCCCGGCGGAGGCCGGGGCGGCGACGACGAGACGGACGCCCGTCCCGCCCCTCGGACGCGGGGATGCTTGCGCTCCGCATCCGTGGGCGTACAGTGCCTCTGCTCACTTAGGCAATGCTCACCTGACAGGACGTCCATGTTCGCCAACTTCCTGATCGGCCTGCGCGAGGGTCTCGAGGCCGCGCTGGTCGTCGGCATCCTCGTGGCGTACCTGGTCAAGACCGGCCGCCGCGACCTGCTGCTGCCGCTGTGGAGCGGCGTCGCCCTCGCCGCGGCGATCTCGCTCGGCTTCGGCGCCGCGCTCACCTACGGCCCCCGCGGGCTGACGTTCGAGGCGCAGGAGGCCATCGGCGGCACCCTGTCGATCGTCGCCGTCGGGCTGATCACCTGGATGATCTTCTGGATGGCGAACACCGCCCGTCACCTCAAGTCCGACCTCACCAGCCGGCTCGATGCGGCCGTCGAGGGCGGACGCTGGGCGATCGTCCTCATGGCGCTGCTCGCCGTGGGCCGCGAGGGGCTGGAGACCGCGCTCTTCCTGTGGGCCAGCGCGCAGGCCACCGGCGAGTCCACCGACCCGCTGCTCGGCGCGGTCCTGGGCCTGGCCGTGGCGGTCGTGCTCGGCTGGCTGGTCTACCGCGGCGCGGTGCGCCTGGACCTGCGGCTGTTCTTCTCCTGGACCGGCATCGCGCTGGTGGTCATCGCCGGCGGCGTCCTGGCCTACGGCGTCCACGACCTGCAGGAGGCCGGCATCCTGCCCGGTCTGCACGCGCTGGCCTTCGACGTGTCCGAGCAGGTCCCGCCGTCGAGCTGGTACGGCACCCTGCTCAAGGGCGTCCTGAACTTCTCCCCCGCGACGACGTGGCTCGAGGCCGCCGCCTGGCTGCTCTACGTCGTCCCCACCCTGACCTTCTTCGTCCGCACCGTCTGGTTCGCCGCGCCGCGTCGCACCGCCTCCCCCGTCGCCTGAGCGACCCCGTACCGAAGGAAACCCATGCACCGTCCCCTCCGCGGCCTCGCCGTGGCCGCGACCCTGCTGCTGCCGCTGGCCGCCTGCACCGAGAACTCCGACTCCTCGGCGTCCGGCTCGAAGGACACCGGCACGATCGCCGTCGAGTCCTCGGCCGACGCCTGCGAGCTGTCGGCCGACGAGGCGCCCTCGGGCAACCTCGTCTTCACGGTCAAGAACACCGGGCCGGACGTCACCGAGTTCTACCTGCTGGCCGAGGACGGGCTGCGCATCGTCTCCGAGGTCGAGAACATCGGCCCCGGCCTGAGCCGCGACCTCGTCGTCACCGCCAAGCCCGGCACCTACGTCAGCGCGTGCAAGCCCGGCATGGTCGGCGACGGCATCCGCGGCGAGTTCACGGTCACCGACTCGGGCAAGGACGTCGCCCCGACCGGCGCGCTCGCCGACCAGGTGGCCGCCGCGACCACCAACTACGTCGCGTACGTCAAGGACCAGACCGAGCAGCTGCTGGCCGGCACCCGCGACTTCGTGGAGGCGTACGAGCAGGGTGACGACGACCGGGCCCGCGAGCTCTACGCGGCCACGCGCGTCCACTGGGAGCGCATCGAGCCCGTCGCGGAGTCCTTCGGCGACCTCGACCCGCGCATGGACCTGCGCGAGGCCGACCTCGAGGCCGGCCAGGAGTGGACCGGCTGGCACCGGCTGGAGAAGGACCTGTGGCCGCCGAAGGGCTTCACCGACGCGCTGAGCCCGGCCCAGCGTGCGACGTACGCCGACCAGCTGCTCGCCGACACCCAGGAGCTGTACGACCGCACCCACGCCGCCGCGTTCGCCCAGGAGATCGACGCCACCGCGATCGGCAACGGCGCCAAGGGCCTGCTCGACGAGGTCGCGACCGGCAAGGTCACCGGCGAGGAGGAGATCTGGTCGCACACCGACCTGTGGGACTTCCAGGCCAACGTCGACGGCGCCAAGGTCGCGTACGACGGCCTGCGCGACATCGTCGTGGCCAAGGACGAGGCCCTCGCGACGCAGCTCGACACCCGTTTCGAGGCGTTGCAGGGGCTGCTCGACCAGCACCGCGAGGGCGAGGGCTTCGTCGGCTACGACGCCCTGTCGACGGACCAGGTCAAGCAGCTGGCCGCGTCCGTCGACGCGCTGAGCGAGCCGCTGGCCCGGCTGACCGCGGCCGTGGTGCTGTGACCTCCCCCGGCGGGACCGACGCGACCGGACGTCGGTTCTCCCGGCGCTCGGTGCTCGGTCTCGCCGGGGCCGCGGCCGCCACCGGTGCCGCGGCGGGCGCGGGCATCACGCTCGCCGCCGCCCACGCCGGCGACGAGCCGCAGGCCGAGGGCGGCACCGGCGACGCCTACGCGTTCACCGGTGCCCACCAGGCCGGCATCACCACGCCGGCCCAGGACCGCCTGCACATGGCCGCGTTCGACCTCACCACCACCGAGCGGGCCGACGTCGTCGCCCTGCTGCGGGCCTGGACCTACGCGGCGTCCCGCATGACCCAGGGGCTGCCCGCCGGCGACTTCGGGCCGGGCTCGGGACCGTACGACGCGCCGCCGGACGACACCGGCGAGGCCGACGGGCTGCCGGCCAGCGGCCTGACCATCACGTTCGGGTTCGGCCCGTCGCTGTTCCGCGACGCCGACGGACGCGACCGGTTCGGCCTGGCCGCGCGGCGTCCGGCGCTGCTGGAGGACCTGCCGCACTTCCCCGGCGACGCGCTCGAGCCCGGCCGCACCGGCGGCGACCTCGTCGTGCAGGCCTGCGCGCACGACCCCCAGGTCGCGGTGCACGCCGTCCGCAACCTGTCGCGGATCGCCTTCGGCACCGCGGCGGTGCGCTGGAGCCAGCTCGGCTACGGACGCACGTCGTCGACGTCCACCAGCCAGGCGACGCCGCGCAACCTGTTCGGGTTCAAGGACGGCACGGCGAACGTGAAGGCCGAGGAGGCCGACGCCGTCCGCGACTTCGTCTGGGTGCAGCCCGGCGACGACCCGGCCGCCGCCTGGATGGCCGGCGGCAGCTACCTCGTGGCCCGGCGCATCCGGATGATGATCGAGACCTGGGACCGCGCCCCGCTGCGCGAGCAGGAGACCATCGTCGGCCGCACGAAGACGACCGGCGCGCCGCTCTCCGGCGGCACCGAGCACACCGAGCCCGACTTCGCCCTCGCCGGGCGCGACGGCGTCCCGCTCGTCGCCGAGCAGTCGCACGTGCGGCTCGCGCACCCCAGCAGCAACGACGGGCAGCGGATCCTGCGCCGCGGCTACAACTACACCGACGGCTCGGACGGCCTCGGCCGCCTGGACGCCGGGCTGTTCTTCGTCGCGTTCGTGCGCGACCCCGCCCGCCAGTACGTCCCGATGCAGAACCGGCTCGCCCGCGACGACCTCATGAGCGAGTACCTGCGGCACACCGGCTCGGGCCTGTGGGCCGTGCCCCCGGGCGTCCCCGACGGCGCCGCGCTCGGCGGCACCGACGGGGCGTACGTCGGCCAGGAGCTGTTCGAGGGCTGAGCTCAGCGCTCGCGCAGGCGTCCGCTCAGCCACAGGGCCGCGAGGGCGACGACCGGGGACGCGCCCAGCACCGCGGCGAACGCCGTCTCGCTCGAGCGGGTCAGCAGCGCGGCGAACACCGCGCTGCCGAGCGCGAGCCCCATCGCCTGCACGACCGCGTCGTTGGTCTGCATGGCCGCGCTGGCCGCCCCGTGCTCGCCGGCCGGAGCGGTCTCGAGCAGCAGCACCGAGAGCGTGGACGTGGCCATGCCCATGCCGAGGCCGGCCAGCGGCCACAGCAGCACGAGCAGGACGAGCGGCACCGCCTCGACCAGCACCAGCCCGCCGGCGACGCTGCCGAGCGCGACCAGCCCGACGCCCAGGCGCACCCGGCGGTGCTTGTCGGCCAGGGCGGGCACGTTGGCGGCCAGCCACGAGCCGCTGAACCACAGCACCGCTCCCCCGGTCAGGAACATCCCGCCCTGGGTCGGGGTCAGGCCGCGGTGCTCGACGAGGGCGAGCGGCAGGTACGCCTCGATGCCGAAGAAGGCCAGTGACACCACGCCGCGGGTGGCGATGACCGTCGGCAGCCCGCGGCGCCCGGTCCAGGTGCCCGGCGGCAGGAGCGGCGGCACGACCAGCACGGCCACCACGAGCGCGGTGAGGAGCGCGACCCACCACAGCGCGAACCCGCGCTGGCCGGCGACGCTCACCGCGAGCACCGACAGCGCCGCGACCGTCGCCAGCAGCAGCCGGCGCGGGCGCAGGCGGACGTCCGCGTGCGCGCCCGGGGTGCCGAGCGCCGGGGCCAGCAGCAGCGCGGCCAGCACGGCGGGGACGATCGCGCCGAGCACCGCCCAGCGCCAGCCGGCGGTCTCCGCGACCCAGCCGGCCACCGGCGGGCCGACGAGCGCCGGCAGCACCCAGGCGGACGTGAGCACGACGAACACCCGCGGACGCACGCGCTCGTCGAACGCCTGCCCCACCAGCACGTAGAGCGCGACCGTGGTCAGGCCGGACCCGAGTCCCTGCACCGCGCGGCCGACGACGAACAGCTCCATCGTCGGCGCGGTGCCGGAGACGACGAGCCCACCGACGAACCCGGCGACGCCGGTCAGCAGCGGCAGGGTCGGCCCCTCGCGGTCGCACCACGGCGCCGAGACGGTCATGGTGACCACCGACGCGGCGAGCATCACCGCGAACGAGACGCCGACGAGCGAGAGCCCGTCGAGGTCGGCCGCGACGAGCGGCAGCGCGGTCGCGATGGCGTAGGACTCGAAGGCGAACAGGAAGGCGGTGGCGAAGACGCCGGCGACGACGGCCCCCTGAGGACCGGTCCAGAGCCGCTCGCGTCCTCGTGCGTCCACCACGGGGTCGAGGCTAGGCCCCGCGCTCACCGGCTCGCCCACAGGTGCAGGTGGGCGGCCACGGTCGACGGCGGGACGACCCGCGGATCGGGCCGGACGGGTTGGAGCCGGCGCGAGCTGGCTGGACGCATGGAGCGCTCCTTCGAGTAGGTTGAGGCCAGCGAACAACCTCAACCTCGGTTGAGGTCAAGGCGAGGAGGCCGCGTGTCGAACGCCGAGCACCGGCGGCACCTGCTGACGCCCGGCGAGACGTCCGCCCGCGCCGGGGTGAGCGTGTCGGCGCTGCACTTCTACGAGCGCGAGGGCCTGGTCACGAGCGAGCGAACGGCCGGCAACCAGCGCCGCTACCACCGCGACGTGCTGCGCCGGCTCGCCTTCGTCCGCGCCTCCCAGCAACTCGGCATCTCGCTCGCCCGCATCAAGGAGGCGCTCGCGACGCTGCCCGGCGACCGGAGCCCGACCAAGGCCGACTGGGCCCGGCTGTCGCGCTCGTGGCGCGACGACCTGGACGCCCGCATCGACCAGCTCACCCGGCTGCGCGACTCGCTGGACGGCTGCATCGGGTGCGGCTGCCTGTCGCTGCGCAGCTGCGCGCTCTACAACGCCGACGACGAGCTCGCGACCGACGGGCCGGGACCGCGCCGGCTGCTGCGCCCGCTCGAGGACGTCCCCGAGCGGTGAGCAGTGGTCACTTCGGACACGGGGGCGGTGCCGAGCGGTGAGTGACGGTCACTCGTGGGCCGTGGAGTGACCAGGACCCACCACCCACCGGACGGAAGTGACCAGCACTCACCGCTCGCGAGGGACAACGTTCCCCGAGCGGTAGCGACGTCAGCCGACGTCGAGACGGAGCAGGTCGTCCTCGTCCTCGCGGCGCAGGATGAGCCGCGCCTCGCCGTCGCGGACCGCCACGACCGCGGCCCGCGGGACGTGGTTGTAGTTGTTGGCCAGCGAGCGGCAGTACGCGCCGGTGCCGGGCACGGCGAGCAGGTCGCCCGCCTCGACGTCGGCCGGCATGAACTCGTCCTTGACCACGATGTCGCCGCTCTCGCAGTGCTTGCCGACGACGCGGCTCAGGACCGAGGGCGCGTCGGACGTGCGGGACGCGAGCGTGCACGAGTAGTCGGCGCCGTAGAGGGCCGGGCGGATGTTGTCGCTCATGCCGCCGTCGACCGAGACGTACCGGCGCGAGGCACCGCCGTCGAGCGCGACCTGCTTGGTCGTGCCGACCTCGTACAGCGTGAACGTGGACGGACCCGCGATCGCGCGGCCGGGCTCGATCGACAGGTGGGGCACCGCGATGCCCTCGGCGGCGCACTCGTCGCGCACGATCTTGACCATGCGCCGGGCGAGGTCGTCGGCCGTCGACGGGTCGTCCTGGGTCGTGTAGGCGATGCCGAAGCCGCCGCCGAGGTCGAGCTCGGGCAGGACGGCGCCGAGCTCGCGCTCGATCTGGCCCTGCAGCCGCAGCACGCGGCGGGCGGCGACCTCGAAGCCGTCGGTGACGAAGATCTGCGAGCCGATGTGCGAGTGCAGGCCGCGCAGCTCCAGGCCGGGACGGTCGAGGATGCGGCGCACCGCCTCGAGCGCGTCGCCACCGGTGATCGAGAAGCCGAACTTCTGGTCCTCGTGCGAGGTCGAGATGTACTCGTGGGTGTGCGCCTCGACGCCGGCGGTCACCCGCACCATGAGCGGAGCGGTGACGCCGAGCTCGGCGGTGAGCTCCGCGAGCCGCTCGATCTCCTCGAAGGAGTCGACGATGATGCGGCCGACGCCCACCTCGAGCGCGCGACGCAGCTCGGCGACGCTCTTGTTGTTGCCGTGCAGGCCGATGCGCTCGGTCGGGAACCCGGCGCGCAGCGCGACGGCGAGCTCGCCGCCCGTGCACACGTCCAGGTTGAGCCCCTCCTCGGCGATCCAGCGGGCCGTGGCGACGCACAGGAACGCCTTGCCGGCGTAGTAGACGTCGGCGCCGCTGAACGCGTCGCGGAAGGCCCGGGCGCGGGAGCGGAAGTCGTCCTCGTCGACGACGTACGTCGGCGTGCCGAACTCGGCGGCCAGCTCGGGGGCGGTGACGCCCGCGACCTCGAGCACGCCGTCGCTCTTGGAGACGTTCGACGCCCACAGGGGGGCGACCAGCTCGTTGGGGTCGTCCAGGCGCTGCAGCCACGCCGGGCCGCGGTCGCCGGCCTGGCCGTGGATGGCGCCCGCCTCGTGCGCCCGCATCACATGCGCTCCGGGGCCGAGACGCCGAGGATGCCCAGGCCGTTGGCGATGACCTGGCGGGTGGCGGCGACGAGCACCAGACGGGCGCGGTGCAGGTCGCTGACCTCCTCGTCGCCCTGGGGCAGGACGCGGCAGACGTCGTAGAACTTGTGGAACGTCGAGGCGGTGTCCTCGAGGTAGCGCGCGACGCGGTGCGGCTCGCGCAGCTCGGCGGCGCGGGCGACGACGCGCGGCAGCTCGGCCAGTGCGCGCAGCAGCTGGCCCTCGCGCTCCTCGGCCAGCAGCGACGGGTCGTAGCCCTCGGCGTCCACCGTGACGCCCAGGTCGGCGGCGTTGCGCAGGATCGACGACAGCCGGGCGTGCGCGTACTGCACGTAGTAGACCGGGTTGTCGTTGCTCTGCCGCGTCATCTCGGCCACGTCCAGCGTGAGCGGCGAGTCCGAGGGGTAGCGGATGAGCGTGTAGCGCAGCGGGTCGACGCCGATGAGGTCGATCAGCTCGCGCAGCGACACGATCGTGCCGGCGCGCTTGGAGAGCTTGAGCTCCTCGCCGTCCTGGAGGATCTTGACCAGCTGGCCGATGAGCACCTGCAGCTGCTCGCCGGGCGTGTCGCCGACGCAGGCCGCCATGGCCGAGAGGCGTCCGACGTAGCCGTGGTGGTCGGCGCCCAGCAGGTAGATGCACGGGTCGAAGCCGCGCTCGCGCTTGTCGACGTAGTAGGCGGTGTCGGACGCGAAGTAGGTGAGCTCGCCGTTGGAGCGGCGCAGGACGCGGTCCTTGTCGTCGCCGAAGTCGGTGGTGCGCATCCAGAGCGCGCCGTCGGCCTCGAACAGCCGGCCCTGCTCGGTGAGCTTCTCGAACCCGCGCTCGACGGCGTCGGACTCGTGCAGCGACCGCTCGGAGAACCACACGTCGAAGTGCGTGTTCATCTCAGCGAGCTCGGACTGGTGCTCGGCGAGCTGCAGCGCGTAGCCGCCCTCGCGGAACGCGACGAGCTGCTCGGCCTCGGGCAGGTCGAGGATGCCCGGGTGGGACTCGACCACCTGGGCGGCGAGGTCGGCGACGTACGCGCCCTGGTAGCCGTCCTCGGGCGGCTGCTCGCCGTGCGCGCGGGCCATGAGGGACGCGCCGAACTTGTCCATCTGGTTGCCGCGGTCGTTGATGTAGAACTCGCGGGTGACGCCGGCGCCGGCGGCCTCGAGGACGCGACCGATCGCGTCGCCGACGGCGGCCCAGCGGGTGTGGCCCAGGTGCAGCGGGCCGGTGGGGTTGGCCGAGATGAACTCGAGGTTGGCGTTCTGCCCGGCGAGCGCGTCGCTGCGTCCGTACCGGTCGCCCGCGGCCAGCACCTGGCCGGCGAGGGCGCCCTGGGCGCCCGCGGCCACGCGGAGGTTGAGGAAGCCCGGGCCGGCGATCTCGGCGGCGCTGACCCCGTCGTCCTTGACCAGCTCGTCGGCCAGCAGCTGGGCCAGCTCGCGCGGGTTCATGCCGGCCTTCTTGCCGAGCTGGAGCGCGATGTTCGTGGCGTAGTCGCCGTGCTCGCGCTGCTTGGGTCGCTCGACGACGACGGTGGCGGGCACCCCGTCGGGGAGGCTCAGGCGTCCGTCGTCCACGAGGGACGTCAGGGCGGCGACGATCGACTGGGAGAGCTGCTCGGGGGTCACCCGAGGAGTCTACCGATGGCCGCCCTCGTCCAGGACGCGCTGGATGGTCGCCACGAGCTCGTCGGGGTCGAACGGCTTGATGACGTACGCGTCGACGCCGGCGCGCTGCGCCTTGGCGATGTCGGCCGGGTGGCCCTGCGTGGTGACCATGACGACGCCCAGGTGGCGCAGCCGCGGGTCGGCCCGCATGGCGCTCACGGTGGAGACGCCGTCGCGCCGCGGCATCATCACGTCGAGCGTCACGACGTCGGGCAGGTCGTCGTCGGCGAGGGCGTCCAGGGCGGCCTGGCCGTCGACGGCCTCGCGCACGTCGAAGCCCGCCAGCTCCAGGTTCGTCCGGATCAGGAACCGGATGGAGGGCGTGTCGTCGACGACGAGGACGGTGGGCACGGGACCAACCTATCGGTGCGGTACGCTCGCTCCGTCGATCCCACCCGGGTCGCCCGCCCCCGTAGCTCAGGGGATAGAGCACCGCCCTCCGGAGGCGGGAGCGCAGGTTCGAATCCTGCCGGGGGCACCCGATGCGAAAGCCCGCCGCGAGTCACTCGCGGCGGGCTTCGTCGTCCCCACCCGGCAGCGCCCCTCACCCGAGCCCGGCTGCCGCCGCGATTCGTAACGGACCGGACGTCCGGCGGCGCCCACCCCCGTCCGGTTCGACACACTTCGCGGCGGCAGCCGGGCTGGGGTGCGGCTCAGGCGCCGGAGGCGAGGACCTCCGCGTGGACCATGTGGAAGTACGCGTCCTCCGAGCGGCCCCAGGCGCGCCAGGCCTCGGCGATCCCGTCCAGCTCGGCCCGGCTCATGCCGTCGGCGAGGGCCTGGGTGGCGAAGGTCGACGACTGCACGCGGTCGGCCTGGCTGTCGCCCCACCAGCGCGCCTGCTCCTCGGTGGCGTACGTCCAGGTGGACGTGGACAGTTGGACGTCCTGTAGGCCCGCCTCCCGCGCCCACTGACGCAGGCGGCGTCCGGCGTCCGGCTCGGCGCCGTTCTCGCGCGAGAGCCGGCGGTACGTGTCGCGCCAGTGCTGCAGCGGCTCGGCGGCCGGCCACCAGGTCATGGACTCGAAGTCGACCTCGCGGAAGGCCACGATGCCGTCCGGTCGGCACACGCGACGCATCTCGCGCAGGGCCCCCACCGGGTCGGTGAGGTGCTGCAGCACCTGGTGGGCGTGGACGACGTCGAAGCTGTCGTCGGGGTACGGCAGCGCCAGGACGTCGGCGCGCTCGAAGCTGGTGCGGCGGTCGTCGCGACGGAAGGCCGCCTCGCGCGCGGTCTGGAGCGGGGCGTCGACGTTCTCGATGGCCACGACGCGTCCGGGTGCGACGAGGGCGGCGAGGTCCAGGGTGATGGAGCCCGGCCCGCAGCCCACGTCGAGCAGGCTCTGACCCGGCCGCAGGTGGGGCAGCAGGTAGCCGCACGAGCTCTCCGCCGTCCGCGCGCCGTGCGACGCGAGGACCGACGCGTGATGCCCGTGGATGTAGTCGGTCTGTCTCGTCTTTTGAGATGCTGGACTCACATCATGAGACTAGCCCCGGGACGACGGGGCCGACAGGTCTCGTCCAACGACCGGACAGTAGCCAACGCCCCTCCCACGCGATGTGGACGCAGGAGCACCACGTCCTCCAGGAACGTGGTGCTTCTGCGTCCACTTCGCGGCGGAGCCGCGAAGCAAGGACCCCGTGCGGCGGAGCCGCGAAGCAAGTGACCTCGTGCGGCGGAGCCGCGCGAACGGGACCTACCAGGCGATGGAGAGGTACTGCGTCTCCTGGAACTCGGCCAGGCCCTCGCGGGCGCCCTCGCGGCCCAGGCCGCTCTGCTTGAGGCCGCCGAACGGGGCCGACGGGTCCGACACCAGGCCGCGGTTGACGCC
Organism: Aeromicrobium sp. IC_218; assembly: GCF_004336805.1. GTDB lineage: Bacteria > Actinomycetota > Actinomycetes > Propionibacteriales > Nocardioidaceae > Aeromicrobium. The sequence continues at coordinate 58,544 of NZ_SJXM01000010.1, forward strand.
GACCATGCCGGCGTCGATCGCCTCGCCCAGCTTCATGGCGCGCTGCAGCTCGCCGGCGAAGACGTACGCCGCCAGGCCCATCTCGGTGTCGTTGACCATGGCCAGCAGCTCGGCGTCGTCGCGCCACGTGACGACCGGCGCCACGGGGCCGAACAGCTCGTGCTCGAGGATCGCCGAACCGGGCTGGACGTCCGCGAGCACCGTCGGCGCGTAGAAGTAGCCCTTGGTCTCGGGCACCTCGGCGCGGTGGGCCACGCGGGCGCCGGCCTCGACGGCCTCGGCGACGACGCGGTCCAGCTCGGCGACGGCCTTGCCCGAGATGAGCGGGCCGATCTCCGCGCCGGTGCTCGACGGGCCGACCGTGAGCGCCTCGACGGCCGCGCCGAAGCGGGCGACGAACTCCTCGGCGACGTCGGCGTGCACGAAGAAGCGGTTGGCCGCCGTGCAGGCCTGTCCCCCGCCGCGGAACTTCGCGATCATCGCGCCGGCGACGGCGGCGTCCAGGTCGGCGTCCTCGGTGACGACGAACGGCGCGTTGCCGCCCAGCTCCATCGAGGCGTTGACGATCCGGTCGGCCGCCTGCTTGAGCAGGATCGAGCCGACCCGGGTCGAGCCGGTGAAGCTGACCTTGCGCACGCGCCTGTCGGCCAGCCACGTCTCGGCCACGCCCGCGGCGTCCGTGGACGGGACGACGTTGACGACGCCCTCGGGCACGCCGGCCTCGACGAGCAGGCGCGCCACGGCGAGCGCGGTCAGCGGCGTCTCCGCGGCCGGCTTCAGGACGACCGTGCAGCCCGCGGCGAGCGCCGGGGCGATCTTGCGGGTCGCCATGGCGGCGGGGAAGTTCCACGGCGTGATCAGCGCGGCCACGCCCACCGGACGGTGGGTCACGACGGTGCGCGTGCCGCCGGCCGGGGACGAGCCGTAGTCGCCGCCCGGGCGCACGGCCTCCTCGGCGAACCAGCGGAAGAACTCGGCCGCGTAGACGACCTCGCCCTTGGCGTCGGTGAGCGACTTGCCGTTCTCGGCACAGATCAGCGCGGCGAGCTCGTCGACGTCGCGGTGCATGAGGTCGAACGCGCGGCGCAGGATCTCCGAGCGCTCCCGCGGGGCGACGTGGCGCCACGACGCGAACGCGGCGTCCGCGGCCTCGACCGCGGCGGTCGCGTCGGCCCGGTCGCCGTCCGCGACCTGGGCCACGACCTCACGGGTCGCGGGGTCCTCGACGTCGAACAGCCCGGCGCCGCCACGGCGCCACTCGCCGCCGACCAGCACGCCGCGCCCGGCGTCGAGCGCGTCCAGGTACGCCGCGCTCATGCGGACACCTCCTCGCGGGTCGAGGCGAAGGCCTCGGCGACGACGTCGAAGGCGTCCTCGAGCAGCTCGTCGCTGATCGTCAGCGGCGGCAGGAAGCGCAGGACGTTGCCGAACGTGCCGCAGGTCAGGACGATGACGCCCTGCTGGTGGGCGTACGACGCGACGGCCGAGGCCAGCGCGGCGTCCGGCTCGGTCGTGCCGGCCTTGACGAGCTCGACGGCGATCATCGCGCCACGACCGCGCACGTCGCCGACGCGCGCGTCGTCGGCCTGCAGCGCGTCGAGGCGGCGCTTGAGCAGCGTCTCGATCTCGCGGGCGCGCTCGACCAGGCCGTCGGCCTCGATGGTCTCGATCGCGGCCAGCGCGGCGGCGCAGGCGATCGGGTTGCCCCCGTACGTGCCGCCCAGGCCGCCGCCGTGCGGGGCGTCCATGATCTCGGCACGGCCGGTGACCGCCGACAGCGGCAGGCCGCCGGCGATGCCCTTGGCCGTGACGATGAGGTCGGGCACGACGCCCTCGCGGTCGCAGGCGAACAGGTCGCCGGTGCGGGCGAAGCCGGTCTGCACCTCGTCGGCGACGAAGACGACGTCGTTGGCGCGGCACCACGCGGCCAGCGCGGGCAGGAAGCCCTCGGCGGGCTCGATGAAGCCGCCCTCGCCCTGGATGGGCTCGATGACGACGGCGGCCAGGTTCGCGGCGCCGACCTGCTTCTCGATGACGGTGATCGCGCGCTGCGCCGCGGCCGCGCCGTCGACACCGGAGTCGCGGAAGGGGTACGACAGCGGGGCGCGGTACACCTCGGACGCGAACGGCCCGAAGCCGTGCTTGTACGGCATGTTCTTGGCCGTCATGGCCATCGTGAGGTTCGTGCGGCCGTGGTAGGCGTGGTCGAAGACGACGACGGCCTGCTTGCCGGTGAACGAGCGGGCGATCTTCACCGCGTTCTCGACCGCCTCGGCGCCGGAGTTGAACAGCGCGGTGCGCTTGTCGTGGTCGCCGGGCGTGAGCCGGCCGAGCGCCTCGGCGACGGCGACGTAGCCCTCGTACGGCGTGATCATGAAGCAGGTGTGCGTGAAGGCCTGCACCTGCTCGCTCACGGCGGCGGCGACGCGCGGGTTGCTGGCCCCGACGGTCGTGACGGCGATGCCCGACCCGAGGTCGACCAGGCGGTTGCCGTCGACGTCCTCGACGATGCCGCCACCGGCGCGCGTGGCGAACACGGGCATGGTCGTGCCGACGCCCGCGGCGACGGCGGCCTGCTTGCGCTGCATCAGCTCGACCGAGCGCGGTCCGGGGATCTGGACGACGTGGCGCGACTGCGGGATCTCGTGGCTCATGCCGCCATGATCGGACGCGACGGCCCATGCCGTCCAATACCTCTTCTCGATGGACGACATGCTCGGTGGGCATACGATGCCGCCATGGAGCTGCGCACCCTGCGGTACTTCGTCGCCGTCGCGGACGCCGGGACGGTCTCGGCCGCCGCCGACGCCGTCCGCGTCACCCAGCCGGCCCTCTCGCGCCAGCTGCGCCAGCTCGAGCGCGAGCTCGGGCTGGACCTGTTCGACCGCGCCGCCGGACGCCTCACGCTGTCCAGCAGCGGCCGCGCCCTCCTCCCCCTCGCCCGCGACGTGCTGGGCCGGGCGGACGACCTGCGCCGTGCGGCGAAGCTGCGCACCCAAGGCCGGCTGGAGACCGTCACCATCGCCGCGCCGGCCACCACGCTCACGGACCTGGTCTCGCCGTTCATCGCGACGCTCGAGCGCACCGACCCGGTGCCGGCGGTGCTGACGTCCGACGACCTGCCCGCGGCCGAGGCGCTCGCCCGCGGCGCCGACCTCGTCATCACGCCCTATCCCCCGGACGAGCCCCTCGCCGCGACGTCGCTGGCGGTGCTGCCGGTGCTGGCGTACGTCCGCGCCGACCACCCGTGGGCCGGACGCGGCGAGGTCGGGCTCGCCGAGCTGCACGAGGTCGAGGACCTCATCGGCCTGCCGCACCCGTTCGGTGCCCGCCGCGCCCTGGACGAGGCGGTCAGCGCGGCCGGCCTTCCGCCGCTGCGGCTCACCGAGGCCAGCAACGGCACCGTCGCCCAGGCGCTCGCGGCCGGTGGCCGCGGCGTCGCCCTCGTCACCGACGACCCGCGCTTCGACCTGGTGCCGCTGCGGCTGACGTCCGGCGGGCAGACGGTGAGCATCGAGCTGCACGGCGCCTGGTCGCCGGAGCACCCCGGCGCCGCCCTGCTGGCCGACCTCGCCGCGCGCCTGCGCGCCTGGGTCGCCCGCCGCTACGCGTAGCCCCCACCCAGGGACGGCGACGGGGCACCCGGCCGCAGCCGGATGCCCCGTCGTCGGGCGGAGCGTCAGCGGACGGTCTCGGCGTCCCCCGCGATCCGTTGCGCGATCCAGATCGGGACGATCGAGATCACGATGAGCACCACGGCGACCACGGCCACGACCGGCGCCTGGTTGGGCCGGAACAGGTTGTTGAGGATCCAGATCGGCAGGGTCGTCGTGCCCGGGCCCGCGGTGAACGTCGTCACGATGATCTCGTCGAAGCTCAGCGCGAAGGCGAGCAGGCCGCCGGCCAGCAGCGCCGAGCGCAGCTGCGGGAACGTGACGAGCCGGAACGTCGTCCACACGCCCGCCCCGAGGTCGGCCGAGGCCTCCTCGAGGTTGCCGCCCATGCGTCGCAGCCGGGCGATGACGTTGTTGAACACCGTGACGATGCAGAACGTCGCGTGGGCCACGATCACCGTGGCGATGCCCAGCTGGACGTTCAGGATGCCGCGGAACGCGTTGTTCAGCGCGATGCCGGTGACGATGCCGGGCAGGGCGATCGGCAGGATCACCAGCAGGTTCACGGTGTTCTTGCCGAAGAAGTCGAACCGCTGCAGGGCGAAGGCGATGAGCACGCCCAGCACCAGGGCCACCGCCGTGGACGCGATCGCCACCTGCACGCTGGTCAGCACGGCGTCGCGCGCGCCCTGGCTGTGGAACGCACGCGTCCACCACTCGGTGGTGAAGTCGTCCGGCGGCCAGGTCATCGACGGGTCGGCGTTGAACGAGTTCGCCACCACGACGAGCAGCGGCGCGTACATCACCAGCAGCACCAGGCCGGTGAGGCCGGCGAGGATCCGCCGGGTGAGCGGGCTGAGGGTCACGAGGTCTCCCGTTCCTACAGGTTGTCCAGCGCGCCGGTGCGGCGCACCGCGGCCAGGTAGCCGAGCATGATGACGATGGGGACGAGCGCGATCGCGGCGGCGAGCGGCAGGTTGTTGGCCGCGCCGACGTTCGTGTAGACGAGGTTGCCGAGCATCTGGTTCGCGCCGCCGACGATGTTGACGCTGATGTAGTCGCCCAGCGTCAGCGAGAAGCTGAAGATCGAGCCGGCGAGCACGGCGGGCAGCACGAGCGGCATGACGACCGTGCGGACCGTCCGGCCCGAGGACGCACCGAGGTCGCCGGCCGCCTCCAGCAGCGAGTCCGGGACGCGCTCCATGCCGGCGTAGATCGGCAGGATGACGTACGGCAGCCAGATGTAGGCCTGGGTCAGCACCACGGCGGTGAGCCCGTAGCCCGGCGTGCTGGCGCCGAACGGGTTGAGCACCCAGTCGACGAGCCCGCCCTCGCTGAGCATCGAGCGCCAGGCGAACGCCTTCACCAGGTAGCTGGCCCACAGCGGGGTCAGCACGGCCACGACGAGCAGGCGCCGGGCCCGCGGCGAGGCGACCTTGGCCATGTAGAAGGCGATGGGGAGCGCGACGACGACGTCGATGACGGTCACCAGCAGCGCGACGCCGAGCGTGCGCAGCGTGACGGTGCGGTAGAGCGACTCGGTCGTGATCTCGCGCAGGTTGTCGAGCGTGAGGCTGCGGTCGATCTCGCCGGTGAAGCTGTCGACCGACCACAGGGCGGTGACGAGCAGCGCGGCGAGCGCGACGACGTAGACCAGGACCAGCCAGGTCAGCGGGGCGGCCAGGAGCAGGCCGAGGCGGACGCGCGGGCGCGTGGCCAGGAACGAGGAGGCCCGGCGGGTGGCCGCCCCCGAGGGGGCGGCCACCACGGGCGTGCTGGGTGCGGTCACGTCAGCCCTTGATCTCGGTCCAGGCCTTGGTCCAGTCCGAGTAGTCGGTGCACGTGACGTCCGTGCGACCGTCCAGGCAGTCCTCGATCGGCGTGCGCCAGTACCAGATCTTGTCCGAGTAGGCCTCGTCGCCGGCGTGATAGGACTCGCAGAAGCCGGGCTCGGCGAAGTCGCACGCCTCCTGGCTGTTCGGCGACTCGCCGAAGTACTGCGTCGCCTGCGCGTTGATCTCGGGGTCCTCGATGTGGTTCAGCCACGCGTACGCGCAGTTGGGGTTCTTGGACTTGGACGAGATCATCCAGGTGTCGTTCCAGCCGGTGACGCCCTCCTCGGGCACCGTGACCTTCACGTTGTCCTGGTCGATCGTGTTGGCGATGACCTGCCAGGTCGTGCCGACCACCGAGTCGCCGGTCTTGAACGCCTGCGCCTCCTTCAGGTAGTCCGACCAGTACTCGCCGACGTGGCCGCGCTGGGCCTTGAGCAGGTCGACCGCGGCGGCCAGCTGGTCCTCGTCGAGGGCGTACGGGTTCTCGATGCCCAGGTCGGGCTGCGTGGCCATGAGGTACATGGCGGCGTCGGCGATGTAGATCGGCGAGTCGTACGCCGTCACCTTGCCCTTGTGCTCGGACGCCTTGTCGAACACGACGTCCCACGACGTGGGGGCCGGCTTGACGACGTCGCTGTTGTACATGAGCAGGTTGGCGCCGTAGCCGTGCGGGACGCCGTAGTTCTTGCCGTCGACGGTGTTCCACTCCTGGTCCTTGAGGAAGTCGAAGACCTTCTCGTAGTTGGGCACCAGGTCGGTGTTCACCTCGGCGGCCGCCTTCGCCGCGACCATGCGCAGCGTCAGGTCGCCGGAGGCCGCGACGACGTCGTAGTCGCCGCTCTTGGCCAGGTTGAACGCCTCGTCGGACGTGCCGTACACCTTGCTCGTGACCTTGCAGCCGGTCTTCTCCTCGAAGCTGGAGACCCAGTCGGCGTTCGGGTCGTTGCTGCCGTCCTCGACGTAGCCGGGCCAGGCCAGGATCGAGACCTGGCCCTCGGTCTTGCCCAGCTCCTTCAGCGGACCGGTCGCCTCGTCGTCGGACGAGTCGCCGCCGCACGCGCTGAGCGCGAGGCTGCAGGTCAGTGCGAGGGCGAGGCCGCCCAGGCGTCCGTTTCTGCGGGTGAGGGTCATCGCTGGACCCCTCTCTCTTGGGTGGGATGGGGTGTTCAGGACAGCGCCACGAGGTCGTCCGGGCGCCACGCGACGACGACCTTGTCGCCACGCTCGACCGCGGTCGGCACGGTGCTCGGCTCGAGCACCACCAGCCGCGGCCCCGTCTCCAGGTCGACGACGACGCGCCGCCCGGTGCCGAGGTAGATGGTCTCCGCGACGACGCCGCGGGCGCTGAGCGCTCCGGGCGGGACGTCGCCGTCGGAGAGGCTGATCTTCTCCGGGCGCAGCGCGAAGCGTCCGTCGCGGCCGAGCACGGCGCGGGACTCCTCGGGCGCGAACAGGTTGGACGTGCCGACGAAGCTGGCCACGTACTCGTCCTGCGGGGACTCGTAGATCTCCTGCGGGGTGCCCAGCTGGACGATGCGCCCCTCGTGGAAGACCGCGATGCGGTCGCTGAGGGTGAGCGCCTCCTCCTGGTCGTGCGTCACGAAGACGAAGGTGATGCCGAGCTCGCGCTGCAGGCCCTTGAGCTCGACCTGCATCTGCTCGCGCAGCTTGAGGTCGAGCGCGCCGAGCGGCTCGTCGAGCAGCAGCACCTTGGGACGGACGACGATGGCGCGGGCGAGCGCGATGCGCTGGCGCTGGCCACCGGACAGCTGGGCCGGACGCCGGTCGGCGACGTGCTCGAGCCGGACGGTCGCCAGCGCCTCGCGGGCCCGCGCCGTGCGGTCGCGCTTGCCGACACCGCGCACGCGCAGCCCGTAGGCGACGTTCTCCAGGACGCTCATGTGCGGGAACAGCGCGTAGTCCTGGAAGACGGTGTTGACGTCGCGCTCGAACGGCGCCGTGCCGGTGACGTCGGTGCCGCCGAGCACGACGCTGCCGCTCGTGGGCTGCTCGAAGCCGGCCACCAGGCGCAGCACCGTCGTCTTGCCCGAGCCGGACGGGCCGAGCATGGAGAAGAACTCGCCGTCGGCGATCTCCAGGTCGACGCCGTCGACGGCGCGGACGTCGCCGAAGTGCTTCTCCAGCCCCACGAGTCGGATCGCGGGGGTGGGTCCGGGCTGGCTCATCGTGCTCCTCGGAGTGGTCTGCGTCACGGTCTGCGGAGAAAACATATGGACCCAGAGATTAAATGTCCATACATTTCTGTCACGATCTCGTAAACATCCCCCGAGCCCAGGAGCCCGATGGCGACCGTCCGCCGCCCGTCCTCACGAGCGCGCACCGCCGTGTTCGCGCCGCTCGGCGACCTCGGTCGCGCGACGCGCGTCGAGCAGCGCCTCGCGGAGGCGATCCACGCCGGCCTGCTGGTCGACGGGGAGCGGCTGCCGAGCGAGCCCGAGCTGGCGTCGATGCTCGGCGTGGCGACGGTGACCGCGCGCGAGGCGCTGGTCTCGCTGCGCGCCCAGGGCCTGGTCACCACGGTCCGTGGACGCGGCGGCGGCTCGTTCGTCACCCGGCCCGACGGCGGCGACGACGCCCGGCTCCACGAGCGGCTGGCCCGCATGACCCGCGTCGACCTCGCCGACCGCGGCGTCCACTACGCGACGATCCTGGCCGGCTGCGCGGAGCTCGCGGCCGAGCGCGCCAACCCCGAGGAGACCGAGGACCTGCGCGAGATCGTCCTGCCCGAGGACGTCGACGAGGTCGGCACCGTCCGGCACGCCGACACCGAGCTCCACCTGGCCCTGGCCGCGCTGACCCACTCGGCGCGGCTGACCCGTGACGTCATGCGCGCGGAGACCGAGTTCGGCGTGCTGCTGCGCCTGCCGCTCTCCGAGCCCGTGCACCGCGGGGACGTGCGCGCCCACCAGGTCGCGCTCCTGGACGCCGTCGCGACGCACGACGCCGCGGCGGCCCGCCGTCAGATGCGGACCCGCGTCCGCCAGGCCCTCGGCGAGCTCGCCGAGCTGCACTCGAGGATCCGGTGAGGACCATGCCCGTCACGCCCGCCCAGACCACCGTCGACGACTGCGTTCGCGCCGTCGAAGCCTTCTTCTCCCCGCTCGTCAGCACGCTCGGGACGCTCGGCGAGCGCCTCGTGCCGCTGTTCGACGGGCCGCTGCGCAACGACACCCTGGTGCGCGCGGCGCGGCCGCTCGCCCTGGAGGTGCTGGCCGACCCGCACACCATGGGCGCGGGCTTCGTCGTCACGCCCGGGCTGCTCGCCGACGAGTCGTACGCGCTGGCCTGGTGGCAGGGCGACGGCCGCGAGCAGCTCACCCAGTCCCCCGCGCTCGTCCAGTCGGCCGACTACCGCCGCCAGGAGTGGTTCCGCACGCCGCAGCGCACCGGCCGCTCGCACGTCACCGGCCCCTACGTCGACTACGTGTGCACCGACGAGCTCACGCTCACCGTCACCGTCCCGGTGCTGCGCAACGGGGAGATGCTCGGGGTCATGGGCGCGGACGTGCTGGCCGCCACGGTCGAGAAGGAGCTGCTGACGACGTTCGCCGGCGCCGGGGCCACGCTGGCCAACCACCACCACCGCGCCGTCTTGTCGGCCCAGGCGCAGGTGTTCGCCGGCGAGCCGGTCGACCCGGACGCCTACGCCACGGTGCGCACGTGCGCGGGCCTCCCGCTGGACGTGCTGGTCTGACCCGGGCGCTCCGCTCGCCCCCGCGGCCGGGTCAGTGCGCCAGGCGCATGCCCAGCGACTCGGGCGCGGTCTCGACGAACCCCATCGACGCGTACAGCCGGCGTCCTGGCGCGTCGGCCATGAGCGTCACGTACGCGCCGGCCGGCGCGACCTCGTCGATCTGCGCCAGCAGGTCGGCGAGCACCCGCCGTCCCAGCCCGCGGCCCTGGTGCTCGGGCAGCGTCGCCATGTCGGCGACGTGGAAGTACCAGCCGCCGTCGCCGATGACCCGGCCCATCGCCACCGCCCGGCCGTCCCGCTGCACGACGCTCCAGCGCCAGCTGCCGGCCAGGGCGTCCTCGCCCTGGGCGGGCGACTTCGGCGTCAGCCCGGACGCGGCCCTCAGGTGGAGGTAGTCCTCCAGCGTCGGGGGCCTGCGGACGAGCTCGTCGGGGGTGTCGTTCACCGTCCCCACGATAGGCGGGCCGCCGGACGCGTCCCGAGCACGACGAAGGCGCCCGGCTCGGCCGGGCGCCTTCGTGGTGGGAGCGGGTGGGTCAGCGGCGCAGCTGGATGACCTGGGCGTCGCGCTGCGGGGCGGCGGGCGCCTCGGCCGGCGCGGTCGCCCGGCGCGACAGGTCGACGCGGTAGGCGTCGATGATCGCGGCGACCTCGTCCGGCGTCTCGGTGACGAGCATGGCGCGGTCGCTGACCAGGTCGATGCGGGTCCAGGGATCGGCGTCGGAGAGGGTCTCGACCAGGTCCGGGTTCAGCCAGAAGCCCCGGCCGTCGCTGTGGTGAAGCTGGATCATGGGAATCCCCCTCCCGAGAACGCCTCGTCGGCGTCGTGCACCTGTTCAACGTACGTCGGCGCCGGAGGTTACGCGCGCCGTCGAGTTGTGTCCGTCACGCACCGGTCTAGCGTCGAGGGCATCCCCACCACCCGAGGAGGACCCATGCCCACACGTACCGCCCACACCGCCTGGGAGGGCACGCTCGAGGACGGCAGCGGCGAGGTGCAGCTGGCCAGCTCCGGCGCCGGCACCTTCGAGGTGTCGTTCCCGCGCCGCTCCGCCGACGACGCCGGCGGGGTGACCAGCCCCGAGGAGCTCATCGCCGCCGCGCACACGTCTTGCTACGCCATGCAGATGTCGGCGCTGCTCGCCAAGCACGGCGCCACGCCTGGCACGCTCGCCGTCTCGGCGGACGTCGACCTCGGCCCCGACACCGAGGGGTTCAAGATCACCGCCGTCCACCTCACCGTCGCCGGCACCGCCCAGGGCATCGATGCCGAGGGCTTCCGCCGCGTGGCCGAGGAGGCCAAGCGCACCTGCCCCGTCTCCAAGGCCCTGGCGGGCGTCGGCGAGATCACCGTCGACGTCGCGTTCGACGCCTGAGCGACGCGCCCGCGTGACGCGGATCACCTGCGGACCGCTCAGTCGAGCGGCCCCCGCGGGCGATCGGAGACACACCCGCACGGCGCCCGCCGCGGGCGCGCCCCGCCCCGCGACCCGGGGGCGCGGGCCGTCCGCAGCGCGCTAGGGTTGACACGACGTCCTGTACCACACCAGACACATTTCGGAAGAGGCGATCGAGGCCGTGGCCGAGTCCTCGCAAGGCACCCCAGACTTCGGAACGAACCAGTGGCTCGTGGAGGAGATGTACGAGCGCTACCAGGCTGACCCCAGCTCGGTGGACGAGACCTGGGTGACGTTCTTCAAGAACGGCCAGGGAGGTGCCCCGGACCCCGCGCCGACGAACGGCACCGCCCCCAGCGCCGCCCCGGCGCCGCCGAAGGCCGCCACGCCCGCCGCTCCGGCGACCAAGGCCGCGCCCAAGCCGGCCGAGCCGGCCAAGGCCGCGACCCCCGCCTCGGCTCCCACCCCCGAGCAGCCGAAGGCGAAGGCGACCGCCACCACCAACGGCACCACCGGCGGCACGACCGCGAAGAGCGCGTCGAAGCCGCCAGCGCAGCCCGCCGCCGCGCCCACCGGCCCGGGCGAGGTGGAGCGCGTGACCATGCGCGGCGCCGCCGCCCGCACCGCCAAGAACATGGACGAGAGCCTCACCGTCCCGACCGCCACCAGCGTCCGCTCGGTGCCGGTCAAGCTGCTCTTCGACCAGCGCACGGTGATCAACAACCACCTGGCCCGCGCCCGCGGCGGCAAGGTCTCCTTCACGCACCTGATCGGCTACGCCGTCGTGCGCGCCGCCGGCCGCATGCGCGAGATGAACACCGGCTACGCGACCGACGAGAAGGGCAAGCCGACCCAGCTGCAGCCCGAGCACGTCAACTTCGGCCTGGCCATCGACGTCCCCAAGCCCGACGGCACCCGCCAGCTGCTGGTGCCCTCGATCAAGGCCGCCGAGACGATGTCCTTCGCCCAGTTCTGGGCGGCGTACGAGACGCTCGTCAAGAAGGCGCGCGACGGCAAGCTCGAGGTTAGCGACTTCCAGGGCACGACGATCAGCCTGACCAACCCCGGCGGCATCGGCACCAACCACTCGGTGCCGCGGCTGATGTCGGGCCAGGGCGCCATCATCGGCGTCGGCTCGATGAACTACCCGGCCGAGTTCGAGGGCGCGTCCGAGCACACGATCACGCAGCTGGCCGTGTCGAAGATGATGACCCTCACCTCGACCTACGACCACCGCGTCATCCAGGGTGCGCAGTCCGGCGAGTTCCTCAAGGTCATCCACCAGCTGCTGCTGGGCGCCGACGGCTTCTACGACGAGATCTTCGAGTCGCTGCGCATCCCCTACGAGCCGATCCGCTGGGCCCAGGACATCGCGGTGCGTCACGACGACGACATCGACCGCCAGGCCCGCGTGCTCGAGCTCATCCACGCCTTCCGCGTGCGCGGCCACCTCATGGCCGACATCAACCCGCTGGAGTACCGCCAGCGGACGCACCCGGACCTCGACACCGCCTCGCACGGCCTCACGCTGTGGGACCTGGACCGCGAGTTCCCGACCGGCCCGAGCTTCGGCGGCGAGCGCCGCTACATGAAGCTGCGCGACATCCTCGGCGTCCTGCGCGACGCCTACGCGCGCACCATCGGCGTCGAGTACATGTACATCGAGGACCCGGGCGAGCGCCGCTGGTTCCAGGAGCGCCTGGAGTCCGGCTACACCAAGCCGCCGCGCGAGGAGCAGCTGCGCATCCTCGACAAGCTCAACCAGGCCGAGGCGTTCGAGACCTTCCTGCAGACGAAGTTCGTCGGCCAGAAGCGCTTCAGCCTCGAGGGTGGCGAGACCGCCATCCCGCTGCTGGACGAGATCTGCGAGGCCGCCGCCGCCGACCACCTCGAGGAGGTCTGCATCGGCATGGCCCACCGCGGACGCCTCAACGTCCTGGTGAACATCGCCGGCAAGAGCCCCGCGCAGGTGTTCCGCGAGTTCGAGGGCAACATCGACCCGCGCACCGTGCAGGGCTCGGGCGACGTCAAGTACCACCTGGGCGTCGAGGGCGAGTTCACCGCCGCCACGGGCGACCGGATCAAGGTCTCCGTGGCCGCGAACCCGTCGCACCTGGAGGTCGTCGACCCGGTCCTGGAGGGCATCACCCGCGCCAAGCAGGACCGGCTCAACCGCGGCCAGGAGTTCCCCGTCCTGCCGCTGCTCGTGCACGGCGACGCGGCCTTCGCCGGCCAGGGCGTCGTGGCCGAGACGCTCAACCTCTCCCAGCTGCGCGGCTACCGCACGGGCGGCACGATCCACCTGATCATCAACAACCAGGTCGGCTTCACGACGAGCCCCTCGTCGTCGCGCTCCTCGCGCTACAGCACCGACGTGGCCCGCATGATCCAGGCGCCGGTCTTCCACGTGAACGGCGACGACCCCGAGGCCTGCATCCGCGTGGCCCAGCTGGCCTACGAGTACCGCACGACGTTCCACAAGGACGTCGTCATCGACATGGTCTGCTACCGCCGTCGCGGCCACAACGAGGGCGACGACCCGAGCTTCACCCAGCCGCTGATGTACGACACGATCAACGCCAAGAAGTCGGTGCGCAAGCTCTACACCGAGGCGCTGGTCGGTCGTGGCGACATCACGCTGGAGGAGGCCGAGGCCGCGCTCGCGGACTACCAGGCCAAGCTCGAGCGCAACTTCGCCGAGGTGAAGGAGGCGTCCTCGCACGAGGACCCCGACTACTCGCGCACCCCGGACTACCCGGTCAAGCCGGTCGCGAGCGAGCTGGTCACGGCCATCTCGCCCGAGGCGCTCAAGGCGATCGCGGACGCGCACACCAACGTGCCGGACGGCTTCACCGTCCACCCGAAGGTGATGCCGCAGATGCAGCGTCGCGCGCAGTCCATCACGTCCGGCGGCATCGACTGGGGCACCGGCGAGATCCTCGCCCTCGGCTCGCTGCTCATGGAGGGCCGCCCGGTCCGCCTGGCCGGCCAGGACAGCCGCCGCGGCACGTTCTCCTCGCGCTTCGCGACGATGATCGACCGCACGAACGGCGACGAGTGGACGCCGCTGTCGAACCTGTCCGACGACCAGGCGCCGTTCTACATCTACGACTCGCTGCTCAGCGAGTACGCCGCGCTCGGCTTCGAGTACGGCTACTCGGTGGCGCGTCCGGAGGCGCTGACCGTCTGGGAGGCGCAGTTCGGCGACTTCGTCAACGGCGCGCAGTCGGTCATCGACGAGTACATCTCGGCCGGCGAGGCCAAGTGGGGCCAGAAGTCCGGCGTCGTGCTGCTGCTGCCGCACGGCTACGAGGGCCAGGGCCCGGACCACTCGTCGGCCCGCATCGAGCGCTTCCTGGCGCTGTGCGCGGACGACCACATGACGCTCGCCCAGCCCTCGACGCCCGCGTCGTACTTCCACCTGCTGCGCCGGCACAACCTGGGCGCCGAGCACCGGCCGCTGGTCGTGTTCACGCCCAAGTCGATGCTGCGCAGCAAGGCGGCCGCCTCGCAGCCGGAGGACTTCACCTCGGGCACCTTCCAGCCGGTCATCGCCGACACGACGGTGGACGCGCAGAAGGTCGAGCGGGTGCTGCTGTGCTCGGGCAAGATCGCCTGGGAGCTGTTCGCCGAGCGGAGCAAGCGCGAGGGCGACAACCCGCGCACCGCGATCGTCCGGGTCGAGCAGCTCTACCCGAACCCGGTCGAGGAGCTCAAGGCCGCGGTGGGCGCGTTCCCGAACGCGTCCGACGTGCGCTGGGTGCAGGACGAGCCGGCGAACCAGGGCCCGTGGCCGCACGTCGCGCTGCACTACGGCGAGGCGTTCGAGCAGTCCATCACCCCGGTCACCCGGGTCGCGTTGACCGCGCCGTCGGTCGGCCAGCACTCGCGCCACCTCGAGGAGCACAAGAGCCTCATGCAGCAGGCCTTCGCCTGAGCCGAGGACGGACGTGTACTTCACCGATCGGGGCATCGAGGAGCTCGAGCAGCGCCGGGGCGACGAGGAGGTCTCCTTCGCGTGGCTCGCGGAGCACCTGCGCGAGTTCGTCGACCTGAACCCGGACTTCGAGGTGCCGGTCGAGCGGCTGGCCACCTGGCTGGCCCGGCTCGACGACGACGAGGACTGAGCCCGCCACGAGGGGCCCCGGACCACACGGTCCGGGGCCCCTCGTGCGTCCGGGCGGTGTCGCCGGGTGCTGGCAGACTGCCCGCGTGGACCTCGACCAGCCGCCCGTCGTCCGGGTGACGCCCGACCCGGAAGCCGACCCGCCCGAGCCGTGGGCGCAGCGCGTGCCCGCCGTCCGCCAGCTGCTCGCCGAGGGGCTCGAGCTGCCGCCCGGCGTCACGTTCCTGGTCGGCGAGAACGGGTCCGGCAAGTCCACCGTCGTCGAGGCGGTCGCCCAGGCGTACGGCCTGTCCCCCGAGGGCGGCACGGCGTTCGGCCGGCACGAGACCCGGCGCACCGAGTCGTCCCTGCACCGCAGCCTGGTGCTGCAGCGCGGCGTGGGCTCCGGACGCTGGGGGTTCTTCCTGCGCGCCGAGACGATGCACGGCTGGTACACCTACCTCGACGGCGTCGGCGGGGGCGGCGACCCCGACTTCCACGCCATGAGCCACGGCGAGTCGTTCCTGGCCGTGCTCGAGCGCCGGTTCGACTCACCGGGCTTCTACTGCCTGGACGAGCCGGAGGCCGCGCTGTCGTTCTCGTCGACGCTCACGCTCATGCGCGTGCTGCACGACGTCGTCGCCGCCGGCGGCCAGGTGCTGTGCGCGACCCACTCCCCCGTGCTCGCGTCGCTGCCCGGTGCGCACGTCCTCGAGGTCGGCGACTGGGGCCTGCGCGAGACGACGTGGGACGAGCTCGAGCTCGTCCACCACTGGCGCGCGTTCCTCGACGCGCCGCAGCGCTACCTGCGGCACACGCTGGCCGACGACTGATCCTTCAGCGGGTGAGCACGATCTTGCCGAACACGTCGCCCGCGGCGACGGCGGCGAGGCCCTCGGCCGCGTCCTCCATGGGGATCTCGCGGTCGATGAGCGGACGCACGCCGCTCACGTCGCACAGCTCGACGAGCCGGCCCAGCTCGTCGCGGGTGCCCATGGTCGAGCCGTGCACGCGCATCTGCTGGAAGAAGATGCGCGTCAGCTCGGCCTTCGAGGGCGCGTCGCCCGAGGTCGCCCCGCTGATGACCAGCGTGCCGCCGGGCCGCATCGACCGGATCGAGTGCGACCAGGTCGCGGCGCCGACGGTCTCCATGACCGCGTCCACCTTCTCGGGCAGCCGGGCGCCGGACTCGAGCACCTCGTGGGCGCCGAGCTCGAGCGCCCGCCGGCGCTTGGACTCGTCGCGGCTCGTGGCGTAGACCCGGAAGCCGGCCGCCCGGGCCAGCACGATCAGCGCCGTCGCGACGCCGCCGCCGGCGCCCTGCACCAGCACCGAGCCGCCCGGCTGCAGGCCGGACTGGGTGAACAGCATCCGGTAGGCGGTCAGCCAGGCCGTGGGCAGGCAGGCCGCCTCGGCGAACGACAGCCCGGCCGGCTTGGGCAGCAGGTTGCGGCGCGGCACGACGACCTTCTCCGCGAACGTGCCCTGGTGCTTCTCCGACAGCAGCGTGCGACGCGGGTCGAGCGTCTCGTCGCCGCGCCACGACGGGTCGCTGATGACCGCGTGGACGACGACCTCGTTGCCGTCCTCGTCGTAGCCGGCCGCGTCGCAGCCCAGGATCATCGGCAGCGACTCCTCGCGCAGGCCGACGCCGCGCAGGCTCCACACGTCGTGGTGATTGATCGAGGCAGCTTTCACCGTCACCTGGACCCATCCGTCCGGAGTCTTGGGTTCAGGTCTTTCACCGACGACCAGCCCGGAAAGAGGATCCTCGGGGCTGAAGGACTGGGCGTAGACGGCGAGCATGGGCGTCCTCTCGGGTCGGTCAGTACGGGCGGCGTGCGAGACCCTGGCGACGGGCGGTGTCGGTGACCGCCTTCGCGACGGCCGGGGCGACCCGCGGGTCGAACGGCGACGGGATCACGTACGTCTCGCTCAGATCCTCCCCCACCAGGTCCGCGAGCGCTTGCGCGGCCGCGACCTTCATCTCCTCGGAGATGCCGGTCGCCCGCACGTCCAGCGCGCCGCGGAAGATGCCGGGGAACACGAGCACGTTGTTGATCTGGTTCGGGAAGTCCGACCGTCCGGTCGCCACGACGCGGGCGTACTTGTGCGCCACGTCGGGGTGGACCTCCGGGTCGGGGTTCGCCATGGCGAAGACGATCGCGTCGTCGGCCATGCGCGCCACGGCCTCCTCGGGCACGGTGCCGCCCGAGACGCCGATGAACACGTCCGCGCCGACCAGGGCGTCCTCGACGCTGCCCGGGCGCGCGAAGTCCGCGGTCTCGTCGGCCAGCCAGCGCTTCACCTCGGTCAGGTCCTCACGGCCGGGGTGGATGACGCCGCGGCGGTCCACCACGCTGATCCGGCGCATGCCGACCCGGTGCAGGATCTTGGTGATCGCGACGCCCGCGGCACCGGCGCCGGAGATGACGACCCGGGTGTGCTCGGGGTCGCGGTCGGTCAGCCGCAGCGCGTTGATGAGCGCGGCGAGCGTGACCACGGCGGTGCCGTGCTGGTCGTCGTGGAACACGGGGATGTCGAGCCGCTCCTTGAGCCGCGCCTCGATCTCGAAGCAGCGCGGGGCCGAGATGTCCTCGAGGTTGATGCCGCCGAAGCTCGGGGCGAGGCGCACGACCGTCTCGACGATCTCGTCGACGTCCGTGGTGTCGAGCGCGACCGGGACGCCGTCGACGCCGCCGAACTGCTTGAACAGCACGGCCTTGCCCTCCATGACCGGCATGGAGGCGGCCGGGCCGATGTCGCCCAGGCCGAGCACCGCGGTGCCGTCGGTGACGACGGCGACGGTGTTCGAGACCCAGGTCAGCTCGTGGGCCGCCTCGGGGTCGGCGTGGATCGTCTCGCAGACCCGGGCGACGCCGGGCGTGTAGGCCATCGACAGGTCGTCGCGGCCCTCGAGCGGGACGGTGCAGGCGATCTCCATCTTGCCGCCGCGATGCAGGGCGTGGACGGGGTCGGTGGGGTCGTAGGAGGACGTGGGGGCATCGATGTCGTGGGCGACCATGACGTTCTTTCGCAAGTGGGGACGGGGAGGCCGCGCGCCGCGGAGACCGGTCTGGTCTCGACGTCGGCGGGGCGTTCTGCCGTGCGAGGGGCGTCAGGTGGGCCCCGTCACGTCATTCTGGCACGCGCTCCGCGGCCACGAGGGCACGGGTGGTGGAGGGTGCCAGCAGCGCGACCAGCGCCACGAGGGCGGCCACGGCGAGCGCCGGGCTGAGCCACTCGACCTGCGAGTCGCGCGAGTTCCAGGCGAGCCCCAGCTGGATGAGCTGGGTCGCGACGAGCGGGCCGCGAGCACCGATCCGGTGCTTCAGCAGCAGGAACGCGGCCCAGGCCTGGCCGAGCGCGTACGCCGCGAGGAGCCCGGCCGTCGCGTACGTCATCGGCCTGCTCGGCTCGGCCACGACCTCGGTGCCGGCGAAGCCGAGCAGGGCCAGGGCCTCGACGAGGACGACGACGGCGGCGAGCGGGATCACGGGGTCCAGCCTAGCCAGACGGTTGATGTTACAAGCATGTGACGAAACCGACAGGTGCTTCTTTTGTTAACCCTTGTTTCACCCTCGCGAAGTTGGGAACATTACTCGTGCTGCTCCCCGGTGCTCATCGCCCGGGTCTGGGGCGGCGCAATCCACGAACCACGAAGGGTGAGTTTCTCATGGACTGGAGGCACAAGTCTGCCTGCCTCGACGAGGATCCTGAGCTCTTCTTCCCCATCGGCAACACCGGTCCGGCGATCCTCCAGTCGGAGGAGGCCAAGACGGTGTGCCGCCGTTGTGACGTCCGCGAGCAGTGCCTGACCTGGGCGCTGGAGTCCGGTCAGGACCACGGCGTCTGGGGAGGCATGAGCGAGGACGAGCGTCGCGCGCTGAAGCGTCGCAACGCGCGTGCGCGCATCCGCACCGCCTGAGGCGAACGTCGACAGGCCCCGCATCCGATCGGATGCGGGGTCTTCTGCGTTCCTGGGGCCTTCTGCGCCGGCGTGAGCGGTGAGCCGGCAACCCTTCGTCCTCGCCTCCCCCGGTGGGCGGTGCGCTGGCAACCCCACGAGACGGCCATTCGGTTGCCAGGTCACCGCTCCCGGGCGGGGACGGCTAGAGGCTGAGCTCGATCGACACCGTGGTGCCGGCGCCCGGACGCGAGTCGAAGGTGAGGCGTCCGCCCAGCTCGCTCTCGACCAGCGTCGCCACGATCGACAGGCCGAGGCTGGACCGCGGGTCGAAGTCGTCGGGCAGTCCCGCCCCGTCGTCGCTCACGCGCAGCCGCAGCCGGTTGCGGATGCGGTTCACCGCCACGGTCACGCGGCCGGACGTCCGCCCGGAGAAGGCGTGCTCGCCGGCGTTCTGGACGATCTCGGTCAGCACCAGCGCCAGCGGCGTGGCGACCTCGGCCGAGACCTGGCCGAACGAGCCGATGCGGTGGCCCTCGACGTGCAGGCCGTCGGCGGTCGCCACCTCGAGCACCGAGCGCAGCAGCTGGTCGGCGACGTCGTCGAACGCGACCGTCTCGTCGAAGGACTGGCTCAGCGTCTCGTGGACGAGCGCGATCGAGCCGACACGCTGCTCGGCCTCGACCAGCGCCGTGCGCGCCTGCGGGGAGTCCATGCGACGGGCCTGCAGCCGCAGCAGGGCGGCCACCGTCTGCAGGTTGTTCTTCACCCGGTGGTGGATCTCGCGGATGGTGGCGTCCTTGCTCAGCAGCTCGCGCTCGCGGACGCGCAGCTCGGTCACGTCGCGCAGCAGCACCAGGGCGCCGTCGTGGTCGCCCCCGCGGGACAGCGGCACCACGCGCACCAGCAGGGTGGCGCCGGGCCCCTCGACCTCCCCCTCGTCGGGGGTGCGTCCGCCGAGCATCGTGAGCGGTGCGGAGTCCGTGCGGCGAGGCCCGACGAGCCCCTGGGTCAGCGCGGCCAGCTCGGTGCCCACGAGGCTGCCGGTCACGCCGAGGCGGCGGTAGGCCGAGACGGCGTTGGGGCTGGCGTAGGTCACGGTGCCGCGCTCGTCCAGGCGCACCATGCCGTCGCCGACGCGCAGGCTGCCGGCCAGCTCGGAGTCGGACTCGGCCGGGAACGTGCCCGCGGTCAGCATCGCCTCGAGCGTCCCGGCCGCCTCCAGGTAGGCGTCCTCCAGCCGGCTCGGACGGCGCAGGGCTCCGACGCTGGAGCGGTGCTCGACGAGCCCCACGAGCCGCTGGCGGCGGCGCACGGGCACGTACCGCACCGACACCCGCTCGCCGTCCACCTCGACCTCGTCGACCTCGGTGCTCAGGTGCGGGTTCGCGGCGGCGCGGACGAGGTCGGGGGCGTGGACGGCCGGCACGAACGTGCCGACGACGTCGTCGGCCAGGGTCGTCGCGCCGGTGGTCGGGCGGATCTGCGCCGCGGCCCAGTAGCCCTTCGCCTCGGCGTCCAGCACCCACAGCACGAGGTCGCCGAACGCCAGGTCGGCCAGCAGCTGCCAGTCCGCGACCAGGCGGTGCAGCAGCCCGACCTCCTCGCGGCCCAGGGCGGTCTGGTGACGGACGATCGAGTCGAGCGAGGGCACGTCGGTCAGCCTAGAGGGCTGTCGGAGGCGCATGGCACGATGGCGACGTGTCCGAGGTGTACTGGCAGGCCGTGATGTCCGGCGGCATGACGCTCCCTCGCGACCGCTCCCTCAGCGAGGCCACGGTCGAGCTGGTCCAGCTGCTGGGCTCGCCCAACCCCCGCGTCCGCGAGGACGTCGCGTACCCGCTGCTGACCACCTGGATCGGCCAAGGCGTGTACGACGAGCTGCTCGGCGGCCTCGGCGACGGCCTGCTCCCCGGCCTGCGCCACGGCCTCGGCCACGACGGCGACCCGTCCGTGCTGCGCCGCTCCTACAGCGCCCTGGTGCTGGCCGAGGTGCTCGGCCGCGACGAGTCCGAGCACCTGCTCCCCCGCACCACCGTGCTGGCCTGGGGCGACGAGGCCGCCGGGTGGTACGTCCGCGAGAACGACCACCGCGGCTGGCTCGGCGCGCAGGGCTGGGCCCAGGCGGTCGCCCACGGCGCCGAGCTCATGGCCGCGCTCGCCCGCTCCCGCCACCTCGGCGCGCTCGAGCTCACCGTGCTGCTCGACGTGGTCGGCGACCGGCTGCTCACCCCCACCCCGTACGTCTGGCGCCACGGCGAGGAGGACCGGCTCGCCTTCGCGGTCATGACGATGCTGCACCGCGACGTCCTCGAGCCGGGCCTGGTCGAGGCCTGGCTGAACCGGCTGGGCTCGGGCGTCGTGCACCCGCCCACCCGCGGGCACCGCGACGACGAGTGGCCCACGCCCGCCGTCCGCAACACGTCCGCGTTCCTGCGCGCGCTGCACCTGCAGCTCGCGCTGGGCGTCCAGGGCCGCAGCGACCTGCGCTCGGACGCCGACCTGTTCGCCCGCCCGCCCCGGCACCGCGCCGACCTCCTGCTGGCCGTGCTCGACCAGGTCCGCGCCGAGAGCCCGGGGCTGTACCGCGAGCCCGCGAACCGCCCCCGCCACTGACCTACGCCGGGGTAACCTGCGTCACATGACGGAGACGGCCGACCAGACCGACCAGACCACGCAGCACGCCGGGCAGATCGCCGTCGAGGTGGCTCGCGCGCACGGGGTCGAGCACATGTTCACCCTGTCGGGCGCCCACGTGTTCCCGCTGTACGACGGCGCCGTGAAGGCCGACCCGCCGATGAGCATCGTCGACGTGCGCCACGAGCCGTCCGCCGTGTTCGCGGCCGAGGCGGTCGGCAAGCTGACCCGCAAGCCCGGCCTCGCCGTGCTGACCGCCGGCCCCGGCGTCACGAACGGCGTCAGCCCGCTCACCCAGGCCTACTTCAGCGGCTCCCCGCTCGTCTGCGTCGGCGGCCGCGCCCCGGCCGGACGCTGGGGCTCGGGCAGCCTGCAGGAGCTCGACCACCCGCCGATCCTGTCCACGGTCACCAAGTCCGCGCGCACCGCGCACACCGTCGAGGACGTCGGCCCGGCGCTCGACGAGGCGTTCTCGCTCGCTGGCTCGTCCCACCGCGGCCCGGCCTTCGTCGACGTCCCCATGGACGAGCTGTTCAACAGCACGGCCACGCCCGCCCCGCGTCCGGCCGAGCGCCGCGTCATCGAGCCCGACGGCGACGCTCTGCGGGCCATCGCGCGGCTCCTGGCCGAGGCCGTGCACCCGGTCCTCGTGATCGGCAGCGACGTGTGGCTCGACCACGCCGAGGACGCCGCGCTCCGGTTCGTCGAGCAGAGCGGTGTCCCGGTCATCAGCAACGGCATGGGCCGCGGCATCGTCCCCGGCGGCCACCCCCAGCTCGTCACCAAGGCCCGCGGACGTGCGCTCGGCCAGGCCGACCTGGTCGTCGTGGTCGGCACGCCGCTGGACTTCCGGCTCGGCTACGGCGTCTTCGGCGGCAAGGAGGAGGCGCCGGTCGCGCGCACCGTCCACGTCGCCGACTCCCCCGAGCAGCTCGCCGGGCACGCCGAACTGGCCGGCGCGGCCGCGGGCGACCTCACCACCTGCTTCGACGTGCTGCTGGACGCCCTGCTCTCCGGCCCCAAGCCGCGCTGGGGCGACTGGCTGTCCAACCTGCAGGCGACGGTCGCGCAGGCCACCGAGCGCGACGCCGCGCTGCTCTCGGCGGAGGCCGACCCGATCCACCCCGCGCGCATCTACGGCGAGCTGCTGCCTCGCCTGGCCGACGACGCGGTCGTCGTCGGTGACGGCGGCGACTTCGTGTCGTTCGCCGGCAAGTACGTCGAGCCCCAGCGTCCGGGCGGGTGGCTCGACCCCGGCCCGTTCGGCTGCCTCGGCGCCGGCATGGGCGCGGCGATGGCCGCCCGGCTCGTGCGCCCGTCCGGCCAGGTCGTGCTGCTGTACGGCGACGGCGCCGCCGGCATGAGCCTCATGGACGTCGACACCCTCGTGCGGCACGACCTGCCGGTCGTCATGGTCATGGGCAACAACGGCGCCTGGGGGCTGGAGAAGGGCCCCATGCAGATGCTCTACGGCTACGACGTGGCTGCCGACCTCGCGCCCCAGACCCGCTACGACCAGGTCGTCCAGGCCCTCGGCGGTGCCGGCGAGATGGTCACCGACCCGCGCGAGATCGGGCCGGCGCTCGACCGCGCCTTCGCCGCGAACGTGCCGTACCTGGTCAACGTCGTCACCGACGTGGCCGCCGCGTACCCCCGCCAGACGTTCGGTGTCTGACGTCCGGGTCCGCCCGGCGCGCCCCGAGGAGCTCGAGCGCGTCGGCGCGGTCACCGTGGCCGGCTACGAGGCCGACGGGTACCTCACGCGTCCCGACGGCACGTACGACGACGTGTACGCGGCCCGCCTCGCCGACGCCGCCGGCCGGTCCCACGACAGCCTCGTGCTCGCGGCCGTCGACGGCGAGCGGCTGCTGGGCACCGCCACCTGGTGCCCGCCGGGCTCGTCGTGGCGCGAGCTGGGCGCCGGACCCGACCACGGCGAGATCCGCATGCTCGCCGTCGCGCCGGACGCGCGCGGCCGCCGGGTCGGGTCGGCCCTGCTCGACGCCTGCCTGGACGAGGCCCGGTCCGCGGGGCTGACCGAGGTGCGGCTGTGCTCGCTGCCGGAGATGACGACCGCGCACCGGCTCTACGCCGCGCGCGGGTTCGAGCGGCGCCCCGAGCTGGACTGGAGCCCGTTCCCGGACGTGCTGCTGTGGGGGTTCGGGCTGCGCCTGACCGCCGGCTGACCGCGGAGCCGGTTTCGGCGTCACGGGTCCGGTGAGGAAGGATGGCCCGGTGCCTCGCCCCTCCCGCCCCGCCGCTCCTGCGGCCGGCGGACCGGGCGTGCCGCACACGGCCCGCCGGGTGGTGCTGGAGCCGTTCCGCCGCAACCGCGGCCTGCTGACGTCGGCCTACGTGCTGACCGTCCTGTGGCAGCTCGGCGAGGCCGCCGTCCCGGTCATGATCGGCGTCGTCGTCGACCAGGGCATCGCGACCGGCGACCTCGGGCCGTTCCTCCTCTCGTGCCTGGGCCTGGGCCTGGTCTTCCTCGTCTTCAGCCTCAGCTACCGCTTCGGCGGGCGCATGGCGCTCCGCGTCCAGCAGGCCGAGTCGCACCGGCTCCGGCTCGAGGCCGCCGGGCACGTGCTCGACCCGCGCGGCGTCCGCGACGAGCAGCTGTCGGGCGAGACGCTGTCGCTGGCCACCTCCGACGCCGACAAGGTGACGATGCTGGTGCGCCAGCTCGGCTACACGATCGCCTCGCTCGTGACCGTCGTCGTCACCGCCGTCTACCTCGTCGGCGTCGACGTCACGCTCGCGCTCGTCGTGCTGCTCGGCCTGCCGGTGACGATCGCGCTCACCCAGGCCGTCTCCCCCGTCGTCGCCCGCCGCACCGAGCGCGAGCAGGCCGCCGTGGCGCGCGTCGCGGGGCTCGCGGGCGACCTGGTCGCCGGCGTCCGGCCGATCAAGGGCATCGGCGCCGAGGACGTGGCCAGCCACCGCTACCGCACGAGCAGCCGCGCCGCGCAGCGCTCGGCCGTGGTCACCGCGCGCTCGTGGGGCTACCTGAGCGGACTCACCACGTTCATCGCCGGCGCCTTCCTGGCCCTGGTCGCCTGGCTGGCCGGCAGCAAGGCGCTGGACGGCGACCTGTCGCTCGGCCAGCTCGTGGCGGTCGTGGGCCTGACCCAGTTCCTGGCGGAGCCGATCAAGCACCTGGGCGACCTCAGCGCCCAGGCCGCCTCGTCGTGGGCGTCCGCCCGGCGCATCGCGGCGTTCCTGTCCACCGAGCGCGACCTCGTCGACGGCACCGTGGCGGACGTGCCGGAGCGTCCGCGCGTCGAGCTCGCCGGCGTGACCCACGGCCGTCTGCGGGACGTCAGCCTCAGCACGTCCGACGGCGAGCTGCTCGCCCTCGCGGTCGACGACCCGGCCGCGGCGGCCGCGCTCGTGGCGCTGCTCGGCGGCGACGTCGTGCCGGACTCCGGCGAGGTGCGTGTCGGCGGGACGCCGGCCCACGCGCTGACCATCGACGCCCGCCGCCGCTCGGTGCTCGTCGTGCCGCACGCCGCCTACCTGCCCGAGGGGACGCTGCGCTCGGTGGTCGACCCGCTGGGCCGCCTGGGCGCCGACGAGCTCGACGCGGTGCTGGCCGCGTCGGCCGCCGAGGACGTCGTCGCCCTGCACGACACCGGGCTCGACCACGCCGTCCGGGCCCGGGGCGCGAGCCTGTCCGGCGGCCAGCGCCAGCGGCTCGCGCTCGCCCGGGCGCTCGCGGCCACGCCCGCGGTGCTCGTGCTGCACGACCCGACCAGCGCGGTCGACGCAGTCACCGAGCAGCGCGTCGCCGCCGGCCTGAGCGCCCTGCGTCGCGGCCACGGCGCGACCGTCGTGGTGACCAGCAGCCCCGCGCTGCTCGCCGCCGCCGACCGCGTCGTGTGGGTCCGCGACGGACGCGTGGCCGCGGAGGCCTCGCACGCGACCCTCCTGGCCGAGCCCGACTACCGCGAGGCGGTGCTGCGATGAGCGCCCCCGCCGCCGAGCGGACGCTCCTGCCCGTCGCCGGACGGGGAGCGACGACCCGGCTGACCTTGCGGCTGCTGGCCCGCCGGCCGGTGGCCGCGACCGCCACCGTGCTCGGCTTCGTCCTGGCCGGGCTGGCCGGCGTCGTGTCGCCGTGGGCCCTCGGCGTCGTCGTGGACGTCGTCCGCGACGGTGGCAGCCGGGACGACCTGGCCACGCCGGTGCTGTCGATCGTCGCCGCCGCGCTCGTCGGTGCCCTGGCCGAGGTGGTGGCCGTCGGCGCCCTCGCCCAGACCGCCGTGCCCGCGCTCGCCCAGCTGCGCGAGGACGTGCTGGACCGCTCGCTGCGGCTCGACTCCGGACGCCTCGAGGCCGCGGGCACCGGCGACGTGATGGCCCGCGTCGGCGACGACGTCCGCACGGTCACCGACGCGCTCGACGAGGCCGTGCCGCTGCTGGTCGGCTCGCTCACCGCGATCGTCTTCACCGCCGGTGGCCTGTTCGCGCTCGACTGGCGGCTCGGCCTCGCCGGGCTGCTCGCGCTGCCGGCCTACGCCGCGTCGCTGGGCTGGTACCTGCCGCGCTCCGGCCCGTTCTACCGCCGCGAGCGGGTCGCGCAGGGCGAGCGCGCCGAGGCGCTCATGGCCGGCGTCCAGGGTGCGGGCACGTGGCGCGCGTTCGGCCACGAGCGCCTGGCGATGGAGCAGGTCGAGCGCACGTCCGACACCGCCCGCGGGCTGGCCCAGGACGTCTTCGTCATGCTCACCCGCTTCTGGGCCCGCATGAACCGCGCCGAGCTCGTCGGCATGCTGCTCGTGCTCGGTGCCGGGTTCTGGCTGGTGCGCGACGGTGCCGTCACCGTCGGCGCGGCGACCGCGGCCGCGCTGTACTTCCACCGCCTGTTCAACCCCATCGGCGCGGTGCTCATGGTCTTCGACGTCGTGCAGCGCTCCGGCGCCTCGCTGGCCCGGCTCGCCGGCGTCGCCCTGCTGCCCCGCGACGAGACCGCGGCCCACGACCTGCCCGGCGCGCCGGCGCTCGTGCTGTCGGGTGTCGGCCACGCCTGGGAGCCCGGCGTGCCGGTGCTGCACGACGTCGACCTGGCCGTCGCCCCGGGTGAGCGGGTCGCCCTGGTCGGCTCCACCGGCGCGGGCAAGACGACGCTGGCCGCCGTCGCCGCCGGTCTGGTGACGCCGACGTCCGGATCGGTCCGCCTGGCCGGGCGTCCGCTGGACGAGCTCGGGCCCGCGACCGTCCGCCGTCACGTGGCCGTCGTCTCGCAGGAGGTGCACGTGCTCACCGGCACCCTGCGCGACAACCTCACCCTGGCCCGCGAGGACGCCGACGACGCCGACCTGCACGAGGCGCTGGACCGCGTCGGCGCGTCCGGCTGGCTGGCGACGCTGCCCGGCGGGCTCGACGCGCCCGTCGGGACGTTCGGCGTCGAGCTGACCGCCGCCCAGGCCCAGCAGGTGGCGCTGGCCCGCGTGCTGCTGCGCGACCCCGCCGTGGTGGTGCTGGACGAGGCGACCGCCGAGGCGGGCTCGGCCGGCGCCCGCGACCTGGAGGACGCCGCGCTCGAGGTCGTCCGCGGCCGCTCGGCCGTCGTCGTCGCGCACCGGCTCACCCAGGCGCGCACCGCCGACCGGGTCGTGGTGATGGAGGCCGGACGCGTCGTCGAGCAGGGCCCGCACGACGAGCTCGTCGCGGCCGAGGGACGCTACGCCGAGCTGTGGCGGGCCTGGACGTCGTCCTGACCCTCCCGTCGGCGCGGCCTCCTAGGGTGGCCCCATGGCGACCCTGACCCACACCGTCACCGAGGCCCACACCGCGCAGGCGGTGGGCAGCGGCGACGTCCCCGTCCTCGGCACCCCCGTCCTGCTGGCCTGGCTGGAGGCCACCACCGTCGCGGCCCTCGAGACCGAGCTGACCCCCGGCACCACCAGCGTCGGCACCCGCGTGGAGGTCGAGCACTCCTCGGCGTCCGCGGTCGGGGCGACGGTCACCACCACCGCCGACGTGCTGCGCCGCGACGGCCGGCTGGTCATCTTCACCGTCGCCGCGCACGAGGGCGCGCGCCTGGTGGCGTCCGGCGAGGTGCGCCGGGTCGTGGTCGACCGGGAGCGATTTCTCGCCCGTGTGACGCCTGTGGGAGACTGAGGCGTCGTACGTCAGAGGAGGACACCATGGGCAAGACCGGACGCAAGCGCCGCGCTCGCCGCAAGAAGGGCGCGAACCACGGCAAGCGCCCCAACGCGTGAGCATCGCTCCCTGAGCAGAGAAAGACCCCCGTCGTCTCCGACGGGGGTCTTTGTCGTTCCGGGGCCGGTCAGCCCTCGCGCGTCTCGATCGTCACCTGCACGGTGCGGATGCTCAGCAGCACCCGGTCGCGCAGCGGGGCGGGGGCCGGCTCGCGGCACGAGCGGGAGACGACCTGCTTGACCAGGCGCTCCAGGTCGTACTCGGTCAGGCACTCCGAGCAGCTGTCGATGTGGGCCTGCACCTCCTCGCAGGAGGCGTCGTCCATCTCGTGGTCGATGAACAGGTAGAGCTTCTCCAGCGCCTCGGAGCAGTCGGGTCCGTCGCAGCTCATGCCTTCTCACCCGCTCCCACGCGCATGCCCCGCTCGCGGGCGTAGTCGGCCAGGCTCTCGCGCAGCTGACGCCGACCACGGTGCAGCCGCGACATCACGGTGCCGATCGGCGTGTCCATGATCTCGGCGATCTCCTTGTACGGGAAGCCCTCGACGTCGGCCAGGTAGACCGCCATGCGGAAGTCCTCGGGCAGGGCCTGCAGCGCGTCCTTGACGTCGCTGTCGGGCAGGTGCTCGAGCGCCTCCATCTCGGCGGACTTGAGCCCGGTGGACGTGTGCGCGGCCGCCGCGGCGATCTGCCAGTCCTCGACCTCGTCGGTCATCTGCTGGGGCTGGCGCTGCTTCTTGCGGTACGAGTTGATGTACGTGTTGGTGAGGATGCGGTACAGCCAGGCCTTGAGGTTCGTGCCGGGCTTGAACTGGTGGAAGGCGGTGAACGCCTTCGCGTAGGTCTCCTGCACCAGGTCCTCGGCGTCCTGCGGCGAGCGCGTCATGCGCAGGCCGGCGGAGTAGAGCTGGTCGAGGAAGGGCAGCGCATCGGCCTCGAAGCGCGCCTGGCGCTGCTCCGGGGTCTCGGTCTCGCGGACGTCCTGGTCGTCGGTCATCACTGTCAAGCCTACTGCCGACGTCCGACGGGCGCCGTCCGGCGAGCCCACGACGTCGGTGGGGCGTTCGAGGCATCCGATCATGCCTGTCACAACCGTGCCGGGGCCCGGCTTGTTCCCGGCCCCGCCGGGACGCGGCTCACGCGGCCGGCAGCGGCTCGATCAGCTCGGGCGAGTCGTTGCGGACGTTGCCCACGGCGGTGCTCACCGGGTAGGCGTCGAGGCGTCCGGGCGCGGCCGGCACGAGCAGGTCGAGCAGCTCGGGGCCTGACGCGGTGGGGTCGAGCCAGGCCTCGTACGCCTCGCGCTCAACGACGAACGGCATGCGGTCGTGGATGCGGCCGAGCGAGTCCTCGGCGGTGGTGGTGATGACGGTGAAGCTGACCAGCCACTCGTCGTCGGTGGCCTTCCAGAACTCGTAGAGACCGGCCATGGCCAGCGGCGAGCCGTCCTTCGGGCGGATGAAGAACGGCTGCTTGCCGCCGTCGTCCTTGACGTACCACTCGTAGTAGCCGGTGGCCGGGACGATGGCCCGCCGCGACGCGAACGCCTTCTTGTAGGCCGGCTTCTCGGCGACCGTCTCGACCCGCGCGTTGATCATGCGGTTGCCGATCTTGGGGTCCTTCGCCCACGACGGCACCAGGCCCCAGCGGGCGGCGCGCAGCTGGCGCTGCACGGTGCCCTCGTCGTCGGGCCGGGCCACGACGATCGCCTGGGTGTCGGTCGGCGCGACGTTGTAGGACGGCTCGAGGTCGACGAAGGAGTTGGCGACGCCGACCGCGAACTCGGTCTCGAGCGCAGCGGGCGTGAGGTTCGTGGCGTAGCGGCCGCACATGCGTCCAGCCTGGCACAGCCCACCGACGAGCGGAGTTGCCCCGGACGCCAGAGACGGTAGAACGGACCCATGACCGTTCTCCGCGCCGTCGCCCGCCCGATGCTCGCCTCGATGTTCGTCTACGGGGGCGTGCAGTCGCTGCGCGCGCCGCAGCACGCCGCTCCCGCCGCCCAGCCGGTGGCCGACGCGCTCGGCAAGGCCGCGCCGTCGATGCCGGTGAGCGCCACCCCCGAGAACGTGGTGCGCGCCAACGCCGCCGTCCACGTCGTGGCCGGCCTCGCCCTGGCCACCGGCCGGTTCCCGCGCCTGGCCTCGTTCGCGCTCGCCTCGACCCTGCCCGCCACGACCGTCCAGGGACACCCGTTCTGGACGGAGTCGGACCCGCAGCAGCGGACCAACCAGACGATCCACTTCCTCAAGAACGTCTCGCTCATGGGCGGCCTGCTCATGGCCACGCTCGACCCCGACCCGAAGAAGAAGATCCTCGCCCGCCGTGCGAAGGACAGGACGGTGCACGCCGTCCACGCCGCCGGCGACAAGGTCGACAGCATCCTGCACTGACCCGGCGCGTCCCCGGACGGCGTCACGGCCTCGGCCGTGGCGCCGTCCGTGCGTCGTGGCGTCGCACCGGGACGGGTCCGCGCGCCGATAGAGTGACGCCGATGACCCAGACGCCCGCCGCCCCCGACCTCTGGCCCGCTCCGACGCCGGAGCGTCCCGTCCAGGGCCGCGTCCAGGTGCCGGGCTCCAAGTCGCTGACCAACCGCGCGCTGCTGCTGGCCGCGATCGCCGACGGCCCCGGCACGCTGCGGCGTCCGCTCGTCTCGCGCGACTCCGACCTCATGGTCGCCGCGCTGCAGGCGCTCGGCGCCCGGGTCGAGCGTGGGGCGGACGCCTGGACCGTCACCCCCGTCTCCCCCGCGTCCGGCACCGCGCTGCACGTCGACTGCGGCCTGGCCGGCACCGTCATGCGCTTCGTGCCCCCGGTCGCCGCCCTGCACGACGGGCCGGTCACCTTCGACGGCGACGAGCGCGCCCGCGTGCGTCCGATGGCCGGCGTGCTCGACGCCCTGCGCGCCCTCGGCGTCGGCATCGACGACGACGGGCGCGGGACCCTCCCGTTCACGGTCCGCGGCACCGGCACCGTGCGCGGCGGCCCGGTCGAGGTCGACGCGTCGGCGTCCAGCCAGTTCGTGTCGGCGCTGCTGCTGGCCGGTCCCCGCTTCGAGCAGGGCGTGGACGTCCGGCACACCGGCGGGCGGCTGCCCTCCGCGCCGCACGTCGAGATGACCGTGAACGAGCTGCGCCGCCGCGGCGTGCGGGTCGACGACGCCACGCCCGGACGCTGGGTGGTCTCGCCCGGTCCCGTCGCCGCCGTCGACGTCGCCGTCGAGCCCGACCTGTCGAACGCCGGCCCGTTCGTGGCCGCCGCCCTGGTCACCGGCGGACGCGTGACGGTCGAGGGCTGGCCCGAGCACACCGACCAGGCCGGCGACGCCTGGCGCGCGCTGGTCGAGGCGTTCGGCGGCACCGCGACCCTCGACGACGACGGCCTGACCGTCACCGGCTCCGGCATCCTGCGCGGCGTCGACCTCGACCTGTCCGACGTCGGCGAGCTGACCCCGGTGGTCGCCGCCCTCGCCGCGCTGGCCGTGGAGCCGTCGACCCTGCGCGGCATCGCGCACCTGCGCGGCCACGAGACCGACCGCCTCGCCGCGCTCGCCACCGAGCTGAACGCGCTCGGCGGCGACGTCCAGGAGACCGCCGACGGGCTGCGCATCACGCCGCGCCCGCTGCACGGCGGCCGCTTCGGCACCTACCACGACCACCGCATGGCCCACGCCGCCGTCGTGCTCGGCCTGCGCGTCCCGGGCGTGCTGGTCGAGGACGTCGCGACGACGGCCAAGACCTTCCCCGGCTTCGCCGACGTATGGGGGCGGCTGGTGTGAGGGACGACGACGAGCACGCCCGCTTCGAGCGCCCGCGCCGGCACACCCGCCCGCGCACCAAGGAGCGTCCGACGTACGACGACGCGGTGACCGCGCGCGTCGTGACGATCGACCGGGGCCGCGTGACCGTCGAGCTCGACGACGACCGCCGTCGCGTCACCACCGTCAAGGCCCGCCACCTCGGCCGCAAGGGCGTCGTGGTCGGCGACGAGGTGCGCGTCGTGGGCGACCTGTCCGGCCTGCCCGACACCCTGGCCCGCATCGTCGAGGTCGTCCCCCGCCGCACCGAGCTGCGCCGCACCGCGGACGACGACGACCCGATCGAGCGCATCGTCGTGGCCAACGCCGACCAGATGGTCGTCGTCACCGCGCTCGCCGACCCGCCGCCGCGGCCCGGCCTCATCGACCGCTGCCTGGTCGCGGCCTACGACGCCGGCATGACGCCGATCGTGTGCCTGACCAAGGCCGACCTGGCCGACCCCGCCGAGGTGCTCGGGCTGCTCGAGCCGCTGGACGTCCAGGTGCTCGTCACGCAGAACGCCCAGGACCTGGACGAGCTGCGCGAGGTGCTGCGCGACAAGGTGAGCGTGCTCCTCGGGCACAGCGGCGTGGGCAAGTCGACGCTGGTCAACCAGCTCGTGCCGGACGCCCAGCGCACCACCAGCCACGTCAACGAGGTCACCGGACGCGGCCGGCACACGTCCACCTCGGCGGTCTGGCTGCCGCTGCCGTTCGGCGGCACGATCGTCGACACCCCGGGGTTCCGCTCGTTCGGCCTGGCCCACGTCGAGGTCGACCGCATCATCCGCGCGTTCCCCGACCTGGACGCCGCCAGCGAGGCCTGCCCGCGCGGCTGCACCCACGCGGCGAGCGAGCCCGAGTGCGGCCTCGACCTGGCCGTCGCCGAGGGCCGGGTCGCGCCCGCGCGCGTGGCCTCGTTCCGGCGTGTCCTCACCAGCCGCGAGGGACGCGACTAGACCGGTACGGTTGGCCCCATGGCCCACGCGTACCACGACGACCTGCGACTCGCGCACGTCCTGGCCGACACCGCCGACAACCTCTCGATGGACCGCTTCGGCGCCGTCGACCTGGAGGTCTCGACGAAGCCGGACATGACCTACGTGACCGAGTCCGACCAGGCCGTCGAGGAGGCCATCCGCCGCACCCTGCGCAGCGCCCGCACCCGTGACGGCGTGCTGGGCGAGGAGCAGGGCGAGCAGGTCGGCGCCACCGAGGGCCGGCGCTGGATCATCGACCCGATCGACGGCACGTCCAACTTCGTGCGCGGCGTCCCGGTGTGGGCGACGCTCATCGCGCTGGAGGAGGACGGCGAGATCGTCGCCGGCTGCGTCTCGGCCCCCGCGCTCGGCCGCCGCTGGTGGGCGTCGAAGGGCTCGGGCGCCTACACCGGCAAGTCGCTCATGTCGTCGCGCCGCATCCAGGTCTCGCAGGTGGGCGACCTCGACCACGCCTCGTTCTCCTACTCCTCGCTGCACGGCTGGGAGGAGATCGGCCGGCTCGAGCCCTTCCTCGCGCTGACCCGCCGCTGCTGGCGCACGCGGGCGTACGGCGACTTCTGGTCGTACATGATGCTCGCCGAGGGCGTCGTCGACGTGGCCGCCGAGCCCGAGCTGAAGGTGTGGGACATGGCCGCGCTGGACGTCATCGTCCGCGAGGCCGGCGGCACGTTCGCCTCGCTGAGCGGCGAGCCGGGCCCGTGGGGCGTCAACGCCCTGGCCACCAACACCCGCCTGCACGACGCCGCCATGGCGTACCTCGGCTACTTCCCCGACGCCGAGCCGCACGACGACGACAGCAACGTGACCCGCTTCGACTGGGCGCGCGAGCGCGACTGAGCCCACGCGACGAGGAGGACCGATGCACGGCACCCACCTCCAGCAGCGCGCGAGGGACCGCGCCGAGCAGCTGCCCGGCGCCGGGCTCGAGCACCCGTTCGGCCCGGACTGGGACGTCTTCAAGGTCCGCGGCAAGGTCTTCCTGCTCCTGACCGCCGTCACCGGATCGCCGATCGTCGTCCTCAAGGCCGATCCCGCCGACGCCCGCGTGCTGCGCGAGCAGCACGACGACGTGACGGCCGGCTACCACATGGACAAGCGGCACTGGATCACGCTGCACCCCGGCGGTGGCCTGACCGGCGACCTCGTGGACGAGCTGGTCACCGACTCCTACCTCCTGGTGGTCGAGAAGCTCCCCCGCGCGTCCCGCCCCGTCGACCCGGCGGCCTTCGCGCGCGAGGCCTGAGTCGGTCGACCTTGTCGGCGATGCACTTTCGATATATCGTTAGTGCATCGCCGACACCCGTCGGCGTTCCTCAGAACCAGGAGGTGTCCCATGCGGACCCGACACCACCACCACGACGGACGGCGCAGCCCGCGCCGCGGCGACTTCGACGACCTGGGCCTGGGCCCGGGGTTCGGTCCGGGCTTCGGTCCCGGCGGCGGACGCGGACGCGGCCGGCGCCGCGGCGGACGGGGCGGCGACGTGCGCGCCGCGGCCCTGCTGCTGCTCGCCGACGGCCCGCGCCACGGCTACCAGCTGATCCAGGACGTCAGCGACCGCACCGAGGGCGCCTGGACGCCCAGCCCCGGCTCCATCTACCCCGTGCTGCAGCAGCTCGAGGACGAGGGACTCATCGAGTTCGAGCGGGTCGAGGGACGCAAGACCGCCTCGCTCACCGCCGACGGCCAGACGTACGTGGCCGAGCACCGCGAGCGGCTCGACGCCGCGTGGCGCGAGGCCACGGCCCACGCCCGCGGCAGCCACGTCTCGGCCGAGTCCGGCCAGGCGCTCAAGGCGATGATCGTCGCCTGGAGCCAGGTCGCCAAGACCGGCACCGAGGAGCAGCAGGCGCGGGCGACCGCCCTGCTGGAGGAGACGCGCCGTCGGCTGTACGGCATCCTGGCCGGTGATGAACCCCGCCCCTGACCGACGACACCGCGTGCCCGACTCCGAGCTCACGTGGCGGTTCAGCCGTTCCTCGGGGCCGGGCGGGCAGCATGTCAACACCACCGACACCAAGGCCGAGCTGCTCTGGGACGTCCGCGCCAGCGAGGTGCTGGACGACGCCCAGAAGGCGCACGTCCTCGCCGCCCTGAGCACGCGGGCGACCGACGGGGTCGTCCGCGTGGTCTCGTCCCGGTACGCCTCGCAGCACCGCAACCGCGAGGCGGCGAAGGCCCGGCTCGAGGAGCTGGTGGCCGCCGCGCTGGTCCCTCGGCGCAAGCGACGGGCGACCAAGCCGACCCGCGGCTCGCAGGAGCGCCGGCTCGCGGCCAAGAAGCTCCGTTCGGACGTCAAGAGCGGGCGCCAGCGCCGCTGGGACTGACTTCCTATAGGGTTTAGGTAGATACCTAGATCCAGGAGGAAGCGTGGCCCGTGCCGGACTCACCGCCGACCGCCTGACCCGGGCCGCCGCCGAGCTCGCCGACGAGCAGGGCGTCGACCAGGTCACGCTGTCCGCGCTCGCCCGACGCTTCGACGTGAAGGTCGCGAGCCTGTACTCGCACGTCACGAGCTCGGCCGACCTGCGCACGCGCCTGGCCCTGCTCGCGCTCGAGGAGATGGCCGTCCGGCTGGGCGACGCGCTGGCCGGGCGCAGCGGCAAGGACGCCCTCGTGGCGTTCGCCGACGTCTACCGCGACTACGCCCGTGAGCACCCCGGCCGCTACGCCGCCTCGCGGTACGACCTGGACCACGAGACCGCCGCCCGCAGCGCCGGCCCCCGCCACGCCGAGATGACCCGCGCGGTGCTGCGCGACTACGCCCTCGAGGGCGACGACCAGACCCACGCCGTCCGCCTGCTCGGCAGCCTCGTCCACGGCTTCGTCGACCTCGAGCTGTCCGGCGGCTTCAGCCACTCGCGGCCGGACGCCGAGTCGTCCTGGCGACGCAGTCTCGACGCGCTCGACGCGCTGCTGCGCGCCTGGCCAGCCCCCACCGACCAGGAGACCGCATGAGCACCCTCGTCCCCGTCCCGCTGACCGACGACCTCGTCCACGGCGCGCACGACCTCGAGCGCACCGACCGCGGGGTGCGTCCGCACCGGCTGCCGCGGTGGGCGCGGGAGCAGAACACCGACCCCCAGGTCGCGATGGTCGAGATCGAGCCGGCCGGCGTCCGGCTGGTGCTGCGCACCGCGGCGACCGTCCTGGAGCTGGGCACCCTGCCGACCCGGCGCGAGTACGCCGGCGTGCCGCCGCGCCCGGACGGGCTCTACGACGTCCTGGTCGACGGCCGGCTCGTCGCCCAGCAGTCCGTCACCGGCGGTGACCGGCTCGTGCTCGACCCGCGCACGGGCACGGCCGACCGCCGCTCCGGCGGGCCCGGGACGCTCCGCGTCGACGGTCTCCCGGCCGGCGACAAGCGCGTCGAGGTCTGGCTGCCCCACCTGGAGAGCACCGAGCTGGTCGCCCTGCGGGCCGACGCGCCCGTGCGTCCGGTCGAGCGCTCGGGGCGTCCGCGCTGGCTGCACCACGGCAGCTCGATCAGCCAGGGCTCCAACGCCACCAGCCCGACGTCCACCTGGACGTCCGTCGCCGCCACGCTGACCGGCGCCGACCTGACCAACCTCGGCCTCGGCGGCAGCGCGCTGCTCGACCCGTTCGTCGCCCGCACCCTGCGCGACCTGCCGGCCGACGTCGTGAGCGTCAAGCTCGGCATCAACGTGGTCAACGCCGACGCGATGCGGATGCGGGCGTTCGTGCCGGCCGTCCACGGCTTCCTCGACACGATCCGCGAGGGCCACCCCGACGTGCCGCTGCTGGTGGCGACGCCGCTGTTCTGCCCCATCCACGAGGACACCCCGGGGCCGGGCGGATTCGACCTGAGCGACGGGACGCTGCGCTTCGTCGCGACCGGCGACCCGGCCGAGGTCGCCGCCGGACGCCTGACGCTGCGCACGGTGCGCGACGCGCTCACCCAGGTCGTGGAGAGCCGGCGCGCGAGCGACCCGCACCTGCACCTGGTCGACGGGCTCGGGCTCTACGGGCCGGCCGACCACGACGAGCTGCCGCTGCCCGACCGGCTGCACCTGGACACCGCCGGCCACCGCCGCGTCGGCGAGCGCTTCGCCGAGGTGCTCCGCCCCCACCTCCCCACCGCTCCCTGAGCCTGTCAAAGGGAGGCTTCGACAGGCTCAGCCAGCGGCAGACGCTCCCTGAGCCGCCCACCGCTCCCTGAGCCTGTCGAAGGGACGTCCCCCGAGAAGTGGACGGAGAAGCACCACCACGGACCGACGCCTGGTTCCTCTGCGTCCACATCTCGCCGGAGGTGCAGCGGGGTGAGGGTCAGAGGGTGAGGCGGTAGCTGGTGAACGACAGCGTCACGTGCATGCCGAGCCGCTCGTAGAGGCTCAGCGCGCCGGTGCGCGAGTCGGTGTCGAGCCGGCCGCGGGTGCGCCCGCGGGCCCGGGCGGCGGCGTAGGAGACCGCGAGCAGCTGCTGGGCCAGGCCGCGGCCCCGCTGGTCGCGCCGCACCGCGAGCTGCGCGACCCAGTACTCGTCGTCGCTCTCGCCGTCCATGCCGACGCACGCGCCCAGCACGTCGTCGCCGGCCGCGGCGACGAGCAGGTGGTCCTGGGTCATGCCGGGACGGTCGAGCACGAGCGCCTTCCAGCTCTCGAAGGCGCGCGGCGTGCGCCCCTCCCACTCGTTGAACGCGTCCTCGACGACCTGGTGGACGACGTGCTCCTCGCCGGCCCGCATCGGCCGGACGACGACGCCGTCGGGCAGCGGACGCTCGGCGATCGTCGCGTCGGCGGGCAGCTCGAGCGACCACGTCTCGTGGGCCGGCACGTACCCCCGCGCCTCGAGGAAGGTGCGGGTGCGGGTGTCGGTCTCGAACGCCTCCTGCTCGCAGTGGTCGCCGCCGCGCTCGCGCTGGCGCCGCTCGACCCAGTCGGCGAGCAGCGTGCCGAGGCCGCGTCCGCACGCGTCCGGGACGACGTCGACGCGGGCGAACCCGTTGGCGAACAGCGACCCCGCGGCGACCGGACGTCCACCGTCGAACACCAGCCGGGTGTCGTGCTCGGCGTCGAAGGTCGGGTCGGACCAGAAGCCCTCGAGGTCGACCGCGTCGAGCAGGGTCTCCCCTGCGGTGTCGAGGTCGACGGCGTGGAAGACGGCGAGCACCTCGCGCAGGTCCTCGGGCCGGGCGGGGCGGACGTCGTGGGGCGCGTTCACGACCCCCATCCAACTACGGGACGCGGGCCAGCCAGTCGGGGTCGGAGAACTTGGTCTCGGCGAGCCGCTCGGCCCGCTCCCAGGTGGCGGCGTCGAGCTCCGTGCGCGCCAGCGGGCCGTTCTCGCGGTCGAAGTGGTCGACCAGCGCCTTCACGACGTCCTCACGCGGCAGGCCGGTCTGCGAGCGGATCGGGTCGACCCGCTTGGCCGCGCTCACGTGCCCCTTGTCGGACAGCTTCTCGCGCCCGATGCGCAGGATGTCGAGCATCTTGGCCGCGTCCATGTCGTACGACATCGTCACGTGGTGCAGCACCGCGCCGGACGCGAGCCGCTTCTGCGCCGCGCCGCCGATCTTGCCCGCGGGCGAGACGAGGTCGTTGACCGGCTTGTAGTCGGCCGCGACGCCGAGCTCGCGCAGCGCCCGGACGACCCAGGCGTCCAGGAAGGCGTAGGACTCGACGAAGCTCATGCCCTCCACGAGCGTGCCGGGGACGTACAGCGAGTAGGTGATCGTGTTGCCCGGCTCGACGAACATGGCGCCGCCGCCGGAGATGCGCCGCACGACCGTGGTGTCGTGGCGGGCCGCCGCCTCCAGGTCGACCTCGTTGCTGAGCGACTGGAACGAGCCGATGATGACCGCGTTGCTGGCCCACTCCCAGATGCGCAGCGCCGGTCCACGCTCGCCGGCGCCGACCTGCTGGGCGATGACCTCGTCGACGGCCATCTGCATGGCCGGGTGCAGCGGCCCGGTCTCGACGAGGGTGAAGTCGTGGTCGGCCCAGGTGGTGGCCCGGCCGAGGGCGCGCAGCACGACCATGGCGATCGAGCGCGGGTCGAAGCCGACCATGACGGCGTCGCCGCGGGCGGCCTCGACGGCGGCCTCGATCTGCGCCAGGGACGCGTCGACGGGCAGCCCCTCGACGGCGTCGGACATGTGGCCCAGCGCCTCGTCCGGCTCCAGGAAGAAGTCGCCGGACAGCCGGACGTCCGCGATCCTCCCCTCGACCACCTCGAGGTCGACGACGACCAGCTTGCCCTGGGAAACCTTCAGCTCTGCGTGCACACCGGCGTCAACCCGCGGACGTGCCGGTCTCTTCCCGTGGCCCGGCGGCGGGACGGACGCGCTCGCGGAACGCGCCGGGCAGCTCCCCGGTGAGCCGGACGAAGAAGCGCGAGAAGTTGGCCGCGTCGCCGAACGCGAGCCGGGCGGCGATGGACGCGACGCTGGCGTCGGAGTGCACGAGCAGCCGCCGGGCCTCGAGCGCGACCCGCTGGTCGACGACCTTCTTGGGCGTGGTGCCGACGGCGGCGGCGACCGCCCGCTCGAGCGTCCGCGGGGTGACGGCCAGCTCGCGGGCGTAGGCCCGGACGTCGCGCTCGGCGTCGAAGCGGCGCTCCACCAGTCGCCGGAAGGCGGTGAACAGCGGCGGCTGCACGCCGACCTCGGCCCCGACGGCGGCCGCGAGCAGCAGCGCCGCCGTGGACGCCTGCCAGCGCAGCACCGCGTCCTGGACGGACGTGTCCAGGCCCGCGTCGTCGAACCGTCCGACGTCCAGCACGGCGGCGAACGCGGGGGCGGCGGGGTCGAGCGGCCAGCGCGTCGGGGCGAACGGGTCGCTCACCCAGGCCGACACCTCGCGCACGCCGTCGAACGCGTCGCGGGCGGCCATGACGACGTGCCCGTCGAACGCGTCCATGTCGCCCCAGCCGTGCACCTGGCCCGGGCGGATCCACAGCACGGTGCCCGGTGCGAGGTCGACGGTCTCGAAGTCGACCATGTGCGTCGACCGGCCGGACGTCACCGCCAGCACGACGTGGAAGTCGAGCCGCTGGGCGCCGGGCGGGATCGACCCGCCGGCCCGCCGGCGCAGGTCGGCCAGCCCGATCGCCTCCACCGAGGTCGACACCGAGGGCGGTGGCGCGTAGCCGACGTCGGCGATCTGTCGCACATCGACCATGAACGGACCCTTCTCGACCGTGAAAGCGGGACAGGACGAGCCTAGATTGACAGCAGACCCCACAGAAGGAGCATCACCATGAGCAGCATCACCGTCATCGGCGGCACCGGCTACGCCGGGTCGGCCATCGTCCGCGAGGCCGCCGCCCGCGGCCACCAGGTCACCTCCGTCAGCCGGAACCTGCCCGAGCAGCGCGTCGACGGCGTGACCTACGAGACCGGCTCGGTCCAGGACGACGCCACCGTCGCGAAGGCCGCGCAGGCGGACGTCCTCGTCGTGGCCACCCACGCCGACCTGCCCGACGGCCCGAACCTCGACGAGCTGACGCCGGGCATCGCCGCCGCGGCGAAGCAGCACGGCGCCACGCTCGCGTTCGTCGGCGGCGCCGGCAGCTCGTTCGTCGCCGAGGGGGGCCCGCGGGTCATCGAGACCCCGGACTTCCCGGACGCGTTCAAGCCCGAGGCGTCCGCCCACGCCCGCGTGCTGGAGTGGCTCGAGGCGAACGGCGAGGGGCTGGACTGGTTCTACGTCTCCCCCGCCGGCGGCTTCGGCGCCTACGCCCCGGTCGAGAAGAAGGGCACCTACCGCACCGGCGGCGACGTGCTGGTCGTCGCCGAGGACGGCTCGTCCACGCTCGGCGCGGACGACCTCGCCCTGGCGTTCGTCGACGAGATCGAGCAGGCGAACCACCGCGGCGCCCGCTTCACCGTCGGCTACTGAGCCTCCCCCACGCGCTGAGCGTGACGTTGTTGCGGCGACACGCCGTGCTCGGCCGCAACAACGTCACGCTCAGCGAGGAGGTGCCCCAGTCAGGCGCGGCGCGGGAACTGGTCGAAGTCGGGCTTGCGCTTGGCCTTGAACGCCTCGCGTCCCTCGGCCGCCTCGGGGGTTCCGTAGAACAGCAGGTTCGCGTCGTGGGCCAGCTGCTGCATGCCGGCGTAGCCGTCCTCGGCCGCGTTGAAGCTGAGCTTGACCAGGCGCAGCGCCCACGGGCTGTTCGCGAGCATCTCGCGCGCCCACTGGACGGTCTCGCGCTCCAGGTCCTCGAGCGGGACGACCTTGTTGACCAGGCCCATGTCGAGGGCCTCCTGCGCGTCGTACTGACGGCACAGCATCCAGATCTCCTTGGCCTTCTTCGGGCCGACCAGGTCGCGCAGGACGCTGGCGCCGAAGCCGCCGTCGAACGAGCCGACCTTCGGGCCGGTCTGGCCGAAGCGGGCGTTGTCGGCGGCGATCGTCAGGTCGCACACGACGTGGAGCACGTGACCGCCGCCGATCGCCCAGCCGGCCACCATCGCGATGATCGGCTTCGGGCAGCGGCGCATCATGACCTGCAGGTCGGTGACGTGGAAGCGGCCGGTGGCCTTCTCGTCGGTCTTGTAGCCGCTGTCGCCGCGCACGCGCTGGTCGCCGCCGGAGCAGAACGCCTTGCCGCCGGCGCCGGTCAGGATGATGACGCCGACCGACTCGTCCTCGCGGGCGTCGGTGAGCGCCTCCATGATCTCGATGAGCGTCTGCGGCCGGAAGGCGTTGTGCACCTCGGGCCGGTTGATCGTGATCTTGGCGATCCCGTCGTCGGTGACGTCGTAGAGGATGTCCTCGAACTCGCCACGGGCGTTCCAGACGATGTCAGCAGTCTCGGTCATGCGCCCGATTCTGCCCCTCGCGCCGTCCGCCGCACCGCCTGGGGCCGCGCCCGTTCCGGACGCCGCGAAGTGGGCACCCGTCCGGTGACCTGTTCGTCCCACGGAAGGAGCACCACCATGGCCACCGGTGAGACCGGATTCGACGACGTCACCTTCGACCTGATCTCGGTCCAGTACCACTCGCTGAAGGCCGGTCACGACTACGGGCAGTACGTCCGCGACGCGCGCAACGCCGGACGCGACGACATCGCCGAGTTCTTCGAGACCGTCCAGCAGCAGGACGCCGAGCGCGCCCACACCGTGCACGGCTTCCTCAAGGAGCTGGGAGGCACCGACAACACGTCGCCGCAGGGCTGACCCGTGGGTGACGACGGCGGCGGCAGTCCGCACCCGTCGTCCTCGCGGCGGCTGGACGACAACTGGGAGGAGCTGCTGCAGGAGCTGCGCGTGGCCCAGACGGGCGTGCAGATCCTCACCGGCTTCCTGCTCACGCTGCCCTTCAGCGACGCCTTCGAGGACGTCCCGCCGCACTCGCGCGTCGTGTACGGCTGCGTGCTGGGCTGCGCCGTCGTCGCCACCCTGCTGCTGCTCACGCCGGTCGCGCTGCACCGTGCGCTGTTCCGGCGCGGGGAGCGGCCCTGGCTCGTCGAGACCGCCGACGCGGTCGCCCGGGCGGGTCTCGTCGCCATGGCGCTGGCCAACATCGGCGCGGTCTGGCTGATCCTGGACTTCGTCTTCGCGCCCGCCATCGCGTGGGGGTTCAGCGCCTTCCTGGTGGTGGGCCTGCTGGTCGGCTGGGTCGCGGTGCCGATGGTGCGCCGCCGGGCGGCCGGCGACGATTAGCCGGGCCCCGGGCTGGGCACCACGCAGGCATGACGACGTCCGCCCCGCTCGAC
Organism: Aeromicrobium sp. IC_218; assembly: GCF_004336805.1. GTDB lineage: Bacteria > Actinomycetota > Actinomycetes > Propionibacteriales > Nocardioidaceae > Aeromicrobium. Next base: position 100,399 of record NZ_SJXM01000010.1, read on the forward strand.
CGTTCCCTGCAGGCGCTGACCGACGGCTACACGTTCTGGCAGCGGCTGCGCCCCGAGCCGCGCACGACCGTCCGCACCCGGCTGCTCGGCTCGCGCGCCGTGTCGATCAGCGGCGCGGACGCGGTGCGGTTCTTCTACGAGACCCTCGGCTTGGAGCGCTCCACGGCGCTGCCCGAGCCGGTCGTCGGCACCCTGTTCGGCAAGGGCGCCGTGCACACCCTCGACGGCGACGACCACCGTCACCGCAAGCAGCTGTTCACGTCCCTGCTCGACGCCAAGGCGGCTTGGACCATCAGCGGCAACGCGGTCGAGGGCTGGCGCCGCCGCGCCGCGGGCTGGGACGATGAGGTCGACCTCGGGGTGGCCGCTCGGTCGGTGCTGCTCGAGGCGGTGACCGCCTGGGCCGGCGTCGAGGTGGACGACCTCGGTGCGCGGGCCCGCGACATGATGCTGATGGTCGACGGCTTCGGCAACGCCGGCGCCCGCGGCCACGTGAAGGCCCGCCGAGCCCGCGGGCGCAGCGAGCGCTGGATCGGCGAGCAGGTGCGCCACGCCCGCGAGGGCGCTCCCCTGCCCACGCCGCTCTCGGAGCTCGCCCGGCACCGCGACCGCGACGGGAACCTGCTCGACGAGCGGGTCGCCGCGGTGGAGGTGCTCAACGTCCTGCGTCCGACGACGGCCGTCTCGTGGTTCGTGCTCGGTGGTGCGTACGCCTTCGAGCGGTTCCCGCACGTGCGGCAGGGACTGCTGGACGGCGACTTCAGCGCGCTCGACCTGGCCCACGAGCTGCGTCGCCGGCTGCCGTTCGCGCCCTACCTGGCCGCCCGCGCGACCCGCGAGCTGGAGTACCGCGGCACCCCGATCCCGACCGGTGCCCTCGTCGTCCTCGACCTGTGGGGCACCGACCACGATCCCGGCCTGTACGAGCACCCGGACGCGTTCGACCCGGCGCGCTTCACCGGCCGCGAGCCCACGCCGTACGACCTCGTGCCGCAGGGCGGTGGCGACCGCGAGCGCGGTCACCGCTGCCCGGGTGAGGACGTCACCCTCGCGCTGCTCGTCGCCCTGCTGCCCGAGCTCGCGAAGCTGCCGTTCCGGCTCACCGGCTCGACCCGCATCCCCATGGACCGCATGCCCCCGCACCTCTCGGGCCGTTCCGTCGTGCACCCTGCCGACGCCTGAGCGATGCTCACCACGACACGAAGGAGAACCATGACCGCCGATCCGATCAGCCCCGACCCCGACGCCACCCCCGAGCACCAGCTCGACCCGGCCGAGGAGAACCCCAAGGCGGACGACCCCGCCGACGCACCGGAGAACCAGCCGACCGCGGCTCCCGCCGAATGACGGCGACCGCCGACTCCGCGCTCACGGCGGCCACGACGGCACGCCCCGTCGTCGTGGCCTCCGTGCCGCGCTCCCACGTCTACGTCCGTCACCTCGACCCGGTGACCCCCAGCGGCGAGGTCGTCCGGCTCGACGACCCCGACCCCGGCGACCCGCGCCGTCCGGCAGGTGCGCAGTGGTGGCCGCCGGTCATGCTCGACCCTGCGTGGGCCGAGACGACCGACGCCGACCTCGTGCACCTGCAGTTCGGCTTCGACGCCCGCTCCCCCGAGGACCTCGCCGTCTGGACGCGGGTGCTGCGCCGGCGCGGCATCCCCTTCGTCTACACCGTCCACGACCTGCGCAACCCGCACCACGAGGACCGCACGCTGCACGACGCGCAGCTCGACGTCCTGGTGCCGGCCGCGGACGCGCTCGTCACGTTGACGCCCGGCGCGGCCGACGAGATCCGCGGTCGCTGGGACCGCGAGGCGCTGGTGCTGCCGCACCCGCACGTCGTCGAGGGCGACACCGTCGCGCGGCTGCGTGCCGAGCGCGAGCAGCGCGACCCCGAGCCGTTCCGCGTCGGCGTGCACGTGAAGAGCCTGCGGGCCGGCATGGCCCCGCACCGCGTGCTGCCCGTGCTGGTCGAGACCGTCGGCCGCCTGCCCGGCGCCGTGCTGCAGGTCAACGGCCACCACGACGTCCTGACCCCCGGCGGGGCGCGCTTCGACGCCGACCTGTCCGGCTACCTGCACGAGCAGGCGGCTGCCGCACGCGTCGACCTGCGCGTCCACGACTTCCTGCCCGACGACGAGCTGTGGCGCTACTTGGCCTCGCTCGACCTGTCCGTGCTGCCGTACCGCTTCGGGACGCACTCGGGCTGGCTCGAGGCGTGCCGCGACCTGGGCACCACCGTGCTGGCGCCGACCTGTGGCTACCTCAAGGAACAGGGCCCGGTGCTGACGTACGAGCACGAGGAGGACCACTTCGACGCCGCCTCGCTCAGCGCCGCCGTGGAGCAGGCGTACGCCGAGCGTCCGCGCCTGGGCGCCTCCTGGGACGAGCGGGTGCTCCAGCGCCAGCAGGTCGCCGACGCCCACCTGGCCCTCTACCGAGGGCTCACGTCATGAGCATGGTTCTCAGGATCTGCCTGGTGGCGTCGAGCCGCTTCCCGGTCGCCGAGCCGTTCGCCGGCGGCCTGGAGGCGCACACCGCGTCGCTCGCGAGGGCGCTGCGCCGCCGCGGGCACGACGTGTCGCTGTTCGCGGCGCCCGGCTCCGACCCCGACCTGGACGTCCACGAGCTGCCGCTCGAACCGTTCACGTCCAGCTCCGCCGCGCGCGCCGACGTCGCCGCCCCGCCGGAGACCTGGATGCGCGAGCACCACGCCTACCTGGGGCTGATGCTCGACCTGGCCCGCGAGGGACGCCGCCGGTTCGACGTCGTCCACAACAACAGCCTCCACCACCTGCCCGTCGCGATGTCGTCGTCGCTGGAGATCCCCGTGGTGACGACGCTGCACACGCCGCCGGTGCCGTGGCTGGAGTCGGCCGTCCGGTACGCCGACCCGAGCGCCGCGTTCGTCGCGGTCAGCGAGTTCACGTCGCGGTCGTGGGCGCACGCGGTGCCGAGCTCGGTGGTGCTCAACGGCATCGACGCCGCCGCCTGGCCGGCCGGTCCCGGCGGCGAGCGGGCCATCTGGTCCGGGCGCCTGGTGCCCGAGAAGGCGCCGCACGTCGCGATCGACGCGGCGCTGCAGGCCGGCGTCCCGATCGACCTCGCCGGTCCGGTGCTCGACCCCGACTACGCCCGCGAGCACGTCTGGCCGCGGCTCGGCCCGGACGTCCGCTACCTGGGGCACCTGCACCAGGCCGACCTCGCCGTGGCCGTCGGACGGGCGCGGGTCGCCGTCGTGACGCCCGAGTGGGACGAGCCGTACGGGCTCGTGGCCGCCGAGGCGATGAGCTGCGGCACGCCGGTCGCGGCGCTGCGCCGCGGCGCGCTGCCCGAGGTCGTCGACGAGCGCACCGGCCGTCTGGCCGAGCCGGGCTCGACCGCGGCGCTGGCCGAGGCGATCGCCGACGCGGCCGGGCTCGACCGGTCCGCGGTGCGCCGCCGGGCGGTCGAACAGTTCGCCCTCGACCGCATGGTCGCCGACTACGAGCGGGTCTACGCCCACGCGATCGGACGTCCGGTGGCGGCGTGATCGGCTACTACGTCCACCACGTCGGCGCCGGGCACCTGCACCGGGCCACGGCGCTGGCCGACGTGCTCGACGTGCCCGTCACCGGGCTCTCGTCGCTGCCGCGTCCGGCCGGCTGGCGCGGGCCCTGGGTCCAGCTGCCGCGCGACGACCACGACCCCTCGCCGACCGGCGTCGACGCGCAGGGGCGCCTGCACTGGGTGCCCGAGCACGACGCCGGGCTGCGCGGCCGCATGGCACGACTCTCGGCCTGGATCGGCGAGACCGCCCCCGCGCTGCTGGTGAGCGACGTGTCGGTGGAGGTCACGCTGCTCGCCCGGCTCCACGGCGTCCCCGTGCTGGGTGTCGTCCTGCCCGGCGACCGCGGCGACGACGCTCACCGGCTCGGGCTCGACGTGTGCGACGCGCTGGTCGGGCTGTGGCCCGAGGGCACGCCCGACCTCGCGTCCGGACTCACCGACGCCCAGCAGGCACGCCTGCACCGGGTGGGGGCGCTGTCGCGCTTCCCCGTCGCCGCACCCCGGCCCCGGCGTGCGGGGTCGCGGCGCGTCACCGTGCTGGCCGGGCGCGGCGGTGCGTTCGACCCCGCCGTCCTCGTCGCCGCGCAGCAGCAGACGCCCGGCTGGACGTGGACGCTCCTCGGTGGCGACACCTGGGTGGACGACCCGTGGCGGGCGGTGCTGGACGCCGACGTCGTGGTCACCCATGCCGGGCAGAACGCGCTGGCCGAGGTCGCCGCCGCCCGGCGTCCCGCGGTCGTCCTGCCCCAGCAGCGGCCGCACGACGAGCAGGCCACGACCGCGGCCGTGCTCGCGTCCGGCGGCTGGCCGGTCGTGGTCGAGCCGACCGCGCCGGCGGACGGCTGGGCCGAGCGGCTCGAGCGGGCCGCCGGGCTCGAAGGGTCGGCCTGGTCCGGCTGGTGCGACGGGCACGCGGCCGAGCGGTTCGCCGCCGTCGTCCGCTCGCTGCTGCCCGCGCGCCCGCGGGCGGTGAGCGCATGACGCCGGGCGTCGCGACGCTCGTCCACGGCCGCCGCGCCCACCTGGCCAACCAGCACGCGCTCGTGCGTCGCCAGCACGCCGGGCCGTACGTCGTCGTCGCGATGGACGACCCCGAGACCGCCGCCTGGGCCCGCGCGCTGCCCGAGCCGCCGCACGTCGTCGAGGTCGCCCGCGAGCCGCTCGGGCTCCCGCTCGCCGCGGCGCGTAACCTCGCCGCCCGCACGCTTCAGCGGCTCGGCGCGGACGCCCTGGTGCTGCTCGACGTCGACTGCCTGCCCGTCCCGGGGCTCGTCCGCGGGTACGCCGACGCCGTGGCCGCGCGACCGGACGTCGTGTGGTCCGGCCCGGTCACCTACCTGCCGCCTCCGCCCGCCGGCGGCTACCCGCTCGACGACCTCGAGCCCCTCGACGCGCCCCACGCCGCCCGGCCCGCGCCGGCCCCGGGTCAGACGCAGCTCGGCGGCGAGCCCGACCTGTTCTGGTCGCTCTCGTTCGCGCTGCACGCCGACGCCTGGCGCGCGGCCGGCGGGTTCGACGAGGCGTACGTCGGCTACGGCGGCGAGGACACCGACTTCGGCCACCGGGTGGTCGGTGCCGGGCTCGACCTCGGCTGGGTGGGCGCCGCGCGGGCCTACCACCAGCACCACCCCACGACGTCCCCGCCGGTGCAGCACCTGGACGACGTCGTCCGCAACGGGCGCCTGTTCCGCGACCGCTGGGGCCGCTGGCCCATGACCGGCTGGCTGGACGCCTTCGAGGAGCGCGGCCTCGTGCGCCGCGTCGGTGACGACTACGAGGTCGTCGCGCCGGCGCACGCGTAGACCCCGCACCACGGGGTACACGCTCGCCATGAACGAGGAGTACACCCCCACCGAGCGTGCCGTCACCGTCGCTGCGGGCGGCGCCGGAGCCGTGCTGGCCGGCGTCTTCGGCGCCTGGGCCCGCTTCCGCGGCAAGCCGCTGCACCCCGACGGCGGCGTCCGCGAGGCCACGCTCGAGCGCGAGGGCAGCCTCGTCCGCACCGGCGTCCCGTGGATCGACGAGCCCGGCACCGACGACTGCCTCGTCCGCCTGTCACGGGCCACCGGGGTGCCCGCTCCCCTGCCGGACGTCCACGGCCTCGCGCTGCGGGTGCCGCGGGCCGACGGCGGTCACGGCGACGTGCTGGTCTCGACCACCGGCACCGGACGCCTGACCCGCTTCCTGCTCGTCGCGACCCGCGAGACCACGGGCGCCGCGCACACGACCCTCGTCCCCTACCGGACGCCGACCGGCCCGCTGCTGCTCGCGTTCTTCCCGCGCGACGAGGAGACGTTCCGGCTCGCCCACGCCCGCCCGCGCGGAGCGTGGACGCCGTTCGCCACGCTGCACGTCAAGGGCGAGGCCAGCACGACCGGCGACGAGGAGATCGCCTTCGACCCGATGACCAACCGGCTGCCCGAGCTGGAGCAGTACCCGTGGGTAGCGAAGCTTCGCGAGGGCGCCTATCGGGCGTCCCGACGCGCCCGCCACGACGACCGCACGCACCCGTAGGTCGACCGCTCCGTGAGCTTGTCGAAAGGAGGCGAACGGGGCTTCGACAGGCTCAGCCAGCGGGCCCGCTCCCTGAGTGGTCTACCCGCTCCCTGAGCGGACTACCCGCTCCCTGAGCCTGTCGAAGGGAGCCCGTCGACGGAACCCGCCCTCAGGCCGGGCGGCGGACCTCGAGCAGGCAGCCGCGCTCGCCGTGCTCGCGGACGCCGCCGGGCACGAGCCCGGGCCAGCGTCCCTCGGCCAGCTCCGCGGCGATCGGGACGTGCTGCTCGGGGCCGAGCTGCAGGATCGCGACGCCACCGGGCAGCAGGTGCCCGCCGATCACGTCCAGGCAGAGCCGGGCCAGGTCGAGCCCGTCGTCGCCGCCGTCGATGGCCAGCTGCGGGTCGGCCGGGAAGCGGCGCAGGTCCGACGATCGCACCCACGGCGGGTCGGCCACGACGAGCGCGAACCGCTCGTCCGCGGCGACGACCTCGCGCATGTCGCCCTCGCGCACCTCGACCCGGTCGGCCAGCCCGTTGCGCTCGGCGTTGGCGGTGGCGTACGCGACGGCCACCGGGTTCACGTCGACCATGACCAGACGACGGTCGGACGCCGCGACGGCCAGCAGCCCGATGTGCCCGGCGCCGGCGCACAGCTCGAGCACGGGCCCCTCGGGGACCTCGTCGAGCAGGTCCGCGGCCCACTGCGACTGGGCCTGCGTCCACTCCCGCGGCTCCAGCACCCGGTCGTCGAAGTCGATGTCCAGGGGGCCGAAGGACGTGGTGCGCGGCTCGGTCGTCTGCATGCCTGGACGCTAGCGCGACCCGCTCCCCTCGGCCTTCCGAGAACCCCCACCCGAGCCGTCCGTCCCGTTCGCGCTGAGTGTGACGTTCCGGGGCGGAAACGGGAACATCCACCCCCGGAACGTCACACTCAGCGCGAACCGGACCCCACACCCGAGGAGGGTCAGAGGACGCGGAGGGAGGAGACCTTCCAGGTGCCGTCGACCCGGCGGGCGTCGACGACGAGCTGGGCCGCGGCGACGGACGACTCCTGGTCCGTGGCCCGCCGGCTGGTCTGGTCCAGGAAGACCAGCAGCGTGGCCTCGTCGCCGTGCAGCTGCTGCACGGCGGCGGCCTGCACCTCGACGTCCATGACGAGCTGCTGGTCCTTCGCCCGCTCCACCAGGGACGCGAACAGGGTCGCGTGCTCCTCGCGCGCCTTGCCGACCAGCAGCTCCTCGGCCGCGGCCTGCGTCTCGTCGGGCGAGGACGCGTCATAGGCCAGCACCCGCGCGATCGCGGACGAGACCTCGCGCTGCACCGTGCCGCTGTCGGTGACGTCGACGACGGCACCGTTGCGGGCGGCGTCGGTCGAGCGCTCCTGCCACGCCGCGCCCCAGGCCACGAGCCCGCCGACCAGCGCCACGACGGCGAGCACGACCACGATCGTCCGGCGGGTCATGCCGCTCCCACCCCGACCTGGCCGAGGTCCTCGAGCAGCCAGCGGCCGTCCGTGCGGACGAGCTGGGCACTGAACCGATTGCGCTTGAGCTCGGGCTCGGCGTCGGGCGAGGCGCCGTCGGCGATCGAGACCTCCACCGCGGCGATGACCGTGGCGCTGTCGTCGTCGAGCTCCAGCACGGCCGCCTCCAGCACCTTCGCGGTGCTGATCTTCTGCTGGTCGACCAGCAGCTGGCGGTCCTGCTCCCCGGCCTGCACGAGCTGGTCGTGCAGCGTGCCGGTGCTGGCGTCGGCCCAGGCCTTCAGGCCGGCGTCGACGTCGCGGTAGTCGAGCGAGTTCAGCGTGGCGACGTGCTTCGTCGCGGCCGCCACCACCTCGTCGCGTGCGTCGGCGCGGTCGAGCCGCTCGTCGCCGGCCGTCGCGCGCCAGGCCACCAGCCCGGTGACGAGCACCAGGACGCCGAGGACGAGCAGCAGCACGGGCCAGCGGCGCGTCACCGGCGGCCCTCGCGCACGCGGCCCCAGCTGTCCGGGATGGCCTGCGGGCCGCGGACGCCGGTGCCGGTGCTCGGCGACGCGGTGCAGCCGGCCTGGGTGTTGAACGGCTTGCCGGTCGTGGTGTCGAGACCGCCGCGCACCGGCGTGCCGTCGTAGCCGCTCGTGCACGGCACCGGGTTCGTGTACGTCTGCGCCAGGCCGAGGTCGAGCCCCTGGGACCCGGTGACCGCCCACGTGACGCTGACCGCCTCGGGCAGCCGGATCAGCGCGTCGCGCATGCCGGCGCCGTTCTCGCCGAACGCCTTCACCGGCGCGACGAGCCGGTCGAACAGCGTGCCGAGCGGCCCGCCGACCTGGCGGACGAGCTGGTCGGTCTGCTCGGCCGCACCGGGCGCCGCCGCGATGAGCGAGCGCAGGTCCCGGTCGCTGTCGGCCAGCGTCGCGGAGAAGTCGCGCAGGTCGGTGCTGAAGCTGGTGATGCTGGTGGCCGACTCCTGCTGCGTGGTGAGCACGCGGTCGGCGGTCTCGACGAGCCGCTGGGTGTTGAGGAACCCCCGGTCGGCGGTCTTCACCAGGTCGCGGGAGGTGTCGAGCAGCCGGCCGAGGTCCTGGCCCGCCCCGCGCGAGGCCTCGTAGCCCTCGTCGATGACGGTCGTGAGTGCGTCCTGCGGCACGGACGCGCTGAAGTCGCGCCCGCTGCGCAGCACCTGCTCGATCGGCTGCGGCATCTGCGCCTGCATGCCGTCGAGCTCGACGCCGTCGGCCAGCGGCTCGCCGGTGCCGCCGCCGCGCAGGTCGAGGTACTGCTCGCCGATCGCCGACCGGTTGGCCACGGCGGGCTCGACGTCGGACGGGATGACCGGGGCGTCGGCGTCGATGCGCAGCACCGCGGTCGTGCCCTCGTCGGTGGCCTCCAGCGAGTCGATGCGGCCCACCGGCACGCCGCGGAACGTCACCTCGCCGTTGTCGAACAGGCCGCCGGCCTCAGGCAGCGTCACCGCGACCTCGTAGCCGCGGTTGAACGGGTCGATGCCGACGTACCGCGCCCCGAGGTAGGACGTGGCCACCAGCCCGAGCACGACGAACGCGACGAGCTGCAGCTTCATGCGCCGGGTGAGCATCAGTCCTGCTCCTTCGGGTCGTCGGTCGCGGGCGGCGTCGTCGGCGCGGCCGGGCTGCTCGGCGACGGCGTGCTCGGCGTGGCGCTGGGCCGCGCGCTCGGCGTCGGGGTGGCCCGGGGCGTGGCGCTCGGCGAGGGCGTCACCGACGGGGACGCGCTGGGCGTCGGGCGCACCGGCGACGGGACGGCCTTCGCCGCGTCCTGCTCGTCGTCCTTCGCCTTCGGCACGTAGCGCGACTGCGTGCGTCCGGTGCTCGCGGCCACCTGCGGCCAGTCGCACGACGTGTCGGTGCAGCCGGCCGGCTGGGTCCGGAACTTCGTGGTGAGGAAGACGTTGAGGTAGTCGCCCTTGACCGCGCCGAGCACCGAGTCCGGGAACGGGTAGGTCAGCAGGATCTCCAGCGACCGGGGCAGGTCGCTGCCGGCCGCGCCGAGCTGCTGCAGCACCGGCGCCAGCAGCTCGAGGTCGGCGACGATGTCGGCCTGCGCCTTGTCGAGCGTGTCGACGGTGACCTCGGAGAGGTCGTCGAGCGCGGCCAGCATCTTCACCAGGTCCTGGCGCTGGTCGGCGAGCGCGGCGAGCCCGGGCTCGAGGTCCTCCAGCGCGGTGGCGATCTTGTCCTGGTCGGCCTCGAGGGTCTTGGACAGCGCGGCGAGCGAGTCGATCGCCGCCGTCACCGACTCCTTGCGGTCGTCCAGGCCGGACGTGAAGGTGGCCATCTCGTCCAGGAACGCCTTGATCTGCTGCGGGTCGTCGCCGGCCTGCTGCAGCTCGCGCGAGATCTCCTGGAACTGGCCGACCCCGCCACCGTTGAGGACGAGCGACAGCGCGCCGAGCACCTGCTCGACCTGGGCGCTCTGCGACGTGGCCTCGTCACCGAGGTGGTCGCCGTCCTCCAGCTCGCCCGCACCGGCCTGGGCCGGACGCACGAGGGCGACGTACTTCTCGCCGAGCAGGGACGTCTGCTGCAGCCGCGCGGTGGTGCCGGCCGGCAGGTCGACGTCGCCGTCCACGACGAGCTCGACCCGGGCGCTGCGACCGCCGGGAGCCAGCTCGATGCCGCTCACCCGGCCGACGGCGACGTCGTCGACCCGGACGCCGGACTGCGGCACCAGGTCGAGGGCGTCCTCGAAGTCGGCGGTCAGGGTGATCGGGTGGTCGCCGACGTCGGCGCCGCCGGGCAGCGGCGTGTCGTAGACGCCGCCGCCGAGCGCGCTGCACCCGCCCAGCGCGAGCGCGGCCACGACGACCCCAGCCCTCGTCCAGCGGTTCATCGCTCCCCCTCGATCAGCACCGGCGGGGCGTCGGCGGACGACTTGCCCACCTGCCCGCCCTTCGACCAGATGGTCAGCTCGTTGAGGTTCGCGCGGCCGTCCATGGTGCCGGTGGCCGGGTCGTAGCTGCGCAGGAAGTTCTGCACGACGACCGGCGCGGTGCGGATGGCCTCGGCCAGCGAGCGCGACTGACGAGCCAGCGCGGCGACGGGGCCGGTGAGCCCGTCGACGCTGGTGCGCAGCGCCTCGCGGTTGTCGCCGATGAAGCCCTCGACGTCGCCGAGCGCGACCCCGAGCGTCTTGACCGCCTCGGCCAGCTCGTCGCGGTCGTCGGCCAGGTAGTCGGCGACCGACGCGAGCGAGCGGTTGACGCTCGCGATCTCGCGGTCGTTGTCGACGAGCATGTCGTTGAGCGAGGCCAGGTTCGCGACGGTGGCGAAGAAGTCCTCGTCGGACTCGCTGAGCGTCTGGGTGGCCTTGCCCAGCTCGGTGACGAGGGTGTTGATCTCCTCGCCGTTGCCGTCCAGGTTCTTGGCCGCCACCTCGAGCAGGCGCGACAGCGAGCCGTCCTTGTTGGCGCCCTTCGGGCCCAGGCGCGTGGCGATGTCGTCGAGGCTGGCGTAGAGCTCGTCGATCTCGACCGGGACGCCCGTGTTCTCGCGGTCGATGACCGCGCCGTCGGCGAGCGCCTCGCCGCCGCGGTAGGGCTCGGTCAGCTGGACGTACCGGTCGCTGACCAGCGTCGGCGACACGATGACCGCCTTGGTGTCGGCGGCGACCTTCTGGTCCGCGTCCAGCTCCATCGAGACGCGCACCGAGTCGCCCTCGGGCTCGACCGCGGTGACGGTGCCGACCGGGACGCCCAGCACCGCGACGTCCGAGCCCGGGTACAGGCCGACGGTCGAGACGAACAGCGCGTCGACCGTCGTCCGCTCGCCGCTCGCGGCGGCCCGCCAGGTGAGGCCGCCGGCGACCAGCACGGCCGCGGCGGCGATCGTGGCGCCGAGGCGGCGCAGCGTCGTGCGGCTCACTGGCCGCCTCCCTTCGCCGGCGCACACGTGCGCTGGACGTCGTTCTGCAGCACGGGGGCGCCGGTGGCGTCGAACAGTCCGCAGACGTACGAGTCGACCCAGTGGCCGTTGCCGGTGGCCGAGGCCAGCACCCGGTAGTACGGGCCGAGCTGCGAGACGGCCTTCTCCAGCTGCTTCTCGTTGCGGTCGAGGATGCCGGCGACCGTGTCGAGCTGCTTCAGCGCCGGACGCAGCTGCTCGCTGTTGTCGGCGACGAGGCCGCGCAGCTGCACGGCCAGGCGGCGGGTGCCGGTGAGCATGTCGTGGATCGCCCGGCGCCGGGTCTTGAGCTCGGCGAGCAGCGCGTCGCCGCCCTGCACGATGCCGGCCAGCTCGGCGTTGCGGTCGGCGAACGTCTCGGTCACGTCGCTGCTGGACGCCAGCAGGTCGGCGAGCTGCTCGTCGCGGCTGGAGACGGTGCGCGACAGGTCGGCCAGGCCGTCGACCATGGTGCGGACGCTCTCGGGCGTGTCGCGGAAGGCCCGGCTCAGCACGTCGAAGCTCTTGGCCATCTGGTCGGTGTCGATGTCGCCGACGGTGGTCGACAGGTCCGACAGGGCGGCCGAGACGTCGTACGGCGTCGTGGTGCGCTCGACCGGGATGGGCCCGTCGAGCTCGCCGCGTCCGCCCGGCTCGAGGCTGAGGAACTTCTGCCCGAGCAGCGTCTTCACCTTCACGGCGGCACTCGTCTGGTCGCCGAGGCGGACGTCCTTGACCCGGAACGTCACCTCGACGACGTCCTCGTCGAGCCCGATCTTCGTGACCTCGCCGACCTTGACGCCGGCCACGCGCACCTCGTTGCCCTCGCGCAGGCCGCCGGCCTCGGCGAACCGGGCGGCGTGCACCTTGCCGCCGCCGATGACCGGCAGCGCCTCGGCGTAGTAGGTCACGGCGAACACGAGCGTCATGGCGAGCAGTCCGGCGATCGCGACGACGATGCGGTTCCGCTCGGCGAACGCGGTGGGGAATCGCTTCATTCCTGGCACCTCCCGGCGACCGGCTGGGCCCCCACGTCGCCGACGTAGCCCTCGGGGACGGGGATGCGGCCCTCGATCGAGCACACGTAGAAGTTGAGCCACGAGCCGTAGCTGCCGATGCGGCCGATCCGGTCGAGCTTGGTCGGCAGGGTCTGCAGGAACCGCTCGAGCGTGGCCGAGTCGGCGGCCAGGTTGCCCGAGAGGTCGCCGAGCCCGGCGATCGAGTCCTTGAGCGGCGCGCGGCCGTCCTCGAGCAGGTCCGCCACGCTGACGCTCAGGTCGCCGAGCCCGTCGGCGGCGTCGCCGATCGTCTTGCGGTCCTGGGCAAGGCCGGTGACCAGCCGGTCCAGGGTGACGACCGTCTGGTCGAGCTGGCTGGAGCGCTGCTGCACGGTGCCGAGCACGGACGACAGGCTGTCGACGAGCTCGCCGATCACCTCGTCCTTCTCGGCCAGCGTGGACGTGAGGCTCGCGGTGCTCGACAGCAGCGTCTCGACCGTCGCGCCCTCGCCCTGGAACACCGAGATCACCTGGGCGCTGAGCGTGTTGACGTCCTCGGGGTCGAGCAGCCGGAACAGCGGCTGGAACCCGTTGAACAGCACGGTGAGGTCGAGCGCCGGCTTGGTCTCGTCCAGCCCGAACGTGTGCCCGGCCTCCAGCGCCTTGCCGGCCTCGGACGACGGCGGCTGCTCCAGCGCGACGTACCGCTGCCCGACGACGTTGCGGAAGCGCAGCTGCGCGGTGGTGCCGGCGGCCAGCTCGACGTCGTCGCGCACGGTGAACGACACCTTCGCGACGCTGTCGTCGGCGACCGCGATGTCCTCGACCGTGCCGACCTTCACGCCGGCCACGCGCACGTCGTCGCCCTTGTTCAGGCTCGTGGCGTCGCTGAACAGCGCGGTGTAGTCCTCCCCCGAGCCGCCCGCGGAGTTGCGGATGGTCGCGGCGAGCGCCGCGGTGGCGGCGACCGTGACGAGCGTGAACACCAGGCTTTTGATGACGACGGCCCTCATCGCAGGCTCACCTCCGTGCCGCGCAGGGTCGGCCCGACGAGCAGGCTGCCCCAGTCGGGGTAGTCCGAGGGCGCCATGGCCCGGGTGGGCGCGAGCAGCTCGGCGATCAGCTGGTTCTCGGCCGGCGAGTTCGCCTCGCCGAGCCCCGAGGCGGCGGCGAGCGTGCTCGCGTCGACCTGGGCGTTGGGCGGGGCCCCGATGGCGGCCGGCTGCGACGCCGAGCCGCCGGCCGAGGCCGCCGCGGCCGGACGCGTGCCGGTCTGCCCGGTCACGTACGGGCACCGCGGCGCTCCGCTGCTGGTGATCGTCGGCTTGTCGCCGGCCAGGTAGCGGCCCTGGCCCTCGACGACGTTGAGCGTGACGTGCAGGCCCGGCTCGGACGTGTCCTTGCCGAGCACGTCGTCCATGACCGGCACGAGCTGCCGGGTGGCCTTGAGCAGGCACGGGAACTGCACGGCGTACGGCTCGACGGCGGCCAGCGCGGAGCGGCTCTCGTCGGCCAGCACGACGATGCGGCCCTGGTTCTTGCCCAGCCACGCGTCGGTGCTGCGCGACATGCTCGTGACCGAGGCGTAGACGTCGCCCAGGCCCTTGCGCTCCTCGACCAGCGTCTTCGTCGTCGTGGTCATGGAGTCCAGCGCGTCGAGCAGGTCGGGCAGCGCGGTCTCGTAGGCGTCGGCGACGTCGGCCAGCTTGGTCAGGTCGTCGGCGATCTGCGGCACGAGCGGGTTGATGCGCTTCAGGTAGGCCTGCCAGTCGTCGAGCGTGCCGGCGATGTCGTCACCACGTCCGCGCAGCATGGCGGTCAGCTCGCCGAGGGTGGCCGAGAGCTTCTCGGGCTGGATCGACTGCAGCACTGGCAGCAGCTCGTCCAGCACCTCCTCCAGCTCGACCGCCTCGTCGCTGGTGTCCTGGCGCAGCGTGGCGCCGGCCGTGACGCCGGTGGCGCCGGCCTGCTGGGGCCGGACGAGCGCGACGAACCGCTCGCCGAAGAGCGTCTTGGGCAGCAGCCGCGCGGTGGTGCCCCGCGGCAGCGACTCCGCGGTGTCGGGGTCGAGAGCCAGGGTGAGCGTGGCGCCGTCGGCCGACGAGCGCACCTGCTTCACCTCGCCGACCGGGACGCCGTTGAGCTTCACGTCCGAGCCCTTCTTGAGCGCGTTGCCGACGGCCGCGGTCTCGAGCGTCACGTCGACGCTGGGCACGAACGTGCGCTGGTAGGCCATGCCGGCCACGACGAGCAGCGCGGCGGCGAGCAGCAGGTAGCCCAGGCCGAGCAGCGCGTCGAGCAGGCGGGGGCGGGCGGTCATCCGGCGATCCGCACGGTCGTGGTGGTGCCCCACAGCGCCATCGAGAGCACCAGGTCCAGGATCGCGACGGTGACGATGCTGCGCCGCACCGCGGTGCCGACCGCCACGCCCACGCCGGCCGGACCGCCGGTCGCGCGGAAGCCCAGGCGGCAGTGGATGAGGATGATCAGCACCGAGAACACGAGCACCTTCGCGAACGACAGCAGGATGTCGATCGGCGGCAGGAACAGGTTGAAGTAGTGGTCGTACGTGCCTGCGGACTGGCCGTAGAGGTAGACCGTCACCAGCCGTGAGCCGAGGTACGACGTCAGCAGGCCGATCACGTACAGCGGGATGATCGCGATGAACCCGGCGATCACGCGCGTGGTGACCAGGTACGGGATGCTCGGCACCGCCATGACGTCGAGGGCGTCGACCTCCTCGTTGATGCGCATGGCGCCGAGCTGGGCGGTGAAGCCCGAGCCGACGGTGGCCGACAGCGCGAGCGCGGCGACGAGCGGGGCGATCTCGCGGGTGTTGAAGTAGGCCGAGATGAACCCGTTGAGCGTCGAGGTGCCGATCTGGTCGAGGGCGGCGTATCCCTGCATGCCGACGACGGTGCCGACGAACAGCGTCATGCCGACCATCACGCCGATCGTGCCGCCGATGACGGCGAGCGCACCGGAGCCGAAGCTGACCTCGGTGAGCAGGCGGGCGATGTCGCGCGGGTAGCGCACGATCGTCCGCGGGATCCAGGCGATGACCTGGCCGTGGAAGCGGATGTCCTCGCCCATGCGCGCCAGCGCGTCGACGGGACGGTCCCACCAGCGCTTGCGGGACCCGGCGGCGAGCTCGGCCATGTCAGGCCCCCTTGCCCGGCACCAGCTGCAGGTACAGCGTGGTGACGACGAAGTTGACGAAGAAGAGCATGAGGAACGTGATGACCACCGACTGCATGACCGCCTCGCCGACGCCCTTGGGGCCGGGCGCGGTGTTCAGCCCGCGGTAGCAGGCCACGACGCCGGCGATGAGGCCGAAGATGACCGCCTTGATCTCGCCCACGACCAGGTCCTGGATCTGTGCGAGCGCGGTGAAGCTGGCCAGGTAGGCGCCGGGGGTGCCGCCCTGCACGAGGACGTTGAAGACGTAGCCGCCGAGCACGCCGACCACCGAGACGAGGCCGTTGAGCAGCACGGCGGCGGCGACGCAGGCGAGCACGCGGGGCACGACGAGGCGCTGCACCGGCGAGATGCCGATGACCCGCATCGCGTCGATCTCGTCGCGGATCGTGCGGGCGCCGATCTCGGCGCAGATGGCCGCACCGCCGGCGCCGGCGATGACCAGCGTGGTGACGATCGGGGCGGCCTGCTGGACGACGGCGAGCACGCTGGCGGCGCCGGTGAACGACTCGGCGCCGACCTGGCGGGTCAGCGTGCCCAGCTGCAGCGCGATGACCGCGCCGAACGGAATGGCCACCAGCATCGCCGGCACCCACGAGACGCTGACCACGAACCAGAACTGCTCGAGCAGCTCGCGTCCGGCGAACGGACGCTTGAACGTCATCCGCGCGGTGTCGAGGCCCAGCGCGAACAGGTCGCCGGTGGCGGTCAGCGCGGCGCCGACCGGGCCCGGACGGGGCGGGACCGGGACTCGTTCGCGCTCGTCGTCGTCGGCGACGTACAGCGGCGCGGCGCCGCTGGCGACCCGCTCGCGGTGGCGGGTCGTGGCCGCCCGCGGCTGGCCGCTGCGCGGCACGAGCTGGCGCGGCAGCACCTCGATCGAGCGGGCGCCGGCGTGGCGTGACAACAGCGCGGTTCCGCCCGGGAAGCCGGCCGGGTCGTCGAACCCGGGGTCGACCGGCACGTCGCGGTGGTCGGTCTCCTCGCTCATGCCGATCGGCCCCTCGGGGTCGCCGCTCATGAACTGCGAGACGACCGGGTGGTCGGTGAGCAGGAACTCCTCGCGCGGGCCGAACATGACCAGCTCGCGGCGGTAGAGCATGCCGAGGTTGTCCGGCAGCGTGCGCGCGAGCTCGATGTTGTGCGTGACGACGAGCATCGTGGCGTCCGTGGCGGTGTTGACCTCCATGAGCAGCTGCGCCAGGTTCGACGTGCGCACGGGGTCGAGGCCGGAGTCGGGCTCGTCGATGAGGATGATCGCCGGGTCGGTGACCAGCGCGCGGGCCAGGCCGGCGCGCTTCTTCATGCCGCCGGAGATCTCGCCGGGCACCTTGTGCTCCTGGCCGAGCAGCCCGACGAGGTCGAGCTTCTCGTGGACGATGCGCTTGATCTCGCGCTCGTCCAGCCGGGTGTGCTCGCGCAGCGGGAAGGCGACGTTGTCGTAGACGTTCATGGAGCCGAACAGCGCGCCGTCCTGGAACAGCACCCCGAAGCGCTTGCGCATCTCCAGGCGCTGGGCCTCCTTGGCCTTCACCATGTCGACCCCGTCGACGTGGATGGTGCCGTGCTCGGGCTGCACGAGCCCCATGACGGACTTGAGGAACACCGACTTGCCGGTGCCCGACGGGCCCAGCAGCGCGGTGATCTCGCCCGGCGGGAGCGTGAGGGTCACGTCGCGCCAGATGTTCTGACGCCCGTAGCTCTTGGTGAGCCCCTCGACGACGACGGTGCCGCCCATGTTCCTCCGATCCGTGCGCGTCCCCCGAGGGCGCGCCGTGGTCTGGGTCAGGCGCCGACCGCCCCCTCAGCCGGCCGGCGCCTGGCGACGAACGTAGGTATGGCGTGCGTCACCCCGGCGCGGTCGCGGGACATCGGACGCTTCCGTAATCGTTTCGTAACCTTTCTTTGTCAGCCCCGTCACAAGAAACGACCCGGTGCAACTCGAAGCGTCCGATCCGGCTTGTGCGGGCCCGAGCGCGCGTGCGTAGATCAGCGTGTCGCCCCCTCGACGTTCGGTGCCCCGTGCACCACGACGGGTGGGAGAGAGCAGTGACCCTCATGGAGATGCCGGCCAGACCGGAACGACCGCGCACGTACCCTTCGGCGCACGAGGTGCCGGACCACCGGCTCGACTCCCTGTGCCACCGCATCGACCAGGCGGTCGTGCGGGCCACGGGCGGCGCCACCGACGAGCTGCTCAGCGAGCTGGTGCGCGCGGCCGTCGACGCCTTCGTCGAGCACGACGCCGACGTCGAGCGCGCGGCCCGCCGCGTCGGCCCGCTGATGGACCGCATCGGCCAGCGCCAGGCGCACCGCGGCTTCACCTCCGCCGACCTGGACGCCGCGTTCGACGTCGCCCGCAGCGCCCTGCACAAGAGCCTGGACAGCGTCGTCGGCGACCTGGTCAACCGCGACGGCCAGGTCGGCCTGCGCGAGGACCTCACCACCTACCTGGCGCGCCTGCACGTGTGGGCGCGCCGCGGCCTCGACCGCACCCACCGCCTGCGCGAGCTCAGCGAGCCCGAGCGACGCGCCCGCATGGCGACGGCCGCGTTCGGCCGCCAGTCGTCCGCCGAGCTCGTGCAGCTGGCCGCGGTGAGCGGCCTCGACCCGGCGGCGCTCGTCGTCCCCGTGATCTCGCTGGACGCTCCCCTGCCCGCCGCGCTGCTGGACGCGCCGGGGTCGATCCGGGCGGCGGAGCCCACGGCCGTCCTCGTCGCGCACACCTGGGCGCCGGAGGTGCTGGAGGCGCTCGTCGACGGCCCCGCGGTGACCGGTCCGGCCGTGCCGCTCGCCGCGGCCGGCGACGCCGTCGCGCTCACCCGGCGGGCGGTGCGTCTGCTGCGCGAGCGGGGCACGTCCGGGCGTCCGCGCCTGGTGGCGTGCGAGGACCTGCTCGGCGAGCTCGTGGCCGAGAGCGACGCCCTGCTGGCCGAGCTGGCGATCCGCAAGCACCTGTCGGTGCTCGACGGCATGCCCGCCCGCCGCAAGGTCGACCTGGGCGAGGTGCTGCTCATGTCGCTGGAGCTGGGCCGGCCGACGAACACGATCGCGCGCGAGCTGCACGTGCCGCCGCAGACCGCGCACAGCCGGATGAAGACAGTGCGTGAGCTGTTCGGCGAGGCGCTGGACGACCCGCTGCAGCGGCTCGAGCTCGTCGTCGCCCTGCGCGCCGCCCTCCCCCGCTGGCGCACCCACCTCTGACGCTTCCCCCACGAAGGGCCCACCGGACGTCCCAGTGGGCCCTTCGTGGGGGAAGCGTCAGAGG
>NZ_SJXM01000011.1 GCF_004336805.1 Aeromicrobium sp. IC_218
CCCGGCGCTGCCGGCGGTCCCGCGGGGGCTGCGGCTGACGACGGGCGACGCGCGGCTGGACGTCCGGTGGGCGTCGGTCAGCGGGACCGACCGCTACGACGTGACCTGGCGCGAGTCCGGCCGCCCCGGCACGACGCGGACGACGCGCACGACGGGTCCGTCCGTGCGGCTGACCGGACTGGTCGCGGGGCGTCGCTACGCCGTGGCCGTGCGTGCCGTGGCCGCCGGACGCGCCGGTGCGGCGGCGGTCGTGACCGGCCGCGCGGGAGGCCCGACGGCCGGCGCCCCGCGACGTCCCCGGGCGGCGCTCCGGGGGACCGGCTCGGTGCGGCTCTCGTGGACGGCCGGCGCACGCGCGACCCGTTACGAGGTCTGGCGGACCTACCGCGGCTCCACCCGCCGCGTCGCCGTCACGAGCCGCACCCGTGTGGTGCTGGACGTGCCCCGCCGCGCCGGCGCGGCGTTCCGGATCCGCTCCTGGCACCAGGACCTGCCCGGCCGCTGGTCGTCCCGCGTGCGGCCTCCGCTGCCTCGCTAGCGGCGGGGCAGGCTGAGCGTCCGGACGGCCTGCTCGAGCGGGCCGCGGCCCCACGTGCGTCGCCACAGCCAGGCCGCCACCACCAGCACCACGACCTGTGAGGCCCACTCGACGTGACGGTCGTCGGCCATGCGCCAGTCGTGCGCGTTCTCGCTCCAGGTCCAGAGCACGTGGAGCGTGTACATCGTGAGCGGCATCGAGCCGGCGGCCAGCAGCGGGGCGACGACGGTGCGGGCGGGTGCGGCGTGGACGAGGAGCAGGCAGAGCCCGAGCACCAGCACCGCCGACCCGGTCGCGGAGAGGACGTTGAGCGTGGACGACGTGTGCTCGCCCACGACGAGCAACCGGGCGGGGTCGGTGACGCCCTCCAGCGACCAGCTCGACGCGAAGAGGCCGTGCCAGGACGTGTCGCGGACGATGCCGTCGAGGGCGCCCGACCGCAGCGCCAGCAGGCCGGCGGCCAGCGAGCCCACGAGCAGTGCCGCGCCGGCGACCACGAGACCGGCGGCGACGCGAGCCTGCTGCAGCGGCAGGCGTCCCAGCCAGGCGCCCGCGAGCAGGTACCCGGTCCAGACGAGCGCGGGGTACGTGCCGGTGACCGCGAGCTCGGCGACGAACCCCGCCGGGTCGCGCAGGTCGGCGAGGTCGAGCTGGGCCTGGTAGCTCGCGTCCAGCGGCCGCAGCAGCAGCAGGTGGACGACCGGCGCGAGCAGCAGCCAGGCGGCGGCCACGAGCCCGAGCGCCCGCGTCGGCAGGCGCAGGAAGGGCAGCAGGACGACCAGCATCACGCCGTAGAAGGCCAGGATGACCAGCACCGTCGCGGACTCCAGGGAGCCGAGCAGCAGACCGAGGACGACCAGGGCGACCGAGCGCACGACGACCGCGTGGGTGGAGCCGGCGCCGTCGGGGTCGCGCGTGCGGACCAGGCTGAGCGACAGGCCGGCGAGCAACGCGAACAGCGGCGCCGCGCGTCCCCCGGCCAGCATCCCGGCGACCGACGGGCCTCCGGTCTCGATGTCGATCGTCATGACGACGTGGACCAGCATCATGCCGATCAGCGCGACGGCCCGCGCGAGGTCGACGCCGTCGAGGCGTCCGGTCACGGCCACTACCCGCGACGCGCGGCGGCGACCTGGAGCACCATGCGCTCGAGCGCGTACGCCGGGTCCGCTCCCCCGCCCTTGACCTCGACGTCGGTGCGGGCGACGACGTCCATGGCCCGGGCGAGGCCCTCGGGCTCCCAGCCGCGCAGCTGGCTGCGCAGCGCCCGCACCTTGAACGGCGGCGCCCCGATGGCCGAGGCGACCTCGTTGTCGCGCAGGCCGCCGCGCACGTCGGCGAGCTTGGTGAGCGAGCGCAGGCCCGAGGCGAACGCGGACGTGACGAGCACCGGCGCGACCTTGTTGGCCTCGGCCCAGCGCAGCTGCTCGAGCGCGGCGGCGAGCCGGCCCTCGATCGCGGCGTCGGCGATCTCGAAGCCGCGGACGTCGGCACGTCCGCCGAAGTACTGGGCGACGACCTCGCGGTCGACGCGGACGCCCTGGCCCGCGGAGCTGACCAGCTGGTCGGCGGCCCCGGCGAGGGCGCGGAGGTCCTGGCCGACGGCGGTGACCAGCAGCGCGGCCGCCTCCTCGTCGATCGTCGAGCCGAGGTCGGTGACCTCGCGGCGCACCCAGGTGACGTGGTCGCGCTCGTACTTGGGCGCCTCGACCTTCACCTCGTGGACGGCGGCGTTCTTGCGCAGCTTGTCGAGCACGCCCTTGCCCTTGTTGCCGCCGCCGTGGACGAGCACGACCGCGACGTCGGACGACGGCTCGGCGGCGTAGGCGAGCAGCTCGGCCTGCGCGGCGTCGACGAGGTCCTCCAGGCCGGTGATCACCAGGCCGCTGGACGTGCTGAACAGCGACGGGCTGGTGAGGGCGGCGAGCTCGCCGGCGACCAGGCGTCCGGCCTCGCTCTCGGCCACCTCGCACGCGGGGTCGGCCTCACGGATCTGCCCGACGGCCTTGCGCCGCACGCGGTCGGCCAGGAACTCCGAGCCGCCGGTGACGAGCAGGATCGAGCCGAAGGGGGACGCCATGGGCGCCAGCCTAGTCACCGCCGCCGACGGGGACGGGCGTCCGGTCAGCGGGTGACGACCGAGAGCCGTCCGTCGCGCAGGACGACGGCCAGGTCGCCGTCGCGGTCGGTGCGGAAGGTGCGGGTGCCGACGTCGCGCAGCAGGTCGAGGGCGGCGGCCGACGGGTGGCCGTAGGAGTTGTCGCGGCCGGCGCTGACGGTGGCCAGCCGGGCGCCGACCGCCTCCACGAACCGGCGCGACTGCCGGGCGCTGCCGTGGTGCGGCACCTTGAGCACGTCGGCCGAGACGTCCGCCCCGGCGCGCAGCAGCGCGTCCTGGCCGGCCGGCTCGACGTCGCCGGTGAGCAGCAGCACGACCCCGCGGACGTGCACCCGCAGCACCAGGCTCGCGTCGTTGACCGCGGACCCCTCACCGTCCTGCTCGTCGCGCGAGGGGTCGGACACACGGGCACCCGGCCCCACCGGGCCCAGCACCTCGACCTGCGCCCCGCCGACCGACAGCCGGGCGCCGGCGGCGACCTGCGTCGTGCGTCCGTCGCGGTTCGGGGCGCCGCCACCCGGACCGACCAGCACCGGGCCCGCGTCACGGCCCTCGAGCACGCCGCCGAGCCCGTCGACGTGGTCGGCGTGGGCGTGGGTGAGCGCGACGGCGGCGACGCGGTCGACGCCCAGCCGGTCCAGGCAGGCGTCCACGGCGGTCGGGTCCGGCCCGGCGTCCACGACGAGGGCCGCTCCCCCGACGTCGACGACCGTCGCGTCGCCCTGACCGACGTCGCAGGCGACCATGAGCCACCCGCGCGGCGGCCAGCCGGGCTGGGGCGGCCGCACCAGCACCACGACGAGCCCCAGGCACAGCCCGACCGCGAGGGCCGGCCGGCGGGCCGCCCGGTGCAGGCCGACGCCGAGGACGGCGCAGAGCAGGGCCAGCACCCACCACGGCGCACCCCACTCGACGCTCGCTCCCGGGAGTCCGGCCGACCAGCGCCCGACCGACGCGATCCAGTGCGCGCACCAGCCCGCGAGCCAGCCCGGCAGCACCGCCCAGGGGCCGGGCACGAGGGCGAGCAGCCCGGCGCCGAGGCCCAGCACCGTCGCCGGGGCGACGGCCGGTGCGGCGAGCAGGTTGGCCAGCACCGCGACGAGCGACACCTCGCCGCTCAGCACCGCCACGGCCGGGGTGCAGGCGAGCTGGGCGGCCAGGGGGACGGCGAGCGCGACGGCCGCCCAGCGCGGCATCCAGCGTCCGAGTGCGTCGGCGAAGGGCGGGACGAGCAGCAGGATGCCGGCCGTGGCGCTCACCGACAGCACGAAGCCCGGCCGCAGCGCGAGCCACGGGTCCACCAGCAGGAGCACCACCACCGCCCAGGCGAGGGCCCGTGTTCCGCCGCGCGACCCGAGACCCGCGGCCGCGACCCCCACCAGGCCCATCGCCGCGGCCCGGACGACGCTCGGCTCGGCCCGGGCCAGCAGCACGAACCCGACCACCGCCGCGACGCCCACCGCCCACGTCCAGCGTGGTGATACCCCGCCCACCCGCGCGAGCGCCAGCAGGCAGGCGAGCACGATGGTGAGGTTCGTGCCGGACACCGCGAGCAGGTGGGTGAGACCGCTGCGCCGGAAGTCCTCGCGGAGCTCGTCGGTGAGTCCGCGCTCGTCGCCGTCCACCAGCGCGGGGACGAGCGCCCGCCCGTCGGGGTGCCCGTGGGCGGCGGCGCGGGCCACGCCGTCACGGACGTCCTGGGCCCCGCCCCACCACCACGGCGGCGGACGGACGGGTCCGAGCCGCAGGAGGCGGGCCGTCGCGACCTCGGGGCCGCGGTCGGCCGGTGCCAGCGACACGCGGGCGGTGAGCCGTTGACCGACCGTCAGCCCGCCGGCCGACTCGTCGCCGAACGCCGTCACGAGGGCTCGGGTCGTCACCGTGCCGTGCCGCGTGGTCACGCGCTCCACCCGCAGGCCGACGACCACGCCGGTGCGGCCCGCCCGCTCGAACGTGCGCGGGTCGCTGCGGACCTGCGCCTCCACCGAGGCCACGGCGTGGTCGGCGGCCAGCGCGGGGACGGGTCCGTGCTCGTCGAGCGCCAGCCGCCACGCGCACCCGGCGGCCACGCCCGCGACGACGGCCGCGACCAGGGCGAGCGCGGCGTGGCGCCGCAGCAGTGCCGCGAGCAGCACGGCGAGCCCGGCGAGCGAGACGGCCAGGCCCGTCCGCGACCCGGTACCGAGGACGCCCGCGGCGACCGCCCAGGCGGCCCCCGCCGCCGGCACCATCCGCAGGTCGTGGCCACGGACGGCCCGTCCCAGCGCGACGCGGGCCCGGAAGAGCGCCGCGAGCACGCGGCTCAGCCCGCCGAGACGAGGTCGCGCAGCTCGGCCAGCGTCGCCTCGCCGATGCCCTTGACGTCGAGCAGGTCGTCGACCGACGTGAACGACCCGTGCTCCTCGCGCCAGGACAGGATCGCCTGGGCCGTCACCGGTCCGACGCCGGGGAGCGTGTCGAGCTGCTCGATCGTGGCCGTGTTGAGGTCGATGACGGCACCCGGCACCGGCCCGGCGCCGGCTGCGCCCCCGGGCGCCGGCGCGGCGGGCACGGCCGCGGCCTCGACCCCGACCAGCACCTGCTCACCGTCGACCAGCTTGCGCGCCAGGTTCAGGCTCGTCGTGTCCGGACGCCCACGGACCCCGCCGGCCGCCTCGATGGCGTCGACCACGCGGGAGCCGGGCGGCAGCTCGACGATGCCCGGACGGCGCACCTTGCCGGCGACGTCGACGACCAGCGGGCCGGGCTCCGCTCCCTGCGCTCCCCCGGCGGACCCGGGCGTCGCGGACGCGTCCGGACCGGGCGTCGCGCTCGCGGGGGTGTCGACCGTGACCGGCACGGCGTGCTCGGCCGGACGTCCGGCCAGCACCCACCAGACGGTCACCACGGCGGCGGCGGTCAGCACGACGCCGACGACGCGCACGTGCGCGCCCGACAGCCGCAGCCGCGACGGAGCCGGCGGCTCGGCCGGCGTCACCGGCGTCACCGGCGTGGCCTCCGGCCGCTCCGGCTGCGTCCGGCGGGCCTGCGCCTGCTCGAACTCCGCGGTCAGGCGTGCGAGGCGGCGGCGTGCCACCTCGGCCCGGGTCTCCTGGTCGTCCCACACCCGGGCGACGCTAGACGCGGGTGCGGCGCCGGCGTCAGGTCCCGGACACGGGCTGTGGACGGACCGCGGTGGCACCGCGGCCGGTGGACGGTCAGCGCGGCGTGATCGAGATGCCGAGCAGGCCGGGGCCCACGTGGGCGCCGAGCACCGGGCTGACCTCGCTCAGCAGCAGGTCGTCGCGGCCGAGCTCGCGGCCCAGCCGCTCGACGAGCCCGCGGGCCTGCTCCTCGGCGGCCAGGTGCTGGACGCCCACGTCGCAGCCTCCGGGGCACGCCCGCGCCGCCTCGACGGCCAGCGCCTCGAGCCGGCCGATCGCACGGGAAGCGGTGCGCACCTTCTCCAGCGGACGCACCTCTCCCCCGTCGATGGTCAGCAGCGGCTTGACCGCCAGGGCGGTGCCGAGCAGCGCCGACGCCGCCCCGATGCGTCCGCCGCGGCGCAGGTGCTCGAGGGTGTCGACGTAGAGCAGGGACGTGGACGTGCGCCCGGCCCGCTCGGCCGCGGCCGCGACGTCCTCGGCGCTCGCGCCCTCGTCACGGGTCCGGGCGGCGGCCAGGACGCTGAACGCCACGGCCATGCCGACCTGCGTGGAGTCGACGACGTGCACCGGCACGGGCGCGTCGCGGGCGGCCAGCAGCGCCGCGTCGTACGTGCCCGAGACGCCCGCGCTCAGGTGCACCGAGACGACGTGGTCCGCGCCCGCCTCCGCCGCCTCGGCGTAGACGTCCGCGAACCGCTCGGGGCTCGGCCGGGACGTGCTGACCGGCACGCCGTGCCGCAGCGCGTCGGCCACCACCGCCGACGGGACGGTGCCGTCCAGGTGCGTCTCGGCGCCCACGACGACGTGCAGCGGCACGACGGTCGCCCCGGCCAGCTCGACCAGGCCACCGGGGAGGGTGGCCGTGGAGTCGGTGACGAGGGCGACGGTCATCAGACCACCACGTTGACCAGCTTGGGCGCCCGCACCACGACCTTGCGCACCTCGCGGCCGTCGATGGCCCGCTGGACGTTCGCGTCGGCCATGGCCAGCGCGGTCAGCTCGTCCTCGGTCGCCGACGGGGCGACCTCGAGCTTGGCGCGCACCTTGCCCTGCACCTGCACGACGCAGGTGACGGTCTCCTCGACCACGAGCGAAGCGTCGAACGCCGGGTACGGCACGTGGGCCAGCGAGCCCTCGTGACCCAGACGCGTCCACAGCTCCTCGGCGACGTGCGGCGCCAGCGGGGCCAGCATGAGCACCAGCGGCTCCAGCACCTGGCGCGAGCGGACGCCCTCGCGGGTCAGGTGGTTGGTCAGCTCGATGAGCTTGGCCACCGCGGTGTTGAAGCGCATCGCGTCCATGTCGGCGCGGACGCCCTCGATGGTGCGGTGCAGCGTGCTGAGCGTCGCGGCGTCGGCCGGCTCGTCGGTGGCCAGCGGCGCACCGGTCTCCTCGTCGACGGCCAGGCGCCACACGCGCTGCAGGAAGCGCTGCGAGCCCACGACGGCGCGGGTCTCCCACGGACGCGAGACGTCCAGCGGGCCCATGCTCATCTCGTAGACGCGCAGGGTGTCGGCGCCGTACTCCTCGTACATGTCGTCGGGCGTGACCGAGTTCTTGAGGCTCTTGCCCATCTTCCCGTACTCGCGCGCGACCGGCTGGTCACCCAGGAAGTAGCCGCCGTCGCGCTCCTGCACGTCCACCGCCGGCACGTAGGCGCCACGGTCGTCGGTGTAGGCGTACGCCTGAATGTAGCCCTGGTTGAACAGGCGGTGGAACGGCTCCTCGCTGCTCACGTGGCCCAGGTCGAACAGCACCTTGTGCCAGAACCGGGCGTACAGCAGGTGCAGCACGGCGTGCTCGACGCCGCCGACGTACAGGTCGACGCCGCCGGTCTCGCCCTCGGCGCGCGGGCCGAGCCAGTACGCCTCGTTGGCCGGGTCGGTGACGACGGCGTCGTTGTGCGGGTCGGTGTAGCGCAGCTCGTACCAGCTCGAGCCGGCCCAGTTGGGCATCGTGTTCGTCTCGCGGCGGTACTGCTTGGGTCCGTCGCCGAGGTCGAGCTCGACGTGCACCCACTCCTGGACGCGTCCGAGCGGCGGCTCGGGCTCGCTCGTGACGTCGTCCGGCTCGAACGTGCGCGGGCTGTAGTCGGGCACCTCGGGCAGGTCGACCGGCAGCATCGACTCGGGCAGCGCGATCGGGCGGTCGTGCTCGTCGTAGACGATCGGGAACGGCTCGCCCCAGTAGCGCTGGCGGCTGAACAGCCAGTCGCGCAGGCGGTACGTGGTGGTGCCGGTGCCGCGGCCCTTCTCCTCCAGCCAGGCGATGACCCGGGCCTTGGCCTCGGCGACGCCCAGCCCGTCGAGGCTGATCTCGTCGTTGGCGCTGTTGACCGCCACGCCGTCGCCGGTGAACGGCAGGTCGCCCTCGCCGTCGACGACGCGCGGGGTCGGCAGGCCGAAGACGGTGGCGAACTCGAAGTCGCGGGCGTCGTGCCCCGGGACGGCCATGATGGCACCGGTGCCGTAGCCGGTGAGGACGTAGTCGGCCACGAACACCGGGACGGCCTCGCCGTTCACCGGGTTGGTGGCGAAGGCACCGGTGAAGACGCCGGTCTTCTCGCGGTCCTCCTGGCGCTCGGCGTCGGTCTTGGCCGCGGCCTTCGCGCGGTAGGCGGCGACGGCCTCGGCCGGCGTCGCCGCGCCGCCGGTCCACGCGTCCTGGGTGCCCTCGGGCCAGGCGGACGTCGTGATGCGCTCGACGAGCTCGTGCTCGGGGGCCAGGACGACGTAGGTCGCGCCGAACAGCGTGTCGGGGCGGGTGGTGAAGACCTCGACGCCGTCACCGGTCTCGGGCAGGTCGAACCGGACGCGGGCGCCGTGCGAGCGACCGATCCAGTTGCGCTGCATGATCTTGACCGGCTCGGGCCAGTCGACGCGCTCGAGGTCGTCCACCAGGCGGTCGGCGTAGGCGGTGATGCGCATGTTCCACTGCTTGAGGTTGCGCTTGAACACCGGGAAGTTGCCGCGCTCGGAGCGGCCGTCGGCGGTGACCTCCTCGTTGGCCAGCACCGTGCCCAGGCCCGGGCACCAGTTGACCGGCGACTCGCTGACGTAGGCGAGGCGGTGCTGGTCGATGACGGCCGGGTCGTCGGTACCGAGCTTCTCGACCAGCTCGCGGATGGGCCGGGCGGTGCCGCGCTCGGCGTCGTACCAGGAGTCGAAGATCTGCAGGAAGATCCACTGCGTCCACTTCACGAACTCGGGGTCGATCGTGGCGAACGAGCGGCGCTTGTCGTGGGCCAGGCCCAGGCGGCGCAGCTGGCGCTGCATCGTGCCGATGTTCTCCAGCGTCGTCTCGCGCGGGTGGCGCCCGGTCTGCACGGCGTACTGCTCGGCCGGCAGGCCGAAGGCGTCGTAGCCCAGCGCGTGCAGGACGTTGTGGCCGGTCATGCGGCGGTAGCGCCCCACCACGTCCGTGGCGATGTAGCCCAGCGGGTGGCCGACGTGGAGTCCCGCCCCCGAGGGGTACGGGAACATGTCCATGATGAAGAACTTGCCCGCCGGGAACCGCTCGTCGCTGACGTCGCCGGCGAGGTCGCCGGTGGGGTTGGGCGCCTCGAAGGTGCCCTCGGCGTCCCAGCGCTCCTGCCAGCGCGACTCGATGTCGGCGGCCAGGGTGCTGTCGTAGCGGTAGGAGTTCTCGGGGGTGCTCACCGCCGGAACTTTACCGGTCGTCCGCGGGCCTCCCCGCCGCCTCCCGCTCCTCGTCGGTGACCTCGCGGACGACGAGCGGACGCAGCCTCGCCCAGGCGGCGAAGGCGGCCGCGAAGACGAGCAGGCCGAGGCCGGCCCAGAGGTTGACGTTGAAGCCGTCGGCCGCCTCCAGCTCGGCGTCGGAGGTGTTCACCAGCCCCAGGATCGTGAGGATCACGCCGTACGTGCCCATGAGGGCCGCGACGATGTAGCGGACGTCGAAGGCGCCTGCGGTCTTGGTCTGTGCCATGGCGGGCTCCTAGCGGAAGAGGACGTTGAGGAAGATGACGATGACCAGCGCGATGCCGGCGAGCTTCACCGGCGACTGGTACCAGGGCAGGTTCTTCTCGTCGGGGTCGGCGAAGTCCTCCTTCGGGGTGAGGGAGTAGACCAGGCCGCGCAGCTCGGACTCGGCCTTGGGCCGCGTCATGAGCGTCACGACGACGCTGACCACGATGTCGACCACGAACGCGGCGCCCGCGGCCACGAAGCTCGCACCCTGGCCCGACAGGGACAGGACGCCGACGCTGAGGCTGCCGAGCGTGCCGTCGCTGAGGACCGCGACGAGGACGGCGGCGAGCGTGCCCGAGACCAGGCCCACCCAGCCGGCGGTCGGCGTCATCCGCTTCCAGAACATGCCCAGGATGAACGTGGCGAACAGCGGCGCGTTGAAGAACCCGAACAGCGTCTGCAGGTAGTCCATCAGGTTGTCGTAGTTCGACGCGATGACGGCGGTGCCGATGGCGATGACCGTCGCGCCGACCGTGGCGACGCGACCGATGGTCAGGTAGTAGCCGTCGGGGCGGTCCTTCTTCACGTACTGCTGCCACAGGTCGTAGCTGAAGACGGTGTTGAACGCCGAGATGTTGGCCGCCATGCCGGCCATGAACGAGGCGAGCAGGCCCGCGATCGCGACGCCGAGCATGCCGTTGGGCAGCAGGTCGCGCATGAGCAGCAGGATCGCGTCGTTGTAGGTCGCGCCGCCGGCGCCGCCCTCGTCGCCGCTCTTCAGGGCCGCGATCTCGGGCACGATGATCGCCGCGACCATGCCCGGGATGATGACCACGAAGGGGATGAACATCTTCGGGAACGCACCGATGATCGGGGCGCGGCGGGCCGCCGAGGGCGAGTCGGACGCCATCGCGCGCTGCACCTCGACGAAGTTGGTCGTCCAGTAGCCGAACGAGAGCACGAAGCCCAGGCCGAAGACCAGGCCGATCACCGACAGGACGGGGTTCTCGATGCCGGTCAGGTCGGTGCCGGGCCAGGACGAGAGCTGCTCGGGACCGGGCTGGATCTTCTCCTTGACGCCCTGCCAGCCGCCGACCTTGTGCAGCGCGACGATCGTCAGCGGCAGCAGGGCCGCGACGATGACGAAGAACTGCAGCACCTCGTTGTAGATCGCCGCCGACAGGCCGCCGAGGGTGATGTACGAGAGCACGACCACGGCCGCGACGATGAGCGAGACCCACAGCGGCCAGCCGAGCAGGCGCTCCACGATGGTGGCCAGCAGGAACAGGTTGATGCCGGCGATGAGCAGCTGGGCGACGGCGAAGCTGATGGCGTTGACCAGGTGGGCGCCGGTGCCGAAGCGGCGGCGCATGAACTCGGGCACCGAGCGCACACCGGACCCGTAGTAGAAGGGCATCATCACGATGCCGAGGAACAGCATCGCCGGGACGGCGCCGATCCAGAAGTAGTGGAAGGTCGCGGCGCCGTACTGCGCACCGTTGGCCGACATGCCCATGACCTCGACCGCGCCGAGGTTGGCCGACACGAACGCCAGGCCGGTCACCCACGCGGGCAGCGAGCGACCGGACAGGAAGAAGTCGATGCTGGTCGACACCTGCCGCCGGGCGAGCACGCCGATGCCGAGCACGACGGCGAAGTACAGCGCCACGATGGTGTAGTCGAAGAAGTCGGCGTTCAGCCGGAACGCGTCGTCGGCCGCGAGGTGCACGGGCCTCCCCTTTCACGGCGCACGCCGTGTGCGCCCCTGGGACCGTAGACCCGGTGGTTGCCGTCCGCACCTCGAGACGGTGTCGGCGCCGCGACGTACGCTCGCGGCACCGAAGGAGCCGCCATGACCCACGCGATCGTCCCGCCCTACCTGCTGGCCCGGCTGGCCGCCGACGAGCCCGGACGCTTCCCGGTCGCGGCCGAGGCCGCGCGCCTCGCGCTGCTCGACCGTCCGGCCCGGCCGCGCTCCACCGTGCTGCCGCCGCGCCGCTCCTCCCCCGGCGCCGGGCTGCGCCGGACCGTGAGCGACGCCGGCCACGGCACCGACCTGCCCGGCCGCCGCGTGCGGGCCGAGGGCGAGCCGCCCACGGGCGACGTCGCGGCCGACGAGGCGTACGACGGCCTGGGGGCCACGTACCGGCTGCTGGCCGACGCGTTCGGGCGCGACTCGCTCGACGACGCGGGGCTGCCCCTGGCCGCGAGCGTCCACTACGGACGCGACTACGACAACGCCTACTGGGACGGCGAGCGGATGGTGTTCGGCGACGGCGACGGCGAGGTCTTCGGCCGGTTCACCGCCTCGGTCTCGGTCATCGGCCACGAGCTCGCCCACGGGCTCGTCCAGCACACGGCCGGGCTCGTCTACGAGGGCGAGCCGGGCGCCCTGAACGAGTCCGTCGCCGACGTCGTGGGCGTGCTGGTGGAGCAGCACGCGGCTGGGCAGCGCGCCGACGAGGCCAGCTGGCTGGTCGGGGCCGGGCTGTTCACCGACGCCGTGCAGGGCGTCGCGCTGCGCTCCATGGCCGCTCCGGGCACCGCGTACGGCGACGACGTGCTCGGCCGCGACCCGCAGCCCGCGCACATGCGCGACTACGTCCGCACCCGCGACGACCACGGCGGCGTGCACCTGAACTCGGGCATCCCGAACAAGGCGTTCCACCTGGCCGCGACGGCGCTGGGCGGCTACGCCTGGCAGACCGCCGGCCCGCTCTGGTACGCGGCGCTCCTCGACCCGGCGCTGCCGTCCACGGCGACCTTCGCCCGGCTCGCCGGCGCGACCGTCCGCGCCGCGCGGGCCGTCGGCGGGCGTGAGCAGGAGGCGGTCGAGGCCGCCTGGCAGGGCCTCGGCGTCGTCCCCGAGGAGGAGTCATGACCACAGCGGAGCCGGTGCTGGTGGTCGTGGTGGTCCGCACCGGCGGGCTGGCCGGGCTGCGCCGCGAGTGGCGGGTCGAGGTCGACGAGCAGGACGCGCCGGCGTGGTGGCCGCTGGTCGAGGCGTGCCCGTGGGACGTCGACCTGGACGCCGACGGCGTCCCGGACCGGTTCGTCTACGACGTCCGCGCCAACGAGCGCGAGGCCCGGCTGCCCGAGAGCCGGCTCGAGGGGCCGTGGTCCGAGCTGGCCGAGGCGGTGCGCCGCCGGGCCGAGGACGGCGCCTAGCGGTCGGCGGTCATGGCGCAGAACTTCTCCACCTTGACCGTGGGGCCGGAGACGATGAGCTCGTCGCCGCGGTGCACGAGGGTGTCGGCCTGCGCGTAGGTGAAGTCCTGGCCGCGGGTCTTCACGCCCACCACGGTCACGCCGTACTTCGAGCGCAGCACCGACTGGCCGAGCTCCTGGCCGCAGGCCTCGCGCGGCGCCCGGGTGCGGGCGATGGCGAAGCCGTCGTCGAACTCGATGAAGTCGGTCATGGTGCCCGACACCAGGTGCGCCACCCGCTCGCCCATGGACGTCTCGGGGCGCACCACGTGGGTGGCGCCGACCCGCTCCAGGATCATGGCGTGCTTGCCGCTGACCGCCTTGGCCCAGATCTCCTTGACGCCGAGCTCGGCCAGGCCGAGCACGGTCAGCACGCTGGCCTCGATGTCGGTGCCGATGCCCACGACGGCGCGGTGGAACTGCTCGGCACCGATCTGCTGCAGCGCCTCGGTGTCGGTGGTGTCGGCCGCGACGACGTGGGTGAAGTCGCTGGCGTACTTCTGCGCGATGGCCGGGCTCTCGTCGACGGCCAGCACCTCGTGCCCGAGCCGCACGAGCGAGCGCGCCACGGCCGTGCCGAACCGGCCCAGGCCGATGACGAGCACCGGGGCGGTGGGGGACGTGTCCTTGCTAGCCAATGATCGGTCGCTCCTCGGGCAGGGTGTAGCGGCGCACGCGGCTGCGGACGACGAACGCTGACGCCGCGGTAATGGTGCCCACTCGGCCGACGAACATCAAGACGATGAGCACCAGCTGGGCGTTCCAGGGCAGGTCCGGGGTGATGCCGGTGCTCAGCCCGACGGTCGCGAAGGCCGAGGTGCACTCGAACAGGACGTCCCCGTAGCTCAGCCCGGTCATGGTCAGCACCAGCCACGTCGAGGTGATGACCAGCATGACCGCGAGCAGCGCGATGGTGAGGGCCTGACGGATGGTGGCGCTGCTGATCGAGCGGCGGCCGACCGTCACGTCCGGGTCGCCGCGCAGCTCGGCCATGATCACGTAGGCCAGCAGCAGGAACGTGGTGACCTTGATGCCGCCGGCGGTGCTGGCCGAGCCGCCGCCGATGAACATCATGACGGTGGCGACGTCGAGCGACTCCGGACGCACGGCGCCCCAGTCGAAGCTGTTGAACCCGCCCGAGCGCGGCATGACGCCGGCCTCGATGCCGGTGACGACCCGGTGCCAGAACGGCAGCTGCCCGAGGGTGTCGTCGTTGGTCCACTCGACGGCCATGAACAGCACGACGGCGACGACGAGCAGGCCGAGCGAGCCCCAGACGGTGAGCCGGGTGTGGATCGTCCACTTCTTCGGCGTCCGCCACCGGCTGCGCAGCTCGGCCAGCACCGGGAAGCCCATCGCGCCGACGAAGACGGCGATGGACACCGGGAGGATGATGAGGCCGTCGCCGGCGTAGCCCACGAGGCTGTCGGACTCCAGCGCGAAACCGGCGTTGTTGAACGCCATGACGGCGTAGAACAGGCCGTGCCACAGCGACTGTCCCCACGAGTCGAAGTACTCGCCCTTCAGCCGCAGGGTCAGCACGATCCACGTGACCAGCTGGAACAGCACCATCGTGGCCACGATGCGGGCGAACAGCGGCCGCACCTCGCCCAGCGTCGGCACGTGGAAGTCGGCCTGGGCCACCAGCCGGGTGCGCAGCCCCAGCCGTCCGCCGATGAACACGCCCAGCAGGGTCGCCAGCGCGACGATGCCCAGGCCGCCGATCTCGACCAGCGCCAGGATGATGCCCTGCCCGACCGGCGTCCAGTAGGTGGCGGTGTCGACCGACGCCAGGCCGGTCACCGTGACCGCCGAGGTGCTGGTGAAGAACGCCGCCATGAAGCTCGGGTTCTCCTCCCCCGCCCGCGCGAACGGCAGCAGGAGCAGGAGCGTGCCGACGAAGATGAGCACCAGGAACGTCAACGGCAGGAGCCGGACGGGGTGCGCGACGGCGCGCGGCAGCGAGAGGCGGACCACGGGCAGCACGCTAACGCAGCCGGGGCGCCGGGACGCCGCCGAGCGTCCGGGTGGCGCGCACTAGGGTGGCCGGGTGAGCAGGCCGACCCGAGTCCTCGTCATGACGATCGTCCACCACCCCGGCGACGCCCGGATCGCGCACCGCGAGATCCCGGCGCTCCTGGAGGACGGGATGTCGGTCACCTTCGCCGCCCCGTTCTCCGGCTACGGCGTGGAGCCGCCGGCCGGCGTGACCGGCGTCGACGTGCGCCGGGCGCGTGGGCGCCGCCGGCTCGCAGCCGTCCGCGAGGCCCGCGCGACGCTGCGCCGCCTGGCCCCCGAGCACGACGTCGTCCTGCTGCACGACCCCGAGCTGCTGCTCGCCGCGGCCGGCACGACGGGCAGCACGCCGGTGGTCTGGGACGTCCACGAGGACTTCCCGGGCGCGGTCGAGTCGCGCGACTGGATCCCCGGTCCCGTGCGCCCGGTCGTCCGCGCCGCCGCCAAGGCCGCCCAGGACTGGGCCGAGAAGCGCTTCACCATCCTGCTCGCCGAGGACGGCTACGTGCCGCTGTTCCACGAGCCGCACCCGGTGGTGCCGAACAGCACCCGCGTGCCCGAGCAGGTGCCGCCGCCGGCCTCGCGCCGGGTCGTCTACCTCGGCTCGGTGACGCAGTCCCGCGGCGTGCGCATGCTCGTCGACACCGCGCGGCTGCTGAAGGGCACCGCGACCGTGGACGTCTACGGCCCCGCCCACGACGGCACGGACGCCCTGCTGGAGCAGGCCCAGGCCGAGGGCGCCCTCACCTGGCACGGCTTCACCCCCAACGACGTGGCCATGCAGGCGATCGAGGGTGCCGCGGTCGGCGTCTCGTTCGTCCGCGACGAGCCGAACTACCGGTTCAGCCGCCTGACCAAGCTCATGGAGTACCTGGCCCACGGCGTGCCGATCGTCACCACGCCGCTGCCCACCGCGAAGGCCCTCGTGGAGGACTCGCACGGCGGCGTCCTGGTGCCGTTCGAGGACCCGGCCGCCGCGGCGGCCGCGATCACCGCGCTGCTGGACGACGACGAGCGCCGCCACGCGATGGCCGCCGCCGGTCACGCGTACGTCCAGCAGCACCACAACTGGAACCGCGACGCGCTCGACTTCGCCGCCCACGTCCGCCGCGCCGCCCACGGTGGCGGGCAGTGACCGCTCGACGCCGGACCGGGCTGCTCGTCGCCGCCCTGGCGCTGACCCTCGTCGCCGCGTGCTCCGGCGCGCAGGACGGCGACGACGAGCCGACGCGACCCGCCGACGGCTCCGGCTCGTCCCTGACGCCCAACCCGGCGCGGGCCGAGCAGGACCAGATCGAGTACGCCGACGGCCAGGACTGCCACCAGCGCAAGGGACGCTCGGAGGTGCTGGCCTGCGAGTTCGGCGACCCGAAGGGCTCGGTGCACGTCGTGCTGGCCGGCGACTCCAAGACCGAGCAGTGGGTCGACGCCTTCGACGCGATCGGGAAGGAACGCGGCTGGCGCGTCACCTCGATCACCAAGTCCGCGTGCGCGTTCACCGCCGCCGAGCTGGGCAGCCCGGACGACGAGGTCAACACGTCGTGCGAGCAGTGGAACACCCGCGCCCGCCAGGTCATCGAGCAGCTCCGCCCGGACGCGGTGTTCACCGAGCTGTACAAGCTGCGCGTGCCCAAGGCGGGTCGCGACATCGACGGCGACGAGCAGCACGCGCTGATGGTCCAGGGGCTCGAGGACGCCTACGGCGAGCTGGCGGCGCGCGGCATCGGCACCGTGCTGCTGGACGCGGGTCCGCGCTCGGACGAGGACGTGCCCGAGTGCGTCCTGGAGCACGGCGACGACACGGACGAGTGCGACATCACCGAGGACGAGTACGACGACCCGCAGCTGCGCTTCCCCACCGCGTCGGCCGAGCAGGTCGTCGACGCCGTCGGACGCGCGCGGCTCGTCAGCATCAACGACGTGGTGTGCGGCGAGGACGGCCCGCCGTGCGCGGTCGTGTCGGACGGCGTCCTGCGCTTCCGCGACTCGCACCACTTCACGCGCACCTACACGCTGCAGCTGGCCGAGCCGCTCGGCGAGCGCGTGGCGACGGCGCTGACCGAGCTCGCGGCGGGCTGACCTAGACGGCGGTGCGCCGCACCATCTCCTCGACCGCCCGCACGACGCGAGCCCCGTTCTCGCGGTCCTGGTGGGTGAAGACCGCCTTCACGCGGTCCTCGTAGAACTCCTCGCGCACGCAGCCGGACGCCAGGTAGCGGCCCAGCGCCTCGAGGGTCTCGTCGACCGTGCGGACGACCGGGCCGAACCCGTCGCGCTCGTGGTCGAACCACGACGGCGACGCGTGCCCCTCGAGGTACTCGGCCTCGTCGAAGTGGGTGTAGAGCAGCGGGGTGCCCAGGTAGGCGATGTCGAAGTGCACCGAGGAGTAGTCGGTCAGGAACAGGTCGCAGCGGCGCATGAGCTCCTGGATGTGCGGCGTGGCGCTGTCGACCAGCTCCACGCCCTCGACGACGTCCAGTCCCTCGAGCAGGCGGCCCATGTTGTAGTGCGGCAGGAACTGCAGGCGGGCACCGTGCTCGCGCAGCATCGCGGCCAGTCGCGGGTCGGCCAGCAGCTCGGTGACGAAGCGCTGGTACGACGAGCCCTCGAACGACATCTCCGCGACGTCCTCGTCGCTGAACAGCTTCGGGACGAACGCGCGCCGCCACGTCGGCATGAACAGCACGACGGTGTCGGACGTGCCGTCGTCCAGGCGGGTCAGGGCGTCGAAGCGCGGCAGGCCGGTCTCGGCCACCTGCGTGTCGTAGCCGGACACCGCGCGGACGGCGCCGGACTCCCCCGGGCCGACGGTGAGGTACAGGTCGTACCCGCCGGTGCCCCGCTTGAGCATGTTGACCTTGTCGTTCACGCCGTGCTTGAGGTAGACCCGGCGGGCGCCGAGCCGCCACGCGGCCTGCTTGAGGTAGGCGCCGGGGTGCCACTGGCGCGGCAGCATGTGCTTGACCGAGTACGCGTTCGCGAGCACCTCGGCGTGCAGCATGAGCAGCCGGTGCTTCCACGAGGAGTGCACGAGGACCGGGCCGAGCGCCTCGACCTTGGCCCGCTGCTCGCTGCCGCCCTGGATCACGTAGTAGACCCGGGCGTCCGGCTGCGTGCGGCACAGGTGGGCGAAGAAGTGGTAGCCGTTGTCGCGCGCGGTGTCCTCGCGCTCGCCGACCAGCCAGATCGGCCGGCGCCCGACCAGCGGGCGCGTGAGCACCCGGGCCGCGCGCACCCAGGTGAAGCGGCGCAGGCGCAGCAGCGAGGCGGCGTCCTGGCGCAGGTGGGTCGCCAGCCAGCGCAGGGGCGCGAGACCGGCACGGTGACGCACGGCGTGCACGAGCACCTGGTCGTCGTCGGCGTTCGGCGCGATCTCCAGGTCGAGCCCGTCCGCCGCCATGCGCCGGGCGCTGGCCAGCAGGCCGGTGGTCGGCTCCAGGTCCATGCGCGGACCGTCGGTGCCCGGGGCCAGGTCGAGGACGAGCCGGTCACGACCGCTCAGCCGCGCGACGGGGATGTCGGCGACGTACGCCGACCAGGCCACCGTGCCGCCGGCCGCGACCCGCTCGACGCACCGCGTGGGCACGTGCGTCGTGCCGCGCTTGCCCACCAGGGCGATCGCGAGCGTCCGGTCGGCGTGCTCGGCGGTCGCCGAGCCGCCCCAGCGCCAGCGCAGGCCGAGACGCAGCGTGCGTCCGTCGTCGACGACGTCGGCCCACTCCGCGCTCGGGACCGCGCGGTAGTAGCCGGCCAGGCGCACGAGCTCGGCGGGGTGCCCGGCGGCGAGCAGCGCGTCGATGTAGGTGTCGTCGGACGGGTCAAGCCGCACCGGCAGCCCGGCCGGGGTCTCCAGGCCGAGGCCGGCGACCCAGGCGATGGCGCGCCGGACGTGGTCGGCGGTGGTCGACGCGCGCCGCACGAAGACGACCGCCTCGGTCGTCACCGCGGCCACGGCCTCGCGCAGGGCGACCGGGTCGTCGTCGGGGACCGCCACGGCGGTGACGTCCAGCCCCTCCGCCCTCAGGTCGTCGGCCAGGGTCTCGGAGGCGACGGGTCCGAGCAGCAGCGTCAAGGTCGGCGAGTCCACCGGGCCATCCTAGGAGCGGCGCCGCACCCGGCGGACGAGGCTCCCCTGGAGTCCTTCGTTAGGCTGTCGTGGGCCCATCCCGACGACAGAGAGCACTGATGAGCAAGAGATTCCGCGGTGACATCGAAGGTCTGCGGGCCATCGCGGTCCTGACCGTCGTCCTGTACCACATCGACCTCGCCTGGCTGCCGGGCGGATTCGTCGGCGTCGACATCTTCTTCGTCATCTCCGGCTTCCTCATCACCGGCCTGCTGGTGCGCGAGGTCGAGCGCGACGGACGGGTCAGCCTGAGCCGGTTCTACGCGCGTCGGTTCAAGCGCCTGCTGCCCGCGTCGGCGACGGTCATCGTCGCCACGATGGTGGCCTCGTACCTGTTCCTGCCGGTGACGCGCTGGAAGGACACCGCGTTCGACGCGGTCGCCAGCGCCTTCTACGTCATCAACTGGCGACTGGCCGACCGCGCGGTCGACTACTCCGCCGAGGACGACGCCGTCAGCCCGCTGCAGCACTTCTGGTCGCTCGCGGTCGAGGAGCAGTTCTACATCGTCTGGCCGCTGCTCATCATCCTCGTCGCGGTGCTCGTGCGTCGGGGCCACCTGCAGATGCGTCCGGCCATGTTCGGCGGCCTGCTGCTCATCTTCGTCCCGTCGCTCGCCTACTCCGTCTACTGGACCCAGCAGTCGCCCGACACGGCCTACTTCATCACCACCACACGTCTGTGGGAGCTGGCGCTCGGTGGCCTCGTCGCC
This sequence comes from Aeromicrobium sp. IC_218, assembly GCF_004336805.1. Taxonomy (GTDB): domain Bacteria; phylum Actinomycetota; class Actinomycetes; order Propionibacteriales; family Nocardioidaceae; genus Aeromicrobium. The sequence goes on from NZ_SJXM01000011.1 coordinate 19,792, forward strand.
ATCGCCGTGCCGGTGCTGAACCGTATGCGTCCGAACCTGGCGGCCGCCCTCACCTGGGCCGGCCTCGCCGGCATCGTGGCCTCGGTGCTGCTGCAGGACGACCAGATGCCGTGGCCGAGCTACTACGCGCTGCTGCCGATCGTCGCCTCCGCCGCCGTCATCGCCGGCGGTCCGGCGGCCGGGGCGCGCGGCGCGGGCTTCCTGCTCGACCGCTCGGTCATGCGCTGGTTCGGCGGCCTGTCGTACTCGCTGTACCTGTGGCACTGGCCGATGATCGTCATCTACGAGGCCTGGTCGCCCGGCGAGGAGTCCACGCTCGAGCTGCTGCCCGTCGCCGTCGCGTCGCTCGCCGCCGCGTGGGTCACGCACCACGTCATCGAGAACCCGGTCCGCTTCTCCAAGGTCATGGAGTCCACCCGCAACGCGCTGGCGGCGGGCGTGGCCCTGACCATCGTCGGCGTCGTCGCCGGCTTCACGCTGAACGGCGCCATCCAGGTCGAGCAGACCCCCGTCGCCAAGGACGCGAAGGGCGCCCAGGTGCTCGGCGAGGACCCGCGCGGCAACCCGGCCGGCGACCCGGTCGACTCCGTCGAGGCGTTCGCCCCGTCGCTCACCGAGGTCGAGGACGACAACGCCAACGAGGCGACCCGCTCGTGCGACCAGGACATCGAGGGCACCGACCCCGCGTCCTGCACCTTCGGCGACCCCGAGGGCGAGACGGTCGTGGCGATGATCGGCAACTCCAAGACCCGTCAGTGGATCCCGGTCATGGACGAGATCGGCAAGGAGCGCGGCTGGCGCATCGAGTCGTTCACCAAGTCCGCGTGCGAGTTCACCGCGGCGCCCACGCGCAACGGCAGCGACCCGCTCGACGACTACCCCGAGTGCGACGAGTGGAACCGCAACGTCGTCAGGACCGTCACCGAGGACCTCAAGCCCGACCGCGTCTTCACCGTGCTCGACACGCTCAAGGTCGCCCAGGAGAGCGAGGACGTGCCGGCCGACGAGCTGCGCACGACCCGCATCGAGGGCGTCCAGCAGTGGTGGCGCACGCTCACCGACGCCGGCATCGACGTCGCCGTGCTCACCGCCGGTCCGCGTCTGCAGCTGAACATCCCCGACTGCGTCGGCAGCAACGAGGGACACCTCACGCGCTGCGCCGTCGACCGCGACAAGGCGTACTCGACCGTCTGGTCGGTCGAGGACGCCGAGGCGGCCGTGGACGGCGTCGAGGGCGTCGGCCTGGTCGACATGAACGGCTGGGTCTGCCCGGGCGAGCAGTGCGCGCCGATCATCGGCGACGTGCTCGTCTACTACGACACCCACCACGTCACGGCCACCTACACCAAGACGATGCGCCCGTTCCTCGAGCCGCAGCTGGCGAAGGCCTGGAAGTGACCTCGAGGGCGCGGCGCCGCGTCGCGGCGTCCGTGCTCGCGCTGCTGGTCGTGGCCGCAGGGTGCACCGCCGATCCGTCGGAGCCTCTCGTGGCCCCCGGAGCCGTGCCCGGGCTCGGCGCTGCCGCGATCGGCCAGCCGCGGCCGTCGGACCTGGACGACGTCCAGCCCAAGCCGTCCCAGGCGCCGTACGACACTCCGGCCCCGCGTTCGCGGGCGTGCATCCAGGGCACGGGCAGCTCGAGCACCGCCGGGTGCGTGTTCGGCGACCCGGACGGGGACGTCGACGTCGCGATGGTGGGCAACAGCAAGACGCTCCAGTGGCTGCCGGCCCTCGACGAGGTGGCCGACCTGAACGGCTGGCGGATCACCCTTCACGCGAAGTCCGTCTGCGAGCTGACCGCCGCCCCGACGCGGGACCATCCCTCCATCGTCACCGACGGGTTCCCGGACTGCGACCTGTTCAACGAGCGGATGCTCGCCGAGCTCACCGGCCCGGACCGGCCCGACGTGCTCGTCACGGCCCTCGACACGCTGAAGGTCCGCCAGGACGACCCGGCGCTCCCGGCCGCCCGGGTCGACGCGCTCCGCCGCGACGGCGTCGTGGACTACTGGGAGCAGGTGCGCGCCGCCGGCGTCGAGGTGGTCGTGCTGGCCGCCACGCCGCGACTCCCGTTCGACGTGCCGGCCTGCCTGCGACGCACGGGCGTCCCGGCCCGCTGCACTGTGCCTCACGACCAGGCGTACGCACCCGTGTGGAAGACCGGCGAGTCCGAGGCCGCCACGCGCGAGGCCGGCGTCGCGTTCGTCGACCTCAACGACCTGGTCTGCCCCGGAGCGACGTGCGAGCCGGTCATCGGCGGGCTGACGGTCTATCGCGACCGCCACCACATCACGGCCAGCTACATGGAGACGCTCGCGCCCGCCCTGGCCGAGCGCCTGGACGGCGTGCTGGAGCTCGACCGCGGCTGAGCCGGGCCCGCCTCAGGGCAGGCGGGCGATGCGGTCGTAGAGCTCGGCGTTGCCCTCGGCCACCGGGCCGCCGGGCCACGCCACCAGCTCGGTCGCGTCCAGCGCCGTGGCGATCGCCGCGCACACGTCGGTCGGCTCGCCGTCCACGACCGGTCCGAAGCCGTCGCGGCGGTAGTCGAACCAGCCGCGCCGCTCGTTGTGCCGCCCGCCGAAGAACTCGTCCTCGTCGAACTGGAAGTAGACGGTGGGGCGGCCGAGCCAGGCCAGGTCGAAGGTCACCGAGGAGTAGTCGGTGACGAGCACCGCGGCGTCCACCAGCAGCTCGCGGTAGCGCACGGGCACCTCGGTGACGACCTCGACGCCGTCGGGCAGCTCCACGCCCGCGAACGCCTCCCGGGCGTTCGGGTGGGGCAGGAACGTGACGACCAGGTCCCGCTCGCGGGCGGTGCGCAGCAGCTCGGGGTGACGCAGCACCTCGGTCCAGCGGCGGACGTACGCCGAGTCGGCGACCTGCTGCGCGGCGGCCTCCCCCGCGGTCCGCTCCGACAGCCAGCGTCGCCACGTCGGGGCCACCAGGACGCGATGCGGCGGGCCCGAGCGGGCCGCGTCGGCGGCAGTCAGCTCGTGCAGGCGCGGCTGCGGCGTCAGCGTGACCTCCATCGGCGTCAGGCGGTAGGGCGACTCGCCGTCGAAGGAGCGCGCCTCGGGCGCCGCCGAGGCGAGCACCAGCGCGAAGTCCTTCTGGTTGAACCAGCGCGACAGGTCGCCCTTGGCCACGCCGTGCTGCAGGAACACGACCCGCCAGGCGGGGCCACCGTCGACCTCGGGCTCGAACGGCTGGACGACCTCCTCGCGGGCCTGCGACGACACGAGCACGCGCGCGTGGCGCTGCAGGTCCCGGTGCTCGGCGGAGGCGTAGGCGACGAGCCGGAAGCCCTCGGCGTCCAGGCGGTCCCAGTCGCGGCTGGTGCGGTCGAGCACGAAGCGCAGGTCGGTGCGCGGGCGGTTCTCGCGGATCCAGCGGTAGAACGCCTCGGCGTTGTCGCCGGCCTCGCCGACGCGGTCCATGAGCACCCAGGTGTCGCCCAGGCCGCGGGTGCGGACGCGCTCGCCGAGCGACGGCGTCTCGAGCGACTCGCCCGGGTGGGCCTCGCTCCAGGCCTTGCGCCCGGCGCGCGGCAGCAGGGCGGCCTCGGCGGCGGACAGGGACGTCCAGGCCTCGGCCTGGACCTGGCGCGCGACGATGGTGCGGGTGCGACGCCCGGGAGCGAGCAGGACACTGGCCGCGCGACCGTCCAGGTGCAGCGTGACGCCGCGACCGGCGGGCACCCACAGGATGCGCTGCGTCAGCAGCACCTGGCCCAGGAGCTCGTACTGGCGCACGGTCGCCGAGACGGGCTCGACGACGCGTCCGTCCTCCTCGAGCCGCTCCTCGGGCAGGGTGCCGGCGAAGTAGTAGGTGACCTCGACGAGGTCGCCGCGCACGCGCCCGGTGCGCACGCGCAGGGTGCCCTCGCCCTCGCCCAGCCGCAGCCGGATCGCGGCGCGCACCCAGCCGTTGAGCCGGTGGACGTCGTAGCGGCGGACGACGTCCTCGTCGAGCCGCGCGCACACCCGGCGGGCCAGCGTCGCGAACCGCTCCCCCATCTCCGGGCCGAGCCCCGCGTACGGCGACTCGATGCGCTGGGAGGACCGCAGGATCCACGACAGCGTGTAGATCAGGACGTTCTGCACCCAGGCCGGCACCGAGCCGTCGGCGTCCTGCGCCCGGTCGAGCAGGTCGAGGTAGCCGTGCTCGAGCACGGTGGTGATCGGCCGGGCGTCGCGGCCGAGGTTCTGCAGGGCGGACGTGCCGTCGTCGCGCTTGCGGTAGACGTAGACCGCCGACGCGACGACGCCCACGACGGGTGCCGGGGCGGCGAGCAGGTAGCGCACCAGCAGGTGGACGTCCTCGAAGTTGGGCCGCAGCCCCTCCTCGAAGCGCAGGCCGGCCGAGCGCAGCAGGTCGACGTCCAGGACGCTGGACGCGCCGCTGGCCTGGACGATCGAGGGGTCCTGCGACAGGTCGACGACCCGATCGCCGTCGGTGAACTTGCCGTCGAGGGCGTGGCTGAACTCGCGGGTGCCGTCGGCCTCGCGGAAGACCTCCAGGCGGGTGGCGTACAGCGCCGCGCCGGCCCCCTCCGGGCTGCTCATGAACGCGTCGAGCCGCTCGAAGTAGTCCGGTGCCAGCACGTCGTCGGGGTCGGTGAACGTGACCCACCGGTTCCGGACCAGCTCCAGCCCGTGGTTGCGCGCCGACGCGGGGCCGGCGTTCTCCTGCCGCACGACCCGCACGTTCGGGTGCTGCGCGGCCCAGCGCTCGGCGTGCTCGTACGTCCCGTCGGTCGAGCCGTCGTCGACCAGCACGACGTCCAGCCGCTCGAACCCGTACGTCTGCGCCTCCAGGGAGGCCAGGTACTCGCCCAGGTAGCGCTCCACCTGGTAGAGCGCCGAGACGACGGAGAACGTGCCGCGAGCGTCGGGCATCAGCGCTTGGTCACTCCCACGGTCGCCCAGACCAGGTTGTGGTCCGAGCTGGGACGTCCGTTGCTGAGCCACGCCTCGTGACGGTACCCGTCCGAGCCGGGCGAGTTCTTGACCAGCACGTGGTCGGCGCGCGGGCCGAAACCGACCGAGTCGGCCGGCTGCTGCGGCGTCGTCGCGAACTTGTTGACGGTGCTGTACTGCCGGTTGGCGATGCTCGTGCCGGCGGCGGCTCCGTCGTAGAACCCGGCCTTGATCGCCGCGGTGTGGCCGGAGTCGGCGACCAGGTCGCCGGTGAGCACGACGGGAGTGACGCCGTCGTCGAGCCGCTTGCCGTTCTTGTCCGAGGTGGCCGCCAGCTTCGTGACGATCTCCCGGACGGACGAGCCGGGCTCGGCCTTGGTCTCGTTGAGGTGCGTCGAGACCACGACGGTGGTCCCGCCGGGCACCTGCTTGTCCTGCAGCCGCACCCACACCGCGTTCATGCCGCCGGTGAGGCTCAGCGCACCCTGGTCGACGACCGAGAACCGCGCGGTGCGCCACAGGACGGCGTTCTGGCCCTGGCCGTAGCTGTCGTGCGTCGTGCCCTCGAGCGCACCGAGGCTGCCGGGCAGGATCTCCTGGAGACCGACGGCGTCCAGGTCGTCGACCTGCTGCTTGACGCGGTCGTCGCGGCTCGTCCAGTCCGAACCGCAGTTCGTGCCGGTCTGGCACACGTTGAACGATCCGACCTTCGCCACGTTCACGACGGCGTGGTCCGGACGCACCGGGGTGGGCAGCGCGGCCTTCTGGACCGTGCGCAGGCCACTGCCGACGCCCTTGCCCTGCACGCGGACGCGGATCGGGTTGCCGTACGCGACCTTGTTGCGGTCCGCGTCGCTGCCCGCGACGACCACCGAGCGGGTGCCGGTGCCGAGACGCCTCGGGGCCCGGGCCAGGGCCTCGGCCCAGGTGCTGCCCGAGTAGAGCTCGTAGACCGTGGCGTAGTCGACCGCGTTCCAGCTGGCCCGGACGCCGTCCGCGACGGGCGTCAGGGCCAGCGACATGGCGCCCAGCGAGCGGGCGTCGTCGAACGAGACGGTCTGGGTGTAGGCCCACGGGCCGGTGCCGGCGGACGAGACGCCGCGCACGCGCACCTTGTAGGTGACGCCCTTCGCCAGGTGGCGCGCCCAGGCGCTGGTGCCCTTGACGCGCTCGGTGGTGGTGCCCGAGGCGCGGAAGTCGCTGAAGCGCGAGACCTGCACGTCGTAGGCGGTGGCGCCGGCGAGGCGGGTCCAGGACATCGCCCGCGAGCGCGAGGCCCAGACCTGGTTGTCGGTGCCCGTGCGGCGCACGAGGCCACGGACCCGGTCCAGGGCGAACGTGCGGGCGGTCGCGGCCGCCGACCAGCGTCCACGCTTCCAGCCCTTGGACGACTTCGCCAGGGCCCGGACGCGCACGACGTACGCGCGTCCCGGCTTGAGTCCCTGGATCTTCGCGTTCGCCTTCGAGCTGGTGCGCGACTTCGCGCCGGCGAAGCGCGGCGACGTGCTCCACTGCACCTCGTAGCGCGACGCGCCCTTGACCTTCGACCAGGCGGCCTTGAAGTCGGTCTTCATGACCGAGTGCGTCCGCAGGCCGGTGACCTGCTTGGGCGTCGCGGCCTGCGCGGGCGCGGCGAGGACCCCCAGCAGCAGGGCGACGGAGGCGAGCGGGGCGAGCAGCCACTTCGATGCGTTCACGAGGGACTCCTATCGGAACCGCGGGCCGGCGGTTGAGCGAAAAAGGGCGCGGTCAGCATCAACGCCGGCGGGCCCCGGATGCATCCCAGGAGTCGAGGGGAGCCGCGGTACGCGCCTTCTCGAGCGAGAGCCGCTGCCCCGTGGCGACGATCGCCTGGTGCACCCGCTCGCTGTTGCGACCGTCGCGCACCGGGAACGTCCGCTCCATGCGCGCCAGGTGCTCCGGCGTCGCGGCACCGCGCTCGAGCACGTCGCCGACCGCGTCCAGCGCGTCGCCGGCCTCCAGCGCCACCGGTCCGAAGCCGTGCGACTCGTAGGAGAAGTAGCCCGGACGCTCGGTGTGGGCTCCGCTGAAGTACTCGTCGCGGTCGAACTGGTAGTAGACGACCGGCCGGAGCAGGTAGGCCATGTTGAACGCCGTCGAGGAGTAGTCGGTGACCATGACCTTGGACCGGGCGATGACCTCGCGGACGTCGTCGGTGCCGTAGCGCAGCACCTTCACCGTGTCGGGCAGGTCGAAGTCGTCCAGGTACGGCTGCGTGTTCGGGTGCGGCATGAAGCCGATCGTCAGGCCGTGCTCGGCGGCGAGCGCGTGCAGCCGCTCGTCGGTCAGCAGCTGCCGCCAGCCCTGCGCGTACGTGCTGTCCATGAACGCGTCGTTGTGCTCGGCCTCGTCGTCCAGCACCACGCGGGGCGTGCTGAGGTAGCTGCGCCACGTCGGCATGACGAGCAGCAGGTCCTGCTCCTTCACGCGTCCGGCGACCGCGAGCAGGTCGTCGAAGCGGGGCAGGCCCGTCAGGCGGACCTCGCGCGACGAGAACCGGTACGGCGACTCGCCGGCGATGTAGTCGTACTCGTCCTGGGTGGACGTCACGAAGACGTCCACGTGCTTGGGGTTGAGCCAGCGCGACAGGTCGCCCTTGATGACGCCGTGCTGCAGGAACGTGAACTTCCAGCGCGGCGGCCCGAAGACCTTCCGGTCCAGCGGCTCGACGACGAACTTGTCGATGTGCGACGACACGAGGTGGTCGGCGTTGAGCAGCGCCAGCTTCCAGCGGAGCGAGCCGTAGCGCAGCAGCCGGACCGAGCGGTCCTTGGACAGCCGGTCCCAGTCGACGGACGCGCGGTTCTGGACGTAGTAGGCGTTGACGTCCTTCTTGTTCTCGCGCAGCCAGCGGTACAGCACCTCGGCACTGTCGTCGGCGTCCAGGTCACGGTCCATGAGCACCCAGGCCCGGCCGAACAGGCGACGCACGAGCCGGCGGCGGCTGAGCCACAGCGCGAGCCGGTCGCCCCGCGAGACCGGCTCGTCGTCCTCGGCGGTGACGGCCCGGGCCGGGCGTCGACGAGCGGCGCGGAGGTCGCCCTGGACCTCGGCCAGCTCGCGGAGCTCGAACGGGCGCAGGCGGAAGCGTCGGTGGTTCTCGCCGATCGGGTAGAACTGCTGCGCGACGCCGTCGAGCCGCAGCTGCACCCGGCCGCGCGTGGAGACCCACAGGATGCGCTCGTGCATGACGACGCGGCCCAGCGCCCACAGCTCGCGGGTCTTGGCGTAGCGGGGCTGGACGTGCTCGCCGCGGAACAGCAGCTCCTCGTCGGGCCGCTCGCCGGTGTAGCGGTACGACAGGGCGACGATCTCGCGGTCCTCGTCGACGGGCCCGTACTCGATGAACCGCGAGTGGGACGCCTCCTCGCGGTAGCCGAAGTCGAGCGCCTCGCGCATCCACCAGGCCACGGCGATGGCGTCGAAGGCGTAGATCGTCGAGTGGTCGAGGTAGCCGGTGATGGTGCGGACGTGCTCGTGGAAGACGCGCGACGCCTCCGGACTGATCTGGGCCAGTCCGGTGTGGACGGCCTGGTCGCCGCGGAAGAGCCAGAACAGGTCGTACAGCACCATGTTCTGCAGCCAGTCCGGCACGCGTCCGCCGCGGGCCCGGGCACCGTGATCGAGCAGGTCGATGGAGCCGTACTTGGGCACGTCGGTGAAGATGCGCTCGTCGTTGAGGCTCGTCTGCATGGCCGACGTGCCGTCGTCGCGGCGACGGTAGAGGTAGTGCGCGTCGGTGACGGCGGCGACCAGCGGGCGCTCGCACTGCAGCAGGTAGCGGCCCAGGAAGTGCGGGTCCTCGAAGCGCGGCACGACCCGCGAGTCGAACAGGACGCCGGTCTTCTCCAGGAACTCGCGGTCGATGACCGACGACGCGGCGCTCATCTGCACGATCTCGGGCGAGTAGTCCAGGTCGACCACGCTGCCGGAGCGGGTGAACTTGCGGCGCAGCGGGTGGGTGTCGAGCGTCTTGCCCGTCGACTCCTCCCACACCAGCAGGTTGGTGGCGAAGACGCGCACGCCGGGCGCGGACTCGCGCGACGTCGTGACCGCCTCGAAGTAGCCGTCGCCGAGGACGTCGTCGGAGTCGGGGAAGGCGATCCAGGGAGCCGTGGCAAGGGCGATGCCGGCGTTGCGCGCGGCCGAGACGCCGGCGTTCTCCTGGTGCACCGCGACGGCGTGCTCGGGCCACGTGGCGACGAAGGCGTCGATCACCTGCGCGGAGTCGTCCGTCGAGCCGTCGTTCACCAGCACGACCTGGAGGTCGTCCATGCCGACCGTCTGCCGCTCCAGGCAGGCGAGGAGGTCGACGAGGTAACGGCCGGTGTTGTGGACCGGGACCACGACCGAGTAGGTCGGAGCCTTCGCCATGCGGTTCTCCTCCAAGGGGCTCACTATGCTGGACAGCACCGCTCACTCTATGTCGTCGTGCCCGTGCGTCCGGGCCTGGAGGTCCGAACCACATGATGCGCCAGTCGTTCGTCCTGGCCGCGTGCGCCGTCCTGCTCGCCGCGTGCTCGCAGAACACCGACCCCGACTCCTCCGACGAGTCGACCTCGGCCACCCCGAGCGCGAGCCCCAGCGCCGCCGCGACCCCGAGCCCGTCGCCCTCGACGGCCGGCGACGGCTCCATCAAGCCGTCTCCGGACGAGGCGGCCAGTGACCAGGTCACCTACGACGACCGCGAGTGCCACCAGGACAAGCGCAGCACGAAGGTGCTCACCTGCGTGTTCGGCGACCCGCAGGGCGACGTCGAGATCGTCGCGGTCGGCGACTCCAAGACCGAGCAGTACCTGCCGGTCCTGGACGCCGTGGGCAAGGAGCGCGGCTGGCGCGTGGTCGGCATGACGAAGTCCGCCTGCGCGTTCAGCACCGCGCAGCTGGCCGGCGGCGCGAACCCCAACCCGTCCTGGCAGGCGTGCGAGGGCTGGAACCGCAACGCCCTGGCCAAGATCCAGCGCATGCAGCCCGACGCCGTCTTCACCGCCCTCTACAAGCTCAAGGTGCCCCAGTTCGGTCGCGACATCGACGGCGACGAGCAGAAGGCGCTCATGGCCGACGGCATCCACGACGCGCTGGAGCGCAGCGGTGCCGCCAGCATCGTGCTGCGCTCCACCCCGCGGGCCGAGTCGGACACCAACATCCCGACCTGCGTCGCCGAGCACGAGCGCGACACGTCGCGCTGCGACATCACCGGCGACACGATCACCGACCCGTCGCTGGTCTGGACCCGCGCCGAGGAGGACGACATCGTCGGTGGCCTGGACGACGCGACGGTCATGACGATCAACGACCAGCTGTGCTCGAGCAAGGACCGCTGCGAGGCCGTCGCCGACGGCATCCTGCGCTACCGCGACAGCCACCACCTGACGCGGACGTTCATCCTCTCGATCGCCGACGTGTTCGGCGAGCGCCTGGCCGAGGCGCTCGACGCCGTCGGCGTCCAGCCGTGACCCGCGCCGTCCGCCTGCTGGCGCTGGTGCTGGCCGCCGCGCTGCTCGCCGGCGCCTGCTCGACCGACGTGGTGCGCCGGCTGACCGGCAGCGACGTGGGCTACTCCCCCGCCCCCTGGGACGCCAAGGACGACGAGATCGACTACGGCGACCGCACCTGCCACCAGCACAAGGACGAGTCCGAGGTGCTGACCTGCGAGTTCGGCGACCGCGACGGTGACGTCCACCTCGTCGTGGTCGGCGACTCCATGACCGAGCAGTACCTGCCGGCGATGGACGAGATCGGCCGCGAGCGCGGCTGGCGCGTCACCGGCATGACCAAGTCGGCCTGCCCGTTCATGAGCGGCCGGCTCGACGAGCGCCGCACGCAGCGCAACACCAGCTGCGAGGCGTGGAACGCCGCCGCCCTCGACCGCATCCGCGAGCTGCGTCCCGACGCCGTCGTCAACGCGCTGTACCTGATGCGCGGGCTGGACCACGCGACCGTGCGGGCCGGGCTCGCCCGCTCGCTCGACACGCTGGCGGCGGCCGGTGTCCCGGCCGTCCTGCTCGACCAGGCGCCGCGCGCCCGCGAGGACGTCATCGAGTGCCTCGAGGAGGACCCCGAGGAGCCCGGCCGCTGCGCCACCCCGCTGGCCGACGCCCAGGACCCGAGCCGCGTGTGGCCGGCGTCCTCCAGCGCCTGGTTGCAGCAGCAGGTCGGCGACCGGGTGCGGGTCGTCGCCGTCGACGACCTGCTGTGCGACGCCGACGACTGCCCGGTCGTCGACCAGGGCGTGCTGCGCTACCGCGACGACCACCACCTGACCGCCACCTTCGTCCGCTCGATCGCCCCCGAGCTGGGCGACCGGGTCGAGCAGGCGCTGGCCGCCGTCGGTGGCTGAGGACGCCGTCGCGGAGCGATAGAGTCGCGCCGGTGAGCGTGCCCGTCCTCCTCGTGACCAGCAACGGCGTCGGCATGGGTCACCTGACCCGTCAGCTCACGCTCGCGATCAGCGGTGCCGGGCGCCTCGAGCCCACGCTCGCCTCCCTGTCGGCCGCGCTGCCCACGGTCGCCCGCGCGGCCGCCGACGGCCGCCTGCCCGACGTGCCGGGCCTGCGCCTCGAGCACGTCCCGAGCCGTACGGCGTCGTGGATGCCCTCCGGCCGCGTCGGTGGGCTCGCCCGCACGCTCGCCTGGGAGCCCTACCTGCGCGACCGGCTCGTGCTGCTCGCCGCCGAGACCGGCGCCCGCGTGGTCGTCTTCGACGGCGTCGTCCCCTACCGCGGCCTGCTCGAGGCCCGGCGGGCGCTGCCCGGCACCGCGTTCGTCTGGATGCGCCGCGGCATGTGGCGTCCCGGCGTCGGGTCCGCGTGGCTGGCGGCCGCCGACGCGTTCGACCTCGTGGTCGAGCCGGGCGACTTCGCGGGGCGCGGCGACACCGGTCCGACCCGCGACCGCGCCGACGCCCGCCGGGTCGCTCCCGTGGCCATGACCGACGTGCTCCCCGTCGTCGACCCGCGCGACGCGCGACGCCACCTCGGCCTGGACCCCGACCGTCCCGCCCTGCTGCTCGCGCCGGGCTCCGGCGTCCACACGGACCTGACCGCCGCCGCCGACGCGGTGCTCGCCTCGGTCGACGCGTCCGCCGACGACTGGCAGGTCGTGGTGACCAGCCAGCGCATCGCCCGGCACGCGATCGGGCAGGACCGCGCCGACGTCACCGTCCTGCGCGACGTCTACCCGCTCGCGGGCTGGATGACCGGCTTCGACGCCGCGGTGGGTGCAGCCGGCTACAACGCCGTGCACGAGCTGCTCTCGGCACGCGTCCCGACGCTGCTGGTGCCGAGCACCGGACACGAGACCGACGACCAGGACGCCCGGGCGCGCGTGCTGGCCGAGGACGGTGTCGCGCTGCACGCCTCGCCCGACGACCTGACCGTGGTGCGGGCGTCGGTGGAGCGGCTGCTGGACGCCGGCGAGCGATCGGTCCTGCGCGACGCCACGGCCGGACTGCCCGCCGCGACCGGCGGGCGCGAGGCGGCCGACCTGGTCCTGGAGCTGGCCGAGGGACGCTCGGCGCCGGCGTGGCCCGAGCGGGTCGGCGGCCGGCGGTGGCCCGCCCCGGTGCGCGGCCCGGTCGAGCAGAGCGACGACGCCGACGGAGCCGGCGAGCGTCCGGTCGAGCACGTGCTGGCCGGCGCGAGCGAGCGCTACCGCGAGGCGCGGCGACGGGTGGCGCGCCGGCTCTACCGCGGCTGAGCGTCGTGGCGCCAGCCCGCGCGCTGGCGGGCGCGGCGGCGGCGGCCGGCGAGCGTCCGGGCGCGGGCCTTGAGCCGCGGCACCGGGCCGTGGGCCCGCTCGGCGGCGTCCTCCGCCCCGGCGGCGGCCGTCGGGGCGGCGAAGCCGAGGTCGGAGCCGTCGACCCAGTGCCGCCAGCGTCCGTCGTCCGCCGCGTGCCCGCGGCCGAGCTCGGTGTCGAGGGTCTCGTCGTCGGCGAGCAGCCGCTCGTAGCGGTCGCCGTCGAGGACCTCGCGACCGCGCACGGCGACCGGTCCGGCGTCGTCGTCGTGCACGTAGACCCGGACGACCTCGCGGCCGGGCGACACGAGCGAGGCCAGCAGGCGGACGAGCGCGCCCGGCGCGACCCGGGTGCCGGCCGGCACCACCACGACGGCCTCGGGGACGGCGGTCGGACGCTCGTCGCCGACGGTCAGCACCGGCACCTCGAGCCCGGCTCGACGCACGGCCTCGGCGAGGGCGGAGACGGTGGCTCCCGCGTCCTGGCCGGGACGGGGACGGACCCAGACGTGCACGCTGCGCATGTCGTTCACGATACGACCCCGCCGCACGTCGGCCGTCCGGGCCCGGTCCACTAGCGTTGCCTGCCATGAGCACCGTCCGCCCCTCGGTCGACCTGGCCCGCGACAACCCGGTCGGACGCGTGCCCGAGCCGGTCGGACGCCGCGTCGCGACCCTCGAGGGCGACGCCGACGGCTGGACCCTGCGCCGTCCCGGACGCCTGCGCCGCCGCGGCCGCTGGGAGGCGCTCGACAGCACGCTCGACCGCCTCGACGACGTCCACGAGGTCGACGTCCGTGCGTCCGGCGCGCCCCAGGACGTCCTGGCCCGGTGGACGCTGCGCGCCGCCGCCCGCGGCAGCCTGGTCACCGGCGAGGTGCCCGGAGCGGTCGTGCCGGTCGGCCCCGCCCCCACCAGCCGTCCCGGCGACCTCGACCACGACGTCCGCAGCGTCCGCCAGCGCCGGGCCGCCCTGGCGACCGGCCTCGGTCCCGCGCCGACGGTCTCGGCCGTGCTCGTGACCCGCCGGCCGGCGCTCGTGCCGCGCATCCTGGCCATGCTGGACGCGCAGCGCTACCCCGCGCTGGAGGTCGTCCTGGTCGTCCACGGCGACGAGCCCGTCGAGGTGCCGGCCGGCCTGACGGTGCCCGTGCAGCTGCTGCACGCCCCCGCCGACCGCTCGCTCGGCCACGCGCTGGAGCTCGGCTGCGCGGCGGCGTCCGGCACCCTGCTGACCAAGGTCGACGACGACGACTTCTACGGACCCGACCACGTGCTCGACCTCGTGCTGGCGCACCGCGTCTCCGGGGCGCTCATGGTCGGCAAGAGCACGACGATCGTCCACGTCGAGCAGCTGGACGTGACCGTCCGGCGCGTGTTCGGCGTCCCCGAGGGCTTCACCCACCGCGTCGCCGGCGGCACGATGCTGCTCGCGGCCGAGGACCTGCGCGCCGTCGGCGGCTGGTCGGACGTGCCACGTGCGGTCGACACGAAGCTCCTGGAGTCGGTCGCGCAGGCCGGCGGACGCGTCTACCGCCCGCACGACGTCGGCTACCTGTACGTGCGCCACCGTCCGGCGCCCGGCCTGGAGCACACGTGGAGCACCGACCCGCGCCACTTCCTGCGCAACACCCGCGAGCAGTGGCTCGGGCTGCTGGCGCACGAGGAGCTCGGCACCGCCTAGCGGCTACTCCGTGCCGCGGCTGAGCAGGAAGCCCGTGCCCCACGCCATGTGCATGGTGGCGATGGCGGCCGGCACCGTGAGCCGCGCGCGCAGGCCGAGGCCGCGGCCGGCGGCGAGCCCGCCCGCCGTGACGAGCAGGGCGTAGCCCGCCACGGGCAGCAGGCCGACGAGCGTCCAGGCCGGCCAGGACCCGACGAGCGCGGCCACCGCTCCCCCGGCCAGCACCACGAGCCCCGTGCCGATGCCGAGCACGGCGACCGGGGCGGCCAGGTAGCGCAGCGAGACGGTGCTCGGGTTGGCCCGCACGAGCTTGCGCCGCCACGTGCCGTAGTCGAAGTACTGGCGGGCCAGGCGGCGCAGCGTCGGGCGCGGGCGGTACTCCACGCGCATCGCGGGCGTGAACCAGATCGTCCCGCCGGCCTCGCGCAGCCGCAGGTTCAGCTCCCAGTCCTGGGCCCGCAGGTAGCGCTCGTCGTAGCGGCCCACGGCGTCCAGCGCCTCGCGGCGGAACGCGCCCAGGTAGACCGACAGGGCCGGGCCCTCGCCGCCGCCCACGTGGAAGGACTCGCCGCCCACGCCGATCGGGGACGTCATGGCCGCGGCGATGGCCTGCTCGGTCGGGGTGGTGCCGACGGCGGCCATGACCCCGCCGACGTTGACCGCGCCGGTGCGCTCGAGCGTCTCGACGGCGGTGGCGACGTAGTCGTGCGGCACGACGGCGTGCCCGTCGACGCGCACCAGCACGTCGTACCGAGTGGCGGACAGGGCCGCGTTGAGGCCGGCAGCGGTCAGACCGCTGGGGTTGTCGACGACCGTGACGCGTCCGGGGTGGCGGACGGCGAGGCCGTCGAGCAGCTCGCGGGTGCGGTCGCGGGACGGGCCGCAGGCGACGACGACCTCGAGCGGGCCGGCGTGGTCCTGCGCGAGCACCGCCTCGACGGTCTCGACGATGTGCAGCTCCTCGTCGCGCACCGCCATGAACACGCTCACGCCAGGTGCCTGGTCGCCCACTGTCTCCCCGTCCTCGTCCCGATGTCCGGGCGTCAACCTACCGGCTGACGTCCGGGTCCCCGAACTCGTGGGCGTCGTGAGCCAGCAGGTGCTCGGCCAGGACGACGTCCAGCGGACCGGTGACCTTGAGGTTGCGCTCGTCGCCGGGCACGACCGCGACCGGCACGTCGGGCAGGTAGCGCACGACCACGCTCGCGTCGTCCGTGGCGGTGAAGGCGGGGTCGGCGGTGGCCAGGTCGTAGGCGCGGCGCAGCGTGGGCAGGCGGAATCCCTGCGGGGTCTGCACCCGGCGCAAGGTCTCGCGCTCGTGCAGGCCGCTGACGACCTCGGCGTCGACCGTGACGACGGTGTCGACGAGCGGCAGCACCGGCTCGACCGCCTCGTGCTCACGCAGCGCCTCGACGCACGCGGTGACCACGTGGTCGGGCAGCAGCGGCCGGGCGGCGTCGTGCACGAGCACGTCGCAGTCGTCGTCGCCCAGGACGGCGAGGGCGGCGAGGGTGCTGTCGGTGCGCGTGGCTCCGCCCTCGACGACGTCACGCACGGTGGTGAAGCCGTGCTCGCGGACGACCGCGTGGGCCTCGTCGAGGTGGCCGGGGTTCATGACGACCAGCACCTCGTCGACGAGCGGCGAGCGCTCGAAGGCGGCGATCGCGTGGCCCAGGATCGTCGCGCCGCCCAGCCGCAGCAGCTGCTTGGGCCGCTCGCCGCCGAGGCGGGTGCCCAGGCCCCCGGCGAGGACGATCGCGACGGTGCGCCGGGCCATCAGTCGCGCTCGGGACGGATGACGGCGTCCTTCTGGACCTGCTTCCACTCGCGGAAGCCCTCCTCGGTGACGCCGCGGCGCCAGTACGCGGAGACCGAGAGGTCGCGCCGGTCGACCCGCTCACGGACGTACGGGCGGACGGTCTTGAGCAGCGCGGACTCGCCGTGGACGAACGCCTGCACGCGGCCCTCGGGCCACTCCCAGGCGCGGACGGCGTCGTCGAGCAGCGTCGTGGTGCCCGGCTCGGCGTCGCCACGGTGCAGCCAGCGGACGTCCAGGTCGGCCTTCGTGACCAGGGCGACCTCGTCGTCGGGGCCCCCGACCTCGGCGAAGACGACCGCGCGGGCGCCGGCGGGCAGGGCCTCGAGCGACACCGCGATGGCGGGCAGGGCCGACTCGTCGCCGACGAGCAGGTGGACGTCCGCCTCGGGGTCGGGTGTGTAGCCGCCGCCGGGCCCGCGCGCATGGATGCGCTCCCCCGGCTGCACGCGCGCCGCCCACGGGCCGGCGATCCCTTCGTCGCCGTGGACGACGAAGTCGATGACCAGCTCGCCGGCGTCCAGGTCGACGTGGCGCACCGTGTAGGTGCGCAGCACCGGCTGGGCCTCGGCCGGGAACGTCGTCCGCACCAGGTCGAGGTCGAGCGGCTCGGGGTACTCGACGCCGTCGGCCAGGAAGACCAGCTTCACGTAGCTGTCGGCGCACGGGCTCGGCTCGAAGGCGGCCAGCCCGGGTCCGCCGAAGGTCACGCGCTGCAGGTGGGCGGAGACGCGCTCGGAGCGCAGCACCGCCAGGGACGTCACGGACTTGGCCATGCCGCCACCTTAGTCAGCCCTAACCCGGCGTCCGTCGTACGTCCGCCCCTCACCCGAGCCCGGCTCCCCCGCGATGTGTGTCGAGACAGACGCGTCTGCGCGGCGACGGCGGTCACTGCTGCCACACACCGTGGGGCTCTTCTCGACGGGCTCTCGCCGGACGACGAGCCCTGGCGGGCTGGCCCGTCCTGACTAGTCTGGGCCTGTGACCCACGGCATCGACGTCGAGCAGCTCGACTCCTCCATCCGCCCGCAGGACGACCTCTTCCGCCACGTCAACGGACGCTGGCTGCGCGAGACGCAGATCCCCGCCGACCGGGCGACGGCCGGCGCGTTCATGGACCTGCGCGACGCCGCCGAGCTCAAGACCCGCGAGATCATCGAGCGCGCCCAGCAGTCCCCCGCGGACGACGAGGAGCGCAAGATCGGCGAGCTCTACGCGTCGTTCATGGACACCGAGCGCATCGAGGCCCTCGGCGGCACCCCGCTGCAGCCGGACCTCGCCGCGGTCGACGCGATCGACTCGGTCGGCTCGTTCGCCCGCACCCTCGGCAGCCTCGAGCGCTCCGGCGTCGGCACGGTCGTGGGCATGTACGTCGCCCCGGACAAGGGCGCGCCCGACACCTACGTCGCCTACCTCGTCCAGACCGGGCTCGGCCTGCCCGACGAGTCGTACTACCGCGGCGACGAGAACGCGGACCTGCGCGACGCCTACGTCGTCCACGTGACCCGGATGCTCGAGCTGGCCGGCCTCGACGACGCCCCGGCCCGCGCCGAGCGGGTCATGGCGCTGGAGACCGCGATCGCCGAACGGCACTGGGACCGCGTGGCCACCCGCGACGCCCAGAAGACCTACAACCCGATGTCCTACGACGAGCTGCGCGCCCTGCTGCCCGCCCTCGACTGGGACGCGTGGGCCGAGGCGGCGCAGATCCCCGCGTCCGTGCTGGCCAAGGTCGTCGTGTCCCAGCCGACCTACTACTCGGGCCTGGCCGACCTGCTGGTCGAGGACCGCCTCGAGCAGTGGAAGGACTGGCTGCGCTGGAACGTCGTCCACGCCGCCGCGTCCTACCTGTCCGAGGAGTTCGTGGCCGAGAACTTCGACTTCTACGGCCGGACGCTCTCGGGCACCGACGAGCTGCGTGAGCGCTGGAAGCGCGGCGTCGGCTTCGTCGAGGGTGCCATGGGCGAGGCGGTCGGCAAGGTCTACGTCCGCACCGAGTACCCCGACGTGGCCCGCGAGCGCATGGGCGTCCTCATCGAGAACCTCATGGCCGCGTACCGCGAGAGCATCACCGCGCTGCCTTGGATGAGCGACACCACCAAGGCGCAGGCGCTCGACAAGCTGAGCCGCTTCGACCCCAAGATCGGCCACCCGCGCACGTTCCGCGACTACTCCGCGCTCGAGACCGACCCGACCGACCTGCTCGGCAACCGGGCCCGTGTCATGGCCGTCGAGGTCGACCGCGAGCTGGCCAAGGTGGGCGGCCCGATCGACCGCGACGAGTGGTACATGACGCCGCAGACGGTCAACGCCTACTACAACCCGACGATGAACGAGATCGTCTTCCCCGCCGCCATCCTGCAGCCGCCGTTCTTCGACGCCGAGGCCGACGACGCGGTCAACTACGGCGCGATCGGCGCGGTGATCGGCCACGAGATCGGGCACGGCTTCGACGACCAGGGCTCGCACTACGACGGCTCCGGCGCGCTGCGGAACTGGTGGACCGACGAGGACCGGGCCGCGTTCGAGCAGCTCACCGGCTCGCTCGTGGCCCAGTACGACCCGTTGAGCCCCGAGGGCGCGGACGGCGCCACGGTCAACGGCTCGCTCACCATCGGCGAGAACATCGGCGACCTCGGCGGCCTGGGCATCGCGCTCAAGGCGTACCTGCTGGCCCGCGGCGACGAGGTGCCCGAGCCGATCGACGGCTACACCGACCTGCAGCGCTTCTTCCTCAGCTGGGCGGTCGCCTGGCAGGGCAAGACGCGTCCGGCCGAGACGCTGCGCCGGCTGACGGTCGACCCGCACTCGCCGCCGGAGTTCCGCTGCAACCAGGTCGTCCGCAACATCGACGCCTTCTACGAGGCGTTCGACGTCAAGCCCGACGACGCCCTGTGGCTCGACGAGAGCGAGCGCGTCACCATCTGGTGACCCGGCACTGACGACGAAGGGGCCCCGCCACCCGGCGGGGCCCCTTCGTCGTCCCTCAGCCGTACGAGACGGCGGCGGCGTGCACCGCGCGGACGTACGCGTCCGCGTGGTTGTAGCTGAAGATCGCCGCCGTCCAGCCGTCCGCCGTCGACAGGTCGCGCCCGTCGTGGCACAGGTACCGGGCGGCGGCCAGCGCGGCGTCGTCGAGGTCGTGCGGGTCGGCGACGCCGTCCCCGTCGGCGTCCACCTCCCAGGCCGCCCACGTGGACGGGATGAACTGCAGCGGACCGACGGCGTGGTCCCAGCGCGGGTCGCCGTGCCAGGCGACGGACGCACTGGTGGCCGCGATCGCCGCGACGCCCTCGCCGCCGTCCAGGGCCGGGCCGATGATCGGCTCGAGCGGACGTCCGTCGTCGCCGAGCGCGCCGCGTCCGTGGCCGGACTCGACCTGACCGATGCCGGCCAGCGTCGTCCAGCCCAGGCGGCACTCCGGGTGCTCCACGGCCGTGCGCAGCGTCGCGTCGGCGTAGGCCTGCACGGCGCGGGCCGGCACCCCGGTGCGCGCGGCCTGCTGCTGGACCCAGGCCGGGTCCGCTCCCCCGCCGCCTGCCGAGGGCTGCGACGGCTGGTCGACGCTGGCGGCCACCGGGGCCACGACCACCTGGTCGGGCGTCATCGACCGGTCCGCGGGCGTGCCGGGCACCAGGAACGCGCCGAGGGCGCCGACCGCGACCACGGCCAGCGCCCCGACGAGCAGCGACGTCCGGCTCACCCGAAGCGGCCGTTGACGTAGTCGAACGTCCGCTGGTCCTGCGGGTGGGAGAACATCACGCCGGTCTCGCCGTGCTCGACGATGACGCCGGGCGTGCCCTGGGCGGCGAGGAAGAACGCGCACTGGTCCGAGACGCGCGCGGCCTGCTGCATGTTGTGGGTGACGATGACGATGGTGACCTCCTGGGCCAGCTCCACCATCGTCTCCTCGATGACCCGCGTGGACGTGGGGTCGAGGGCCGAGCAGGGCTCGTCCATGAGCAGCACCTTGGGCTTGATCGCCAGCGAGCGGGCGATGCACAGGCGCTGCTGCTGGCCGCCGGACAGACCGCCACCGGGTGCGTCGAGCCGGTCCTTGACCTCGTTCCACAGGCCGCCGCGCACCAGGCAGGACTCGACGAGCTCGTCCTTCTCGGCGCGCCCGGCGCGGGTGCCGGTGAGCTTGAGCCCGGCGAGCACGTTGTCGCGGATCGACATCGCCGGGAACGGGTTCGGCTTCTGGAAGACCATGCCGATGTCGCGGCGGACGTCCATGAGCTTGCGCTGCGGCTCGTAGACGTCCTGCCCGTCGAGCAGCACCTCGCCGCCGAGCTGGGCGCTGGGCACGAGCTCGTGCATGCGGTTGAGGATGCGCAGGAAGGTCGACTTGCCGCAGCCGGAGGGGCCGATGAGCGCGGTGATGCCACCGGCTGGCATGTGCAGCGAGACCCGGTCGAGCACCTTGCGGCTGCCGAACCAGGCCGAGACGTCCCGCGCGTCGAGCGCCGCGGCCCGCGAGCCGGGCGCGAGCTCGCGTCCGGTCGGCACGACCGGGATGACGGTGGTGGCGTCGGTGACGGCCGGGACGATCGTGGTGATGGCGTCGCTGCTCATCGGGACCTCTCTGGTGGTGCGAGCCGGGCCGGCGTCACGAGGACGCCGACCCGGCCGGGGTGGGTGGTGCTCAGCGGACGGTGAGCTTCAGCGTCTTTCCCTTGGCGGGCGCGACGTTGCGGTCACCGGAGTAGACGACGGTCAGCTTGTGCGAGCCCTTCTTGAGCTTCGCGAGCTTGACCGTGGCCTTGCCGCCGCGCAGGACGGCCGTGCCGACCGTCTTCGAGCCGCGCTTGATGGTGACCTTGCCGGTGACCGGCGTCCCCTTGGCCGCACCGCTCGGGACGACCGTGACGGTGACCGAGCCGCGCTTGGTGGCCTTGATGCGCGTCGCCGAGAGCTTCGCGGTCACGACGCCGGCGGCCTTGGCCACCGAGACCGTGCCCGCCGCGGTCGCGGCGTCGTGCGTGACGCTGCCGCCGAAGGCGACCGTCAGGCGCTGCGTGCCCGCGGCGACTCCGGCCGGGACGATGACGCGCGCGGCGCCCTTCGCGAACGCGGTGCGGTAGGCACGGCCGCCGACGGTGACCGTCGCGGCGCCGTTGACCGGAGCGCTGGCCTTGACCGACAGCGCGACCGCGCGGCCGTAGGCGGTGCGGGCCGAGGCGACGCTCAGCGCGACCGGCGTCTTGACCGTGACCTTGACCGCGGCCGCCGTGGAGGCGTGCTGCGACAGGACGTCGCGGGGCGTGAACGCCGCCGCGTAGGTGTGCGCACCGGGCGCGACGTTCGACAGCGTCAGGTTGGCGACGCCACCGGCGACCACGGCCTTGCCGAGCGACGTGCCGTTCTCGGTGAACTCCACCGAGCCCTGGACCGACACCGTGGACTTCACCGCGGCCGTCAGACGCACCTGGCGCTTGCCCAGCGCCGCGACCTTCAGCGACGTCGACGTGGCGGCCGCCGCGTCGTCGGAGGTCTTGAAGTTGTTGGTCGCACCCTCGAGCCACTCGCCGCACACACCGCCGCGGTCGGTCGACGCGAGCTGCAGGAAGCCGGCCTTCTCGATGGCCGCCTTGCCCTCCGCCGAGCAGAGGAACCCGTCCTCACCGAAGATCCCCTCGAGCTTGTCGCCGAGAGCGCCGTTCAGGTCCGTCTTGCGGACGAGGTTGTACATGGGGCGCTCCGGGGCGAAGCCGCCGAGCAGCGTGATCGTCGAGGTCGACTTGGCCCGGCCGGTCGAGAACGGGGCGATGGCGTTCTCGTCGTTCTTGATCTCGCCGTCGCTGTGCTCCTGCACCTCGACGAGCTGGTTCGACAGCGCCAGGTCGACGCCGTTCTTGGCCGCCTTGAGCTGCGCCTCGAAGAAGGTGCGCGTGCCGGAGCCCGCGAAGGGGATGAGGGCCTTGATGGTGCCGGGCTTGCCGCCCAGCTGGCTCCAGTTGGTGTAGGTGCCCTCGTAGATCCCGAGCACCTGGGCCGGCGTCAGGGTGGCGGGGGCGTTCGAGCCCGTGGCCTTGACGGCCATCTTCAGGCCGTCGACCGCGAACGCCGCCTGGAACAGCGAGCTGTCGCTGGCCGAGATCGACGACGACGAGCGCGCGTAGTCGACGTTGGGGTCGTTGGTTCCCGCGACGAGGCGGGCCTTGCCCTTGCCCGAGCTCGCGATGTCGGTGCGCAGGACGGGCGTTCCACCCTGACGCAGGACGACCGAGGACGGATCGCCGATCGCGGCGAACGAGGCGAGGCGCGAACCGGCGGGCTTGCCGACGTTGTAGGCCTGCGCAGCGTAGGCCATGGCCGCCTGGGTGGTGTCCGAACCGGTTCCCACGATGTCGCCGGCGACGGGAGTGAACGTCGGGTCGAAATCGTTCGCGGCGTGGGCCGTTCCGGTGGTGACGGCCAACGTGCCCGCCACCAGGGCAGCGCCGGCCGCGAGGGCCGAGACGCGGGTGCGAATCATGTCGTGTCCTTCGAGAGGGGTTCAGGCCGGTCGTTCGCCGGCCACCGGTCGAGACGTTATGGACCGGCTCGGGAAACGCGGGAGGTTTGCGATGAACACTGGGTGACCGCTCGACGGCCACCCGGCGTTCCGCGTCAGAGCAGGTTCGGGAGCAGGTGGACGGCCATGTCACCGGCCACCCAGGCGGTCGCGAGCAGCGGAGCGATGCCCAGCACCCAGGCCAGCGGCGCACCGACGCGCCGCGTCAGCCAGGTCAGCCCCACGGCCACCGCGAGCAGCCCGCCCAGGGCCAGCGCGAGCGCTGCCATCGCACTGGTGTCGGTCCCCATGGGCAGCTCGGCGTCGGTGACGGCGTTGAGCCGTCCGGCCGGCACGGGTTGCGCCTCGGTGGCGAGGTCGGCGTCGACGTAGACGGCCGAGCCGGCCGAGAGCGCGGCCAGACGTCCGTCACCTTCGGCCGTCACCAACGTGAGTCGTCCCTTCCCGGCCGCGAGTGGCTGAGGCAGCGGGTCGCCCGCTCGGCGGACGCCCGTCACCGTGTACCGCGCGACGCCCTGGCCGGTCGTCGCCTCGATCACGTCGCCCTTGCGCAACGACGTGACGCTCCCGAACGGGCCGCCGTGGGTCACCGCTCGGCCGTAGACCACGGCGGTTCCCTGCTGTCCGGGCATGACGGTGTCCCGTCGATGCCCGGGTGCGTCGGCGAGCTGTCCGGCTGACGTGCCTTCGACGACGACCTGTTCCAGGTCGATCGCCGGGATGGCCAGCTGGGCCACCGGCGTGCCGGGCCTCACGATGCCGCCGATCGGTGCGGTGGCGGCCGCGAGGTCGGACCGCAGCTGGTCGTGAAGGATGGTCTGACCACGGTCCTGGGCCAGCCCGCTGAGCAGCAGCAGCTGCAGCAGGAGCCAGGCGCACACGACCGCCAGGACGGTCAGCGACGAGGTCACGACCGACACCTCGTCCGGCACCCCCCGGCGTTCAGCCGCACGAACGCCCGTCCAGAGCGCGCGAGCGCGCCGGAACGGCTCGCGCGGCGCACGCCGACGGCCCTCGGGCGCCTCCGGCTCCGGGTCGGGCAACGGCGTCGGCGCGACCTCCACGACCGCGCTCATCGACGCCCTCCTCGCACCAGGGCGACGACCCGGACGGCCGGGGCACCGAACCCGGCGAGGAGCAGCACACCCAGCAGGCCCGCCATGAGCAGGCGTCCGGTCGACGAGGTCGTCGCAGCGGTGGGCGCCGTCTCCAGCGTCGTGGTGGCGGCGGGTGCGTTCGGCGGCGCGACGGCCGGGCCTGCCGCGGGGACGTCCGCCCCCGGGGCTGCGCCGGGCGGCGCCGGGGCACCACCACCCGGGGACTCCTTCTCCGGCGTGGTCTCGTCCTCACCGTCCTCGTCGGCCGCCGACGGCGTCTGGGACTCGACCGCGTCCGCCACGGCGTCGGCCTGCTTCCACAGCGCCGCCGTGGCACCGTTCCGGGTGATCGGGACGAACCCACGCGGGAGCTGTCCGTTCGCGGCCCCAGCCCTCTGGCCCTCCGTCGTCGAGACGCGGATGAACTGCGCGACCTTGCGGGCGTCCGCCTTCGCCATCCCCTCGAGACGAGCCGCGGTGTAGACGATCATCGCGCCCGGGTACGCCTTGGCGTTGGCACCTGTGGTGGCCGGGCCGAGCGCGAAGGCCCCGAAGGGCTGTTCGCTCCGCCGTGCGGTCCGCACGGCAGCCAGGACGGCCGAGCTCGTCGGCTCGACGAAGCTGCGCCCCGAGGCGTCCGTGAAGGCCGTCCCGCTGCCGCGCGTGACCTTCGTCTGCAGCGACGCGGTGCGCAGGTCCAGACGAGCGGCGTCGCCCAGCCCGACCACGCCCAGCATGAAGCGGCTGCCGATGCCCTGACGGTCGACGCGACCCATCTTCCACGGGTCGGAGACGCTCGACCTCGTGCACTTCGTCTGCACGTTCGGCCATCCGTCCAGCACGGCTTCGGCGATCTTGCGCAGCGAGCTGATGGGCGCCGCGAGCTGGGTCATGTACGGCGTGCTGATCTGGCGACGGCACTCCTGGGTCGAGGTCGGCACGAACTTGTCCAGCAGCGGCCACTCGTCCACCGGCAGCTTGATCGCGCGGTAGCTCGGGTTCACGACCATCCCCCACGGGTCGGCCTGACCCTTCACGAAGGCGGCCGCCTCGGGATCGGACGCGATGTAGGTCGTGATGCTCTCGACGACGTCCGACGCCTCCGACAACGACAGCAGGGCGGCCCCGGCCTCCCGAGCGATCGAGTCCAGGCCGGGGTTGAGCGCCTTGAACTCCGGGTCCTGGTTGATGGACATCGGATTCTTGGCCATCCCGGGGTGCTGCTGACCGATGGTCGATCCGGTGTACGACTGCGTGATCAGCTTGGCCAGCAGGCGAGGCGTCAGCCTCAGCTCGCCCAGCTCGCCCGCGTTGTCAGGGCGGTCGATGACGTACGAGACGGCGAAGCCGGTCACCGCCGTCGGGGCGTAGCCGACACGTGTGTCGCTCGCGGCCTCCTGCCCACCCGACACGAAGGCAGCAGCGGCGTCGCCCCTCTCCATCAGCGCGAAGGCGGCGCCGTCGGCCATGCGGTTGTGCTGGAACTTGAAGCGATCCCTCTTCAGGCAGTAGGCCGGCGCCCACTGCGTGGAGGCCTGGCTGAGCAGCTCCGAGCCGTAGAACGCGGTCGGGGCGCGTGAGTCCTTGACGTCGCAGACGTCGGGCTCCGTGGCGAAGGTCAAGGGGACGGAGATCCGGTTGCGCCAGTTCGACTCGGCCCACCAGTAGACCGGCGAGACCGCGGCGTCGACTCCTTCTCCGGAGTAGTTGCTCGACCCCGGTGCGAACTGACCGGTCTTCAGGCACTCGTTGCTGGCGTCGTCGGCACAGCTGATGCCCATGATGGGGATGACGACGAGAGAACACGGCGTGGTCGAGCTGCACCCGAGCGACTCGTTCTCGGTGGCGGTGCGCACCTCGAAGCTCACCCGGCCGTTCCCGTCGACGTCGGTGAAGGCAGCGACCTCGGCCGGCGGGAAGGCCGCGTCGGCGGCGGCCTCCGGGGCCATCGTCGTGGCGCTGCACGAGAGGTGCACCGTCCCGGACGCGGCCTTGAAGGGGGTCACGCGCGACGAGAGACGTTCGACGTCGTCGCACCGCTCGCTCGGGAACGGGCTCAAGCCCGACTTGGGCTCCCGGTCGGCCGCGGACGCGAAGGCGTCCTGCCGCCACAGGGCCGTGCGCTCCGACGCCTGCACCGACCGCTGTCGAGGTGTCGAGGTCCAGCACGTCTCACGGGCGAGGCGCCGCGCCGCGGGGAGCGAGGAGTCGTCTCGACCCCGGCACTGCAGCACCACGACCGGGTACTCCTGGTCGAGACCCTTCTCGCCGAACGGGTTCGTGGCGCGTCCACCGCTCGGGTGGGCACCGGACCAGGAGACCTGGACCCGCTCGCGACCACGCAGGTTCTTCGTGTGGTCGACCTTCACGGTCACGGTCCGCTCGTCCACCACGACTCGGTCGCCGTCCTCCTCGAAGACGCGTTCCATGCTCTTCGTCGCGGAGAAGGCGTCGGACGTGTCGGCGGTCGCTCCGCCGGGACTGACCAGGGCACCCACCGTCAGGACGGCGGTGAGCACCAGGACTGCGCGCCTCATGCGTTCCTCCTGCGCTTGCGCAGGAGCGCAGCCAGCATGCCCGGGACGACGACCAGGGCGACGAGCTCGACGGCCGCGAGCGCACCGAAGACGCGCTCGTCACCGGCTCGACCGGCCAGGAGCTCCACCGGCACCGCCGTCACGTCGCCTCCACCCGTGGCGGTCGCCGCCTGGGGTGCGCCCGTGACCGGGTCGACCACGCCGGAGGCACCGGGGACCGCAGCGTCTGCCGGGGCCCCCGGCGTGCCAGCGGCGGGGGTGGTCCCCGGCGAGGCGGTGCCCTTGTCGTCACCTGAAGCGGCAGAAGCCTCCTCGGTGGACGTCGGGGCGGTGCCGGTGCCACCACCACACGGGCCCGCGCCCTGCTTGTCGCACGCCGCCGGCTGCGGAGCCACCTCGGCGAGCTTGTTCTTGCTGAGGTTGCCGGCGACGAAGGTGGGGTTGTTGCACCGCGTCACGGAGCGTCCGGCGATGTCGACCTTGGGGTCGGCCGTCTTCAGTTTCTTGAGCTGGTCGAACCCGGCCTGGACGAGGTTGAGCGGCAGCGGCGAGTAGCCGTACGCCCCGGCCTTCGACTGTCCCTCGCACAGGGAGTAGAACATGAAGTCCGCGAGCGTCTGCCGCTTCGCGGTGGTCATTCGCTGGTCCTTCGCCCCGGTCGGCAGCAGCATGTACGAGTAGGACGACAGCGGGTACGCGCGCGGGTCCGTGGCGCTGTAGACGCCGTCGAGGATCTGGGTCAGGTACTTGTCCGAGCCCTTGTCCTGGTTGATCTTCGCCCGGGTCAGCGCGACCGCGACGTTGTACTGCGTGGGCTCGACGTAGTAGCCGGCCTTGTTGAGCACCTTCACCACCGGGTACTTCTTGTTGACCGGGTACGAGTACTCGACGTAGCCGATGTGCCCGTTGCCCGAGGCGCTGGCGATGGTGTTCATCACCTGGTCCGAGCCTGCGGCCGCGATCGCCGCCCCCTTGCGCGGGAAGTACGACGTCAGGCCCGAGCGACCGAAGAACCCGCGCCAGATGGCGGGGTACTGCTTGTCCAGCCAGGTCGTGAACTGAGCCGTCGTGCCCGAGCCGTCCGAGCGCAGCACCGGGGTGATCTTCAGCGACGGGAAGACGCGGCCGTTGTTGTCCTTCTTGATCGCCGGGTCGTTCCAGTTGGTGATCTGGTTGGTGAAGATCTTCGCGATCGTCTCGCCGGACAGTCGCAGGTTCTTGACCAGCTTCCCTCCGACCGTGAGCTGGTAGGTGAAGGCCGTGCCGCCGGCGATGATCGGCATGTAGGCGAACTCGCGCGAGCCCGCCGAGTCGACGTTCCCGAACTCGTCCTTGCCCTGGTAGGGGATCTCGGTGATGCCGAAGTCGGTGACGTTCTGGCCGAACGCCTTGCGGCCCTGCGACGAGCCGCCGCCGTTGTAGGTGACCTTCATGCCGTTGGCGTCGACGTCGGCGATCCACTGCTGCAGGATCACCTCCGACCAGGTGGAGCCGGAGCCCTCGATCTGGGCGTAGGCCGCGTCGGCCGGACGGGCCAGGACGACCGTCACGGCGAGCGACAGCAGGACGGCGAGGACCGCCCTCGTGCGTCCGCGACGGGTGGGACGGAGCTTCATCGGAGGCCTTTCGGGGGACGAGCGAGCAGGCGGGCGGCGACGAACAGCGCCAGCACGATGACGAGCAGGACGGTGGCGGCGGCGAACGCGCGGGCGATGTACATCGGCTCGCCGCTGCGCACGGTGGTGTAGATGAACAGCGGCAGGGAGTTCATGACGCCGTCGGTGGGGTCGACGACCAGGAACGAGGCCGCGCCGGAGGTGAGCAGCACCGGCGAGGTCTCGCCGATGCCGCGGGCGATGCCGAGGATGAGCGCGGTGGCCAGGCCCGGCCGCGCCGTGGGCAGCACGACGTGCCAGACCGTCCGCCAGCGCGAGGCCCCGAGCGCGAGGCTGGCCTCGCGCAGGCCGCCGGGCACGACCCGCAGCACGACGTCCGAGGCCCGCGCGATGATCGGCAGCATCATCACCGCGAGCGCCATCGCGGCGGCCAGGCCGGAGCGGTCGACGCCGAGCCCGATGATCAGGGTCGTGTAGATGAACAGGCCGGCGACGATCGACGGCAGCGCGGTCATCGCCTCGACGACGGTGCGGACGATGCGCGCGTACCGGCCGCCGACCTCGGTCATGAACACCGCCGTGCCGATGCCGAGCGGCACCGTGATCGCGACGGCGATGCCGACCTGGATGAGCGAGCCGGCGATCGCGTGCAGGATGCCGCCGCGGTCGAACGGGTCGCGCGGACCGACACCGGACATGTCCTCGGTGATGAGGTTCAGGTGCGGCAGCGCCTCGAGCCCTCGGGCGAAGATGAAGCCGATCGTCCACACCAGCGCGGCACCGACGACGGCCGCCGCCGCGTGCACCGTCGTGCTGGCCAGCCGGTCCCGGACGACCGAGGCGGACGTCGTCATCGCCGAGGCCACGGCGAGCACGGCCATCGAGCAGGCGAACGTGGTGAGCCCGAGCACGAGCCCGCCCTGCCACGGCAGCAGCCGCTGCGTCAGCAACCAGGCCATCGCGAAACCGGCGACCCACGACCCGGCCATGACCAGGCGGTCCTCCGCGGTCGTGGTGGTGAGCGGACGCGGCGCGGGACCGGCGTCCAGCGACGGCGGCTCGTGGCGGACCGTCGTGCCGCCGGCGGGCGGCGGGCTGTCGAGGATGGTCATGCGTCGGTCTCCGCCCCGGAACGGCTGCGGGCGACGACGACCGCGGCGAGCGTGTTGATGATGAGCGTGATGACGAACAGGACGAACCCGGCGGTCAGCAGCGCGGCGAGCTGGGCGCCGTTGGCCTCGCCGAAGCGTCCGGCGATGAGCGCCGAGACGGTGTTGGTGCCGACCTCCAGCACGCGGATCTTGAGGTCGAAGGCCGGCGAGATGATGAGCAGGACGGCGATGGTCTCGCCGAGCGCCCGGCCCAGCCCGAGCATCGTGCCGCCGATGATCCCGCCGCGGCCGAACGGCAGGACGACCGAGCGGATCATGCCCCAGCGCGTCGCGCCCAGCGCGAGCGCCGCCTCCCGCTCCCCCGTCGGCGCCTGGCTGAACACCTGACGCATGACGGCGCACGCCATCGGGATCACCATCATCGCGACGGCGAGCCCGGCCACGAAGGCCGAGGCGGTGTAGCGGCTCTGCTCCCAGACCGCGGCGTCCGCGTCGGCCTCGACGGTGAAGAACGGGATCCAGCCCAGGTGGACGTGCAGCCAGTGGGCGATCGCCGACGCGTGCGGCTGCAGCACGAAGAAGCCCCACAGGCCGTAGATGATGCTCGGCACCGCGGCCATGAGGTCGACCATCGAGACGAGCAGGCCGCGCAGCCGGG
The DNA here is from genome assembly GCF_004336805.1 of Aeromicrobium sp. IC_218. Classification (GTDB taxonomy): domain Bacteria; phylum Actinomycetota; class Actinomycetes; order Propionibacteriales; family Nocardioidaceae; genus Aeromicrobium. The sequence goes on from NZ_SJXM01000011.1 coordinate 49,506, forward strand.
CCGGCGCGTACTCGCTGATGTACAGCGCGGTGAGCAGCGCCAGCGGGAACGCCACGACGAGCGCCACCAGCGCCACGCTGAACGTCCCGACCAGCACCGAGCCGATGCCGATGACGTCAGCCTCCGGCTCCCACTGCGTCTCGGTGAAGAACGAGAGCCCGTAGTGGCGCAGCGTCGGCCACGCCTGCAGCGCCAGGAACAGCCCGATCCCGCCGGTGATCAGCAGCACCGTGGTGCCGATCGCCCGCATCGAGACGACGAAGGCGCGGTCGGCGCCGCTCTCGGCCCCGACGAGACGCCGGGGGGCGTCCGCATCCACGGACGGCTCGGCCGTCCGCACCCATGTCGACACTGCGTCTCCGTCTCCTCGCGCGGGCATGACGCGAGAACACTAGGGACGGCCGGGACGGGTGCGCGGGGCTTGCGATGAACGGGCCGTGAACGCTCGACGGCGGGTTCCGGACGCGCCGTTCGGACGTCCGTCCGAGACCCGCAGATGCCCAGGCACGGCCACCGCCGGCGCGCCGTGGATCGCCGTAGCGTGCCGCCATGACGACCCCTCGGCTGCGCCCCGCGACCGCCTTGCTCAGCATCGGTCTCGTCGTCGGGTGCGCCGCCGATGCCGACCGTCCGGGCACGTCGTCACCGGCCATGAGCTCCGCGGACGTCCTCGGCACGTGGACCTGGGACGGGACGAGCGCCGTCACCACGCCTTCCGTCACTCTCCGGTCCGGCGGAGAGGTCGAGGGACACGACGGGTGCAACCCCATGTCCGGCACCTGGAGGCTCGACGCTCAGAGGGTCGTGCGGCTCGACGCGCTGGCCGCCACCTCGTACGCCTCGTGCACCCAGGACGGGCAGCAGACGGCGGTGCAGCAGCTGCACGACACCCGGTCGCTCGTGCTCGCCGGCGACCGGCTGGAGGCCCGGGACGCCAGCGGCAGGACGATCGCGACGCTCACCCGAGCCGACAGCTGAAGACCCTCGGAAACGCAGCAGGCCCGCCGTCTCCGGCGGGCCTGCTGCGGGTGGTGGTGGACCTAACAGGACAACTATCGAACCCCGACCCCCGCCTGCGCCGGATGCTCGCGTCAGCATCGTCGCAGGTCAGGACGAACGACCCGGCGTCCGAGGCGGAGTCGGGATCGCGTCAGAAGCAGGTCCGCCTGTCAGACCGGCAGCAGGCCGAGCTGGCCGAGGGCTAAGAGGCTGGCGCCTTCAAGAAGGAGCTCGCGCGCGTCTACGGCATCCACGTTGAGACGGTGCGGGCCATCATCCGGCGGGCCGGCCTGCAGCACTGACGTGCTCGGAGATGCAGTCAGCACGGGTCACGCACTTGGCTTAGACAGCTTGTCCTTGCCAACGGCGAGGAGAGCAATCCCACCTCCGACTACGAGAGCCTTCTGGCTCACTTCCGTCCCGGCAGTCTTGAGTTGCTGAGGGTCGCGCATCGCGGCGCGCCAAGGAGTTGCGCTCAAGGCCTCACGATCGCTCACAGCAATGTTCAAGGGCGCGTGGAACTCGTCGAGACTCGTTCCGATGGTGTTGAGCGACGAAAACACCGAGCTGGCCGCTCGCGCGTGCAGGAGGACGTTCTCGTTGGCGATCCCGCCAGTGGCCGTCAGCTGGTCCATGAGGCGCGAGGTGGTTTCCAGCACACGCGCCCGGCGGTTCTCTCGCGCTTCCGCGACTCCGCTGCGATGTCCGTCCAGCCTTTCAGGTGCTGTCGCGAGGACGTAGTCGAGCTCGATGACGCGGAACTGATCCTGCAGCTCAAAGCAGCGAGCCAGGACGGAAAGCTGCAGTCCCACCTCTTGCTCGAGTTCGCACATCAACTTCTTGAGCTGACCGGGCCGGTTGACGTCTTGTACCTTCTCGGCGAGATCACCAAGGGCGAGAAGTGCTGCGCGCTGGACCTCCAAGATGGTGCCCGACTCGCCGTTGACCTTGCTCCACAGCGTCTTGGGGTCTCCCTCGTGCTCGTGGATGGTCATGGCTTCCTCGATGGCTTCGGCGGCCCTCCCCACCTTGGCAAGAACGGCATTGCGCTGCCCGCGCCGCACGTCATCGAGCTTGGCGTCGATCTTGATCAGCAGCGCCTTTAGCTCCTGCGCCTCGGCCTGCTGCGCGAGTTGGCCCATCAAGCCACCAACACCCGAAAGGACGGCTGGGTTGGTGAGCAGCGACGCCGGTCCGTCCTCCACCTGAAGCCACTTGCCGATGTTGCCGGGGTCTCCGAGCATGGCGTGGCTGACGCCCTCGGTCTTGGTCTTCATGAGACCGCCAGCGTCCTTCAGCGTTTTGGTGGACTCCGGTGTGAGCTTGAGGTACATCGCCGACTGCTCCGCAATGCCCGACGCCAACTCGGCGAGGTCGGAGCCAGCACGCAGCGTGTTGCTGAGCCTGCCCAACGCAAACTCGCGGGCCTGCTGAAGCAGTCCGGCCCCATCCAAGAACCGCTCGACGGTCGCGCGATTGCCCGTGACGACAACGCCCTCACCGTCACTGACCAACTCGATCTCGCTATCCATCCCGAGGCTCTCCTCTCGCCGCCGCGAGCGTATCTAGGCTCGTTCCAAAGCAATCAGGAATCAGCGGCGTGCGAGAAGTCTCTGTGACCGCGACGATGCGTGATCACAACTCCCGCGACGAGAACTCGCATGCGTGTGACCACTACTCGCCTCGAACTTGCCGATGATCTTTTGCAGACGCTCGATACTCGACTCGTGCTTCGTCTGCCTAACGTAGGCAAGCACCAGATCATGGTCGTATTCGTTACGAGCTGCAAGGTCGTTGAGCCAGCCGCTCACCATCCGCTCGGAGATGCTGTCCGTCCACCCCTTGTACCCCTCCTGCACGATGCGCTCGAGGATCTCCGCGGCCTGGTCACTGAGGGCAGCGTCAATGACTTCACCGGTGACGATGTTGTACGCGCGGTTGAGCTTGGCCCACGCCTCCATCTCGCCCGGGATCCACTCCACGAGCACCACGACGCTCTTCTCCAGATGGTGCAGCTTCTCCATCGTCTTGTGGCGCGGACACCATGCCAGAACGACTCCGCCATCCTCGATGTAGCCGCTGCGCTCCGTCACGATGCTCTGCTTTGCCAGCTCCGCATGGTCGGTGGCGCCGCTCTTCTGCGCCGAGAGCACAGTCAGCCGCGCGCCGTGACCCCGCGCGAGGTCCAGCCCGAGCTGCTTGCCCGGACCGAGCGTGTCCTTCTCCGTGCCCCGCGGGAGGTAGATGTAACGATGCTTGAGCGCTTCGTCGACCCGATCTGACATGTCCTGCTTTCCTTCTCTCACGATCCTGGTCGAGAACAGTAGGTGCGGGCACCGACACAAGCGGTCGTCTGGTTGGCCGGCTCTGTGACGAGGGGCGCGCCTCGGTGAGGAGGGGGCGGCGGACTGCGGGAGAAGCCGACGATGGAAGCGACATCCCAGGGGCCAGGTGATTCCCGGGATCAGCTTCTATCGGGACCGGGGATCGCCCTCGGGCACGTCATGTGTCGCCCTGCGATGGGCCGACGAGTTCGACCTCATCGCCGGATACGAAGATCCAGTCCGCTGAGTCGTCGAACATGCCCAGACGCGGGTCGAAGGATCCCCGCATCGTGCCGTTCGCGGTCGTGAAGGTGACGTTCTCTGCGATCAGGTAGCCGTACCGCTGGTGGTCTCCGCCGTAGAGGCCGTCTGCCCCCTTCGGGTAGCTCGCGAACTTCTCGACGTTGTACTGCGGGTCGAGCAGGTGCACAAACGCCTTCTCGGCGTCAGCGACGACCTGCTTCTTGTACTGCGCCCAGGCTTCGCCGGTGGTGTCGGTCGGCTCGTCGCCGAGCTCCAGGGTGCGGAGGATGGTCGGCTCGACGCGGAACGGGAAGAGGATCAGTTCATCGGTCACCCGGGCACCTGAGCGACGCGGCCACTCGCCGGACAAGATCTTCTGCCGAGCGTGGTGGGCTCGCTCGAAGAGTCGATCGAACGTATCGGTCTTCTTCGCGATCCCGACGTAGAGCAGCTCGTAGGTGGCGAGGTCTCGGTGCCGATCCAGCCCGGTGATGCCGTCGACTCCACGGCCTTTGTCATGGAGCAGCTTCTCGGTCGTGAACCACTCGAACGGGCCCTCCAGCTGGTCTGCCTCGAAGTCCTCCATGGTCCCCGCCCAGAACCGCAGCATCTTCGGGCCGGCCTCAGCGGTGATGCTTTCCGGCTCTTCTCCCAGCAGGTCGCTAGCGAAGCGTGCGATGTCGAGCGTCACTTGGTCGGCGATCGGCTTCCCGCCGTGTGTCTGTCCCAGCACTGGCACGGTCCACTCGGCGCCGTCGATCTGGATGTTCTGGTCGTCGAACACAACCTCAGGGCGCATCGCCATGACGTAGAAGTCACTCCCACGAAGCAGCGCCTCCACCTCCGGATCCACTTTGACCGAGTCGGCTTCGTAGCTCGACACCGGCGGGTAGACGAGGTGCAACGTACTCAGCATCACGTTCATCTCAGACACCACGTCAAACTACGACAGCGATCGCCGCCGTGGTCCAGTTCGCTTCACCTCCCCGCTGGATCAGTTGCGAGGTCGCGACATGCCTACGGCGCCTCGGCAACTGGCCACCGTCCGCCGACCCACACGGGCGACACCGGTCAGTCCCAGCTCGTCTTGACGTCGTACTGCATGTACTCCCATGGGTCATTGCGCAGACCGCCAGGCACCGAGTCCAGCAGCTCAAGCGAGACTTCCTGGCACACAAACTGCGTGACACCCAGGATGGTCGCCTCGAGCTGGTACCACGTCCGAACCTGCGCGGCGCCCTCCGCGAAGGTTGAACTGCCGTCGCCGCTCGGCTTCACGTGCGTCAACACATTGCGACGGCCAACCCACTGCAGCCAGTTGGTACGCAGCCGCTCCCAGATGTGAACCGGCGTTTGGGGACGGGCCTCCCCCATCAGCAGATCGATCGAGTACTGCAGGCCCCGGTGCGGAGGCGGCGGCGGTGCCGGTCGCAAGGCCTCGGCGAGTCCACCAGTCCTCACATAGAGCGCAGCGCCCGCCAACTCCGGCCACGGCTCGGGCACCGGCTCCAGGTGGAGCACGTGCGCCACCAGCCCCTTGTAGGCATTGGTGATGTGCGGGTCGTCGGGATGGTGGGCCAGCACAACCGGCAGTGTCGGATCGATGCCGCCGGCGACCATGCCGAGCGTCCAGCCTCGAACGACTGGCGAGAGGGAGGCTGGCCGAGCGCCGAGCTGGTGCGCAGAAGCCACCATCCGCTGCTGCACGGCGGCGGCAAGCGTCGTCGACAAGTCGTAGGAGTCGCCCGTGTTGCGCAGGCCCGCAAGCAACCACGTGGCGAGCAGCGCGTGTTCCACCGGCATCGCGAAGTCGTCGTCGTTGCCAGGCTCAAGGCTCGGAGCGTCCAGTTCCCACTTGGCGTCGTAGTCGGCAACCCGGGCATCCAGCCACTCGAGGTCATAGCCGATCTCCGCGAGCCGGTCCTCCAGCAACTCCTGCCTGGCGGTATCGGCGAGGAGCAGCTTGTAGAGCTCGGCGAAAACGGCCGGCGACAGCCGGCAGGTCAGCTCGTCCACAGCACCTGCTCCAAGCGTTCGGACAGCGGGAGCGGGGCACTCGGCTCCTCAGGGAGCTCGAGGGCCGATTCGGGAACTGGAATGCGCGCCAAGTCAGCAACGCTGATCGACGGGATGGTCGTTCCCGTCAGAAACAGCTGTCGGAGTCGATAGGCGTCCTGGCCATTCAAATAGTGCGCGAGCGCCGGACCGACGCCCGGATTGCGCAGGCGAAGAACGAACACGTGGTTGTCGGCCACGAGGGGGGCATCTGCGATGCGGGCGTGTGGCAGCTTGCCAAGGCCGGCGACCATGAGATCACCCGGGTAGGCAACAGTCGGATTGCCAGCGTCCCCTGGCACCCAGCGGCGAGGGGCCTTGCCGCCGAGCATCGAGACATCGGCGACTGGCAGGTAGCCGGGCGTTTCCGCTCCGAGTGCGTGACTGCGCGTGTCCTTGCCCCGCACGATTTCGCCGCAAAAGTCACGCAAGGCCGACCCGTTGCTGAGGATCGAGGCGTCGGGAATAGCCAATGCGAGTCGCCACTCGGTCGCACGCAGGTCGGTGGTTTGCCACCAGGTCTCGATCGCCTCGGCTTCCTCCCTGTGAGTCGTCGCTTCCACCGCGTGCAGAGGTTCCATGAGTGCGTGCAGTCCAGCCAGCGGCGGCACCGGAACCTGGGCGTCGAACAGCGCGGGGATATCCACCGCAGTGCGCGAGACTCCGCGGCCGAGGCTGGCACGCAGCTGCCGGCCGCTGTCGCTGCTCATGACTGCCCACAACCAGATGCCGAACTGCTTATCGACAGGACGCAGCGCCGCGAAGTGCGGCGATATGAGCGCGCCGCGCAGCCGCTCTGACACGAGCAGCGCGGGCCCAGTACCGGCGCGTGGCACCAGGACGTCACCGCTGCGCAGCTCGCTGCCGGCCTGATAGACCGATCCCTGGTACTGCTTGCTGCGGCGCTTGATGCTCCCGGTTGTCCCATCGACGTTTGCGGGAGTGACGACCGGCGAGCCTGCCGCCGCGAACGATCGTGGTGCGAGGCGCGTCGCCAGGTCCCCAACCCGGACGGCAGGGTTGGTGCTGGGCCAGCGGAAGGCGTTGCCAGTCAGGTGGGTCGGATCCCAGTTGGGAGCACCACGGAGATCCAATATGGCGCTAATGAACACGGCGACTACTCGCCGTCCAGGTGCGCCAGAGCGGCGTTCATGGCGGCACCGGTCGCAGACAGCTGTGCGGACCAGTCGTCACCGAGCTGCGCCACAAACGTCTCGCCTGACTCGGCTCGGTCGACGACGAGTAGCACGGCACGAAGGTTCGTGCCCTCGACGGCACCCGCAGGGAGGCCGATGAGGGCGCCGACGCGGAAGTCGCGGGCGAGGAAGCGGCGGTAGAACTCCAGCGACTTCTTGGACGTGAAGCCGCCCGGCAGCAGGCACACGGCGCGCGCGCCGGGCCGGAGCTGCCGCAGACAAAGGTCAACGGCAGCGGTTTCGATCTCACGGGCCGGTGAACCGTCGAGCAGGGTCCAGTCGTGCCGCATCTGTGGCCCGAAAGGTGGCGCGGTCACGATGGCGTCCGCGGCGGGCAGGAAGTCGCTCGCAAACGAGTCACCAGCAGTAATCGTCGTAAGCATCGGGGCCGTTCGCCCGATCTGCTCTGCCAGCTCAGCCAACTCGACGTTGATCTCTTGTCCCACGAACTCCACGGGTGCGTCGAACTCGGCGGCGCGGTCCATGGCGGACCAGAGGAAGTTTCCGGTCCCACAGAAGGGGTCCAGCACCGTGCCGACGAGCTTGGAGCCGAGCAGGCGCGCAACGGCATCGGCTATGACCGGCGCCGTGGTGTGTGCGCCGCCCTGGGGTCCGCGAAGTGCGAACGCGCTTAGCGCCCGACGGCGCGCTTGCCACAGCACGTCATCGCGCACGGGCACGAACTCGCCACCCGCCGTCTGGATCCCCGGACGGGCGGTCTCCTCCAGGATTTTTGCTGAGGGAAAGAACAGATCGACCCGGGGCCCGTTGCCCCGAGCCTTGCTGGCCTCAAACCAGAGCCGGTCCATGTAAAGGGAGGTTGCTGTCGCGACATCGGCAAGCACTCCGTAGTCGCCGTGGGTCGGCGGCAGAGGGCCATCGACGCGCTCAAAGGAGCGGAGGCTCCGGTCGGCACGGAACCACTCACCGTTGATGAGTGCGTAGTGCTCGACCGTCCCCAGATGCTCGCGCGCGGTCAGCAGTTGAGGCAACGCCATCTCCGGCGTCGCAGTCTTGCCGCGCTTTGCTTCCACAACCAGCCAGGGCACGAGATCACCGTCGGCGTTCGACGCGTAGGCGACGGCGTCCGCGCGGTGGTTTGAAGCACCCGCCAACTTGCGCTCAAGCTCGATTACCCGGTAGCCGGCTCCCTGCAGGACGGCACGCAGATCCGTGCGTCCTTGTTCCTTCGCCACAGCGTTTCCCTCCTCCCGGTTAAGCGAGCCGGGGAACGTAGCATCACACGTCGGCTCTGCAATCTCGTCTGATCGCCCTGGATCCTATCCGGAGCGGCGACGTGGTCCGTCTTGCGCGATCAGGCGTCGACGCCGGTCGTCAGGGTTGATCACGATGCCCCAAGCACACGGCTGACGACATCGTTGGGACAGCCGAGCAATTCGAGGGCATGGGCGCGCACCATCCGCTCTAGAACCTCGACGACCTGATGCAGCTCGTAGGCGTCGTAGCCCTTCGTGCCGTGCGCAAGATCGTTGCGCATGATCCGTAGTGCGTCTGGGGCGTTCTTGGCGTTGATCGGCGCCCCCTTCATCGCCGCAATAAGCTGTGTGCCATCAAGTTCCGCCTTCACGTCTCCCGGCAGCTTGTTCGCCAACCAGTTGATCGCGGGCTCCAGACCTCCCGGCGGCCGCTTACCGATGTTGCGCTCCAGGAACTTCTGTTGCTTCGTGTCGAGCGAGCCCTTCGCCAGAGCGATGACCTCATCTCGGTCTTCCGTGTGCTTCTTCTGGCGGTTGGCGAATGAGGCCTTCGTCTCGTGCCCGTGCGTGCCCTCGATCGCCTGAAGAAGCAGAAGGAACCACGACCGCGGGTGTTGGTCCCTCGCATGCAGCATGGACCCGTACGTCTCAAGAAGCGGGTGATGGACCGACGCGAGCTTCTGCCAGGTTCGGAGGAGCTCCAGGAGGGAGACGCTGTCCAACTTGAGCCTGAGCGGCGACTTGATCTTGTCGATCTCGTCGCGCAGCGACTCGTACGGCTCTTGGGTGATTCCCGAACCGAACACCTGGCCCTTCCGCTCAAAATCGTCCTCGGTAGCGGGGTAGACGGTCAGGTACGTGATCTCCTCCGCACGACCAGTGGCGATCGACACCACGCGGCGAAGCGGCTGAATCCAGTAATCAAGGATCTGGCGCAGGGGCAGTGGCTGCCCGAGTTTGCACCAAGCCACCGGACTGAAGCCCATGCCGAAGGAGTAGGGATCGAACGAACGGAAGGAACCGAAGTACGTCAGACCCACGGTCGCATCTGCGTCCTTCCACTCTTGCCTGAAGTCCTTCGGGTCCAACTCGGCCGCCCAGGTTCCCGCCACGCCCTTCTTCGGGAACTTGGTGCTCTTGATAGGCGAGACGCCGGCGATGGCGTCAAGGCCACCGATCTGAACCTCGACCTGTTCGAAGAGCACTTTGTCGGAGGAAACGTCAGCAAGCGTTATGATCGCGGCCTCCGCATTGATCATGGCCTGACTGGAGATCCAGTACGTAACTCGCGCGTTGATGAGGAGGACGTTCGCGCCGTTCGACAGGATGCCCGTCAGGATCGGAGCGTCAACATGCTGAGGGAATCCCGTGACGCCGGGCGCATACTGCTCAAGGGCGTCGTCGAAGTCACCGTGAGCCGTACCTTTCGGCGGCTTGCCAGCCTCCACAGTGAGGGCTCCATGCGCCGCGAACGTCCCGCCCTTGGCCGTAGGAAGTTGCCACGTCGCGAGGTAGTCGTCCGGCGCGAACGACAGCTTGAGCGCTGACTTACGAGTCACCGATACCTCCTGATGCGGGCCATGCAGTCCATGAGCTACTCCCCGCTCCGACGGGCAGCGTCGAGCATTGCGCATACGACCGGCGGGAGTAGCCACTCAACGTCGAGCGCGTCGACGAGGGCGGCCAGCGTCTTCCAGAACTGACGGCGGACGGCCTGCTCGGGCAGCCCATAGGCCCTGGCAACACTGGCTTCGACATCGCTGGTCCAGCCGGGCTGTTTCATGGACGCCCCGCGACGATTGCCACTCGGGTGATCCGTCTCTGGCAGCAGCCGCTCCAGAGGGACTCCAGCTGTGGCCAACCTCCGCGGGTCCATGCTGGGGTTGACTGAGAAGAAGCAGCCGAGGTCGATGGCGCGCTTGGTCTCGCGGTCGCTGCCGAGCCACCAGTGCAGAATGACGCCGCGGGCGCCTGTCTGCTCGATGACGTCGAGTGTTCTTGTCGTCGCCCGAGCACTGTGCACCGAGACGATCCGCGGCGCTTGGGCGACGAGCCCCAGGATCTCGGTAAATACCTCGACCTGTCGATCCATGGGCACCTTCGACCCACCGTCTAAGCCCACCTCGCTGATGAACGCCGTCTGTGCCAACTGGTAGCGAAACAATTCGACGTCGAATCGGTCCTGGGCAGCCGGGACGCCCGGATGGCAGCCAACCCCCCAGATCGTGACCGCATCGGAGCGCGTCAGCGCGGCAGCCGACTTCTCCAACGTGCGGGTGGCAACGAACACGACCGCGCCGAGGGACTCGAGGTCACGGGCACCCACACCTACGTCGATGTGGGCGTGCAGATCGAGTGGTGGCAGCTCGCGACTCATGCGAGGAAGGCCCTCAGTTCAGCGACACCACGCCTGCAGAGGTCGAGGGCCTGATCCGGCGGGTAGTTGGCTGGAAGCGACATCTTCATGACGAGGTGCGACTTCGGATCCTCGGCCACGAAGTCGCGCATCGCCTCGACGATCGACTTCTGCTGGACGAACTCGGCGTACCGATTCGCTGGGTCGGTCGCGAGGTATTCCGTGGCGTCCTCCACGCCGCCGGCATGAAATGACGCGCGACGGACGATGCACCCGAAGCAGACCCCGCAGGAGGCGCCAGGGGATGCACCCTTGAAGCGCGCGTCCGTGTGAGCGCAGGAGTTGGAGGCGCTGAGGTAGCTCGACGTCTCGTCCGCACCTACCAGGGAGGCGAGGTTGGAGAACATCTCGCCTTTGGTGAGTGACTGGAAGGGATTCTCGATCAGGCCATGAGCCCCGACCTTGATGAGCACGTCCTGCAACTCGACAAGGAAGCGAGGATGCGTCGTATGGGTCGAGAGCGCCCCACGGCGCTCCGGTCCGAGCGGAGGATTGAGCGAGGCGAACCCGTTCTCGGGGATGTAGAGAGCGCCGCCCGACTGCTCCGCCGCGGCCAGCCCCAGAGCGAGGAACAGCAGCGAGCGTGACCGGCTTGAGGGCTCGGTTGGAAACGCCGTGCCATTGAGGCGCTTCGAGTTCCGGTTGAGGGCGACCCGCCGATGGACGATCGGTCGCCCAGGAGCGAGGGCACGGATTCGAGCAACGAGGTCCTTCTGGAACGGCGAGATCGACGGCGCGCTGAAGTGCGAGACCAGCTGCAGGGTCGATCCGGCCGCTAGCTCAAGCGCCGCCGTTAGCGCACCTGCTGCGGAGTCGGCGCCGCCGCTGAGCAGGACCGTTCGCCCAGGGGTGGGGTCCTCAAGTGCGAGCTGCTCGATCGCACTCGGGGCAGCCTGCGCGAACCGGAAGGTCCACCGGTCACCAGTAAGGAAGCCGACCACGGAGGCCAGTTCTTCGGCCTGTGCCCTCCAGGCGTCGGGATTGTTGACCTCGACGGTCAGGTCGATGTCACGGGCGTTCCAGTCGGAGCCGCCGCCCTGGCGTCGTACCGAACGGTCCGCAGAGAAGACCCCGAGGGCGAGTCGGACGAAGTCGATGTTCCCTGCGCCCACGAGGCCGAACGAGCTGAGATGCTCGTCGAGTGGTCCACCGAACGTGCTGTTCGATGACGACTTGCTCCAGAGCAGGACCTCGTCGAAGCCCCCCGCATCGGCAGTAGCCTCGTCAGTGGTCAGCAGGAAGGTGGTCATTCGCCGTCCCCGAAGATACGGCTCAACTGGTCGATGCCGCCCTGAATCGCCGCGGCGATCTCCTGCTCTGTAGGACCGGTAGAGTTCAGCGTCACCTGGCTGGCGTAGACCTCGGCCGCGTAACGGATCTCCTGCTCGGCCTCCGCCCGTTTCTCACGTGAGGGCTCTGCGCGGATCGTGTGACCGACCTCGGTGAGCGTGACGTCGGTGATCATGAGTTCAATCGATCGGCGGACGATGTCGTCGGGCGTCGGGGTCTGGTCCGGCGAACTCTCGAGGATCCACTCAACGACCTTGGCGATCGTCTCGCGCGACTCGTCGTCGGCGATGGTGCTGTCAGAACGGCTGTCGAAAGCTGCCTCGACGATGCGCGTACCGATGGCAACCACGCTGCCGAGCGCCTGCAGCTCGCTGTAGTTGAGGCCCGCCTGCTCGAGGGTTGCCCGGTCCCCCACGGCGTAGGCACGGGCAAGGGCTCCGGCTCGACCGGCCGCACGTGAGGTACGGCTTGATGAGCGACTGGCACCGCCGCCCGACCGCCCGCCGGACCCGCTGCCGCCGCCGCGAGCCCCGCCTCCGCCAGCACCAGGTCCGTCGCCCCCGCGGCCACCGCCGGAGATGATTCGGATGGCCGGGCGCAGATCGACGTTGGGCGCAACAACTGGCTGACCAGGAGGTGCCGCATCCCCTCCGCCGTCCGGCGCGGCGGGTGCAGCCGGCGGTACGTCATTCAGCCAGTCAGCGATCAAATTGCGCAGATCCTTGGCGTCCTTGCTGCCGCTCCCGCCGAACGCTCCGCTAGTTCCCATGGGTGCGGCCCCAGTGCTCGCGTACTTCCCTGATGGTGTTGCGCACCGGGCTCGAGGCCGAGCCGACATCCCAGGCAGCGAGTACCGCTTCGAACGCTTCAGGAGTCTCCGGTTTGAGCCGCATAACAGTGCCCACCCTTACCTCACCCGGCGGCAGCAACTTGAGCGCTGCGACTGTCGCCGCTTCCGTTCCAGGGTGCGTTCCCGTGAGGCGGAGGATGCCCGGCACTGAGTACTCCTGCAGCGTGGGCTGGTCGCGAGTCAGTCGGCCCAGGTGTCCGACCAGAACCTTGCTGTCGGCAGGTGATATGGCCCGAAGCGCGTCGTCGGTGATTGCCGTGCGATCGACCTGAACGCTAGAAGTCAGCGCGCTGGCAATGTCACGCAGACGCTGCGGGAGTGAATCGCTCACCAACTCGATGCCGGCGAAGGATGCAGCCAGGTAGAGATACCCGCTTATGTCCGACGCATCGAGCTGTGGCGGCAGCCTGGCCCACCGGATCAGAGAATCGGAGAACTGCTGCTCATCCGCCGCAGGCTCTGTGTCCATCGATGAAGCCTTCGAGCGCGCCTTCTTCTTCGGCGTCTCGTCTGCAGGCTCCTCGGCCTCTGGCACGTCGGCGGGAGGCGCCTCGTTCGCGGCGCGATCGAGTGCCTGGAGCTGGTCGCGGAGCTTCGTCTGCGCGAGCCAGTCCAGGACGGTCTTGAAGTCATCCTCAAGGAGGCGCTCGAGCATCATGAGCTTGGCGACGGCGTCGGAAGCCAGCGAGATGCCGCGGCGCGAGGCAACGGACTGCCGCACGTGCAGGTCATTCAAGAAGCGCTTGATGCGGCGTGGGTTGCCGCGGAACCTCTCGTAGAGCATCGGCGTCAGACGCGAGGCCGTGGCGAGCTCTCCGGTCAGATCCACGTCATCCGGGAGGGCCACGTCATCCAGCGAGCCGGCTTTCAAACGGAGCTGCGCCGTGGAGTCAACGAGGGCCTCAAACGAGACGGGTTCGAGGCTGCCTTCGGCAAGGAGCAGGAAGAGGTATGCCTGGGTGTCGAACTGGCTCAACGCCGGGATCGGGATCGTCGTCTGGACGATCTTGTGCAGGTAGAGCTCGGCGGGCGTTTCACCATTGCCACGCTCGTTTTCTGGCGTTCCGAGCCGCTGCTGGATCGCATCGGCAACGCGGTCCTCGTCGGCGGCGATCACGAACGACATGCCCTTCGCCGAGAGGAACAGGCGGATGGCCTCGAGCGTCTCCACGACCGTTTCGGGAAGGCAGCGATCCAGGTCGTCGACGAGCACCACGACGCGCGAGATGTGCGCCAGGCCGTCGGACTCAAGCAGCTCCGCGAACTCGTCGCGGAACCGTGCAAGGCCGCGCTCGGTCGGCTCGGTCTCGCCGTCGGTCGGCTCCTCGTTCACTAGATCGAGGACGTCCTCAACCTTCGGCAGTTGGAGCGTGATCGAGGTGAGTGCCGCCATCTTCATGGCTTTGGCCCACTTCACACGCTTGGCGAGCTTGAGCAGCAGGTTCCTGGCTTCCTCACCCGTCGAGGGGTCAATCTCGCCCTTGAGGGCGTCGAGCACCTCAGCGATGAGGCTCTCTTTGGGGCCGACTGCCGGGTCATAGCTCCAGGGTTGCGTCGAAACGACCAGGACTTTCGTGTCCGCTGCCTCGGCGCGCCCTTGAACCTCCTGCTTCACCAACTCGAGAACGCTCGTCTTGCCGCTTCCCCACGAACCGGACAGGCCTAGCGCAATCGGATCCAGGCTCTCGTCAAGGACCGCGTCCGCGACGGTCTCGGCGACCGCCATGAACGACAGGAGATCGCGAGCCGAGGGCTCGTCAGACCAGAGCGAACCATGGCCAGCACCCGTCACGACCACGCCGCCTCAGCCACCGACGCATCAATGGGTTCATCGCGGTGGGCTCGCCAGTCGGGTCTCTCAGCGAACCACCCGGCAGGATCCTTCTCAAGCGTCATCTCGCCACCCTCCCCTGGGGCGTCGATCAGCCACCGACGAGACCCGACAGAAACAGCCAACCTTGAACTCGGACTCGAGACTATTACACCCACGCGTTGTACACCTCTGGATATGTGAGGTCAGTCGCGGTGACCCTGTCGCCCTTCGAGGAGTACGCCAGCGACCCGGACATGACCCTCAGCCGCATCACCGAACTGCTCGGAGCCCGGCTGACGATCGCGGCGACCCCGAAACAGACCGAACGCCCGCTCCAGCGGAGTCAGGTCCACTGGATGCTCATTTTCCGCTAACGCCGGCTACGTCACCTGGCGCGACGTCGAGTACCCCGGCACCCACCAGGCGATCATCGACGAGGGCCTTTTTCGGGCCGTCCAGGAGCGGCTGGCGGGCAACCGTGCGGCTGGGAACCGGGAGCGCAAGCACCCGCATCACCTCGCCGGCTGCCTGTATCGCGGCACCTGCGGCTCACGCATGCTCTACAGCCAGAGCCGCGGGCCCGACGGGATCGCTACAAGTGGGCCGAGAACGCCATGGAGGGCCTCGTGCCCGCGGACATCGCCCGCGAGAAGCAGGAAGCAGCTGGCCCGACAGTTGGGCTCCCTTGAGGGTGAACTCGAGGAGCTGGAACGAGCCGGGATCGACACCCACGCGACGCTCGAGGCGGTGCTGGATCTCATCCGACCCTGCGCCGACGTACCAGCAGCGCACTGATCCCGACCGCCGCCGGTTCGACCAGGTGTGGTTCAGCCGCATCTAAGTCGACGTCAACCCGGATGAGTCGACGACACACCAGAGGTCCACGGTGAGCGCAGCGTCTTCGCCGAAACGCTCCAGTCCAGCCGGCAGACGGTCGAACTCAGCCGTCGGCCGGAAACGAA
The DNA here is from genome assembly GCF_004336805.1 of Aeromicrobium sp. IC_218. Taxonomy (GTDB): domain Bacteria; phylum Actinomycetota; class Actinomycetes; order Propionibacteriales; family Nocardioidaceae; genus Aeromicrobium. The sequence continues at coordinate 64,871 of NZ_SJXM01000011.1, forward strand.
AGAACCGCCAGGCCCAAACGAGCCCGGCGGTTCTGTCAGCAATCTCGGCACTAGCGATGTCGTGGGTTCCAATGTGAACCCGGTGGTGGAGCATAGGGGATTCGAACCCCTGACCTCTTCCATGCCATGGAAGCGCGCTACCAACTGCGCCAATGCCCCGCGATCAACCGAGATGGAACTCTACCCGACGCCTCCGGACTCCCCCAAATCGGGGTCCCGCTCGTCGTCGGACATGACCGGCTCGGGCGGCGTCCAGGAGTTCCACTCCTGGATCCGCCAGGTGCGACCAGGCCCGGCGTAGCGCTCCTCGAGGTACACGCTGGCGCAGTTGCTCAGGCCGCTGAACACCTGCCAGTAGCCGGCCGGCAGCCCGACGAACGCGCACGCACCGGTGCGGATCGACGCACCGTGCGAGACGACGACGGCGGTCTCGCCGTCGTCCAGCGAGTCGGCGAGCTCGCGCAGCGCCGTGGCGACGCGCTCCCCCGCCTCCTCGTACGTCTCGGCGCCGGGGATGCGCAACCCGGTGTTCTCGAACATGCCGCGCATCTCCTCGGGCCAGCGCGACCACGCCTGCTTGAGCGTCATGCCCTCGCGCTCGCCGAAGCTGACCTCACGCAGGCGCGGGTCGATCTCCAGCTCCACGTCGACGAGGTCGACGAGCGCCTGCGCGGTCGAGCGGGCCCGGTCGAGGTCGGAGGAGATGACGCGCGCGGGCAACAGGTCGGCCAGCCGGGGCGCGGCGACGCGCGCCTGACGGCGTCCCTCGTCGTCGAGCGGCACGTCGGTCTGGCCCTGGACGCGACCGAGGACGTTCCACTCGGTGCGCCCGTGGCGCCACAGGACGATCCGCTTGTTCACGACAGCGGCACGGTGGGGCAGTCGCCCCAGAGGCGCTCGAGCGAGTAGAAGGCCCGCTCCTCGGTGTGCTGGACGTGCACGACGACGTCGGCGAAGTCGAGCAGCACCCAGCGCCCTTCGCGGGCGCCCTCACGCCGCACGGGCTTGGCGCCGAGCTTGAGCAGCGCCTCCTCCACGGCGTCCTGGACGGCGCGGATCTGCGGCTGGTTGGAGCCCGAGCAGACGAGGAAGACGTCGGTGATGACGAGCTGCTCGGAGACGTCGAGGGCGACGACGTCGGTGGCGCCCTTCTCGACGGCGGCGGCCGCGGCGGCGCGGGTCAGCTCGAGGGCACGGTCGGTGGCGGTCATGTGTGGTCTCCGTAGAGCTGGTGCTTCTGGATGTACTGCACGACGCCGTCGGGCACGAGGTACCAGACGGGCTGCCCGCGCTCGGCGCGCTGGCGGCAGTCGGTGGACGAGATGGCGAGGGCGGGGACCTCGACGAGGGTGACGCGGTCGTGCGGGAAGCTCTCGATGGCGGCGGCGTCGAGCTCGTGGCCCGGACGCGTGACGCCGACGAAGTGGGCCAGGTCGAACAGCCCGTCGTGGTCGCGCCAGGTGAGGATCTGCGCCATCGCGTCCGCACCGGTGATGAAGTACAGGTCGGCGTCCGGCAGCTGCTTCTGCAGGTCGGTCAGGGTGTCGATCGTGTACGTCGGACCGGCCCGGTCGATGTCGACCCGGCTCACCTGGAAGCGCGGGTTGGCGGCCGTCGCGATGACGGTCATGAGGTAGCGGTGCTCGGCCGGCGAGACCTGACGGTCGCTCTTCTGCCACGGCTGGCCCGTGGGCACGAAGACGACCTGGTCCAGGTCGAACCATGACTGCACCTCGCTCGCGGCGACGAGGTGGCCGTGGTGGATGGGGTCGAACGTGCCGCCCATCACCCCGATGCGGGCGCGGCGCCCGCTCACGCGTGCCTCGTCGCGTCCGGCGACATCAGGAGTGTTCGCGGCCCTTGCCGAAGCTCAGCAGGGCGAGCAGCAGGCCGAACAGGATGGCGAGCGCCAGGATGGCGACGACGACGGGGTCGATGCCGCCGCCGGAGTGCTCGGCGGTCTCGGCGGCGTGCGTGATCAGGGACGACGACATGGCCCCGATGCTATCCCACGCCCCCGACGTGACCGCCGTCCGCCAGCGGTCTCCGGGTCTGGCGCCCGGACCCGCCCCGGGCGCACGATGGGACATGGCGACGTTCGCGCTGGTCCACGGCTCCGGTGACGGCGGGTGGGCCTGGCACCGGGTGCAGCGGGTGCTGCAGGCGCGCGGCCACGTCTCCGTCGCCCCCGACCTGCCGACCGACCGCGAGGACGCGACCTGGGACGACTGCGCCGACGCCGTCGTGCGGGCCCTCGACGCGGTGCCGGTCACGGGCGGCGTGGTCGTCGTCGGTCACTCGGCCGGGTCGATGGTCGTGCCGCTCGTCGCCGCGCGGACGTCCGCGGTGCTGCAGGTCCACGTCGCGGGCCTGGTGCCGCGCGCGGGCGAGACCCCGATCGACTGGTTCGACGCGGTCGGCTGGGCCGGTGCCGTGGCCGACGCCGCGCGCCAGGACGGCGGCCTCACCGGGCACGCCGACCCGATGGTCGTCTACTACCCCGACGTGCCCCGCGTGCTCGCGCGTCTGGCGATGGCCCGCGAGCGCCCGACGAGCAGCGCGCTGGCCGAGACGCCGTGGCCGGGTCCGGACGCGTCCCGGGTGCCGGCCCGCTACGTCGTGACGGCGCTGGACCGGTTCGTCCCGCCCGCCGTGCAGCGCCGGGTCGCGGCCGAGCGGCTGGGCATCAGCGATCCGGACGTCGTCCGGTCCGGTCACTGCGCCGCCCTCGCGGCCCCGGACGCGCTGACCGCGGTGCTCGACCGCGCGGTGCGCGAGCTGGTCTAGCGGATCTGCCCGGTGCCGGTGACGACGTAGGTGGTGGTCGTCATCTCGGGCAGGCCCATCGGGCCCCGCGCGTGCAGCTTCTGCGTGGAGATGCCGATCTCGGCGCCGAAGCCGAACTCGCCGCCGTCGGTGAAGCGGGTCGAGGCGTTGACCATGACCGCGGCCGCGTCGACGCCCAGCGTGAACCGCTGGGCCGCCTCCATCGACGACGTGACGATCGCCTCGGTGTGGCCGGTCGAGTAGCGCCGGACGTGGTCCAGCGCGTCGTCGAGGCTGTCGACCACGCGGGCGGAGATCTCGAGCGCCAGGAACTCGGTGTCGAAGTCGTCGTCGGTGACGGGCACGACGGCCGGGTCGACGGCGGCGAAGGCGGCGTCGCCGTGCACCAGCACGTCGCGCTCGCGCAGCGCCTTCACCACGCGGGGCACGAAGGCGTCGGCGACGGCCTTGTGCACGAGCAGGGACTCGGCGCTGTTGCAGACGCTCGTGCGATGGGTCTTGGAGTTCAGGACGATGTCCATGGCCATGTCGAGGTCGGCGTCCGCGTCGACGTACACGTGGACGTTGCCGGCGCCGGTCTCGATCGTCGGCACGGTGGCGTTGTCGACGACCTCGCGGATGAGTCCCGCTCCCCCGCGCGGGATGACCAGGTCGACAAGCCCACGGGCCTGCATGAGCGCCCGCGCCGTGGAGCGGTCGTCGGCCGGGACGAGCTGCACGACGTCGGCGGGCAGCCCGGCACGCTCGGCCGCCTCGCGCAGCACCGCGACGATGGCCGCGTTGGAGCGCGCCGCCGAGCCCGAGCCCCGCAGCAGCACCGCGTTGCCGGACTTGGCGCAGATGGCGGCCGCGTCGGCGGTGACGTTGGGCCGCGCCTCGTAGATGATCCCGATGACGCCGAGCGGCACGCGCACCTGGCGCAGCTGCAGGCCGTTGGGCAGCGTGGAGCCGCGCACGACCTCCCCGACCGGGTCGGGGAGCGCCACGACGGTGCGCAGGCCGTCGGCCATCGCGGCGACCCGGGACGCGTCGAGGGTCAGCCGGTCGACGAGGTGCTGGGCGGTGCCGGACGCCCGCGCCGCCTCGACGTCCTGGGCGTTGGCGGCGAGCACGTCGTCGGAGCGCTCGACCAGCAGATCGGCCATCGCGGTGAGCGCCCGGTCCTTCACGGCGCCGCTCGTCGCGGCGAGCGCGCGGGCGGCCACGCGGGAGCGGCGGGCCAGGTCGTGCACGAGGTCGTCCATGGCCCGCATTCTAGGCAGCCGCGCCGCCTCGCGGTCGCCGCCGTAGCATCGACGGGTGCCCCTCCCCGACCGGTTCCGCCAGCTCGGGCGCGACCTGGTCGCCTTCGGCCCCCACGCGGACGCCCACTGGGTCGCGCTGCGGGCCGGCCTCACGCTGGCCGTGCCGCTGGTGCTGCTGTGGGCGGTCGACCGTCTCGACCTCGCCCTCGCCGCGACGTTCGGGGCGTTCACCGCGCTGTACGGGCGCACCCACAGCCACCGCTCGCGCACCGCGATGCAGGCCACGGCGGGCGTCGTGCTCGTCGCGGCGGTGGGGCTCGGCACCGCCGTCGGCACCAGCGAGCACCGGGCGTGGCTGTCGGTGGCCGCGATGGTGCTGGTCGCGGCCCTCGCTCCCGTCGTGTCGCGGGCCTGCGCCTGGCACCCGCCCGGTGCGCTGTTCCCGGTCTTCGCGGTCGGCGCCACGTCGGCCCACCCGAGCACCGCGCACGACGTCGTCCTGGCGGTGCTGGTCAGCGCCGCCACGGCCGTCCTGGCCCTGGTGGTCGGACGTGTGGGGCTGCTGCACGGACCGCACCGGCCGGAGCCGTGGGGCGTCGACCTGCGCGGCACCCTCGCGTCCCGACGCACCCGCACGGACGTGGCCGTCACCGCGCTCGCGGTGGGGACGGCGGCCGTCCTGGCCACCGCGCTCGACCTCGGGCACGCCTACTGGGCGGCGGTGGGTGCCGCCGCGGCGACGTCCGGACCGACGGCCGGGGCGCGCGTGTCGCGGGCCGTGCAGCGGTCGGTCGGCACCCTCGCCGGTGTCGTGGTCGCGGCCGGGCTGCTGGCGCTCGAGCCGTCGGCGCTGGTCTCGATCGTGCTGGCGATCGCGCTGCAGGTGGTCGCCGAGCTGCTCGTGGGGCGCAACTACGCGCTCGCCCTCGTGGCCGTCACTCCCCTGGCGCTGCTGATGGTGCACCTGGCCGCTCCGAGCACGACCGCGGAGCTGGTCGGCGACCGGGTCGTCGACACCGTGCTGGGGGCCGGCGTCGGCACCCTGGTGGTCGTGGCCGCGGCGCTGCTGGCGCGCCGGCGCCGGGCCTAGGGCAGCAGGACGACGAGGTCGTCGCGATGGACGAGCTCACGCTCGTACTCGGCGCCGAGCTCGTCGACGATCTGCGGGGTCGAGCGACCCAGCATCGCGGGGACGTCGTCGCTGTCGAAGCCGACCAGCCCGCGGGCCACCACGTGGCCGGACGGGTCGACGAGGTCGACCGGGTCGCCGGCACCGAACGAGCCGGTCACCCGCGTGACGCCGGCGGCCAGCAGCGACGCCTGCCGCTCGGTGATGGCGCGCACCGCGCCGTCGTCCAGGTGCAGCGCGCCCTGCGTCTCGCTCGCGTGCGCCAGCCACAGCAGGCGCGTGGGACGACGCCGGCCAGTGGGGTGGAAGCGGGTGCCGACGTCCTCGCCGCGCAGCGCCGCGTCGGCCCGGCGGGCGTCGGTGAGCGTGACGGCGATGCCGGCGGTCGTGGCGATGCGCGCCGCCTCGAGCTTGGTCACCATGCCGCCGGTGCCGACCTTCGACTCGCTGGGCCGCGTGACGTCGATGCCCCCCAGCTCGTTGAACGAGCGCACCTCGGGGATGCGCCGAGCGCCCGGACGCGACGGCGGGCCGTCGTACAGGGCGTCGACGTCGGAGAGCAGCAGCAGCCGGTCGGCGTGCACCAGGTGCGCCACCAGCGCGGCCAGTCGGTCGTTGTCGCCGAACCGGATCTCGCTCGTCGCCACGGTGTCGTTCTCGTTGACCACCGGCACCGCGCCGAGCTCGAGCAGCTTGGCGAAGGTCTGGTACGCGTTGCGGTAGCGGCCACGCCGGGTGACGTCCTCGACCGTGAGCAGCACCTGGCCCGTGGTGAGCCCGTGCTGGGCGAAGCGGGCGGTGTAGCGCGCCACGAGACGGCCCTGGCCGACGCTGGCCGCCGCCTGCTGGGTGGCCAGGTCACGCGGCCGGGCGGCCAGGCCCAGCGGGGCGAGGCCCGCGGCGATGGCGCCCGAGCTCACCAGGACCACCTCGTCGCCGCGCAGCGTCGCCTCGGCGAGGGTGTCGACGAGCGCGTTGAGCCGCTCCGGGTCCAGTCCCCCGTCGACGGTCGTCAGCGACGACGACCCCACCTTGACGACGACGCGGCTCACCGCTGGTCGTCTCCCTGCTCGGCGTCCACCTCGTCCTCGTCGTCGCCGATCTCGAAGACCTGGACGCCGTCGTACTCGTCGAAGGTCGACCAGTCGTCCGAGGACGCCTGCTCACCGTCGGCGTCCTCGTCGTCCGCGAACGGGCTGACGTACTCGGGCGGCTCCTCGCCGCGCTCGCGCGCGTCGCGGGCGGCGATCTCCCAGGCCCGGCGGGCCAGCAGCTCCTCGCGGCGCTCCCGGTTGGTGCGCCGGGTCGCGGGGTCGAGGCGCAGGTCCTCGCCGCGACGGCCGAGCAGCTCGGCGCCGGCGACGTTCTGCGGGTCGAAGTCGAAGACGACCGCGTTCGCCTCCTCGCCGATGACGACGTCGTCGCCCGCCTCGGCGCCCAGCTCGAGCAGACGCTGCTCGACGCCCAGGCGGTTGAGCCGGTCGGCCAGGAAGCCGACGGCCTCGTCGTTCCCGAAGTCGGTCTGGCGCACCCAGCGGGTCGGCTTCTCGCCGCGGACGAGCCACTGCCCGCCCTTGTGCTCGATCGTGAACTCGTCGCCTACGCCGGCCTCGGCCTGCGGACGCAGCACGATGCGGGTCGCCTCGACCTGCGGCTTCTTGGCCCGCTCGGCCTCGACGATCGCGGCCATGGCGAACGACAGCTCGCGCAGGCCCTGGTGGCTGGCCGCGGAGACCTCGAAGACGCGCAGGCCACGAGCGACCAGGTCGTCGCGCACGAAGCCGGCGATCTCGGCGGCGTCGGGGACGTCGGTCTTGTTGAGCGCGACCAGCCGCGGACGGTCCTCGAGGCCGCCGTAGCGCGACAGCTCGCGCTCGATGACGTCCAGGTCGGTCAGCGGGTCGCGGCCGGGCTCGACCGTGGCGCAGTCGATGACGTGGACGAGCGCCGCGCAGCGCTCCACGTGGCGCAGGAAGTCGTGGCCCAGGCCGCGTCCCTCGCTCGCGCCCTCGATGAGGCCGGGCACGTCGGCGACGGTGAACGTGGTGGAGCCGGCCGTGACGACGCCGAGGTTGGGCACCAGCGTCGTGAACGGGTAGTCGGCGATCTTCGGCCGGGCCCGCGAGAGGGCAGCGATGAGGCTCGACTTGCCCGCCGACGGGAAGCCGACCAGGCCGATGTCGGCGACGACCTTGAGCTCGAGGACGATCGTGCGCTCCTCGCCCGGCTCGCCCATGAGGGCGAAGCCCGGCGCCCGGCGCTTGCTCGAGGCCAGGGCGGCGTTGCCCAGGCCTCCGCGACCGCCGGCCGCGATGACCATCTCGGTGCCGACGCCCACGAGGTCGGCGAGCACCTCGCCGTCCTGCGTCGAGACCACCGTGCCGTCGGGGACGTTCAGCACCAGGTCGTCGCCGTTGGCGCCCGACCGGTTGCTGCCCGCGCCGTGCCCGCCGCGACCGGCGCGACGGTGCGGCTCGTGGTGGTAGTCGACCAGCGTCGTGACGTCCTGGGTGACGCGCAGGATGACGCTGCCGCCGTGGCCGCCGTTGCCGCCGTCAGGACCACCGAGCGGCTTGAACTTCTCTCGGTGGACGGACGCGATGCCGTTGCCGCCCGCACCGGCGGCGACGTGCAACGTCACGCGGTCCACGAACGTGGGGATGGCCACGACTGAGCTCCTCGAACGAAAGGGGGTGGGAAAAGGAAAGAGGCAGCCCGCGTGGTGCGGACTGCCCCTTCCGAGGTCACGTGCGCCGGACTAGAGCTCCGACGGGACGATGTTGACGACCTTGCGGCCGCGACGCGAGCCGAACTCGACCGCACCGGCGGCGAGGGCGAACAGCGTGTCGTCGCCACCACGGCCGACGTTGGTGCCGGGGTGGAAGTGCGTGCCGCGCTGGCGGACGATGATCTCACCGGCGCTGACGACCTGGCCGCCGAAGCGCTTCACGCCGAGGCGCTGGGCATTGGAGTCGCGGCCGTTCTTGGTGGAGGCGGCGCCCTTCTTGTGTGCCATCTTCTAAGCCCCTACTTCTCGATCCCGGTGATCTTCACCTGGGTGTACTTCTGACGGTGACCCTGGCGCTTCTTGTAGCCGGTCTTGTTCTTGTACTTCTGGATGATGATCTTCGGGCCCTTGGTGCCACCGAGGACCTCGGCCGTCACGGTCAGCTTGGCGAGCGCGTCAGCGTCCGACGTGACGGCGTCGCCGTCGACCAGCAGCACGGCGGGCAGCGTCAGGGTGTCGCCCTCGGACGCGCGGACCTTGTCGATCTCGATGACGTCACCGACGGAGACCTTCTGCTGGCCGCCGCCACTGCGCACGATTGCGTACACCACGGGATTCCTCACTGTGTCAAAGCGTTCAGGTCGCGGTCCGGCGGAGCCGGGCTCGCGAGGACGGTGCTGCGAAAGGCGCACCGAGGGTCAAGTCTACTGATCGGTGCCCTCGTCGGTCAAAACGGGGTCCGTCACAGTCTCCGGGAGCGTGATCGGCTTGGGCGCTCCGGCCGACCGGCTGGACGAGCGACGGCGCGGACGCGACGTGCTGCGCACCGGGGCCGAGACGACCGGACCCGTGCGGACGGGCTCGTCCGTAGCCGGCTCGGACGCCGGCTCGGGCTGCGCGTCCTCGACCGCCGGGGCGGCCTGCGGCTGCTCCGGCTCCTCGACGGGCGCGGACTCGACCTCGACGGGCTCGGCCTGCGCGGGCTCCTCGACGGGCTCGGGCTGCCGCTCCGCCGGCACGGGCGGCACGACGACCTCGGGGGCGTCCTGGGGCTGGTCGGCGGCCGACGCGGCCTCAGCGGCCTCCGGAGCGGCCTCCGCCTCCACGGGCGCCTCGGTGGTCTCCTCGGCCTCGTCGGCCGGCTGGTCCTCGTCGTGCAGCTTCAGCCGCGGACCCTGGTAGGTGCGCGTCTCGTCGTAGACCTGCTTCTCGGACGCGGACTCGTCCTTGCGCGGCTCGTCGCCGCCCTTGCGGCCCCGGCCGCGGCGTCCGCGGCGGTTGCCGCCGTCGTCGCCGTTCTTGGGCTCGACCGGGTGCTCGTGGATCATCAGGCCGCGGCCCTTGCAGTGCTCGCACTCGGTGCTGAACGCCTCGACCAGACCGGTGCCGATGCGCTTGCGCGTCATCTGGACCAGGCCGAGGGAGGTGACCTCGGCGACCTGGTGGCGGGTGCGGTCGCGGCCCAGGCACTCCACCATGCGGCGCAGCACGAGGTCGCGGTTGCTCTCCAGCACCATGTCGATGAAGTCGACCACGACGATGCCGCCGATGTCGCGCAGGCGCAGCTGGCGGACGATCTCCTCGGCGGCCTCGAGGTTGTTGCGGGTGACCGTCTCCTCGAGGTTGCCGCCCGAGCCGGTGAACTTGCCGGTGTTGACGTCGACCACGGTCATGGCCTCGGTGCGGTCGATGATCAGCGATCCGCCGGAGGGCAGGTGGACCTTGCGGTCGAGCGCCTTGGCGATCTGCTCGTCGATGCGGTGCGCCGAGAACGCGTCGCGCTCGGCGTCGTCCCACCGCTCGATGCGGTCGGCGAGGTCGGGAGCCACGTGCTCGACGTACGCCGAGAGCATGTCCCAGGCGTCGTCGCCCTCGACGACGAGCTTGGAGAAGTCCTCGTTGAACAGGTCGCGGACGACCTTGATCGTCAGGTCGGGCTCCGCGTAGAGCAGCTGCGGGGCCTTGCCGTCGGCGACCTTGGCCTCGATGTCGGACCAGCGGGCGGTCAGCGCCTGCACGTCGCGGGTCAGCTGGTCCTCGGTCGCGCCCTCGGCGGCGGTGCGCACGATGACGCCGGCCTCGGCGGGCAGGACCTCCTTGAGCAGCGCCTTGAGCCGGGCCCGCTCGGTGTCGGGTAGCTTGCGCGAGATGCCGCTGGTGTGGCCGCCGGGCACGTAGACCAGGAAGCGTCCGGGCAGGCTGACCTGGCTGGTGAGCCGGGCGCCCTTCTGCCCGACCGGGTCCTTGCTGACCTGCACCAGGACGGTCTGGCCGGGCTCGAGGACCTCCTCGATCTTGCGCGGCTTGCCGTTGCCCAGCGCGCTCCAGTCGACCTCGCCGGCGTACAGGACGGCGTTGCGGCCCTTGCCGATGTCGACGAACGCGGCCTCCATGCTCGGCAGCACGTTCTGGACGCGGCCGAGGTACACGTTGCCGATGAGGGACGTCTGCGACTCGCGCGCGACGTAGTGCTCGACCAGGACGTCGTCCTCGAGGACGGCGATCTGGGTGAAGTCCTGGCGCTGGCGCACGACCATCTCGCGCTTGACCGCCTCACGGCGGGCGAGGAACTCGGCCTCGGACACGATCGGCGCGCGACGGCGTCCGGCCTCGCGGCCCTCGCGGCGGCGCTGCTTCTTGGCCTCCAGGCGGGTCGAGCCGGTGACCGCGGTGATCTCGTCGGAACGACCCTCGCGGACCTTGACGACGGTGTCCTCGGGGTCGTCGGACGAGGCGTTGGACGATCCGCCCGAACGGCTGCGCTTGCGACGACGGCGGGTCGAGGAGGACGAGCTGCCGCCCTCGGACTCGGCGGACTCGTCGTCGGCGTCGTCGGTGCTCTCGTCGTCGCCGGACTCGTCGTCGCTCTCGTCGGAGTCCTCGTCGCTGCTGCGACGGCGGCGGCGGCCGCCGCGGCTGCGGCGACGGCGGCGCGGGGCACCGTCCTCACGGTCGTCGTCGCCCTCGGCGGAGTCCTGGGCGTCGGCGGTGGCCTCGTCGTCGGTCGCGTCGGTGGTGGACTCGTCGGACGGCTGCTCGTCGGCGGCGTCGTCCTCGTCCTCGACCTCCTCGACCGGGGCGGGCTTGCGGCGCGGGGGCGCGGCCGCGGCCGGCGGCGGCTGGAACAGGACGCCGGCGGAGAACGCGGGCACGGTGCTGGCGGGCTCGGCGATCTCGGTCGCGTCGTCCTCGTCGGTGGTCTCGTCCTGCGGGAGCGAGCTGTCGGCGGCGTCGACCGGCTCGGTCACGGCGTCGTCCTGCGGGCCGGTGCCCTCGAGCGTCGGCTGGTCGGCGCTCCCCTCGGCGGCCTTCTTGGCCGGAGCCTTGCGGGTGCGCTTGGCCGGAGCCTTCTTGGCCGGGGCCTCGTCGGCCGGGGCGACGACCTCGGTCTCGGTGGCCTCGGCGGCGGGCTCGGCGGCCTTCTTGCGGGCCGGGCGGCGCGCGGCCTTCGGCGCGGCGGGCGCCTCGGCGGCCGAGAACAGGGCCGCGGGCGGACCCGCGGGGCGACCGGCCGCGCGGCGGCTGGTGCCCTTCTTCTCCTGCTCGGTGCCGTCGGCCTGGATGTCGTTGTCGTCGAGCACGGTGCTCTCCTTCACCCCGGCGCGCCGCGAGGACGCCGCACAGGGCCGTGTCTGGGTCCGCGAACGGACCGGAAGCCTGTCGTGCCACGCCCCGGTGGGACGTGGTGACGTACGTGGCCTGTCACGAGGCGATTCCACCGCCGCCGCGGGCAGCGCCGGTCAGGGCGCGTCGCGGTCGAGGGCGAGCGGGTCGCCGACCGTGCCGGTCTCGGCGTCGAGCGGGCCCTGGGCCACGCGGTTCGCCAGCGGCGCCTGCGCGACCTCGAGGCCTCCGCTGCTGCGGAGTCCGGCGAGTACGTCGTCCGGTCGCACGGACGGGGTGCCGTGCCGCACGACCAGGTCCAGTATCGCACAGGGCTGCTCCCCGGCGCCCTCCGATCGCACCGCCAGGCTCACGACGGCGGCCCGGCAGTCGAAGACACGGGGCCCGCGCTTGGTCATCCGCTCGACCTCGACGGACGACTGGGCGAGGAACGTGGCCACCGCCTGCGCGGCGACGACGGGGTCGACGCCGAGCAGCGACAGCTCCCAGCGGCTGGCCTCCAGCCGGTCGGCCAGCGAGCCCGCGCCGGCCTCGACGACCGCCACGACGTCCAGGCCGTCGGGCAGCGAGGCGTCCAGCCGCCGCTGGACGTCAGCGGGGTCGAGCCGCTGCGTGAGGCCGATCTCGAGGTACTCGGCCTCGCTGGCCGCACCGGTCGGCGAGGCGTTGGCGTAGGAGATCTTGGGGTGCGGCGTGAAGCCGTGGGAGTGCGCGATGGGGATGCGGGCGCGCCGGATGGCCCGCTCGAAGGCCCGGCCGAAGTCGCGGTGGCTGGTGAAGCGCAGGCGGCCGCGCTTGGCGTACTGGATGCGCAGCTTCTGCAGCACCGGGAGCTGCGGGTTGGGCGCCTCGGGGTTCGGCAGGCCGGGGTCGGGCACCACCGCGGGGCGCGGCTCGGGGTTCTCGCTCACCCGCACGAGCCTAGCCAGGCCCGGCGAGGTGCTCGTTGCTCGGTGCACCAGACTGGCGGGGTGCACCAAGCCTCCCGTCCGCGTCGCCAGTCCGTGCTCGTCCTGCTGGCCATGACCCTGCTCGCGCTCAACCTGCGTCCGTTCGTCACCGGCCTCGGCGTCGTGATCGACGACGTCGAGCGCGACCTGCCGCTGGGCGCCGGCACGGTCGGCTTCCTCACCGCGCTGCCGCCGTTGGCGTTCGCCGCCGCCGGCCTGCTCGGACCGCGCCTGGTGCGGTCGGTCGGCCTGCGGGCCTGCGCGGTCGGCGCGACGCTGCTGGTCGCCGGCGCCCTGGTGCTGCGCTCGGTCGCCTCGGACCCCTGGCTGTTCCTGCTCGCCGCCGCGCTGGTGCCGTGCGGCGCCGCCATCGGCAACGTCATCCTGCCGGCCGTGGCGAAGGCGTACTTCCCGCACCGCGTGGCCACGATGGGCTCGGCGGGCACCGCGATGATCGTGGTGGGCGGCGCGGCCGGCGCCGCGCTCACCGTCCCGCTCGCCGAGGCCACCGGGTCGTGGCGCGTCGCCATCGGCGCATGGGCGGTGCTCGGCCTGCTCGCGGCGGTCGCGTGGACCCTGGTGCCGGCGCCGCAGGCACCGGTCGCCCTGCCCGACGCCACGGCGGGCACGGGGTGGGGCGACGTCGCCCGCTCCCCCGTCGCGTGGATCCTGGCCGCCTTCTTCGCCGTCCAGTCGGCCGGAGCCTACGTGCTCATGGGCTGGCTCGCCGTGCTGTTCCAGGACGCCGGCATCAGCGCCGCGGCGGCCGGTGGCTACGTCGCGACCTGGAGCGCGATGGGCGTCCCGGTCGGCATGGCCCTGCCGTTCGTGCTCGGACGCTGGGGCGTGACCGCGCACGTCCCGTACGTCCTGGCCGTGCTCTCGGTGGGCGGCTGGCTCGGCCTGGCCCTCGCGCCGGACACGCTGCCCTGGCTGTCGTGCATCGTGCTGGGCGCGGGCGGTGCCGCGTTCGGCTGGTCGCTGGTCATGGTGGCCGAGCGCGCCGTGAGCGTCGACGACACCGCGCTGCTGTCGGGCTTCGTCCAGTCGCTGGGCTACCTGCTCGCGGCCACCGGACCGCTGCTCTTCCGGCTCGGCCACGACCTGACCGGCGACTGGACCGTGCCGACGCTGGCCATGGCCGCGGTCGCGGCGCTGCTCGCCCCGCTCGGTGCGGCGGCGGTGCGCGCGAAGCCGTTCAGTCGCGGCTGAGGCCGCGCACGCTGCGCGTCGCCGACCACGCCCCGGGCGCGTCGCTCGTGGCGCGGACGCGGAACCGGGCGGTGCCGCGTCCCTGCCGGACGGTCAACCGGGCGTCCTGCGTGCGGGCGACGCGCCGCCACGAGCCGTCGGCCTTGCGCCACACCTCGTAGCCGCGAGCACGCGCGACCGGAGTCCAGGCCAGTCGCACCGAGCCACTCCGTCCGACGGCCCGGAACGCGACCACGCGGCCCGGCGGCGGGACGGCGACCGCCGCCGTCCCCGACGTCAGGCCGGACGCGACCGTGCCCTTGAGGGCACGCACCCGCAGCTCGTAGCGCCGGCCGGCCACGAGGCCGGGGACGGTGGCGCTGCCGCTGGCGGTGGTGAGGGTCGTGGCCGCGGCGACCCTTCGCCACGGTCCGTCGCGCACGACGTCCCGCAGCTCCACCCAGGCGCCCGTGGCGCCCTCGGGCACCGTCCAGCCGACCCGCAGCGTGCCGACGGCGTCCACCCGGGCGGCGGTGAGGCGCGGCAGCAGCGTCGGTCCGGCGACCGGCGTCACGAGCGGACGCGGGTACGGCGTGCCGACGCCCAGGGACGACAGCGCGTCCGCGACGGCGGCCGCGATCTTGACCTCCCCCGACGGGCTCGGGTGCAGGGTGTCGTAGGTGTCGACCGCGCGGTCGAACCCGGTGGCGACGTCGGCCAGCACGACCCGCGACCGCGGGGTGTCGAGGGCGGCCACGGCCTGCGCCACCAGCTCGTCGTAGGCGGCCACGCCCGGGCGCCACGTCTGCGGCAGGCGCCACAGGACGACGTCCACGTCGGGGTCGACCGCCCGGGCCTGCTCGACGCGCTCGACGGCGCGGGCCACCGCCGTCTCGGGGGTGGCCGTGCGCAGGTCGTTGATGCCGAGGCCGTCGACGACGACGTCGGGCACGTACGCCATCAGCTCGGTGACCGAGTGGTCGAGCGCACCGCCCGCCATGCCCCAGCGGGCGGCGTGGTCGCGGTCGAACGTCGCGTCGGCGTAGGCCCGGCTGCCGTCGCGCAGGTCGTCTCGGGGGCCCACGAAGTCGACCTGCTCACCGCTGGCGGTGAGGTGCTTCCAGAGCCGGTACCGCCACGTCCAGTCGCCGGCCGAGCCCTGGGTGACGGAGTCGCCGTGCAGCAGGATGCGGACCGGGCCTGCGGGCTCCGGCGCGGGGACGGCCGGCTCGGCGTCGCCGGACGCGTGCACGGAGGTCGCCGTGGCCAGGACGGCTGCTGCCGCGAGGATGATCCGTCCGACGACGCGTCGTCCCATTCCCTGCCCAGCTCCTCGTACCGCGGTCCAGCGGGCCCGGTCTGCCGGGCCGGCTGAACCCTATCGACCGGCCCAAGCCCGACCTGAGCGGACCGGCGGCCTGGTGCCGCGCACCGTGAGGAACGGACGGCGCGGTCAGTGCGCGACGAGCCAGCGCCCGATGAGGGTGTGGCGCGGACGCCGGGGCGGAGCGGCCGCCGGGCCGCGCTCGGCGGCGAGCCGGCGACGCTCGAGGGTGACGGCGAGCTCGCGCTCGCGCTGGGCGGCCTGGTCGAGGGCGAAGAGATCGGTGTACATGGTGTCCTCCTTCGGAACACCTCCAACCTCGTCGCTGAGGCACCCCCGCCACATCGGGCAGACGTCCTAGCCGGGCGCCGGGGCTACCTCAGATCCGTGGGCGGACGTCCTAGGACGCGCGCCCGCGGCCTCAGACGACGCTGAGCGGCAGCAGCTTCTGCCCGGTGGGGCCGATCTGGATGTCGGTGTCCATCGCCGGGCAGACGCCGCAGTCGTAGCAGGGCGTCCAGCGGCAGTCCTCGACCTCGATCGAGTCGTCGGGGTCGAGCGCGTCCTGCCAGTCCTCCCACAACCAGTCGCGGTCCAGGCCCGAGTCGAGGTGGTCCCAGGGCAGCACCTCGCCGTACTCGCGCTCGCGCGTCGTGTACCAGTCCAGGTCGACGCCCGTGCCGGCCAGCGCCAGCGCGGCCTGCTCGGACCAGCGGTCGAAGCTGAAGTGCTCGCTCCAGCCGTCGAAGCGGCCGCCGTCGCGCCAGACGGCCTCGACGACCTTGCCGACGCGGCGGTCGCCGCGCGACAGCAGTCCCTCGATCGTGCCGGGCTTGCCGTCGTGGTAGCGGAAGCCGATGGCCCGGCCGAACTTCTTGTCCGACTGCACCGAGGCGCGCAGCTTGCGCAGGCGCTCGTCGGTGGTCTCGTGGTCCAGCTGGGCGGCCCACTGGAACGGCGTGTGCGGCTTGGGCACGAAGCCGCCGATCGAGACCGTGCAGCGGATGTCCTTGCGGCCGGAGACCTCGCGGCCGGTCTCGATGACCTTCTTGGCCAGCTCGCCGATCTGCAGGACGTCCTCGTCGGTCTCGGTCGGCAGGCCGCACATGAAGTACAGCTTCACCTGGCGCCAGCCGTGCGAGTACGCAGCGGCGACGGTCCGGATGAGGTCCTCCTCGGTCACCATCTTGTTGATGACCTTGCGCAGCCGCTCGCTGCCGCCCTCGGGCGCGAACGTCAGGCCGGAGCGGCGTCCGTTGCGGCTGAACTCGTTCGCGAGGGTGATGTTGAAGGCGTCGACGCGGGTGCTGGGCAGGCTCAGGGACGTGTTGGAGCCCTCGTAGCGGTCGGCCAGCTGGGTGGCGAGCTCGCCGATCTCGGTGTGGTCGGCGCTGGACAGGCTGAGCAGGCCGACCTCGTCCAGGCCGGTCTTGTCCAGGCCGTTCTGGACCATCTCGCCGATGCCCTGCAACGACCGCTCGCGCACCGGGCGGGTGATCATGCCGGCCTGGCAGAAGCGGCAGCCGCGGGTGCAGCCGCGGAAGATCTCGACGCTGAAGCGCTCGTGGACGGTCTCGGCCAGCGGCACCAGCGGGTTCTTCGGGTACGGCCACGCGTCCAGGTCCATCAGCGTGTGCTTGGCGACCTTCCACGGCACGCCCGGACGGTTGGGGACGACCTTCTCGATGCGGCCGTCGGGCAGGTACGTGACGTCGTAGAAGCGCGGCACGTAGACGCCGCCGGACTTGGCCAGGCGCAGCAGCACCTCGTCGCGTCCGCCGGGGCGGCCCTCGGCCTTCCACTCGCGGACGACGTCGCTGATGGCCAGGACGATCTCCTCGCCGTCGCCGAGCACGGCGGCGTCGAGGAAGTCGGCGACCGGCTCGGGGTTGAAGGCGCTGTGGCCGCCGGCCAGGACGATCGGGTGCTCGTCGGTGCGGTCGGCGCTGTGGATCGGGACGCCCGCGAGGTCGAGTGCGGTGAGCATGTTGGTGTAGCCGAGCTCGGTGGAGAAGCTCAGGCCCAGCACGTCGAACGCGGCGACCGGACGGTGGCTGTCGACGGTGAACTGCGGGATGCCGTGGGTGCGCATGACCTGCTCCATGTCGGGCAGGACGGCGTAGGTGCGCTCGGCCAGGATCCAGTCACGCTCGTTGAGGATCTCGTAGAGGATCTGCACGCCCTGGTTGGGCAGGCCCACCTCGTACGCGTCGGGGTACATGAGGGCCCACCGCACCTGCGCGGAGTCCCACTCCTTGACGGTGCTGTTCAGCTCGCCGCCGACGTACTGGATCGGCTTGCTGATCGTCGGCAGGAGGGGCTCGAGGCGGGGGAACACGGACTCGACGGACATGGCTCCCAGCGTAGGCGCTCGCCCCACCCGTCCGGTAATCCCGGCGGGCGGGGCGAGCTCGAGGCTCAGCCGACCGGCATGGCGACCGGCTCGGGTGCCTGCGCCACCGGCTCGGCGCCCGGGCGGGTGCCCAGCCGGCCGAGGCCGCGCTCGGCCAGCAGCAGCACCGCCGGGAGCAGCACCAGCCGGACGATCGTCGCGTCGATGAGGATCGCCACCGACAGCCCGACGCCCAGCTGCTTCATCTCCAGCATCGAGAGGCTGGCGAAGACCGCGAACACCGAGACCATGACCGCGGCCGCGCTCGTCACGACGGCGGCGGTGCGGCGGACCGACTGCTCGACCGCCTCGCGGTAGGGGCGCCCGGCCCGCAGCTCCTCGCGGAACCGGCTCAGCACGAACACGTGGTAGTCCATCGAGAGCCCGACCAGGACGACGAAGCAGAACAGCGGGATCCACATGACGACGTACCCCGGCGACGTGTAGTCGAGCAGCCCGTCGGCCCAGGAGTGGCCGAACACCAGCTGCAGCACGCCGAACGCGGCGCCGACCGACAGCAGGTTGAGGACGACGGTCAGGCCGGCGAGCAGCAGGCTGCGGAAGGCCAGGCCCATCATCGCCATGATGAACAGCAGCACGAACCCGACGACCCAGGGCAGCGCCGCCGCCTGGTGCTCGCGGTTGTCCAGGGCCGTCGCGACGTCGCCGCCGACGGCCCAGTCGCTGCCGTCGGGCAGCGCCTGGGGCACGACGTCCTCGCGGAGCGTCCGCACGGCGTCGTCGTTCACGTCCGACCCCTCGCCGCCGGGCGCGGCCATCTGCAGCAGGGCGGTGCGTCCGTCCGCGGCCAGCTCGACCGACGACTCCCCCGGCGCGGCGATCCCGCGGCCCTCCGCCTCCCGGGCCACGTCGAGCAGCGCCGGCTGGAGCGCGGCGCCGTCGCCGGTGGCCGCGACGGCCAGGGTCGGACGCTCGCTCGGGAACGCGTCCTGCACGTGCAGGTAGGCCTGCACCTCCGGGATGTCGGACGGGAGGGACTCGACGGTCGACTCCTGCAGGCGCATGCCCAGGGCGGGTGCGGCGAGCGCGACGAGCACCGCGGTGGCCAGCAGCGCGGACGCGCGGGGCCGGCGCAGCACCGGGCGCAGCAGCCGTCCGCTGATCGCCCCGGTGCCCATGCGGCCGGTGAGGCGCCAGAGCAGCGGCACGCGCGGACGGTCGACGAACCGGCCGAGCTCTGCGAGCACCGCGGGCAGCACGGTCAGCGAGCCGGCCACCGACACCAGCACGACGAGGATCGCGCCGACGGCGAGCGCCTCGAACACGGCGTCCCGGGTCAGGAAGAGCCCCGACATCGCGACGACGACGGCGACGCCGGAGACGACGACGGCGTGCCCGGCGGTGCGCGCGGCGGCCTCCACCGCGTCCACGGTCCCGAGCCCACGACGGCGCTCCTCGCGCTCGCGGGTCAGGTACAGCAGCGAGTAGTCGACGCCGACGGCCATGCCGATGAGCAGCACGATGTTGGACGTCGAGCCACCGTCGGGCACGAGCTGCGACAGCGGGGCGTAGAGCCCGACGGTCAGCAGCACCGAGCCGAACGCCATGAGCACCGGGATGCCCGCGGCCAGCACGGCGCCGAAGGCGACGAGCAGGATCGCGAAGGTCACGGGCAGGCTGGTCAGCTCGGCCGCCCCCAGGTCCTCGGCGACCCGCTCGTTCACGGCCGCGCCGACGGACGCGCCGCCGGCCTGCTCGACGGTCAGACCCGGACTCCGCTCGCGGACGTCGGCGACGGCGTTGGTGACGCCGTCGACGTGGTCGGAGGCGTCCTCGGCCGTGCCGGTCATCTCGATCGCGACCAGCACCGCGTCGCGCGACGCCGACCAGACCGGGTCGGCCACGGACGCGACGCCGTCGACGTCGGCCAGCTCGGTCCGGAGGTCGCGCACGACCGGCGCGACGGTGGCCGCGTCCATCCGGGCGCCGTCGTCGGTGAGCAGGACGGTCTCGACCGGGGCGCCGGCGAGCCCGGCGTCGGCGACCATGGCCTCGGCGCGGCCGGACTCGCCGACCCGGAAGTCGGCGTCCGAGGCCTGCTGGACGGGCATCGCCGCGCTGACCGCGAGCGCGGCGACGACGAGCACGAGCCACCCGGTGATCGCGCGCCACGGGTGGCGCGCGCTCCATCGGGCGGCTCGGACGGTGAGCGGTGATCGGTTCATGGCGGGTCCCTTTCCGCGGTGACGGGTGACGTCGTCACGCTCCCGCGGGCGGACGGGTGCGCACAGGAGTGCTGGACCCCGCTCGAGAAGGGGTGCCAGCACCCCTGCGCCGCGGGTCCGGGACCCGCCAGGATGGCCCGGTGACCACCTCCGCCCCGCCCAACTCCTCGCCGCGCCGGCCCACCACGGGCTGGCTCGCGCACGGCAACGGCCTCACCTGGCGCCTGCGCCTGACGCTCGTCGCCGTGGCGGACGTCCTGCTGGCCGTGCCGGCCCTCGTCCTGCTCTGCACGATCACGACCTCGCTGGGCGTGGCCGTCGTCGGCGTGGGGCTGCTCCTGCTGCTCGTGCTCGTGCCGCTCAACGCCGCGCTCGCGCAGGTGCAGCGCCGGCTGAGCGGCTCGGTGCTGGGCCGGACGATCGAGCGCCCGGACTACCTGCGGGCGCCGTCCGCGTCCCCGCTGTCGGCGCTGGCCACCTGGGTGCGCGACCCGGCCCGCTGGCGCGACTACGCCTGGACCTGGACGACCGTGGTCGTCGGCTGGGCGCTGAGCTGGATCGCGCTCGGGCTCGGCCTGGCCGTCGTCTGGTACGCCGTCTTCCCGTTCGTGTTCGCGGTGACGCCCGAGGGCGTGCTGGTCAACGACTACGGGTTCATCACCGTCGACACCCAGGAGGAGGCCTTCCTGCAGTGGGTGCTGGTGCTCGTCGCCCTCGCGATCTGGTGGTGGCTGCTCCCGCCGCTCGTGCGGCTGCGCGCCCTGCTCGACAAGGCGCTGCTGTCGCCCTCGCGCCACCAGCTCGAGCGCCGCGTCGCGGAGGTCGCGGCGAGCCGCACCGAGACGATCGACCACTCCGCCGCCGAGCTGCGCCGCATCGAGCGCGACCTGCACGACGGCGCGCAGGCGCGGCTCGTCTCGCTGGGCATGAGCCTGGGCATGGCCGAGGAGCTCGTCCGGTCCGACCCGGACGCCGCCGCCCGGCTCATCGCCGAGGCCCGCGACACCACGGTGACGACGCTGGGCGACCTGCGCTCGGTCGTGCGCGGCATCCACCCGCCCGTGCTGGCCGACCGCGGGCTCGCGGGCGCGGTGCAGGCGCTCGCGCTCGACCTGGCCGTGCCCACCACCGTGCTGGTCGACCTGCCCGGACGCGCACCGGAGCCGGTCGAGTCGGCCACCTACTTCGCGGTCGCCGAGGCCCTCGCCAACGTGGTCAAGCACGCGGACGCGCGACGGGCGACGGTCACCCTCGGCCACGACGGACGCGTGCTGCGCGCGGTGGTGACCGACGACGGACGCGGCGGCGCCGACCCCGGTCGCGGCACGGGACTGGCGGGCGTGGCCCGGCGGCTGGCAGCCTTTGACGGCACCCTGACCGTCACGAGCCCCGCGGGCGGTCCCACCACCGTCACCCTGGAGCTGCCGTGCGCGCTGTCGTCGCCGAGGACCACGCCCTCCTCCGGGACGGCCTGACCCGGCTGCTCCAGGCGCACGACATCGACGTCGTGGCCGCCGTCGACGACGCCGCCTCGCTCGAGCTGGCGCTGCGCCGCGACGACGTGGACGTGGCGGTCGTGGACGTCCGGATGCCGCCGACGTTCACCGACGAGGGGCTGCGGGCCGCGATCCGGGCCCGGGCCGAGCGACCGGGCCTGCCGGTGCTCGTGCTGTCGCAGTACGTCGAGCAGCTGTACGCCCGCGAGCTCCTGGCCAGCGGCGAGGGCGGCGTCGGCTACCTGCTCAAGGACCGCGTGACCGACGTGGGCGCGTTCGTGCAGAGCGTCCGCACCGTGGCCGCCGGCGGCACGTCGCTCGACCCCGAGGTCGTGGCGACGCTGGTGACGAAGGCGCGCGAGAGCACCCCGGTCGGCCGGCTGACCGACCGCGAGCGGGAGGTGCTGGCGCTCATGGCGGAGGGACGCTCGAACGCCGCCGTCGCCGCCGCGCTCTTCGTCACCGAGAAGGCGGTCAGCAAGCACATCAACAACGTCTTCACGAAGCTGGACCTGCCGGTCAGCCCCGACGACCACCGCCGGGTGCTGGCCGTGCTGGCCTACCTGCAGGCGTAGGGACGGCTCAGAGGCCGGGGAACCACAGGGCGATCTCGCGCGCGGCCGACTCCGGGGAGTCCGAGGCGTGCACGAGGTTCTCGCGGTTCGACAGCGAGAGGTCGCCGCGGATCGTGCCCGGGGCGGCGGCGCGACCGTCGGTGGCGCCGTTCAGGCCGCGGACGACGGTGATCGCCTCGTCGCCCTCGAGCACCAGCGCGACGAGCGGACCGGACGTCGAGAACGCGCGCAGCGGCGGGTACCACGGCTGGTCGACGTGCTCGGCGTAGTGCGCGTCGGCCTGCTGCTCGTCGATCGAGCGCAGCTCCATCGCCACGACCGAGAGGCCCTTCGTCTCGTACCGGGACAGGATGGTGCCGACGAGACCGCGCTTGACGGCGTCCGGCTTGAGCAGGACGAGCGTGCGTTGTGACATGGACGAAACCTATCGTCCCGACCCCGAAGGAGCCGCCCATGCCCCGGACCACCGAGACGCCCTGGTGGCGCGACGCCGTCATCTACCAGGTCTACCCGCGCTCGTGGGCGGACTCCGACGGCGACGGCGTCGGCGACCTGCCGGGCATCACCGCCCGGCTCCCCCACCTGGCCGAGCTCGGCGTGGACGCGGTGTGGCTGTCGCCGTTCTACACGTCGCCGCAGAACGACGCGGGCTACGACGTGGCCGACTACCGCGACGTCGACCCGCTGTTCGGCACGCTCGACGACTTCGACGCCCTGGTCGCCGAGGCCCACGGCCTGGGCCTCAAGGTGGTCGTGGACGTCGTCCCGAACCACTCCTCCAGCGAGCACGCCTGGTTCCGGGCCGCGCTGGCGTCCCCGCCCGGCTCGCCCGAGCGCGCCCGCTACGTCTTCCGCGACGGCCGGGGCGAAGGCGGCGACGAGCCGCCGAACAACTGGCAGAGCACGTTCGGCGGCTCCGCCTGGACCCGCGTCACTGAGCCGGACGGCACGAAGGGCCAGTGGTACCTGCACCTGTTCGACAGCACCCAGCCCGACTTCGACTGGACCAACCCCGAGGTGCGCGAGGAGCTCGAGGACGTCCTGCGGTTCTGGCTCGACCGCGGCGCCGACGGCTTCCGCATCGACGTCGCCCACGGCCTGGTGAAGGCCGACGGCCTGCCCGACGCCAACCCCGACTACGACCTGGCCACGGACCCGACGAACTCCCAGCCGATGTGGGACCAGGAGGGCGTGCACGAGATCTACCGCTCGTGGCGGCGCATCGCCGACTCCTACGCGACGCCCGGCGACCCGGACTCCGAGCGGCTGCTGTGCGCCGAGGCGTGGGTCGTCCCGGCCGAGAACCTGGTCAAGTACGTCCGTCCCGACGAGCTGCACCAGTCGTTCAACTTCGAGTACCTCATGACGCCGTGGATCGCCGCCGAGCAGCGCGAGGCCGTCGCGCAGGCGCTCGAGCACGCCGCGGCCGTCGGTGCCCCGCAGACCTGGGTGCTGTCCAACCACGACGTCGTGCGGCACGCCTCGCGCCTGGGGTACCCGCAGACGCCCGGCGCGCGCCGCGTCCCCGGCGTGGGTCCCGAGCACGAGCAGCCGGACGCCGAGCTGGGCCTGCGCCGGGCCCGCGCCGCCACCACGCTCATGCTGTCGCTGCCCGGCTCCGCCTACGTCTACCAGGGCGAGGAGCTCGGCCTGCCCGACGTCACCGACCTGCCGCACGAGCACCGCCAGGACCCGACGTGGCACCGCTCCGGCCCCGCCGACGTGGGCCGCGACGGCTGCCGCGTGCCCATGGCCTGGGAGTCCGACGCCCCGGCCTACGGCTTCAACGACACGGGACGCTCCTGGCTGCCCCAGCCCGCGTCGTACGGCCGGCTCGCCGTCGACACCCAGCGCGGCGTCGAGGGCTCGACGCTCGAGCTCTACCGCACCCTGCTGCGGCTGCGCCGCGAGCGCGGGCTCGGCACCGGCGAGCTCACCTGGCTCGACCTGGGCCAGGACGTCGTCGCGTTCAGCGTCACCGCGACCGACGGCACCGCGACGACCGTCGTGGCCAACCTCGGGCGCGCGCCGGTGGCGCTGCCGGACGGCGAGGTGCTGGTGACGAGCGAGCCGCTCGCGGACGGACGCCTCGGTGTCGACACGACGGCGTGGCTGGCCGGCTGACGCGTCTCGTGTGGCACTGAACCCTCCCCGGGTCTACCGTCGGGCCACGCGTTCGTGACCCAGGTCACGACGAAGCACTTGGTCACGGGGAGGGACCTTTGAGAACCACACGTGCCCCACGGGCCCGGCTCGGCGCCGCGGCCGTCCTCGTCGCGGCCGGCCTGGCGGCCTGCGCCGGCGGCGACGACGGCGGGACGCCGGTCATCAACCTGTACGGAGCGGCCTCCGCGGCCGGCTTCGACCAGATCATCGACGCCTGCAACGAGGAGGCCGAGGGTCGCTACAAGATCGTCGGCAACCTGCTGCCCAGCGACGCCGACGGCCAGCGCGAGCAGCTCGTCCGCCGCC
Organism: Aeromicrobium sp. IC_218; assembly: GCF_004336805.1. Lineage (GTDB taxonomy): Bacteria > Actinomycetota > Actinomycetes > Propionibacteriales > Nocardioidaceae > Aeromicrobium. Next base: position 88,969 of record NZ_SJXM01000011.1, read on the forward strand.
TGGCCGCCCACGACGACGGCATGGACGTCATGTCCACCGACGTCACCTGGACCGCCGAGTTCGCCGAGGCGGGCTGGATCAAGGAGCTCGACGAGGAGCAGACCCGGCTCGCGTCCGAGGACACCCTCCAGCCGACGCTCGACACGGCGACCTGGAAGGACAAGCTCTACGGCATCCCGAAGCACACCAACGTCCAGCTGCTCTGGTACCGCAAGTCGCTCGTCCCGAACCCGCCCAAGACGTGGGACGAGATGTTCGAGATGGCCCAGAAGCTCAAGGACGAGGGCCAGCCGTACGAGATCGGCGTCACCGCGGCCCGCTACGAGGGCTACGTCGTCACCTTCAACACGATCCTGTCCACCTACGGCGGCACCCTCGTCAACGAGGACAGCACCGAGCCCACGGTCGACGAGAACACGGTGAAGTCGCTCGCGCTGATCAAGCGGCTGGCCGACTCCGGCCTGGCCAGCGCCTCGCTGTCCAACGCCCAGGAGCCGGAGGTCTTCGCCTCCATGCAGCAGGGCAAGGCCGCGTTCATCATCAACTGGCCGTACGTCCTGAGCGCCATGCGTGCCGCCGGCGAGACCGACGAGAACAGCAAGAAGATCGCCGACGACCTCGGCTTCGCGACGTACCCCTCGGTCGAGGAGGGCAAGCCGCCGCGCGTCACGCTGGGCGGCGCGAACTTCACGATCAGCGAGTTCAGCAAGCACCCGGACCTGGCCTTCGAGGCCGCGATGTGCATGCGCACCCCCGAGCACCAGCTCATGCACGCGATCAACGCCGGCGAGCCGCCGGTGGCCGAGAGCGTCTACGAGGAGCCGGAGTTCCAGGAGGCGTACCCGCAGTACCAGGTGATGCTCGCCGAGCTGCAGACGGCCGTGCCCCGTCCAGTCACCCCGCTGTACCAGAACATCTCGACCATCGTGTCGTCCCTGCTGTCGCCGCCCAAGGGCATCGACCCGGAGTCCACCTCCGAGGACCTGCGTGACGGCATCCAGGACGCACTGGACGGAAAGGGGATCCTGCCGTGACGTCCACGCTCCCGCCGCAGGCGAGCGCCGAGGCCGAGGCGCAGGTCGCCCGGCAGCGGTTCACCGAGGGACAGCGTGCCGAGCGCAAGCTGGGGCTGCTGCTGTGCGCCCCCGCCGTGATCGTCATGCTGGCCGTCTGCGCGTACCCGATCCTGTACGCGATCTACCTGTCCTTCTTCCGCGCCGACCTCCGCACGCCGGACGCCAACGAGTTCATCGGCTTCGACAACTACGTCACGGTGCTCTCCAGCGGCCTGTGGTGGAACGCGTTCGGGGTCACGATGTTCATCACCGTGGTCAGCACGATCGTCGAGCTGGTGCTCGGCATGGCGCTGGCCGTGGTCATGCACCGCACGATCGTCGGCCGCGGACTGGTGCGCACGGCCGCCCTGGTGCCGTACGCCATCGTCACCGTGGTCGCCGCGTTCAGCTGGCGGTTCGCCTGGACCCAGGACCTCGGCTGGCTGGCCGGCGACAACGCGCCGCTCACCGAGCAGTGGAGCTCGCTGTGGATCATCATCCTCAGCGAGGTCTGGAAGACGACGCCGTTCATGGCCCTGCTGCTCATGGCCGGCCTCGCCCTCGTCCCCGAGGACCTGCTCAAGGCCGCGTCCATGGACGGCGCCAACGCCTGGCAGCGCTTCATCAAGGTCACCGTGCCGCTGATCAAGCCCTCGATCCTGGTCGCGCTGCTGTTCCGCGCGCTGGACGCCTTCCGCATCTTCGACAACATCTTCGTGCTCACCAGCGGCGCGAACGACACGTCGTCGGTGTCGGTCATCGCCTACAACAACCTGATCCGCGGCCTGAACCTCGGCATCGGGTCGACGATGTCGGTGCTGATCTTCCTGAGCATCGCGATCATCGCGTTCGTGTTCATCAAGCTGTTCGGCGCCGCGGCGCCCGGTGCGAGCGAGGAGAAGCGATGAGCACCATCGAGACCCCCCGTCGCAAGGCCGCCTGGGCGGCCGTCGACCTGGTCGTCCTGCTGTACGCCCTGGTGCCGGTCGTGTGGATCGTGTCGCTGTCGCTCAAGACCGACGGCACGCTCAACGACGGCAACTTCTTCCCGCGGGCCATCACCTGGGACGCCTACGACCAGATCTTCAACAACGACGACTTCCTGCGGGCGCTGCTCAACTCCATCGGCATCTGCCTGATCTCGACGTTCGTCGCGCTGATCCTGGGCACGATGGCCGCCTACGCGATCGCCCGCCTGGACTTCCCGGGCAAGCGCTCGATCGTGGGCATCTCGCTGCTCATCGCGATGTTCCCGCAGATCGCCCTGGTGACCCCGCTGTTCCGGATCGAGACCGCGATCGGCATCTTCGACACCTGGCTCGGCCTGATCATCCCCTACATCACCTTCGCGCTCCCGCTGGCGATCTACACCCTGTCGGCGTTCTTCCGCGAGATCCCGTGGGAGCTGGAGAAGGCGGCCAAGATGGACGGCGCCACGCCGTTCCAGGCCTTCCGCAAGGTGATCGCGCCGCTGGCCCTGCCGGGCGTCTTCACCACGGCGATCCTGGTGTTCATCTCGTGCTGGAACGACTTCCTGTTCGCGATCTCGCTGACGTCGTCGTCCAACGCCCGCACGGTGCCGGCCGCGCTGTCGTACTTCACCGGTGCGACCACGTTCGAGAAGCCGACCGCGGCGATCGCCGCCGGTGCGGTCGTCATCACCATCCCGATCATCCTCTTCGTCCTGTTCTTCCAGCGCCGCATCGTCGCCGGGCTCACGTCCGGCGCCGTCAAGGGCTGACCAGCAAAGGAGCCGACCGTGGCCGAGATCGTCCTGGACAACGTCGTCAAGCGCTACCCCGACGGCGCGCTCGCCGTCGACCACCTCAACCTCGAGATCGCCGATGGCGAGTTCATCATCCTCGTCGGCCCGTCCGGCTGCGGGAAGTCGACGACCCTCAACATGGTCGCCGGCCTGGAGGACATCACCTCCGGCGAGCTGCGCATCGACGGCAAGGTCGTCAACGACAAGGCGCCCAAGGACCGCGACATCGCCATGGTGTTCCAGTCCTACGCGCTCTACCCGCACATGACCGTCTACGAGAACATGGCGTTCCCGCTGACCCTCGCCGGCACGGACAAGGACACCATCAGGCAGAAGGTCGGCGACGCGGCCGAGATGCTCGAGCTGACCCAGCACCTCGAGCGCCGTCCGGCGAACCTGTCCGGCGGCCAGCGCCAGCGCGTCGCGATGGGCCGGGCGATCGTCCGCCAGCCCAAGGCGTTCCTCATGGACGAGCCGCTGTCGAACCTGGACGCCAAGCTCCGCGTGCAGATGCGCACGCAGGTCTCGCGCATCCAGAAGAAGCTCGGCACGACGACCCTCTACGTCACGCACGACCAGACCGAGGCCATGACGCTCGGCGACCGGGTCGTCGTCATGCGCGGCGGCATCGTCCAGCAGGTCGGCAGCCCGGCGTTCCTGTACGACCACCCGGCCAACCTGTTCGTGGCCGGCTTCATCGGCAGCCCGTCGATGAACTTCGTGCCGGCGACGCTCGACGGCGGCACGCTGCACAGCCCGCTCGGCGACCTGCCGCTGCCCGACGAGCACCGCCGCGCGGTCGAGTCCGGCGCGAAGGGCCGCGAGGTCATCGTCGGCCTGCGTCCGGAGCACTTCGAGGACGCCGCGCTGGTCAACGACCCGTCGCGCGGGGCCACCGTCGACGTCACGATCGACCTGGTCGAGTCGATGGGCTCGGACGTGTTCGCCTACTTCACCGTCGACGCGCAGCTCGGCGGGTCGGGCGGCCTGGACGAGCTGGCCCGCGACACCGGCGCCGAGATGGGGGTGGGCGGCGTGCAGGTCACCGCGCGCCTGGAGCCCACCTCGCGCGTGAGCGCCGGCCAGCCGGCGCGCCTGTGGGTCGACACGAGCAAGATCCAGGTGTTCGACCCCAAGAGCGGCGACAACCTCACCGCCCGCGTCGGCTGAGCCCCGCAGGTCGCACGACCCGGCCCGTCACAGACGGGTCGGGTCGTCCTGCTTGCGGCGCGGACGCCGCTTGCGCCGGGTCACCTGCGCCATGATGTCGCGGTTCCACTCGTGCTCGCGGATGAGCCGGTACCGCTCCCCCGACACGCGCATGTAGGCGTCCGCCTCGGTCTCGTCCTCGCCGCGGACCCCGGCGTCCTCGACCATCTCGAGCACCGGCGTGAAGTCCTCCTCGTACCAGCGCGACGCGACGGTCGGGCGGTCGAGGTAGGTCTCCTCGGCGTGCATGAGCCGGGCGCCCCACGCCTCGACCATCTCGGCGAGCCAGCCGTAGTGCACGGGGTCGGAGACCTCGATGTGCGCGCGACGTGCGCGGCTCAGCGGCACGCGCTCGAGGAAGATGCGCCGCCAGTGCTTGCGCTCGAGCTGCTCGCGCCGGGAGAACTCCACCGGCGAGAGCATCGTGAGCACCTCGGTGACGTTGGCCTCGATGACGTCCAGGTTGAGCGCGCGGGCGACGGAGACGCGGTGGTGGCCGTCGCGGACGAAGTAGTAGTCGCCCAGCTGGTAGACGTCGATCGGCGGGATCGTCTCCCCGGTGCGGCTCGCGCGGGCCAGCCGCTCCCAGCGCTGGCGGCTCTTGCTCGACGTGGGCCGGAAGCGGCGGTCGAAGTCGCGCGCACGGTCGACCGAGCCGATGATCGCGTCGAGCGGGATGACCTGCGTGCCGCGGTAGGTCTCGCCGCGCCGGCCCAGGGCGTCGACCGCCTCGTCGAAGGACAACGTCTGGACGACGTCGTGGGTGTCGTGGCGGATCCAGCCGGCCAGGGCGGACAGCACCTGGTGGCGGCGCGCGCGGATGAAGTCGTTCTCGGCGTCCGCCCTGGGCGAGCCGGTGTCACGCACGGGCATGGTCAGCCCACCCTCCTCAGGGCGTGCAGCATCTCGGTGTGGGCGTCACGCGGGACGATGTCGAGCATCCTCCACGGCACGACGTTGCGGATCGTGGTGCGCCCGACCGTGCGGTCCGGACGCGGGTGGCCGTACGGGTGGATGTGCCCGTGCAGGTGCCAGGTCGGCTCGAGCCGCTCCAGCGTGCCGTGCAGCGCCTCGATGCCGACGTGGCACGGGTCGGGCTCGTCGCCCAGGCCGAGCGGCGGTGCGTGCGTGAGCAGGACGTCGACCGGCGCCCCGGCGCGCTCGACCCGGCGGACGAGCCGGCGGGCCCGCCGGTGGTGCTGCTTCTGGGTGTACTGGTGCGGGCCGTCGTTGTAGCGGACGCAGCCGCCGAGCCCGGCGATGCGCAGACCCGCGACGGTGACGACGCGCTCGTCGGCGTTGAGGCAGCCGTGCGGACGGGGCGCGTCGACCGGCAGGCCCGCGTCGAACAGGCCGCCGCCGAGTCCGCGGCGGACCGCCGGGATCGCGTCGTCGTGGTTGCCCGGCACGAACACGACCGGCACGTCGAGGGCCGAGGACAGGAACTCCAGGTAGGCCCAGGGCAGGTCGCCGGCGGCGAGCACGAGATCGGGACGGTAGCGCTGGACCGAGACGTCGTAGAGCTGCTCCACGACCTCGTCGGCGACCACCAGTGCACGGACCACGCCCCCACTGTACGGCGGGGTGTGACGCGCGCCACCGGGCTCAGGCGGGCTCGCGGCCTTCCGCGGCCCAGCGCTCGCGGTCGGCCAGGATCTTGCGGCCGAGGGCCCATCCCGCCCAGTACAGCAGGGCGAACAGGCCGCCCACGAAGAAGAACGCCGGGTGCAGCAGGCCCATCGCGACGAAGCCGACCTGCACCGCCCAGCCCAGCACGTCGCCCACGGCACCGCGCCGGAACAGGCCGGTGGTCAGCAGCGCGAGCACGGCCAGGACGACGCAGACCGTGACGGCCGTGCCGGTCGGGACGTCCGTGACCTGGACCAGGATCGGGATGGACAGCCCGAGCAGGATCGCCTCGAAGACCAGGATCGCCTGGCACATGTGCTTCACGCGGCACCGCTCCCGAGCAGCACGCGGGCCTCGCCCACGGTGACGACCGAGCCGGTGACCAGCACGCCGCCGCTGCCGAGCGCGTCCTCGTACCCCTCGGCGGACTCGGCGAGGTTGATCGCGGTGGCGAGCGCGTCGTCCAGGCCGGGGGCGAGGACGACGCGGTCCTCGCCGAACAGGTCGGTGGCGATCTCGGCCAGCTCGGCGGCCGACATCGAGCGGTCCGAGGACGACTGGGTGACGACGATCGTGGCCAGCAGCGGCTCGAGCACGCGCAGGATCCCGTCGACGTCCTTGTCGGCCATCATCGAGACGACGCCGACGAGCGGGCTGAACGCGAACGCCTCCTGCACCGCGTCGACCAGGGCCGCCGCGCCGTGCGGGTTGTGCGCGGCGTCGAGCAGCACGGTCGGGCTGCGGCGCACGACCTCCAGGCGTCCGGGCGACGTGACCGAGGCGAACGCCGCCTCGACGAGCGCGGGCTCGAGCTCGCCGGAGCCGGTGAAGGCCTCGACCGCGGCCAGCGCCACGGCGGCGTTCTGGGCCTGGTGGGCGCCGTGCAGCGGCAGGAAGACGTCCTCGTACCGACGGCTCAGCCCGTCGAGCGTCACGACCTGCCCGCCGAGGGCCGGCACGCGCTCGGCGACGCCGAAGTCGACACCCTGGCGGTGCACCGTGGCGCCGACCTCGGCCGCACGGCGCAGCAGGACGTCCAGCACCTCGGGCCGCTGCTCGGCGATGACCGCCTGCGCGCCGGCGTGGATGATGCCGGCCTTCTCGACCGCGACGAGCTCGGGCGAGTCGCCCAGGTACTTGGCGTGGTCGACGTCGATGGGGGTGATGACCGCGAGCGACGCCTCGGCGACGCTCGTGGCGTCCCAGGTGCCGCCCATGCCGACCTCGACGACGGCGACGTCGACGGGGGCGTCGGCGAACGCCGCGTAGGCCATGGCCACGACCGTCTCGAAGAACGACAGCGGCGCTCCCCCGTGCTGGGCCGAGGAGTCGTCGACGATCTGGGCGTACGCGGCGACGTCGGCGAAGGCGTCGACGAAGGCGTCCTCGCTCAGCGGCTCGCCGTCGAGCGTGATGCGCTCGGTCATGGAGACCAGGTGCGGGCTGGTGAAGCGGCCGGTGCGCAGCTGCCGCTCGCGCAGCAGCGCGTCGATCATGCGGCTGGTGGACGTCTTGCCGTTCGTGCCGGTCAGCTGCACGACGGGGTAGGCGCGCTGGGGCTCGCCGAGCAGGTCCATGAGCGCGCGGATGCGGTCCAGGGAGGGCTCGAGCTTGGTCTCGGGCCAGCGACCCAGCAGGGCGCGCTCGACCTCGGCGTAGGTAGGTCTCATCGGGGCCAGTATCCCAGGCCCGGCCAGCGGAGTCCCAGGGGCGGAACCAGGGACGTTCCGGGTATCGATCCTGTCGGTGGATGGGCGCATGATGGTTCCTGACCTGGACGTGCTCGGGACGCCCCCATCTCACGTGCTCAGGAGCGCCCATGTCCCGTTCGACCGCCGGGTGGATCACCCGCCGCTGGCTCCCGTGGGCGGTGCTCGTCACCGCCGTCGTCCTCACCGGTGCGCTCGGCTCGCTGGGCAGCAAGCTCTCCGAGGTCGAGGACAACGACGTCGGGTCCTGGCTGCCCGGGTCGGCCGAGTCGACCCAGGTCATCGAGAAGTCCGCGGCCTTCGCCGACTCCGAGGCCATCCCCGCCGTGCTGCTCTACACCCGTGACGGCGGGCTGACCGCCGACGACCTCGCCGCGATCACCGCCGTCGCCGGGCGGGTCACGTCCGTCGAGACCGTCGCGCCGGACGTCGTGGGCCCGATCCGCTCCGAGGACGGCGAGGCGGCCCAGCTCGTGGTGACGTTCGCCGTGGGCGACGACGGCTGGGACGCGCTGCCCGATCTCGTCGACGACCTGCGCGACGTGGCCACCGAGGACGTGCCGGACGGCCTGGAGCTGCACGTCGCCGGTCCGGCGGCGCTCGGCGCCGACCAGGCCGACGCGTTCGCCGGCATCGACGGGGTGCTGCTGCTGGCCGCGATGGGCGTCGTCGTGCTCATGCTGCTGCTCACCTACCGCAGCCCGGTGCTGTGGCTGATCCCGCTGTTCTGCGGCCTGGTCAGCCTGGGCATGGCGCAGGGGGTCGTGTACCTGCTCGCCGACGCCGGCCTGACCGTCAACGCGCAGAGCGCCGGCATCCTCACGGTGCTGGTGTTCGGGGCCGGCACCGACTACGCCCTGCTGCTCATTGCCCGCTACCGCGAGGAGCTGCACCACTTCGAGCGTCGCTCGGAGGCCATGCGCCACGCGCTGCACCACGCGACCCCCGCGATCGTCGCGTCGGGCGCCACGGTCGTCGTGGGCCTGCTGTGCCTGCTGTTCGCCGAGATGAACTCCACCAGCAGCCTCGGCCCGGTCGCCGCGGCCGGCATCATCGTCGCGGTCGTGGTCATGCTGACCCTGCTGCCGTCGCTGCTGGTCATCTTCGGACGCTGGGTGTTCTGGCCGGCCGTGCCGCACTTCGGCGACCCCGACCGCGGCGAGCGCAGCCTGTGGGGACGCGTCGGACGCCGCATCGACCGCCGGCCGCGGGCGGTGTGGGTGGGCACCAGCGTCGCGCTCGCCGCCTGCGCGCTCGGCATCCTGCAGCTGAACGCCACCGGCCTGTCGAACGCCGACACGTTCACGTCCGACCAGCCCTCGATCGAGGCCGGCGAGGTGCTGGCCCAGCACTTCCCCGGCGGGGCGGGCAACCCCGTGCAGGTGGTCAGCAGCGCCGCCGCGGCCGACGAGGTCGCGGCCGCGCTCGGCGACGTCGAGGGCATCGCGCCGGGCACCGTCACCGAGCCGGTCGTCCGCGACGGTCTGGCCTACGTCGAGGCGACGCTGTCCGACGCGGCCGACTCCGACGCCGCGGCCGACACGATCGACCGGGCCCGCGACGAGCTCCACGCGGTCGACGGGGCCGACGCGCTGGTGGGCGGCAACACCGCGGTGAACCTGGACGTGCAGCGCGCCTCGTCCCGCGACAACGCGGTCATCATCCCGATCGTGCTCGTGGCCGTGCTGCTCATCCTCGGCCTGCTGCTGCGGGCGGTCACCGCGCCGCTCATCCTGCTGGGCACGGTGGTGCTCTCGTTCGGCGCGGCCCTGGGGCTCAGCGCCCTCGTCTTCCGCCACGTGCTGGGCTTCGCCGGCGCCGACACGTCGTTCCCGCTGTTCGCGTTCGTGTTCCTCGTCGCGCTGGGCATCGACTACAACATCTTCCTCATGACCCGCGTGCGGGAGGAGTCGCTGCGCCACGGCACCCGGCGCGGCGCGCTGCTCGGCCTGGCCGCGACCGGCGGCGTCATCACGTCCGCCGGACTGGTGCTGGCCGGCACGTTCGCCGCGCTGGCGACGCTGCCGATCGTGTTCCTGGCCGAGCTCGGGTTCGTCGTCGCGCTGGGCGTCCTGCTCGACACGATCGTCGTCCGCTCGGTGCTGGTGACGGCGCTCAACCTGGACGTCGGGCGGCACATCTGGTGGCCCAGCGAGCTCGGCCGCACCGACGGCGGGACGAAGACGCCGCCCGAGCAGAGCCGTGAGGCGGTGCGCACCTAGACTCAGGCCTCATGAACGCCGTGCCGGAGAAGCCTGTCCTCGAGGGCCTGGAGGCCACCTGGTCCCAGCGGTGGGAGGAGCAGGGCACCTTCCGCTTCGACCGCAGCAAGGATCGGGCGGACGTCTACTCCATCGACACCCCGCCCCCGACCGTCTCGGGCTCGCTGCACGTCGGTCACGTCTTCAGCTACACGCACACCGACCTGGTCGCGCGCTACCAGCGCATGCGCGGCAAGGAGGTGTTCTACCCGATGGGCTGGGACGACAACGGCCTGCCCACCGAGCGTCGCGTGCAGAACTACTTCGGCGTGCGGTGCGACCCGTCGCTGCCCTACGACGCCGACTTCACGCCGCCGCAGAAGCCGGACCCGAAGAAGCAGGTGCCGATCAGCCGGCGCAACTTCATCGAGCTGTGCAACCAGCTCGTCGTCGAGGACGAGAAGGTCTTCGAGGCGCTGTGGCGCACGCTCGGGCTGAGCGTGGACTGGACGCAGACCTACACGACGATCGGTGACGAGGCCCAGGCCACGAGCCAGCGCGCGTTCCTGCGCAACCTGGCCCGCGGCGAGGCGTACCAGCAGGACGCCCCGACCCTGTGGGACGTCACGTTCCAGACCGCCGTGGCCCAGGCCGAGCTCGAGGCCCGCGAGTACCCCGGCGCGTACCACCGCGTCGCCTACCACCTCGCCGACGGCACCACGGTCCACGTCGAGACCACGCGCCCGGAGCTCACCCCGGCCGCCGTCGCGCTCATCGCCCACCCCGACGACGAGCGCTACCAGCACCTGTTCGGCACCACCGCCACCTCGCCGATCTTCGGCGTGGAGGTGCCCGTGGTGGCGCACACGCTGGCCGACCCGACCAAGGGCTCGGGCATCGTGCACTGCTGCACGTTCGGCGACCTGACCGACGTCCAGTGGTGGCGCGAGCTGCAGCTGCCCAACCGCACCGTCATCGGCCGCGACGGACGCATCCTGCCCGACGTGCCCGAGTGGATCGCCACGGACGCGGGTCGCGCGCTCTACGCCGAGCTGGCCGGCAAGACGACGTTCACCGCGCGCGAGCTGACCGTGCAGGCGCTGCGCGAGAGCGGCGACCTCGACGGCGAGCCGAAGCCCACCCAGCGCATGGCGAACTTCTACGAGAAGGGCGACAAGCCGCTCGAGATCGTCTCCACGCGCCAGTGGTACATCGCCAACGGCGGCCGCGACGCCGACCTGCGCAAGGCGCTCGTGGCCCGCGGCGACGAGATGACCTGGGTGCCCGGCTACATGCAGTCGCGCTTCACGAACTGGATCGAGGGCCTCAACGGCGACTGGCTCGTCTCGCGCCAGCGCTTCTTCGGCATCCCGTTCCCGGTGTGGTACCGGCTCGACGAGGCCGGCGAGCCGGTCTACGACGACCCGATCCTGGCCCGCGAGGACCAGCTGCCGGTCGACCCCGCCTCCCAGGCGCCCGACGGCTTCGACGAGGCCCAGCGGGGCGAGCCCGGCGGCTTCATGGCCGACCCGGACGTGCTCGACACCTGGGCGACGTCGTCGCTGACCCCGCAGATCGTGTGCGGCTGGGAGCGCGACCCCGAGCTGTTCGAGCGCACGTTCCCGATGGACCTGCGCCCGCAGGGCCACGACATCATCCGCACCTGGCTGTTCAGCACCGTCGTGCGCGCGCACCAGGAGTTCGGCCAGGTGCCGTGGACGCACACCGCGCTGTCCGGCTTCGTCGTCGACCCCGACCGCAAGAAGATGTCCAAGTCCAAGGGCAACGTGGTCGTCCCCGACGAGATCCTCACCAAGTACGGCGCCGACGCCGTCCGCTGGCGTGCCGCCGGCGCCCGCCCGGGCGCGGACTCGCCGTTCGACGAGGCACAGATGAAGGTCGGCCGCCGCCTGGCCATGAAGGTGCTCAACGCGAGCAAGTTCGTGCTGGCTGCCGAGGACGCCTACGGCCTGGGCGCGGACGCCTCGTACCTGGACGCCGCCCGCGTCACCGAGGCCGTCGACCTGGCCATGCTCGACCGCCTGCGCGGCGTCGTCACCACGGCCACGGAGCACTTCGAGGCCTACGACTACGCCTCGGCGCTCGAGGTCACCGAGAAGTTCTTCTGGGACTTCTGCGACGACTACCTCGAGCTGGTCAAGGAGCGGGCCCGCCGCAGCGACGCCGGCGGCGAGTCGGCCAAGGCCGCGTTCGCCCAGGCGCTGTCGGTGCAGCTGCGCCTGCTCGCCCCGTTCCTGCCGTACGTGACCGAGGAGGTCTGGTCGTGGTGGCAGGAGGGCTCGATCCACCGCGCCGCCTGGCCGACCACGGACGACCTGGGCACGCCGGCCGCCGACCAGCGGGTGCTCGACGTCGCCGCCGCGGCGCTCGCGGGCGTCCGCGGGGCCAAGTCGGTGGCCAAGGTCAGCCAGCGCACGGCGGTCACCGCCCTCACCGTCCGCGGCACCCAGGACGACCTCGACCGGCTCGCGCTGGCGCTCGACGACGTCCGCGCCGCCGGCAAGGTGACCGGCGACGTCGCTCTCGAGCCGGCCGACGCGGCCGAGCTCGCGGTCGAGGCCACGCTCGAGGCCGCCGAGCAGTCCTGACGCACGACGAAGGGCCTCCCCGCTGCGGGGAGGCCCTTCGTCGTCGTGGGGCCGGCTCACTCGTCGGCGAGCTCGTGCTCCTCCATCTCGGCGAGCGTCGGGCGTCCCTGGTTGCAGAAGACCTCGAGCTCGATCGAGCGTCCGCCCCGGGCGAAGACGGCGTCGACGTCGTCGTCGGGGCCGGGCTCGAAGCTCACGACCCGCCAGCCGGCGGCCTCGTCGGGCAACGCCTCCACGCCCACGGCGTACACGCCGTCGCAGCCGACCCGGAAGCCGCCGAACTCGCCGGAGATCGTCTCCTCGACCAGGTTCGGTCCGGCGGTCGGCGGGGCGGTCGACGCGTCCTTCGGCACCTCCTGGCCGACCGGGCCGCGTCCGCGCACCGAGGCGCCCACGGCGGTGACCGTCGCGACGCCGATCGACACGGCGACGACGACGGCGAGCAGCCATCCGGCGGCGTACAGGACCCTGCGTCTCACGGCACCATGCTGGCAGGCCGTCGCGGCCCGCACGCTATGGCGACGCTAAGCCGCGGCTAAGCCCGGGCCTCGAGCGCGCCACGACGGGTGCGCACCCGCTAGCGTCACGGTGTGGCTCACGTGCTGGTGATCGAGGACGACGACGTCATCCGTCCCCGTCTGGTCCGGTCCTTGCGCGAGCTGGGGCACGCGGTCGACTCCTCCCCCGCGGGGCTGCCCGGCCTGCAGCTGGCGCTCGACGCGCGTCCCGACCTCGTGGTGCTCGACCTCGGGCTGCCCGACGTCGACGGCATGCAGGTGCTGACGATGCTGCGGGCGGTCAGCGAGGTGCCGGTCATCATCGCCAGTGCCCGTGACGACGACCCCGGCCTGGTCCGGGCGCTGGACGCCGGCGCCGACGACTACCTGGTCAAGCCGTTCACCGCCGCCCAGCTGGAGGCCCGCATCCGCGCCGTCATCCGGCGCAGCGGGCGCCCGGTCGAGCAGGCCGAGCTCGCGGTCGGCGGCCTGCGGGTCGACCTGCGCGGGCGCCGGGTGACGCTGGACGGCGCCGAGGTCGAGCTCAGCCCGCGCGAGTTCGACCTGCTCGCCTACCTGGTGCAGCGGCCGGGCGAGGTCGTCACCAAGCGCGAGCTGCTGACCGAGGTCTGGCAGCAGCCCTGGGGCGGCTCGGACAAGACGGTCGACGTCCACCTCTCCTGGCTGCGCCGCAAGCTCGGCGAGACCGCCTCCGAGCCGCGCCACCTGACCACCGTGCGCGGCGTCGGCGTGCGGCTGTCCGTCCCGGACGCGCCGTGAGACGCCGGCTCATCTGGACCGTCGCGGCCACGGTCTCGATGGTGCTGCTGGCGATGCTGGTGCCGATGGCCGTCCTGGTGCGCAGCTACGACCTGGAGGACCGGCTCTCCCGCGCCGCGCTGGAGGTGCAGGGCACCGAGACCGTCGTGTCCGGCCAGGACAAGGGCGCCGTGGCGGTCTACCTCGACGGCCTGAACCGGCGCGACGACGGCGTGCGCACCACCGTGCTCTACCCCGACGGCACCGCGATCGGGCCGAACCCGGGCGAGGACGAGCGGGTGGCCGAGGCACGCACGACCGGACGCGCCAGGGTCGACGACGTGGACGGCGGGGCCCAGATCCTCGTGCCGGTCGCCCTCGGCGGCAGCAGCGGGCTCCCCGGCCAGACGCCGGTCGTGCGGGTGGACGTCCAGGAGGCGCGCTTCCCCTCGGACCTGCACGTGGCGTGGATCGTGCTCGCCCTGCTCGGCGCGACCCTGCTCGCGGGGGCCGTGCTGCTGGCCGACCGGCTCGGTCGTTCGTTCGTCCGGCCCATCCACGACCTGGCGGTCGCCACGCGCTCGCTCGGCGACCCCGCCGGCCCGCGGACGGTCGAGGTCGAGGGCCCGCCGGAGGTGCACGAGCTCGCGACCGCGCTGAACCGCCTGGTCGAGCGGGTGGAGCTGCTGCTGGAGCGCGAGCGCGAGAACGTGGCCGACCTGTCGCACCGGCTGCGCACGCCCGTGACGGCGCTGCGCCTGGGCATCGAGGCGCTTGAGGACCCGGCCGATCGCGCGCGGCTCGGCGCCGACCTCGACCGCCTGCAGCAGACGGTCGACGTGGTGGTGCGCGAGGCGCGCCGCTCGCAGCGCGAGGGCGTGGCCCCGCGGACGGACGCCTTGGCCGTCCTGGCCGCACGCACCCGCTACTGGCTGGTGCTGGCCGAGGACCAGGGACGTCCGGTCCAGGTCGACCTCGACGACGGGCCCGGCCCCCACGTACGGACGAGCCCGGAGGACCTGGAGGCCCTGGCCGACGTGCTGGTCGACAACGTCTTCACCCACACGCCGCCCGAGGCACCGCTCCACGTGACGCTGCGGGCCGGGGAGGACGCGGTCACGTACGTCGTGGAGGACGGCGGACCGGGTGTCCCCGACGGCTCCGACCCGGTCGGCCGGGGCACGAGCGGCAGCGGCTCGACCGGCCTGGGGCTGGCCATCGCCGCGCGCACCGCCGAGGCCGCGGACGGGACCCTGCGGGTCGACCGCTCCCCCGGCCTCGGTGGCACGCGCGTCACCGTCGTGCTGCGCTGAGCCTCAGCGCACGCGGACCGTCGTGGAGCACCATCCATCGGTGCCGGCCGGGCGCAGGCGCACCGTGAAGGTGTCCCGGTCGCGCGTGTTCGGCCGCAGCCGCTCCAGCTCCAGCTCGCCGTCGCGGTCGGCCCGGACGACACCGTGGTGCACCCGCCTGCCGTCGTGCCGCAGCTGGACGACCCAGCGCGACGCCGGACGGGCGTGCTCGACGTCCAGCGTGACCTCGTACCGGCGACCCTCCCGGTCGACCTGCAGCTCGTAGGTCGCCCCGGCGCAGCGGCCGTGACGTTCGACGTCGGCGGTCGCGGTGGCGGGCACGGCGACCAGCGCGGCACCGGCCAGTGCCGTGCCGCCGAGCAGCAGGGCGGTCCCTCGGCGCGCGCTCATCGGTGGGTCACCTCGGCCGTGCAGGTCTCGCCACCGGCGACGGGGGTCGCCTCGACGGTGAACGTCCTCTCGCCGTCCTGCGGCACCTGCGCCTCGATGTCGAGCTCGGCGTCCTCGTCGCTCATGCGCTCGCCCTCGACCAGGACGGTGTCGCCCTCGCGCAGCACGAGCGTCCAGCGCTCGCCGGGGGCGGCGGTCTGCAGCTCGAAGGAGACGTCGACGCGGTCGCCGTCCTCGTCCTCGGTCTCCAGCTGGTAGCGGGCCTGGCCGCACGTGCCGTCGGAGCGGTGGGTCTGGTCGCCGGACGCCGACCACCACCAGGCGCCGGCACCGGCTCCCACGACGACGACCGCCGCGGCGGCGGCCACGGTCTTGGTGGACTTCTTCACGATGAGGCTCCTTCTCTCGGGTACCCCACCACCGTGCCGCCGGCGTGCCTAACGGCGTCTCTCGCGCCCGCTAAGGGACGGCAAAGACCTCAGTCGAGGACGTCGAAGCGGATGCCCGCGGCCTGCAGCCGGCTCACCAGGGCGTCGCCCATGGCGACGGCCGTGGTCGTCTGGCCGGCGACCTCGGGCAGGTCGTCGAAGGCCAGCGACAGCGCGGACTCGGCCAGCATCTTGGACGTCTCGGTGTAGCCCGGGTCGCCGCCGCTCACCTGCGTGCGCAGGCGCTGGTCGCCGGCCTCGGCCTCGAGCACGAGCTTGAAGTAGGACTTGTCGCGGCGCTCCTCGTCCGGACCGGTGCCCTGCTCGAACGCCTTGAGCATGAGCGCGCGCGTGGGCGGCAGCTGGGCCGCGCCGAACGCCACGCCGAGACCGGCGCCGGCCACCGCGAGGGTGCGCGCCTTCTTGACGTGGGCGAAGTGCTCGTAGCGGAAGTCGGGGCCGTAGGCCGGCAGGGCCCGGGCCGAGCGCAGCACGATCTGCGGGTCGAGGGTCGGGAGCGGGACGCCGTAGCCGACGCCACCGGGGCCCTTGCCGAACGAGCCGCCGCCACGCACGCGCCGGTCGGCCGGACGCGGCTCGAGCCGGCGACGCTCCGCGGCGGTGCGCTTGGCCTGCTTCATGCGGCCGAAGACGTTGATCGCCGAGTGGTACGTGCCGCCGGAGAACGCCGCGTTCGAGCGGACGTACCCGCGCACGGTGATCGGGACGTCGTCGGGCAGCTGCTCGACGGTCCACAGGACGCCCAGGTCGTACGGGACGGAGTCGAAACCGCACGCGTGCACGAGCCGGGCGCCGGTGCGCTCGGCCGTGCCGTGGTGACGCAGCCAGGTGCGGTCGACGAACTCCGGCTCACCGGTGAGGTCGACGTAGTCGGTGCCGGCCGCGGCGGACGCCTGGACGGCCGCCTCGCCGTGCTGCAGGTACGGGCCCACGGTGGTGGCCAGCACCTTGGTGCTCGCGGCGAGCTCGCGCATCGACGCGGCGTCCTCGACGTCGGCCACGCGCAGCTCGGGCCGGCTGCCGCCCGCGGCCTCGACCCGGTCGGCGACCTGCTCGAGCTTCTCGCGACGGCGTCCGGCGATCGCCCAGGTCGCCCCGGCCGGGACGTGCGCGGCGAGGTACTCGGCGGTCAGCCCGCCGGTGAACCCGGTGGCCCCCAGCAGGGTGACGTCGGCGCGGCTCAAGAGGCCTTGCGCCCGAGCTCGTCGCGGGTGATGACGGTCGGCTCGCCCTCGCCGCGGACGCTGGCGGCGTCGACGACGACCTTCGCGACGTCCTCGCGGCTGGGGATCTCGAACATGACCTGCTGCAGCGCGTCCTCGAGGATCGAGCGCAGGCCGCGGGCGCCGGTGTCGCGCTCGAGCGCCAGGTCGGCCATCGCGGCGATGGCCTCCTCGCCGAACTCCAGCTCGATGCCGTCGATCTCGAACAGGCGCTGGTACTGCTTGACCAGCGCGTTGCGCGGCTCGGTGAGGATCGCGACGAGCGCCTCGCGGTCGAGCTTGTCGACCGCGGCGATGACCGGGAGACGACCGATGAACTCGGGGATGAGGCCGAACTTCAGCAGGTCGGTCGGCTGCACCTTGGAGTAGGTCTTGGTCTTGTCGGCGTCCTTGGCCACGACGGGCTCGGCGTTGAAGCCCAGGCTCGTCTTGCCCGCGCGCTGCTCGATGATCTCCTCCAGGCCGGCGAACGCGCCGCCCACGATGAACAGCACGTTCGTCGTGTCGATCTGGATGAACTCCTGGTGCGGGTGCTTGCGCCCGCCCTGCGGCGGCACCGACGCGGTGGTGCCCTCGAGGATCTTCAGCAGCGCCTGCTGCACGCCCTCGCCGGAGACGTCACGGGTGATCGAGGGGTTCTCGGCCTTGCGCGAGATCTTGTCGATCTCGTCGATGTAGATGATGCCCGTCTCGGCCTTCTTGACGTCGTAGTCGGCGGCCTGGATGAGCTTGAGCAGGATGTTCTCGACGTCCTCGCCGACGTAGCCGGCCTCGGTCAGGGCCGTGGCGTCGGCGATCGCGAACGGGACGTTCAGCATGCGCGCCAGGGTCTGGGCCAGGTAGGTCTTGCCGCAGCCGGTGGGGCCGACCATGAGGATGTTGGACTTGGCCAGCTCGACCTGCTCGTCCTTCGAGCGGCCGCCCGAGGCCTGCGCCTGGACGCGCTTGTAGTGGTTGTAGACGGCCGTGGCGAGCGAGCGCTTGGCCCGGTCCTGGCCGATGACGTACTCGTCGAGGAAGTCGTAGATCTCGCGCGGCTTGGGCAGCTCGCCCAGGCTCACCTCGGAGCCCTCGGAGAGCTCCTCCTCGATGATCTCGTTGCACAGGTCGATGCACTCGTCGCAGATGTAGACGCCGGGTCCGGCGATGAGCTTCTTGACCTGCTTCTGGCTCTTCCCGCAGAAGGAGCACTTGAGCAGGTCTGCCGTCTCGATCCGTGCCACGAGGCCGATCCTCTCTCCGATTCGTCACGTCCGGACACACCATCGACCGGACGACTCCTTGACCTTAGTCGCCCCGTACCCCGCTGACACGCAGGTCAAGCGCGTGTTCGCTGACGGCGCACGGACGCCGGGCGCACGAGGGCCGGGCTCCTGCGTGAGGAGCCCGGCCCGTCGCGCCGGTCGTGACCGCCGGTCAGCGGACGACGCGCAGCCTCGCGGAGGCCGTGCGGCCCGCCGTGTAGCTGGCGTCACCGGCGTACGCGGCCTTGACCGACCACGTGCCGCGGGCCAGGCGCGGCAGCGTCACGACGACGCGGCCGTTGCTCAGCGTGGCCCGCACGGTGCGGCTGGTGCGGCCCTTGGTGACCTTGACCGTGACCGGTCCGGACGCCTTGGCCAGGCCGGGCGGGGTCGCGACGGTGATCGTGACCTTGGCCTTCCTCGTGGCCTTGACGCTGCGCGGCACCGCGACCCGCGTGGCCCCGGGCAGCGCCTTGACGACGGTGACCGAGCCGGTGCGCGACGCCGCCAGCGCGACGCGGTCACCCTGGTAGACCGCCGTGATCCGGTGCGTGCCGACCCGCAGTCCGCGCGGCAGCACGATCGTGGCGCGCCCGGAGGCGTCCAGGCGGCCGGTCGCGCGGACCGTCGGTCCGGTCAGCGTGACGGTGCCGGTGGGCACGCGGCCCGCCGCACCCTTGACGGCGACCAGGACCTTGGCCGCGGTGCCGTACCGCACGCCGGCCGCGGCGACGGCCAGCGTCGAGGCGTTCTTGCGCACGACGACCGTCAGGGGCGTCGAGGACGACGGCGCGTAGGTGGCGTCGCCGCCGTAGCTCGCCGTCAGGGCGTACGAGCCGGGGACAGTGCCCGCCGGGACGGTGAACGTCGCCGTGCCGTCCTGGACCGGGGCCGACACCGCGCCACCGGGCAGGCCGCTGAGGCTGACCGTGCCGGTCGCGCCCTCGGTCACCGTCGCGGTGACCGTGCTGGCCGCGCCGTACGTGAGCGGGGCGGGCCCCGCGAGCGTCACGCTGCTGGCGGTGCCGGCGACGTCCAGCGCGAGCGCGGACTGCGACGGCGTCAGCGAGTCGCCGCGACCCAGGTAGCGGACGGTGTACGCCTTCGTCCCCTGCGTCTGCGCCGGCAGCGTCAGCGACGCGGTGCCGGCCCGCGACAGGCGGGCCTTCACGAGCAGCTCGGAGCCGTCGAAGACGCCCACCTCGCCGCGCGGCCTGGCCGTGCCCGTGCTGGGCGCGACGCTGGCCGACGCCGTGTTGAACGACGCGAACGGCGCGTGGCCGGGCGACGTGACCGAGACCTGGACGGTCGGGGTCGCCCCGACCGGCACCGTCGCGGGGACGCCGTCGACGGCGACCTGCGTGCCGTGCTCCTCGCCGGCGAGACCGCCGAGCACGGAGTCGATCTCGGCGATCGCCTCCTTCGCGAACGCACGCTGGTTCTGCAGGCCGTTGGAGCCGGCCTCGCTGGCGACGTTGTACGTGCCGCCGAGGCGGGCGTCGCCCGCGGCGTAGTCGCGTCCGGCGACGTACCACCACTCGGTCATGTGCTCGGTCTGGCCGCCGTCGTCGTTGAAGCGGATGGCCTGGTCGACGACCGGCGCGGCGTTGCCCGCGGCGTCCTTGTGGTCCTTGTTGTAGGTGAGCACGTGGCCGACCTGGATCTTGCGCGCCTGCTTGGCCGTGGCCGTGACGTCGCCGCCGGGCAGGTACGAGACCGCGTTCACCGAGCCACCGAGCTTCTCGACGTCGGCGGCGGTGCGGTACTCGGTGACCGCGTTGCTCAGGTAGGTGTTCACCAGGTCGCCGTACAGGTGCGACGGACGCAGGACCTCGGTGACGCCGTCCACGGTGGCCGGCAGCGCGTTGTCGCGGATGTGCTGCGCCAGCGAGCCGGAGTTGCCGGTGGAGTCGAGCGAGAAGTCGAAGTTGTAGACGGTCCGGATGCCGTCCTCCTGCGCGATGCGGTTGACGTCCTTGATGATCGCGCGGGTGTTGTGGCACCAGGTGCCGCCGAACAGGATCGGGATGTCGCCCGGCTGCTGCAGCAGGTGCACCAGCTCGGGGTAGGTCACCGTCTGCACGCGCCAGCCGTCGGTCGCGTCGGCGTCGTCGAGGATGTCGCCGCCGAACTTGCTGGCGTCGGCGTAGGCGGCCGTCGTGGTGTGCCGGCGGTTGACCTCGTCCTTGAGGAACTGGAAGTTCGAGCGCGGCGTGTAGGACGACGCGGGCACGGCGCCCAGGACGTCCTCGACCTGGTCCTCGTACGCGGTCGTCTCGGCCGGCGTGTCGAGGTCGGTCGCGGACTTCTCGCCGGCGAGCGAGGCGATGATCCGGTCCTCGGCACCGCCCTCGGTGTGGTCCTTGTCGTAGACGAACAGGTACGGGTCGGTCGACTCGTCCTTGGTGAACTGCGGGGTCGTGTCCTTGTTCAGGTAGTCGGTCAGGAGCCGGTTGCCGAGCGCCTCGTACTGCGCGCGGCCCTGGCCGGCGCGGTTGCCGCCGGCCGGGTCGGGCGAGGTGCCGGTGCGCAGGCCGGAGCGGCTGAGGTCCCAGACGTCCAGGGTGTCGCCGTCCAGCTTCGGCGTGAAGTTGTAGACCTTGTCGACGCCGAGCCGCTTGGCGACCTGGTTCACGTGACCGATGGTGGCCTGGGTGCTGGCGTTGCCGGGATCGCCGACGAGGAACGCGAAGCGGCCGGGCTGCTTGAGCAGGTACTCGAAGCGCTCGATCGTCACGGTCTCGAAGACGCTGCCGGCGCCCAGGGCGTCGTAGACGTCGTCGAAGTAGTCGACGGTGGTGCCCACCGGGGCGGGGGCCGCGTGGGCGGTGGACGGCGCGCCGGCGACGAGGCCGGACGCCGCGACGGCCGCGGCGACGGAGAGCGCCAGTCGGCGTCTCGGGTTCGGGGTGGTGCTCATGGGGGATGCAGTCCTCTCGCTGCCACACTGGGCAGGTCGCTTCAGGAATGGGGCGATGGGTCGGGCCGCCGCGTCATGGCAGTGCCGGCGGCCCGACCGTGGGGTGGTCGTCGATCAGCCCACCCCCGACGAGGTCAGCGGGCGCGGCGCGACGTCCTGCGCGGGCACCGGAGCCGGCAGCACGACCGTGTCGTCCGAGGCCTCGGGGCCCGCGGCGCGACGGCGGCGGCGTCCGGTGGCCAGGTGCCACACGAGCGAGCCGGCACCGGCGATCGCCAGCACGGCGAGGATGGCCAGCCCGGTGTGCGGCGGGACCCGCTCGGCGGCCGGGGCGGCCGCCTCGTCGGTGTCGGCGTCCGCCGCACCGGCGGCGACCACCTCGACCGGCGAGGCCGTGACCTGCTGGCCGTCGTACAGGACGACGACCTGGTGCGCGCCGGCCGGCACGGTGTCGGGAATCGTGGCCGTGGTCGTGAAGCCGCCCTGGGCGTCGGTGGCGACGGTGCCCAGCGGGACCGGGTCCGAGTGCAGCTCGAGCGCCAGCTCCGGGACGTTCGGCGCGTAGCCGGTGCCGGTGATGGTCACCGACGCGCCCGGCGCCAGGTCGCCCTCGACCGCGACCGTGCCCTTGACGTCCACCACCGGGGTGCCGACCGTGGCCGGGTCCGAGGGCGGCGACGAGACCGACTCGCCGGCGGCGTTCACGGCGCGGACGGCGGCGCGGTACGAGCCGTCGGCCAGGCCGGTGAAGGTGTGCGAGGTCGTGGTCGCGTCGACGGTGAGCGGCTGGGCGCCGGTGAAGCGCACGACGTAGCCGGTCACGCTCTCGAGCTCGGCGTCGGCCGTGGCCTGCCACGCGACGGTCACGTCCTTGCCCTTGACCGTCAGGACGGGGGCGGCGGGGGCGGTCGGGGCGCCCGTGACGGCGACCTCCTCGTCGTCGACGCCCAGGTCGGCCGGGGCCGCGTCCGTCGTCGTGTCGGCGTCCGGCGTCGTCGTCACCGGCTTGGACGACGTGGTGCGGTCGCTGGTCGGCTTCGGGGTCGACCTGGTCGGCGTCGACTTCGTGGGCGTCGGCTTCGTCGGGGTCGGCTTCGGCTCGGCCTTGATCTCGTCGGCGTAGCGCACCTTGCTCGGGTCGCCCTGCCAGATGCCGGTCTTGCGGCTGGGCAGCACCCAGACGCCGTCGTCGTCCTGGTAGCAGCCGGGGATCGGCGTGCACCAGGCCTCGGCCGGCAGCGCGTCCAGGGCCTTGCCGCGGTCGTCGTTGAGGCAGTAGGAGTCGTCGGCACCGTCGACCCACTGCACCTCGGCCGCGTCGGCCTTGACGTGGACGGCCTGGCTGCCGATCACCAGGACGAGGCTGATCATCACGGCGAGCAGCCAGCGCAGGGCGCGGGGCACCTGAAGGATGGACATGGTCGAGAGCTCCTTGCGGGGGTGGGTC
>NZ_SJXM01000012.1 GCF_004336805.1 Aeromicrobium sp. IC_218
CCGCGGCCCCCTCCGCGCCGGAGGAGGAGCACACGACCCGCCGCAACGCGGCCGAGTCGTCCATCCGCGTGGACGTCGACCTGCTCGACACCCTCATGCGCCAGGTCGGCGAGCTCGTGCTCAGCCGCAACCAGATCGTGCGCCAGGCCGCCGAGACCGACGACCTCGACCTCGCCCGGGCCGCGCAGCGCCTGAACCTCATCGTCACCGAGGTGCAGGAAGGCGTCATGAAGACGCGCATGCAGCCCATCGACCACATCTGGGCCAAGATGCCGCGCGTCGTCCGCGACCTCGGCAGCTCGCTGGGCAAGAAGGTCAACCTCGAGATGATCGGTCGCGAGACCGAGCTCGACCGCAGCCTGCTCGAGTCGGTCAAGGACCCGCTGACGCACCTGGTGCGCAACGGTGTCGATCACGGCCTGGAGAGCACCGAGGACCGCGTCGCCGCCGGCAAGCCGGCCCAGGGCACGCTGACCCTGCGGGCGTACCACGAGGGCGGCCAGGTCGTCGTCGAGGTCACCGACGACGGTGCCGGCATCGACCCGGAGAAGATCGCCGCCAAGGCGGTCCAGAAGGGCCTGCGCACCGCCGAGCAGATCTCGCTCATGAGCCAGGCCGACGTCCTGCAGCTCATCTTCTCGCCCGGCTTCTCGACGGCCGCCCAGGTCAC
This sequence comes from Aeromicrobium sp. IC_218, assembly GCF_004336805.1. Taxonomy (GTDB): domain Bacteria; phylum Actinomycetota; class Actinomycetes; order Propionibacteriales; family Nocardioidaceae; genus Aeromicrobium. The sequence continues at coordinate 671 of NZ_SJXM01000012.1, forward strand.
CAACGTCTCCGGACGTGGCGTGGGCATGGACGTCGTGCGCACCAACATCGAGGCCATCGGCGGCACGATCGAGGTCGAGTCCGTCGTCGGCCGCGGCACCACGTGCCGCCTGCGCATCCCGCTGACGCTGGCCATCGTGCCCGCGCTCACCGTGGAGTGCGCCGGCGACCGCTACGCCATCCCGCAGGTCAGCCTGCTGGAGCTCGTCGCGCTGGACGCCGACCGCGCCGCCACCGCCATGGAGGAGGTCAACGGCGCGCCGGTGTACCGCCTGCGCGGCTCGCTGCTCCCGCTCGTCCGCCTCGCCGAGGTGCTCGGCGTCGAGTCCGAGCGCAGCGACGGCCACGTGCTCATCGCCGTGCTGCAGGCCGAGAACAAGCGCTTCGGCCTGGTCATCGACCGCGTCCTCAACACCGAGGAGATCGTGGTCAAGCCGCTCGACGCGCGGCTCAAGGCGATCGGCACCTACTCGGGCGCCACGATCCTGGGTGACGGCCGCGTGGCCCTCATCCTGGACGTGCAGGCGCTGGCCCGCCGGGCCATGGCCGCCGAGGCGCTCGAGCGCACCGCGGCCGACGAGGTCGCCGGCGAGGCGGTCAAGGGCGTCGGCGAGCAGCTGCGCATGCTGGTCGCGGGCATCGGCAGCGGCCGTCGCGTCGCGATCCCGCTGTCGTCGGTCACCCGGCTGGAGAACATCCCGTCGGACAAGGTCGAGCTGGTCGGCAGCCGCGAGATGGTGCAGTACCGCGGGCAGATCCTGCCCCTGGTGCGCCTGGACCGTCACCTCGGCGCCATGTCGGAGCGCCACACCGACGACCTCGTCGTGGTGGTGTACTCCGCCGGCGACCGCAGCGTCGCGATCGTCGTGGACGAGATCATCGACATCGTCGACGAGACGTCCGACGTCCACAGCGACATCGACGACCCGGGCCTGCTCGGCTCCACGCTGATCCGCGACCGCATCGTCGAGGTGCTCGACGTCCGCTCGGCGATCCTCGCCGCGGACCCGCGCTTCTACACCGATCCCGCGCCGGTCCTGGACGCGGACGGCACCATCACCACCAGCTTCCAGGAGGCGCTGTGAGCACCCGTCTGGTCACCTTCACCCTCCACGGGCACCTGTACGGCGTCGACGTCGACGCGGTCCAGGAGGTGCTGCGGACGCAGCCGCGCACGCGCATCCCGCTGGCGCCCAAGACGTTGGGTGGACTCATCAACTTGCGCGGCCAGGTGCTGAGCGCGGTCGACATGCGAGAGCAGCTGGAGCTGCCCGCGCGGTCGGACGAGCAGGAGCCCATGGTCGTCGTCATCCGTGTCGCGGGCGAGCCCGTGGCCATGCTGGTGGACTCGATCGGATCCGTCGTCGACGTCGAGGACGATCAGTTCGAGCTTCCGCCGGACACGTTGTCGGGGGCGTCACGAGAGCTTCTTCTCGGGGCGTACAAGCTGCACGACCAGCTCTTGCTCGCGCTCGACGTCGAGCGCGCGGTCGCTGCCTAGTCGCTCGAAGGAGCCAACCCCATGAAACGCATCACCTGGACCGTCGGCCGGCGGCTCACCGCCCTGGCCCTGGTCGGAGTCCTCACCGTCGGCGTCGTCGTCAGCGTCGTCGTCAACAGCATGATGAAGCTGGACGACTCGAGCGAGAACCTGCAGACGCTCAACACCGTCGTCGACAAGATGCACCTGCTCGACACCCGGGCCAGCGAGCTGAAGTCCACCGCGTACCGCGCGCTCAGCTCGCCGGACCCGACGTCGCTGCAGGGCGACATCGACGAGGACGTCAACACGATGAGCACGCTGCTCGACGAGATGGACGGCGTCAGCCTGGACGTCAGCGCCGAGGAGAAGGAGGCGTTCCGCGTCGCCTTCGTCGAGTACGGCGGCACGCTGAGCGACGTCATCGCGCAGGCGGCGAGCAACCCGCGCGCCGCGCGCGGCCTGGCCGACGACATCCAGGCGGCCAACGACGTGGTCGACGACGTCATCTCCGGCGCGCTGGAGGCGATGTCCGCCGCGACCGCGGCCGAGGCGAAGCTCCAGGACGAGGACCGCAGCGCGACCATCACCCAGACGATCGTCATCGGCCTGGTCGGCATCGCGGCGCTCGGCGCGCTCGCCGTCGTCATCTCGCGCTCGATCGTGCGTCCGCTGGGCGGCGTGGTGGCGGTGCTCAAGGGCTTCGCCGACGGCGACCTGTCGCGTCGCGTCGACGAGACGGCCCAGGCCGAGCTCGGCGCGCTGCAGCGCAACCTGAACGCCTCCATGGAGGCCACCGACCGCATCGTCGGCAACGTCGCCGAGTCGGCGGACGCCGTGGCGGCCGCCGCCGAGGAGATGTCGGCCTTCGCCCAGCAGCTCGCGTCCGGCGCCGTCGAGACGTCGAGCCAGGCCGGCCTGGTGTCCGGTGCCGCCGAGGAGGTCTCGCGCAACGTGCAGACCGTCGCGGCCGGCGCCGAGCAGATGGGTGCCTCGATCCGCGAGATCTCGCACTCGGCCAACGAGGCGGCCCGGGTCGCGTCGGACGCCGTCGGCACCGTCGAGTCGACCAACCAGCAGGTCTCGAAGCTGGGCGAGTCCAGCCAGGAGATCGGCAACGTCGTCAAGGTGATCACGTCGATCGCCGAGCAGACCAACCTGCTCGCGCTCAACGCCACGATCGAGGCGGCGCGCGCCGGCGAGGCCGGCAAGGGCTTCGCCGTCGTGGCGAACGAGGTCAAGGAGCTCGCGCAGGAGACCGCCCGGGCCACCGAGGACATCGCCCGTCGCGTGGACGCCATCCAGGGCGACACCGCCGGTGCGGTCAACGCGATGGAGGAGATCTCCACCATCATCGCGTCGATCAACGACTACCAGCTCACGATCGCCTCGGCCGTGGAGGAGCAGACCGCCACGACCAACGAGATGAGCCGCAACGTCGCCGAGGCCTCGAGCAGCTCGAGCCAGATCGCCAGCAACATCACCGGCGTCGCCGACGCGGCCGACACGACCCGCGAGGCCGTCGTCCAGGCCGAGTCGTCGGTGCAGGAGCTGGCCCGCATGGCGGCCGACCTGCGCACGCAGATCAGCCACTTCTCGCGCGCCTGAGTCGCACGAAGGGGCCGGCCGGGACTCCCGGCCGGCCCCTTCGTCGTCCGGCCCGGGCGACCGGCCGTGGCCGGATCGTGACAGATTGCCGCCCGAAACCACTTGGACGTCCGAGCATCCCGCCGATGAGGGACGCGTCGACCTGCACGAAGCACCCGAGGGGTTACGGATGACCGATCACGACACCGACACCACCGCCGCGGCCGAGCGCCGCGGGCTGGTCCAGCGCCTGCGCGACTTCAGCGTCCGCACCAAGACCTTGACCGCCGTCGGGCTGGCGTCCTTCGTGGCGCTCGTCGTCGGCGTCAACGGCATCAACGCGCTCAGCGACGCCACCGACGAGGCGGACGCGCTGTACCGCAGCAACACCATGGGCATCGAGCACGCCGCCGAGATGCGGACCGCGATCGACGGCATGCGCATGGCGGCGCGCGACGCGCTCATCAAGACCTCCCGCGCCGACAAGCAGGGCGCGCTGGACAGGCTGGACGAGAAGTACGCGGCGTTCGAGGAGGCGAGCCAGGCGTACGCCGACTCGGGTCTCGACGCGACCACGCGGGCCCTGGTGGAGGAGCTCGAGCAGGCGGCCACGCAGTACGACCAGGTGCAGACCACCGACATGGCCACCCTCGCCCTGCGCGGGGACTTCCGTCGCTGGGACGACCTGAACGCGACCCAGGTGAGCGGCTACACGAAGGTGCTGGAGGAGAACATCCAGGCGATCACCGACCACGAGCTCGCGGCCGCGGCCGACGCGGTCGAGGCGATCAACGACGACTACACCTCGACCCGCAACCTCAGCATCGCGCTGCTGGTCGGCGGCATCCTGCTGGCCACCGCGCTCGGCTGGTGGATCGCCGCGACGCTGGCCAAGAACGTCGCCCGCGTCAAGCACGTCATCGACGGCATCGCCGAGGGCGACCTGACCCGCACCGCGGAGGTCGAGAACCGCGACGAGATGGGCGACATGGCCGAGGGCCTCAACGCGGCGTCCGAGAAGATGCGCGGACTCATGCGCACCGTCGTCGACTCCGCCGACGCGGTGGCGGCCGCCTCGGAGCAGCTGTCGGCCTCGTCGGCCCAGATCGCGGCCGGGGCCGAGGAGACCAGCGTCCAGGCGAACGTCGTCAGCAGCGCCGCCGAGGAGGTCTCGCGCAACGTGCAGACCGTCGCGGCCGGCGCCGAGCAGATGGGTGCGTCGATCCGCGAGATCTCGCACTCGGCGAACGAGGCGGCCCGGGTCGCGTCGGAGGCCGTCGGCACGGTCGAGGCCACGAACCACCAGGTCTCGAAGCTGGGCGAGTCCAGCCAGGAGATCGGCAACGTCGTCAAGGTCATCACGTCGATCGCCGAGCAGACCAACCTGCTCGCGCTCAACGCCACGATCGAGGCAGCGCGTGCGGGCGAGGCCGGCAAGGGCTTCGCGGTGGTCGCCAACGAGGTCAAGGAGCTCGCGCAGGAGACCGCCCGCGCGACCGAGGACATCGCCCGCCGGGTCGAGGCCATCCAGGCCGACACCGGCGGCGCCGTCACCGCCATCGGCGAGATCGAGTCGATCATCACCTCGATCAACGACTACCAGGTCACGATCGCCTCGGCGGTCGAGGAGCAGACCGCGACCACGAACGAGATGAGCCGCAACGTCGCGGACGCCTCGACGAGCTCCAGCGAGATCGCCACCAACATCACCGGCGTCTCGCAGGCCGCGGTGTCGACGACCGAGGCGATGAACCAGTCGCGCCAGGCCGTCGACGAGCTCTCGCGCATGGCCGCCGACCTGCGCGGGGTCGTCGCCCAGTTCAAGGCGTAGTCCGCGCAAGCCGTGCAGAGGTCGGCCCGTCCGGTTATGGTCCGGACGGGCCGATCTTTTCTTCACGAGCGGGCGGAGGACGCGATGACGTACTCCCTCGTCGGCGCGCCCGCCGTCGGCTTCGACCTCTCCCGGTTGGCCGGCGGGCCCCGGGTCGCCGCCGTGCTCCGCACCGCGCTGGCCACCGACGCGTCCGCGGTCACCGCCCTCGCCGCCCGCCATCCCGGCCCGGTCCGGGCCGCCTGGTGGGACGCCTGCACCGCGCGCCCGGCCGAGCCGCTCGGCTCCGTCCTGCCCGACGTGGCCCCGCGGCTCGGCGACGCGGCCGGGTCCGGCGTCCTGCTCCACCGGCTCGAGTCCGGGCTGCTCGGCGACCTCGGCGCGCTCGACCGGCTCGTCCGCCACGACCTGCTCGACTGGTCGTGGATCCACGCCGGCCCCGTCTCGGCCCAGGACCCGCTCGCGGCCGAGGCCGCCGACGTCCTCGTCGACGCGGCCGCCGCGGCGTACGCCGGTGACGAGGTCGAGGCCGACACCCGCCGGGCGATGACCCTGCCGTTCCTCGGTGCCAAGGTGCCGCTGCGCGACGACGCGGTGCCGGTCGGGGTCGAGGACGTCGACGTCCGGCTCGACCGGCTCGCGCACGCCGACGAGGAGGTGCGCGCGGCCTGGCGGTCCGTCGTCGACGCGCGCCGGCGCAGCACCGCGCGTTGGGCGCCGGCCATGCACCAGGCCACCTGGGCCCTCGCCGTCGCCGACCGGCTGCGGCCCGCCTTCGACGCGCAGATGGCCGCCGTGGACGCGTTCGCGCGGGCCGGCTTCACCGCCCACGACGCGGCGTACGGGGTCTGGAACGCGCTGAGCGGGGTGGTGCAGGCGGCCATGGTGGGCGACCTGCTGCCCGCCGCCGACGCCGACGTGCTGCTCGCGCCGTGGCGCGCCGTGCACGGCGACTGACGTCACGTCCGGATCGGTCCATCCGGCCTCCTGATCGGCTCAGGTGCCCGGTCGCACGGCCGATGGGGGTGGGGCCCGCCGCCCGGCGGCCCAGGACCGAAGGAACACCGTGACCCCCATCCGCGTGCTCGTCGTCGACGACTCCGTCGTCATCCGGCGACTGGTCACCGGGCTGCTGTCCGACGACCCCGACATCGAGGTCGTCGGGACCGCCATCAACGGCCGCGCCGCGCTGCAGAAGCTCGAGGCCCTGCAGCCCGACCTGGTGACGATGGACATCGAGATGCCCGAGATGAACGGCATCGACGCCGTGCGCGCCATCCGCGCCGGTGGCAGCCGCGTCCCGATCATCATGTTCAGCACCCTCACCGAGCGGGGCGCGACGGCGACGTTCGACGCGCTGTCCGCCGGCGCCTCGGACTACGTCCCCAAGCCGGCCAACGTCGGCAGCGTCGGACGCTCCATGGACCAGGTCCGCGACGCGCTCATCCCGCGGATCAAGTCGCTCGTCCCGCGCGCCGGGCTCAAGCCCGTGCGCCCCACGGCCGGCGGCCCGGCCATCACGCCCGCCGCCGTCCCCGCTCCGGCGTCGGCGGCGATCCCGCCGACCCGCGAGCGGGTCCAGCCCGCCGGTGGCTACAAGATGCTGGTGATCGGCAGCTCCACCGGAGGCCCGGAGGCGCTGCACACCTTCCTCACCGCGCTGCCGCCGCTGCCCGTGCCGGTCGCGATCGTCCAGCACATGCCGCCGCTGTTCACCCGCCAGTTCGCCGCGCGCCTGGACCGCCAGTGCCGCTTCCCGGTCCGGGAGGCCGAGGTCGGCATGACGCTCGACCCGGGCACCGTGACCATCGCGCCGGGCGACTTCCACCTCGTCGTGCAGCGGCACGGCACCAGCGGCTTCGCCGCCGGCCTGAACCAGGACCCGCCGGAGAACTACTGCCGGCCCGCGGTCGACGTGCTGTTCCGCTCGGCGGCCAAGGCCGTGCCCGGCCCCGTGCTCGGCCTCGTGCTGACCGGCATGGGCTCGGACGGTGCGGTCGGTGCCCGCCACCTGGTGGACGCCGGCGGCAGCGTGATCGCCCAGGACCAGGCCAGCTCGGTCGTGTGGGGCATGCCCGGCGCCGTCGCCGCGGCCGGCCTCGCCGAGCAGCTGCTGCCGCTGGGCCAGGTCGCGGGAGAGGTTCAGCGCCGGCTCAGCCAGAGCCGCGCGCTCGTGGACGACAGAGGAGGACGAGCATGAGCATCGGTGCCGACGCGTTCGGCTTCGTGCGTGACCACGTGCGGGCCGAGAGCGCGATCGTGCTGGAGACGGGGAAGGAGTACCTCGTCGAGTCGCGTCTGCTGCCGCTCGCGCGCCAGACCGGCCACGACTCGGTCGACACGTTCGTGGCCGAGCTGAGGCGCACGCGCAACCCTGCGCTGATGCGCCAGGTGGTCGAGGCGCTCACGACCAACGAGACGTCGTTCTTCCGCGACTCCGACCCCTTCGTGGCCCTGCGCCAGGACGTCCTGCCGACGCTGGCCAAGGAGCGTCCGGGTCGCAGCCTGCGGGTCTGGGCGGCGGCGTGCTCGTCCGGCCAGGAGCCGTACAGCATCGCGATGACGACGCGGGACACCCCCGAGGTGGCCGGCTGGAAGATCGACATCGTCGCGACCGACCTGTCCGAGGAGGTCCTGGCCAAGGCGCGCAAGGGCGAGTACTCCCAGCTCGAGGTCAACCGCGGGCTGCCGGTCACGACGCTGGTGAAGCACTTCCAGCGCTCGGGCATCAACTGGCGCATCAACCCCGACCTGGCCGCCATGGTCCAGTTCCGCCAGCTCAACCTCATGCGCCCGTTCGGGCCGGTCGGCCGCTTCGACGTGGTCTTCCTGCGCAACGTGCTCATCTACTTCGACCTCGCCACGAAGCGCGACATCCTGCGGCGCGTCCGCCAGGTGATGGCGCCCGACGGCTATCTCTTCCTCGGCGCCGCCGAGATGACCATGGGCGTCGACGACGCCTGGGAGCGCGTCCCTGCGGGGCGCTCGTCCGTGTACCGAATCAGAGAGGACCAGCGCTCATGCGTGCGTTGATTGTTGACGACTCACGGGCCATGCGCCGCATCGTGGGACGGATCCTGACCGAGCGTGGCTTCGAGACCGCCGAGGCCGCCGACGGCCAGGAGGCCATCGCCGTGCTCGAGTCGATGGACGACCTGCCGGCCGTGGCCTGCATCGACTGGAACATGCCGGTGATGGACGGGCTCGAGCTCGTCACCGCCATCCGGGCCCGTCCGGAGTGGCGTGACATCACGCTCATGATGGTGACCACCGAGAGTGAGCAGGACCGCATCGTCCGCGCGCTCGCGGCCGGCGCCCACGAGTACCTGATCAAGCCGTTCACCCCGGACGCCCTGGTCGAGAAGCTCGACCTGCTCGGGCTCGTCCCCACCCCCGGAGGCGTCGCATGACCATCACGACCGGACCCGACACCGACCTGGTCCAGGCCGCTCTCGAGCAGGTCTGGGAGTCGATGCTCTACGCGGTGGCCGAGCCGGTGCCCAGCACCGCGGGCGCGCTCGCGAACGGCCTCGAGGCCACCATCACCGTCTCGGGCGCCTGGAACGGCGAGCTGCGCCTGTTCTGCGACGCCGGTGCGGCCTCGCAGATGGCGGCGACGATGCTCGGCGCCCCGGCGGACGAGGAGATGCCCGAGCTCGACGTCCACGACGCGGTCGGCGAGATCCTCAACGTCGTCGGCGGCAGCGTCAAGGGCGCGCTGGAGGGCGAGAGCCGGCTCGGCCTGCCCCAGGTGCGTCCGGCCACGTCGCTGCCCGACCCGGCCGACTGCGTCGCCGTGTCGTGGCGCGGTGCGCCCGTCTACGTCCAGATCGTCTCCCTGCCGGCCTGACCCGCCGGTCTCTCGCACAACCGTAAGGAAGCTCCACCCATGAAGATCCTCGTTGCCGACGACAGCCGCGTGATGCGCCAGATCGTCGTGCGCACGCTGCGTCAGGCCGGCTTCGGCCACCACGACGTCGTGGAGGCCGAGGACGGCGCGGACGCGCTGGCCAAGGTCGCCGCCGAGAACCCGGACCTGATCCTGTCGGACTGGAACATGCCGAACATGACCGGCATCGAGCTGCTCCGCGCGCTCAAGGCGCAGGGCGACACGCGTCCGTTCGGCTTCGTCACCTCGGAGGGCTCGGACGACATGCGGTCCACCGCCGAGCAGGCCGGCGCGCTGTTCCTCATCGCCAAGCCGTTCACCCCCGACTCGTTCCAGGACGCCCTCAGCGGCGTGCTCGGCTGAGAGGCATCCCCATGCTCCCCACCCGCAAGGCGATCAAGGACATCTTCGACGGCCTGCTCGGCCGCGAGGTGTCGATGACCGACGGCGACCGCGTCGTCCTGGACGGCGAGCGCGGGCTGCTGCCCGTCGTGGCGTCCTACGTCGACGACCACAACCGGCTCTCGTCCGTGGCCACGATGGACTTCAAGCTGGCCGCGTACTCCGGTGCCGCGCTCGGCCTGGTGCCGCTCGGCGGCGCCGAGGCGTCCATCGAGGACAAGGAGCTGTTCCCGAACCTGTTCGAGAACACCTGCGAGCTGCTCAACGTCCTCGCCTCGCCGATCGGCGACGCGAGCCCCGTGCACCAGCGCCTGTTCGAGACCTTCGAGCCCGGTCGCGGCCTGCCCGCGGACGTGGCCCAGTGGGCCGCGACGCTCGGCGTGCGCGAGGACGTCAAGATCGACATCCCCGGCTACGGCGCCGGCAACCTGTCGATCATCACGACGCTCGCCTGAGCTACTCCCCGCCGGCGAAACCGTGCTGGCGCCACGCCTCGTAGACCGCGATCGAGGCACAGTTCGCCAGGTTCATCGACCGGCGTGAGGCCAGCATCGGCAGCCTCAGCCGCTCGGTGACCCTGGCGTCGTGCTGCACGGCGTCGGGCAGCCCGGTGGGCTCGGCGCCGAACATCAGCACGTCGCCGGGCTCGTACGCGACGTCGGTGTAGCGGGTCGTCGCCTGCGTCGTGAAGGCGAACACCCGGGCCGGCAGCAGCGCGGCGTAGGCCGCCTCGAGCGTCGGGTGCACGGTCACCGACGCGAGGTCGTGGTAGTCGAGCCCGGCCCGGCGCAGCTTGGCGTCGTCGAGGTCGAAGCCCAGCGGCTCGACCAGGTGCAGGTGGCTGCCGGTCGCGGCCGAGAGCCGGATCGCGTTGCCGGTGTTGCCCGCGATGCGGGGCTCGTGGAAGAGGACGTGGAACATGAGGCCTCGATCCTAGGGCCGGTGCCCGCGCCCCTACGCTGGCGCCATGACCGACGCCCCGCCGCAGCCCACCGCCCTGGTCGCCGCTCCGCACGCGCTGGCCGCCCGCGCCGCCCGTGACGTCATGGCCGACGGCGGCGACGCGGTCGAGGCGACGGTGGCCGCCGCGGCGACGCTCGCGGTGGTCTACCCGCACATGAACGGCCTGGGCGGCGACGGGTTCTGGCTGGTCAAGCCGGCCGGAGGAGCGCCGGTCGCGATCCACGCCGCGGGCACCGCGGGGTCGGGCGCGACGGTCGAGGCCTACCGCGCCCAGCACCTCACCGAGGTGCCGCGGCGCGGCCCGCTGGCCGCCGCCACGACCGCCGGCACGGTCGCCGGCTGGCACGCGGCGCTGCGCTGGTCGCGACAGCACCTGGGGTCGCGGCTCCCGGTCGCCCGTCTGCTGCAGGACGCCGAGCAGCACGCCCGCCAGGGCTTCGCCACGAGCCGTGGCCAGTACGCGGCCACCGCCCAGCTCGCCGAGGCGCTGCGCCCCGTGCCCGGCTTCGCGGACGTCTTCCTGCCCGGCGGCTCCGCGCCAGCCGAGGGCGACACTTTCGTGCAGCCGCGGCTCGCCGACGTCCTGGCCCGGCTGGCCGACGTCGGGCTGTCGGACTTCTGGGCCGGCGACGTCGCCGCGTCCGTCGCGTCCGACCTGGCGGCGGCTGGCAGCCCGGTGACGGCCGACGACCTCGCGGGCGTCCGTGCCTCGCTGCACGAGCCGCTGCGCCTGGAGCACTCGCGTGGCGTCGTGTGGAACCTCGCGCCGCCGACGCAGGGCCTGGCCTCGCTCGTCCTGCTCGGCCTGCTCGACCGGGTGCTGCCCGACGAGCCCGACCCGTCCGGCCTTCCGCTCGTCCACCTCTCGGTCGAGGCGGCGAAGGCGGCGACGGCCCTCGCCCGTCCGCTGGTCGGCGACGAGCGGCGCTCCACCGCCGAGGTCGCGCGGCACCTGCGTCCCGAGGTCCTGGACGCCATGGTCCGCCGGCTCGACGTCCGCCGGGCGTCCAGCTCGCGCGTCGCGCTCGAGGGCGGCGACACGGTCTGGACCGGCGTCGTCGACCGGCACGGCACCACGGTCAGCTTCATCCAGAGCACGTTCAGCGCGTTCGGCAGCGGCGTCGTGCTGCCCGGCAGCGGCATCGTCTGGCACAACCGGGCGACGGCGTTCTCGCTCGATCCGGCGGCGCCCGACGCGCTCGTCCCGGGCCGCCGGCCGCGCCACACGCTCAACCCGGGCCTGGCGCAGCTGGACGACGGGCGCACCATCGCCTTCGGCGCCATGGGTGGCGACCATCAGCCGCAGCACCAGGCTGCCGTGCTCACGCGCCTCCTCGAGTGCGGCCTGGACCCGGCCGCCGCGGTCGCCGCACCCCGCTGGACGTGGGGACGCGACCGCGGGGGCGCGTCCGACCTGGTGCGGGTGGAGTCCGGCATCTCGCCCGACGTGGTCGCCGAGCTGGTCCGCCGGGGTCACGACGTCGACGTCGTCCCGGCCCTGGACGAGTCGATGGGGCACGCCGGGCTCGTCGTCCGGGACGCCGACGGGCGCGTCGACGGCGCCCACGACCCGCGTGCCGACGGGGGCGTCGAGCGGCTCTGATGCCGCGCTTGGTCCGCAGATGCGTGCTAGCGTCCCGTTCCATGACGCAGATTCGGATTGCCGACGCGGCGCGCTTCCTCGGGGTCAGCGACGACACCGTGCGCCGCTGGGTCGACCAGGGCGTCCTGGAGGCGACCCGGGACGAGGCGGGACGCAAGGTCGTCGACGGTCACGCCCTGGCGGTGCTCGCCCGCGAGCGGGCCGAGCAGGTGCCCGACCCGTCCGGCGTGGCCAGCTCGGCCCGCAACCGCCTCGTCGGCCTGGTCACCGGCATCCGCACCGACGCCGTCATGGCCCAGGTCGAGCTGCAGTGCGGGCCCTTCCGCATCGTCTCGCTGATGAGCAGCGAGGCCGTCGAGGACCTCGGCCTCGAGCTGGGCAGCGTGGCGGTGGCGGTCGTGAAGTCGACCAACGTCATCGTCGAGACCGCCGGGAGGTCGGCGTGAGGCGCGCGCTCGCCGGTGTCCTCGCCCTGAGCCTGCTCGCCGCGTGCTCGGGCGGCGACGGGGACGACGACCGGCGCACCGTCGACGTCCTGGCCGCCGCGTCGCTGACCGAGCCGTTCACCGAGATCGCCGAGCAGCTCGAGGCCGATGACCCGGACCTCGACGTCCGGCTGTCGTTCGCCGGGTCGGCCGACCTCGTCGCGCAGGTGGAGGCCGGCGCCCCCGCGGACGTCCTGGCCACCGCCGACGAGGCGACCATGGCGAAGGTGGACGCCGCCGCGCTCGACGGCGAGCCGCAGGTCTTCGCCACCAACCGCCTGACGATCGTCGTGCCGCCGGGCAACCCGGGCCGCGTCGCCTCGGCGGCCGACCTCGCGTCCGTCGACACGGTGCTGTGCGCGGACGCCGTGCCGTGCGGCGCGCTGGCCCAGGAGGTGCTGGCCGACCTCGACGTCACCGTCCGTCCGGTGAGCGAGGAGCAGTCGGTCAAGGACGTGCTGGGCAAGGTCGCGGCCGGCGAGGCCGACGCCGGGCTGGTCTACGTCTCGGACGCGCAGGCGGCCGGGGACGGGGTCGAGACGATCGAGCTCGAGCGCTCCGCCGAGCACCTCAACCGGTACCCGGTCGCCGTCCTGGCCGACGGCGACGCCGACCTGGCCCAGCGGTTCGTCGACGCCGTGACCGGCGCCGAAGGCCAGCAGGTCCTGCAGTCCGCGGGGCTGGGCACGCCGTGACCCGGCGCGCACCCGGGCTCCCGGCCTGGCTGCTGCTGCCGGCGGCGATCGGGGCGCTGCTGGTGGTGCTGCCGCTCGTCGCGCTCGTCGTCCGCGTGCCGTGGACGTCCCTCGGGCCGCTGCTCACGTCGCCCACGGCGGTCGACGCGCTGCTGCTGAGCCTGCGCACCGCCGCGGTCAGCACCCTGCTGTGCGTCGTGCTCGGCGTCCCGATCGCGCTGTTCCTGGCCCGGACGTCGTTCCGCGGCCAGGCGCTGCTGCGCGCGCTCGTCCTCGTGCCGCTGGTGCTGCCGCCGGTGGTGGGCGGCCTGGCCCTGCTCTACACCTTCGGCCGGCGCGGCCTGCTCGGCGAGACGCTGGACGTGCTCGGCGTGCAGGTCGCCTTCTCGACGACCGCCGTCGTCCTGGCCCAGACGTTCGTCTCGCTGCCGTTCCTGGTGCTGAGCCTGGAGGGCGCGCTCCGCACGGCCGGCGGTCGCTACGAGGCGGTGGCCGCCACGCTCGGCGCGTCTCCCACCACCGTGCTGCGCCGGGTGACGCTGCCGCTCGTGCTGCCCGGCCTCGTGTCCGGCTCCGTGCTCGCCTTCGCCCGCAGCCTCGGCGAGTTCGGCGCGACGCTCACCTTCGCCGGCAGCCTGCAGGGCGTCACCCGCACCCTGCCGCTCGAGATCTACCTGCAGCGTGAGGCCGACCCGGACGCGGCCGTCGCCCTCGCGCTGGTGCTCGTGGTGGTGGCGGTCGTCGTGGTCGCCGGCACGCGTCTGCGCCGGGAGGACTCGTGACCCTGCACCTCGACGTGCGCCTGCACGCCCGTGACCTCGACGTCGCGCTGGACGTCGCCGACGGCGAGACCGTCGCGCTGCTCGGCCCCAACGGCGCGGGCAAGTCGACCACCCTCGACCTGCTCTGCGGGCTGCTCGAGCCCGACGAGGGCCGGGTCGAGCTGGACGGGCGGCTGCTCGCCGGGGACGGCGCGTGGGTGCCGCCGCACGAGCGTCGCGTGGCCCTCCTGGCGCAGGAGCCGCTGCTGCTGCCGCACCTCAGCGCCCGGCAGAACGTCGCGTTCGGGCCGCGCAGCCAGGGCGTGGGACGGCGCGAGGCGTCCGACCGGGCCCAGCACCTGCTCGACGCCTTGGGTGTGGGCGACCTCGCCGGACGGCGTCCGGCCGCGCTCTCGGGCGGCCAGGCCCAGCGCGTCGCGGTCGCCCGGGCCCTCGCGGCCGAGCCCCGGCTGCTGCTGCTCGACGAGCCGCTCGCGGCCCTGGACGTCACCGCGGCGCCGCAGGCTCGCGGGCTCCTGCGTGAGGTGCTCACCGGACGCACGGCGGTCGTGGTGACCCACGACCCGCTCGACGCGCTCGCCCTGGCCGACCGGGTCGTCGTCCTGGAGTCCGGAAGTGTCGTCGAGGCCGGACCGACCCGCGACGTGCTGGCCCGCCCGCGCAGCGAGTTCGCCGCCCGGGTCGCCGGCCTGGACCTGCTCGCCGGCACCGTCCGCAGCGGTGCCGTGCACACCGGGGACGTCGTCGTCGAGGGCGTCGCGCCCGAGCCGGTCGCCGAGGGCGAGCGGGCGGTCGCGGTGTTCCGGCCGGCGTCCGTCGCCGTGCACCGCGAACGTCCCGGCGGAAGTCCACGCAACGCCTGGCCGGCCGTGGTCACCGAGCTGGAGCCGCGCGGCGACCTCGTGCGCGTCCGCGCCGGCGAGGTCGCGGCCGACGTCACCCTCGCGGCGGTGGCCGACCTGGCCCTCGCGCCGGGCGACGCGGTGTGGCTGGTGGTGAAGGCGAGCGAGGTGGCCATCCACCCCGCACGCGCGTGACCGCCGACCTCGAGCCGCCCTCGGGCCGTCCCGCTACGATCTTCGCCATGAGCGACCCCGACAGTCCGAACCGTCCCTCGACCCGCACGACGAGGGACGGTGACCTCTGATGGACCAGCAGACCTGGCTCAACGCCGCCCTGGTGCTCGTCTTCGTCCTGGTCGGCGGCGTCTTCGCCGCGACCGAGCTCGCCCTGGTCTCGCTGCGCGAGAGCCAGCTGAACCGCCTGGAGTCCGAGAGCGCCCGCGGCGCCAAGGTCGCCAAGGTGGCGCGCGACCCGAACCGCTTCCTGGCCGCCGTGCAGATCGGCGTGACCGTCGCGGGCTTCCTGTCCGCGGCCTACGGCGCCTCGACCCTGGCACCGGACTTCGCGCCGTTCCTGGTCGACCTCGGCGTGCCGTCCGGCGCGGCCGACCCGCTGATGCTCGTGCTGATGACGCTGATCATCGCCTACCTCTCGCTCGTCCTCGGCGAGCTGGTGCCCAAGCGCTTCGCGCTGCAGAAGTCGCAGACGATCGCCCTGGTCGTCACCCCTGCGCTCGACCGCTTCGCGCAGGTCATGCGCCCGGTCATCTGGCTGCTGTCGGTCTCCACCAACGCGGTCGTCCGGCTGCTCGGCGGCGACCCGAACGCCAAGGTCGAGGAGATCAGCGACGAGGAGGTCCGCGACATCGTCTCGGGCCACGGGGGATTCGGCGTCGAGCAGCGCGCGATCCTCGAGGACGTCCTCGAGGCGACCAACCGGTCGGTGAAGGAGGCCATGCGCCCGCGTGGCGAGGTCGCCTTCCTCAAGGCCACGATGACGCTCAACGCGGCGGCCCAGGCCGTCCGCGAGCAGCCGTACTCGCGCTACCCGGTCATGGGCGAGGGCGTCGACGACGTGCGCGGCTACCTGCACGTCCGCGACCTGTTCGACCAGCTGCACGACGCGCCCGGCGACACCCGCGTCCGCGTCGGCGACCTGGCCCGCCAGATCGTCGTCCTGCCCGGCACGAACCGGGTGCTGCCCTCGGTCAACCTCATGCGCTCGGAGGGCACGCACATCGCCGTCGTCGTCGACGAGTACGGCGGCACCGACGGCATCGTCACGCTCGAGGACCTGGTCGAGGAGCTCGTCGGCGACATCCGCGACGAGTACGACCTGCGCGCGCCCGTCGAGGTGCTGGGGGAGGGCCCGCGCACCGTCGAGGGCGGCCTGACCATCGAGGAGTTCGCGGAGCGCACCGGCGTGGAGCTCGAGGACGGCTCGTACGAGACCGTCGCCGGCTACGTCATCACCCACCTCGGCCGCATGCCCGAGGTCGGCGACCACGTCGACGTCGGCGGCTACCGGCTCACCGTCGCGGCCCTGGACAAGCGCCGCGTGACCGAGATCCAGGTCGCCCTCCTCGAGCCCGAGGACGAGCCCGCCCCCGCCGAGTAGCCCTGAGCGGTCGGTCTCGGTTTACCTGGTAGACCAGGTAAACCGAGAATGGCCAGGGAAACGTGCCTGGTTCCTGTCGGCTTTCCTGGCTCCTGATGCGCCACGGCTCGAGATCCACCACTCACCGCTCGGCGGCGACGAGCTCCTTGAGCGCCGGCCCCACTTCGTGGGCCCAGGTGCGGATGGTCGTCTCGTCGTCCGCGGCGAGCACGAACGTGCTGGTGCCGTGCAGCAGCGCCAGGTCGGCGAGCTGCTCGGCCCACAGGCGCGGCGGCCCCTCCAGGAAGCCCGACCCGTCGGCCGCGAAGCGTCCGGACACGTTGAGCAGGCGCCGGACGTCGGCCGGGTCGCGGCCGGCCTCGCGGGCCGCGCCGTCCACGCGCCGGCTCATCGGGCCGAGGTCGTCCAGGCCTCCGGAGAGGTAGCCGACGGAGGGGAGCCAGCCGTCGGCCACGCGTCCGGTGAGCGCGAGCATCCGCGGCTTGTAGGCGCCGAGCCAGATGCCGACGTCGTGCGCCGGCGCGGGGCCGCGCTTGGCGCCCTTCACGCGGTGCAGGTCGCCGCCGGCCGTCGCGCCGCCGGACGCCCCGGTGTCCCACAGCGCCCGGACGACGTCGATCGCCTGCTCGAGCGCGTCGACGGCCCGGCCGGGCGTCAGGCGCTCACCGCCCATCGCCTCGATCGCGTCCCAGAACGCCCCGGTGCCGAGCCCCAGCTCGACGCGGCCGCCGCTCAGCAGGTCGAGCGACGCGACCGAGCGGGCGAGCACGGCGGGCTGGCGCAGCGGCAGGTTCAGCACGTTGCCCGAGAGCGTCACGGTGGACGTCCGCGCGGCGACGAACGACAGCAGCGTCCAGGTGTCGAGGTAGCGCGGCTGGTACGGGTGGTCCTGGAACGTCACCAGGTCGATCCCGGCCTCCTCGGCCGCGACCGCGAGCCCGACGGGATGGCGCGGCGACGCGTTCGTCGGCGTGATGAACACGCCGAGGCGGATGTCCTGCCCGTAGTCGGCCATGCCCGATGGTGGCGCGCCGTGGGGTCAGGCGCGCGTCGGGGCCCGCTTCGTCGAGGGCGACTGGTGCTCGAAGAAGGTGTGCGCGAACGTCACGATGAACACGCCGATCGCAGCGGCGCCCGCGGTCATGAGGGCCAGGTAGCCCCACGGCTCGCGGTCGACGACGCCCGCGGTGCTGAGCGCCAGCACCACGATGCCGGCGACGGTCGCGAGCGTGAGCGCGCCGGTGGCGACGGCCCAGCGACGGCGATGGGCAGGGAGAGGGTCGGGATCAGCGTTACTTGTAGCGTCAACGATGCTTCGACCATAGCCGCGGGGCTGCGGAACTCAAGTCTCGTGCGCGGCCGCGCAGGGTGCCGGTGACAGGACTTGAACCTGCACGTCCGAGGACACAGGAACCTAAATCCTGCGTGTCTACCAGTTCCACCACACCGGCGGGTGCGGGACGAGTCTAGGCCAGCCCCGCGCGCGTCCCACCGACACGCTGAGCGTGACGTATCGGGGCTCGACGAAGCAGTACCACCCCCCGAACGTCACGCTCAGCGGGAACGGGACCACACCTCGGCGGTGAGGGCCTCGACGTCGCCCGGGTGGATGCGCTGCAGGTTGCGGCCACCGCGCTCGACCGTCTGGTGCACCGCGGCGGGCACCTCGTCGTCCGGCACCGGCGCGGGCAGCCAGTCGCACGGACGCACGTGGACGAGGTCGGCCGCGACCGCCTCGGGGGAGCCGTCGTACCGGTAGCCGCCCGTGATCCGGCCCAGGTGCAGTCCGGCGTCGGTCAGCGTCCAGGCGAACGAGCCGTCGGGCACGGCGACGAAGCGGCGCAGCCGGGCGGCGGCGCGCTCGTCCACCCGCTCGAGCGCCGCGACGGCCTCGTCGGCGCCGGCGGGGACGTCGTCCAGCACGCCGCCCATGCCGACGACGCCGGCCGCGAGACCCCGCCGGGCGCCGCGACCGTCGTCGAGGGCGTCCGTGCGCGAGCGCATCGGCGCCCGCAGCACGACGAGCTTGCTCACGGACGAGCCTGCGTCAGGAAGAGGCACGGTACGCAGGCCCGTCCGTGAGGTGCTCGATGGTTCATTCGCTGCGCTCGCTCACGGACGAGCCGCTTAGGCGCCGAGGCCCAGGTCGCGGCGCAGCTTGGCCACGTGGCCGGTCGCCTTGACGTTGTACTGCGCCAGCTCGATCACGCCCTGCTCGTCGACGACGAACGTCGAGCGGATGACGCCCTCCACGACCTTGCCGTAGAGCTTCTTCTCGCCGAAGGCGCCCCACGCGGTGAGGACCTCCTTGTCGGGATCCGACAGCAGCGTGATCGTCAGCCCGTCGCGCTCGCGGAACTTCGCCAGCTTGTCGGGCTTGTCCGGCGAGATGCCGAGCACGGTGTAGCCCTCGGCCTGGAGCCGGTCGATCGAGTCGCTGAAGTCGCACGCCTGCTTGGTGCAGCCGGGGGTCATCGCGGCGGGGTAGAAGTACACGATCACCTTCTGTCCGCGCAGCGACGAGAGCGTGACGCTCGTGCCGTCGTCGGCGGGGAGGGTGAAGTCGGGGGCCTGGTCTCCAGCCTGCAGTCGGGCGCTCATGACCACTATCCTGGCCTACGAGCGCGGGGGACCCCGCGCGTGGCGACGAAAGAGGATGCTGTGGCGAAGTCCCGCAACGACGCGCTGGTCGACGAGATCGAGCAGACCCGCGAGCACCTGGCCCGCACGATCGACGAGCTCGTCGACCGGGCCAGCCCCAAGAACATCGCCTCGCGCCAGGTCGACCGGGTCAAGGCGCGCTTCGTCGCGCCCGACGGCTCGCCGCGCTTCGAGACGATCGTCCCGGTCGTCGGTGGCGTCGTGGCCGTCGTGGCCGCCGCCGTGGTGCTCCGCCGCCTGCTCACGTGAGCACGGCGGTCGTCGCCGAGGAGGTCCGCCCGTGACCGAGCACAGCGAGGGAGCCCATCCGGCTATCACGGGCGGTCCTCCTCATGCTGCCCTTCTCCCGGAGGTCCGCCCGTGACCGAGCGCAGCGAGGGAGCCCATCCGGCCATCACGGGCGGTCCTCCTCATGCTGCCCTTCTCCCGGAGGTCCGCCCGTGACCGCCGACAAGCTGCCGATCCGGATGCTGCACGACCGGCTGCTCGTGCGCCTGGACGCCGAGGCCGGCGACCGCCGCTCGACCGGCGGCATCGTCATCCCGGCCACCGCGGCCATGGGACGCCGGCTGTCGTGGGCACGGGTCGAGGCGGTCGGTGCGCAGGTGCGCTCGGTCGAGGTCGGCGACCGCGTCCTGTTCGACCCCGACGACCGTGCCGAGGTCGAGGTCCGGGGCGACTCGTACATCCTGCTGCGCGAGCGCGACCTGCACGCGGTCGCCGCCGAGCGGCTCGAGGAGGGCCAGACGGGCCTGTACCTGTGAGCGAGTGGACGAGCACGAGGGCGGTGGGACGACGATGAGCGAGCGAGGCGGCTTCGCGGCCTTCTCCCGGCGCCTGCCGGACGTGCGCCCGAGCCTGTCCCTGCGCGACCGGCTCATGCTGGTGCGCCGGCGGTGGCGCTTCCTGGTCCGGCTCGCGATCTCCACCTCGGTGGCCTACTTCGTCGCGACCGAGCTGTTCGGCCACTCGCAGGCCTTCTTCGCCCCCATCGCCGCCGTGCTGGTCATCAACTCCGGCGCCGGTCCGCGCAGCCGCACCCTCTACGAGCTGATCTTCGGCGTGGTGGTGGGCGTGGGCGTCGGCGAGCTGCTCATCCTGACGATGGGCCGCGGCGCCTGGCAGCTGGCGCTCATCGGGGTGCTCGCCGCCGCCGTCGGCCTGTTCCTCGGGCTCAAGGGTCTCGCCCTCAACCAGGCGGCGAACTCCGCCGTGCTGCTGGCCGCGGTCGTCCCGCTCTCGGGGGCCGGCAACCCCGCCGTCACCCGCGTGCTGGACGCGCTCATCGGCGGCCTGTGCGGTCTGGCCATGATGATCCTGCTGCCACGCAACACCGTCCGCGACATCGGCGTGGAGGTGCAGGACGTCCTCAAGCAGGTCTCGGGCGCGCTCGACGACGTCGCCGAGGCCCTGGCCACCGGCGAGCCCGCCGGCGCCGAGCGGGCGCTGGAGCGCACCCGCGAGCTGCAGCCGGCCGTCGAGACGCTGCGCTCGACCGCCGAGAACGTCTCCGAGATCGCGCGGATGTCGCCGATGCGCTGGACGCAGCGCGGGCACGTCAACCTGTACGTCGGCACGATCGCCCACATCGACAACGCCGTGCGCGACGCCCGCGTCCTGGCTCGTCGTTCCTCGGCGATGCTGCGCCACCACGAGGTCGCCCCGGCCGGCATGGCCGACGCCGTCCGCTCGCTCGCCCGGGCGGTCGGCATCTTCGCCGACGACCTCGCGGTGCAGGCCGACTTCGAGGCGGCGCAGCTGGCGCTCATCGAGGCGGCGCGCACCGCCGTGCACTCGCTGCCGGCCTCGCTCACGCTCAACACCGCGGCCGTCTCGGCCCAGGTCCGCTCGCTGTCGGCCGACCTGCTGCTGGCCAGCGGCATGACCCGCGAGGACCTCGACGAGCACCTCGACTTCGACGACTGACGCCGACGCGACACGCCGCGAGAACGACGCGACACGCCGCGCCGACGCCCAGATGGTGGACACGCGCTTGTGATCCGCGCTACGTTGCTCCCGCCTTCCTGCCCGAAGGCACCGACACGCCCCAGGAGGTGATCACCGATGTTCCACGTCACGAACCCGCGAGCCCTTGCGTTCGTCATCGTCACGTCCGACGCCGGTCGACCCTCCGGAGCTGTGCCCCGCCTGTAGCCAGTCACCTCTGGCTCAGCAGCCGCTTCGGACCCCGGTCCGAAGCGGTTTTTTTGTCCCCACACCCACCCTCACCCGAAAGGAGGCGCGCCATGAACACCACCCTCATCCCTTCCCCGACCCGTACGACCCTCATGCCCGCAGACGTCCCGACGACCACGAGCCCCGACTCGTCAGCACCGTCGGCCGCGACCACCCGAGAGGGGGTGAACACCGTGGCTCTCATCGAGATCCGCCGCCAGCGGACCGCTGCTCGCAGCCGCCGGCGCGCCTGGGACGAGCTGCCCGAGGCGGACCGCCAGGTCCTGATGCGCGAGGCCCGGCTGCGCATGCAGCGGGAGCGTGAGCTGCGCGCCGCACGCGACGCGCACGAGATGACCCTGTACGGGATGCGAGGCCAGCGTTGAGCCGCCCCGCCCCCGCCACCGCAGGACGGACGCCCCGAGGAGATGCTCCTCGGGGCGTCTGGTCGTTTCGGGCCATGCGGTCGTAGCCTGGAAGGACCACGAACGGTCGCACGGGCTTCGTCCGGAGGCCCGGTCTCGTTGGGTGGCCGTTCACCCGACCTGGATGGGCTGCGGCCATGAACCTTCGTACTCGCTCGCGGCGCGTCACCGTCGCCGCTGCGGCCGGCGCCCTCGTCGTCGGCTCCTCCGCGCTGGCCTACGCGGCCACCGACCTGTCCGACCACGGTGGCGCGCAGCGCAACCACGGCGACAGGACCAAGACGATCGCCCGCGCCCTCGACGGCGGCAAGGCCGAGAACGTCATCCTGCTCATCGGCGACGGCATGGGCGACTCCGAGATCACCTCGGCCCGCAACTACGAGTACGGTGCCGCCGGACGTCTGCCCGGCATCGACGCCCTGCCGCTGACCGGCCAGTACACGACCTACTCGCTGGGCAAGGACGGCAAGCCCGACTACGTCCCCGACTCGGCCGCCACCGGCACCGCCTGGGCCACCGGCACGAAGTCCTACGACGGCGCCATCTCGGTCGACGTCGACGGCAAGCCGCAGGCGACGCTGCTCGAGCTGGCCAAGAAGAAGGGCCTGCGCACCGGCAACGTCAGCACCGCCGAGATCCAGGACGCGACGCCGGCCGTCCAGGTCGCACAGGTCACGAGCCGCCGCTGCTACGGCCCGGTCGCCACGACGGCGCAGTGCCCGACGAACGCGCTCGAGAACGGTGGCGAGGGCTCGATCAGCGAGCAGCTGCTCGACACGCGTCCCGACGTCACCCTCGGCGGAGGTGCCGCGACGTTCTCGGAGGTCGCCGCGGCCGGACGCTGGAAGGGCAAGACGCTGCAGCAGCAGGCGGTCGAGCGCGGCTACCGGCTCGTCGACGACGCCGACTCGCTCGCGAAGGTCCGCACCGCCGACCAGCGCCAGCCGCTCCTCGGCCTGTTCGCGTCGGGCAACCTGGCCCAGCGCTGGGTCGGTCCGAAGGCCACCGCCGACGGCGGCAGCCAGCCGGCGCAGCGCTGCACCGAGAACCCCGAGCGCACCGACGCCCAGCCGACGCTGGCCGACCTGACCGACAAGGCGATCGACCTGCTCGACGAGGACGGCCGCAAGGGCAAGGGCAAGGGCCACGGCAAGGACGCGGGCTTCTTCCTCCAGGTCGAGGGCGCGAGCATCGACAAGGCCGACCACGCGGCCAACGCCTGCGGGCAGATCGGCGAGCTGATCGACCTCGACGAGGCCGTGCAGGTCGCGCTGGACTACGCGAAGAAGGACGGCAACACCACGGTGATCGTCACCGCCGACCACGCGCACACCAGCCAGATCGTCGAGGCCGGCTCCACCACGCCGGGCTACACGGTGAACCTGCTCACCAACGAGGACCGTCCGATGACGATCAACTACGCGACGGCCGAGGTCGAGGGCTCGCAGCAGCACACCGGCTCGCAGCTGCGCATCGCCGGCTACGGGCCGCAGGCCGCGAACGTGGTCGGGCTGACCGACCAGACCGACCTGTTCTTCACCGTCTCGCGGGCGCTGGGGCTCTCGAAGTCCGGACGCCACTGACCGTCCAGCACGACGACGGGGCCGGGACGATCGATCGTCCCGGCCCCGTCGCGTGCTCGGTCAGCGCTGCTGCAGCGCCTCGTGGAAGGCGAGGATCCGCTGCGCGTCGCGGACGTGCAGGCTCTCGACCATCTTGCCCTTGAACGTGGCGACGCCCTTGCCCTCGGCCTGGGCCTCCTCGAAGGCGGCGATGAGGCCGCGGGCGTCCTCGACGTCCTGCTCGGAGGGGCCGAACGCGGCGTTGGCCGGCTCGACCTGCGAGGGGTGCACGAGGGTCTTGCCGTCGAAGCCCATCTCGCGACCCTGACGCGCCTCGGCCTCGAAGCCCTCGGCGTTCTTCACGTCGTTGAAGACGCCGTCGAGCACGACCTTGCCGGCGGCGCGGACGGCCAGCAGCGCCCAGGTGAGCGACGGGACGAGGGGTGCGCGGCCCGGCACGTGCAGCGCGTGGCTGTCGTTGACCAGGTCGTTGGTGCCCATGACGAAGACGGTCAGCCGCTCGTGCGCGGTGGCGATCTGCTCGGCGTGCAGGATCGCGATCGGCGTCTCGATCATGGCCCACAGCTGCGTGTGGGCCGGGGGGCCGTGGCGCTCGAGCGCGGCGACGAGGGCGTGCACCTCCTCGGCGGAGTTCACCTTCGGGACCAGGACGGCGTCGGGGCCGGCCTGGGCGGCGGCGGCCAGGTCGTCGTCGTGCCACTGGGTGCCGATCCCGTTGACCCGGATGGCCAGCTCGCGGTGGCCGTACTCGCCGGAGCGGACGGCGGCGCAGACGCGCTCGCGGGCCTCGACCTTCGCGTCGGGCGCGACGGCGTCCTCGAGGTCGAGGATGAGGGCGTCGGCGTCGATGCCCTTGGCCTTCTCCAGCGCGCGCTCGTTGGCGCCGGGCATGTACAGGACGGAGCGGCGCGGCCGCAGGAGGGTGTCGGTCATGGCTCTCCTCAGAGGTCGTAGGCCGCGGCCAGCTCGGGGTCGCGCTCGGCCAGGGCCCGGGCCAGGTCGAGCATGACCAGGCACTGCTTGCAGGAGGCGTCGTCCTCCATCTTGCCGTCGATCATCACCGCGCCCGAGCCGTCGCCCATGGCCTCGACGACGCGCTTGGCGTGCGCGACGTCCTCGGGGGCGGGGGAGAAGACGCGCTTGGCGATGTCGATCTGCACCGGGTGCAGGCTCCAGGCGCCGACGCAGCCGAGCAGGAAGGCGTTGCGGAACTGGTCCTCGCAGGCGACGACGTCCTTGATGTCTCCGAACGGGCCGTAGAAGGGAAGGATGTCGTTCGCGGCGCAGGCGTCGACCATGCGCGCGATCGTGTAGTGCCACAGGTCCTGCTGGTAGGTGGTGCGTCCCTGCGTGAGGTCGTCGCCCGTCGGGTCCTGACGGACGAGGTAGCCCGGATGACCGCCGCCGACCCGCGTCGTCTTCATGCGGCGGCTGGCGGCGAGGTCGGCGGGGCCGAGGCTGATGCCCTGCATGCGCGGGCTGGCCCCGGCGATCTCCTCGACGTTGGCGACGCCCTCGGCGGTCTCCAGGATCGCGTGCACGAGGATCGGGCGCTCCAGGCCGGCGCGGGCCTCGAGCTGGGCGAGCAGCCGGTCGACGTAGTGGATGTCCTGGGCGCCCTCGACCTTCGGCACCATGATGACGTCGAGCTTGTGCCCGATCTCGGTGACGAGCGTGACCAGGTCGTCCAGCACCCACGGCGAGTCCAGGCTGTTGACCCGGGTCCACAGCTGGGTGTCGCCGAAGTCGGTCGCCTTCGCGATCTCGACCAGGCCCTGGCGCGCGGCCTCCTTCTTCTCCGTCTTCACCGCGTCCTCGAGGTTGCCGAGGATGATGTCGACCTTCTTCGCGATGTCCGGCACCTTGGCCGCCATCTTCTCGTTGCTGGGGTCGAAGAAGTGGATCATCCGCGAGGGGCGGAAGGGGACCTCGGCCACCGGGGCGGGGGCACCCACCGCCAGCGGACGCAGGAAGGCTCGGGGATTGCGCACAACAGCTCCGTTCGGTTCCGACTGCGACGTGCTCGCCAGTATGGCGAACCCCGATCAGGGTCGCCGAGTCAGATGGATCACGTCACGGAGCGAGCGGAGCGGGGTGCCGGTGGGCCCACGGCCGGGCCTGCTCCAGCTGCGCGGCGACCTGCAGCAGCAGCGCGTCCTCGCCCAGTCGGCCGACCAGCTGCACGCCGAGCGGCAGGCCCTCGGGCGTCCAGTGCAGCGGGACGTTGATCGCCGGGCGCCCGGTGAGGTTGGCCAGCTGCGTGTAGGGCACCCAGCCGAGGTTCTGGCTGACCAGGTCGTCGAGGATGCCGGTCTTGGCCAGCACCCGGCCGCCCTTGGCCTTGCTGACCACCCGCGACAGCCGCTGCAGCAGGGGAGCGGTGGTGAGCTCGCCGACCCGCAGCGGCCGCTTGGCCAGGGTCGGGGTGAGGAACAGGTCGTAGGACTGCTGGAAGTCGACCAGCGAGCGGACGTAGCCGTGGACGTTGCCGAGCGCCTGCTGGGCGGCGACCACGCCGGCGGCGCGGCCGATCTCGGCGATGGCCAGCGTGTCGGCCTCGAAGTCGCGGCTGGTCGCGCCGGTGCGGGCCTTGGTGAGCTCCACCTCGGCGGCCAGGTTGGCGAACCAGATGGTCAGGAAGTCGCGGGCCAGCGCCTCGTCGTCGTACGGCGGCGTGACCTCCTCGACCTCGTGGCCCAGCTCCGCCAGCAGCGCGGCGGCCTCGTGCATGGCGGCCACGGCCTCGGGGTCGGGGTCGGCGGTGATGGCCGAACGGGCCGAGAAGCCGACGCGCAGGCGGCCGGGCGCGTCCTTGACCGCCTCGGCGAACGGGCGCTGCGGCACCGGGGCCTGGTAGCCGGCGTACGGGTGCGGGCCGACGATGGCGTCGAGCAGGCCGGCGTTGTCGCGGACGGTGCGCGAGACGACGCCCTGCACGGCCATGCCGATCATCGACTCGCCGGTCTGCGGGCCGTACGGCGCGAGGCCGCGGCTGGGCTTGAGCCCGACCAGGCCGTTGCACGCGGCCGGGATGCGGATCGAGCCGCCGCCGTCGTTGGCGCCGGCGGCCGGGACGACGCCCGCGGCGACGGCCGCGCCGGACCCACCGGACGATCCGCCGGGGGTGTGGCCCAGCCGCCAGGGGTTGCGGGCCGGGCCCCAGTACTCGGGCTCGGTGACGCCCTTCGCGCCGAACTCGGGGGTGTTGGTCTTGCCGAAGATGACCAGCCCGGCGTCGAGCCAGCGCTGGACGACGCTCGCGTGCTCGGTGGCCACGTCGCCGCGGAGGGCCCGCGAGCCGTACGACGTCGGGTAGCCGGCGACCTCCTGCATGAGGTCCTTGACCAGGAACGGGACACCGGCGAACGGCCCGGACAGGTCGGGGTCGTCGACGATCGAGTCGGCGAGGTCGTCGGTGCGGACGACGATCGCGTTGAGCCGTCCGTTCACCTCGTCCGCGCGCTGGCGGGCCGCGGCGAGCAGCTCGCTGGGCTTGACCTGCTTGGACGCGACGAGCTCGGCGAGCCCCGTCGCGTCGTAGGTCATGTACTCGGTGACGTCCACGAAGCCTCCTGGGTCGGTGCTGGCGTCACGCTAGTGGCGCACGGGCTCACTCGTCCTCGCTGGTGAGCAGGCGCCGGTGCGCCGAGGCGACCTCGACCTCGGGGTGCCAGGCCACGAGCTTCTCCACCGCGTCCAGCACCTCCACGACGTGGGCGCGGTCGGCGGACACCACGCTCGCCCCGACCAGCGTCCGCCGGTACAGGTCCTGGTGGCCGACCTCGGCCGCGCTCACGTCGAAGCGGCGCTTGACCTCCGCGACGATCGGCCGGACGAGCGAACGCTTCTGCTTGAGCGAGCGCACGTCGCCCAGCAGCAGGTCCAGCTCGATCCAGCCGATCCACACGTCAGTCGAACAGCTCTCCGAGCCAGTGGCCCTTGCGCTTCTTGTAGCCGCCGCCTCCGTAGTACCGCTTGTCGGAGTCGTCGTAGTAGCGGTTGCCGTAGGCCGGCTGCGGCTGCTGGTAGCCCGGCGGCTGGCTGTACGACGGAGCGGCGGGCTGGGCCGGCGGTGCCTGCGGGGCGGGAGCCGGCGGGGCCGGCGGAGTGGCCGGTCCGGCCTCGGCGGCCACGCGGTCGAGGATCTTGTCGAGCTCGCCGCGGTCGAGCCAGACGCCTCGGCACTCGGGGCAGTAGTCGATCTCGATGCCGGATCGCTCGCTCATGGTCAGGGTCGCGCCGTCGATGGGGCACTTCATCAGGTGGTACCTCCTTGCCGGGTCAACGCACGGACCCCGCCCATGGTTCCGTCACCAGGGGAGCAGTCCGCGGCGCTCCGCGGCGTCCAGCAGCGCGCGCGTCGCGGCCCGGGTCAGCAGCAGGGCGGTGCCCAGCATGACGAACCACGCGGAGACCACGGACGCCGGATGTGCCCAGCCCAGACCGAGCGCGTGCTCGGCGCTCATGACCAGCAGCGTGATGGCGACCCACCCGACGGCGAAGAACCGGGCGGCGTCCAGGAGCATCCGGAGCGGGGTGGGACGGGTCACCTCTCGACGGTACGTCGGCCTCGCCGGACCTGCTCGCGGAGGCGTCCGGTCAGGACTCCATCGCGTCGGCGACGGCGGACGCGCGCGGGTCGGACTCGTCGCGCAGGCCCGCGACGACGCCGGCGCGGTCGGCATCGGAACGGTTCTGGCTGTACTTGCGCTTGGCCTCGACGCGCTCGACGGTGAGCTCCACGCCCACGATCGCCCGCAGCATCCCGGAGGTGTACCGCTCGGGCGCATCGGTCACCGCCCACGGCTCGGGACGCGGCTGCTCGTGGGCGTCGGTCAGCCGGGTCACCGCGGTGCGCAGCCAGTCGACGTCGTCGTGGACCCGCACGGTGCCGCTCATGTGGACGGACTCGTAGTTCCAGGTCGGTACCACGCGGCCGTGCTCGGCCTTGCTGGCGTACCAGGCGGGGGAGACGTAGGCCTGCGGTCCGGTGACGACGAGCAGCGCCTTGGTCGGCTCGAGCAGCGACCGCCAGTGGTCGTTCGCGCGGGCCATGTGCGCCACCACGGTGTCGCCGTCCCACAGGACGGGCAGCAGGGTAGCCACCGGGTACCCGTCGGCACCGACGGTGACCAGCTCGCCGGTGCCGAGCGCGGCGACCATGGCGCGGACCTGGGACTCGTCGTCGACGGCGTTCGGCGCGGGCACGTACATGGGACGAGCGTAGAGAACCGGGCCGTCGGGCGGGGAAGCGAGTCTCCGGGCCCACGCTCCAGGACGTCCGAGAACGCCGAAGGCCCCGACCGTCTGGTCGGGGCCTTCGTGTGGTGCGCCATCAGGGACTCGAACCCCGAACCCGCTGATTAAGAGTCAGCTGCTCTGCCAATTGAGCTAATGGCGCGCGAGAAAGAACATTAGCAGCACCCTCCTGAGGGGGTGAAATCGGGGGTCGGGCGGCTTCGCAGCGGCCTGGAACGCCGGGCAGATCGGCCCTCCGAAGCCAGGTCTCAGTGGCGCTGTCGGGTGCGCTCCCCGGCCTCGTCGGCCGCGACCGCGACCTCCGGGTCCACCGGCCTGTTGCCAGCGGCCTCCTCCTCGTGGACCTTGCGCCGCAGGCGGCCCATGCCGGGCAGACGGAGGACGAGCTCGTTGAGCTCGGTGACGACGTCCAGCAGCTGGTGCATGTCCGGGGCCACCGACTGCAGGTTGGCCAGCATCGGCATGAGGTCCTTCTCGAGGGCCTCGGCCAGGCGGGGCAGCTTGTCGATCATCTCGACGGCCGCGGCGACCTCGTGCTCGCCGGTGGTGCGGGCCAGGGTCTGCAGCGTGGGCTGCAGCGCCTGGATGCTGGGCTCGAGCGAGTCGACCAGCGCGGCGGCGCGGTTGGCCGTCGGCTCGGCGCTGGCGACCGTGCCGGCGCTGCGGACGATCAGCTCGTTGGCCTCGTCGAGCGTCCGCTCGGTGCGGGCGACCAGCGCGTCGGCGGACTCGCGGGTGTTCTCGACCCCCGCGATCAGCGCGTCGGCCGCCTTGCGGGTCTGCTCGATGCCGGCGATGAGCACGTCGGCCCGGTCGACCAGCTGCTCGGCGGCCTCCAGGAGTCGCAGCACACGGGGGATCGACGTCACGGCGTCCTGCAGCAGCGCGGGCGCGACGCCGGCGACGGTGAGCAGGTCGCGAGGATCGGGGAGCCTCATCGTCCGGCCTCCGCCCGCTCGCGCCAGCCGAACCGGCTCAGGGCGCTGAGCGCCGAGAAGATCGAGAACCGGGACGCGAACGAGAACGCCGAGAAGAACGACCCGAAGGACGCGAAGGACCCGATCGACAGCACCGAGTGGCTCGAGCCGATGGACAGGATGCTGTGGTGAGACCCGATCGACAGGATGCTCTGGTGCGAGGCGAACGACAGGATCGACTGGCTCGACAGCCGTGACCGCAGCGAGGAGTCGTCGGGGGCGCAGCAGTCGGGGGTGTGGCTCACCGGGCCAACCTACTGCCGCGACCCCGGGCCCGCGATCCCTCGCGGACGGGCTCCGAGGTCGTGCACGCGGGGGTCCGTCCCGGGAGGACCGCCGGGGCCGATGCTGCTTGACTGGTGGGCATGAGCCACTCCGGTGACGACGACACGATCATCCAGGGCGCCGTCCCGGCCGAGCAGGTCGGCGACTACGACGTCGCCTCCCCGGAGTCGCGGACCCTCGCGACCGTCGTGGGCACGATCCTCGGCGCGCTGGTGCTGGTGGGGCTGTTCCTGCTCCTCTCGCTGGCCATGCGCGACACCCGGGTCGAGTCGCAGGTCGTGGAGCTCGACGGCTCCGCCCAGGTCGTGCTGCAGGCGACCAATGCCGACGTCCGGCTCGTGCCCGGCGACGGCGACGACCTGCGCGTGCGCGCCGAGGTGGACGAGAGCCTGCTCAGCACCGACTTCGAGCTGCGCCGCAGCGGCGACGCCATCGCCATCGCCGCCGACTGCATCACCTGGCTGTCCCCGGGCTGTGGCGCGGAGGTGACCGTGGAGGTGCCCGACGGCGTCCCGGTCGAGCTGACCACGACGTCCGGGAAGGCCGAGGTGCGCGACCTGGACACCGACGTGCTCGTGCGCACCGGGGATGGTGACGTCGTCGTGGGCGGCAAGCTCGCCACGGTGGCCGTGACCACCGGCTCGGGGTCGGTGACCTCGCGCGACCTGGACGCCGTCGAGCTGAAGGTCACCACCGACAGCGGCGACGTCGAGGTGGTGATGGTCGAGCAGCCCTACGCGCTGGCCGTCACGACCGACAGCGGCGACGTCGAGGCGACGCTGCCGGACGGCGAGCGCACCTACCAGGTCAAGACCCGCAGCGACGACGGCGACGTGACGTCCGACCTCGACGACGACCCGGAGGGCGAGGGACTCGTCAGCCTGCGCACGGGCAGCGGCGACGTGCGCCTGACGGTGCGATGAGCGTCCTGGTCGTCAGCGCCACGAAGGCTGAGGCCGCGTACGTCCCCGACGGGCTGGACCTGCTCGTCTGCGGCGTCGGCAAGGTGGAGGCCGCGGTGCGCACGGGCGAGGCGATCGCCCGGCTGCGGCCGAGCCTCGTCGTCAACGTCGGCACCTGTGGCGCCTTGCGGGAGGGCGTGAGCGGCTTGTTCGAGCCGTCGCGCGTCGTGAACCACGACTTCGACGCGGCCGGCATCCGGGCGCTCGGGTACGACGTGGGCGACGAGGTCGAGCTGCCCGGCGGCGACGGGAGCGTGCTCGCGACCGGCGACCGCTTCGTCACCGACCCCGTCGTCCGCGACGGCCTGGCGCTGCGGGCCTCGCTCGTCGACATGGAGGGCTACGCGATCGTGCGGGCCGCGCAGGCGTTCGACGTGCCCGTGCGTCTGGTCAAGGTGGTCAGCGACGATGCGGACGAGTCGGCCCTGGACTGGCCGTCGGTCGTCGACGGCTGCGCCCGCCGGCTGGGGGAGTGGCTCGTCGCGCACGCCTGACCCGCACGCAGCACGACGCCCCGCACCCCTCGAGGGGTGCGGGGCGTCGCGCGTCGGTCAGCGGCTGGTCGACGGGGCGTAGCGGGCGTCGCCGTCGTAGCGGACGCTCAGCCCCTTCGTCCGGAAGCCGTACTGCAGCGGCGAGAAGTACGCCACGCCCAGCACGAGCCGGGCCTTGGCCAGCTCACGGCCGTCGCGCAGCAGCGTCACCGTGCCGGTCGGTCGACCGCCCTTGGCCGTCACCGTCGCCACCGTGCCCAGCACCGTGGTGAGCGCCTGGGTGCGGGTCGGGGTGAGGGCCACCGGCGGCTCGCCGGGGTCGAACCCGACCTTGATCGGGTCGTGGTCGGACGACCGGAACGCGCTGGTGTCGTACAGGTCGGTCGCGTTGACGTTGTAGCGGCTGTACTCGCGCGCGATCGACTCGTAGGCG
This sequence comes from Aeromicrobium sp. IC_218, assembly GCF_004336805.1. GTDB lineage: Bacteria > Actinomycetota > Actinomycetes > Propionibacteriales > Nocardioidaceae > Aeromicrobium. The sequence continues at coordinate 32,101 of NZ_SJXM01000012.1, forward strand.
TTGATGTTCCACACGTCCGCGCCGGTCACCCAGGCCCGGGCCGCCGGGGTGGCGAGCACGTGGTCGAGCGAGCCGACGAGACCGTCGAACTGGTACGTCTCCTCGTCGGTCAGCTCGTCGGCGAGGTCGGTGTAGCCGGCCTGCTCCAGCGTGACGATCGGGTCCTCAGCCGCGTAGGCGTTGAAGTCGCCGGTGAGGAACACCTTGTCGGTGCCCAGGCGCTGCTGCTCGGCCGCCGAGAACTCCACGAGCGCCTCGGACTGGCGGACGCGCGAGTAGTTCGACGCACCCTGGCCGTCGCCGGTGTCGGCGTCCTGGCCGCTGCCCGATCCCTTGGACTTGAAGTGGTTCACGACGACGGCGAACACGTCGTCGTCACCGTGACCCTTCGGCTTGAAGCCCTGCGAGAGCGGCTGGCGCGCGTTCGCGAACCGGGCGTCGTCCAGGATGGCCGACTCGCCGACCGGCTCGACCGTGGCCGGCTGGTAGATGAACGCGGTGCGGATGACGTCCTCGTCGGCCGGGACGGTGCTCGGCGAGGGCACGAACGCCCAGGTGCCGGCACCGGCGTCGGCGTTGAGCGCCGCCACCAGGGACGCGAGAGCGGCGTCGCGGTCGGGACCGTAGTGACGCGAGTTCTCGATCTCCTCCAGCGACACGACGTCGGCGTCGAGGTCGTTGATCGCGCGGACGATCTTGGCCTGCTGGCGCTCGAGGCTGGCGTCGTTGGCCGCGCCACGGGGTCCGGTGGGACCGCAGTCGTCGACGCTGATGTTCGCCCCGGCCCGGTCGCGGTAGTAGGTGCACCGGGCGCCGGTGGTGGCCGCGTACTCCTCGCCCACGGTCGTGAAGTAGTTCAGGACGTTGAACGTGGCCAGGCTGAGCCGTCCGCCGACCGGCTGCGGAGCGGCCTCGCGGGTGCGCGAGAACTCGGCCACCGGACGCACGCCGGCGGCGTCGTCGGCGGTCAGCTGCGCGGTCGGCTGAAGCTTCCAGCCGAACCGGTAGTCGAGCACGGCCGGGCCGGTGAACGTCGTCGTGGCTCCCACCCGCACCTCGTTGGTCGCCGTCAGCCACGGCACCGGGGTGCCCTGGTTCGCGGCCGAGAGGTAGTTGGCGGACGCGCCGTCGTCGAGCGTCACCAGCGCCTCGGCGTTGGCGGCCACGAGCGCGGCGTACGCCTCCGAGCCCGGGCGGGCCTCGTTCGTCGGCTGGCGCAGCGGCTCGGTGCCCGGGGCCAGCCCGATCTCGCCGTACTGGTGGGTCGAGTAGTTGTTGGTGATCGTGAACGTGCCCTGCGGCTCGACCAGCATGCCCTCGTAGCGCTCGCGCTCGGCGTCGTCCATGGGGAAGCGGACCGGGCTGGGCTTGACCGCCGGCTGCGGCTCGGCCGCCGGGCTGAACGAGGTCGCGCTGATCTCGGTCAGGTCGTTGAACTCCACGACCTGGCCGGTGACCGTGATGGTGTCGCCGACCCGGGCGCCCTGCGCGACGGCCGAGCCGTGCACGAAGACGCCGTGCGACGCCGCCGGAGCGTCGTCGCCACCGGTGCCGCCGGTCTGCAGGTAGACGCCGTTGAAGCCGCCCGTCGGGTAGGCCGCCGTGACGACGCCCGTGGTGGTGACGGTGCGGCCGACGAGCGGGCTGGCCGCTCCCGAACCCTGCACGTCGGCGATGGTCACCGTCGTGGGCTCCGGCTCGGGCTCGGGCTCGCCCCCGGCGCACCCGGCCGTGCTGCACGGCGTGGGTGCGGCGGCCGCCAGGTCGGCGGCGTTGGAGTCGGTGTCGGCGCCCGCGTCGCGCTGCAGCGACAGCGCCACGCCCTGGCCGGTGGCCGGGGCGGTCTCGAACGTGTTGGACGAGCCGTAGCCCACGACGTCCAGGACGTCGTCGCGTCCCTTGACGTCGCCGGTGGGCAACGTGAGGGCGCTCGTGCCCCGGGCCAGCACGACGGTGCCGGCGGAGCCGGAGCTGTTGAACGTCGCGGTCTGGTCGGCCGCGGGCAGCTCGGCCCCGGCGGTGCCCGAGTTCGCGCTGCCGCGCAGCAGGAAGTAGCCGCCCGGAGCGACCGTGCCGGTGAGCGGCACGACGGTGGTGGCGGCCGCGGTGCCGCTGGCCGAGCGGTACTGCAGCGACAGCCCGCTCAGCGACACCGGGGCGTCGGTCGGGTTGAACAGCTCCACGAAGCGGTGCGTGTACGCGGCGCTGGCGGCGGTGCCGTTGACGTACGCCTCGTTGATGACGAGCTGCGAGCCGTCGGGCGCGGCCTGGGCGGGGGCGGCGAGCAGGCCTCCGGCGAGGGCCGCGGTGGCGGCGAGGACGGTGGCGAGTCGGGTGCGGATCATGGGGTTCACCACTTCCGGGGCAGGACGACGGTGGTCTGGGCGGGCGCGTAGCGACGGTCGCCGGAGTAGGCGATCGTCAGCTGCTCGCCGGGCTGGAACCGGCCGAGCAGCAGCGCGAGCGTGTAGCCCCGCACGAGCGGGGTGCGGGCGACGGCACGGCCGTCGCGGGTCACGGTGACCGTGCCCGTGGCGGTGCCGGCCGAGCCGCTCACCTGGACCGGCAGCGCGTAGCCGAGCAGGCCGAGGCCGTAGGCGGACGCGTTGACCGTGGGCACCGGCTTCGGCGCGGCGGTGACGGTGACCGGCACCGTGACCGTGGTGCCGCTCGGAGCCGCGGTGAAGGTCAGCGACAGCGCGCCGGCCGGAGCCGACGCCGGGACCGGCAGCGACACCTGCGCGGACCCGGCACTGACCGGGAAGCGTCCCTCGGCGACGGTGCGGTCGCCCTGCTTCAGGGTGGCGGTGACCTCGGTGTTGGCCGGGCTGCCCAGCGACGTCAGGTCGAGCTTCGGAAGCGTCGCGGTGATCGTGCTGCCTGCGGCGTACGAGTCGGCGAGGCCCTCGAGCGCGATCGCGCGGCGCGCGAAGCTCGGCGAGACCGGCGACTCGGCGCGCAGGTAGGCGATCCAGGCGTCGCGGTCGACCAGGCCGGTGTCGACGAAGCGTCCCTTCGTGAACGCGCGGAAGTTGTCGCCGCCCGTGGCCAGGAAGCTGAACGTGGCGACCTTGTAGGTGCGCTCGGGGTCGAGCGGCTGACCGTCGATGGTGACGTGCGTGATGCGCTCGCCGGCCGGACGCGTGGCGTCGAAGGTGTACGTGACGTTGTCGGACAGGCCGAGCTGCAGGTACGGACGCGACGGCACCGAGCCGTCGGCGTTGGTCTGCCACTGCTGCTCGAGCACCTCGCGCAGGGCCGAGCCGGGCAGGCTGACCGAGTACAGGTTGTTGACGAACGGCAGCACCGCGTTGGCCTCGGCGTAGGTGATGACGCCGTCCTTGTTGACGTCCGCGTCAGCGCCGGTGGAGCCCGCCTTGAGCAGCTCGTTCCGCAGTCCGCCGGGGTTGACGACGCCGAGGTCGGCCCCTGCGGAGGTGGCGGCGACCGAGTCGCGCAGGGAATTCGCCACCAGGTTGCCCAGGGTCGACTCGGACGCGCGGTCGTCGCGCTTGCCGTCGACGTAGGCGGTGGTGATGTCGGCGGTGACCTCGCCGACGGGCTCGCCGCCGATGACCGCGGCCTTCGCCAAGGCCTCGTCGACGATGCCGTCGACCTCGGCCACCCGCGGGTAGGCCGAGATGAGCGCGGCGTCGTCGGTGGTGGTCCGGGCGACGTTGCGGGCGGTGTACGACAGCACCTCGTCGGTGTCGCCGTCGACGGTCAGCTGGAGCTGTCCGACGGCCTCGCCGTAGCTGCCGGTCTGGAGCACCGGACGCGTGCGGTCGGTGCCGGGCACCGGCGCGTCCCAGGCGTACTGCTTGTGCGTGTGGCCGGTGAAGATCGCGTCGACCTCGGGGTCGGTCTTGGTGACGATGTCGGCGAAGGCGCCGCCGTCGGCGACCTCCTGCTCGAGCGTCGAGCCGTCGGGCGTGCCGGCACCGGCGCCCTCGTGGTACGCCGCGACGATCACGTCGGGCGGGGTGCCGGACGCCTCGAGCTCGGCGACGACGCGGTTGACCGCCTCGACCGGGTCGCCGAAGTCCAGGTCGGCGATGCCCGCGGGCGTGACGAGGGTCGGGGTCTCCTCGGTGGTGGCCGCGACGAAGGCGACGGTCTTGCCGCCCGCCTCGAGCAGCTCGTACTCGGGCAGGACCGGGTCGGTGGTGCCCTTGCGGTAGACGTTGGCGGCGACGTGGCCGTAGTCGGCGACCTGCTCCAGGCGTCCGGTCAGGTCGGACTCTCCGCCGTCGAGCTCGTGGTTGCCCACGGCGGACGCGGCCAGGTCGAGCGCGTCGAGCACCTCGACGGTGGGGACGTCCTGCTGCGAGGACGACGCGAACAGGCTCGCGCCGACGTTGTCGCCCGCGGACAGGAAGAGCGTGTTCTGCTCCCCGGCCGCGGCGCGGAGCTGCTCGATCGTGCCGGCCACCTTGACCGTGCTGGTGTCGATGCGTCCGTGGAAGTCGTTGACGTCCAGCAGGTTGATGGTGACGTCGTCCGCGGCGCTGGCGGAGCCGGCCGCGACCGGCAGCCCGGCGACCAGGAGCGCGCCGGCGAGACCGGCCGCCCAGCGCGTGCGGACATGACGTGGCGATGAGCTCACGGTTTTCCCCCGATGTGTCGTTGTGCGCCGCCCCACCCGAGGCGGCAGCTCGACCCTAAGGAGGGGGTCCGACAGGCGACAAGGCTCCGCCCGGTGAAGTTTGGGTGACGCGGCACCGGCCGCGCGGGGGTAAAGCAACGAGCCCCGTCGTCATCGACGACGGGGCTCGTTCACGGGGGTGGACGACGGGACTTGAACCCGCGGCCACCGGCACCACAAGCCGGTGCTCTACCAACTGAGCTACGCCCACCGCGCGTCCTCGGCTTCACCGAGAACGGCGAGGAACACTGTAGTGCATGCCCTCCGGGGATCAGGAACCGGTGGGGCTGATGCGCTCCGAGATGGCCTTCGCGGTCTCGGTGTCGGGGCCGGGCGCGGGCACGAAGACGGCCTCGCGGTAGTAGCGCAGCTCGGCGATGCTCTCGGTGATGTCGGCCAGCGCGCGGTGGTTGCCGTGCTTGGACGGCGCGTTGAAGTAGGCGCGCGGGTACCACTGGCGCGACAGCTCCTTGATGCTGGAGACGTCGACGACGCGGTAGTGCAGCCAGCTCTCGAGCTCGACCATGTCGCGGGCCAGGAACGTGCGGTCGGTGCCGACGGTGTTGCCGGCGAGCGGGGCCTTGCGCGGCTCGGGCACGAACTCGCGGATGTAGCCGAGCACGGCCTCCTCGGCCTCGCGCAGGGTGAGGCCCGCGTCCAGCTCCTCCAGCAGGCCGGACGACGTGTGCATCTGCGTCACGAAGTCGTTCATCTGCTCCAGCGCGGCGGCGGGCGGCTTGACCACCACGTCGATGCCGTCGCCGAGGACGTTGAGCTCGAAGTCGGTGACGAGCGCCGCCACCTCGATGAGCGCGTCGTCCTCCAGGGAGAGGCCGGTCATCTCGCAGTCGATCCACACCAGTCGGTCGTTCACGCACGACACACTAGCCCCGCCGTCCTGACCGCCCCGTTAGAGTGCTCGTGGCCTGCGTCGGGCCGGAGCGGGGGAACTCACCTCGCCGCCCGCGCGTTGGACAGCCCGTGACCTCAGGAGACGTTCAGTGACCAACGACCGCCAGAAGCGTGCCGCCCGCGCCGAGCAGATGCGCAAGGAGCGTGAGAAGGCGTCCCGCCGCCAGCGCAACCGGATCACCACGGTGGTCGTGGTGGCGGTCGTCGCGCTCATCGCCGCCGCCGCGTTCGGCTACAACCAGCTGCAGAAGGAGAACGACAAGCCGCTGGTCGCCCCCGCCAACGCGACCGAGGACTTCGCGATCCCGTTCACCACGGAGGTCTCGACCGGCAAGCCGGCCGCGGCCGACCCGGTGACGGTCACGCTGTACGAGGACTTCCAGTGCCCCGGCTGCCAGGCTCTCGAGGCCGGCGCCGGCACCGACATGAAGAAGGCCGTCGACGCGGGCCAGGTCACCCTGGAGTACCGCCCGGTGTCGTTCCTGAACAACGCCAGCACCACCGACTACTCGACGCGGGCGACCAACGCCGCGCTGTGCGTGCTGGACGAGAAGGGCGTCAAGGCCTTCTACGACATGCACCAGCTCCTCTACGCCAACCAGCCCGCCGAGGGTGGCGAGGGCCTGACCGACGACACCCTGGCCGAAATGGCCCAGCAGGCCGGCGCGTCCGACAAGGTCTCGTCCTGCATCGACGACGGTCGCTTCGAGCCGTGGATCGAGGACGCCACCAACGCCTGGCGCGACGCCGGCTACGGCGGCACCCCGACGGTGGTCGTCGACGGCAAGGAGGTCACGGGCGAGTCCGGTGGCCAGCAGGTCATCCCGAGCTGGGCCGACATCCAGAAGGCGGTCACCGCCGCTCGCCAGGGCTGAGCCCGCAGCACGTCCCGAGGGGCGCCCGGTCGCACGAGCGACCGAGGCGCCCCTCGTCGTCCCCGTAGGTCCGACGGTCGCGCCGAGGACGTCGTAGGGTCGCGACGCGGACCGAGACGGGGAGGCCACGGTGGCGGCGAAGGACAAGCAGGAGCGCGTGGAACGTGCGGCCCGGCAGCGCGAGGAGCGCGAGCAGGCGGCCCGGCGGTTCCGCGTCAAGGTGACGGCCGGGGTGCTGGTGGTCGTGGTGGCGCTCGTCGCGATGACCGCCTGGGGCCTGAGCCGCGCGACGCCGCAGGACGAGAAGCCGCTGGTCGAGCCGTCCGGCGTGACGGCCGAGCACGGCGTGCTGCGGGTCGCCGACGGGGCGGCCGATCCCGTGCCGGTCGTCGTCTACGAGGACTTCCAGTGCCCGGCGTGCAAGGCGTTCGAGGCCGAGGTGGGGGAGTGGCTCGACCAGGCCGTCGAGCGCGGCGAGGTCAGCCTGGAGCACCGCACGGTGGCCAAGCTCGACCGGGCGAGCAGCACCGAGTACTCGTCCCGGGCGGCCAACCTGGCGATGTGCGTGGTGGACGCCGACGGGCCGAAGGCGTTCGCCGACGTGCACCGGCTGCTCTTCGCCGAGCAGCCGCCCGAGATGACCGCCGGCCTGCCGGACGAGCGGCTCGTGGAGATCGGTGAGGAGGCCGGGGTCGGCGTGGACGTCCTCGAGCCGTGCGTCGCGGATCGGCGCTTCGACCGCTGGCTGGACGACGCGAACGACGCCTTCGACGACGCCGGGCACGGCGGCACGCCCACCGTGCTCGTGGACGGCGAGCCGGTCGTCGCCGAGGTGGACGGGCAGCAGCTCGTGCCGGGGCTGGCCCAGCTGCAGGCGGCGGTGGCCGCGGCCCGCGGCTGACGCCGGTGAACGCGCCAGGGCGTTAGAGGAGCGCGAGTCCGGCCGCGGCGGCGCCGACGCCGAGCACGAGGGTGCCGGCGGCATGGGCCGCGGCGAGGGCCGGTCGGCCGTCGCGCACGAGGTCGAGCGTGTCGTGGCTGGCCGTGCTGAACGTCGTCCAGCCGCCCAGGAAGCCGACGCCGAGGGCGGCCGTCCAGGGCTCGGCGAGCGAGGCCGCGGTCAGCAAGCCGAGCGCGAACGAGCCGACCACGTTGACCGCGACGATCGCCCACGGCCCGGGCCATCGCTCGCGACCCAGCCCGTCGGCGACGAAGCGGGACGCGGCGCCGACGCCACCGGCGAGGGCGGTCAGGACGATCACGCGGTCGTCCCTCGGCGTCCGGCCGCCGCGCCGAGCGCGACGGCGAGGAGCCCGAGCAGCACCGTTCCGACGGCGTAGGCCGCGGCCGTGGCGAGCCGGTCGTCACGGGCGAGCTCGACGGTGCCGACGGCCAGCGCGCTGTAGGTGGTGAAGCCGCCGAGCACCCCGGTGCCGAGCAGCAGGCGAGCGCTGAGGAGCCGTCCGGCGTCCGGTCCGCGACGGCGCAACGACGCCAGGAGCAGGCCCAGCAGGAACGCTCCGGCCAGGTTGATCGCGAAGGTGGCGACGGGCCACACGGTGTCACCGGTCGCCCGGGTGAGCAGGTCGCGCGCCAGGACGCCGGCGGTGCCGCCGGCCGCGACGAGCGCGATGAGGCGGGGGTCGCGGTGCGGGGCCGGCATGCCGCTCAGCGTAGGGCGCGCCCGGCAGGACTCGAACCTGCGACCCAGAGATTAGAAGGCTCTTGCTCTATCCAGCTGAGCTACGGGCGCTCGGCGACCCAGGCCGCCGAGCGCCAGTATGCCGCAGCGCGCCGGAGGGTTCGTCCCGACGGCGTGGCCGAAACCGGTCTCGGTCACGGACCGCGCGTGGGAGCATCCTCCTGACCGTCGGCACGGACGCCGGCCGACCGAGGAGCACCGATGGACCGCCTGCGCCGTGCGTTCGCCTCCCGCCGCCGTCGGGCGGTGGCGGCGGCCATCGTGCTCGTGGCGCTGGCAACTTCCGGTTTGGTTGTCGGGCTTGCCCGCGCCGATGGCACCACGTTGCAGATCGCGAGTGGCAACGGGCAGGGCCGGACCACCCCGGCCGAGCACGGCACGTTCTACTTCGGTGATCTCTGCGTGAAGGGTGAGGGCTCCGTCGAGCTGGTGGCGGTGGAGCCGCGGCGCGCGACGCCGGGCTCCGAGGTCAGCGGCTTCGCTGCGGTGCGGTTCGCTCGCGTTCAGAGGGGGTTCGAGCACACTGCACTGGCTCACGAGCCGACGCTCGGCCGGACCCGGAGCGTGACGGAGCGGTGCGTCCCGGGAGTGCCCGCGACTGCTACGTCCCTCGTCGTCGAGGTGACGCGGCACGGGCCGTCGGCGTCCGTGGACGGCCTCCGGATCTGGTACCGCGACGGGACGAGGCTGCGTTCCCTGGACGCCGACGGTTCCATCACCATCTGCCGTGACGAGAAGGCCTGCCCGTGAGGCGCCGCGTTCTCGTCGCCACAGCAGGAGTCCTGGCCGTGGCCCTCGGCGTGGGCCTGTTGCTCGTGGACCGGGCGTGTGCTCCGGAAGTACGTGCGGCAGCCGGCGTCCAGCTCACCAGTGGGTACGACCCCGCGAAGCCGCAGCCGTACGACACGATCTACGTCGACGACCTGTGCGTCGAGGGGGCGGACCGGGCCACGGTGATCGGGGTGGAGCCGGTCCGCGCGAAGCACATGTCCGTCACCGCCTTCGGACTGCATCTGTTCAAGTCCGACGAGCCAGGGATCGGCGCACAGCCGGGACCGCTCGTGGACACCGCGGTCGAGTGGTCCCACGAGGTGGATGCCACGTGCTCGGGCCCAGGTTCCCAGCACGGGCCGACCTCCCTCAACGTCGAGGTCCACCGGGACGCGCCCGGTGACGGGATCATCGAGGGCCTGCGGATCCTCTACCGCGTGGGCGACGCCGTCCATACCGTGGAGAGCGACGCCGTCCTTGAGTTCTGCCAGACCGACGCCTGCTTCGACCGGTGACTGACCTCGTCCTCGCCTAGCCTGCGGGCCATGACCGTGGACTCCCAGCTCGCCGGCCTGCTCACCCTCATCGAGGCCGGCACGCCCATGCACCAGCAGACCCCCGCCGAGGCCCGCGCGGGCTTCCGCACCCTCACCGTCGACATGCGCCAGCCCGAGAGCGTCGTGCCCGTGCGCGCGGTCGAGGAGACGACGGTCGCCGGTGCCGAGGGCGACCTGGCGGCGCGGGTCTACCGGCCCGAGGCGGACGGTCCGGTGCCGACCGTCGTCATGTTCCACGGCGGCGGCTTCGTCATCGGCGACCTCGAGACCCACGACAACATGGCGCGGACGATCTGCGCCGGCACCGGCTCCGTCGTCGTCTCGGTCGACTACCGGCTCGCCCCCGAGCACCCGTTCCCGGCTGCCCCGATGGACGCGGTCGCGGCCACGCTGGACGTCATGGAGCGCCGCGCCCAGCTCGGTGGCTCGGACCTCGTGGCGGTCGCCGGCGACAGCGCCGGCGCCAACCTGTCGGCCGTCGTCGCGCAGCAGGTGCCCGAGGTCGCGGCCCAGCTGCTGCTCTACCCGGTCACCGACATGGGCGGCCAGTACCCCTCGCACGAGGAGAACGGCACCGGCTACTTCCTCGACATGCCGACGATGCTGTGGTTCGGCGCCCAGTACGTCCCCGAGGGCACCGAGCCCACCGACCCGCGGCTCTCCCCGCTGCACGGCGACCTCACCCAGGTCGCCCCGGCCGTGGTCGCGACCGCGGGCTTCGACCCGCTGCGCGACGAGGGCGACGCCTACGCGAAGGCGCTCGAGGCCGCCGGCGTCCGCGTCGTGCACCGCACCTACCCGGCGATGATCCACGGCTTCATGGACATGGGTGCGTTCTCCACCGGGGCGAGGACGGCCGTCGACGACGCGGTCGCCGCGTTCGGCGAGCTGCTGGACTCGCTGCCGCGTCCCTGACCCGACACGCTCCCGCTGCCGCACTCACCGGCGCCGGCGGGGGAGGATGTCGCGGTGCCGATCTTCCCCCGCTCGGCACGTGCCGCAGTCGTCGCCGTCCTGACGCTGCTCGGTGCGTGCTCCGCCGTGCCCGCCGCCGAGCCGACCGCCACCCCGACGGTCGCGCCGCCGACGACGTCCTCCCCGGCCCCGCCCACGTCGGCGGCCACGCCGTCACCGTCGCCGACGCCGCATGCGTCCGGCACGGCCCTGGCCACGCTGCGCACCCTGCCGGTCAAGGGTCGCGGCGCCCGTACCGGCTACGACCGTGACCGGTTCGGCGCCGCCTGGCTCGACGCCGACCGCAACGGCTGCGACACCCGCAACGACGTGCTGGCCGCCCACCTGTCCGACGTGCAGGTGAAGCCCGGCACCCGCGGCTGCGTCGTCCTGTCCGGGGTGCTGGCCGACCCGTACACCGGACGCTCGATCGCCTTCGCCCGCGGCGCCGGCAACGGGGTGGACGTCGACCACGTCGTCGCGCTGTCCAACGCCTGGGTGACCGGCGCGTCGTCCTGGGAGCTTCGCAAGCGCGCCGCCCTCGCCAACGACCCGCTCAACCTGCTCCCGGTCGACGCCTCGGCCAACCGGCAGAAGGGCGACGGCGACGCCGCGACCTGGCTGCCCCCGCACAAGCCGTCGCGCTGCGCGTACGTCGCGCGCCAGGTCGCGGTGAAGGCGAAGTACGGCCTGTGGGTCACGCGACCCGAGCAGAAGGCGGTCGAGCGGGTGCTGGCCGGGTGCCCCGGCGAGCCGCTGCCCGACGACCGGACGGCGGCCCCGGTCCTCGTGCCGCTCGACCTGCGCGAGCCCACCGCCGCCCCCGACGGCGCCGTGCACTTCGGCTCCTGCGCGGACGCCCGAGCCGCCGGGGCAGCGCCGGTCCGGCGCGGCGACCCGGGTTACGGACCACACCTGGACCGCGACGGCGACGGCAGCGCCTGCGAGTAGCCGACAGGGACGTGCAAGGCCGCTGTAAGGCCGCTCGGTGACGGTGGGGACGTCGAACGTCCCCGAGCAGGAGCAGTCCCATGCACGTGCTGAGCAGCACCGCCCGCCGTCTGGTCGTCCTCGTCGCCGTCGCGGCGAGCGTCCTGGCGGTCCAGACCGCCGCACCCCCGGCCGCCCACGCCGGCACGGTGTTCTTCTCGCCGGAGGCCTACGGGACCGGCCGGCTCGACCTGGTCGAGCCGGGCTCGGGCTCGTTCTGCTGGTCGGCCCGGTCGGATCCGTACGCCAAGCACGACTGCGGCCGGTTCTACGTCGAGGCCGTCTTCCAGGCCTGGGCGTGGATGCGCGCCGACCCCTACGAGCACGTCGGCTTCACCGAGGTCGAGTGGGAGAACTGCGACGCGCTCCGCACCCGTGACGGGCAGGTCGAGTGCGGCGTCCACTCTCCGGAGCTCGGCAGCGCCGAGAAGCAGCCGCGCGTCCGCTTCCTCGACGTCACGGCGCCGACCCTCAGCCCGCTCACGGTCGTGCCGCACGACGGGGAGGAGCGCGCGGTGGGCTACGAGTACGCCATCTCCGACACCAGCGCCGCGTCCGCGTTCTGCCGCTACGACGGTGGGGCGGAGACCGCGTGCTCGGCGAAGCGGGCGCGGGCGGTGTGGCCGTCCGAGGGGTGGCACACGGTGAGCGTCGTGGCGCGTGACCGCAGCGGCAACGAGAGCCAGACCCGCCACGCGGACGTCAAGATCGTCGACACCACGATCCGGAGCGGCCCCTCGACCACCCGGTTCCCCGACGCGTTCTTCGAGGTGGGCTCGGGTGCCGGCACGGCCTACGAGTGCGCCGTGGACGATGCCGACTTCGCCCCGTGCCGCATGGGGGACGAGGACCAGGTGTACGTCCCGTCGGTGTCGCCGGGCACGCACCGGTTGCTCGTCCGGGCGGTCGACGGCGAGTGGAAGGACCCGGTCCCGGCATCCTGGACGTGGACCCTGCTGGCGCCGACCCCGACGGACCCGGGCACCCCGACGGACCCCGGCACCCCGACCGACCCCGGCACCCCGACCGACCCCGGCACGCCGACGACACCCACGCCGCAGAAGGACCGGACGGCTCCCGACACCCGCGTGACCGCGGGGCCCGCCCACGGCTCGGTGCTGCGCGCCACCAGCACGACCCTGCGCGCCGCCGCGACCGAGAAGGGGGCCACGTTCCGCTGCACGCTGGACGGACGCGCCGTGGGCTGCGCGAACGGCGCCCTGGCCCTGCGGGGGCTGCGGTCCGGGACGCACGAGGTCCGCCTCGCCGCGGTCGACCGGGCCGGAAACGCCGACCGCACGCCCGCCGTCCGCCGGTTCACCGTGCCGACCGACCTGCGGTCGGCCAAGGGCTGGAAGCGGGTCTCGACGCGGGGAGCCTGGGGCGGGGCGGTGCTGAGCGCCTCGCGGCGCAAGGCCGCGCTGACGACGTCCGTCGCCCGCGGCACGCGCTCGGCCGTGCTGATCGGCTCGAGCTCCCGCATCGGGGCGAAGGTCAGCGTCTACGCCGGCCGGACGCGGCTGGCCACGCTGAGCGTGCCGCGTGCGTCGGCCCCGGGGCTCCTGCCCGCGGTGCGCGTCCCGGTCTCCTTCCACGGCCGGCTGAAGGTCGTCGTGCGGAGCAAGGGCAAGCCGGTGCGGCTGGACGCGGTCGCGCTCGTCCGGTGACCCGACCCGCTCCCGCGGCATGCCTTCCGTGTCGCGGGAGCCGGCGTCCGGGCCCGTGGACGACGACGGGCCGACGGGGGATCGCGCCACTACGCTGACGCCGTGACCGCCACCCTCGGAGCCCCGCCGCGCCGCCTGCCCCGGGAGGCGGACGTCGTCCAGCGCGGTCGCACCACGCTCGTCGTCCTGGTGGCGATCGCCGGGGTCGTGGGCATCGCCGGCGGCATCTTCTTCGCGACCACCGCCGGCGACGTCGAGGGCGCGGGCCTCGCGCTGCTGTACGCGCTCATCCCGCTCCCGCTGCTGTGGTGGACGTTCTGGTGGCTCGACCGCTACGAGCCCGAGCCGCCGCGCTACAAGCTGGCCGCGTTCGTGTGGGGAGGCGTGGTGGCGGTGGTCATCGCCCTGGGCCTGCAGATCCTGGCCGAGCTGTGGTTCGACCTCACGCTCGAGCAGATGGCCACCTACTTGGCGCCGGTCACCGAGGAGCCGGCCAAGGCGCTGTTCCTGCTGCTCACCGTCCTGCGCTGGCGGCGCATCATCGACGGCGTCCTCGACGGCATCGTCGTCGCCGGCATCGTCGGCATCGGCTTCGCGTTCATGGAGAACATCGGCTACTACGCCGTCTCATACCTCGGTGAGGCCGACGCGATCGGGCCCACCGGGGCGAGCGGCGCCGCGGCCACGTTCTTCGTCCGCGGCGTCGTCAGCCCGTTCGCCCACCCGCTGTTCACCGCGTCCGTCGGAATCGGGCTGGGCCTGGCCGTCGGACGCCGCAGCACGGTGGCCAAGGTCGCGCTCGTCGCGGGCGGGCTGGCCGTCGCGATGCTGCTGCACGGCCTCTGGAACGGCAGTGCCTCGAGCGGGCGTCCGGAGCTGTTCGTGCTGACCTACCTGCTGCTCGGCGCGGTGCTCCTCGGCTACGGCGTCCTGGCCGTCGTCGCGCGCTTCCGCCAGGTGCGGACGCTGGAGCGCTCGCTGCACTACGTGGCGCTGCGCGGCTGGATCCACCCCGACGAGGTGCCGTACCTGTCGCGGTTCTCGTACCGCAAGGCCGCGCGGACGTACGCCGCCGCCCACTACGGTCCCGACACCGCCCGTGCCGTGCGCCGCTACCAGGAGCTCGCCACCGAGATGGCCTTCCTCCACGACGCCGTGATGACCGGCCGGCGCAAGCCGCACGGGGTCGAGCGCACCTTCGCCCTGCTGGACGCGATGCACGCCGTCCGGCCGTGGGTGCGGCTGCCCCCGCCGCTGCGCGTGCCGCGACACCTCTCCTGACCCCCGGCCCGGCGCTGGGCGGCGCGGCGGCGGAGCGCGTCGTCCACTAGGGTTGAGCAGCAAAGTCCACGTCCGGGAGTCGAAAGAGGTGAACGTGCCGAGCGATCACGCCTCGCCCGAGCTCCTGGGTGCGTTGAGCCGCCTGCACGGCGACGCCGCCGCGGCCACGTTCCCGTTCGAGGTCGAGGGCAGCGACGAGGTCCGCGAGAAGCGCACCGCGCTGCTCGAGCAGCTGTCCGACTACATCCTGCCGCGCCTGGTCCAGCTCGAGGCGCCGCTGCTGGTCGTCGTCGGCGGCTCCACCGGCGCGGGCAAGTCGACCCTGGTCAGCTCGCTGGTGGGGGAGCGCGTCACCGAGTCCGGCGTCCTGCGCCCGACCACCCGCTCGCCCGTGCTCGTGCACCACCCCGACGAGGCCAAGTGGTTCGCGCCCGACCGCGTCCTGCCCGAGCTTCCGCGCACGACCGAGGTCGGCAACGCCACGTACGCCCTGCGCCTCGTCGCGTCCGACAAGATGCCGCGCGGCCTGGCCATCCTGGACGCCCCCGACGTCGACTCGATCGACGCCGGCAACCGTGAGCTCGCCTCCCAGCTGCTCGCCGCCGCCGACCTGTGGCTGTTCGTCACCTCCGCCGCGCGCTACGCCGACCAGGTGCCGTGGGACTACCTGCGCGCCGCGGCCGAGCGCAGCGCCGCCGTCGCGGTCGTGCTCGACCGCACCCACCCGGACTCGATCAACGAGGTCCGCGGCCACCTGGCCCGCATGATGACCTCGCGCGGCCTGAGCGACTCCCCGCTGTTCACCATCGACGAGTCCCCGCTGGACGTCGACGGCCTGCTGCCGCGCGAGAAGGTCACCGGCATGCTCGGCTGGCTGCGCGACCTCGCGGACGACCCCGCGGCCCGCGCCGAGGTGGTCAGCCGCACCCTCGACGGTGCGGTGCGGCTCAACGTCTTCCGCGGCTTCGACCTGGTCGACGGCCTCGACGCGCAGGTCGCCGTCGGCCGCCGCCTGACCGGCGCCGGCGAGCGCGCGTACGACGAGGCCGCCTGCAAGGTGGCCGACGCGGTCGCCGACGGCTCCCTGCTCGTCGGACCGCTGGGCGCGCGCTGGGACGACTACGTGGGCTCCGGCGAGGTGCTGGCCTCGGTCGAGCAGCGTGTCGGACGCATCCGCGACCGCTTCATCGAGGGCGTCACCGGCAAGCGCACCCGCGCCGCCGAGGTCACCGAGGCCGTGGTCTCGGCCCTCACCGTCGTCCTCACCGGCGCGGTCGAGTCGGCCGCCCGCACGACCGCCGCCGCCTGGGACGCCGAGCCGGCCGGACGCGTCGTCGTCGAGGCCCACCGCGGCATCGACCGCGCCTCCCGCGAGGCCGCGCCCGCGGCCGAGCGGGCCGTGCGCGACTGGCAGCAGGTCGTCCTCGACACGGTCAAGACCGAGGGCGCCGACAAGCGCCTGAGCGCGAAGTTCCTGGCCTTCGGTGCCGACGGCGTCGCGCTGTCGGCGATGATCGTCGCCCTGGCCGGCCCGTCGGGCCGTGACCAGGTCGCCCGCCGCGTGCTCGACTCGATCCTGGGTCCGGAGCAGGCCGGACGCGTCGTCGAGCGCGCCCGCGCCGACCTCGACGCCCGGGTGCGCCGCTACGTCGACGCCGAGCGCGACCGCCAGCTCCGCGTCCTGCCGTCGGTGACCGAGCTGGAGGCCGTCCGCGCCCGCCTGTCCGAGTCCGCGCGCGGTGCCGAGCACGCCCGCCACCTCGACTTCCTCGGAGACGACGCATGACCGAGCCCGTCACGCCCGCCACCCCGGCCGAGACCGGGACCGAGACCACGGCCACCCCGGCCGTCGCGCCCGACGTGGCCGCCCGCCTGGACGCGCTGCAGCAGGCCGTCGACGCGTCGAAGGCGCACCTCGACGCCGAGGTGCTGCGCCCGGCCGCCGACGTCACCGGCCGTGGCGCGGAGCGGCTCAAGCTGTCCGGCGAGCACACGATCGTCGCCCTCGGCGGCGCGACCGGCTCGGGCAAGTCGTCGCTGTTCAACGCGCTGGCCGACCTCGAGATCGCCGGCACCGGCGTCCGGCGCCCCACCACGACGTGGGCCCTGGCCTGCGCCTGGGGCCCGGACGGCGCGACCGAGCTGCTCGAGTGGATGGGCATCCCGGCTCGCCACCAGGTCTCGCGCCAGAGCATGCTCGACCGCTCCAGCGACGACACCCGCCTGGACGGCCTCGTGCTGCTCGACCTGCCCGACCACGACTCCACCGAGGTCTCGCACCACTTGGAGATGGAGCGCCTGCTGCCCTACTCCGACACCCTGGTGTGGGTGCTGGACCCGCAGAAGTACGCCGACGCGGCCATCCACGACCGGTACATCCGGCCCATGGCCGCGTACGCGGACGTCACCATCGTCGTGCTGAACCAGATCGACCGGATCCCGTTCGACCAGCGTGAGAACGCCCTCGCCGACCTGCGCCGCATCCTCACCGAGGAGGGCCTGCCGGACGTCACCGTCATCGGCGTCTCCGCGGCCCGCGGCGACGGCGTCGACGAGCTCAAGCGCGAGCTGGCCCGCCGCATCCGGGCCAAGCAGGCCTCCCGCGAGCGGCTCGGCACCGAGCTCACCGCGATCGCCTCGACCATCGCCGACACCGTCGGCACCGCCGAGGTGCCGGGCATCGGCGAGGCCGACGTCCGTGGCCTCGAGGACGGCCTGGCCGGTGCGGCCGGCGTCCCCGACGTCGTCGACTCGATCGGCTCCGTCTCGCGCCGCCGCGCCGTGCGCACCACGACCTGGCCGGTCGCGCGCCTGTTCACCCGCAAGGACCGCTCGGGCGAGGTGACCGCCGACGAGTCGCTGACCGTCACGTCGCTGCGCCGCGCGCAGGGCGTCGGCGTCGGGGGCGTGCAGCCCGCCGCCGCCGAGCAGGCCGTCCGCGACTTCGCCGACAAGGCGGCCGTCGGCATGAGCCGTCCGTGGGCCACCGCCGTCCGTGACACCGCCGACGCGCGCCAGCGCGAGGTCGTCGATACCCTCGATGAGCGTCTCGCCGGCGCCGACCTGGGGCTCGACCGCACGCCGGCCGGCTGGTACCTGCTCGCCGCGCTGCAGTGGCTGCTGCTGCTCGCCGGCATCGGCGGCGTGGCCTGGCTGGTCTCCATGGCGTTCGGCCAGGAGTGGAACCCGCTCGCGGTCGTCCTCGCCGTCGCCGGCCTGCTCGGCGGCACCGTGCTCGCCCTGGTCACCCGGCCGTTCGTGCTGGCCTCGGCCCGCAAGCGCGCGGCCCGGGCCGAGGACGTGCTCCGCGACGTCGTCCGCGACGTGGCCGGCGAGCGCGTCGTCGAGCCGCTCGAGGGCGTCGTCGCCGACTACCGGCGCGCCCGCGAGGGCCTGCTCGTCGCCCGCGGCTGACGCACGGGGCGCGCCCCCTCGTGCGCTCGGTAGGCTGGTCGCACCATGGCTGACTACGTATTCACTCTCCGCAACGTGCGCAAGGCGCACGGCGACAAGGTCGTCCTCGACAACGTCACGCTCTCGTTCCTGCACGGCGCGAAGATCGGCGTCGTCGGCCCCAACGGCGCCGGCAAGTCGACGCTGCTCAAGATCATGGCCGGGCTCGAGCACGCCAACAACGGCGACGCGATCAAGGACCCCGAGGCCACCGTCGGCATGCTCCAGCAGGAGCCGCCGCTGACCGAGGGCAAGACCGTCCTGGAGAACGTCCAGGAGGCCGTGGGCGAGATCAAGGGCAAGCTCGACCGGTTCAACGAGATCTCCGAGCTGATGGCCGCGCCCGACGCGGACTTCGACACGCTGCTCGCCGAGATGGGCGACCTGCAGACCGACCTCGACCACACCAACGCCTGGGACCTCGACTCGCGCCTGGACCAGGCGATGGACGCCCTGCGCTGCCCGCCGCCGGACACGCTCGTCGACCACCTCTCCGGTGGTGAGCGCCGCCGCGTCGCGCTGTGCAAGCTGCTGCTCCAGCAGCCCGACCTGCTGCTGCTCGACGAGCCCACCAACCACCTGGACGCGGAGTCGGTCAGCTGGCTGGAGGGTCACCTCAAGACGTACCCGGGCGCCGTCCTGGCCATCACCCACGACCGGTACTTCCTGGACAACGTCGCCGAGTGGATCGCCGAGGTCGACCGCGGCTCCATCCACGGCTACGAGGGCAACTACTCCACGTACCTGGAGACCAAGAAGGAGCGGCTCAAGATCGAGGGGCAGAAGGACGCCAAGCGCGCCAAGCGCCTCGAGCAGGAGCTGGAGTGGGTGCGCTCCAACGCCAAGGCCCGCCAGACCAAGAGCAAGTCGCGTCTGGCCCGCTACGAGGAGCTCGCCGCCGAGGCCGAGAAGGCCCGCAAGATCGACACCGCCGACATCAACATCCCGCCGGGACCGCGCCTGGGCGACGTCGTGCTCCAGGCCGAGCACCTGACCAAGGGCTTCGAGGACCGTGTGCTGTGGAACGACATCTCGTTCTCGCTGCCGCGCGCCGGCATCGTCGGCGTCATCGGCCCGAACGGCGTCGGCAAGACCACGCTGTTCCGCATGATCACCGGCGAGGAGCAGCCCGACGCGGGCACGCTGAACGTCGGCTCCACGGTGTCGATCTCGTACGCCGACCAGAGCCGCGGCGGCATCGACCCGCAGAAGAACGTCTGGGAGGTCGTCTCCGGTGGCCTGGACTTCATCAAGGTCGCCAACTTCGAGATGAACAGCCGCGCGTACGTGGCCTCGTTCGGCTTCAAGGGCCCGGACCAGCAGAAGAAGGCCGGCGTGCTCTCCGGTGGTGAGCGCAACCGCCTGAACCTCGCGCTCACGCTGAAGATGGGCGGAAACATGCTGCTCCTCGACGAGCCGACCAACGACCTGGACGTCGAGACGCTGTCGTCGCTGGAGGACGCGCTCCTGGAGTTCCCCGGCTGCGCCGTGGTCACGTCCCACGACCGCTGGTTCCTCGACCGCGTCGCCACCCACATCCTCGCCTGGGAGGGCGACGAGGAGGACGGCGGCAAGTGGTTCTGGTTCGAGGGCAACTTCGCCTCGTACGAGGCCAACAAGATCGAGCGCCTCGGCCCCGAGGCGGCGCGCCCGCACCGCGTGACGCACCGTCGCCTGACGCGCGACTGACGCCCCACGCACGACGGCCCCGGACCACCTGGTCCGGGGCCGTCGTGCGTGTCGGCGCGGACGCTCAGCCGGTGGCGGCGCGCTCGGCGGCGCTGCGCAGGACGCAGAACTCGTTGCCCTCGGGGTCGGCCAGCACGACCCAGCCGGTGCCGTCGGGCTCGCGCCGGTCGGCCAAGACGGTGGCGCCGATCGCGAGCAGGCGCTCGACCTCGGCGTCGCGGGTCGAGTCGGGCTGCAGGCACAGGTGCACGCGGTTCTTGACCGTCTTGGGCTCGGGCACCTGGTTGAAGTGAAGTACCGGCCCGCCGGGGACGAGCACCTGCGTCTCCTCCACGCCGGGACCGTCCTCGGCGTGCTGAGGGTGCCCGGTCACCTGGCACCAGAACTCGGCGAGCGCGAAGGCGTCCGTGCAGTCGATCGCGACGTTCTGCACCACCGAGACCATCGCGGGTCCTAGGCGGTGGTGGGGGAGGCCAGGGAGTCGGCGGGGTTGGACGGCGCGCCGTAGCAGCGGTCGCCCTCGGCCAGCCGGGTCACCACGGCCTGCATGACGTTGCCCATCGTCTCCAGGTCGGCGTCGGGCACCTGAGAGACGAGGTAGTCGTGCACGCCCGTGACGTGGGTGTGCGCCGCCTGCTCGAGGGTGCGCATGCCGTGGTCGGTGAGGAAGGCGAAGACGCCGCGGCCGTCGTCGCCGCACTGCCCGCGCCGGACGATGCCGGCCTTCTCCAGGCGGGAGACGGTGTGGGTCACGCGGCTGCGCGAGTGGGACAGGGCGTCGGCCAGCTCCGACATGCGCACGGAGTGCTCGGGCGACTCCGAGAGGCGCACGAGGATCTCGTACTCGGCGAGCGAGAGGCCGTGGGCCTGGCGCAGGTCGCGGTCGAGCCGGTCGAACAGCACCGTCGTGCCGCCCAGGAGCAGGCGCCAGGAGCGCTGCTGGGCGGGGTCGAGCCAAGGAGTGGCGTCGGGGGACGTGCTGGTCATGGGCTGATCCTACTCCGAGGAAGGGGGTTGTTGACTGTTCAACAACATGGTACGTTCTTCCCAGGCAGTTGAAAAGGCAACTACCGAACAGACTTGAACGAGGAGAATCACCATGGTCACCACCGGCACCTGGCACCTGGACCCGACCCACACCGAGATCGGCTTCCAGGTCCGTCACCTCATGAGCAAGGTCCGCGGCAAGTTCGAGAGCTTCGAGGGCACGATCGTCACCGCCGACGACGTCACCGCCTCCAGCCTGAACGTCTCGGTCGACCTGACCTCGATCAACACCGGCACCGCCGACCGCGACCAGCACCTGCGCTCGGCCGACTTCTTCGAGGTCGAGAAGTACCCGGCGATGACGTTCACGAGCACCGGCATCAAGCAGGTCTCGGACGAGGAGTTCGTCGTCACCGGCGACCTGACCATCAAGGGCGTCACCAAGCCGGTCGAGCTCGAGGTCGAGTTCCTGGGCGAGGGCGGCGACCCGTGGGGCGGCACCCGCGCCGGCGTCGAGGCCAAGGGCCAGATCAGCCGCAAGGAGTTCGGCATCGACTTCAACATCCCCGTCGCCGGCGCCGACAAGGCGATGATCGGCGACACGATCAAGCTGCAGATCGTCGCGGAGGCCGTCCTCGAGGCCCCCGTCGAGGCCTGATCCTCACGAACCTGCGGACCTCAGCAACCCGCACACGCGCGACGCCCGGTCCCACCTCGGTGGGGCCGGGCGTCGTCGTGCGTGGACGGCCTCAGCCGTGGGTGACCATGCGGACGGCCAGGGACGCGTGCAGCGTGGCCATCGACTCCGGGGTCCGCGAGCCGGCGTCGGGGGAGTACCAGCGCACGAGGTCGACGCCGAGCGAGAGCAGCGCCCGGGCCGTGCCGCCGAGGTCGTCCACGTCGAACGCGCCCGCCGCGACGCCGTCGGCGAGGACGTCGCGGACGACGCGCTCGATCCGCCGGCGGTAGTCGCCGATCTCGGTGCGGTGCTCGGGGGAGAGGGCGTTGAACTCGTACTGCACGATGCGCCCGACGCGGCTGTTGCGCGCGTGCCAGAGGCTGAAGTCGTAGATCAGGCCGCGCAGCCGCTCGACCGGCTCGCCGGTGCGCGCCGCGGACTTCTCGACCAGGTCGAGCGTCTCCTGGTGGCCGGACAGGCTCACCTGGAAGAACAGGCTCTCCTTGGAGTCGTGGTGGACGTACACCGCCGCCGGGCTCATGCCGGCGCGCGACGCGATGTCGCGCGTCGTGGTCGCCGCGAAGCCCTTCTCGGCGAAGGCCTCGACGGCGGCGCTGATCAGCCGCTCGCGGGCGGTGGTCGTCATGGAGCCTCCTCGGTCGGTAGACAGCATGGCGCACGTCTGGCACGCTAAGCAAGCGCTTAGCAACCTGGAGCGCCGCACCGCCGAGCCACGAGGAAGACCATGCAGCGAACCATCTTCGACGCCGACCACGAGTCCTTCCGCGACACCTGCGCGGCCTTCCTGGCCAAGCAGGTCGAGCCGAACCTCGAGCAGTACATCCAGGACAAGGCGATCAGCCGGGACTTCTGGCGCGCGGCCGGCGAGCAGGGCCTGCTCGGCCTGGAGATCCCCGACGAGGTCGGTGGCTCCGAGGCCGGCGACTTCCGGTTCAACGCGGTCTTCGCCGAGGAGCTGAGCAAGGTCAGCGCCGCGCTGGCGTCGTGCGTCGGCATCCACTCCGACATCGTCGCGCCCTACATCGTCGACCTGGGCACGCCGGAGCAGAAGGAGCGCTGGCTCCCCGGCATGGCGTCCGGCGAGATCCTGGCCGCGATCGGCATGACCGAGCCGGGCGGCGGCTCGGACCTGGCCGCGCTGCGCACCACCGCCGTCCGCGACGGCGACGAGTGGGTGATCAACGGCTCCAAGACGTTCATCACTAACGGCTACAGCGGCGACCTCATCGTCACCGCGGTGCGCACCTCGCCGGAGAAGGGCGCCAAGGGCATCACGCTGTTCGGCATCGAGGCGACCGACCCCGGGTTCAGCCGCGGCCGCAAGCTCGACAAGGTCGGGCAGCCCGAGTCCGACACCGCCGAGCTGTTCTTCGAGGACGTCCGCCTGGGCGACGACCGGGTCATCGGCGAGGTCGACCGCGGCTTCATCTACATGATGGAGCGGCTCCCGCAGGAGCGGCTGACCTGCGCGGTGTCCAACATCGCGCACGCCAAGCAGATCCTGGTCGAGACCATCCAGTACGCGAAGGACCGGCACGCGTTCAAGCAGCCGATCGGCTCCTTCCAGCACAACAAGTTCCTGCTCGCCCACCTGGTGACCAAGATCGAGGCCGCCGAGGCCTTCGTCGACGCCGCGGTGCTGGCGCACAGCAAGGGCGAGCTGACCGCGATCGACGCCGCCAAGGCCAAGTACTGGTCCTCGGAGGTCCAGAACGAGGTGCTCGACGACTGCGTCCAGCTGCACGGCGGCTACGGCTTCATGAACGAGTACCGCGTCGCCCGCGCCTGGCGGGACGCCCGCGTGAGCCGCATCTGGGCCGGCTCGAACGAGATCATGAAGGAGCTCATCGGCCGCGACCTCGGCCTCTGACGCACGTCCCCCGGCCACGGACGGCCAGCCCGCACCCCTCCCACACCGAAGGCAGGAACCATGCCGGAAGCAGTGATCGTCTCCACCGCCCGCTCGCCGATCGGGCGCGCGTTCAAGGGCTCGCTCAAGGACATGCGTCCTGACGACCTCACCGTCCAGATGGTCCGCGCGGCCCTGGACAAGGTGCCCGAGCTGGACCCGAAGGACATCACCGACCTCATGCTCGGCTGCGGCCTGCCCGGCGGCGAGCAGGGCTTCAACATGGGCCGCAACGTCGCGGTGCTGGCCGGCTACGACCACCTCCCCGGCACCACCGTGACGCGCTACTGCTCGTCGTCCCTGCAGACGACGCGCATGGCCTTCCACGCGATCAGGGCCGGCGAGGGCGACGCGTACATCTCGGCCGGCGTCGAGACGGTCAGCCGCTTCGTCAAGGGCAACAGCGACTCGATCCCCGGCCAGGACCTGCTCAACCCGCTGTTCGCCGAGGCCGTGCAGCGCACGGACGACTTCACGCACGGCGGCAAGACCTGGCACGACCCGCGCGAGGACGGCAACGTCCCCGACGTCTACATCGCCATGGGCCAGACGGCCGAGAACGTCCAGCAGGTGCTGGGCATGAGCCGCGAGGAGCAGGACCGCTTCGCCGTGCGCAGCCAGAACCTGGCCGAGCAGGCGATCGCCAACGGCTTCTGGGCCAAGGACATCACGCCGGTCACCCTGCCCGACGGCACCGTGGTCAGCGCCGACGACGGACCGCGTGCGGGCGTCACCTACGAGGCGGTCTCGCAGCTCAAGCCCGTCTTCCGCCCCGACGGCACGGTGACCGCCGGCAACGCCTGCCCGCTCAACGACGGCGCCGCCGCGCTCGTGATCATGAGCGACACGAAGGCCGCCGAGCTCGGGCTCACCCCGCTGGCGCGCATCGTCTCGACCTCGGTCACGGGCCTGTCGCCGGAGATCATGGGCCTCGGCCCGGTCGACGCCATCCGCGGCGCGCTGAAGCAGGCCGGCATGGGCCTGGACGACGTCGACCTGTTCGAGATCAACGAGGCGTTCGCCGTGCAGGCGCTCGGCTCGGCCCAGCAGCTGGGCATCGACGTCGACAAGCTCAACGTCAACGGCGGCGGCATCGCCGTCGGCCACCCGTTCGGCATGACCGGCGCGCGCATCACCAGCACGCTGATCAACTCCCTGCAGTGGCACGACAAGCAGATCGGCGTCGAGTCGATGTGCGTCGGCGGCGGCATGGGCATGGCGATGGTGCTGGAGCGTCTGTCGTGACGGGCCGCTTCTCCGGCCAGGTCGCGATCGTCACCGGCGCCAGCCGCGGCATCGGCCTGGGCATCGCCCAGCGTCTCGTCGACGAGGGCGCGCAGGTGTGCATCACCGCCCGCAAGGAGGCCGCTCTCGCCGAGGCCGCGGACGTCCTCGGCGACGGCCGGGCGATCTACGTCGCCGGCAGCGCGGACGACCCCGCGCACCAGGACGAGGCGATCGCCGCGACGCTCGAGCGATTCGGCCGCCTGGACCTGCTGGTCAACAACACCGGCATCAACCCGGTGTACGGCCGCGCGATCGAGGTCGACCTGGCCGCGGTCGAGAAGATCTTCCGGGTCAACGTCGTCAGCGCGCTGTCGTGGGCGCAGAAGGCGTACGCCGCGTCGCTGGCCGAGCACGGGGGTGCGATCGTCAACGTCGCGTCCATCGCCGGGCTCAAGCCGGCCCCGAACATCGGCATGTACGGCGCGTCGAAGTCCGCGCTCATCCACCTCACCGAGGAGCTGGCCGTCGAGCTCGGCCCGTCGGTGCGCGTGAACGCGGTCGCGCCGGCCGTCGTGAAGACCAAGTTCGCCAACGCGCTGTACGAGGGCCGCGAGGCCGAGGTCGCCGCCGAGTACCCGCTCAAGCGGCTCGGCGAGCCCGAGGACATCGCCGCCGTCGTCGCCTTCCTGCTCTCGCAGGATGCCGCCTGGGTCACCGGCCAGACGATCGTCGTCGACGGCGGCCTCACCCTCACCGGCGGCTCGGTCTAGGGCACCGGCCGCGGCGCTGCCGCGCTTCGTGACGACGAGGACCATCTCCGGCGCGGAGGTGGTCCTCTTCGTCACACTTCGGGGCGGCGCGAGCGGAGTGAGGCAGAAAACATGAGGAAACCCTCGGGATAAAGTTGAGGAACCCCTCATGTTCTGGGCATGATGGGGAGACCGACCCCTGCGAGAGGCCCTCACCCCGTGACGATCTTCGACACGCCCCTGTCCGCCAGCGCCACCAGCACCCCCCACCGCGCGTCCCTCGTCGACCGCCTGGTCGGCGGCGAGCCGTACGCCCTGGTGCTCGGGGGACAGGGAGCCGACTGGCTGCGTCCGTTCGCGGACCTGCTGGGCGACTTCGCGCTGACGGCCGAGCTGGACGCGGTGCTGTCGCAGGCCCGCGAGCTGCTCGCCCCGGTGGCCGCGGACCTCACGCGCACCGGACGCACGTTCGACCCGCTGGCCTGGGCCGACGTCCTGGCCGCCGCCCACTCGGCCGAGGACGACGAGGCGCCGGCCGTGCCGTCGGCCGACGCGCTCGCCACCCCGGCGGTGTCGGTGCCCGGCATCGCCCTGACCCAGCTGGCCGGCCTGCGCGCCCTCGCCCGTCAGGGCCTGGACGTCCGTGCCCACGCTCCGGCCGGCGTCGCCGCCCACTCGCAGGGCCGCCTCGCCGCGCCCGTGCTCGAGGGGGCGGACGAGGCCGAGGTCCTGGCCGTCGCGATCCTCGCCGGTGCCGCGATCGAGGTCGTCGGCCGCCGCAAGGGCCTGCTCGGCCGCACGATGCTGTCGGTCTCGCAGACCACCCCCGAGCGCGTCCGTGAGGTCGTCGCCTCCCTGCCCGAGAGCCTGCGCCTGGCGGTGCGGCTGCGCAACGGACGCCGGTCGGTCGTCGTCTGCGGCCCCGAGGCGTCCCTGCGGATCTTCGAGCAGCGCTGCGATGAGGTCGCCGCCGCCGACAAGACCGCGCGCGAGAAGAAGAAGACCGGCGGCGCTCCGTTCGCCCCGGTGATCGAGGCCGTCGACGCCCGCGTGGCCTTCCACCACCCCGAGCTCGAGGACGCCACCGCGCTCGTCGCGCAGTGGGCCGCGGCCTGCGGCCTGGACGGCGACGCCGCCGCCGCGCGCGTCCGCACTGCCCTCGTCGACGGCATGGACTGGGTCGAGGAGCTCGACGGCCTCGTCGCCGCTGGCGCCCGCTGGCTCGTTGACGTCGGCCCGGCCGACCTGGCCACGCGCCTGTCGTCGCGCGAGGTGCGCGGTCTCGGCGTCGGCCTGGTCGCCCCTGCGACCCGCGCGGGCCACCGCGAGCTCGTCTCGCCCGGCGCCGCCCGCAAGGTCGCGCCGGCCTGGGACTCCTACGCCCCGACCGTCGTCTCGCTGCCCGACGGCCGCACCTACGCCGAGACCCGATTCAGCCGCCTCACCGGCAAGTCGCCGGTGCTGCTGGCCGGCATGACCCCGACCACGGTCGACGCGCCGATCGTCGCCGCGGCCGCCAACGCCGGCTACTGGGCCGAGCTGGCCGGCGGCGGTCAGGTGACCGAGGAGATCTTCGCCGCCCGCATGGCCGAGCTCGGCCGCCTGCTCGAGCCGGGCGCGACGTTCCAGTTCAACTCGATGTTCCTGGACCCGTACCTGTGGAAGCTGCACGTGGGCGGCAAGCGCCTCGTCCAGCGCGCGCGGGCCGCGGGCTCGGCGCTCGACGGCATCGTCATCAGCGCCGGCGTGCCCGAGCTCGACGAGGCCGACGCCATCGTCGCCGAACTGC
Source organism: Aeromicrobium sp. IC_218 (assembly GCF_004336805.1). GTDB lineage: Bacteria > Actinomycetota > Actinomycetes > Propionibacteriales > Nocardioidaceae > Aeromicrobium. The sequence goes on from NZ_SJXM01000012.1 coordinate 58,958, forward strand.
GCGAGTCCGGCCTGTCGCACGTCGCGTTCAAGCCCGGCACCGTCGCCCAGATCCGCCAGGTCGTCGCCATCGCCAAGCAGGTCGGGCCGACCCCGGTCATCGTCCACGTCGAGGGCGGCAAGGCCGGTGGCCACCACTCGTGGGAGGACCTGGACGAGCTGCTGCTCACCACCTACGCCGACCTGCGCGCCTGCGACAACGTCGTGGTGTGCGTCGGCGGCGGCATCGGCACCCCCGAGGCGGCGGCCGACTACCTGACCGGCTCGTGGTCGCGTCGCCACGGCTTCCCGGCGATGCCGCTCGACGGCGTCCTGGTCGGCACGGCCGCCATGGCCACGCTCGAGGCCACCACCAGCCCCGACGTGAAGCGCGCGCTGGTCGAGGCGCCCGGCACCCCGGACTGGATCGGGGCCGGACAGGCATCCGGCGGCGTGGCCTCGGGCCGCAGCCAGCTCGGCGCCGACATCCACGAGATCGACAACACGGCGTCGCGCTGCGGCCGCCTGCTCGACGAGGTCGCCGGTGACGCCGAGGCCGTGGCCGCGCGCCGCGCCGAGATCGTCGCCGCGCTCGACGGCACCGCCAAGCCGTACTTCGGCGACGTCGACGCGATGACCTACGCCGCGTGGCTGGGCCGCTACCTCGAGCTCAGCGCGGACGCGTCGGGCGACTGGCTGGACGTCAGCCTGCGCGACCGCTTCCACGCGATGCTCCAGCGCGCCGAGGCCCGTCTGCACGAGGCCGACCACGGCGAGGTGCCGACCCTGTTCGCGTCCGCGGACGAGGTCCAGGACGGCCGCGCCGCGCTCGCGACGCTGACCGCCGCGTACCCGGCGGCCGCCGACGTCGTCCTGCACCCGGCCGACGTGCCGTTCTTCGTCGAGGTCTGCCGCCGTCCGGGCAAGCCGGTGCCGTTCGTGCCGGTGCTCGACGCCGACGTGCGCCGCTGGTGGCGCTCGGACTCGCTGTGGCAGGCGCACGACCCGCGCTTCACCGCCGACCAGGTCTGCATCATCCCGGGCCCGGTCGCCGTCGCCGGCATCACGCGCGCCGACGAGCCCGTCGCCGAGCTGCTCGGCCGCTTCGAGGCCGCCGCGGTCGACTCCCTGCTGGCCGCGGGTGCCGCGCCGCAGCGTGTGCCCGGCCGCCGCCGGGTCAACTCTGGCTCCGAGGGCGCGCTGTCGCTCGTGCTCGCCGCCCAGGACGTCGTCTGGGCCGGGCGCACCGTCCGCAACCCCGTGCACCGCCTCGGCGAGGCTTGGGTCGTCGTCGACGGCTCGCGCGCCGAGCACGCCGAGACCGGTGCCGTGCTCACCGCCGAGGGGGACGTCGCCACGCTGGACGTCCCGCTGGGCGGCGGTCGTCGCCTGAGCATCCCGATCCACGCGGACGCGTCGGTCGTGCTCGGCTCCGCCCCTGTCGTGGGCACCGCCGACGCCGCCACCGCCATGCGCGGCCTGCTGACCGGCGCCGCGGGCGGCTCGCTCGCCGACGTCGCCGAGAGCCGCGCCGTCCTGGGCGCCGTGCTCGAGCCCGACCTGGTCGCCGACCACGCGGGCGTCACCGCTGCGTCCACCCAGGGCACCGTCCCGGCGCACGCCGTCCCGGACGTGCTCGTGGGCCTGTCCTGGCCCGCCGTCTTCGCGGTCCTGGGCGAGGCCCGCACCGCCGACGGCACCCCCGTGGTCGAGGGCATGCTCGACCTCGTCCACCTGGACCACCAGGTGGCCGTCACCGGCGCGCTGCCGACCACCCGCGCCGACGTCACCGTCGCGGCGACGCTGGCCGGCGTGCAGGACACCGAGTACGGCCGCGTCGTCGCGGTCGACGTCGAGGTCGCCACGACCGACGGCGTCCTGGCGACGCTGAGCGAGCGGTTCGCCGTCCGCGGCCGCGTCGGCGACGTCGCCCTGCCCGACCCGGCCCGCGCCGGCGGCTCGCTCGGCGACGTGAAGGACACCCCGCGCCGCTCGCGCGTCCAGACGTCGTTCGCCGCGCCGGAGGACCTGCGCGCGTTCGCCCAGGTCTCGGGCGACCACAACCCGATCCACACGAGCACCGCCGCCGCGCGTCTCGCCGGGCTCGGCGAGCCGATCGTCCACGGCATGTGGCTCTCGGCCGCCGCCCAGCAGGCGCTCGCCGCCGACGGCCGTCGCGTGGTCGGCTGGACGACGCGCTTCATGAGCCCGCTGCGCCTCGGCGCGACGGTCGAGCTGCGCGCCGACCGCACCGGCCTGGACGCCGGCGCCGAGGTCGTGGACGTGACCTGCCGCGTCGACGGCGAGGTCGTCATGGCCGCCACCGCGAAGGTCGCCGCGCCCCGCACGGCGTACGCCTTCCCGGGACAGGGCATCCAGCACCAGGGCATGGGCATGGCCGGCTACCAGCGCTCACGCGCCGCGCGCGAGATCTGGGACCGGGCCGACGCGCACACCCGTGAGGCGCTCGGCTTCTCGATCCTCACGGTCGTGCGCGACAACCCGACCGTGCTCGTCGCGGACGGCGTCACGCACAAGCACCCGGACGGCGTCCTGTACCTGACGCAGTTCACCCAGGTCGCCATGGCCGTGCTGGGCGCCGCCCAGATGGCCGAGCTCCGCGAGGCCGGCGCCTTCGTCGAGGGCGCGCTGCTGGCCGGCCACTCGGTCGGTGAGTACAACGCGCTGGCCGCGGTGTCGGGCGTCATCCCGCTCGAGGCCGTCGTCGAGGTCGTGTTCCAGCGCGGCTCGGTCATGCACACGCTCGTCCCGCGCGACGCGCAGGGCCGCAGCGACTACCGCCTGGCCGCCATCCGCCCGTCGCAGATCGGCCTCACCGACGCCGACGTCACGGCGTACGTCGAGGGCGTCGCCGAGCGCACCGGCCAGTTCCTGCAGATCGTCAACTACAACCTGGCCGGCTCGCAGTACGCCGTGGCCGGCACGGTCGCCGGTCTCGAGGCGCTCGAGGCCGACGTGGCCGAGCGGCGCAAGCAGTTCGGCGGCAAGGCCGCGTTCATCCTGGTGCCCGGCGTGGACGTGCCGTTCCACTCCACCGTGCTGCGCGGCGGCGTGCCGGACTTCCGGGCCCGCCTGGAGGAGCTGCTGCCGGCCGACGTCGACCCGGACGTGCTGGTCGGCCGCTACGTGCCGAACCTGGTGCCGCGGCTGTTCACGCTCGACCGCGCGTACGTCGAGGAGGTCGCGGCCCTGGTGCCGTCCGAGCCGCTCGACGAGGTGCTGGCCGACTGGGACGCGTGGGCCGCTCGCCCGCACGCGCTGTGCCGCCGCCTGCTCATCGAGCTGCTGGCCTGGCAGTTCGCCAGCCCGGTGCGCTGGATCGAGACCCAGGCGCTGCTGTTCGCCGCCGAGTCCGAGGGCGGCGCCGGTGTCGAGCGCTTCGTCGAGGTCGGCGTCGGCGGCTCGCCGACGGTCGCCAACCTGGCCAGCCAGACGCTCAAGCTGCCCGGCCGCATCGGCCCCGACGTGCAGGTGCTGAACGTGGAGCGCGACGCCGCCGCGGTGTTCTCCACCGACGAGGAGCCGGCCGCCGAGGTCGAGGACGTCGTCGAGACGGCGCCCGCCGCGGAGACCGCCGAGGCGGCCCCGGCCGCCGCGCCCACCGCGGCGCCGGCCTCGTCGGGCGGACCCCGCCCCGCGGATCTGACCTTCGACGCGTCCGACGCCACCCGCGTGCTGATCTCGTGGTGGACGAAGGTCCGCCCCGACCAGATCGGCGCCGCGGACTCGATCGAGGCGCTGACCGACGGCGTCTCCTCGCGCCGCAACCAGCTGCTCGTCGACCTCGGCGGCGAGCTGGGCCTCGGCGCCATCGACGGTGCCGCGGACGCGGACATGACCGCGCTCGGCACGACGGTGAAGGGTCTGGCCCGCGGCTACAAGCCGTTCGGCCCGGTGCTCACCGAGACGTTCGCCGACCACCTCAAGAAGGTGCTCGGCCCGACCGGCCGCAAGCAGTCCGCGATCGCCGAGCGCGTCACGGACGTCTGGCAGCTCGGCCCCGGCTGGGTGTCGCACGTGGTCGCCGAGACCGCGCTGACCACCCGTGACGGCGCGAGCGTCCGCGGTGGCGACTTCGGTGCCGCCGCGCCGGCGACCGCCGCCGACGTGGACGTGCTCGTCGACGCCGCCGTGCAGTCCGTCGCCGCCCGCCAGGGCGTCAGCGTCGACCTGCCGGCCACCGGCGGGGGAGCGGGCGCCACGATCGACGCGGCCGCCCTCGGCGAGTTCACCGAGACGATCACCGGACCCACCGGCGTCCTGGCCTCGGCCGCGCGCCTGGTGCTGGACAAGCTCGGCCTGGCCGACGCCCCGGCCCCGGTCGTGGACGATTCCGACGACGCCCTCGTGCTGGCCCGGGTCGAGGCCGAGCTGGGCAGCGACTGGCCCCGTCTCGTCGCCCCGGCGTTCGACGCGCAGCAGGCGTTCGTGCTGGATGACCGCTGGGCGTCCGCCCGCGAGGACCTGGCCCGCCTGGCCGCCGGCGACGACGTGCCCTGCACGTTCGCCGGCACCGGCGAGGTCGTCGCCCGTCAGGCCCGCTGGTGGGCCGACCGGGTCGACCCGGCGCTGCGCCCGGCCTTCGAGCGCGCCGCCGAGCAGGCGCTCGACACCACGCCGGGCGAGTGGGCCGGCGAGCTGGCCGTCGTCACCGGCGCCAGCAAGGGCTCCATCGCCGCCTCGGTGGTCGGACGCCTGCTGGCCGGCGGCGCGACCGTCGTCGCGACCACCTCGTCGGTCGACGGCTCGAAGCTGGCCTTCTACAAGCAGCTGTACCGCGACCACGCCCGTGGCGGCGCGGCCCTGTGGGTCGTCCCGGCCAACATGGCCTCGTTCGCCGACGTGGACGCGTTCGCGACCTGGCTGACGTCCGAGCAGACGCGCACGGTCCGCGGCGCCACCGAGGTCGTCAAGCCCGCGCTGACCCCGACGCTGCTCTTGCCGTTCGCGGCCGGACGCGTCGCGGGCGACCTGACCGAGGCCGGCTCGCGTGCCGAGGTCGAGATGCGCATCCTGCTGTGGTCGGTCGAGCGGCTCGTCGGCGCCCTGAGCGGCGGTCGCGACCACGACCTGGCCTCGCGCCTGCACGTCGTCCTGCCGGGCTCGCCCAACCGGGGCACGTTCGGCGGCGACGGCGCGTACGGCGAGGCCAAGGCCGCGCTCGACGCCGTCGTCAACAAGTGGCACGCCGAGAAGAGCTGGTCGCAGCGCGTCACGCTGGCCCACGCGGTCATCGGCTGGGTGCGCGGCACCGGGCTCATGGGCGGCAACGATCCGCTCGTCGAGGCCGTCGAGGCCGCCGGCGTCCGCACCTGGGCGCCGGAGGAGATGGCCGAGGCGCTGCTGAGCCTGTGCACCGGCGACGCGCGTCAGCAGGCTTCCGCGGAGCCGCTGCACGGCGACTTCACCGGCGGTCTGGCCGACGCCGACGTGAACCTGGCCGAGCTGGCCGCGTCCCTGGAGCGTCCGGCCCCGGCCGAGCGCACCGACGAGGCGACGATCGCCGCGCTGGCGCCGTCCCCGGCCCAGCTGGCGACCGAGACCACCGAGATCGACTGGGCCGACGTCCCGGCCGCGCCCGAGGACCTCGTGGTCGTCGTCGGTGCCGGCGAGCTCGGCCCGTACGGCTCGGCCCGCACCCGCTTCGAGGTGGAGGTCCACGACGAGCTGTCGGCCGCGGGCGTCCTGGAGCTGGCGTGGACGACCGGCCTGGTCCGCTACGAGGCGCCGGGCGGCTGGTACGACGTCGCGTCGGGCGACCCGCTGGACGAGTCGGACATCTTCGACCGGTACCACGACGCCGTCGTCGAGGCGTGCGGCATCCGCCGCTACGTCGACGAGGGCCCGATGGTCGACAACACCGCGCCGCTGCTGACGAGCGTCTACCTCGAGCAGGACCTGACGTTCACCGTCTCCAGCGAGGCCGAGGCGCGTGCCCTGGCCGCCGCGGACGCCGAGCGCACGGTCGTGACCCCCACCGCCGACGGCGAGTGGAGCGTCACCCGCAAGGCGGGCACCCAGGTGCGCGTCCCACGCCGGATGTCGCTGAGCCGCACCGTCGGCGGCCAGGTCCCGACCGGGTTCGACCCGGCCGCGTGGGGCCTGCCGGCCGAGATGGTCGAGTCGATCGACCGGGTCGCGGCCTGGAACCTGGTCTGCACCGTGGACGCGTTCCTGAGCAGTGGCTTCACGCCGGCCGAGCTCATGCGCTGGGTCCACCCGTCGCGCGTGGCCAACACGCAGGGCACCGGCATGGGCGGCATGCAGTCGATGCAGTCGCTCTACATCGACACCCTGCTGGGCGAGGCGAAGCAGAACGACATCCTGCAGGAGGCGCTGCCCAACGTCATCGCCGCGCACGTCGTCCAGGCGTACGTCGGCTCGTACGGCGCGATGATCCACCCCGTCGCCGCCTGCGCCACCACCGCGGTGTCGCTGGAGGAGGGCGTGGACAAGATCCGCGTCGGCAAGGCGGACGTCGTGGTCGCTGGTGGCTTCGACGACCTGAGCGTCGAGGGCATCGTCGGCTTCGCCGACATGAGCGCGACGGCCGACTCCGCGGCCATGGCGGCCAAGGGCCTGGACCCGCGCTACTTCTCGCGGGCCAACGACCGCCGTCACGGCGGGTTCGTGGAGTCGCAGGGCGGCGGCACGATCCTGCTGGCCCGCGGCGACGTGGCCGCGGCGATGGGCCTGCCGGTCCTGGCCGTGGTCGCCTACGCCGGTTCGTTCGCCGACGGCGTCCACACGTCCATCCCGGCTCCCGGCCTGGGTGCGCTGGCCGCCGGCCTCGGCCGCGACCGGTCGCCGCTGGCCCGGGCGCTGAAGCAGGTCGGCCTGACCGCGGACGACGTCGCGGTGGTCTCCAAGCACGACACGTCCACGGGCGTGAACGAGCTCAACGAGTCCGACCTGCACGAGCGGCTGGCGGCGGCGATCGGGCGCAGCGAGGGCAACCCGCTGTACGTGATCAGCCAGAAGACGCTGACCGGTCACGCGAAGGGCGGTGCGGCCGCGTTCCAGACCATCGGCCTGTGCCAGGTGCTGGCCTCCGGCGTCGTGCCCCCGAACCGCAGCCTGGACTGCGTCATGCCCGACCTGGACGAGCACGAGCACCTGGTGTGGCTGCGCAAGCCGCTGCAGGCCGCCGGCCCGCTCAAGGCCGGACTCGTGACCAGCCTCGGCTTCGGCCACGTCGCCGGCCTCATCGCGCTGGCGCACCCGCAGGCGTTCCTGTCGTCGCTGACCGACGAGGACCGCGCGTCCTACCGCCGCCGGGCGCACGCCCGCGCGGTCGAGGGACGCATGCGAATGGCCCGGGCGATGCTCGGCCAGGCCTCGCTCTACGAGCGTCCCGATGGACGCCGGCTGGGCACAGGCTCGGGCACCAAGGCGCTCGAGGCGGACCTGCTGCTGGACCCGGACGCGCGACTGGGCGACGACGACGTCTACGCGGGCCCGGCCTGCCGATGACGGTCGTGGGTGTCGGGGTCGACCTGGTGCACGTGCCCGGCCTCGCCGAGCAGCTGGGCCGCCCCGGCACCCGCTTCGCCCAGGCCTTCACGGCCGGGGAGCGGCGTGACGCCGTCGAGGCCGTGGACGGCCCGGCGCCGCACCTGGCCGCCCGCTGGGCGGCGAAGGAGGCGCTGGTGAAGGCGTGGTCGGCGTCGATCTTCGGTGAGCCGCCGGTCGCGTCCGAGCACGTCCACCACCTTGTCGAGGTGGTCAAGGACGCCTGGGGACGTCCGCGGCTGCGGCTCCACGGCGAGGTCGCCGAGCACCTGGCGGGGCTCGACGCGCAGGTCTCGCTCAGCCACGACGGCGACTACGCGACCGCCTACGTGGTCCTGTCACGCAGCTGAGCCCCTCGACAGGCCCGTCTGGTCTACCTGGGGCCCCAGGTAGACCAGACGTCCCCAGGTCTGCAGGCCTGGGGGCGTCGAGCACTCCTGGGGCGGTGAGCCTGTCGAAGGGCCCCGCGGCACGCGCGTCCCTGAGAGGATGCGGCGTGCCGATGACTCATCCCTCTCACCGGACGACGCGCGCACGCGCTGCCGTGGGCGGCCTGGCCGTTCTCGTCGCCGTCGTCGCGACCGGCTGCGCCGCCGACGTGGACGTCGACGACTCTCCGTCGTCGTTCCTGATGCGCGAGCTCGGGGACGTCCAGGAGGCGTTCGAGGACGAGGGGCTGGGCGTCTCCGACCTGTCGTCCCGCGTGGGCGGACGACCGGCGACGTACGAGGACGACGGCGACGGGTGGACGATCGTGGCCGCGTGCCGGATGCCCTCGGGAGCGATGAGCTTCGGGATCGTCCCCGAGGACGCGGTCACGTCCACGGTGCGCGGGCGGGCGCTCGACGGCGGGTACCGGCAGGCGCTGCGCCTGTGCGAGTGAGCCGAGACGCTCCCTGAGCCGGCTCCCGCCTACTAAGCCGCCTCCCGCTCCCTGAGCCTGTCGAAGGGACGCGCTATGCCTGGGGCCGGCGCGGCTTGGGCGCGTGCAGGTTCCAGTGCACGCCGGCCAGCCGGATGCCCAGGCACAGCAGCGCCGCGCCCACGGCCGGGGCCGCCCCGTGCAGCCCGGCCCGGTCGCAGACCACCACGACGAGCGAGGCGAGCAGCGCCGGGATGGCGTAGAGCTCGCTGCGCATGACCACCGGCACGCGGCCGATCATGACGTCGCGCAGGGTGCCGCCGCCGACCGCGGTGAGCGCGCCGAGCAGCACCGCCTGGCCCGGTCCCATGCCGAGCTCGAGGGCGCGGAGCGCGCCGGTCACGGCGAACAGGCTCAGCCCGGCCGCGTCCAGCACCTCGATCGAGCGCTTGAGCCGGTCCAGCGACGTGCCCCACGCGAACGCGACCAGGCTGCCCGCCGCGGCGACGGCGAGGTAGCGCCAGTCGTCGAACGTCAGCGGTGGCAGCGCCCCGATCAGCACGTCGCGCAGGATCCCGCCGCCGAGCGCGGTCAGCATCCCCAGCGTGACGACGCCGACGACGTCCAGGCGGGTCACGCGCAGGGCGGTCAGGGCGCCGTTGAGGGCGAAGGCGAAGACGCCGGCCAGGTCCAGCGTCAGCAGCAGGGTGCTCACGGGAGTTGTCTACCGTGCCGGACGCCCCGCGACGAAAACGCCTGCGTGCGTCCGGCAGACTCGGAGCATGGGACGAACGACGCTGGTGACCGCGATCCTCGCCGCCCTGCTGCTGGGCGGCTGCTCGAGCGCCTCGCGGAGCGGGTGCGCGGTGGAGATCGAGCTCGACGGCGTCCGGTACGAGGGCTACAACGCCGAGGACGTCGTCGCCGGCGAGCCGCTGGGGGAGGGCGTCATCGTCGCGTGCGAGGACGGCGCGGGGAAGGCCGAGGACGACCCGGTCGACCTCGTGTCCGTGAAGGGCGGCGACCCCGCCGAGGTGATCGCGCGCGACGGCGTCACCGACGAGCTGTTCCTGGCCCCGGGCGTCGAGCCGGACGACCTGCCGGCCGGGGTGCGGAAGATGCTCGGCCGCGGCTGACGCTAGGCATCGACCTGCTCGGCGCTGAGCAGGTAGGCGGCCAGCAGCCGCTTGAGCTCGATGACCGCCTCGGTGTGCTCCTGGCCGTCGCGGATGGAGAAGTTCAGCATCGAGTAGGCGACGTGGATGATGACCTCGGCCATGATCTTGCGCCGGGCGCGCGGCGTGCGCGGGGTGAGCGGAGCCAGGATGCGGGCCGCCTCGGCGGCCAGCTCGCGCTCGGTCAGCGCGGCGGTGGCGCGCGTCGCCGGCGTCGACTGCACGGCGTGCCAGACCGCCCGCCGCGACGGGTCGGTGACCCACAGCTGGGCGACGTGGTCGAGCAGCCGGTTGAGGAACTTCAGCCAGTCCAGCGACGGGATCTCGGCGGCGAACTCCTCCAGCGCCTCCTTGACCGGCACGGCGTCCTGGCGGTCCAGCTCGCACACGATGACGTACTTGTTGGCGAAGAACTGGTACAGCGTGCCGATCGGCAGGCCGGCGCGGCTGGCGACCTCCTCGCAGGTGAACGACTCGAAGCCCACCTCGAGGAGCAGCTGGCGGGAGACCTGCAGCAGCTGCTCGAACTTGACCCGGCTGCGCTCCTGCGTGGGGCGGCGCCGCGGTTCGAGGATCTCGGCCGTCATGGCCGCCACCGTACTAGGCGGGACGCCCCAGGGACGCCAGTCCGTACGCGACGAGGGGCTCGATCAGGTCGCCGATCCCGTCGAAGCCGCTGCCCAGCGTCTGGCCGTGGCTGTGCCGGAAGTGGATGCCCTCCAGGATCACGGCGAGCTTGAAGTAGGCCAGGCCGAGGTGGAAGTCGAGCGTGCCCACGTCGCGCCCGGACGCCGTGGCGTACCGCTGCACGACGTCCTCGCTGCTCGGGAAGCCCGGGGCGCGCGCCGCGTCGGTGACCATGGCCGCTCCGGCGCCACCGCCCGCGGACGCGAGCTCCTGGTAGGCCAGCAGGACGGCCAGGTCGGTGAGCGGGTCGCCGAGCGTGCTCATCTCCCAGTCGAGCACCGCCGTGACGGTGTCGGAGTCGTCGACGAGCAGGTTGTCCAGGCGGTAGTCGCCGTGCACGATCGTGCCGGGCCGGTCGGCCGGGACGGACGCGGCCAGGCGCGAGGCGAGCTCGTCGATGCCCGCGACCTCGCGGCTGCGCGAGGCGTCCAGCTGCTTGGTCCAGCGCCGCACCTGGCGCTCGAGGTAGCCCTCGGGCCGGCCGAAGTCCTGCAGCCCGACCGAGGCCGGGTCGACCGCGTGCAGCGTGGCCAGGGTGTCGACCATCCGGTCGGCGATCGCGCGGGTGCGCTCGGCCCCCAGGGCCTCCAGGTCGGACGCGCGGGCGTAGGGGGTGCCCTCGACGCGCTGCATGACGTAGAACGGCGCGCCGATGACGTCGACGTCCTGGCACAGGCCGTACGTGCGCGGCACGGGGACCTCGGTCGGCGCGAGCGCGGCCATGACGCGGTGCTCGCGGGCCATGTCGTGCGCCGTGGCCAGCACGTGGCCGAGCGGGGGACGCCGGACGACGAGGTCGGCCGAGCCGCCGCGCACGGCGTACGTCAGGTTCGACTTGCCGCCGGTGATCAGCCGCGCCTCGAGCGGTCCGTCGACCAGGCCGGGGACGGAGCGGTCGAGCCAGCCGGCGAGCGCGTCGAGGTCGAGGCCCTGGGGGGAGTCGGTCACGTCAGTCCTTCGGGCCGCCGGCGACGTAGATGACCTGGCCCGAGACGAAGCCGGCACCCTCGCTGGCCAGGAACGACACCGTGTGGGCGATGTCCTCGGGCTGGCCGACGCGCTGCACCGGGATCTCCTTGGCCGAGAACGCGATGAAGTCGTCGAACGGGACGCCGACGCGCTCGGCGGTGGCCGCCGTCATGTCGGTCTGGATGAAGCCGGGGGCGATCGCGTTGGCGGTGATGCCGAAGCGGCCGAGCTCGATCGCGAGCGTCTTGGTGAAGCCCTGGATGCCGGCCTTGGCCGCCGAGTAGTTGGCCTGGCCGCGGTTGCCCAGCGCGCTGGTGCTGGACAGGTTGACGATGCGGCCGAACCCGGCCTCGGTCATGTGCTTCTGCGCGGCCTTGGTCATGAGGAACGCGCCGCGCAGGTGGACGCCCATGACGGCGTCCCAGTCGGCGGTGCTCATCTTGAACAGCAGGTTGTCGCGGATGATGCCGGCGTTGTTGACCAGGATGGTCGGGGCGCCGAGCTCGGCGACGACGGTCTCGAACGCCGCGGCGACGGAGGCCTCGTCGCTCACGTCGGCGCCGACGGCGATCGCGCGTCCGCCCGCGGCCGTGATGGCCTCGACCGTGCCCGCGCAGGCCTCGGCGTCGAGGTCGAGCACGGCGACGGCGTGACCGTCGGCGGCCAGGCGCTGGGCGGTGGCGGCGCCGATGCCGCGGGCGGCTCCGGTGACGATGGCGGTACGGGACTCGGTCATGTCTCTCCTGTGGTGCTGAGCCTGACGGCGGTCGGTGCGGGGCCTCACGGCGCGCTAAGCGCTTGCTTAGGTCACGGTAGCGCACGACGAGGTGCAGGACACGGCGGCCAAACCCGAGGGGTTCCTCATGTTCGTGCTATGTTGAGGGAACCCTCATGTTTTGGAGACTCTCTTGACGCAGCCCGCCGTGACCACCGTCCAGGACACCGCCCCCGCGGGGCCCCGTGACGTCCTCCTGCAGCGCCGCGCCGAGCGTGCGGTGCGCGTCGAGCCGCGCGGCCGACGCGAGCACACCGCCCGCGAGCGCGCCGAGATGCTGCTCGACGCCGGCACGTTCGTCGAGATGACCCCCATGCGGTCGTCCGGCGGCGCCGGCTCGGGCGTCGTCGCCGGCTGGGGCCTGGTCGAGGGACGCCCGGTCGTCGTGGCCAGCCACGACGCCGCGGTCGCGTCCGGGGCCATCGGCCCGGTGCTGGCCGAGGGCGTCATGAAGGCGCAGCGCCTGGCCATCGAGCGCGGCTACCCGATCGTCTACGTCAACGACTCCGGCGGAGCGCGCATCCACGACGGCATCTTCGCCCTGCACGGCTGCGGCGGGATCTTCAAGCTCAACGTCGAGGCCCAGCAGGTCGTCCCGCAGATCTCGGTCATCGTCGGCCCCTGCGCCGGTGCCGCGGCCTACTCGCCGGCCCTCACGGACTGGACGATCATGGTCCGCGAGCAGGGACACATGTTCCTGACCGGCCCGGAGATCGTCCGCGCCGCGACCGGTGAGGACGCCACCGCCGAGGCCATCGGCGGCGCCGACATGCACGCGATCGAGAGCGGCGTGGCCCACCTGGCCGTCGACTCCGAGGCCGAGGCGCTGGACGCCGCGCGCCGCCTGCTCTCCTTCCTGCCCAGCCACAAGGGCGGTGCCCAGAACGTCCAGGAGGCGCGCCCGACCGACGAGGTCGCCGCGCAGGCGCTGCCGCACCTGGTGCCCGAGAAGTCCAGCATCGTCTTCGACATGCACAAGCTGCTCGACGGCGTGCTCGACGCCGGCGACCGGCTCGAGCTGATGCCCGACCACGGCCGCAGCATGCTCACCGTCCTGGGCCGGCTCGACGGCCGTCCGGTCGGCGTCGTCGCCAACCAGCCCGCCGCCCGCGGCGGCATCCTCGACGCCATCAGCGCGGTCAAGGCCGCCCGCTTCGTCGAGTTCTGCTCGCGCTTCGGCCTGCCCGTCGTCACGTTCGTCGACGTCCCCGGCTTCCTGCCCGGCACCGTCGAGGAGCGTCGCGGCGTCATCACGCACGGCGCCAAGATGCTCAAGGCGTACGCCGAGGCCACCTCGCCCGTGCTGACCGTCGTGGTCCGCAAGGCCTACGGTGGCGCTTACATCGCCATGGGCGCCAGCTCGCTGGGCGCGGACGCGTCCTGGGCCTGGGCCAGCTCCGAGATCGCCGTCATGGGCCCCGGTGGCGCCGTGGCGCTGCTGCACCGCCGCGCGCTGCAGGCCGCCGAGGACCCGGCCGAGCTCCGCGACCGCCTGGCCGCCGAGTACCGCGAGAACGTCGCCCGTCCGTACCTGGCCGCCGAGGCCGGCATCGTCGACGACGTCATCCTTCCCGAGGAGACCCGCTCCACCATGGTCGAGACCCTGCGCATGCTGACCCACGAGGCGGGCCACCGTGGCTGAGGTGCGCGCCGAGATCGTCGGCAACGTCTGGAAGCTGCTCGTCGCCCAGGGCGACGCCGTCTCGGCCGGCGACACGCTCGCCGTGCTCGAGTCGATGAAGATGGAGATCCCCGTGCACGCGCCGGTCACCGGTGTCGTCGGCGAGGTGCCGGTGGCCGAGGGCCAGATCGTGCAGGAGGGCGACGTCGTGGTCGTCATCGAGGGGTCCTCCACCGACGCGTGACGGGCTGCGGCAGGATGCCCGGGTGACCGAGCACCTCGTCCCGCTGCGCTGGTCGGACCTCGACTCCCTGCGCCACGTCAACAACGTCAAGTACGCGGTGATCGCCGAGGAGGTGCAGTCGCGCCTCGTCGCCGAGGGGCTGCTGCCCGCCGCGCGCACCGTGACGTCGGCCGAGGTGACGTACCGGGCGCCGATGCACCTGTCGACGCGTCCGGTCGTCGTCACCAGCACCCTGGACGGCGACGTCCTCGTGCAGGACCTGGCGATGGACGACGCCGACGGCGTGCGGCACGAGCACGCCCGGGTCGAGACCCGCTTCGGCGTCCGTGAGGACGTCGAGCCGTCCGCCCCCGACGTGGCGCTGCGGACGTCCTACCGGCTGCGCGAGGTCGACGGCGGCCCCGACGGGGTGCTGGGCGTCGCGGGGCTGCTCGAGCTCGCGCAGGAGAACCGCATCGCGTTCATCCACCGCTCGGGCATCGACACGGTCGGCTCGGTCGTGGTCGTCTCGACGGCCCTGCAGCTGCACGACGACCTGCCGGCGGCCGCCGGCGAGGTCACCACCGCCACCTGGATCGGGCACGTCGGCACGTCGTCCTACACGGTGGCGTCCGAGCTGGTCCACGACGGACGTGTGGTGCTGCGCTGCCGGGCCGTGCTCGTCGGGTTCGACCTGGAGGCCGAGCGCTCACGGCCGCTCGACGACGGGACGCGGGCCCGCCTGCTGGCGCTGATCGCCGGCTAGCTCACTCGTGCGTGTTGACCATGAAGGTCGCCGCGTGCTGCACGTACGCCCAGAACTGCGCGTCCAGTTCGGGGGAGAGGTTCGCCTCGTCCAGCCCGGCGCGGAAGTGCTTGAGCCACGCGTCGCGGGCCGCGGGCGTGACGGCGTAGGGCGCGTGCCGCATCCGCAGCCGCGGGTGGCCGCGCGTCTCGGAGTAGGTGCCCGGGCCGCCCCAGTACTGGGTGAGGAACAGCGTGAAGCGCTCCGCCGCCGGCCCGAGGTCCTCCTCGGGGTACATCGGCTTGAGCAGCGGGTCGGCCGCGACGCCCTCGTAGAACGTCGTCACGATCTGCTTGATCGTGTCGTGCCCGCCGATCGCCTCGTAGAAGCTGACCTCGTCGTTGGGGGTGGTCACTGCTGTCCCTCCGTGGCCATGGGGGCCGTGATGGTCGCCGGGATGCGGATGCCGGCGGCGTCGAACCGGATCTTGACCCGCTCGCGCAGCGCCCGTGAGACGTCCCACTGCTTCAGCGGGGCGGTCTTCACGAGCACGCGCAGCACCGGGCCGTCCTTGTCGAAGCGCTCGATGCCGGGCACCTCGGGCTCCTCCAGGATGTCGCCGGCGAAGGCGGGGTCCTCGTACACCTCGTGGGCGACCTGCTTGAGGATCGCCTGCACGTGGTCGAGGTCGGACTCGTAGCCGACGGTGATGTCCAGGACCGACCGCGCCCAGTTCTGGCTCAGGTTGCCCACGCGCAGCACCTCGCCGTTGCGGACGTACCAGACGGTGCCGCTGACGTCGCGCAGGCGGGTGACGCGCAGGCCGACCGCCTCCACGGTGCCGCTGGCCTCGCCCAGGTCGATGACGTCGCCGACGCCGTACTGGTCCTCCATGATCATGAAGACGCCGGAGAGGAAGTCCTTGACCAGCGTCTGGGCGCCGAAGCCGACGGCCACGCCGACGATGCCCGCGCTGGCGAGGAGCGGCGCGATGTTCACGCCGAGCCGGGGCAGGACCGTCAGCACCGCGATGGCGCCGATGACCCCGGTGACGATGCTCTTGAGCAGCGACCCCATCGCCTCCGCGCGCTGCGCCCGACGGGCGTTCGCCCCCGGGCGCAGCTCGTTGAGGAAGCCGCCGGCCTTGCCGTGGCGCAGGACGCCGGGCACCGCGCCCTTGGACGCGCGCCGGACGACGCGGTCGATCGCGCGGTTCAGCAGCCAGCGCGCCACGACGGCCAGGACCACGATGAGCAGCACGCCCAGGGCCCCGGCGGCGACGTCCTCGAGGGTCACCTTCCGGGACAGGTCGAAGTCGAGGTACGGCATGGCTCCACTCTACGGGCGGCTACGATGAGGCCCATGAGCACCAAGCGCCTCGCTGCCGTCCTGGCCACCGTCGTCGTCTCGCTCGTCGCCACCGCCGGCCCCGCCGCGGCCGACGCCCCCTCCACGTGGGAGGACGCGCCGGAGCAGTCGCTGCTCGACATGCTCATCCTGCTGTTCGGCATCCCGATCGCTCTGTTCGTCGTCATCGGTCTGCTGGCCGCCCTCATGTCGCGCAAGAACTACGTGCCGCCGGCGCCGGAGACCGCCCTCGTCCCCGCGGGCGACAAGGCCCCCGTCCAGCACCACTGAGCAGTCAGGCGTCACCTCCTCGCTGAGCGTGACGTTGTGTACGTATCGACCGGCGTGTCGCGTGCACAACGTCACGCTCAGTGCGTTGTGGACGTGGTCCGTCGTGGGGGACCGGACGCGGACACGATCAGACGATGGACCGGTCACGACGCGTCACCCGGCTCGAGGCTCTCGGCCTCACCCGACGTCAGCGCGATGCCGACGTCTGGGAGCGCCCGTACCGCGGTATCAGACGCCCCGCGTCGCTCGACCCCGCTGACCCGGACGTCCGCATCGCCGACGCCCTCGGCGCGATGGAGCCCGGGGCCGTCCTGACCGGTTGGGCGGGCGCCCGGCTCCACGGCGTCCTGGCGTTCGAGGGAAGGCATCGAGACGCGATGCAGGCCGTCACCGTCGTGAGTCGAGCGGGCCAGCAGCGCAGCCGACCGGGTCTCCAGGTGTCGCGACGTGTCCTCCACGACCACGAGGTGGAGGAGGTCGAGGGCGCCCGAGTGGCCTCGCTCGCTCGTTGCGCCTACGACATGGCGCTGGAGGCGCGGTCGCTCGGCGAGGCGGTCGAGGTCCTCGACGCGTGCTGCTCGACCGTCACGGCAGGCTCGCGCACCACACCGTCCCGCATCCGATCCGTGCTCGAGAGCCATGCCAAGACACGCGGCATCGCGACCATCCGGCGCGCCCTGCCGCTGGTGAGCACGCGATCGGCGAGTCCGCTCGAGTCGAGCACGCGGCTGGTCGCCGTGCAGGACGCGGGATATCAGGACGTCCGGGTCAACGAAGCGGTCTTCGACCTGGACGGGCGACTGCTCGGGATCGCGGACCTGCTGGACGCCGAGCGCGGCATCGTGGTCGAGACCGACGGTGACGACCATGCGTCTCGTTCGCGGCGGACCCGCGACAACCGCCGTCAGGAAGACATGACACGGGCCGGCCTGGTGACCGTACGGGTGACCGCGGACGACCATCGCGAGCGGCGTCGACTGGCCGCTCGTCTGGCGCGGATCCGGCGTGAGGCGGTCCCGAAGGGGACGCCTGGCTGGACCCTCGAGCGTCCGCCGTGGTGGTGGACCTGGGCACCCGGCCGCCGCTGGGACTGACCCCCAACGCGCTGAGCGCGACGTTGTGCACGCGACACGCCGGGAGAGGCGTACACAACGTCACGCTCAGCGAGGAGGTGACGCGACGGCGGACTCTCAGCGGTCGAGGACGCCCTGGGCGTGCAGCGCCCGGGCCAGGTCGTCGCGACCCTCCAGGACGTAGCGGCGCGAGGCGGCGCCGGCCTGGGTGCCCGCGAGCCACTCGTCGACCTTGGCGAGCGTCTCGACCGACGGGTTCGCCAGCGGGAACAGGTGGATCAGCGCCACCTGCCCGATCCAGACGCCCTGCTCCTCGATGATCGTCTCGGCCATCTGCAGGTACTGGTCGACGAACGGGTCGAGCACGTCCGCCTGGCCCGGCACCTGGAAGGCGCCCGCGATGGAGCGCCGGGTCTCGTTCGGCACCGACGGGTCCTGCGTGACCTGGCGCCATGCCTCGGCCTTGGCCGCGGCGTCCGGACGGATGGTGCGCGCCGCGGCGGCGTGCTCCTGGCCCGAGATGGTCGGGTCGGCCTCGAGCTCGGACGCGATCGCGGCCTCGTCGGCGGCGCCGAGGCGGGCCAGCGCGATGGTCAGCGTCCAGCGCAGGTCGGCGTCGACGGCCAGGCCGGGCAGCGCGCCGTCCAGCAGCGAGCGCACCTGCTGGGGGTCGCTGGACGCCGAGGCGTACGCGCGGGCCAGCGCCAGCTGGTGGTCGCCACCCGGCTCCGCGGCCTGCAGCAGCGCCAGCACGCCGGCCTCCCAGCGGGCGGCCAGCTCGGGCCGCGCGTCCGGGTGGGCGTACAGGTGCACGGCCGTGCCGGCCTGGCGCAGCAGCGACCCGACCGCGGTGAGGTCGGACTCCGAGCCCACGCCGGACAGGACGAGCGAGACGAACGCGTCGGCCGACAGCTCGCCGTCGCGGGTCATGTCCCACGCCGAGCCCCAGCACAGCGCGCGGGCCAGCGGGTCGGCGATCGTGGCGATCGACTCGATCAGCGTGGCCGAGGAACGCTCGTCCAGGCGGATCTTGGCGTAGGTGAGGTCGTCGTCGTTGAGCAGCAGGAGGGCCGGCTGCGGACGTCCGACGAGCTGCGGCACCTCGGTGCGCTCGCCCTCGACGTCCAGCTCCAGGCGGTCGGTGCGCTGCAGGCGGCCGTCGACCTCGTCGTACAGGCCCACGGCGATGCGGTGGCGGCGGATGGTCGGGAACGCCTCGATGGCGGACTGCTCGATCGCGAACGAGGAGTAGGCGCCGTCGGCGTCCAGCTCGAACGACGGACGCAGCGTGTTGACGCCGGACGTCTGCAGCCACTCCTTGGCCCAGGAGCCCAGCTCGCGGCCGGACGCGGCCTCGAGCTCGACGAGCAGGTCCTCGAGGGTGGTGTTGCCGTAGGCGTGCTTGGCGAAGTACGCACGCAGGCCGGTGAAGAAGTCGTCCTCGCCGACCCAGGCCACGAGCTGCTTGAGCGACGACGCGCCCTTGGCGTACGTGATGCCGTCGAAGTTGGCCTCGACCGCGTGCAGGTCGTAGTTGTCGGCCGCGATCGGGTGGGTCGAGGGCAGCTGGTCCTGGCGGTAGGCCCAGTTCTTGCGCGCCGCGGTGAAGGTCGTCCACGCGTCGGGGAAGCGGGTGTCGCCGTTGACCAGGGCGTACGTGGCCGCGAACTCGGCGAACGACTCGTTCAGCCAGAGGTCGTCCCACCACTTCATGGTCACGAGGTCGCCGAACCACATGTGGGCCATCTCGTGCAGGATCGTGTTCGCCCGCGACTCGTAGGCCGAGACGGTCTGGCGGCTGCGGAAGATCATCTCGTCGCGGAAGGTCACGCAGCCCGCGTTCTCCATCGCGCCCATGTTGTACTCGGGCACGAAGAGCTGGTCGTACTTGCCGAACGGGTAGCCCATCTGGAACTTGCCCTCGAAGAACGCGAAGCCCTGCTTGGTGATCTCGAAGATGTCGTCGGCGTCGAGGTGCTCGCGCAGCGACTGGCGGCAGAAGACGCCCAGCGGGATCTCGCCGTACTCACCGGCGTAGACGTCGCGGACCTCGACGTACTCGCCCGCGACGAGCGCGGTGATGTAGGTCGACATGCGCTTGGTCGGGGCGAAGTGCCACGTGGCGACGCCGGGCGCGGTGTCCTCCGGCGCGGGCGTGGGGGAGTTCGACACGACCGCCCAGTGCGCCGGCGCGGTGACGTGGAAGGTGAACTCGGCCTTGAGGTCGGGCTGCTCGAAGGTGGCGAAGACGCGACGCGCGTCCGGCACCTCGAACTGCGTGTAGAGGTACACGCGCTCGTCGACCGGGTCCACGAAGCGGTGCAGGCCCTCGCCGGAGCGCGAGTAGGCGCAGGTGCCCTCGATGCGCAGCTCGTTCTGCTCGCGCAGGCCGCTGATCGGGAGCCGGCTGTCGGCGTAGGCGGAGACGTCGACGGGCTCACCGTTGAGCGTCGCCGAGCTGATCTCGCCGTCGACGAGGTCGACGAAGGTGGACGCCCCGGGGGTCGCCTGGAAGCGGATGACGGTCGTGGACCCGAAGCGCTCGGTGGAGTCGACGGAGAGGTCCAGCCACACCTCGTAGGTGGAGGGCGTGACGACGGTGGCGCGCTCGACGGCTTCGGCGCGCGTGAGGTTGGTGCCTGGCATGCGGTCCATGCTGTCACGGGGTGTGGCACGTCACGAGAGCGGACCGTGCGACGTCAGGGGATTCGGGCAGGATGGTCGCCATGGAGATCCCCTTCGCCGCCTCCGAGCGGTCGACCCTGGGCATCGAGTGGGAGCTCGCCCTGGTCGACGCGGACAGCGGCGACCTGCGCCAGGTGGCGCAGACCGTCCTGGACGCCGTCGAGCCGCCGGGCGGGGGAGAGCACCCCACGATCCGTCAGGAGCTGCTGCTCAACACCGTCGAGGTCGTCACCGGCGTGTGCCGCACCGTCAAGGAGGCGGGCGAGGACCTGCAGCGCAGCATCGAGCGCATCCGCGAGGTCACCGACCCGCTGCGCGTCGAGCTCATGTGCGCGGGCACGCACCCGTTCGCGCACTGGGGCCACCAGAAGGTCACCGACAAGGAGCGGTACGCCACGCTCATCGACCGCACGCAGTGGTGGGGCCGCCAGATGCTCATCTACGGCGTCCACGTCCACGTCGGCATCGAGGACCGCGACAAGGTGCTGCCGATCAGCCGCGCGCTGCTGACGTTCTTCGGCCACCTGCAGGCGCTCAGCGCGTCGTCCCCGTTCTGGGGCGGCAAGGACACCGGCTACGCCTCGAACCGCGCGCTCATGTTCCAGCAGCTGCCCACCGCCGGCCTGCCGTTCCAGTTCGAGCAGTGGTCGCAGCTCGAGGGCTACGTCGACGACATGCTCAAGACCGGTGTCATCGACGTCTTCGACGAGATCCGCTGGGACATCCGGCCGTCGCCGAAGTTCGGGACGCTCGAGGTGCGCGTGTGCGACGGCATCCCGAGCCTGCAGGAGCTGCTGAGCGTCTCGGCGCTCATCCACTGCCTGGTCGAGCACTTCTCGCGCGAGCTGGACGCCGGCCGCGAGCTGCCCCACCTGCCGCCGTGGTTCGCGCAGGAGAACAAGTGGCGCGCCGCCCGCTACGGCATGGAGGCCATCCTCATCCTCGACCACACCGCCGAGGAGGAGCTGGTCACGACCCACCTGGAGCGCGTCCTGCCGATGCTCGAGCCGGTCGCCGCCGACCTCGGCTGCAGCGGGGAGCTCGCGGGCATCGCGAGGATGGTGACCGACGGAGCGTCCTACGAGCGCCAGCGCGCGGTCGCCGCGCGGCACCAGGGCGACCTCGGTCCGGTGGTCGGCGCGCTGGTCGAGGAAATGCGCGCGGGCCGTCCGGTGTTGCCCCAGTCATGACTGCCACCGAGAAGGTCGACTTCTGGTTCGACCCGCTGTGCCCCTGGGCCTGGATGACGTCCCGCTGGATGCTCGAGGTCGAGAAGGTCCGCGACGTCGAGACCGTCTTCCACGTCATGAGCCTGTCCGTGCTCAACGAGGACAAGGACGTCCCCGAGGAGTACCGCGAGATGATCCAGCGCGGCTGGGGCCCCGTGCGCCTGGCCATCGCCGTCGAGCAGCAGCACGGCAGCGACAAGGTGCGCGAGCTCTACACCGCGCTCGGCACCCGCAAGCACAACCAGGGCCGCGAGTACGACCGCGAGCTCTACGTCGAGGCGCTCGAGGAGGCCGGCCTGCCCGCCGAGCTCGCCGACGCCGCCGACGACGCGTCGCTGGACGACGCGGTGCGCGCGTCCCACCAGGACGGCATCGAGCGCGTCGGCCAGGAGGTCGGCACCCCGGTCATCTCGATCGGCGGCACCGCCTTCTTCGGCCCCGTGCTGAGCCCGGCCCCTAAGGGCGAGGACGCCGGCAAGGTGTTCGACGGCGCGCGTCTGCTCGCCGGCTACGACGGCTTTTACGAGCTCAAGCGGACGCGCGACCGCGACCCGATCTTCGACTGATCGCGGCCGGCGCTCACTACGCTGAGCGCCATGACGCTGCACCCCCAGTCCGTCGCGTTCCTGACCGACCTCGGCGAGCCGACGGTGCCGGACGCCGACCAGGTGCCGGCGGTGCGGGCCCAGGCCCGCGCCGCCGCCCTGGCGCAGAGCGACCGGATCGGTCTCGACGCCGTGCTCGACCTGGACGCCGACGGCGTGCCGGTGCGGCTGTACCGTCCGGCGCTCGGCGCACCCGCGGCGCTGTACGTCCACGGCGGCGGCTGGGTGCTGCACGACCTGGAGACGCACGACGCCTTCTGCCGCCACCTGGCCCACCGCACGGGCTGGGCGCTGCTGGCGGTCGACTACCGCCGGGCGCCCGAGCACCCGTACCCCGCGCCGCTGGACGACGTCGAGACGGCCGCCCGGTGGTTGCGCGAGCACGCCCGCACGCACCGCGTGGACGCGTCGTTCGTGCCGGGCATCGGCGACTCGTCCGGCGCGAACCTCGTCGCCGGGCTGACCGTGCGCGACGCCTCGCTGCTCGACATGCAGGTGCTGCTGTACCCGGCGACCGACCGCGAGGGCGTCCTCGACCCGGCCCTGGACACGAACGCGCTGACCGCCGAGCAGATGGCCTGGTTCTGGCGCCAGTACGCCGACGGCTCCGCCTCGCCCGAGGTCTCGCCGCTGCGCCACGCCGACCTGGCGAGCACGCCGCCCACCGTCGTGGTGACCGCCGAGCACGACGTCCTGCGCGACCAGGGCGAGGCGTACGCGTCGGCGCTGTCGCAGGCCGGCGTGCCGGTCAGCGCCTGGCGCGCACTGGGCGTCCCGCACTCGTTCTGGCGCATGCCCGACCGCTTCGACCTGTCGCGCGCGACGGTGCTCGCGGTCGGCGCGCTCATGGACGCCCGCCGCACCGCGCACCTGTAGGGCGGGTCGTCGCCGCGCCCCCGACCTGGGAGACTGACGCCATGCGCGTCCACATCGGTGCCGACCACGCCGGCTACGACCTGAAGACCCACCTCGTCGAGTGGCTGACCGCGAACGGCCACGAGCCGGTCGACCACGGAGCCCACGAGAACGACCCGGCCGACGACTACCCGCCGTTCTGCATCGCCGCGGCCGAGGCCGTCGTCGCCGAGCCGGGCAGCCTGGCCATCGTCGTCGGTGGCTCGGGCAACGGCGAGCAGATCGCCGCCAACAAGGTCAAGGGCGCCCGCGCGGCGCTGGCCTGGAGCGTCGAGACCGCGCAGCTGGCCCGCCAGCACAACAACGCGCAGGTCGTCTCGATCGGCGCGCGCATGCACTCGCTGGAGGAGGCCACGGCGATCGTCGAGGCGTTCCTGACCGCCGAGTGGAGCGACGAGGCGCGTCACCAGCGCCGCATCGACATGCTGCTGTCCTACGAGGAGACCGGCGAGATTGCCTGAGGGGCACACCCTCCACCGGCTCGCCGGTGACCTGCTCGAGCGGCTCGGCGGACACGCCGTCCGCTCGTCCAGCCCGCAGGGCCGGTTCGCCGCAGATCTGCTCGACGGCCGCGAGCTGACCGGCGCCGAGGCGCACGGCAAGCACCTGCTCGTGGCGTTCGCCGACGTCGCGGAGCAGGTGCACGTCCACCTCGGGCTCTACGGCACGTTCACGTTCCTCGACGGCACCGACCTGCCCGTGGTCGGGCAGGTGCGTTGGCGCCTGGGGACGTCCGACGTCACTGCCGACCTCCGTGGTCCCACGGCCTGCGAGCTGCTGGACCCGGCGCAGGTGGACGCGCTGACGTCGCGCATCGGGCCGGACCCGCTGCGCGACGACGCCGATCCCGACCGGGCCTGGACTCGCATCTCGCGCAGCCGGACGCCCGTCGCCGCGCTGCTGATGGACCAGGCCGTCCTCGGCGGCGTCGGCAACGTCTACCGCGCCGAGGTGCTGTTCCGGCTCGGGCTCGACCCGATGACGCCGGGCCGCGAGCTCGACCGCGCCACGTGGGACGCGATCTGGTCCGACCTCGCCGGTCTCATGCGCGAGGGCGTGCGTCTCGGCCGTATCGACACGGTGCGCCCCGAGCACGAGCCCGAGGCGATGGGCCGCGAGCCGCGGCAGGACGACCACGGGGGAGAGGTGTACGTCTACCGTCGCGAGGGGCAGCCGTGCCTGGTCTGCGGGACGCCGGTGCTGCGAAAAGATTTGGCGAACCGGAACCTGTTCTGGTGCCCGAGGTGCCAAAACTCCCACTAGAGTGCGGCCCGTGAACGTCGTCGCGCGCCGCCCGGGAGCCGTGGGCTCCTGGTTGCACCGCCAGGTGCTCGAGTGGCGTTCCGGCACGCGCGCGAGCCAGGTGACGGCGACCGTCGTCCTGCTCGCCGTCGTCGCGCTGTCGCTGGCGCTGTCCATCCACGACTACGCGCTGATGCCGATCGCGGCCTACTTCTTCTACCTGTTCGTGGCGATGATCGTCCTGCGGTTCTGGCCGCTCGTGGTCGTCAGCGTCGCCGCCACCCTGGCCGGGTTCCTGAGCGTCGAGCTCGGCGCCTCGCCGACGCTGGCCCGGACGATGGCGGCGTGCATCCTCGTCGCCTCGGCGCTGCTCGTCGTCTTCCAGGCCAGCCTGCAGCGCACCGGCCTGCCGAGCGTGCTGGGCCAGGCGATGCTCGCCGACCTGCGCGACCGGCTGCAGCGCCAGAGCCGCGTGCCGGTGCTGCCCGCGGCGTGGCACTGCGAGACGTCCATGCTCAGCGCGGGCGGGTCCGGCTACGCGGGGGACTTCCTGGTCGCCGAGCTGAGCGAGGACCGCCGGCACCTGGAGATGGTGCTCGTGGACGTGTGCGGCAAGGGCGTCTCGGCCGCGACGCAGTCGTTGCAGTTCGCCGGTGCGCTCGGCGGTCTCATCGGGGCGCTGCCGCCCCAGGCGCTGATGGCCTCGGCCAACGACTTCCTGCTGCGCCAGGACGCCGAGGACGCGCTCGCCACCGCGGTGCACGTGCTGGTGAACCTCGAGACCGGTGCCTACGAGGTGACGAGCGCCGGTCACCCGCCCGCCCTGCGCTGGTGCTCGAAGGAGAGCCGCTGGGAGGTCGACCCCGCGCGCGGGCTCGCGCTCGGGGTGGCCCGTCGGCCGGAGTTCCACCGCAGCACGGGGGAGCTCGCGCCGGGCGAGGCGCTGGCGTTCTACACCGACGGCGTCGTCGAGACGCGCGACCGCTCGTTGACCGACGGCATCGCCTGGCTCCAGGACGCCGCGGCTCGCGCCGTCGAGCCGGGGTTCGAGGGCGCCGCCGCCCGACTCATGAAGCGCGTGCCGAGCGGCGACGACGACCGGGCCGTGCTCGTCCTGTGGCGCGACCCGGCCTGACGGTCACCAGGTGCGGTCGACCTTGCGGTGGAACCGCTGGCCGGCCTTGCCGCCCAGGACGGCGAACACCAGCATCACCGCGAGCGCGGCGACGATCGTGATCGCGCCGCCGATGCTCAGGTCGTCCGTCGGGATCGGGACGTCCGGCACGTCGATGCGGTCCAGGACGTTGTACTGCGCCCCGAAGATCGCACCGACGATGGCGGCCACGATCACGACGAGCAGGCCGACGAGGAAGACGCCGACGCCCTGCTTGCCGCCGTCGAAGCGGGCCATGCGCCCGGCCACGTAGCCGCCGGCGAAGTAGCTGATCGCCAGCACCACGAGCAGCACGACGGCCGCCCCGATGCCGATGGTGCCGCTCTGGCGCTCCAGGTCGGACTGCGTCACGTCGTTGGCGTTCCCGACGCCCGTGGCGATGGCGCCGACGATGCCGGACAGGATGATCGCCAGGCCCACGGCGACCAGCCAGCCGAAGAAGGCGACCACGAGGTGCATGCCGCCGAAGCGCTCGCGGCGTCGTTCGTGGACGTCCGCCTCGACGCGGCGTGCGTCGACGGCGGGGTCGCGGTGCGCCGGTGCCTCGTGGGCACCGTGCCGGCCGTGGTCGTGGGCGGTGGTCTCGGTCGGGGGCACGTCCGTCGTGCGGTCGTCCTGCCGGGGGTCGTCGTGGGAGTGGGTCGTCATGGTGGCCTCCGGTGCCTCGGGCCGCGTGCGCGGCTTGTGCTCCGCAGGACGTACCCGATGGGGAGCGGCGTAATCAGCGGCCCCGGGAACGACGAACGCCGGCCCCTTGGGGGACCGGCGTTCCGTGGAGCGGACGACGAGACTCGAACTCGCAACATTCTGCTTGGAAGGCAGAGACTCTAACCAATTGAGCTACGTCCGCGTTGCTGCCGAGGCAGCGCGACCATGATGCCACATGGCCCCCGGGGCGCTCGTCAGGCGGTCGCCACCACGAGGTCCGCGGCCTCCCGAGTGCGCTCGCGGGCGAAGTGCTCGCGCTCCTGCTCCGCCCACACGTCCCACCACGGCTCGTACGTCGCTCCGTCGCGCTGCAGCGCCCGACGCTTGCGGACGGCCTCGGGCGCCTCGAGCCACAGCAGCCCGGACAGGTAGGTGCGGGCCAGGGACGCGCCGGACCCCACGCCGTCCAGGATCAGCACGCCGCCGGGCTCGACCGGCACCGGCTCGCCCGGAGCCGACGCCTCCCAGTCCCAGCGGCGGAAGGTCGCGGTTCGGTCCTCGGCCAGGCAGCCCAGGATCTGCCCGACCAGCACGGGCGTCGACGCGTCCAGCCCCTGCCAGCCGCGGTACAGGTCCTCCATGCTCAGGACGCGGGCGTCCAGGCGCGGCGCGAGCGCGGCGACGACGTCGGTCTTGCCGCTGCCGCTCGGGCCGTCGACGGCGATGACCGTCGTGCTCCCGCAGCGGGCCCCGCGCAGGTCGGCGAGGAGGGTCAGGGGTGCCGCCAGCTCCTCGTACCGTGGTGGTGCTGGGGGCAAGACGGGTCCTCTAGAGTGAGACGCCGGCTCGGCCGGCACCGGGATGTAGCGCAGCTTGGTAGCGCATCCGCTTTGGGAGCGGAGGGTCGCAGGTTCAAATCCTGTCATCCCGACCAGAGGGCCCGAGGAGGGGTCCGTGAGTGGTTGCGGCCCCGCACCGCCCCCGAAAGGCTCAGGGATCGGTCCGCCCCTCGGGGCTCGGGCGAAGGAGCCTTCGACAGGCTCAGGCAGCGCCCTTCGACAGGCTCAGGGATCGGGAATCAGGCGGGTTCGAGGGCCCGTGGTTGGTGCTTGACGTGGCGGGCGTGGCGCAGTGGGCGCTGTTGCGGGTCGATCCGTGACGGCGGGATGACTTCGACGACTCCGTCCGGACTCAACCTGGCTTGCCAGTCTGAGTCGTGGAGCAGGTGGTGGTGGAAGAAGCAGAACAGGGCCCCGTTGTCGATCGACGTCTCGCCGCCTTCGCTCCATGGTCGGAGGTGGTGTGCTTCGCACCAGCCGGGTGGTCGGTCACAGCCCTTCCACGAGCAGCCACCGTCCCGTTTCGCCAATGCGATGCGCTGGGACCTGTCGTGCAGGCGCTTCTGCTGACCGACGTCGAGCGGCTGGCTCGCGCCGTCGAGAACCATGGGGATGAGGTTGGCGCTGCAGGCGAATCGGCGGGCCTCGCTGGCGCTCATCGTGGCGCCGGTCGAGAGCGTGGCCCGCGAGATCCGGTCACGAAGGTCGTCCAGGTCGATGTTGATCGTGACGGTGGCGGCGACTCCGCCGGCCTGAGGGAAGCACTCACTGGGCAGGTGCTCGACGAGCTCGCAGAGGGCGAGTCCCATGCGACGGGCGTGGTCGAGGCGGCCGAACTCCTGGTCGGAGTGCTCGCCGTCGACGTCGCGGAAGATCGCGCCGTCGCGTCGGGGTGAGGCGAGGCCTTCGAGGACGGTCTTGAGCATGTCGGCCTGCACGTCGGGCAGCACCCCACGGATGCTGCTGCGGCCCTTGCCCATGCGGGTGATCGACAGGTGGGTGTCGTCCCAGGCCTGTTTCTCCTGGCGCTCCAGCTGCGCGCCGATGATCTCGTCGGCCGAGTCGGGGTCGACGACCTCCACGATCCGGTTGGCCAGGCGGCGCAGATCGTCGGCCCCGAACTCGGACGCGTGCTCCAGGAGGGTGGCCTCGGCGTCGTCGTGCTGCTCGTCCACGAACCACTCCGGCAGAGCATCGAGAGACTTCAGGATGATCGAGGCCTGTTCGGTCGTCAGTCGGCCCGTGCTCCAGCGCTCCTGCGTGATGCGTCCCCGGGTCGGATCGAGACGAGTCAGTGAGACGAGCTTGGAGGCTTCCCGCTTGGAGACGTTCGTGGTGCTGGCCAGCCAGACCGTCGGCGACGTGCAGCCGTCCTCACGGGGAAGGCCGCGATCCTCGGCCGCAGCCGTCAGCTTCACCGTCAACGCTTGGAGCGCGGACGCAGCCTGAGCGGCCGCCTGCAGCTCGGCACGGATCTCACGGTCGGTCAGCGTCCACGGCTCGAGCGCGCTGGACTCCGCCAGCAGTGCCTGAACCTGGTCGCTGATCATCCGAGACCCCCCGTGTCGAACGTTTGTTCTAGTCTACCTCGTGAAGGTGGCAGGAGCAACGCGATATCCACTGAAATCACAGTCTTTTTGGCGCTTCGACAAGCTCAGCGAGCGAGGGTCGGGCGATCCGACGAACCAACCCTGCACGCACCCAACCCCTTCGTCGTCAGCCCCTCGGGTGACCGAGCACTGAGGCTCCTTTTCGACAAGCTCAAACAGCGCTCGCAGCCCGCACTTCCCGCGGTGACTGTCCCCACCAGCGGCGGGCGCACCGGGTGAGGGCCGACTGCTCGGACAGGCCGAGCGCGGCGGCCACCTGGGTCATCGGCATGTCGGTGGTCGTCAGGTAGGTCCGGGCCCGCTCGCGGCGCAGGCCGTCGAGGACGCGGGCAAACGTCGTGCCCTCGGCCTCGAGCCGTCGCTGCAGGGTGCGCGGGTGGACGGCGAGCAGCGAGGCCACCGCGGCGACGTCGACGGTCGTCGTGCCGAGCGACTCCTCGAGGACGGCGCGGACGCGCATCGTCACGTCCGAGCCGGGGGAGTCCGCGTACCGGCCGAGGTGCTCGAGCGCGAGGGTGCGCACCGTGACGTCGGCGTCGTCCAGCGGCCGGGTCATGAGGCTGGCCGGGACGCGCAGCAGCGCCTGGGCCTCGCCGACCCGCACGGGCGCGCCGAACCACTCCTCGTAGCGCGAGACGGGCGCGAGCGGCCGGTGCGGAAGCTCGACGCCGCGCAGCCCGTACCCGCCGCCGTGCAGGGCGCAGATCGAGCGGTGCAGGAAGCCCAGCCCCACGTCGGCCCCCTGGCGGAAGACGTCGCCGGCCGGCGTCCCGTAGCGCAGCGCCACGAGCCCCGGCGTGCCGTGCGGGTCGGGCACGGCCTCCAGGCTCAGCCCCCGGGCGTGGACGAACAGGTAGCGCGCGCTGCAGGCCAGGGCGTCGCCGAGCGTGGGCGAGTTCTGGATCGCCACGGCCAGCGGCCCGAGCATGGCCAGGTCCTGGCGCTCGGCCAGGCGCAGGCCGAGGTCGGGCAGGTCGAGCTCGGCGGCGGCGAGCTCGAGCACGCGGGCGAGCGCGAGGTCCTCCACCAGCAGCTCGTCGTCGTGCAGGGCCTGGAGCGGGAGCCGGGCCCGGCGGGCCATCGCCTCGGGGTCGCCGCCGTGCTCGGTGACCAGCCGCGCGAACCCGCGCAGGCCGGCGGAGCGGATGTACGACATGTCGTCCAGGGTCAAGTAGTTGTCGCGCAGGGTCAAGTGCCACCCGACGCCAGCCACGCATGCTGGAACCCATGAGCGAGAGCACGCAGCACGTCGACGTCGTCATCGTCGGAGCCGGCCTGTCCGGTGTCGGCGCCGCCTACCGCCTGCAGACGCAGGCGCCGGGACGCACCTACGCGATCCTCGAGTCGCGCGAGGCGATGGGCGGCACGTGGGACCTGTTCCGCTACCCGGGCGTCCGCTCGGACTCGGACATGTACACGCTCGGCTACGCCTTCAAGCCGTGGCGCGACGGCAAGTCGCTCGCCGACGGCGCCTCGATCCTGCAGTACATCCGCGACACCGCGGACGAGTTCGGCATCGCCGACCGGGTCCAGTACTCCAGCAAGGTCGTCGGTGCCGACTTCGACACCACCACCTCCCGCTGGACGCTGACCATCGAGGACCCGCGCACGGGCGAGACGCGCACCATGACGTGCGGCTTCCTCTACTCCTGCGCCGGCTACTACGACTACGAGCAGCCGCACGCCCCCGTCTTCGAGGGCGTCGACGACTTCGCCGGCGAGGTGCTGCACCCGCAGTTCTGGCCCGAGGACGCCGACCTGGGCGGCAAGCGCGTGGTCGTCATCGGCTCCGGCGCCACCGCGGTCACGCTCGTCCCGTCGATGCTCAAGGGCGAGAACCCGGCCGCGCACGTGACGATGCTGCAGCGCACCCCGACCTGGATCAGCGCCGTCCCCTCGACCGACAAGAACGCCGAGCGGCTCAAGAAGGTGCTGCCGCCCGCGCTCGCGCACCGCGCCGTCCGGGCCAAGAACATCGCCTTCAGCACCGCGTTCTACCAGTTCTGCCGCCGCCGGCCCGAGACCGCGCGCAAGCTGCTGACCGGCCTGGCCACGAAGGTCGTCGGGGACGCGCAGACCGTCGCCGACCACTTCACCCCGACGTACGACCCGTGGGACCAGCGCCTGTGCGCCATCCCCAGCGGCGACCTGTTCCGGGCCGTCAAGGCCGGCGACGCGTCCGTCGTCACCGCCCACGTCGACCGGTTCGTGCCCGAAGGCATCCGCCTGACGTCCGGCGAGGTGCTCGAGGCGGACGTCGTCGTGACCGCCACCGGGCTCAGGCTGCTCGCCTTCGGCGGCATCGAGCCGCACGTCGACGGCGAGCGGGTGCCGCTGGCCGACCAGTACGTCTGGAACGGCGCCATGATCACCGGCGTGCCGAACTTCGCGGTCTGCATCGGCTACACCAACGCGTCCTGGACGCTGCGCGCCGACCTCACCCACCGCCTGGTCGCGAAGGTCCTGAGCTGGATGGAGGAGCGCGGCCACACCGCCGTCGCGCCGCAGCCGGACGCCTCGCTGGCCCCGCAGCCGCTGCTCGACCTGGCCGCCGGCTACGTGCAGCGCTCGATCGACGCGTTCCCGCGCCAGGGCGACAAGCGGCCGTGGCAGGTGCGCCAGAACTACGTCCTGGACTCCGTCCACACGCTGCGCACCGACCTGGACCGGACCCTGGGCCCGGTCTCACCGCGCCCGGCCACCACCGACCCCGCCACCGACCCCGTCCCCGTCGGCGCCTGACTGAGAGGCCCACCATGGCTCTTCCTCCCTTCTCCTTCGGCGGTGCCCGCGCCGTCGTCACCGGTGCCGCTAGCGGCATGGGCGAGCAGATGGCGCTCCAGCTCGCCGACCGCGGCACCCACCTGGTGCTCGTGGACCGGGACGGGCCGCGGCTCGATGACGTCGCGCGCCGCCTGCGCACGGCCCACCCGGCGCTCGAGGTGACCACCCACGTAGCCGACCTGGCCGACGCGGACGCCGTGCAGGCGCTCGCCGCGGACGTCCTGGCCGCGTCCGACCGGCTCGACCTGCTGGTCAACAACGCGGGCGTCGCGCTGGGCGGTGGGTTCCTCGACGTCACCAAGGAGGAGTTCGACTGGGTGATGGCGATCAACTTCCAGGCCCCGGTCGACCTGACCCGCGCGCTCCTGCCCGCGCTGCTGCGCTCGTCCGGTGGCCACGTGGTCAACGTGTCCAGCCTGTTCGGGCTCATCGGCCCGGCCGGGCAGTCGGCGTACTCGTCGAGCAAGTACGCGATCCGCGGCTTCAGCGAGGTGCTGCGCCACGAGCTCGAGCCGCACGGCGTCGGCGTCACCACGGTGCACCCCGGAGGCATCAAGACCCGCATCGCCGAGACGGCGCGGGTCGCCGCCAGCGCCACGGAGGAGGAGGCGGCCCGCGGCAAGCGCGCCTTCGCCAAGCTGCTGACCTACCCGGCCGACAAGGCCGCCGCCCAGATCCTGCGTGGCGTCGAGCGGCGCAAGGCGCGCGTGCTCATCGCCTACTCCGCCGTGGTGCCGGACGTGCTGGCCCGGCTCATGCCCACGGGCTACGGACGCGTGCTGGGCACGGTCGTGAAGGCGCCCACCGCGACGCGCGCGCCGGAGCCGGCCGAGCCGGTGGCCTGAGCGGCT
Source organism: Aeromicrobium sp. IC_218 (assembly GCF_004336805.1). Classification (GTDB taxonomy): domain Bacteria; phylum Actinomycetota; class Actinomycetes; order Propionibacteriales; family Nocardioidaceae; genus Aeromicrobium. The sequence goes on from NZ_SJXM01000012.1 coordinate 90,819, forward strand.
AGTCGCCCTCGGCGCCCCAGCCGTCGTACTCGCCACCGTCGACGTGGGCGGCCAGCGACTCGAAGAACGTCCGCGCCTCGGGGACGGTGGAGGCGTCGACCGGCAGGTCCGCGCGGCTGGCGACGATGCCGTGGCCCGACGCGACGGCCGCGACGTCCCACCCGGCGTGCCGGGCCCGCGCCTCCAGGAAGCGCTGGCCGGCGGCGTCGGCGCAGTAGAGGAAGTGCTCCCACAGCCGCGGCCGCGTCAGGTCCACCCGCAGGCGGACGAGCTGGGCGAGGGTCGCGTCGTCCCCGGCGTGCCCGGTGACCGGGGCCGGCGGGCGGCGCTTGAACAGTCCCATGGCGCGCGACCCTAGCGCCGTCCGGTGCCGCGCGGGCCGGATTCGGCCCGTCCGTCCGGTCCCGTACACTGGATCGTCGCCCGTGTGAGCCGAGATTCCACGGCGCCCGAACGCATCCGACCAACAGGAGTCCACATCGTGAAGAGCAGCACCGAAACGCTGAGCCCCACCCGGGTCAAGCTCACCATCGAGGTGCCCTTCGACGAGTTCCAGCCGAGCCTCGACGCGGCGTACCGCTCGATCGGCTCGCAGGTCACCGTCCCCGGCTTCCGCAAGGGCAAGATCCCCGCCGCGATCATCGACCAGCGCGTCGGCCGTGCCGCCGTGCTCGACGAGGCGATCAACAGCGCGCTCCCGAACTGGTACAACGAGGCCGTGCAGGAGCAGGACCTCATGCCGCTCAGCCAGCCCGAGATCGACCTCACCAAGTTCAACGACGGCGAGCCGATCGAGATCACCGCCGAGCTGGACGTCCGCCCGGCCATCGAGCTGCCCGACATCTCCTCGATCGAGGTCACCGTCGAGACGGCCGAGGTCGCGGATGCCGACGTCGACGAGCAGGTCGACGGCCTGCGCGAGCGCTTCGCCACCTTCACCGAGGTCGACCGCGCCGCCGCCGAGGGCGACGCGCTGACGATCGACCTGTCCGCGGCCAAGGACGGCGAGCCGATCGAGGCCGCGCAGGCCGACGGCATGCCCTACACGGTCGGCAAGATCACGATGCTCGACGGCCTCGACGAGGCCGTCCAGGGCCTCAAGGCCGGCGAGAGCGCGACCTTCTCCACCCAGCTCGCCGGTGGCGACCTGGCCGGCGAGGAGGTCGAGGTGACCGTCACGGTCAAGGACGTCAAGGAGCAGCACCTGCCCGAGCTCGACGAGGAGTTCGCGCAGATGGCGTCGGAGTTCGACACCGTCGAGGAGCTGCGCGCCGACCTGGTCGAGCGCCTCACGCGCGGCAAGCGCCTGGAGCAGGCCGCCGAGGCCCGCGACGCGGTGCTCGAGAAGATCGTCGAGCAGATCGAGGTCCCGCTGCCCGAGGACCTGGTCACCTCCGAGATCGGCGCCCGCCGTCAGCAGATGGAGGCCGAGCTGGCCGGCATCGGCATGACGCTCGAGGACTACCTGAAGGACCAGGAGAACGGCCAGACGGTCGAGGAGTTCGAGGCCGAGCTCGACCGCAACGTCCGCGACGCGATCGTGGCCCAGTTCGTCCTGGACGAGATCATCCGCCGCGACGAGATCCAGGTCGACGACGCCGAGCTGACGCAGCACATCCTGCGTCGCGCGCAGCAGTCCGGCCAGGACCCGCAGTCGTTCATCCAGCACATCATGGAGCACAACCACGTGCCCGAGATGATGAACGAGGTCATGCGCGGCAAGGCCCTGGCCCAGCTGGTCGAGAACGCCAAGGTCGTCGACGGCAACGGCGACAGCCTCGACCTGGCCCGCCTGCAGGCCGACGGCTCGTACGCCGACGAGGAGTCGACCGAGGCCTGATCCTCGCCGCATCTCACGAAGGGAACCTCGCTCGCGCGGGGTTCCCTTCGTCGTTCCCGGCGGGCAGGATGACCGCCATGCCCGCCCGCACCCCCGACGCGCTCGCCTGGCTCGCCGACCAGGGGGAGCGGCGCCTGCTGCCCCGCGTGCGCGACGCCCACCTCGGGCTCGCCGACCGGCTGCTCGCCCCCGTCCCGCCGCTGCGTCACCTGCACGAGTCGGCGGCCGGCACCGCGTACGCCGCGGGGTCCCGGGGGTTGCGCGGGTCGGCCGCCGGCCTGCGGCTGCTGGGCCGGCACGGCGTCGGTCCCCGCCTCGACGGACGCGCGTCCGGCCTGCTGGCCGCGCTCGACGCGCTCGACCCGGCCGCGCCGCTCGGCCCCACGATGACGGTCCGCGCCGACGGACGCGACGTCCCGCTCCGGCCGGACGCGCTCGCCGCCGCCTTCCCGCGCCCGAGCGGGCACGTCGTCGTGCTCGTCCACGGCCTGCTCGAGCACGACGGGTCCTGGGGCCCGGGCTCGGGCGCCTGCTACCCGGCCGCCGTCGCCGCGCGTACCGCGGCGACGCCGGTCGTCGTCCGCTACGCCACCGGGCGCGCGCCCGGCGAGACCGGACGTGAGCTGGCCGGCCTGCTGACGTCCCTCGTGGGTGCCTGGCCCGGCGGCGTCACGCGGCTGAGCCTGGTCGGCCACGGCCTGGGCGGACGCGTCGTCCAGGCCGCGGCGCGGCACGGGCTGGCCTCGGCGGCCGACTGGCCGGCCCTGGTCCGCGAGGTCGTGCTGCTCGGCGAGCCCGAGTCCGGGGCGCCGGGGGAGAAGCTGGCCCGGCTCGCCGAGCCGCTGCGTCCCGCACCGGCCCGAGCGCTCGGCGCCGGCCGCGCGGCCCTGCTCGTCGGTACCCTCACCCCGACGGCGGTGGAGGGGGCCGACGCCGTCACCGCCTGGGGTCCCGACCGTCGCGCGGTCGCCCCGCTCCCACGCACCACCGTCCACGTCGCCCGGCGTCCCGGGCACCGCCTGCTGCACGACCCGCGCGTCGCCGACCTGCTCGTCAGGTGGCTCGGCCCGCGTCCTGCGCCCATGCTGGGCCCCACCCCGACCGAAGGAGAACCAGATGGCCGAGCGTGAGCTCATCGAGGCGAGCACCGAGGTCGACGCGTCGCCCGCGTCGGTGTGGGAGGTGGTCGCCGACCTGCGCCGCATGGGCGAGCGCAGCCCGCAGTGCAAGAAGATGTTCATCCTGCGCGGCCCGGTCAGCGAGGGCACGGTCACGGTCAACCTCAACAACCGCGGCCCGCTGTGGTGGCCCACGACGTCGAAGGTCACCCGGTTCGAGCGCGAGCGCGTGCTCGCCTTCCACGTGCCGATCAACGGCACGACGTGGACGTACGAGCTCGAGCCGACCGCCACCGGCACCCGCCTGACCGAGAGCCGCCGGGTGAAGGCGCCGGGCAAGGCGATCTCGAACTTCCTGATCAACCGCTTCATGGGCGGGGTGCCCGCCTTCGAGGCCGAGCTGCAGCGCGGCATCGAGGACACCCTGGCCCGGATCAAGGCCGAGGCCGAGCGCGCGCCTACCACCGCGTAAGGTGGGCGGGCCGTCGCGACGCCGCGACGGCGCACGCCCCCGATCGACGGCACCCGCCTGATCCACCAAGGAGCACCACCCATGACGAAGCTGAAGCTCGCCGCGGCAGTCCTCGCCGCCGGCACCCTGCTGGGTGCCTGCAGCGGCACGGGCCAGGAGGAGACCGGCGCGTCCACCGAGACCGGCGACCTGACCTACGCGGTCATCACGCACGCCGCCGCCGGCGACACGTTCTGGGACCGGGTCAAGTCCGGCGCCGAGCGCGCGGGCGACGACTACGGCGTCAGCGTCGACTACTCCAGCTCGAACGACCCGGCCGAGCAGTCCCAGCTCATCGACAACGCGGTGGCCAAGGACGTCGACGGCATCGTGGTGTCGATGGCCAACCCCGAGGGCCTGCAGTCCAGCATCGAGAAGGCCGTCGCGGCGGGCGTCCCCGTCGTGACGATCAACTCCGGCCAGGAGAGCTCGAAGGCGTTCGGCGCCATCACGCACATCGGCCAGTCCGAGACGATCGCCGGCACCGAGACCGGCGAGCAGCTCAAGGCCGCCGGCTGGAAGAACGCCCTGTGCGTCATCCACGAGGCCGGCAACGTCGGCCACGAGGCCCGTTGCAAGGCGGCGGCCGAGGCGCTCGGCGCGAAGATGACCAACCTGCAGGTCGACGGCACCAACGACGCCGAGGTCAAGGCCACGATCAAGGCCAAGCTGCAGTCCGACACGAGCATCGACGGCGTCCTGACCCTCAGCGGCCAGTACGGCATCGACGCGGTCGGCGCGGTCGACGAGGCCGGCTCGCAGGCCCAGGTCGCGACGTTCGACATCACCGAGGACGTCATCACGGCGATCGAGGACGGCTCGATCCTGTTCGCGGTCGACCAGCAGCCCTACGTCCAGGGCTACCTCGGCGTGACCACGCTGTACCTCAAGGACATCAACGGCAACGACGTCGGCGGCGGCCAGCCGGTCAACTCGGGCCCGGCCTTCGTCACCAAGGAGAACGTCGGCCAGGTCGCGGAGTTCGCCAAGAACGGCACGCGCTGACGCATGACCGACGCCTCGCTCACGTCGAGCACCTCGCCGGTCCGCCGCCTGCTCGCCCGTCCCACGACGGGCGCGTGGGTGGCGGCCGTCGTCGTGCTCGTGTTCTTCAGCGTCCAGACCGACACCTTCATGACCGCCGCCGGCGCCGGCGTGTGGCTGGAGTCTGCCTCGCGGTTCGGCATCATGGCCGTCGCGGTGGCGCTGCTCATGATCGGCGGTGAGTTCGACCTCTCGGCCGGCGTCATGACCGGCTTCACCGCGCTGTGGGTGGGCGTCTGCACGACGCAGTACGGGCTCAACGTGTGGGTCGCGGTGCTGCTCTCGCTCGTCGTCGCGCTGGCCGTCGGAGCGCTCAACGGCGTGCTCGTCGTCCGCACCGGGCTGCCGAGCTTCATCATCACGCTGGGCACGTTCTTCGTGCTGCAGGGCGTCGACCTGGCCGTCACCAAGGCGCTCACGGGCGAGGTCGCGATCCAGGGCATGACGAAGGTGCCGTACTACGACTCGGTGCAGCCGATCTTCGGCGGCTCGGTCGAGATCGGTGGCGGGACGTTCTACGTCTCGATCCTGTGGTGGCTGGCGTTCACCGCCCTGGCCAGCTGGGTGCTGCTGCGCACGCGCGCCGGCAACTGGATCTTCGCCGTCGGCGGCGACCTGCCCGCGGCCCGCGCGGTCGGCGTCCCGATCATCAAGACCAAGATCGGCCTGTTCATGCTCACCGCGGGCGCCGGCTGGCTGGTCGGCATGATCTCGCTGTTCCGCACGTCCACCGTGCAGGCGAACACCGGCGTCGGCCAGGAGTTCATCTACATCATCTGCGCCGTGGTCGGTGGCTGCCTCATGACCGGCGGCTACGGCTCGGCGGTCGGCGCGTCCCTCGGCGCGCTCATCTACGGCATGACGTTCATGGGCATCAACGCGGCCCAGTGGGACAACAACTGGCTGCGCACGTTCCTCGGCGCGATGCTGCTCGGTGCCGTGCTCATCAACCTGTGGGTGCGCAAGCAGGCGGAGGCGACCCGATGACCACTCCCTTGATCGAGGTCCGCGAGATCGGCAAGCGCTACGGCGGGGTCACCGCGCTGGAGGGCGTCTCGACGACCGTCCACGCCGGCGAGGTCACCTGCGTGCTGGGCGACAACGGCGCGGGCAAGTCGACGTTCATCAAGATCCTGTCCGGCGCCCACCAGCACACCGACGGCGAGCTGCTCGTCGACGGCGAGCCCACGTCGTTCGCCAACCCGCGTGCGGCGCTGAACGCCGGCATCGCGACCGTCTACCAGGACCTCGCGGTCGTCGGGCTCATGCCGGTGTGGCGCAACTTCTTCCTCGGCTCCGAGCTCACGAAGGGCCGCGGCCCGTTCCGCCGCCTCGACGTCGAGCGCATGAAGCGCGTGACCCTGGACGAGATGGCGTCCATGGGCATCCAGCTGCGCGACGTCGACCAGCCGATCGGGACGCTGTCGGGCGGCGAGCGCCAGTGCGTGGCCATCGCCCGCGCCGCGTACTTCGGCGCGCGCGTGCTGATCCTGGACGAGCCGACCGCCGCGCTGGGCGTCAAGCAGTCCGGCGTCGTGCTGCGTAACGTCGCCGCGGCGCGTGAGCGGGGCCTGGGCGTCGTGCTCATCACGCACAACCCGCACCACGCCTACCCGGTCGGCGACCGCTTCCTGCTGCTGCGCCGCGGGCGCAGCATGGGCGAGTACGCCAAGGCCGACATCACGCTCGAGGAGCTCACCTCGATGATGTCCGGCGGCGCCGAGATGGAGGCGCTGACGCACGAGCTGCAGCGGCCCGGAGCGCCGGTCGTGGCGCCCGCGTCCGACGAGGCCTGAGCGTCGTCTGCCGACAGCGAACAGGCGCGGGTCTCGCGTGTGTTCGGGAGGGTGGCCGTCTAGGGTCGACAACGTGAACCCTGAGACGACACCCCGCATGGCCGCCGACGCCGGCCCCTCGGACCTCGACGGCCACATCTACAACCGTCTGCTGAAGGAGCGCATCGTCTTCCTCGGCTCGGAGGTGCGCGACCAGAACGCGAACGCGATCTGTGCGCAGATGCTGCTGCTGAACGCCGAGGACCCGACGGCCGACATCTTCCTGTACATCAACAGCCCCGGTGGCTCGGTCGACGCCGGCATGGCGATCTACGACACCATGCAGTTCATCTCGAACGACGTCGCGACCGTGGGCATGGGCCTGGCCGCCTCCATGGGCCAGTTCCTGCTCGCCGCCGGCACCAAGGGCAAGCGCTACGCCCTGCCGCACGCGCGCATCATGATGCACCAGCCCTCGGGCGGCATCGGCGGCTCGGCCTCCGACATCCGCATCCAGGCCGAGCAGAGCAAGCTGCTCAAGAAGCAGCTCACCGAGCTGCAGGCTCAGCACACCGGCCAGAGCGTCGAGCAGATCGACCTCGACTCCGACCGCGACCGCTGGTTCACCCCGGCGCAGGCGAAGGAGTACGGCTTCATCGACCACGTGGTCACCCGCGCGGCCGACGTCACGACAGGAGAAGTGCAGTGAGCTACTACATCCCGCAGTGGGAGGAGCGCACCTCCTACGGCTTCCGCCGCATCGACCCGTACGCGAAGCTCTTCGAGGACCGGATCATCTTCGTCGGCACCCCGATCAGCGACGACGTCGCCAACGCCGTCATGGCCCAGCTGCTGTGCCTGCAGCAGATGGACCCCGACCGCGACATCCAGCTGTACATCAACAGCCCGGGTGGCTCGTTCACCGCGATGACGGCGATCTACGACACGATGCGCTACCTCAAGCCGGACGTGCAGACCGTGTGCCTCGGCCAGGCCGCCTCGGCCGCCGCGGTGCTGCTGGCCGCCGGCACGCCGGGCAAGCGCTACGCGCTGCCGAACAGCCGCATCCTCATCCACCAGCCCTACACCGAGGGCACCGGCGGACAGATCTCGGACCTGGAGATCCAGGCCAACGAGATCCTGCGCATGCGTGAGCTGCTGGAGTCGATGCTGTCCGAGGCGACCGGCAAGGACGCCAGCGAGATCAGCCGCGACGTCGAGCGCGACAAGATCCTGACCGCCGAGCAGGCCGTCGAGTACGGCATCGTCGACCAGGTCTTCGACTCGCTCAAGGTGCCGGCCGTCTGAGCCGAGCCACACCGAACGAAGGGCCCCGGACGTCACCGACGTCCGGGGCCCTCGTGCGTCAGACCGCGCAGGGCGCCGCCGCGGTCGGTGCGAGCGCGAGCCCGAACGGTGCCGGACGCCGGTCGTCGCGCACCGCCCAGGTGCCGCCGTCCTGCACGTAGTCGCCCTGCACGTCGCCGGCCACCCAGGCCCGCACCCCGTCGAGCAGCCGCCGCACGTCCGCGGCCGAGCTCGCCAGCCCGACGCTGGCCCGCACCGCGCCGGCGCCCCAGCCGAGCGAGTCCAGGAGCGGGTGGGCGCAGAAGCGTCCGTCGCGCACCGAGACCCCGTGCTCGGCGGCGAGGTAGGCCGCGAGCAGTCCCGGGTCGGTGCCCTCGAGGGCGAAGGTCACCACGCCGACGCGGGCGGCCGAGTCGGGCCAGAGCCGGGCGACGCGCACGCCGGGCACGGCCGAGAGCCCACCGACCAGGTCCTCGACCAGCGCCTGCTCGTGCTGCTGCGCCTCGGCGCCGTCGAGCGCCGCGAGCGCGTCGGCCGCGGCGGCCAGGGCCACCGCGCCGAGCAGGTTCGGCGTCCCGGCCTCGTGGCGGGCGGGGGCGTCCGCCCAGGTGACGTCGGTGGCGGTCACCCGGCGCACGGCACCACCGCCGGCCAGGTACGGGGGAGCGGTGTCCAGCCAGTCGCGGCGACCGACCAGCGCGCCGGAGCCGAACGGGGCGTAGAGCTTGTGGCCCGAGAACGCGACGTAGTCCGCTCCCGTGCCGGCCAGCGAGAAGCGTCGGTGGGCGAGCAGCTGCGCCCCGTCGACGACGACCCGGGCGCCGTGCGCGTGGGCCGTGGCGACGACCGCGTCGAGCGGCAGCGCCTCGCCGGTGACGTTGGACGCGCCGGTGACGGCCACGAGCGCGTGGCCGCCGGCGACCAGGGCCGCCTCGAGCCGCTCCAGGGTCTGCGCGACGGTCGGCGCGGTGGCGAGCGTCTCGACGCCGCCGGCGGCGTCGCGCCACGGGAGCAGGTTGGCGTGGTGCTCGAGGTCGAGCACCAGCACCCGCCCCGGCACGGCCGAGGCGAGCAGGTTGAGCGCGTCGGTGGTGTGGCGCACCAGCACGGTGACGTCGTGCGCGCGGGCCCCGACGAACGCGCCGACCGTCGCGCGGGCGTCCTCGTAGAGGCTCGTGCTGACCTGGGACGCGTAGCCGGCCCCGCGGTGGACGCTCGCGTAGTAGGGCAGGGCCGCGGTGACGCGCTGGGCGACGGACTCCAGCGCCGGGGCGCTGGCCGCGTGGTCGAGGTTGACGTGCCGCACGCGCCGCCCGTCCAGGAGGGGGACGTCGACGTCGGCGCCGACGACGGACAGCAGGGGTCGGGACATGGCAGGGGCCTTCCGCTCGCGCTTGCCCACGCCGGTCGGCGCGGGCCGGGTCGTCACCCGGAGCACCCCGCCGCGAGGGAGGGTTGCCGACCAGCAAGCCGGGGCTGTGCGTCGTAGGACGCCGCTGGTGCTCATGACCTGGGAGGACCCTGCCACGCGCGACACGCCGGACGCAATCGGATTGTGAGACACCTTCCCACGATGTGAGACGAACGCCGAACCGGTTGACGCACCGACACGCTTCACCTCGTCCGGCGGTCGCACCCGCTCCGCCGGCGCGGCACCGGCCCCACCACGGCCGGGCCGCCGGACGAGGAGGAGCACGCACGTGGAGCAGTGGAACCTGATCGGGCTGGGGCTGGCCCTCGGCCTGTTCGCCGGCCTGTACGTGCTGGGCCGGGTGGGCGTCGGCTTCACGACGCGCACCTTCCTGGCGCTGTTCGTGGGCGTCGGGCTGGGCATCGTGCTGCGCGACCACGTCGACTACCTGCGCCCGCTGGGCCGGGTCTACATCAACCTGCTGCTCACCATCGTCGCGCCGCTGGTCGTCGTCTCGATCCTGGCCAGCATCACCGCGCTCGGCTCGACCCGCGCGCTGCGCAGCATCGGCACGCGCTCGGTGGTCTGGCTGCTCGGGCTCAACCTCATCGCGATCCTGCTGACCCTCGGCCTCGCGCTCGAGGCGGGCGTGGGCAAGGGCGCCGACCTGGCCTCCCAGGGTGTCGACACCCGGTCGCTGGACGCGATCAAGAAGCCGTTCTCGGAGGTGTTCATCGGGTTCTTCCCGACCAACGTGGTGGAGGAGGTCGCCGACAACGACATCATCCCGATCATCCTCATCAGCGTCGTGGTGGCGATCGCGTACGCCCTCGTCGCCGAGCGGACGCCCGAGAAGGTGGCGCCGTTCAAGGCGCTGATCGACGCCGCGCGCGAGATCGTCTACCGCGCGGTCGGCTTCGTCATCGCGCTCACCCCCTACGCCGTGCTCGTGCTCACCGCCGTCGCCGCGTCCAGCGCGACCGGGCGCCGCGACCAGCTGCTCTCGCTGCTCGGCCTGCTGGTCGTCTCCTACGTGGCGTGCTTCGCCAGCGCGTTCGTCGTCAACGCGATCGTGCTGCGCGTGGCCGCGGACGTGTCGCCGGTGCGCTTCTTCCGCAAGATCGCCCCCGCGCAGCTGACCGCGTTCACGACTCAGAGCAGCGCCGGCACGCTGCCGCTCACGACCCGCCTGCTCGTCCAGCGCGTGGGCGTGCCCGCGGACGTCGCCGGGTTCACCGCGCCGCTCGGCACGACGATCGGCATGCCCGGCTGCGCCGGCGTCTGGCCAATCGTCCTGGCCGTCTACGCCGTCAACGGGCTCGGCCTGGACTACGGCCTGCGCGACTACGCGCTCCTGGTCGTGCTCGGCCTGCTCGTGTCGGTCGGCACCGCCGGCGTGCCCGGCACCGCGACCGTCACCGCCACGACCGTCCTCACGGCCGCCGGCCTGCCGCTCGAGGTCGTCATCCTCACCCTCCCGATCAGCGCGATCGTCGACATGGCCCGCACGATGAGCAACGTCACCGCCGCCGCGGTCGCCGCGACCGTCGTCGCCCGCCGCGTCGGCCGCCTCGACGACGCCGTGTTCGACGCGCCCGACGCCGACGACACCGAGGACGAGCCCGCCGGCCGTCACGCGGCGTCCTCCAGCCTCCCGTCCGCCCCGGTCACGATCGACCCGTCGGTGCCTGTGGGTGCCTGCGCGATCGACGACCGTCCCGCCACCCCCGCCCGCGCCCGATGAG
>NZ_SJXM01000013.1 GCF_004336805.1 Aeromicrobium sp. IC_218
CGCCTCCGCCGTCGGCCCCGCCCGCGTCGGGCGCCCCGGCGCTGTCGGACGTGAGGCGCCTGTGGCCCGACGTGCTGGCCAAGGTCGAGCAGCTGCGCCGCTTCACCTGGATCATGCTGAGCCAGAACGCCCAGGTGGTCGGCGTCGACGACGGCACGGTGACGATCGGCCTGGTCAACTCCGGAGCCCGTGACTCCTTCCTCAACAGCAAGTCCGACGAGGTGCTGCAGCGCGCGCTCTCCGACGTCCTGGGCGTCCAGTGGCGCGTCGACGCGGTGATCGACCCGGGCGCCACGCCCGGTGCCGGCGTGCCCGAGCCGGCCGCCGCGGCCCCCGCCGCGCCTCCGGTCGAGCGTCCGCGCGGCGTCACGGCCCCGCCCGAGGTGCACCAGGCGCTGCAGCAGGCGCCGGCCGAGGCCCCGACGGCCGCCGACATCGACGCCTCGGCCTCGCTCAACGACCCCGAGCTGGAGACCGAGAACCTCGATCCCGAGGCCCTGCTCTCGCGCGAGCTGGGAGCCGAGGTCATCGAGGAGATCCCCTCCGACCAGTGAGCGCCGTCCCCGCGGTCCGGGTCGTCCGCCGACGGCTCGACCTGACCGGCGACCCGGTCGACGTCCTGCGCCGCCTGCGCGGCCAGTCGCGGGTCGTCGCGCTGACCGGGGCGTGGGCCGCCGGCGACGTCCTGTCGTTCGACCCGCTGCGCGTGCTCGGGGCCGACGACGACCCGTTCGACCTCTGGTCCCCGGCGCTCGTCGGCGACGGCGGCGGCGACGGCGGCGGCTTCGGCGGGGGCTGGATCGGCCTGTGGGGCTACCAGCTCGGCCGCCGGCTGGAGCGCCTCGGCACGCAGCCACCGCGGCCCGTCCCGCAGCCGGACCACCGGCTCGGGTTCTACGACCGGGTGCTGCGCCACCGCGACGGACGGTGGTGGTTCGAGCAGCTCGCCGGGCTGGTCGGCGACGACGAGCAGGCCCGGCGCGAGACCGCGTTCCTCGGCGTCCTGGCCCGGCCGGCCGAGTCCCGCCCGGTGCACGTCGGGGCGATGACGATGACGCCGTCGCCGGCCGAGCACCGCGCGGGCGTGCAGCGCGTCCGCGACCACGTGGCCGCGGGCGACGTCTTCCAGGTCAACCTCACCGCGCGGCTCGAGGCGCCGTTCGAGGGCGACCCGCTCGACCTGTTCGCCCGCGGCGTCGAGGCCCTCCGGCCGGCCTACGCGGCGTTCGTCGACGCCCCGGAGGGTGCGGCGGTCAGCCTGTCGCCCGAGCTGTTCCTGCGCCGCACCGGCGACCGCGTGCTCACCAGCCCGATCAAGGGCACGGCGCCGCTCTCGGCCGACCCCGACGCGCTCGTCGCCTCGGCCAAGGACCGGGCCGAGAACGTCATGATCGTCGACCTCATGCGCAACGACCTCGGACGTGTCGCGGTGCCCGGCACCGTGCGGGTGCCGTCGCTCGTCCGGGCCGAGCGGCACGCGGTCTGGCACCTGGTCTCCGACGTCGTCGCGACCCTGCCGCGGGGCACGACGGACGGCGACCTGCTGCGCGCCACGTTCCCGCCGGGCTCCGTCACCGGCGCGCCCAAGGTGCGGGCCATGCAGCTGGTCGACGAGCTCGAGCCCACGGCCCGCGAGGCGTACACCGGCGCGATCGGGCACGCCAGCCCGGTCGCCGGGCTCGAGCTCAACGTCGCGATCCGGACGTTCGAGGTCGCCGACGGACGTGTGTGGCTCGGCGTCGGCGGCGGCATCGTGCACGACTCCGACCCGCAGGCCGAGTACGCCGAGTGCCTGGTCAAGGCCCGGCCGCTGGTCGAGGCGGTGGGCGGCACGCTGCCGCTGGACGCGCCCGCCCCCACGGGGCCGGCGCCGGTGCGGGTGGAGCCGCCGCGGCCGTGGCAGCCCGACCTCGGCCGTGGCGTCTTCGAGACGATGCTGGTGGTCGACGGCCGGGTCGCCCACCTCGAGCAGCACCTGGCCCGGCTCGCCGCGAGCGTCCGCGAGGTGCTGGGGTCGCCGGTCGGGTCCGAGGTCGAGGTCGCCGTCCGCACCCGAGCGGACGGCCTGACCGGCCGGCACCGGCTGCGCGTCGACGCCCGGCCGTCCGGCGCCGGGGTCGCCTTCACCGTGTCGTCGCAGCCGCTCGACGAGACGGCACCGGCATGGGTGCTGTCGCCGCGCGTGGTGCCTGGCGGTCTCGGGGCGCACAAGTGGGGCGACCGGTCCGCGCTGTTCGCCCACGGGTCGCCCGAGCGTGACGACCTCGTGCTCGACGCGGACGGCAGCGTCCTGGAGGCCGGGCGTGCCGCGATCGTGCTGGTGATGGACGACGGCGTCCACGTCCCGCCCCTCGACGGACGCCTGCTGCCCAGCACCACCCGGGCCCGGCTGCTCGACCGTCTCCGGCGGACGGGCGTGCCGGTCCACGAGCGGCGCCTGACGCTCGCCGACGTCGCCACCGCCCGCGAGGTGCTGGTGGCCAACGCCCTGCGTGGCGTCGTGCCGGTCGTCCAGGTCGACGGCGTCGGGCGCTGGACGCCCGGACCCCTGGCGGCCGAGCTCGCCCGGCCGGAGCAGGAGCGCCGGCTGGCCGAGGTCGAGGATCCGATCGCCGCCGGGGCGAAGGTGCTCGTCGTCGACAACTACGACTCGTTCGTCTACAACCTCGTGCAGCACGTGCGCGAGCTCGGCGCGGCCACGACCGTCGTCCGGCACGACGCCGAGCGGCTCGACGACCTGGTCGCCGACTGTCTCGCCGGCAGCTACACGCACCTGCTCGTCTCGCCCGGACCCGGTGGCCCAGCCGACGCGGGGGTGAGCGTCGAGCTCGTCCGCCGCGTCGGTCCCCACCTGCCCACCCTCGGGGTGTGCCTGGGGCACCAGGCCGTCGCCGAGGCCTACGGCGCCCGGGTGGTCCGCGCCCCCGACGTCGTGCACGGCAAGGCGTCGCTGGTGCACCACGACGGCCGCGGGGTCCACGCCGGTCTGGCCAGCCCGCTGCTCGTCGGCCGCTACCACTCGCTGGTCGTGGACGAGGCGAGCCTGCCGGCCGAGCTGGAGGTCACCAGCCGCACCGCGTCCGGGGTGGTCATGGGCCTGCGCCACCGCACGCACCCGGTCGAGGGCGTGCAGTGGCACCCGGAGTCGGTGCTGAGCCCGACCGGACGGCACGTGCTCGCCCGCTTCCTGACCGGCGACGCGGCCGGGCGGGCCTAGCGGTGGACCCCGGACGCCGCGCCGTCGAGACCCGCGAGGCCGGGTACGTCCGCGTGGGGGAGCGCCTGGTCGGTGCCGAGGGCGTCCAGCACGTGGTGCTCGAGGTCGTCCGGCACGGCTCCGACGGCGTCACGCTGCTGCTCGGCCGGCTCCACGGCGACGAGGTCCGGGAGCTCCTCCGGCGCGAGCTGGGCCCGGACGAGCCGGTCCGCGTGCGGGTGGACGTCGGTCCCACGACGTAGCCGAGCCGCCCTCCGCGGCCCCGCCCGCGTGCTAGGTTCCGCGGAACTGTGAGGAGCGTCACATGGACCTGGACCTGATCGTCAGCGGCGGCACCGTCTTCGACGGCACCGGGGCACCCGGACGTCGTGCGGACGTCGGCATCAAGGACGGTCGCGTCGTCACCGTCAGCGCCGTCCCGCTCGAGCCGGGCACCGGCACCCGGGTGGTCGACGCCACCGGACGCTGGGTCACCCCCGGCTTCGTCGACGCCCACACCCACTACGACGCCGAGCTCGTCGTCGCGCCCGGTCTGCACGAGTCGGTGCGCCACGGCGTGACCAGCGTGCTCATCGGCAACTGCTCGATCTCCGCGGTCTACTCCAGCCCGGTCGACGTCGCCGACCTGTTCAGCCGGGTCGAGGCGCTGCCGCGTCCGGCGGTGCTCGCCGCGCTCGAGGAGCGCAAGACCTGGTCGACGCCCGCGCAGTGGCGCGCGGCCCTCGAGGCGTCCCCGATGGGACCGCACGTCGCGTCGTTCCTCGGGCACTCCGACGTCCGGGGCAGCGTCATGGGCCTGGGCCGCGCGACCGACCCCGACCAGAAGGCGACCGCGGCCGACATGCGCGAGGTCGAGCGCCGGCTCGAGGAGGCGCTCGACGAGGGCTTCCTCGGCATCTCGACGATGACGAACCCGTGGGACAAGCTCGACGGCGACCGCTACCGCTCCCGGTCGCTGCCCTCGACGTACGCGTCGTGGAAGGAGTTCCGCCGCATCAGCCGCATCCTGCGCCGGCGCGGACGCGTGCTCCAGGGCGTCCCCAACCTGAACAAGAAGTACGACGTCGCGTTCTACCTGGCCACGAGCACCGGCCTCGGCCGCGAGCCGCTCAAGGTCTCGCTGCTGTCGGCCGCCGACACCAAGGCCGAGCCGTGGGTGCGCCGCATCTTCGGCCCGCTCGCGTTCCTGGCCAACCGGGTCGGCCGCGGCCGCTTCGTCTGGCAGCACCTGCCCACGACGTTCAAGGTCTGGGCCGACGGCATCGACCTGGTCGTCTTCGAGGAGTTCGGCTCGGGCCGGGAGGCGCTGCACCTGCGCGACGAGATGCGCAGCGAGCTGCTGCAGGACGAGGCGTACCGGCGCTGGTTCCGCCAGGACTTCGACAAGCGCTTCTCGCCCCGGGTCTGGCACCGCGACTTCGACGACGCCGAGATCACCGAGTGCCCGGACGCGTCCCTGGTCGGCCGCACGATCGGCGACGTCGCGCGCGAGCGGGGCGTCCACGCCGTCGACTGCTACCTGGACCTCGTGGTGGCGTACGGCACCGACCTGCGCTGGACGACCCCGATCGCCAACACCCGCGCGAAGGTGCAGGAGAAGCTGCTCACCACTCCCGGCGTCACGATCGGCTTCTCCGACGCGGGGGCGCACCTGCGCAACATGGCGTTCTACAACTTCGGCATCTGCCTGCTGCGCAAGGTCCACGAGGCCCAGCGCACGCGCAAGCCGTTCCTGAGCGTCGAGCAGGCCGTGCACAAGCTCACCGGCGAGCTCGCCGACTTCTACGGCATCGACGCGGGTCGCCTGGTCGAGGGGGCCCGGGCCGACCTGGTGGTCGTCGACCCGCGCGGCCTGGACGCGTCCGTCGACGGCTACCACGAGGCCGTCTTCGAGGAGCTGGGCGGACTCAGCCGCATGGTCAACCGCAACGACGCCGCCGTCCACGCCACGGTCGTGTCCGGCACGGTCGTGTGGGAGGCCGGCGAGTTCGCCGAGGGCTACGGCCGCGACTTCGCGACGGGCCGCTTCCTGCCCGCCGGCGAGCCCGCCCCGATGCGCAAGCGGCCGGTGGCGTCGCCCGCGCGGGTCGCGGCCGGGGCCTGACCCGCGCGGGCGTCGCTCAGCGGCGTCCGCGCGGGAGCCGGCCGGGCAGCAGTCGCCGGTCGACGTCGAGCGGCTTCGCCAGGTCGATCGTGATGAGCTCGTTGACGTCCGCGACGTCGGCCCCACGACCGCCGGTGGCCGGGAAGTTGTTGTCGTTGAGCACGGCGATCGTGTCGCGGTCGAGCAGCTCGACGTCCTCGATCGTCACGTAGGGCAGCGCGAACGTGCGGCCGTACCCGCCGACGCCGTGCGGGTCGGGCAGGTCGAGCAGGTCGACCAGCTCGCGCTTGTCCACGTAGCCGTCACGGTCGCGGTCGCGCAGGTCGACCAGGAACACCTTCTTGAACCGAGCCGCCGCCCCCGCCAGGTTGTCGCGCTCGACGACGAGCAGCTGGTGCGCGTTCACCGCGATCGCGTCGCCGATGGCGTGCTCGGGCGCCTCGAGCCGGTAGCGGTCGAAGTCCCCGGTGAAGCGGGCCCCGTGACGGCCGAGCCGGACGTCGTAGATGCGCAGGTCGGACGCGCGTCCGGCTGCCTTGTCCTCGGCGGTGCTGCCCTCGAGCATCGGCAGGAGACGTTTGCCGTCGGGCGTGATCGCCATGCCCTCGAAGCCCTTGGAGTCGGGCAGGTTCGGCGTCGCGCCGGCCAGCAGCGGGCTCGACGGGGACGTGACGCCGGGCGTCGCGACGGGCGCCTCGAGCAGGCGTCCACGCGCGTCGGTGTGCAGCAGGAACGGGCCCAGCTCGTCGCCGAACCAGAACGTCCCGTCGCCCGCGACCTGCATGGACTCGACGTCGAAGTCCCAGCCGGTCAGCACGCGGTCGGGCTCGGGGCAGGAGTAGCCGTCCGGCAGGTCGGTGGCCGCGGTGCAGCCGCCGCCGCGCCACAGCGTCCACGGCACGTGCCCGCGCGGGTCCGACAGCGTGAACCCGCCGGGCAGGACGCGCGTGCGGCCGTCGCGGCCGGGCTTCACGCGGTGCACGCGCAGCTGGAAGTCGCGGCTGTTGGCCTTGGTGCCGAAGCCGTTGTCGCTCATGGTCAGGTAGCTGCCGTCGGCCAGCGCGTGCACGCCCGAGAAGCCCTGCACGGGCTGGCCCGGGAACGGTGCGGCGGTGTTGCCGGTGAAGAAGCCGGACGGCTCGCTGCCCGGCACGAAGGTCTCGGCGGCCAGCACGGAGCGGCTGGCCAGGTGCGTGCCCCGGTCGTGGTCGTGGTGACGATCGCCCCCGGCCGAGGCGGCGGCCGGGACGAGGGTGAGCGCGAGCAGCGCGGCGGTGCCGGCTCCCAGCATGGTTCGGTTCATCGTTCCCCCTGGATGCCCGGCGCCCGGGTGGCGCCGGCGACCTCCTGAGCCAAGCGCGCGGGGGTGGCCCGGCCGTGGCCCCGGCATGACGCACCGGTGAACCCTCGACCCGCGCGGCGGCGAGGCCGGACAGACAGCGGCGGACTAGGCTGGAGGCCTATGTACGACGGCGTGATCCAGGACCTCATCGACGAGCTCGGAAGTCTGCCCGGCGTCGGCCCGAAGAGTGCGCAGCGCATCGCGTTCCACCTGCTCGACGCCGATCCCGAGGACGTCCGGCGGTTCGCCGCTGTCCTCGTGCAGGTCAAGGAGAAGGTCCACTTCTGCTCGATCTGCGGCAACGTCACCGAGGACACCGAGTGCCGCATCTGCGCGGACGCCCGCCGTGACCCGACGGTGCTGTGCGTGGTCGAGGAGAGCAAGGACATCCTGGCCATCGAGCGCACCCGTGAGTTCCGCGGCCGCTACCACGTGCTCGGCGGGGCGATCAGCCCGATCGCCGGCATCGGCCCCGACCAGCTGCGCATCCGCGAGCTGCTCCAGCGCCTGGGCGACGGCACCGTCACCGAGGTCATCATCGCCACCGACCCGAACCTCGAGGGCGAGGCCACGGCCACGTACCTGCTCCGCATGCTCGCGCCGCTCGGCGTCCGGGTCAGCAAGCTTGCCAGCGGCCTGCCCGTCGGCGGCGACCTCGAGTACGCCGACGAGGTCACGCTCGGCCGCGCCTTCGAGGGACGTCTCTCGGTCGGCGGCGCGCCGGCCGAGCCGCGTCCCTGACGTCCGCCGTCCGAGCATCCCGGCCGGTCGTCTCGCCCGGCGCGGTAGGCTTGCGGGGGCGCAACGGCGCGCCGCTCCTGACCCTCCTCACCTCTCGAGGTTTTCTGTGGGCATCGTCGTCCAGAAGTACGGTGGCTCGTCCGTCGCGGATGCAGCCAGCATCAAGCGCGTCGCCCAGCGGATCGTGGCGACGAAGAAGGCTGGCAACGACGTCGTCGTCGTGGTCTCGGCCATGGGCGACAGCACCGACGAGCTGATCGACCTGGCCAACCAGGTCTCCCCGCTGCCGCCGGGCCGCGAGCTCGACATGCTGCTCACCGCCGGCGAGCGCATCTCCATGGCGCTGCTGGCCATGGCCATCGGCAACCTCGGCCAGGAGGCCCGCTCCTTCACCGGCTCGCAGGCCGGCGTCATCACCGACGACGTCCACGGCCGCGCCAAGATCATCGACGTCACGCCCAGCCGCCTGCAGGCCGCTCTCGGGGAGGGAGCCGTGGCGATCGTCGCCGGCTTCCAGGGCGTCTCGCAGACCACGAAGGACATCACGACCCTCGGCCGAGGTGGCTCCGACACGACTGCCGTCGCCCTGGCCGCGGCGCTGAAGGCCGACGTCTGCGAGATCTACTCCGACGTCGACGGCATCTTCACCGCCGACCCCCGCATCGTCCCGAACGCCGCGCAGATCCCGCACATCTCCTACGAGGAGACGCTGGAGATGGCGGCCAACGGCGCCAAGATCCTGCACCTGCGGTGCGTCGAGTACGCCCGCCGCAACGACATGCCCATCCACGTCCGCTCCTCCTTCTCGCAGAAGGAGGGCACGTGGGTGGTTCACGCCGACCGAGTGGAGAAGCCCATGGAAGCCGCCATCATCACCGGCGTCGCGCACGACCGCAGCGAGGCCAAGATCACCGTCGTCGGCGTGCCCGACAAGGTGGGCGAGGCCGCGGCCATCTTCACGACGCTGGCCGACGCGCAGATCAACATCGACATGGTCGTGCAGAACGTGTCGGCCGCCGCGACCGGACGCACCGACATCTCCTTCACGCTGCCGCGCGCCGACGGCCAGACCGCCATGTCGGCGCTCGCCCGACTGCAGGGACAGGTCGGCTTCGAGCGTCTGCAGTACGACGACAGCGTCGGCAAGGTCTCGATCATCGGCGCCGGCATGCGCACCGAGCCCGGCATCACCGCCCGGTTCTTCCAGGCGCTCGCGGACGCCGGGGTCAACATCGAGATGATCTCCACGTCGGAGATCCGCATCTCGGTCGTCACGGCCGAGAGCAACGTCGACGAGGCCGTCCGCGCCGCCCACGCCGAGTTCGGGCTGGGCAACGACGAGGTCGAGGCCGTCGTGTACGGCGGGACCGGCCGATGAGCGGCGCGCGGATCGGCATCGTCGGCGCCACCGGACAGGTCGGCGTCGTCATGCGCCGCCTGCTCGAGGAGCGCGACTTCCCGGCCGACGAGGTGCGCTTCTTCGCCTCCTCGCGCTCGGCCGGCACCACGCTGCCCTGGAAGGGTGGCGAGATCGTCGTCGAGGACGCGTCGACGGCCGACCCGTCCGGCCTGGACATCGCCCTGTTCTCGGCCGGTGCCACGACGTCGCGTGCCCAGGCGCCGCGCTTCGCCGAGGCCGGCGTGACCGTCATCGACAACTCCTCGGCCTTCCGCAAGGACCCGGCGATCCCGCTGGTCGTCAGCGAGGTCAACCCGGACGACATCCCGGCCGGCGACGGCCCGGGCGGCCGCGGCATCATCGCGAACCCGAACTGCACGACGATGGCCGCGATGCCCGTGCTCAAGCCGCTGCACGACGAGGCCGGGCTCGTCCGGCTCGTGGTTAGCTCCTACCAGGCGGTGTCGGGCTCCGGCGTCGCCGGCGTCGAGGAGCTGCACGGCCAGGCGAAGGCGGTCGTCGACAAGGCGGACGCCCTCACGCACGACGGCTCGGCGCTCGCGTTCCCCGACCCGGTCAAGTACGTCGCCCCGATCGCGTTCAACGTCCTGCCGCTGGCCGGCTCGATCGTCGACGACGGCTCGTACGAGACCGACGAGGAGCAGAAGCTCCGCAACGAGAGCCGCAAGATCCTCGGTCTGCCCGACCTGCGGGTCGCCGGCACCTGCGTGCGCGTCCCGGTCTTCAGCGGCCACTCGCTGTCGATCAACGCCGAGTTCGAGCGCGACATCACGCCGGAGCAGGCCACCGAGATCCTCGGCTCCGCGCCCGGCGTGCGGCTCGTCGACGTCCCGACGCCGCTCCAGGCGGCCGGCACCGACCCGAGCCTGGTCGGACGCATCCGTCAGGACCAGTCGGCCCCCGGCCACAAGGGCCTCGTGCTGTTCGTGAGCGGCGACAACCTGCGCAAGGGCGCGGCGCTCAACACGATCCAGATCGCCGAGCTGCTCGTCCGCTAGCTCAGGGCTGCGGGTGGGCCTCGCGGTAGCGGACGATCTCGTCCAGCGCCGTGGGGTCCACCAGCGCGCCGCGCGCCGCCGCGTCCTCGACCGGCGTCCCGCGCAGGATCTTCTTGACCGGCACCTCGAGCTTCTTGCCCGACAGCGTCCGGGGCAGCGCGCGCACGGCGGCGACGTCGTCGGGCACGTGCCGGGGCGACAGCCGTGAGCGCAGCGCCGTGGCGATGTCGCGCCGCACGTCGTCGTCGAACGTCGCCCCCTCCGCCATGACGACGAACAGGATCAGCCGTCCGGCCCCGCCCTCGGCGTCCTCGAGGTGCACCACCAGGCTGTCGGCCACCTCGGGCAGCGACTCCACGACGCCGTAGAACTCGGCGGTGCCCAGCCGGACGCCACCGCGGTTGAGCGTCGCGTCGCTGCGCCCGGACACCACGCAGGTGCCGTCCTCGGTGAGCGTGATCCAGTCGCCGTGCCGCCAGACGCCGGGGAAGTCCTCGAAGTAGGCGGCGCGGTAGCGCGAGCCGTCCTCGTCGCCCCAGAAGCCGACCGGCATGGACGGCATCGGCCGCGTCACCACGAGCTCGCCGAGCTCACCCACGACCGGCTCTCCGGCCAGGTCGTACGCCTGGACGGCCGCGCCGAGCGCGCGGCACGAGATCTCGCCGGCGACGACCGGCACGTCCGGGGCGCCGCCCACGAACGCCGAGCACACGTCGGTGCCGCCGGAGATCGAGACGAGCTGCACGTCCTGGCCGGGCGGCACGACCGCGTCGTACACCCAGCGGAAGCCCTCGGCGGGCAGCGGAGCGCCGGTGGAGCCGATCGCCCGCAGCGACGACAGGTCGGCCTCCTCGCGCGGCACGAGACCGGCCTTGCGGCACTGGAGCAGGTACGGGGCGCTGGTGCCGAAGTAGGTGAGCCGCTCCTGCTCGACGATCCGCCACAGCGCGCCGAGGTCGGGGTACGCGGGGTCGCCGTCGAGCATGACGATCGTGGCGCCGACGCCGAGGGCCGAGACGAGGTAGTTCCACATCATCCAGCCGGTGGTGGAGAACCAGAAGAAGCGGTCGCCGGAGCCGACGTCGTTCTGCAGGGCGAAGCACTTGAGGTGCTCCAGCGTGATGCCGCCGTGGCCGTGGACGATCGGCTTGGGCAGGCCCGTCGTGCCCGAGCTGAACAGCACGTAGAGCGGGTGGTCGAACGGCGCGCGGTCGAAGGCGAGGTCGGCGGGCTCGCCCAGCAGCTCGTCCCACGTCGTCGCGCCCTCCGGAGCCGGCGCGTCGGGGTCGAGGTACGGCAGGTGGACGAGCGTGCGGACGCTGGGCAGCGCGGCCCGTACCTGCTCGACCTCGGCCCGCCGGTCGATCGGCTTCTCGCCGTACCGGTAGCCGTCGACGGCCAGCAGCACGACCGGCTCGACCTGGCGCCAGCGGTCGACGACGCTCTGGGTGCCGAACTCCGGCGCGCACGAGGTGAAGACGGCGCCGAGGCTCGCCGCGGCGAGCAGCAGGACGAGCGTCTCGGGCACGTTCGGCGCGTACGCCGCAACCCGGTCGCCGCGCCCGACCCCGGCGCGGACGAGACCGGCCCGGGCCCGCGCCACCTGGTCGCGCAGCTCGGCCGCGGTCAGCCGGACGTCGTCGCGGCTCTGCGAGCGTCCGACCACAACGACGTCGTCGTCGGCGCGGCCGGGGAGGCGCAGCATCGCCTCGGCGTAGCTCAGGCGGACCTCCGGGAACCAGCGCGCCCCGGGCATCGCGTCATCGGCGAGCGCGACCGTCGGCCCGGCGTCCGACGGAATGTCGACAAAGCGCCACACGGCGAGCCAGAAGGCGTCGAGGTCGTCCACCGACCAGCGCCACAGGCTCTCGTAGTCGTCGAAGCGGTGGCCGAGGCAGGCGAGCTCGTCGCGAAAGTCGTCGAGCCGGGTGCGGCGGCCGGACGGCCGCCAGAGGACCTCGCTCACGCCTGGTCCTTGATCCGTCCGAGACTCAGCAGCCAGGCCGCGAGCGCGGTCCCCCCCGCGCCGAGCGCCGGCAGCAGCAGCCAGGCCCACGCGGTGGCCACGGGGTCGAGGAAGAACGCGAGGACGGCCATCAGCACCAGCAGCACGGCGGTCACCACGGTGGCGCGCGGCTGGGGCACGCGCAGCGCACGGAGGGCGAGCTCGCCCAGGGCGACCGCGGCCAGGCAGAGCAGCACGAGCGCCAGGGACCCCCAACGTCCACCACCGGTGGAGACGCCGCGGGTGGCCGAGAACAGCTCCCGCACGCCGGCTCCAGCGGCGGTGACCAGCAGCCCCAGCACGAGCCCCACGACCGCGGCCCAGACGACGTCCGGCCAGGCGGGCAGCCGCCAGCCACGGGCCCGGGACGACCCGGCGGCGAGGGCGCGGCGGGCCAGCGCTCCGGTGCTCCGCCCGGTGGTGGCGGTACGCGACGCGACGCGCTGCCACCGGGACGGGCCCGCCGGCTCGGCCGGCTCGGGAGGAGCCGTCGGCTCGACCGGGGTCAGCGGGGCCGGGGCGACGACGGTGGACGAGGCCCGCTCGCCGGGGGCGTCGTCACCAGGCAGGACGACGGGCTTGCGGACGACCCGTCGGACGACCTTGCGGGTCGGAGGGGTCTCGCTCATGCAGGCGAGTGTGTCACAGCACACGTCACCCCTCACGGTGTGCTCGCGGAACGACGAAGGGCCCCTGCCTCGCGGCAGGAGCCCTTCAGTGGGTCGGGGTGACAGGATTTGAACCTGCGGCCTCGTCGTCCCGAACGACGCGCGCTACCAAGCTGCGCCACACCCCGGTGGTCGATCCCGGTGACCCGTGATCACGACCTCGACGAGTCTACAGCAGTCAGGGTGAGGAGGGTCGCCTCGGGTCGGCATGCGAGCCGGACGGGGGCGTAGGGGGACGTCCCGAGGCCGGCCGAGACGTGGAGCCAGGACGAGTCCGCGCCGTCCACGTGGTGGCGGTGCAGGCCCCGGGCCCGGGCGCGGTCCAGGTCGCAGTTGGTCACCAGCGCGCCGTAGCCGGGCACGCGCAGCTGGCCGCCGTGGGTGTGCCCGGCGATGATCAGCGGGTAGCCCGACGACGTCCAGCGGTCGAGCACGCGCAGGTACGGCGCGTGGACGACACCGACGGCCAGGTCGGCGGTGCGGTCGGCCGGGACGTCGTCCAGCTCGTCGTAGCCCAGGTGCGGGTCGTCGGCGCCGACGAACGACAGCCGGCGTCCGGCCACCTCCAGGTCGGCGCGCCGGTTCGTCAGGTCGGTCCAGCCGCGGGCGGTGAAGGCGTCACGCAGCTCGCGCCACGGCAGGTCCTTCTCGCGCGGACGCGGGCCGCCGGTGCCGCCGCGCAGGTACATGAACGGGTTCGGCGGCACGGGGGAGTAGTAGTCGTTGGAGCCGAACACGAAGACGCCCGGGACGTCCAGCAGGTCGCCGTAGGCGTCCAGCACGGCCGGGACGGCCGCGCGGTGCGACAGGTTGTCACCGGTCGAGACGACGAGGTCGGGCTCGAGCGACGCGAGCCCGCGCAGCCAGTCCTGCTTCACGCGCTGGCCCGGCGTCATGTGGGTGTCGGACAGGTGCAGGACGCGCAGCGGGTCCGAGCCGGCGGGGAGCACGGGCACGTCGGCCCGGCGCAGGACGAACGAGCGCGTCTCGAGCACCGACCAGGCCAGGACGCCGCCGGCCACCGCGAGCGGCCACAGCAGGGGACGAGCAGACATGCGGCCAGCCAACCACAGCGACCGTCGCGACGCCCGTGCGTGGGTGGGGTGGGAGACTGGCGGCATGTCTGCGCTCAAGGACCGGCTCCGCTCCGACCTCACCACCGCCATGAAGGCGCGCGACCAGCTGCGCTCGTCCGTCATCCGCATGGCGCTGGCGGCCGTCACCAACGCCGAGGTCGCCGGCAAGCAGGCCCGCGAGCTCAGCGACGACGACGTGCTCGCCGTGCTGACGTCCGAGGCGAAGAAGCGCAAGGAGTCCGCCCAGGCCTTCGACGAGGGCAATCGCCCCGAGCTGGCCGACAAGGAGCGCGCCGAGGCGGCGATCCTGGCCGACTACCTGCCCGAGCAGCTCAGCGAGGACGAGGTGCGCGCCCTGGTGACCGCCGCGGTCGAGCAGACCGGTGCCGCGGCCGAGGGCATGAAGGCCATGGGCAAGGTCATGGGCGTGCTCACGCCGCAGACCCGCGGCCGGGCCGACGGCGGCTTCGTGGCCGCCGAGGTCAAGCGCCAGCTCGGCGCCTAGCGCCCCACGCACGACGAGGCCCCCGGGACACCGTCCCGGGGGCCTCGTGCGTGGGGCGTGGCTCAGTCGTCGTCGCGGTCACGGCCGCGGTTGCCGCGGTTGCCCCGGTCGTCGTTGCCGCCGTTGTTGTTGCCGCTGCTGGAGCGCTGCGGGGCGGGGTTGGCCGGCTGGCGCTGCGGCGGGCTGTCGAAGCTCTTGCCGTCCAGCTCGTCCTGGATGACCTGCATGGCCTTGGCCCACATCGGACCGGCCAGCGAGGAACCGCCGGCGGCGCTGAAGCTGATCGGCGAGCCCTTGATGGTCTTGCCGACCAGCGAGGCCGGACGGCCCGACTTCGTGACGCCGGAGATCATCGACGCGGTCGCCAGCTCGGGCGTGTAGCCCATGTACCAGACCGACTGCGCGCTGTTGGTCGTACCGGTCTTGGCCGCCGACGGGATGCGCAGGCCGGTGCCGTTGGAGTAGCCGAAGCCGCCGGGCTCCTGGACGCCGCGCAGGATGTCGTTGACCTGGGCCGCGACCTCCTTGCTCATCACCCGCTTGCAGGTGGGCTCGTACTCCTTGACCGTCTTGCCCGTGCGGTCGACGATCTCGGCCACCGGCAGCGGCTCGCAGTACTCGCCACCCGACGCCGCCGACGCGTACGCGGCGGCCAGGTCGGTCGGGCTGATGTAGGTGACGCCCAGCGTGAACGGGCCGACCTCGTCGTTCTCCGGCACGTTGATGCCCATCGAGCGGGCGGTCTTCACGACGTTGCACAGGCCGGCGTCGCGCTCGAGCTGGGAGTAGTAGGTGTTCACCGACTGGCGCAGGCCGCGGTACATGTTGAACGTGCCCGCACCGGTGGAGTTCTTGAGCTTCCACTCACCGACGCCGCCGTCGTTGCAGGCCGTGTAGCTGCCGGCCGGCATCGTCATGGTCTGCGGCGAGCTGTACGTCTTGCCGACGCCGATGCCCTTCTTGAGCGCCGCGACGGTGGTGAAGAACTTGAACGTCGACCCGCCCTGGAAGCCGCCGGAGTCGCCGTACTTCGTCGGCACGGCGAAGTTGATGTAGGACTGGCCCTCCTTGAGGTCCGAGCCCATCGGCCGCGACTGCGCGACGGCGCGGACGTTGCCGGTGCCGGGCTCGATCAGCGCCAGCGCGCCGATGACGCCGTCCTTGGGGTTGATCGTGCTGGAGACCGCCTTGTTGGCCGCCTTCTGCATCGACAGGTCGATCGTCGTCTTGATCGTCAGGCCGCCCTGCTCGAGCCGGGCGCGGCGCTCGTCGACCGTCTTGCCCAGGCTCTCGTCGGCCATGAGGTAGCGGCGCACGAAGTCGCACGAGAAGGACGCGTCGGAGTCGACGCAGCCGTTCGGGAACGAGGTCAGGTTGAGGTTCAGCCCGCCCGCCTGGAAGGCGCGCGCCTGCTCGTCGGGGACGAAGCCGTAGCGGGCCATGACCGCCAGCACCGTGTTGCGGCGCTGCAGCGCGCGCTCGGGGTAGGTGCGCGGGTTGTACTGGTTCGGGTTCTTCACCAGGCCGGCGAGCGTGGCCGCCTGCGCCGGGTTGAGGTCCTTGGGCGCCACCGAGAAGTAGTGGCGGGCCGCGGCCGAGACGCCGTAGGCGCCGTCGCCGAAGTAGGCGATGTTGAGGTAGCGCTCGAGGATCTCGTCCTTCGTGTACTTCTCCTCGTACGCGATCGCGTGCTTGAGCTCGCGGATCTTGCGGCTGGCCGACTTCTCGGTGGCCGCCTTGCGCTCCTCGGCCGTCGTGGCGTTCTGCACCTGGATCAGCTTCACCAGCTGCTGGGTGATCGTGGAGCCGCCCTGGGTGTTGCCGTCGGAGGCGTTGTTGACGAGCGCGCGCAGGGTGCCCTTGAGGTCGAGCGCGCCGTGCTCGTAGAAACGGACGTCCTCGATCGCGAGGATCGCGTTCTTCATGTTGTCGTTGATCTGGTCGAGCGGGACGTCGCTGCGGTTCTGCTCGTAGAAGTACGCGATCAGCTTGCCGTCGGTGTCGACGACCTTCGTGGTCTGCGGGTTCGGGTTCTCCTCGAGCGCCAGCGGCAGCTCGAGCGCGCGCTGCGCGACGTCGTTGCCGGTGATGGCCACGAACGTGGTCGCGGGGATGAGCAGCGCCGCCACGAGGATGCCCGCGAGGACGCTGAGCCGGGCCATCGCACCGGCGACGCTCCGCTTGGAGCGCTTCTCCTGCGGCTGGAGGGCGGACGACATCAGGTCGCGCATGGAGTCCCAGGGCATGGGGTCAGGGTACGTGGTCCGGCACAGGCTCCGAGGGACGCCGCCGGGCAGGTCGGGGGCCCGTCCCGGACCAGAACGTCCAGAAATGGCCCGAAAGGACTATGCAAGATCATCCGCCGGGGGCTCACCGAAACAATGAGAAGTTTCTTAACGTTTTCTCACTAGCAGGAACGGCCCTGGCACCCAGGGCTTCTCGGGGAAAGGCAAGACCTGTATGTGGAACGAGAACTGGGCGGCGCAAGCCGCGTGCCGCGGCGGATCGGACGCTCTGTTCGTCCGTGGCGCCGAGCAGAACCGCGCCAAGATGATCTGTGGAGCCTGCGAGGTCAAGGCCGAGTGCCTGGCCGAGGCCCTGGACAACCGCATCGAGTGGGGCGTGTGGGGTGGCATGACCGAGCGTGAGCGCCGGGCGCTGCTCCGTCGCCGTCCCGACGTCGCCACCTGGCGCACGGTGCTCGAGAGCAGCACCGCCACCACCTCGGCCTGACGCGCTAGGCGCGGCCGGCCAGCAGGTCGCCGACGATCCGCAGTCCGTCGAGGTCGTGCAACGCTAGGCACGGCCGGCGAGCAGGTCGCCGACGATCCGCAGTCCGTCGAGGTCGTGCACGTCCGTGGCCAGCGCCGCGACCCGTGCCGACGGCACCGTCGGGTGCGAGGCTCGGAACCGGCGCACCAGCCGCTCCTCCCGCTCGCGCACCTGGGCCCGCTCCGCGTGCACGCACAGCAGCTCGGCGGCCAGGGTGCTCGTCGCGTCGCCGCCGGCCAGCCGGCGGGACGCGGCGGCGGCCTCGTCGGCGCCCAGGTCGTCGACCGCGGTGCGGCTGACCCGGTTCACCACGAGCCCGGCCAGCGGCATCCGCTCGGCGGCGAGCCGCTCCACGAAGTAGGACGCCTCGCGCATCGCCGAGGCCTCGGGGGCGGCGACGACGAGGAACGCCGTCCGCGGGTCCTGCAGCAGTGCGTACGTCTGCTCCGACCGCTGGCGGAAGCCGCCGAACAGCGTGTCGAACGCGGCGACGAACGTCTGCACGTCGGTCAGCACCTGGGCGCCGAGCAGCTTGTTCATCATCGAGGTGATCACGCCGAACCCGGCGCCGAACAGGCGGGCCGGACCCTTCGCCGGGGCGAGCATCAGCCGGATGAAGCGGCCGTCCAGCAGCGACGACAGCCGCTCGGGCGCGTCCAGGAAGTCCAGGGCGGAGCGCGACGGCGGGGTGTCGACGACGATGAGGTCCCAGCCGTCCTCGTGCTCGGCGGCCTCGCCGTGCAGCTGGCCGAGCTTCTCCATGGCCATGTACTCCTGCGTGCCCGCGAACGAGCTCGACAGCGCCTGGTAGAAGGGGTTCGCCAGGATCTGGCGGGCCTTGTCCGCGCTGGCGTGCGCCTCGACGACCTCGTCGAAGGTGCGCTTCATGTCGAGCATCATCGCGTCGAGCCGGCCGGGTCCCTCGACGCCGGCGACCGGGCGCGGGACGTTGTCCAGCTCGGTGAGCCCCATGGACTGCGCGAGCCGGCGGGCCGGGTCGATGGTCAGCACGCACACGCGCCGGCCCTGCTCGGCGGCCCGCAGCGCGAGCGCGGCCGAGGTGGTCGTCTTGCCGACGCCGCCGGAGCCGCAGCACACCACGATCTGCGTGCCGGGATCGGCGAGCAGCGCGTCGACGTCCAGGGCGTCGGCGCTCGGGCCCGTGGCGCCGCGGTAGTGCGGCGTCGTGGTGCGGGTGGGGGTGGTGCGGGGCCGGCCGGGCATCAGACGACCTTCCCGTCGCGCAGGGTCTGGGCGAGCTCGAACAGGGCGCCGAGGTCGACGCCCTCGCTCAACCACGGCAGGTCGTGCACCGGGACGTCCGCGTCGTCGAGCAGGACGTGCTGGGCGTCCTGCAGGTGCTGGCGCGCGACGTGCGCATGGCCCTCCTCGACGAGCGCGGGGGCGTGGCCGGCGTCGACGCCGGACGGCTCGAGGGCGTCCGCCACGGCCTGCTCGACGCCGTCGGTGCCCAGCAGCTGCTGAGACGCCTCGGACAGCAACGCCGGACGCACGAGGTTGACGAGCACGTGGCCGACCGGGAGGCCGGCGAGGCGCAGCTCGGTGACGCCGTCGAGGGTCTCCTGCACGGGCATCTCCTCCAGCACGGTCACCAGGTGCACCCGGCTGGTGTCGGAGTGGAGCATGTCCATGATCGCGTCGGCCTGCTTGCGCACCGGCCCGACCTTGGCGAGGCCGGCGACCTCGGCGTTGACGTTGAGGAAGCGCGTGATGCGTCCGGTCGGCGGCGCGTCCATGACGACGGCGTCGTAGACGAACCGCCCGTCCTCCTTGCGCCGGGCCGCCTCGTACGCCTTGCCGGTCAGCAGCACGTCGCGGACGCCCGGGGCGATCGTGGTGGCGAAGTCGACGACGCCGAAGCGGTCGAGCAGCTTCCCGGCCCGGCCCAGGTGGTAGTACATGTCGAGGTACTCCAGCAGCGCCGCCTCGGGATCGATGGCCAGCGCGTGCACCTGCCCACCGCCGAGCCCGGACGCGATGCGCCGCTCCTCGTAGGGCAGCGGCGGGACGTCGAAGAGCTGGGCGATGCCCTGGCGCCCCTCGACCTCGCACAGCAGGACCCGCTGTCCCTGGTCGGCCAACGCGATCGCGAGCGCGGCGGCCACCGTCGTCTTGCCGGTGCCGCCCTTGCCCGTCACCACGTGCAGCTGCGTCGTCGCGCCCACGCCGCCACCCTACTGACGCCCGCGCGAGGCGCATGCCGACGCGGGACCGGGTCGCGTGATGCCCGATACAGTCGGTCCATGACTCAGTGGGAGTACCTGACCGCACCCGTCCTCGTGCACGCGACCAAGCAGATCCTCGACAACTTCGGCCGCGACGGCTGGGAGCTGGTGCAGATCGTGCCGGGCATGAACCCGGAGAACCTCGTCGCCTACTTCAAGCGCCCGGTCGCCTGATGTCCGCGGTCGAGGAGCGCCTGGCCGCGGCCGGGCTCGAGGTGCCCGAGGTGGCCAAGCCGGTCGCTGCGTACGTCCCGGCGCTGAGCACCGGCTCGTACGTGCACACGTCCGGCCAGCTGCCGCTGGAGTCCGGTGAGCTGCTGGCCACCGGCAAGGTGGGCGCCGGTGTCGACGTCGAGACCGCCACCGCCTGCGCGCGCCAGTGCGCGCTCAACGCCATCGCCGCCGTGAAGGCGCAGGTGGGCGACCTCGACCGCGTCACCCAGGTCGTCAAGGCCGTCGTCTTCGTGGCCAGCGACCCGTCGTTCACCGGCCAGCCGCAGGTCGCCAACGGCGCCAGCGAGCTGCTCGGCCTGGCCTTCGCCGAGGCCGGCGTGCACGCCCGCAGCGCCGTCGGCGTGGCCGTGCTGCCGCTCGACGCCCCGGTCGAGGTCGAGATCGTGGTCGAGGTGGCCTAGGTGGTCCGCGTGCGTGTCCCCGACACGCTGCGCTCCGTCGTCGACCCGACGGACCCGGTGACGCCCCGCGACGCCGCCAGCGTCGTCGTGGTGCGCGACGGGGCCGACGGGCTCGAGGCGTACCTCATGCGCCGGCAGGCGTCCATGGCCTTCGCCGCGGGACAGTACGTGTTCCCCGGCGGCGGCCTGGACGCCTCCGACGCCGAGCCGGACGTGCCGTGGGCCGGGCCGCCGGCGTCCCGCTTCGCCGAGCAGCTCGGCACCACCGAGGCGCACGCCCGTGCGCTCGTCGTCGCCGCGGTGCGCGAGACGTTCGAGGAGTCCGGCGTCCTGCTCGCCGGGCCCGACGAGACGTCCGTCGTGGACGACGTGAGCGGTCCGGACTGGCTGGCCGCCCGCCGGGCGCTGGAGAAGCACGAGACGAGCCTCGGCGCCTGGCTGCGCGAGCGCGGCCTCGTGCTGCGCGCCGACCTGCTGGGCGCCTGGTCGCGCTGGATCACGCCGGCGCACTCGCACCAGCGCTACGACACGCGGTTCTTCGTCGCCCGCATGCCCGTCGGCCAGGAGGTCGGCGACCTGCCCGGCGAGGCCGACCGCTGCGTGTGGGTGCCCGTCGGCACGCTGCTCTCGCCCGAGCAGGCCGACGCCGCGGGGCTCATGCCGCCGCAGCACCAGACCCTGCGCCAGCTGGCGCGCCACGACGCCGACGAGCTGCTCGAGGTCGCCCACGGGCGGCCGGTGCTGCTCGCCGAGCCGCGCCTGGTCGCCGACGACGACGGCGTCTGGCTCGAGACCGACCTGGGGGAGTACGAGTGACCACCGTCAGCGACCGCGCCACCGTCGTCCTGGCGCCGAACCCGGGCATCATGACGCTCGACGGCACCAACACCTACGTGCTGCGCGAGCCGGGCGCGGCCCGCAGCGTCGTCGTCGACCCGGGACCGCTCGACGAGGCCCACCTCGCCCGCGTCCTGGAGCTGGCCGGCGAGGTGGCGCTCGTGCTCGTCACGCACCACCACGGTGACCACACCGAGGCCGTGCCCCGCTTCGCCGAGCTCACCGGGGCCCCGACGCGCGCCGTCTCGCCCGAGCACTGCGTCGGCGCCGAGCCCCTGGCCGACGGGGAGGTCATCGAGGTCGACGGGCTGACCGTGCAGGTGCTGCACACGCCCGGTCACACCGCCGACTCGGCCTGCTTCCTGCTGCCGGCCGAGGACGTCCTGCTGAGCGGCGACACCATCCTGGGCCGCGGCACGACGATCGTCGCCCATCCCGACGGACGGCTCGGCCCCTACCTGGACTCGTTGCGTGCCCTGCAGGAGCTGGTCGTCACCGGCCACGTCCAGCGGATCCTGCCCGCCCACGGCCCGGTCGTCGACGACCCGGCCGCGGTCGTCGACTTCTACCTGACCCACCGTGAGCAGCGCCTCGAGCAGGTGCGCCGGGCCGTCGCGGCCGGCGACACCACGGCTCAGCAGGTCGTCGAGCGGGTCTACGCCGACGTCGACCGCAGCCTGTGGCCGGCCGCCGAGCGCTCGGTCGCCGCCCAGCTCGAGCACCTCGGGCACTGACCCCGGACGCACGAGGGCCCCGCACCGGTCGGTGCGGGGCCCTCGTCGTGCCGGACGTCAGCGAGCGCGACGCTGCAGGCGCTCGAGGTCGAGGATGACGACGCTGCGCGGCTCCAGGCGCACCCAGCTGCGGGCGGCGAAGTCGGCGAGCGCCTTGTTGACCGTCTCGCGGGAAGCGCCGACCAGCTGGGCCAGCTCCTCCTGCGTGAGGTCGTGGTGCACGTGGACGCCGTCGTCGGCGCGGCGGCCGAAGCGGCTCGACAGGTCGAGCAGGGCCTTGGCCACGCGGCCGGGGACGTCGGAGAACACCAGGTCGCCGACGACCTCGTTGGTGCGGCGCAGGCGCGCGGCCAGCTGGTGCAGCAGGGCACGGGCGACGTCGGGGTGCTCGGTGAGGATCGGCAGCAGCGACTCGTGGCCGAGGCTGCGCACCGTGGTGTCGGTGACCGCGGTGGCGGTGGCCGAGCGGGGTCCGGGGTCGAACAGCGACAGCTCGCCGAACATCTGGCCCGGACCCAGGATCGCCAGCAGGTTCTCGCGGCCGTCCGGGGACGTGCGGCCGAGCTTCACCTTGCCGGACGTCACCACGAACAGGTCGCTGCCCTCGTCGCCCTCGTTGAACAGGGCCTCGCCGCGACGGATCGCGGTCTCGGGCATCGAGGTGACCAGGGAGTTCGAGGCGTCCTCGTCGAGGCCGGCGAACAGCGGGGCCTGACGCAACACGTCGTCGCTCACGTACGTTCCTTCTCTCGCTCGGGTTCCCGGGAGGCCGGGGACGTGACGATTCTCCCACATCCCCGTGCATGCGCCCGCCCCGTAGGCTGAGCGCGTGTCCCGCACCGTCGCCCCGCCACCCGTGCAGCCGGGCGAGCGGCCCACCACGTCGCTCGTGCGTCGTGCACGCCGCGTGGACCGGGTGCTGGCCGACACCTATCCCGACGCCCACGCCGAGCTCGACTTCACGAACCCGTACGAGCTGCTGGTCGCCACGGTGCTGTCGGCGCAGACCACCGACCGGCGGGTCAACCAGGTGACGGCGGTGCTGTTCGCGCGCTACCCGGACGCCACGGCGCTCGCGGCGGCCGACCGCACCGAGCTGGAGGAGATCATCCGCTCCACCGGCTTCTTCCGGGCGAAGGCCGAGAGCCTGCTGGGCCTGTCCGCCGCGCTCGTGGAGCGGTTCGACGGCGAGGTGCCGGGCCGGCTGAAGGACCTCGTGACCCTGCCGGGCGTCGGGCGGAAGACCGCGAACGTCGTGCTCGGCAACGCGTTCGGCGTCCCGGGCATCACCGTCGACACCCACTTCCAGCGGCTGGTCGTTCGCCTTGGCTGGGTCGAGGCCACGACGGCCAAGGACCCGGTCAAGACCGAGCACGCCGTCGGGTCGCTGTTCGAGCGGCGCGACTGGACCGACCTGAGCCACCACCTCATCTGGCACGGACGCCGTCGCTGCCACGCCCGCAAGCCCGCCTGCGGCGCGTGCCCGGTGGCCCGCTGGTGCCCGTCGTACGGGCTCGGCCCGACCGACCCGGTCGAGGCCGAGAAGCTCGTGACTACCCAGGGCCGCGCATGAGGTGGTTCCTCGTGGCGCTGCTCGGCGGCGCCCTGGTGCTGTCGGGCTGCTCGGGGGACGACGACGAGCCGTCGACCGCCCCGTCCTTCCAGGGCGGACGCCCCGCGGCCGCGAGCGACGTCGACACCCCCGAGCTGGCCGCCGCGCGCGATGCGGCCGGCATCGAGCCCTGCCCCGAGACGACCGGCGACGCTCCCGTGGAGGACGGCCTCCCCGACGTGACGCTGGCCTGCCTCGGCGGCGGCACGGACGTGCGCCTGGCCGGGCTGCGCGGACGTCCGCACGTGGTCAACCTGTGGGCCAGCTGGTGCGCGCCGTGCCGCGAGGAGCTGCCCGTGCTGCAGGCCGCGCACTCGACGCTGGGCGACCGGGTCGGGTTCGTCGGCGTCGACTACTCCGACCCCGACCCGGCCGCGGCGCTCGAGCTCGCCGACCGCTCGGGCGTCACCTACCCGCTCGTCGCGGACCCGGACGAGGACGTCCGCAAGGCTCTGGGCGTCATCGGCCTGCCGCAGACGGTCTTCGTCGACGCCGATGGCCGGGTGGTCGCCACCGAGCGCACCGCGTACGACTCCGAGCAGGACCTGCTCGCCGCGGTCGAGCAGCACCTGGGGGTCAGCCGGTGAGCGAGCTTCCCACCTGGCTGAAGCCGATCGCCGACGCGGCCGCCGACGTCTCGGCCGGCACGCTGGCACCGAGCCTGCCCGCCCCGCCGCCGGACGCACGTCCCTCGGCGGTGCTCATGCTGTTCGCCGAGCACGAGGGCGAGCCGTCGGTGCTGCTCACCGAGCGCGCCGCCACGCTGCGCCAGCACGCCGGCCAGATCTCCTTCCCCGGCGGCGCCCAGGACCCCGAGGACGACGGTCCGACCGCCACCGCGCTGCGCGAGGCCCACGAGGAGGTCGGCCTCGAGCCGGACGGCGTGAGCGTCCTGGGCCGGCTGCCGACCCTGTGGCTGTCGTACAGCAACTTCGCGGTGACGCCGGTGCTGGCGACCCGCGACCACCTCGACGGGTTGCGCGTGGTGGACGAGGCGGAGGTCGCCCAGGTGCTGCGGGTCCCGCTCGACCGCCTGCTCGACCCGGAGCACCGGTTCAGCGTCGTGCGCGGCGGCTGGCGCGGCCCGGCCTTCGACGTCGGCACGCCGGTGCCGCTGTGGGGCTTCACGGCCGGCGTCCTGGCCCGGCTGCTGCGCGTGGCCGGCCTCGAACGTCCCTGGGACGAGTCCCGCACCCGACCCCTGCCGGAGCCGCGATGAGCGGCCTCGACGTCGTCCTGCTGCTGGTCGTGGTGGCGTACGCCATCTCCGGGTTCGTGCAGGGCTTCGTGACGAACGCCGTCTCCACCGTGGGTCTGTTGTCCGGCGGCCTGCTGGGCATCGTGATCGTCCCGGTCGTGCTGGGCGGACGCAGCCCGAGCGTGGCCACGTCCGTGCTCGCCCTGGTCGTCGTGCTGGTCTGCGCCGTGCTCGGCCAGGCGGCCGGCTCCTACGTCGGCGGCTCGGTGCGCGACGCGGTCACCTGGCGGCCGCTGCGGTCCTTGGACTCGCTCGGCGGCTCGCTGCTGGCGATGGCGGCGGTGCTCGTCGTCGCGTGGGGCCTGGGCTACGCGGTCAGCGGCTCGCAGATCCCGGTGCTGTCGAAGGCGGTGCGCGACTCCAGCGTGCTGCGCGCGGTGGACCGGGTGATGCCCGACCGGGCGCAGGAGGTGCTGCGCTCCTTCGACGAGGTCATCGACACCAACCTCTTCCCGCGCTACATCGAGCCGTTCCAGCCCGAGCGCATCGCCGACGTCGAGCCGCCGGACGCCGCCACGCTGGAGTCGGCCGGCGTCGTCGCGGCCCGCGAGTCGGTCGTGAAGGTCGTCGGCGAGGCGGTGTGCGAGCGTGGCATCGAGGGCTCGGGCTTCGCCTACGGACGCGACCGCGTGATGACCAACGCCCACGTCGTCGCCGGCGTCCAGAACCCCACCGTCGTGGTGGACGAGCGACGCCTGCGCGCCGACGTCGTCCTGTTCGACCCGTCGCTCGACGTGGCCGTGCTCGCCGTCGACGGGCTCGGCGTGCGTCCGCTCGCGTTCGACCGGAGCGGGGAGGCCGGGGACGAGGCGGCCGTGCTCGGCTACCCCGAGAACGGCCCGTTCGACGCCCGCGCCGCGCGCATCCGCAGCAAGCAGGACCTGCGCAGCCCCGACATCTACGGCAGCGGGCAGGCGGTGCGCGAGGCGTTCGCCATCCGCAGCCTCGTCCGCTCGGGCAACTCCGGCGGTCCGCTGGTGTCGGCCGACGGCGACGTCTACGGCGTGGTGTTCGCGGCCTCGGTGTCGGACTCGTCGACGGGCTACGTCGTCACCGCCGAGCAGGTCGCCGCCGACGCGACGCTCGGCCTGCGCTCGTCCCAGCCGGTCGGCACGGGAGGATGTACCTGATGAGTCGATTCGTGGGAGCCCTCGCGGGCCTGGTCGCCCTGCTCGTGCTGCTCGTGGCCGTGCCGGCCCAGTGGGTGGCCACGCACGTCAGCGACGCCGACGGCTTCGCCGACCTCGCCGGCCCGCTCGTGGCCGAGCCGGAGGTGAGGACCGAGCTCTCCCAGGTCATCTCCGAGCAGGTCACGGCCCGGCTGGCCCTCTCGCCCACCCTCGGCCCGGTCGTCGCGGACGTCCTGGCCCGCGCGGCCACCACCGTCGTCGACGACCCGGCGTTCCGGACGGCGTGGGAGGACACCCTGCGTCGCTCGCACGAGGCGACCCTCGGCGGCGCGGACGCCGCGCCCGACCAGGGCCAGTCGCTGCGGCTCGCGGTCGACCTGGCTCCGCTGGCGCGGTACGTCGTCGACAAGGCGTCCGGCCAGCTGCCTGTGACGGTGCGCGCGCCGGAGACGGTCGTCGTGCCGATCACCAGCGAGCAGGTCGGCGAGCAGATCGACCTGCTGCGCTCGGCGCCGGACTACGCCCGGGTGGCGTGGATCGTGCTCGTCGCCGCCGTCGTGGTGCGCCTCGCCCTGGCGCGGCGCCGGGGCGCGGCGCTGGCCCGGCTCGGCGTCGGAGCGCTCGTGGCGGCCGGCGTGCTGTGGCTCGCCGTGCGCGCGGCCGGCCGGCTGCTGCAGGAGCGGGGCGACGCGGCGGAGCCGCTCGCCCGGGCCGTGCAGGACGCCCTGGTGGCGCGCTCGACGGCGTCGTTCGACGACTGGCTGCTCGTGGTGGCCGGCGCGGGCCTGGCCGCCGTGGTGGTCGGCGTCGTGCTGCGCCGGAAGGTCTAGCCGCCGGCTAGCGGGTCGGGCGGGTCTGGCCCTTGAGCGCGGCCGGGATCTCCTTGGCCGTCGCGATGGTCTTCTCCGGCGCCTTGATCTTCTTGAGCTTGCGGATGCCGATGAACACCAGCAGCAGCATCAGCACCAGGTAGAAGCCGGTGACGATGAGGAAGCACCACGCCGGGTGCAGGCCGGTCATCGTCAGGAAGTAGGCCGCGGCGATCGAGCCGAGGACGATGATGAGCAGGCCGAGGAACGCGCTCGCGGCCAGCAGACCGGTGCCCAGGCCCGCGGCCTTCGCGCTGACCCGCAGCTCGCTCTTGGCCAGCTGGATCTCGGCCTGGACCAGGCTCGAGATGTCGCGGCTGGCGTCGGCGACGAGACGACCGATGGTGGGCTCGTCCGTGGGCTGCGGCTGCTGCTCGGTCACGCTCATGGCGGCGAGCCTACACAGCGGACGCCGACCCCGCAGTGCGTCCGGACGCGGCCGGGGGCGGGCCCGAGCCGGGCGGCGTGACACCGCTGGCCGGACCCGCCCCCGGTCGGGACGGACGAGGGTCAGTCGTCGCTCTTGGCCGACTTCATCCCCTCGCTGATCATCGACATCACCGAGCTGTCGGCCAGCGTCGTGGCGTCGCCGACCTCGCGGTTCTCGGCCACGTCGCGCAGCAGGCGGCGCATGATCTTGCCCGAGCGCGTCTTGGGCAGCTCGGCCACGACCAGGATCTGCCGCGGCTTGGCGATCGGGCCGATCTCCTTGGCCACGTGGTTGCGCAGCTCGGTGATGACGCTGTCGTCGGCCTCCTGGCCGTCGACGAGCGCCGACTCGCGCAGGATGACGAACGCGACGACGGCCTGGCCGGTCG
Organism: Aeromicrobium sp. IC_218; assembly: GCF_004336805.1. Lineage (GTDB taxonomy): Bacteria > Actinomycetota > Actinomycetes > Propionibacteriales > Nocardioidaceae > Aeromicrobium. Next base: position 26,988 of record NZ_SJXM01000013.1, read on the forward strand.
TGTCGTCGGCCGCGCCCACGACGGCCGCCTCGGCGACCTTCGGGTGCGACACCAGCGCGGACTCGATCTCGGTCGTCGACAGGCGGTGCCCCGAGACGTTCATGACGTCGTCCACCCGGCCGAGCAGCCAGATGTCGCCGTCCTCGTCCTTCTTGGCGCCGTCGCCGGCGAAGTAGGAGCCCGGGAAGCGCGACCAGTAGGTGTCCTGGAAGCGCTGGTCGTCGCCCCAGATCGTGCGCAGCATCGACGGCCACGGCTCGGTGAGCACGAGGTAGCCGCCCTCGCCGTTGCCGACCGGGTTGCCGGCGTCGTCGACGACCTCGGCGCTGATGCCCGGGATGGCGCGCATGGCCGAGCCGGGCTTGGCGGCGGTGACGCCGGGCAGCGGCGTGATCATGTGCGCCCCGGTCTCGGTCTGCCACCAGGTGTCGACGATCGGGGTGCGCCCGCCGCCGATGTTCTCGCGGTACCAGACGTACGCCTCGGGGTTGATCGACTCACCGACCGAGCCGAGGATGCGCAGGCTCGACAGGTCGAACTCGGCCGGGATCTGCTCGCCCCACTTCATGCACGTCCGGATGGCGGTCGGCGCGGTGTAGAACTTCGTGACGCCGTACTGCTGGATGACCTCCCACCAGCGGCCCTTGTGCGGGGTGTCGGGCGTGCCCTCGTACATGACCTGCGTGGCGCCGCAGGCGAGCGGGCCGTAGACGATGTAGGAGTGCCCGGTGACCCAGCCGATGTCGGCGGTGCACCAGTAGACGTCGTCGTCCTTGAGGTCGAAGACGCCCCAGAACGAGTACGCCGACTGCACCAGGTAGCCCGCGGTCGTGTGCAGGATGCCCTTCGGCTTGCCCGTGGTGCCGGACGTGTACATGACGTAGAGCGGGTGCTCGCTGTCGAACGCCTCCGGCGTGTGCTCCGGCGACGCCGACCCGACGGCCTCGTGCCACCACACGTCGCGGCCCTCGGACCAGTCGACGTCCTGCCCCGTGCGGCGCACGACCAGCACGTGCTCGACGACGGACGTGCGCGAGACCGCCTCGTCCACCGCCGGCTTGAGCGCGCTCGGCGCGCCACGGCGGTAGCCGCCGTCGGCGGTGACGACGACCTTGGCCTGGCAGTCGTCGATGCGGCTCGCCAGCGCGTCGGCGGAGAAGCCGCCGAACACGACGGTGTGCGGGGCGCCGAGGCGGGCGCAGGCGAGCATCGCCACGACGGCCTCGGGGATCATCGGCATGTAGATCGCGACGCGGTCGCCGGCGCCGACGCCGAGGTCGGTCAGCGCGTTCGCGGCCCGGCTGACCTCGTCCTTGAGGTCGCTGTAGGTGATGGTGCGGGTGTCGTCGGCCGGCTCGCCGACCCAGTGGATGGCGACCTTGTCGCCGTTCCCGGCCTCGACGTGCCGGTCGACGCAGTTGTAGGCGGCGTTGAGGCGTCCGCCGACGAACCACTTCGCGAACGGCGGGTTCGACCAGTCCAGGACCTCCTCGAAGGGGGTCTCCCAGTCCAGCCGCTGCGCCTGCTCGGCCCAGAAGCCGAGCCGGTCCTCGGCGGCGCGGTCGTACGCCTCGGCGGTCAGGTTGGCGTGCTGCGCCAGCTCGGCCGGGGGCTCGAAGCGGCGGTTCTCGTGCAGGAGGTTGCTGAGGCCTTCAGCGCTCATGGGGTCTCCTCAAGAAAGGGGTGTGTGGTGCGCCACCCATTGTGGCGCACCACACACCCGGGACGGACGGGACTACTTCTCGGCGCCGGCGCCGGTCAGCGAGCGGACCTCGAGCTCGGGGAAGCGCTCCTCCGAGACGCGGCTCTTGGTCGTGACCGTGCCCAGCCAGCCCAGGAAGAAGCCCAGCGGGATCGAGACGATGCCCGGGTTCTCCAGCGGGAACCAGCTGATGTCGACGCTCTCGGGCAGCAGCGACAGGTTCTTGCCGTTGGCGTCCAGGCCCTTGCCCGAGACGACCGGCGAGAAGATCACCAGGCCGACGGCCGAGATGAGGCCGCCGTAGATGCTCCACACCGCGCCGCGGGTGTTGAACCGCTTCCAGAACAGGTTGTAGAGCAGGGCCGGCAGGTTCGCCGACGCCGCGACCGCGAAGGCCAGGGCGACGAGGAAGGCCACGTTCAGGCTCTGGCCGGGGATGGCCAGCGCGATCGCGACGCCACCGATGACGAAGGCGGCGATGCGCGCGACGCGCACCTCGTCCTTGCCGGTGACCTCGCCCTTCTTCCAGACGTTGGCGTACAGGTCGTGCGCCACCGAGGACGCCGACGTCAGCGTCAGGCCCGCGACCACGGCGAGGATCGTCGCGAACGCGACCGCCGAGATGAGGGCCAGCAGGATGGCGCCGCCGGTCGTGCCGGCACCGCCGCCCACGGCCTCGGCCAGCAGCGGCGAGGCCAGGTTGCCGCCGGACTCGACGATGCGGTCCTTCGCGTCGCCCTTCACCAGCGCCGCGGCGCCGAAGCCCAGCACCAGGGTGAGCAGGTAGAAGGTGCCGATGATGCCGATCGCCCAGAGCACGGACTGGCGCGCCTGCTTGGCGGTCGGGACCGTGTAGAAGCGCACCAGGATGTGCGGCAGGCCGGCGGTGCCCAGGACGAGCGCGATGCCGAGCGAGACGAAGTCGATCTTGCTCGTCGTGGTGGCGCCGTACTTGAGGCCGGGCTCCAGGAACGCCTTGCCCTGGCCGCTGTTGTCGGCGGCGGTGCCGAGCAGGTCCGAGAGGTTGAAGCCGAACTTGGCCAGCACCAGGATCGAGATGAGCAGCGTGCCGAACATGAGCAGGACGGCCTTGACGATCTGCACCCAGGTCGTGCCCTTCATGCCGCCGAAGACGACGTAGAAGATCATGAGGATGCCCACCGCGACGATGGTCAGGTTCTTGGCCGCATCGCTGTCGATGCCGAGCAGCAGGGACACGAGGGCGCCCGCGCCGACCATCTGCGCGAGCAGGTAGAAGATCGAGACGACGATCGTGGACGTCGCCGCCGCGGTGCGGACCGGACGCTGCTCCATGCGGTACGCGAGCTGGTCGGCCATGGTGAAGCGGCCGGAGTTGCGCAGGAGCTCGGCGACCAGCAGCAGGGCGACGAGCCAGGCCACCAGGAAGCCGATCGAGTACAGGAAGCCGTCGTAGCCGGACAGTGCGATCGCGCCGGAGATGCCCAGGAACGAGGCGGCCGACATGTAGTCGCCGCCGATGGCGAAGCCGTTCTGCACGCCGCTGAACGAGCGTCCGCCGGCGTAGTAGTCGGCCGCGGTCTTGGTGTTGCGGCTGGCCCAGAAGGTGATGCCGACGGTGAGCAGCACGACCAGGACGAACAGGGTCGCGGTCAGCGCCTGGTGGTCGCCGCTCTCGCTCGCGGCGAGCAGGACGTCACGGGTGCTCATCGCTCCACCTCACGCTCGAACTGCCCGCGGAGGTCGTCCGCGATCGGGTCCATGTTCTTGGCGGAGTAGGTCGCGTACGCGTAGGCGATGCCGAACGTCGTCACGAACTGCAGCAGGCCCCAGACCAGGGCCACGTTGATGTTGCCGACGATCTTGGTGCCCATGAGGTCGGGGGCCCAGTTCGAGGCCAGGACGTAGGCCAGGTACCAGATCATGAAGGCGACGGTGGTCGGCACGACGAAGCGCCGGTAGGCGGACCGCAGCCGGTGGAAGTCGGCCGAGGCATGGATGCGTTCGTACTCGGCGTGGACCGCTGGCGAGATCTTCTCGGCCACAGCGCACCCCTTTCGGGTCGTTGGGACGGTGCTGAGCCGACGGTAGGGACGCGTGAGGATGTGTGCCAGGTCACACGACAGGTGGTGCGGTCAAGCCCGGCGACGGGTCGCCGGGCGGTCGCGGCGCTGCGACGAACGGTCGTCCTGGCGCGACGAGCGGTCAGCGCCGCTGCAGGTCCTCGGGGGTGTGGAGCCGGGCCATGGTGCGCGCGACGGTGGCGGGCACGCGGCGGGGCGTGGCCAGCGAGACGCCGACCATGAGCGCGAAGCCGAGCGGCACCGCCCAGGCGGCGGGCTGGGCGAGCAACGTCCCGGTCCAGCCGTCCGGACGCCACACGATGGTGAGCAGCACGGCCACGCCGGCGGCCAGCCCGCCGCCGACCAGGCCCGCGACGGCGCCGGCGGCGGTGAGCCCGCGCCACCAGATGCCGAGCACGAGCAGCGGGCAGAACGTCGCCGCCGCCAGCCCGAAGGCGAACGTCACCGAGCTGGCCACGGCGATCTCGCCGGTGAGGAACGACAGCGCCAACGGCACGAGCACGCAGACGACGGCGGCGACCCGCAGCGCGGCGATGGACGAGAGCCGGGTGGTCGCGGCCAGGCTCTGGCCGACCACGCCGGCGACCGACATCGTCAGTCCGGACGACGTGGACAGGAAGGCCGCGAACGCCCCCGCGGTGACCAGGGCCCCGAGCAGGTCGCCGGCCGTGCCGCCGAGCACGCGTCCGGGCAGCTCGAGCACGACGCTGTCGGCGTGGCCGGACGCGACGAGGTCGCCGGCGTACACGCGTCCGAGCAGCCCGTAGACCGGCGGCAGCAGGTAGAACGCGCCGAGCAGCACCAGGACCACGAGCGTCGTGCGGCGCGCCGCCCGGCCGTCGCGGTTGGTGTAGAAGCGCACCACGACGTGGGGCAGGCCCATCGTGCCCAGGAACGTCGCGGCCATGACGGCGTAGGTGCTGTAGAGCCCCTGGGCGCCGTCGCCGAGCGGCCCGACCCAGTCGCCGGCGTCGACGGGCGCGGGGGCGCCGTCGCCGCGCCAGGCCGCGACGAGGAAGAGGAGCGGGACGAGCAGCGCGGTGAGCTTGAGCCAGTACTGGAAGGCCTGCACGAAGGTGATCGAGCGCATGCCGCCGGAGACGACGTTGACCACGACGATCGCGGCCACGAGCACGCTGCCCAGCCAGCCGGGGGAGTCGGCGACGGTGCGCAGGGTCAGGCCGGCGCCCTGGAACTGCGGCATGAGGTAGAGCCACCCGACCCCGACGACGAGCACCGTGGCGACCCGGCGCACCGCGACCGACTGCAGCCGCACCTGGGCGAAGTCGGGGATCGTGTACGCGCCCGAGCGGCGCAGTGGGGCGGCCACCAGCACGAGCAGCAGCAGGTAGCCCGCGGTCCAGCCGATCGGGTACCAGAGCATGTCGGCGCCGTAGGCCAGCACGAGGCCGGCGACGCCGAGGAAGGACGCCGCCGAGAGGTACTCGCCGCCGATCGCCGAGCTGTTCCACCACGGGCTGACCGACCGCGACGCGACGTAGAAGTCGCTCGTCGTCCGGCTGATGCGCAGCCCGAACGCGCCGATGCCGATGGTCGCCAGCGAGACCAGGGTGACCGCGACGGCGGCGTAGGTCGGGTTCACGGCGGCTCGACGAGGGCGGCGAAGTCGCGCTCGAGCCGGTCGGTCTGGCGCACGTACAGCCAGCCGAGCACGAACAGCCACGGGTACACGCCGACGCCGAGGGCCAGCCAGGCCAGCGGCAGGCCCAGCACCTCACCGTCGACGACGCCCTCGGCCACCCGCAGGACGATCGGCAGGGAGCCGAGCGTGAGCACCAGCGCGAGCACCACGACTCCGGTGAGCCGCAGCTGCGAGCGCACCAGCGCGCGGACGTAGGCGTCGCCGACGCCGGACAGCTCGTCGAGCTCCTCGCGGACGGGACGGCGCACGTGCGGCGCCGCCACGGTCAGCGGGTTGGTGACGCGCACCCGCTCCCGCGCCTCGTCGCTCACCGTCCGGGTCCCGCCACGAGCTCGCGCAGCGCCCGGGTGTGGCGCCGGGCCACGCCGATCTCGGTCGTCCGGGCGCCGGTGTCGACGACCACGGACGTGCGTCCGTCGCGCTGGCGCAGCTCGGCCACGTGGCGCAGCGCCACCAGGTGGCTGCGGTGCACGCGCACGAACCCGGCCTCGGCCCACTGCTCGGCCAGCGCCGTCAGCGGGACGCGCACGAGGTGGTCGGCGCCGTCGGTCGTGTGCAGCCGGACGTAGTCGCCGTGCGCCTCGACGTAGGCGACGCTCGAGCGGCGGACGAACCGCGTGACGCCGGCCAGCTCGACCGCGATCGTCGGGTCGTCCTCGTCGGTCGCGGCGGCGGACTCGGTGGCCCGCCGGACGCTCTCGGCCAGCCGCTCCTCGCGGACCGGCTTGAGCAGGTAGTCCACGACGCCCAGCTCGAAGGCGTCCACGGCGTGCTCCTCGTGGGCGGTGACGAAGACGATGCGCGGCCGCTCGGCGAAGCGGCCGAGCAGGCGCGCGAGCTCCAGGCCGCTCAGCCCGGGCATCGCGATGTCGAGGAAGACCAGGTCGACGCCGCCGGGCTCGAGGAGGCGCAGCGCGTCCACCCCGGACTGGACGGCGCGGATCTCGCCGATGCGCGGGTCGCGCTCGAGCAGCCACACGAGCTCGTCCAGCACCGGCCGCTCGTCGTCGACGACGAGGGTGCGCAGTCCGTCGGCCATGGCGCGATCCTAGGTGATCGCCGTCACGTCCCGGGGGTGTCGGCGCCGCGCGGCCGGGGTAGCGTCGGTCGCGACGTCGAGCGCGTGAGATTATCTTGACGTCAAACAATCTTGTGGTCCTGCACCCGACGAAACGGAGCACCCGTGACCGACTCGACGATCATCTACACGCACACCGACGAGGCGCCTGCGCTCGCGACGTACTCCTTCCTGCCGATCATCAAGGCGTACGCCTCGCAGGCCGGTGTGGACGTCGAGACCCGCGACATCTCGCTGGCCGGCCGCATCCTCTCGCAGTTCCCCGAGCGCCTGACCGCCGAGCAGCGGGTCGACGACGCGCTGGCCGAGCTGGGCGAGCTGGCCAAGCGTCCCGAGGCCAACATCATCAAGCTGCCGAACATCTCGGCATCCGTGCCCCAGCTCAAGGCGGCCGTCGCCGAGCTGCAGGCGCAGGGCTACGACCTGCCGGACTACCCCGAGGACCCGCAGACCGACGAGGAGCGCGACGTCCGCGCCCGCTACGACAAGGTCAAGGGCTCGGCCGTGAACCCGGTCCTGCGCGAGGGCAACTCCGACCGCCGCGCGCCCGCGTCGGTGAAGAGCTACGCGCGCAAGCACCCGCACTCGATGGGCGCGTGGAGCGCCGACAGCAAGACCCGTGTCGCCACGATGGGCCACGACGACTTCGCCAGCAACGAGCAGTCGGTCGTCCTGCCCGCCGACGACACCCTGCGCATCGAGCACGTCGCCGCCGACGGCACCACCACGGTGCTCAAGGACGGCCTGACGGTGCTCGAGGGCGAGGTCGTCGACGCCACCCGCATGGACGCCGCCGCGCTCAACGCCTTCCTGGCCGAGCAGGTCACGGCGGCCCAGGAGGCCGGCGTCCTGCTCTCGGTCCACCTCAAGGCCACGATGATGAAGGTCTCGGACCCGATCATCTTCGGCCACGCCGTCCGCGCGTACTTCCCGCAGGTGTTCGAGGCCTACGGCGACGACCTCAAGGCCGCGGGCCTCAGCCCCAACGACGGCCTCGGCGGCATCCTCAAGGGCCTGGACGCGCTGCCGAACGGCGCCGAGGTCAAGGCCGCCTTCGAGCGCGGCCTGAGCGAGGGCCCGGCGCTGGCCATGGTCGACTCCGACAAGGGCATCACCAACCTGCACGTCCCCAGCGACGTCATCGTCGACGCCTCGATGCCGGCCATGATCCGCACCTCGGGCCAGATGTGGAACGCCCAGGGCGAGCAGCAGGACACCCTGGCGGTCATCCCGGACAGCTCGTACGCCGGCGTCTACCAGGCCGTCATCGACGACTGCAAGGCGCACGGCGCGTACGACCCGTCCACCATGGGCACCGTCCCGAACGTGGGCCTCATGGCGCAGAAGGCCGAGGAGTACGGCTCGCACGACAAGACGTTCGAGATCGAGACCGACGGCGTCGTCCGCATCGTCGACGGCGCGGGCGAGACGCTCACCGAGCACGACGTGAAGCGCGGGGACATCTGGCGCGCCTGCCAGACCAAGGACGTCCCGATCCGCGACTGGGTCAAGCTGGCCGTCACCCGGGGTCGCGCCACCGGCGACCCGGTCGTGTTCTGGCTCGACGAGAACCGCGCCCACGACGCGAACCTCATCGCCAAGGTGAACGCCTACCTGCCCGAGCACGACACGGAGGGCCTGGACATCCGCGTCCTCAGCCCGGTCGAGGCCACCAAGCTCAGCATCGAGCGCATCCGCCGCGGCGAGAACACCATCTCGGTCACCGGCAACGTGCTGCGCGACTACCTGACCGACCTGTTCCCGATCCTCGAGCTCGGCACGTCGGCCAAGATGCTGTCGGTCGTCCCGCTGATCAACGGCGGCGGCCTGTTCGAGACCGGCGCCGGCGGCTCGGCGCCCAAGCACGTCCAGCAGCTGGTGAAGGAGAACTACCTGCGCTGGGACAGCCTGGGCGAGTTCCTGGCCCTCGCGGTCAGCTTCGAGCACCTGGCCACGACGACCGGCAACGACCGCGCGCAGGTGCTCGCGGACACGCTGGACGCCGCGACCGGCCGCTTCCTGGACGAGAACAAGTCGCCGGGCCGCAAGCTGGGCACGATCGACAACCGCGGCAGCCACTTCTACCTGGCGCTGTACTGGGCCCAGGAGCTGGCGCAGCAGAGCAAGGACGCCGAGCTCGCCTCGACGTTCGGCCCGTTGGCCCAGAAGCTCGCCGACGCCGAGGAGACGATCGTCTCCGAGCTCGTCGGCGTCCAGGGCAGCCCGGCCGAGATCGGCGGCTACTTCCAGCCCGACCCGGCCAAGGCCGACGCCGTCATGCGTCCGTCCGCGACGCTGAACGAGGCGCTGGCCTCGCTGGCCTGACGCCCGCCCGCACGCCGCAGGGCCCCGCTCGGATCCGTCCGGGCGGGGCCCTCGTGCGTCCGGGCCCGGACGCCGGGTCGGGTTTACCTGGGGCCCCAGGTAGACCCGACGTCCCCAGGTCTGCCGGCCTGGGGCGGTCGAGGAGTCCTGGGGCGGTGGCCGTCCGTCGGGCTCAGTCGTCGCCGAGGCCGCGGGCCGCGAGGGCGTCACCGGTCTCGTAGGCCCGTCCGACGGTGCGGACGGCCAGGGGGACGAGCAGGGCGCGCGGGCTCCGTTCCAGGCCGCGAGCCTTCGCGGCGGCGCGGGTCTCGCGGGCCGTCTCCAGGATGCCGGGGATCGCGCGCAGGACGAGCGAGAACGCCAGCGCGACCCGCTCGGGGCGCACGCCGAGCCGCCGGAACGGCCGCAGGCCCCGCTCGACCGCGGTGAGGACGTCGTCCACCGGGGTCGTCGCGGTGAAGACGAGCGCGGCGAGCACGAGCGCGAGCAGGTCGCCGACCACGTGCACCGCGACCGGCCAGCCGCGCTGCCAGGTCTGGAACGCGGCGACGACCACGGCGAGCACCAGCAGGCCGCGCACCTGGCGCAGCGTCCGGCGCACGGGCATGCCGGCCACGAGCGTCAGCGCGAGTGACACCACGAGCAGCACGACGGCGCTCGCCGGGCCGTGCAGCGCGACGGCGATCGCGCCGTACGTGGCGAGCAGGCCGAGCTTCGGCCCCGCCGGGATCCGGTGCAGCACCGACCGCCCCGGTCGGTACGCCCCGAGCAGGTCAGTCACGGGCGATCCTCACGGTGCTGCGACCAGCGCGCGGTAGTGGGCGACCGCCTCGGCCGGGTCGCCGTCGAAGACGACGCGGGCGGCGTCGACGACGAGCGCACGGTCGCAGCGCACGGCCAGGTCCAGGTCGTGGGTCACCAGCACGAGCTGCTGGCGCAGTGACAGGAGGCGGTCGGCGACGAGCCTGGTGTTGCGCAGGTCGAGCAGCGTGGTCGGCTCGTCGGCGACGAGCACGTCGGGGTCCGTGGCGAGCACGCCGGCCAGCGCGAGCATCTGCTTCTGGCCGCCGGACAGGGCGTGGACACTCGTGTCCGCCTTCGCCTCGAGCCCGACGGACGCCAGCACCTCCAGGGCGCGGGCGCGGCGGGCGGCCTTGTCGCGGACCGTCCGGCGCAGCGACAGGGCGACGTCCTCCAGGCAGGTGGGCATGACCAGCTGGGCGTCGGGGTTGGTGAACACGAACCCGACCCGGCGGCGCACGGCCGGACCCTCGTCCACGGTGTCGAGCCCGCCGACGCGCACGTGGCCGGACGTCGGCTCGACCAGCCCGTTCAGCAGGCGCGCGAGCGTGGACTTGCCCGAGCCGTTGGCGCCGACGACCGCGACCCGCGGCTCGTCCAGCGTGAGGGTGGTCGGCTCGAGGACGACGAGCGGACCGTCGGTCGTCTCGACGGTGACGGCGGCCTGGTCGAGCTCGATCACGTCCGTACGGTACGCGTCAGCGCCGGGCGAGCTGCGGGAAGGCGCGCAGCACCGAGGCCGCCACGACGGCCGCGAGGACGCCCTTGACGACGTCCGCGACGAAGAACGGCGTCGCGAAGCCCCACGCGACCGAGGCCGAGACGTCCAGTGCGCGCATCATGCCGAGGGTGCCGAGGGTGCCGACCACCGCGACGGTGGCGACGGCCGCGGCCAGCGAGACGGCGCCGACGAACACCGCCGGCGACCGCCGGGCCACGCGCGTCGCGACGAAGCCCACCAGCGCCGCCGCGAGCGGGAACGCCAGCAGGTACCCGCCGGTGGCGCCGGCCCACACCGCCGGTCCGGCGCTGCCCTGGGTGAAGACGGGCAGACCCGCGGTGCCGACTACGAGATAGAGCACGACGGCCAGGAAGCCGCGGCGGGCGCCGAGCACCGAGCCCGCCAGGAACACGCCGAACATCTGCAGCGTGAACGGCACGTTGGCCACGCCGTTGATCGCCGGCAGGATCGCGCAGACCGCGATGAGCGCGGCGAAGGTCGCGACCAGGGCCAGGTCGGTCGTGCTGCTGGTGCGGCGCGCGGACACGGTGCTCATGCTGCTCCTCGGCGGGGACACGCACCTGAACGGCGTTCAGGTGAACGGCGTTCAGGTTAGGCTGGGACCCGTCGCCTGTCAACGAAGGAGCTCGGATGCGCCACCACCGCACGGACGTCGTCGACGCCGCCCTGCGCGTGCTGGACGAGCACGGGCTCGGCGACCTGTCGATGCGCCGGCTCGCCGCCGAGCTGGACGTGCGGCCGAGCGCGCTCTACCACCACGTAGCCAGCAAGCAGGAGCTCCTGGCCGCGGTCGCGGACGAGATCGTCGGCCGGGGAGGCCGGCCCGAGCCGGCCGAGGGTGAGGCGGCCGTACGGGCCGAGTGCCGGGCCCTGCGCGACGCGATGCTCGCGTGGCGCGACGGCGCGGAGGTCGTCGCGACGGTGCACGCCTACGGGTTGGGGCCGCACGAGCCGGGGGAGCGGCTGACGTCCGCCCTGCGTGGTGCGGGCCTGGACGACCGGTTCGCCCGGGCCGCCGCCCGCACGATGCTGCACTTCGTCTTCGGCCACGTGCTCGACGAGCAGACCCACCTGCAGGCGGCCAGCGCGGGCGCCATCGGCGACAAGCCGGACGGCGGGGACGCGGCCGACGGCGCGAGCTTCGAGCAGGGGCTGGACCTGCTGCTGGCCGGGGTGCGCGCCCACGCGACGTCCGCTCCCTGAGCGGAACCCCGCGCCCTGAGCGGAACCCCGCTCCCTGAGCTTGTCGAAGGGAGGCTTCGACAGGCTCAGCCAGCGGACGCCAGGCTCAACCAGCGGGGAGGCTTCGACAGGCTCAGCCAGCGGGAACGATCAGGCGCTGAGCGCCTCGACCTCGGCGTAGGGCAGGTCGACCCACGCGGCCACGCCGCACGCGGTGCACGTGACGGTGCCGCTCAGCTCGTCGGGGAGCTCGACGTCGAAGCCGCAGTCCTCGCAGACCAGGACCAGGCCGATGCGGATGTCGTTCATGTCTCCACCGTAGGAACGACCACCGACAGAACCGGGAGGCCGGCCCGGCGTGTCGTCACCAGGACACGTGCAGCGGACGGCCCTCGTCGTAGCCGGCGCTGCTCTGCAGCCCGACGACGGCGCGGTCGTGGAACTCCGCGATGCTGCGCGACCCGGCGTAGGTGAAGCTCGAGCGGACGCCGGCGGTGATGCCGTCGAGCAGGTCCTCGACGCCGGGACGCTCGGGGTCCAGGAACATCCGCGAGGAGCTGATGCCCTCCTCGAACAGCGCCATGCGGGCGCGGTCGAAGCCGGCGGCGTCCTTGGTGCGGTTGGAGACGGCGCGGGCCGAGGCCATGCCGAACGACTCCTTGTAGGCGCGGCCGTCGGCACCGACGAGCAGGTCACCGGGGCTCTCGTAGGTGCCGGCGAACCAGGAGCCGATCATCACGCTGGCCGCGCCCGCGGCGAGCGCGAGGGCGACGTCGCGCGGGAACCGCACGCCGCCGTCGGCCCACACGTGGGCGCCCAGCTCGCGGGCGGCCGCGGCGCACTCCAGGACGGCGGAGAACTGCGGACGTCCGACGCCGGTCATCATGCGCGTGGTGCACATGGCGCCGGGGCCGACGCCGACCTTGACGATGTCCGCGCCGGCCTCGACGAGGTCGCGTGCGCCGGCGGCCGAGACCACGTTGCCCGCCGCCACGGGGATGCGACGGCCGGTGGACGCCTCGTGGGCGTCGCGCGCGGCCACGACGACCGGGAGCGCCTCGAGCATCTTGGCCTGGTGGCCGTGGGCGGTGTCGACCACGAGCACGTCGACCTCCATGGCCAGCAGGGCCTCGGCCTTGGCCCGGACGTCGCCGTTGATGCCGACCGCGGCACCCACGACGAGGCGGCCCTGCGGGTCGACCGCGGGGGTGTAGATGGTGGAGCGCAGCGCGCCCTTGCGGGTCACGACGCCGGCCAGCACGCCGCCGTCGATGACCGGGGCCAGCTCGAGGTGGCGGCTGGTCAGGTCGGCGAAGTAGTCGCGCGCCTCGCGGCCGGCCTCGAAGGTCGGGACGTCGGTGCTCATGACCTCGTGCACCTGGGTGAAGCGGTCGACCTCGGCGCCGTCGCGCTCGGTGACGACGCCCAGCACCTTGCCGTCCTCGACGACCACGGCGGCACCGTGTGCTCGCTTCGGGATCAGGCTCATCGCCTCGCCGACCGTGGTGGACGGCGCGAGCGTCACCGGGGTCTCGTAGACGGGGTGGGACGCCTTGACCCGCTCGACCGTCGACTGGACGACGTCCAGCGGGATGTCCTGGGGGATGATCGCGATGCCGCCGCGCCGGGCGACCGTCTCGGCCATGCGGCGGCCCGAGATCGCGGTCATGTTGGCCACGACCAGGGGCAGGCTGGTGCCCGTGCCGTCGCTGGTGGCCAGGTCGACGTCGAAGCGGCTGGTGACGTCGGAGCGCGCCGGCACCATGAAGACGTCGTTGTACGTCAGGTCGTGGGACGGCTGCAGGTCGTTGAGGAACTTCACCGCGCAAGGATACGCGGCGCCACCCAGCCGCCGGACGCCTCAGGCCCCGGGCTCGACCGCCGGCGAGAACTTGGGCACGCGCATCGTCACCTTCGTGCCGAGACCCGGCGCGGTCTCCACGACGATGCCGTACTCGTTGCCGTAGACCGTGCGCATCCGCTCGTCCACGTTGCCCAGGCCGACCGAGTCGGTGGCGGTCTGACCGCTCAGCGCGCGGCGGACGGTCTCGGCCTCCACGCCGACCCCGTCGTCCTCGATCGTGATGACGCACTCGGCGCCCTCGTCCAGCGCCTCGACGGTGACCGTGCCGGTGCCGGGCTTGGCGGCCAGCCCGTGCCGGACGGCGTTCTCGACCAGCGGCTGGACGCACAGGAACGGCAGCGTCACGTTCAGCACCTCGGGCGCGACCCGGGTGACGACGCGCAGCCGGTCGCCGAACCGGGCCTTCTCCAGGACGAGGTACTGCTCGATCGAGCGCAGCTCCTCGGCCAGCGTCGTGAAGTCGCCGTGCCGGCGGAAGGAGTAGCGGGTGAAGTCGGCGAACTCGAGCAGCAGCGAGCGGGCCCGCTCGGGGTCGGTGCGGACGAACGAGGCGATCGCGGCGAGCGAGTTGTAGACGAAGTGCGGCGAGATCTGGGCCCGCAGCGCCCGCAGCTCGGCGGCCATGAGGGCGGTGCGCTGCTGGTCGAGCTCGGCCAGCTCGAGCTGCCCGCTCATCCAGCGGGCCAGCTCGGTGGTGGCGCGCAGCACGCCGGCGCGCTCCTCGCCGGCTGCGACGAGCGCGCCGACCACGCGGTCGTCCACCGACAGCGGGGCGACCACCGCGCCCGAGCCGGCCTGCGTGCTGCCGGTCGCGAGCGCCTCGTCGACGAGCGACTGGACGGCCTCCGGGGTCGCGGGACCCACCCAGGCCAGCGGTCCGTCGGGCCCGGCCAGGCCGACCGTCGGGGTGCCCAGCAGGGCGCGGAGGTGGGGCAGGGCGGTGCGGGCGCTGTCGCGCGTCAGGCCCGAGCGCAGGGCGGGCGCGGTGAGCGAGACGCGGTGCAGCGTCAGGTACGTCGCCCGGTCGGCGGGGGAGCCGAGCGCCTGGCCACGCACGGCGAGCCGGCGGCGCACGAGCAGCAGCGCGAGCACGAGGACGAGCGCCACGCCGAGCGCGAGCAGCACCTCGGTCATGGGCTCAGCGGAAGTCGAGCAGCAGGGTGTCCGGCGGCGGGGCCTGCTCGGGCAGGGCGGCCTTGTCGACGCGGGCGCGCACGGCCGTCGTGGAGTGGCGCAGCCGCAGGAAGCCGGTGTGCTCGGCGTAGGTGCGGAACAGCGTGTGCACCTCGGCCAGGGCCGCCTCGCCCCGGCTGCGGTCCATCGTCTCGCGGGCGAACGCGATGAGGCCGGCCAGGTCGAGCTTCTCCCAGGCCGCGAACGTCTCGGTCTCGGCGTCGTGGAACAGGCCGGACGCCGCGAGGGTGTCGGCGGTCGGCACCGGGCTGGGGGCGACGCCGACGATCTCGCGCAGGCGGCGCAGCCACGGGATCGAGTCGTCGTAGGCGTGCGAGACGGTGGAGACGACGCCGGACGGACGCAGGACGCGGGCGTACTCGGCCAGCGCCACCGGGGCGTCGTGCAGGTCGGGGACGACGACGGCGTCGAACGCGTCGTGGACGAAGGGCAGCCGCTCGCCGCCGGCGCGGACGTAGCCGATCAGCTCGTGCTGCACGTGGCGCGCGTCGGGCGAGCAGATGGTGACCTCGTGCCCGAGGTCGGCCAGGCGGTAGGCCAGCGAGCTGTCACCCAGGTGCAGCACGCAGGCCAGCTGGTCGCCGACCAGCCAGTTCGCCACGCGTCCGCCCGAGCTGCTCACCCTGCGAGGGTACCGGCCGGCGGGACGTGCCCAGGTACGCTGCGGGGCGTGTCAAGCCCCTCCTCGTCCGCCTTCGCCGTCGCAGCCGCCCTCGAGGGCGTCCCGTCCGCCTTCGTGGCGACGCGCGACGGCATCGACACCCTGCTGCGCGACCGAGGACTGCGCCGCAGCACGCCCGAGGACACCGCCGAGTCGCTGCTGCGCGGGGCCGTGGCCACGGCCCGGCTCGAGGGGGCCGAGGGCGACGACGAGACGCTGCGCGCCGGTGGTGGCGACGCCACGGCTCGCGGCGCGGTGCTGCTGTCGACCGAGCTGCTCGGGCTCGCGGCCCCGTGGCGCACCGCTCCGCTGCAGGCCGTCGCCCGCATGCACGCCCTGGCCGCCACCGGCACGCTGCCCGACGCCGAGCGCGGACGTCCGGCCACGCCCGAGGGCGCGCGCCGGCTGACCTGGCTCGCCCAGGCGGTGCAGGCGTCCGGCGAGGTCCCGGGCCTCGTGGTGGCCGCGCTCGTGCACGCCGAGATCGCGACCGCCGGTGCGTTCGGCTCGCACAACCGCGTCGTGGCGCGGGCCGCCGAGCGGCTGGTGCTGGTCGTGCGCGGGGTCGACCCGGCCTCGCTCGTGGTGCCCGAGGCCGGCCACGCGGCCGAGCCCGAGGGGTACGCGGGCGCCCTGGCGGCGTACGAGCGCGACGCCGCCTCGCTCCACGCGGGCGACCCGGGACCGGGCGTGCACCAGTGGCTCCTCTACGCGAGCCAGGCGTTCGCGCGGGGCGCGGAGGCGAGCCCGGTCGCTCGCTGACCCGGACGTTGGACGGCGCCGCCTCCGCGTAGGTGGCGACGCCGTCGTTAACGCAGCAGCTGGACCATGCGTGCACTTCGTCGTCGTACGTCGCCACGGGGCCGGCTCGGCGAAAGGGAGGCCGGGTGTCCCGCAGTCGACAGCCCTATAGGACGGGAGATCGCCGCGGTGGTTCGCAGGGTGCTGCGTCGCTGTGGAGTTGTTGCTGACTCCGTTCTACGCCTGTGACCGGCGTCACACAAGGCCTACCGGGTCGTAGGTTCAGCGATCGCGACGACGCAGCACGAGCGAGGCGGCGACGCCCACCAGCGCGCTGGCGACGACTCCCGCGGCGGCCAGGCGGGCGCGTCGCGACAGGCCGATCCGGCGGCGCAGCGCGACGGGCCGGGCGAAGGTCAGCACCGGCCACCCGTGGGTCTCGGCCGCCCTGCGCAGGGCACGGTCGGGGTTGACCGCGAACGGGTGACCGACGGTCTCCAGCATCGGGACGTCGGTCTCGGAGTCGGAGTAGGCGTAGCACTCGTCCAGGTCGTACCCGCGCTGCTCGGCGAGCTCACGCATCGCGACTGCCTTGTTCGCGGCGTACGCGTAGAACTCGATCTCGCCGGTGTAGCGGCCGTCCTGCTCGACGAGCGTGGTGGCGATGACGTGGTCGGCGCCGAGCATCGCGCCGATCGGCTCGACGACCTCCGACCCGGACGCCGAGACGATCACGACGTCGCGCCCGGCGGCCCGGTGGTGCTCGACGAGCTCCACCGCCTCCTCGTAGACGAGCGGGTCGATGATCTCGTGCAGCGTCTCGGCGACGGCCTGGCGGACGACGTCCACGTCCCAGCCGGTGACCAGCTGGGTGAGGTAGCCGCGCATCTTCTCGAGCTGGTCGTGGTCGGCGCCGCTGACGGCGAACACGAACTGCGCGTAGGCGCTGCGCAGCACGGCGCGGCGGTTCAGCAGGCCGCCGTCGAAGAACGGGCGGCTGAAGGCGAGGGTGCTCGACTTGGCGATGATCGTCTTGTCGAGGTCGAAGAACGCGGCGGACCGGGTCACGCGGCCAGCCTAGGGGGTCGCGTCCCGCGCCGGTGCGTCCACACGTCCGGGGGTCGTCCTCGACCGTCCACAGGCGCGGCGGCCGGGCATGGTGGCGGTCGGTGCGCAGCGCGACGGTCGAGCCATGGACGACCTCGCCCGCCCGCTCGTGGTGACCGCCGACGACCGCCTGCTCGACCAGGTGCTGCGGCTGTGCGCGGCCGTCGGGGTGACGCCGACCGTCGCGTCCGACGCGCGCTCCGCGGCGAGGGCCTGGCGCACGGCGGGCTTCGTCGTGGCCGGTGGTGACGCGCTCGGCGACCTCGCCCGCGCGGGGCTGGGCCGGCGGGCCTCGGTGTTCGTGGCCACGACCGGCGACGCGTCCTACGCGGAGGCCTTCGCGCTGGGGGCCGAGCTCCTGCTGACGCTGCCGGCGGACGAGGACCGCGCGGTCGAGGCCTTCGGCGCCGCGACCGAGGGACGCGGCGAGGCGTGCGTCGTCTCGGTGGCGGGGGCGTGCGGCGGTGTCGGGGCGTCCACCCTGGCCGGGGTGCTCGCCCTGACCGCAGGACGCCGCGGGCTCCGCACGCTGCTGCTCGACGCCGACGAGCTCGGCGGCGGCCTCGACCTGCTGCTCGGGCGCGAGGACCACGAGGGCCTGCGCTGGGGCGACGTCGACGCGACCCCCGGGCGGCTCAGCGGCGAGTCCCTGCGCCGGGTGCTGCCGTCCCACGACGACGTCTGGGTGCTGTCCTGGGGCCGTGACGGCACGGGGTCCGCCGACCCCGCGGCGATGGCCGCCGTGCTCTCCGCCGCGGCCCGTTCGTTCGACCTCGTGGTGGTCGACCTGCCCCGTCGGCTCGACGCCTGGTCGTCCGCCGCGCTCGCGCGCAGCACGCTCGCGGCGGTCGTCGTGCCGGGCGAGGTGCGTGGGCTGGCCGGAGCCGCCCGCCTCCTGGCCGGCGTCCGCACGACGGCTCCGGCCACGGGGGTGCTGGTGCGCACCCGTCCTCGCGGGCTGGACGTGGCCGCCGTCGCGGAGGCGGTGCAGGTGCCGGTGCTCGGCCGGCTGCGCGACGACCGCCGGCTCGCGGCGTCGGTCGACCTGGGTGACGGACCCGGCCGCTCGCGCACCCACCGGCGGTGCGCGCACGCCCTGCTCGAGGCGGTCGGGCTGAGGAGCGAGCGGTGACCGGCGGGCTGCCGGCCGCGGTCGTCGACCGGGTCCGCGAGCGGCTGGCGGCGCGGGCGCTCGAGCCGACGGCCGAGTCGGTGGCCGAGGTCCTGCGCGACGAGCGCCGGCTGGTCGGCGACGGAACCGTGCTGGCCCTGGCCGATCAGCTGCGGCAGGAGTCGCTCGGTGCCGGTCCGTTGGAGCCGCTGCTGCGGCGACGCGGGGTCACGGACGTCCTGGTGAACCAGCCCGGCGAGGCGTACGTGGACGCCGGGTCCGGGCTGGAGCGGGTGCCGGTGGCCCTGCCCGACGAGCCGGCGGTGCGTCGGCTCGCCCAGCGTCTCGCCGCGCTCGGTGGCCGGCGGCTCGACGACGCCAGCCCGTACGTCGACTGCCGCCTTCCCGACGGCACCCGGTTCCACGCCGTGCTCGCCCCGGTCGCGCGGCCGGGCACCACCCTGTCCCTGCGCGTCCCGGCACGCACGGCGTTCACGATCGACGACCTGCGTGCCGGCGGCAGCCTGACCGAGCCGGGCGAGCGGGTCGTCCGGGCACTGGTCGAGCAGCGCCTGGCCTTCCTCGTCAGCGGCGGCACGGGATCGGGCAAGACGACGCTGCTGGCCACGCTGCTCGGGCTCGTCCCGCCGTCGGAGCGGCTGGTGCTGGTCGAGGACGCCACCGAGCTGCGGCCGGCGCACCCGCACGTGGTCGGGCTGGAGGCGCGGCCGGCCAACGTCGAGGGCGCCGGCGAGGTCGCCGTGCGCGACCTGGTGCGCCAGGCGCTGCGCATGCGTCCGGACCGCCTGGTCGTGGGCGAGGTCCGGGGTGCCGAGGTCGTCGACCTGCTGGCGGCACTGAACACCGGGCACGAGGGCGGTGCCGGGACGCTGCACGCCAACGCATCCGCCGACGTGCCCGCCCGGCTCGAGGCGCTCGCGCTCGCGGCCGGGCTGCCGCGCGAGGCCCTGCACGCGCAGCTGGCCTCGGCCGTCGACGCGGTGCTCCACGTCGGCCGCGACCCCGACGGCCGGCGCCGGCTGCAGGAGGTCGCGGTGCTGCGCCGTGACCGCGACGGGCTCGTGCAGGCCTGTCCGGCCCTGTCCTTCGGGCCCGGCGGCGAGCCCGAGCACGGTCCCGGGTGGCCGTGGCTGGAGGAACGGCTGCGATGGCTCTGACGTCCGGCCTGCTCCTCGCTCTGGCGCTCTGCCTGGCCCGACCGCCGGCGCGCGTGGTCCTGCTCGCCCGCTCACCGGCGCGGGAGGGGCGTGCCCTCCCGGCCTGGCGCCCGCGGACGCCGCCGCTACCGGCGCTCCTCGTCGTCCCGGTCACGGCGTGGCTGGCCGGGGTGGCGCTGCCGCACGTGCTCGTCGCGGTGACGGTCACCGCGACCGCCGCCGTCGTGGTCCGGCTCCACCGCGCCGGACGGCGCCGGAGCCGGGCGGCGTCGACCCGCCGCGAGGTCGCCGAGGCGATGGACGTGCTCGCCGCCCAGGTCCGTGCCGGGCTGGGGCCGGCCCGCGCCGTGGGGGCCGCGTCCGAGGACCTCCCGTGGCTCGCCCCCGTGGCCGGGGTGGCCGCGGTGGGCGGCGACGTCCCCGCCGCCTTGCGCACGTCCGCGGCTCGCCCGGGGGCTGGAGCGCTCGGGTCCCTCGCCGCCGCCTGGGCGGTCGCCGAGCGTTCGGGCGCGCCCCTGGCGGACGTGCTGGAGCGACTCGGTGACGGGGTGCGGGCCGACCTGGAGGTCCACCGCGAGGTCGAGGCCGCCGTCGCGCCCGCTCGCGCCACGTCCCGCCTGCTCGCCGGCCTGCCGGTGCTGGGGCTCGGCCTCGGTGGCTCCCTGGGCTCCGACCCGGTCCACGTCCTGCTCCACACCGTGCCGGGCTCGCTCTGCCTGGTCCTCGGCGTCGGCCTGTCGCTGCTCGGCCTGCTGTGGGTAGACCGGCTGGTCGAGGGGGCGCAGCCGTGATCCCCGCGCTGCTGCTCGGTCTCGCCGCCGCGCTCTCCTGGCCCCCGACCGCGCGGCGCCGATGGGCCCGTCTGGCCAGGCCGGACGATCTTGGGTGGCGGGCCTCGGTGGACCCCGTGCTGGTCGCCCGGCTGCTCGCCGCCGTGGGGGCGCTCGTCCTCCTCGGCACGCCGTGGGGACTGCTTGCCGCACCCGTCGCGGCGCTGGTCGCGGGGCGGATGGTCCACCGGCTCGAGCCGGCGGCAGTGCGACGGCGGGCCGAGGCCGTGCGCCGCACGCTGCCGGACGCGCTCGACCTGCTGGCCGCCGCCATGCGGGCCGGGCACCCGGCCGAGGTCGCCCTCGCCTCGGTCGCGGCGTCCGTGGGCCCGCCGCTGGCCGACGAGCTGGGTGTGGCCTCGTCCCGGCTCGCGGTCGGGGTCGAGCCGTCCGCCGTGTGGCAACGGCTGCGGCAGGAGCCGGGCCTCGACGGTCTGGGCCGGGCGTTCGCGCTGGCCGAGCGTTCGGGCATGCCGGTGGCGCGGCTGCTGGAGCGGGCCGCCGACGACGCCCGGCGCGAGCGCTCCGCCGCGGCGGCCGGCGTGGCCCGGGCCGTCGGCGTGCGCACGGCGGCGCCCCTGGGGCTGTGCTTCCTGCCCGCGTTCTTCCTGGTGGGCGTGGCGCCGACCGTCATCGGCGCGCTGTCCGGGCTCCTGCCCTGACGTCCACAGCGCCCGCCGTCCGCCGAGCACGTCCACAGCGGCGGCGGCCGGTCGCAGATCACGGGCCCGCGCCGCCCATGTTCTCCACGAAAGCTCCACCACTTCCAGGAGGAACCATGAAGAACACCCTGCACCGCCTGCGTCAGCGTCGCGACGAGCTCGGCATGACCACCGCCGAGTACACCGTCGGCACGCTGGGCGCCTGCACCGTCGGTGGCGTGCTCGTGAAGATCGGCCAGAGCGAGTGGTTCGGCGACCTCGTCAAGGACGTCATCGGCAAGATCCCCGACCTGCTGCCGTTCTGACCCGTCCGGGCCGGGCGGCCGCGCGGCCGCCCGGCCCCTCCTTCGTGAGGAGCGCCCATGTCCCACCGCCTGCACCACTCGCGCCGCCGCGACGAGCTCGGCATGACGACCGCCGAGTACGCCGTGGGCACGCTCGGAGCCGCCACCGTCGGGGTGTGCGGCTTCAAGGTGATCGTGCCCTCGATCGAGCGCCTGCTCCGTGACCCGCCGCCCGGGGTCGTCCGCGACCTCATCGGGCTGTTCGGCTGGCTCGACCTCACCCGGCTGTTCCCGTGGTGAGCCGCGAGCGCGGCATGGTGACCGCCGAGACGGCGGTCCTCGCGCCGTTCGCCCTCGTGGTCGGCCTGCTCCTCGTCTGGGTCGTGTCGCTCGGAGTCACCCAGGTGCGGCTGGTCGACGCGGCGCGGGAAGGAGCCCGTGTGGCCGCTCGCGGCGAGGACCCGGACGCGGCACGGTCGGCGGCCGAGCGGGTCGGTCCCGACCACGCGTCCGTCGAGCTCGACGAGAGCGACGGGGTCGTGACGGTCACGGTGAGCGCCGAGTCCGGGCCGCCGGTGCCCTTCCTGCGCCGGATGGGCCGGCACGAGCTGGAGGCCACCGCCGTGGCCGCGGTGGAGGACCCGTGAGCCGTCGTCACGCGGGGGAGCGCGGCTCGGCGACGGTGCACGCCCTGGGAGCCGGTGCGGTGCTGAGCCTGGTCGCGCTGCTGGCGCTGCAGGTCGCGCTGCTGATCGGCACCCGGCACGCCGCCGCGTCCGCGGCCGACCTCGCCGCCCTGGCCGGCACCCAGGCCGCCGCGGCCGGGCAGGAGCCGTGCCCCGCCGCGGAGGCGGTGGCCGAGCGCAACGGAGCCCGGCTGCTGCAGTGCGAGGCCGACGTCGAGGTCGTGACCGTGCGCGTCCGCCGGGTCACCCGCACCGGATGGGGGCAACGCGTCGGGTTCGAGTCCGACGCCCGGGCGGCTCCGGTCGACTACGTCGTGCCGGGCGGCTGAGCGCTCAGTCCAGGACCTTGCGGATCTCCTCGGCGGTGAGCGGCACCCACGGGGACGCGTCGGGGTTCGACTCCGACACCTCCGGGTGGTCGGCCTCGGTCCACCACTTGGCGCGGTACGGCACGCCGTCGACCAGGACGCGGGCGCCCTGGCGGTAGACGCCGGTGCGCGACCACTCGGGGTAGGTGCCCGCCGGCAGCGTCTGCTTCGGCGCCGGACGGTCACCGGGCAGCACGGGTCCGAGCAGCTGCCACGGCGTCTGCTCGGCCGTGGCCACCGGGTCGTCGGGCAGGTCGCCGCTGGTCCACCACTTGGCCTCGTAGACCTGGCGGTGCCAGACGACCTTGGTGCCCTCGGGGTAGGCCGCCTCCTCGTTCCAGATGCGGTACGGGCTGGTCTCGGGATCGTCGACGAGTTCGTCGTCGCTCGGCGCCTTCGTGGTGGCGGTCGGCTCCGGCGTGGGCTCGGTCGTGGCCGGGGCGCGGTCGTCGCCGGACCCGGCGCCCGCGGCCAGCACCTCGGCGAAGGTCTCGCCGTCCTGGGCGACGCCGCTGCAGGCGTCGGAGACGACGTGCGTGTCGGGGTAGTTGACGCCGCAGGCGCGGTCGCGGTTCAGCGACCACAGCGAGACCCGGCCGACGCCGAGGTCGTCGGCGAGCGTCGCCAGCTCGCGGGCGTCGTCGAGCGTCACCACGTCGGAGCGCACGTCGTTCTGCCCGGCCATGGGGGTCATGCCGACGTGCTTCCATACGCCGCCGACCGGCTTCACGCCGGCCGCGTCGAAGGCGTCGCCGAGCTGGTCGTGCACGGCGTCGAGGGTGCGCTCGGTCGCCTCCGGCATCGTCTCGCCGCTCTCGCGGCTCCCGCCGTAGTTCATCGTCATGGCGTTGACGCCCGTCAGGTCGACACCGGCGGCGAGCGTGTCCCGGACGACGGTCAGCCCGTCCTCGGTCAGGCCGGCCGTCGCGGCGGGCAGGGTCAGCCACACGTCCAGCGGACGGTCCGCCTTCGCGCGCTCGGCCTGCAGCGCGGCCAGGGCGGTCGAGCGACGCGCGCTGGCCTCGTGGTCGGCGAGGTCGTCGTCCTCGACGTCCAGGTCGACCGTGTCGAGGTCGTAGCGCTCGACGACCGCCCGGTAGGCGGCGAGCAGCTTCGCCGGGTCCTTGCACGACGTGGCCAGCTCGTCGTTCACCAGACCGCCGAACGAGACGGTCGCGTCGCCGCCGCGCTCGCGCAGCAGCGCCACGCGCCGGTCGAGGTCGAGCTCGGCCGCCGCCTCGTCGAGGTCGTGGAACCCGCCCCAGGTCGGCGTGCACGGCTCCTCGGGGTCGGCCACCACGAACGACAGCACGACGTCCTTGGTGGCGTCGGACTCCGGGCTCTCGAACGCGTACGTCGGGGTCGCGGTGACGTCGACGTAGCCCGAGAAGGTCGAGCTCACGTCGTCACCGCGCAGGGCGGTCAGCTCGGCGCGCCAACGGTCGGCCCCGAGCACCGCGACGACCAGCACGCCGACCACGCCGAGCGCCACGAGCACGCGGACCCAGGAGAGCCGGTGTCCGTCGGGGATCATGCGTGCACCTCGTCGCGGTCGGTGTCCCGGTCGCCGTCGCGGTCCGGGTCGGTGGGGGTCTCGGTGTCGACGTCGGCGGCGGCGTGACGCGGCCGCGGCGGACGGCGTCGCTCGCTCGAGCCGTGGTACAGCGCCGAGCGCCAGTCCAGGCCGTCGTCGCCGTCGGAGCCGGACGTCTCGGCCTTGCGCGGCACGAAGAACCAGTGCAGCAGCGCGGTGAGGACGTCCACGACGGCCGGCCCGACGCCGATGAGCGTGACGATCGCGTAGACGGTCAGCACGCAGTTCAGCGCCAGGAAGAACGCGGTGAGCCAGTTCTGGTGCTCGACCTCGCGCCACAGCAGGAAGCCCCACAGCAGCGCCACGAGGATCGGCATGACGATCGACCACGCGGGCGCCGCGGTGCGGTTGCGCACCTTGGGCGTGCGGGCGAACGGGATCTTCTGGCCGCTGAGCGCCTGGCTCAGCGACTTCAGCACGCCGGACAGGTTGACCGACAGCAGCACCAGGTTGAAGCCGTAGATGCGCAGCACGTCCGTGCGCTTGTAGCCGCAGGTGTGCAGGTCCGAGGCCATCGCCAGGAAGTACGGCACGCCCATCAGCACGACGAGCGGGCTGAGCAGCCGCTGGTCGTAGGGGAACAGCAGCAGGAACAGCAGGCCGACGGTCGCCCAGGTGATGGACGCCATGTAGTTCACCCGCAGCGCCAGCTCCATGAACGTCATGGGCAGGCCGCTGGACTTGCGGATCTTCGCCTGGCGCCAGAGCTTGGGCAGGATCAGCAGGCCGCCGTTGGCCCAGCGACGGCGCTGGACGACCAGCGAGCCCCAGTCCGGCGGGGTGGCGCTGTAGCTGAGCCGCTCGGGGTAGTTCACCAGGCGCCAGCCGTGCATCGCGATGTCGATGCTGGACTCGGTGTCCTCGATGACCGTGCGGTCCTGGATGTAGCGGTGCACGCGCCGGCCCTGCTCGACCGTGCTGACCTGGATGTCCTCCAGCGCCGCGCGGCGGATGAGCGCGTTGGCGCCGACCCAGAACGTCGCGTCGTACGCGGTGAAGCCCTGGTGCTGGATGTGCTGCAGGTCGGTGGTGGCACCGGACAGCCGCTCGAGCCGGGTGGGGGCGCCGCGGTAGGCCGAGTACGGCGTCTGGATGACGGCGACCCGCTCGTTGCCCGGCTGCTCCATCTCGTGCAGCAGCCGCAGGCAGTACTCGGGCAGCAGGATCGAGTCGGCGTCCAGGGTCAGGACGTACGGGGTCATCGGGACGCTGAGCGTGTGCGGCCCCGGGCCGCTGGCCGGGTAGAGCATGACGCCCTCGGGCGTGTTCTCGGCGTCGTAGGAGCCGCCCATGAGGCCGAGGTACGCGTTGAGGTTCATCGCCTTGTTCGACTCGTGCGACAGCGACGCGTACTTCTTGCGCTCGAAGACGTCCATGTCGGCCGAGAAGATCCAGACCAGGCGGCGGTACAGGTCGAGCGTGCGGTGGGGTCCGGGCGGCTCGCCGGCCGCGATCGCCGCCTCGACGGCGTCGGCGGTCAGGGCGAGGTCGTCGGCGAGCGAGAGCAGCACCTGCTCGACGAAGAAGTCCGACACGTGGTCGGGACGCTCCTCGGCCTCGGCCATGTCGGTGAGCCAGGAGACGGCCCAGCGGTAGTGCTCGAGCATCTCGACGTGGTCGCGGGGCTCGACGGCGACGGTCTGGTCGAACTCGGCGGTGCGGCGGAACAGGGCCGCCTCGAACCGGGTGCGGGGCACCGACAGCGCCGCCTCGATCTGCGAGGGCAGCAGGCGGGTGGCGGCCAGGCGCTCGCGCGCGACCGGGTCGGACGGGTTCGGCGGGTCGTCCAGCAGCAGGACGACGCGCAGCGACGGCACCTCCTGCAGGGCAGCCGACCACAGGGTCAGGCGGATGACGTCCGGCTCCTCGGCGTACGACGGGACGAGCGTCGTCACCGCCTGGTGGCCGGACGCGAAGTGCCGCTCGAGCGCGGCCCGCGGCACCCGCTCGTGGTCGCGGAAGCGGCGCAGCGCCCCGCGACGGGCGACGAGGTACATCACCGAGGAGAAGCCCAGCGAGCTCAGCACGGCGACGAACAGGATCGTCTCCATCGTGTAGCTGAAGCCGCCGAACCCGTGGTCGAGGCGGTTGCGCAGCACCGTCAGGACGAAGTAGGCCAGACCGGCCAGGATCGTGGCCACGACGGCGGCGCCGGCCAGGAGCAGGGACAGGTCGGAGGGTCGCGGGTGCTGCCGCGGACGCGGGCGGGACGACTTCTCGGCGCCCCACTGGCGGCGACGGACGGGCTGCTGCGCGGGCGCGTCGGGCACGGGGGTTCTCCTGACCGGCCCGGATCTCGGGCCTTCGTCAGTCAACGGCCGGAACCGGGCCGGGACAACCGTTTTCGCTCGATCGTGGAGTGATTGTGGCCTCGTTGTGGAGAGGTCGGGACCTACGTCCCGGTGCCGCCCACCCGGACGAGTCACGCGGACGTGGCCGGGACGGGTGCCTCGGCGAGGAAGAGGTCCAGCAGGCGGACGGCCGCCGCCTTGTCGAGCGGGTCGTTGCCGTTGCCGCACTTGGGCGAGTAGACGCACGACGGGCACCCGTCGGCGCACTCGCAGGCGAGCACCGCGTCGCGGGTCACGCTCAGCCACTGCCGGGCGACCTCGAAGCCGCGCTCGGCGAACCCGGCGCCGCCGGGGTGGCCGTCGTAGACGAACACGGTCAGCGTGCCCGTGTCCGGGTGGTGCGCGGTGGACAGCCCGCCGATGTCCCAGCGGTCGCACGTGGCGAGCAGCGGGAGCAGCCCGATCGCCGCGTGCTCGGCGGCGTGGGCCGCCCCGGGCACGTCCGTGGCGTCCAGGTGCGCGGCGACGGTGGCCGGGTCGAGCGTCCACCACACCGCCTTGGTCGGCAGCGTGTGCGCGGGCAGGTCGAGCGGCTCCTCGCCGAGGATCTCGCCCGACCCCGTGCGTCGGCGCAGGAACGAGACCACCTGGTTGGTGACCTCGACGTCGCCGACGCTGATGCGCGCGGCGCCCCAGTCGTGCGTGCGGTCCTCGCGGACGACGCGCACCTCCGTGGTGCTGCGGGCGGTGGTCGAGTACGGCGGGTCCTCGCGGTGCACGGCGGCGACGCCGAGCTCGAGGTCGTAGTCGTCGACGACCCAGGTCTCGCCCTGGTGGACGTAGACGGCGCCGGTGTGGACGGTCGTGTCGGCCGAGCCGGCGTCGACGGTGCCGACGAGTCGTCCGGTGGCGCCGTCGACGATCTGCACGGGGCTGCCCCCGCTGCCGCGCAGGTCGGCCAGGTCGGCAGCCCGGTCGCGTCGGGTCCAGTACCAGGCGTCCTGGCGCCGGCGCAGCCAGCCGGCCTCGGTCATCGCGGCGACGCCCTCGGCCGCCCGCGGGCCGAACAGCGCGAGGTCGGGCTCGGTCAGCGGCACCTCCTGGGCCGCGGCGGCCAGGTGCGGGCCCAGGACGTACGGGTTGTCGGGGTCGAAGACGCTCGCCTCGACCGGGGCGCCGAGCAGCGCCTCGGGGTGGTGGACGAGGAACGTGTCGAGCGGCTCGTCGCGGGCGATCATGACCCCGAGCGCGGGACGTCCGGCGCGTCCGGCGCGGCCCAGCTGCTGCCACAGCGCGGCGCGGGTGCCGGGATAGCCGACGGTGACGACGGCGTCCAGGCCCGAGACGTCGATGCCGAGCTCGAGCGCGTTCGTGCTGGCCAGGGCCATGAGCTCGCCGCTGCGCAGCTGGCGCTCGAGGGCGCGACGGTCCTCGGGCAGGTAGCCGCCGCGGTAGGTGGCGACGCGGGTGGCCAGGTCGGGGTCGACGTCGGCCAGGCGCTGCTGCGTGCCCAGCGCGACGGACTCGGCCCCGCGCCGCGACCGGACGAACGCCAGCGAGCGCGTGCCGCCGACCACGAGGTCGGTGAGCAGGTCGGCCGCCTCGGCACCGGCCCCGCGGCGCGACGGCGGGGTGCCGTCGTCGCCCCCGATCAACGGCGGCTCCCACAGCGCGACCGTCGTCTCGGGGTGCGGCGAGCCGTCGTCGGTCACCGCGGTCACGTCCAGCCCGGTGAGCCGCGAGGCGAATCCGTCGGGGTCGGCGATCGTGGCCGATGCCAGGACGAACGTCGGGCTCGCGCCGTGGTGCGCCGCGACCCGCCGCAGCCGGCGCAGGACGTGAGCCACGTGCGCGCCGAAGACGCCCCGGTAGTGGTGGCACTCGTCCACGACGACGTACTGCAGCCCGCGCAGGAAGCGCGACCACCGCTGGTTGCCCGGCAGCAGCACCCGGTGCAGCGTGTCGGGGTTGGTGAGCACGTAGTCGGCGTGGTCGCGCGCCCAGGTGCGCTCCTCGCGGGTGTTGTCGCCGTCGACGGTGGCGGCCTTCACCAGGTGCCGCATCGCCCCGAGCCCGAGCAGCTGGTCGGCCGCCAGCGCCTTGGTGGGGGAGAGGTAGAGGACGGTCGGGCGGCGCCGGGCGAGCGGGTCGTCGCCGGTGCGTCCGGCGGCCAGGGCGCTCAGCGCGGGCAGCTGGTAGGCCAACGACTTGCCCGACGCGGTGCCCGTGGCCACGACCACCGAACGCCCGGCGCGGGCCAGGTCGGCCGCCTCGGCCTGGTGCGCCCACAGGTGGGTCAGGCCGCACTCGGCGTAGGCGGCGCGGACGTCGGGGTGGACCCACTCGGGCCAGGCCGCGTACACGGCGTCGCGGGCCGGCAGCACCCGCCGATGGGTGACCCGGTCGGCGTAGCGCTGCAACGGATCCACCGCACCATTCTCCCAGACCGGACCAGCGCGGGACGCTCGACGGGCCGCCGTCGCGGGGGCGTGGTTGAATGCCACCTGACGAGGAGGTGCGATGGAGCTGTCGCTGACGTCCCGGGCCGAAGGACCGTTCGAGGTTCTCGCCGTGGGTGGAGAGATCGATGTGTACACGGCGCCGAAGCTGCGCGAGGCGATCGTGGCTGCGGTCGACGCCGGGCGGACCCGCCTGATCATCGACGTGGAGCAGGTCGACTTCCTCGACTCCACGGGCCTGGGCGTGCTGGTCGGTGCGCTGAAGCGGGTCCGTGGCGAGGGTGGCTCGCTCGACATCGTGTGCACCCACGAGCGCATCCTCAAGATCTTCTCGATCACCGGCCTGGACAAGGTCTTCGGCCTGCACGACTCCGTGCCGGCTGCGGTCTCCTCGCACGACGCCTGAGACAGTGGACGGGTGCTGAGCCCGTCCCACACCGCGTCCCTCCGGTCCGCCCTCGAGGCGTCCGGCTTCACCGTCGACGGCGTCTACGCCGTCCTGGGCGACGAGGCGCACCGCGCCCTGAGCCGCAACCAGACGGTCCCCGCGCTGCGCGCCACCGGTGGTGGATCGCCGGTGGAGACGCTGACCCGCCTGTTCTCGCTGCAGGTCGCGGTCCCGCGCGCGCAGGCCGACGCCGCGCTGCCCGGCCTCGTCGACCCGCTCGTCGTCGCCGGGATGCTCGACGCCTCCGCGGGCGAGGTGCGTGCCCTCGTGGACGTGCGCCCGTACGGCGACGAGACCCACGACTGGTGGGTCGTCTGCGACCTCACCCCCGGCCTGACCGGCGCCCTGGGCGCCACGCGCCCCGACTTCGTGCTCGGCATCAGTGAGGCGTCCTCGTCACTGGCCCAGCTGACCCGTCGCGAGCCGGTCGGACGCGTGCTCGACCTCGGCACCGGCTGCGGCGTCCAGGCCCTGCACCTGGCCCAGCACGCCGACGCGGTCGTCGCGACCGACGTCAACCCGCGCGCCCTGGCCATGGCCCGGCTCACGGCGGCGCTCAACGGCGTCGACGTGGACGTCCGCGACGGCAGCCTCTACGAGCCCGTGGCCGGAGAGACCTTCGACCTGATCGCGACGAACCCGCCGTTCGTCATCTCCCCGCCCGACGCCGGCGAGCGCCTGGTCTACCGCGACGCCGGCATGCCCGGCGACGAGATGGTTCGCCGGGTCGTGAGCGGCGCGGCCGAGCGGCTGAACCCCGGCGGCTGGTGCCAGGTGCTGGCCAACTGGGCCCACGTCGACGGCGAGCCGTGGGCGGAGCGGCTGCGCGGCTGGATCGAGCCGGCCGGCCTGGACGCCTGGGTGCTGCAGCGCGAGGTGGCCGACCCGGCGACCTACGTGGAGATGTGGCTGGCGGACGCAGGCCTGCGCACGGGCACCCCCGAGCACGCGGCCCGCTACGAGGCGTGGCTGGACTACCTGGCGGCGCAGCGCGTCTCCGGCGTCGGGTTCGGCTGGCTGAGCCTGCGCAAGGCCGGGTCCGCGCGGCCCGAGGTGCGCGTGGAGGAGTGGACCGGCGAGGTCGCGCAGCCGCTCGCCCCGGCGGTGTCGGAGTGGGCCCGCGCCGTCGACGCCGTCCGCGACGGCGACCTGCTGGGCACGCACTGGCGCGTGGCCCGCGACGTCGTCCAGGAGACCTACGGACCGGTCGGCGCCGACGACCCCGAGGCGATCGTCCTGCACAAGCAGACCGGCGTGCGCCGCACGCGTCGGCTCGACACGATCGGCGCCGGGCTCGTCTCGACCTGCGACGGCGACCTCGCCGCGGGACAGATCCTCGACGCGCTCGCCCAGCTGCTCGACCAGGACGCCGGCGCGCTGCGCGAGCGGTACGCGCCGCTCGTCCGCGACCTCGTCACCGAAGGCTTCCTCACCGCCTGACCCCAGCCCGATTCCACCGAGAAGTGGACGCAGAAGCACGACGATCCCCGTAATCGTGGTGCCTTTGCGTCCACATCTCGGCAGCGCTGGGCTCGGGGGATCCTCAGCAGTCGAGCTGGAGGATCGCCAGGTCGAGCCAGCGGCCGAACTTGGTGCCGACCTCGCTCATCCGCCCAACCTCGCGGAACCCGCGGCGCTCGTGCAGGCCGATCGACAGCGTGTTGGACGCCTCGACCATCGCCACGACGCGGTGCACGTCGGCCGAGCCGTGCGCCTGCGCCAGCAGGGCGTCCAGCAGCGCCGTCGCGAGGCCGTGGCCCTGGTGGTCGGGGTGGACGTAGACGGAGTTCTCGACCGTGTGCCGGTAGCCGCTCTTGGGCCGCCACGGGCCGTACGTCGCGTAGCCGCCGACCACGCCGTCGCGCTCGGCGACGAGGACGGGGAAGCCCGCGGCGCTGCGCTCGGCGAACCACGCCTCGCGGTCGGCCAGGTCGACCGGCGTCTCGTCCCAGATGGCGGTGCTGCTCGCGACCGCCTCGTTGTGGATCGCCAGGATGGCGGGGACGTCGGACGGGGTCGCGGGACGGACGGTCATGCCGCGATCCTCCCGCACCGGCTAGATGGGGGTGGACGCCGGCGAGCGTCGTGTCTGCCACACGACGACGCCCATCGCGCCGAGCGCGACGACGGTCGCGGCCACGCCGCCGACCGCGAACCCGGCCCAGGCGCCCGAGGCGTCCATGGCCGCACCGGCCAGCGGCGCGCCGAGCGCACCGCCCATCGTGAACGCCGTGCCCTGCCAGCCCATCGCCTCGCCGAGCCGGTGTGGCGGGACGAGCCGGGTCAGCCACTCGCTGGACGCGGTGAGGCTGGGCGCGCACAGGGCGCCGGCCGGGATGACGAGCAGCGCCAGGCTCCAGACGTTCTGGGCGAACACGGCGGGCAGGGTGAACAGGCCGAGCGCCAGCAGCAGGTACGAGGGACGGATCGAGTGCGACCACGCACCGTAGAGCAGACCGCCGACCAGCGAGGCGAGGCCCCAGGTGCCGTAGACGACGCCCACCAGGGCGATCTCGTCCTGCTCGCGCAGCTCGGCGATGATGCCGAGGTCGGTGCCCATGAGCGCGACCATGGCAGCGGCCGAGATGACCAGCAGCAGGACGACCTTGGGCGTGATCCAGCCGCGGACGTCGTGCAGCGTCTCGGGCCCGGCCGGGTCGGTCGCCACCGCGGCCCCCGGACGTCCGGGGCCGGACCGCAGGTCGGGGTCGAGCACCCAGAACATGACCCCGGCCAGCACGACGCAGCAGCCGATGCCCACCAGCGCGACCGACGGGCTGTAGAACGCGGCCAGGAAGCCGCCGACCGCCGGGCCGATGATGAAGCTGGCCTCGGCCATCGTCGAGTCGGCCGCGAACGCGGTGCGCCGGCGCGACTCCTCCACCTGCGCGGTGAGGGCGAGCCGGACGATGGTGTGGATGGGGATGAGGAAGAGCCCGGCCAGGAACGCCAGCGGCAGCAGCGCGTAGTAGGTCGGCACGAGGCCCAGGGCCGGCACGACCAGCGCGGTCACGACGATGGAGGGGACGATCGCCCGGCGCAGGCCCTTGCGGTCGATCCGGCGGCCGCGCCACGGGGCACCGATCGCCGCGCCGATCGTCTCGCACGTGGCCAGCAGGCCGGCCTGCTTGTAGCTGCCGCCCATGCCCTCGGTGACCAGCAGCGTCAGCACGAGCGGGAGCGCCATCATCGGGATGCGGGCGAAGAACGCGGCGACGAATATCGTGCGCACCTGACGGTCGGCCAGTAGCAGCCGATAACCCGAGAACTCCACCGGCGCATCCTGTCACGGCCGTCCATCCCTCAAACCCGGGGATTGACCGGACGCGTTACGGTGTGCGCGTCGAGCCACCGGGCCCGGCACGATGAGAGGAACACCCCTTGACCAGCCTCGTGATCGTCGAGTCGCCGAACAAGGTCCGCAGCATCGCGGGCTACCTCGGGGACGGCTACGTGGTGGACTCCTCGATCGGCCACATCCGTGACCTGCCGCAGGGCGCCGACCAGGTGCCGGAGAAGTTCAAGGGGCAGCCGTGGGCCCGCCTCGGCGTCGACATCGACAACGGCTTCGAGCCCGTCTACGTCGTCTCGGCCGACAAGAAGTCGCAGATCACCAAGCTCAAGAAGCTGCTCAAGGACGCCGACGAGCTCGTCCTGGCCACGGATGAGGACCGCGAGGGCGAGGCCATCGCGTGGCACCTGCTCGACGAGCTGAAGCCGAAGGTGCCGGTCAAGCGCATCGTCTTCAACGAGATCACCAAGGAGGCGATCCAGCGGGCGATCGCCAACCCGCGCGACGTCGACATGGACCTGGTGGACGCCCAGGAGACGCGCCGCATCCTCGACCGCCTCTACGGCTACGAGATCAGCCCGGTGCTCTGGAAGAAGGTCATGAGCGGCCTGTCCGCCGGCCGCGTCCAGTCCGTGGCGACCCGCCTGGTGGTCGAGCGCGAGCGCGAGCGCATGGCGTTCCGCACCGCCTCCTACTGGGACCTCGAGGCCACCTTCGACGCCGGTGCCGGCCACGACCCGCGCACCTTCCCGGCCAAGCTGGCCACCGTCGACGGCGCCCGCGTCGCCACCGGTGCCAGCTTCGACAACACCGGCACGCTGACGGCCAAGAACGTCGTCCACCTGGACGAGGCCCGCGCCGGTGCGCTGGCCGACGCGGTGCGCGGCGAGACGTTCGCCGTCCGCTCGGTCGAGTCCAAGCCGTACACGCGCAAGCCGTACGCCCCGTTCCGCACCACGACGATGCAGCAGGAGGCGTCGCGCAAGTTCGGGTTCGGCGCCGCCCGCACGATGCAGGTCGCCCAGCGCCTCTACGAGGGCGGGCACATCACCTACATGCGCACCGACTCCACGACGCTGTCGCAGACCGCGGTCACCGCGGCGCGCTCCCAGGTCAAGGAGCTGTACGGCGCCGACTACCTCCCCGAGAAGCCGCGCACGTACGCGTCCAAGGTCAAGAACGCGCAGGAGGCCCACGAGGCCATCCGGCCGGCGGGCGAGCGGTTCAAGACGCCCGCGCAGACCGGCCTGCGCGGCGACGAGCTGCGCCTGTACGAGCTGATCTGGAAGCGCACGATCGCCTCGCAGATGCTGGACGCCCGCGGCACCACCGCGACCATCCGCATCGGCGCGCAGGCCAGCAGCGGCGAGGACCTGGAGTTCGTCTCGTCCGGCCGCACGATCACCTTCTACGGCTTCCTCAAGGCGTACGTGGAGTCCGGCGACGACCCCGAGGCGCAGGGCGACGACCAGCAGACCAAGCTGCCGAACCTGTCCGAGGGCGACGCCGTCACCGCCGCCGAGCTCGGCCAGGCCGGCCACCAGACCAAGCCGCCGGCGCGCTTCACCGAGGCCAGCCTGATCAAGGAGCTGGAGGACCGCGAGATCGGCCGCCCCTCCACGTACGCCTCGATCATCGGCACCATCCAGAACCGCGGCTACGTGTACAAGAAGGGCACCGCCCTCGTCCCGGCCTGGATCGCGTTCAGCGTCACCCGGCTCATGGAGGAGCACTTCGGCCGGCTCGTCCAGTACGAGTTCACCGCCCAGCTCGAGAGCGTCCTGGACGAGGTGGCCGGCGGTCGCGAGGACCGCGTCCACGTGCTCAAGGCGTTCTGGAACGGCGAGGGCGACGCCGACACCGGCCTCAAGCGCCTGGTCGAGGACCTCGGCGACATCGACGCCCGCGGCCTGGCCACGTTCGAGCTCGGCGAGGGCATCGCCGTGCGCGTCGGCCGCTACGGCCCGTACGTCGAGGGCCCGCCGCTGACCAAGGCCGACGACGGCACCGAGACGCCGACCCGGGCCAACATCCCCGAGGACCTGCCGCCGGACGAGCTGACGCTCGACAAGGCCAAGGAGCTGCTGGCCACCCCGGCCGGCGCCGAGAACGTCCTGGGCGAGCACCCCGAGACCGGCCTGACGGTCACCGCGCGCAACGGCCGCTACGGCCCGTACGTCACCGAGGCGCTGCCCGACGACGCCCCCAAGGGCGCCAAGGCGCGCACCGCGAGCCTGTTCCAGACGATGTCGATCGACACCGTCACGCTCGAGGACGCCGTGCAGCTGCTGACGCTGCCGCGGGTCGTGGGCACGGACGTCGACGGCACCGAGATCACCGCGCAGAACGGCCGCTACGGCCCGTACCTGAAGAAGGGCACCGACTCGCGCTCCCTGGAGAAGGAGGAGCAGCTGCTCACCCTCACCGAGGAGGAGGCGCGCGCGATCTACGCCCAGCCCAAGACGTTCGGCCGCAAGGCGGCCAAGCCGCCGCTCAAGGAGCTCGGCGAGGACCCGGTCAGCGGCAAGCCGATCGTGGCCAAGGACGGTCGGTTCGGCGCCTACGTCACCGACGGCGAGTACAACGCCACGCTGCGCAAGGACGACGACGTCGAGACGCTGACGCACGAGCGCGCGGTCGAGCTGCTGGCCGAGCGTCGCGCCAAGGGGCCGGCCAAGAAGGCGGCGAAGAAGACCACCAAGAAGGCGCCGGCGAAGAAGGCCGCGGCCAAGAAGACGGCCGCCAAGAAGACCACCGCGAAGAAGACGACGGCCAAGAAGGCGACCAAGAAGTCCTGAGGCCCGGGCCGTCGGACGTGCCCCCTAGGATCGGGGCATGGCCGACCGCTACACCTCCACCGGCGTCTTCCTGGCGCTCGAGGGCGGCGAGGGCGGCGGCAAGACCACCCAGGCCCGCCTGCTGACCGACTGGCTCGCCGGCCTCGGCCACGACGTCCTGCTGACCCGCGAGCCGGGCGGCACGCCGGTCGGCACCGAGCTGCGTCGCATCGTGCTCGACCCGGCCACCGGCGCGCTCAGCCCGCGCACCGAGATGCTGGTCTACGCCGCCGACAAGGCCGAGCACGTCGACGCCGTCGTCCGCCCGGCCCTCGACGCCGGACGTGTGGTGCTGACCGACCGCTACGTCGACTCGACCATCGCCTACCAGGGCGCCGGGCGGTCGCTCGATCCCGCCGACGTCGAGCGCGTCGCGCGCTGGGCCACCGCCGACCTGCGCCCGCACCTCACGGTCGTCCTCGACGTCGACCCGCGCCTGGGCCTGTCCCGCGCTGGGGCGCCCGACCGCATCGAGGCCGAGCCGCTGGAGTTCCACGAGCGCGTCCGGGCGCACTTCCTCGCGCTGGCCGGGCGCGACCCCGAGCACTACCTCGTGGTGAGCGCCGACGACGACCCGCAGACCATCCACACGGGCATCCGTCGCGCCGTCGAGCCCCTGCTCGCCCAGGCCGTCGCGGGGGCTTCGCGATGACCGTGTGGGACGAGCTGGTCGGCCAGGAGCCGGTCGTCGAGGTGCTGCAGCGCGCCGTGGCCGCGGCGTCGTCCGGCGGCTCGGGCATGACCCATGCGTGGCTGTTCACCGGGCCGCCCGGCTCGGGCCGGTCCAACGCCGCCCGGGCCTTCGCCGCCGCGCTGCAGTGCGAACGCGGCACCGGCTGCGGGGAGTGCCACTCGTGCGTCACGGCGCGCGCCGGCAGCCACCCCGACATCACGCTCATCAGCACCCAGGGCCTGAGCATCGGCACCGACCAGGCCCGCGAGGTCGTGCGCGCCGCGTCGCTCCACCCGTCGTCCGGGCGCTGGCAGGTGCTCGTCGTCGAGGACGCCGACCGGCTCACGGACCAGGCGGCCAACGCGCTGCTCAAGGCCATCGAGGAGCCGCCGCCGGCGACCATCTGGATGCTCTGCGCGCCCGCGGTCGAGGACGTCATCGTCACCATCCGCTCGCGCTGCCGCTCGGTCGTGCTGCGCACGCCGCCGGCCGCCGCGGTCGCCCGGCTGCTGGTCGAGCGCGACGGCATCGACGCCCAGGCCGCCCGCGAGGCCGCGCAGGCGTCGCAGGGCCACGTCGGTCGCGCCCGCGCGCTGGCCACGAAGGACGAGGTCCGCCGCCGGCGCCGCGAGATCCTCGACCTCGCCGGCTCGCTGCGCACGCCCGGGTCGTGCCTGCGTGCCGCGGCCACCATCCACGAGCTGGCCGCCGACCACGCCAAGGACCTCGCCGACTCCGCCGACGCCAAGGAGCTCGCCGACCTGCGCGCGGGCTGGGGCGTCGAGGAGCGCGGCAAGCGCCCGGCCGGCTACGCGGGCGCCCTGTCGGCGCTGGAGAAGGAGCAGAAGCGCCGCCGCACGCGGCTCTCGCGTGACGCCATCGACGGCATGCTGCTCGACCTGCTGTCGCTGCAGCGCGACGTCCTGGCCGTCCAGCTCGGCTCGGTGCAGGACCCCGGCGACCTGGTCAACGCCGACGTCGCCGGCGAGGTGCAGACGCTCGCCCGCCTGGGGACGGCCGAGTCCACCCTCCGGCGGGTCGATGCCATCCTCGAGTGCAGGGAGTCGGTGGCGGCCAACGCGGCCCCGCTCCTGTGCCTGGAGCGCATGATGCTCGCGCTCGCCGCCTGACCCAGGAGACCGCCGTGACCCGACTGCGCCCCTACCTGCTGCCGATCGCCGTCGTCGTCCTCGTGGGCGCGCTCGTGGCGGCCCTCGTGGTCGTCCTGGAGCGCGAGCGGTCGACGTCCGCGGCCCCGGTCCCCACCGGCGAGCAGGGTCCGGCCGGGCTCGAGCGGTTCTACGGCCAGGAGCCGGAGTGGACCGACTGCGACGACGCGCGCTGCGCCTGGATCGAGGTGCCGCTCGACTACGCCGAGCCGGCCGGCGAGACGATCCGGCTGCGGGCCCGCGAGGTGCCGGCCACCAGCGACGACGTGCAGGGCCGCATCGTGGTGAACCCGGGCGGTCCCGGTGGGTCGGCGCTGGGCTTCGCCGACCAGGTGGCCAGCACCCTGCCCGACGACGTGCGCGACCACTACGGCGTCGTGGGCGTCGACCCGCGTGGCGTCGGGTCCAGCGAGCCGGCGCTCGACTGCCTGACCGACGCCGAGCTCGACGACTGGACGAGCGTGGACGCCACTCCCGACGACGAGGCCGAGCAGGAGGCGCTCCGCGAGGCGTCCCTGGCGTTCGGCCGCGGCTGCGTCGAGCGGTCCGGCGCGCTGGCCTCGCACGTGTCGACCGTCGAGGCGGCCCGCGACCTCGACGTCGTCCGGGCCGTGCTGGGCGACGACGAGCTGACGTACTACGGCGCCTCGTACGGCACCTCGCTCGGCAGCACGTACGCGGCGCTCTTCCCGCAGAAGGCCGGCCGGCTCGTGCTCGACGGCGCGATCGCGCCCGACCTGACGGTCGCCGAGGGCGCGTTGGGCCAGAACGAGGGCTTCCAGCGGGCGCTCACCGCCTACCTGGAGGACTGCGTCCGCGACGACTGCCCGCTCGGTGACGACGTCGA
This sequence comes from Aeromicrobium sp. IC_218, assembly GCF_004336805.1. GTDB lineage: Bacteria > Actinomycetota > Actinomycetes > Propionibacteriales > Nocardioidaceae > Aeromicrobium. The sequence continues at coordinate 64,840 of NZ_SJXM01000013.1, forward strand.
GTCCGCCGAGCAGGTCCTCGGCGAGACGATCGAGGCGCTCGACTCCGATCCGCTGACCGTCGGCGACCGCGAGCTCACCCAGACCCAGGCGTTCTACGGCATCGCGACCCCGCTCTACGGCGAGCAGAACTGGCCGCTGCTCACCGTCGCGCTCGGCCAGCTGCTCAAGGGCAACGGCGGCGGCCTGCTGCAGCTGTCGGACTTCTACTTCGACCGGTCGCCGGACGGCAGCTACGCGTCCAACAGCGCGGAGGCGTTCCGGGCCATCTCCTGCCTGGACGCGAGCGGGGAGCCCGCGCCGAAGCCGGCCGAGGTCGAGCGGGTCACGACCGAGCTGAGCGAGGTCTCGCCGGTGTTCGGGCCGTTCTTCGCCGGCGACTCCTCCGGCTGCGACGACTGGCCGGCGCGGAGCGAGGCCGCGCAGCAGGAGCTCGACGTCGCCGCGCCGGGAGCGCCGCCCATCCTGGTGGTCGGCACGACGCGCGACCCGGCCACGCCCTACGAGTGGTCGCAGCGGCTGGCCGACGCGCTGGACTCCGGCGTGCTGCTGACGCGCGAGGGCGACGGGCACACCGCGCTCGGCCAGGGCAACGAGTGCATCGACGACGCGGTCGCGACCTTCCTGCTCGACGGCGAGGCGCCGAAGGACGGCACGGTCTGCGAGGAGTAGCTACTCCTCGCGCGCGGCCTCGTGGTGGCGGATGACCTCGTCGATGATGAAGTTCAGGAACTTCTCCGCGAAGGCCGGGTCGAGGTCGGCGTCGAGGGCGAGCCGGCGCAGCCGCTCGATCTGCTGACGCTCGCGGTCGGGATCGGCCGGCGGGAGGTCGTGCTCGGCCTTCAACCGGCCCACGCGCTTGGTGCACTTGAACCGCTCGGCGAGCAGGTGCACGAGGGCCGCGTCGATGTTGTCGATGCTCGAGCGCATCTCGTTCAGCTCGGCGCGGATGTCGTCGGTCACGGGCACGATCCTAGGCCGACCCCCGATTTCGGTTCCGCGAACCCCTGCGGCTAGACTCGGTGACCGGTCCGGCGGGCGATCCTCGCCAGGCCTCGCCGCCTTAGCTCAGTCGGCAGAGCGTCTCACTCGTAATGAGAAGGTCGTCGGTTCGATTCCGACAGGCGGCTCCACCCGAAGCCCCAGCCCTCGTGGCTGGGGCTTCGTCGTTCGCGGTGCGACTGAGTCGGAGAGCGGTCCCCCTCCGTCATGAGAAGGTCGTCGGTTCGATTCCGACAGGCGGCTCCACCCGAAGCCCTCGTCCCCCGGACGAGGGCTTCGTCGTTCGTGCCGAAGTCGGAGAGCGGTCCCCTCCCGCGGCTCCGCGCGTTCCTGTTTCCCCATGTCGCGGACCGGAACCCTCGCGGACAACGCGGCGCGGTCGTCCCCGCTGGGGCGGTGACGCCACGTGAACGCTCACATCCGCGTCGACATCTTTGACCGGAGGGGTTGACGGATCGCAATGTTAACGTTCACACTCGCTGGAACGTGACACCGGTCACAGTGGGCGAGACCGCCCCTTTCACCCCGAGGAGCACCCCGTGTTGAAGAAGACCTTGATCGCCGCGAGCGCGATCCCGTTGACCGTGCTGTCGCTCACCGCCTGCGGCTCGGACTCAAGCTCTGGCGACGGCGGCGGCAGCGAGGGCGGTGGCTCGATCACGATGGGCTTCGCCCAGGTCGGTGCCGAGAGCGGTTGGCGGACCGCCAACACGAAGTCGATCCAGGAGTCCGCGAAGGCCGAGGACGTCGACCTGAAGTTCACCGACGCCCAGGGCAAGCAGGAGAACCAGATCCAGGCGATCCGGTCCTACATCCAGCAGAAGGTCGACGTGATCGCCTTCAGCCCGGTCGTCGAGACCGGCTTCGACGCCGTGCTGCAGGAGGCGAAGGCGGCCAACATCCCGGTCATCCTCACCGACCGCGCGGTCAAGGTGGACGACGACTCCCTCTACGAGACCTTCCTGGGCTCGGACTTCGTGAAGGAGGGCGAGAAGGCCGGCGAGTGGCTGGTGCAGAACGCCAAGGACGCCGACCGCGACGGCGACGGCACGATCAACGTCGTCCAGCTCGAGGGCACCACGGGTGCGGCCCCGGCGATCGACCGCGCGGAGGGCTTCGCCGACACGATCGGTGCCGACGACTCGATCAAGGTGACGGCGTCCCAGACCGGCGACTTCACCCGTGACGGCGGCAAGCAGGTCATGGAGTCGTTCCTGCAGTCCGACGACAGCATCGAGGTGGTCTACGCCCACAACGACGACATGGGTCTGGGCGCCATCGAGGCGATCGAGGCCGCGGGACTCAAGCCGGGCGTCGACGTCAAGATCATCACGGTCGACGCGGTCAAGGACGGCATGCAGGCCCTCGCGGACGGCAAGATCAACTTCATCGTCGAGTGCAACCCGCTGCTCGGTCCCCAGCTGATGGATCTGGCCCAGAAGGTGCTCGACGGCGAGGAGGTCCCGAAGCGGGTCGTGACCGAGGAGACGACGTTCGACCAGGAGCAGGCGAAGGCCGCCCTGCCCGACCGTCAGTACTGACCGGCGAGCCGGCTCGGGCCGGCCGCCCCCGGCGTCACCGCGGTGACGTCGCCCGGCCGGTGCCGGGCCCCCGGCACCCGCCGGGCCCGGCACCCACCGGCTCCAGGACCACCCAGGAAGGATCGAGATGACGCAGCTGGCACGGTCGAAGGCCGTCGCCCCGCCCGGGACGGATCGGCCCCCCGTGATCGAGATGCGCGACATCACGATCAGCTTCGGAGCCGTGACGGCCCTGGACCGGGTCTCGGTCCGGCTCTTCCCCGGCGAGGTCCACGCCCTCATGGGCGAGAACGGTGCGGGCAAGTCGACCCTGATCAAGGCGCTCACCGGCGTCTACACGGTCGACGACGGGACGGTGCTGGTCGACGGCGAGCGGCACGAGTTCCACTCGCCGGCCGCGTCCCAGGCCGCGGGCATCAGCACGGTCTACCAGGAGGTCAACCTGGTGCCGAACCTCACCGTGGCCGAGAACATGATGCTCGGCCGCGAGCCGCGTCGGTTCGGGGCGATCGACGTGCGGGCGATGAACCGCGCCGCCCGCAAGACCCTGCTCCACCTCGGGCTGGACGTCGACCCGGCCACGGTGCTGGAGGACCACCCCATCGCGGTGCAGCAGCTCGTCGCGATCGCCCGCGCGGTCGGCGTGCAGGCCAAGGTGCTCATCCTGGACGAGCCCACCTCCAGCCTGGACGCGGACGAGGTGGAGAAGCTCTTCGCCGTCATGCGTCGCCTGCGGGAGGAAGGCGTGGCGATCGTGTTCGTGTCGCACTTCCTGGACCAGGTGTACGAGATCGCCGACCGGATGACGATCCTGCGCAACGGCCGGCTCGTCGAGGAGCGGATGGTCGCCCAGACGCCGCGGCTCGAGCTGGTCCGGCTCATGATCGGCCGCGAGCTGGAGACCCTCGAGCGGCTGGACCGGGCTCCGCGCACCGAGGCCGAGGGTGGCGCTCCGCTGCTGACCGCCATCGGGCTGGGTCGCAAGAACTCCCTGGAGGCCACCGACCTGCAGCTGTTCGAGGGCGAGGTCGTCGGCATCGCCGGGCTGCTCGGCTCCGGACGCACCGAGCTGGCCCGGCTCCTGTACGGCGCCGACCACGCCGACACCGGCGAGCTCACCGTGCGCTCGGAGCGTCGCCGCCTGCGCAACCCGCGCCAGGCCCTCGCCCGCAAGATCGCCTTCTCCAGCGAGAACCGGAAGGCCGAGGGCATCGTCGGCGACCTCACCGTGGCCGACAACATGCTGCTCGCGCTGCAGGCGTCACGCGGTTGGCTCCGCCCGGTGCCGCAGGCGACCCGCACCCGGCTCGTGCGCGACTACATCGAGGCGCTCGACATCCGCCCGGCCGACCCGACCGCCCTCATGCGCAACCTGTCGGGCGGCAACCAGCAGAAGGTGCTGCTCGCCCGCTGGCTCATCGTCCAGCCCGAGATCCTCATCCTCGACGAGCCCACCCGCGGCATCGACATCGGCGCCAAGGCGCAGATCCAGGCGAAGGTCGCCGAGCTGGCCGAGAAGGGCCTGTCGGTGGTGTTCATCTCGGCCGAGCTCGAGGAGGTCCTGCGGCTCAGCGACCGGCTCGTGGTCATGCGGGACCGGCACAAGATCGACGAGCGCCCCAACGACGACGTCAGCGTCCGCGACGTCCTGGAGATCATCGCGGGCGAGGCCCGCGAGCAGGGAGATCGCGATGCCTGAGCCCACCCTCGTGCGGCGCGCGCTGCGGCACCCGCTCCTGTGGCCCGTGCTGGCCCTGCTCGTCCTGCTGCTGGTGAACGTCGTGGTCAACCCGTCGTTCCTCAGCGTGCGGATGCAGGACGGACACCTCTACGGCAACGTCATCGACATCATCCGCAACAGCGCGCCGGTCATGCTCGTCGCGCTCGGCATGACGCTGGTCATCGCGACGCGCGGCATCGACCTGTCGGTCGGCGCGATCGCCGCGATCGCGGCCGCCGTGGCCTGCACGCGCATCGTCGGGGCGGGGGACGAGGGCGCGCTGGTCACCGCGGTCATGGCCGTCACCTACGCACTGGTCGTGTGCCTGCTGCTGGGAGCCTGGAACGGGTTCCTGGTCGCGGTCTTGGGCATCCAGCCGATCATCGCGACGCTCATCCTCATGGTCGCCGGACGCGGCATCTCGATGGCCATCACCGACGGGCAGATCACCACGGTCAACAACCCGTGGTTCAGCGACCTGGCGTCCGGCTTCGTGCTCACCCTGCCGCTGGCCTTCCTCGTGGCGTTCGGGATGCTGCTGCTGACCGCGGCGCTGACCCGGCGGACCGCGCTGGGCATGCTGATCGAGGCCGTGGGCATCAACCCCGAGGCCAGCCGGCTGGCCGGCGTCCGCTCCCGCACGATCATCTGGACCGTGTACGCCTTCTCCGGCCTGTGCGCCGGCCTGGCCGGTCTCGTCATCGCGGCCAACACCAACTCGGTCAACGCCAACAGCCTCGGACTGTGGATCGAGCTGGACGCGATCCTGGCCGTCGTGATCGGTGGCACGTCCCTCATGGGCGGACGCTTCTCGCTGGCCGGCACCTTCGTGGGCGCGCTGTTCATCGCCACGCTCACCCGCACGATCCCCAACATCGGGATCCCGTCCGAGGTGAACTACCTGTTCAAGGCGATCGTCGTCATCGCCGTGTGCCTGCTGCAGTCCCCGCGGGCCCGGGCGATGCTGCGCCCCCGGCGCCGGCGTCCCACCCCCGCCCCCGTCATCGCGAAGGCAGGTTCCCCCGCATGAGTGCCTCCACCGTCCCGGCCTCGAGCTGGGACCGCGTCCGCGGCTACGCACCTCCGCCCCGCTACCTGCCCGTCGTGGCGACCTTCGCGCTGTTCGTCGGCCTGTACGGCGTGGGCGGGATGCGGTACGAGGGGCTGAGCGACCCGCAGGTGCTGCTGAGCCTGCTGCTCGACAACGCGTTCCTCATCGTCCTGGCCGTCGGCATGACGTTCGTCATCCTCACCGGTGGCATCGACCTGTCGGTCGGGTCGGTCGTGGCGCTGTCCACGATGATCGCGGCCAGGACCCTGGAGCTGGGCTGGTCGCCGTACCTGTCGATCGTGGCGGTGCTGCTGACCGGCACCCTGCTCGGCCTGCTGATGGGCGTGCTCGTCCACTACTTCCAGATCCAGCCGTTCGTCGCGACCCTCGCGGGCCTGTTCCTGGCTCGCGGGCTGACCTACCTGATCAGCGTCAAGTCGATCTCGATCACCGACCCGACGTTCACCTCGCTGGCGTTCAAGACGGTGTACTTCGGCGAGTACTACCTGCGCTGGACCGCGATCGTGGCGCTGCTGACCGTCGTCGTGGCCGCGTTCGTGCTCGCCCGCACGCGCTTCGGGCGCACCGTGTACGCCATCGGCGGCAACGAGAGCAGCGCCGTCCTCATGGGCCTGCGGGTGGCCGCCACGAAGGTCGGCGTCTACGTCATCAGCGGGTTCTGCGCCTCGCTCGCCGGGCTGCTGTTCTCGCTGTACATCCTGTCGGGCAACAGCCTGCACGCGGTCGGGATGGAGCTGGACGCCATCGCGGCCGTGGTCATCGGCGGGACGCTGCTGACCGGTGGCCGCGGCTACGTCCTGGGCTCCCTGCTGGGCGTGCTGGTGCTGGGGATGATCAAGACGATCATCGCCTTCGACGGCACGCTGAGCTCGTACTGGATGCGCATCATCACCGGCCTGCTGCTCCTCGCGTTCGTCGTGGTCCAGCGCTTCGCCACCCGGCGGCAGCGATGAGCCGCAGCCAGCCCGAGCCCGGCCGGCGCAGCCCGGTCATGGCCGACGTCGCCCGCCTCGCCGGGGTTTCGCACCAGACCGTCTCGCGCGTCATCAACGGCCAGGACAACCTGCGTCCGGCCACCCGGGAGAAGGTCGAGGAGGCCATCCGTCAGCTGGGGTACCGGCCGAACACCGCCGCGCGGGCCCTGGTCACGCGTCGGTCGGCCACGATCGGCGTCATCGGCTCCAAGAGCGGCTTCTGGGGGCCCTCCACGGTGCACCGGACGATCCAGGCGGCCGGGCGCGAGGCCGGCTACTTCGTCAGCTCGGTGAACCTGCAGAGCCTCGCCCGCGCCGAGGTCGTCGACGCGATCGACCACCTGCGGGCCCAGAGCGTCGAGGGCATCGTGCTGATCTCGGCCACCGACGAGGCGCTGGAGGTGGCCCGGGCGCAGGAGCACCTCGGCGTGCCGGTCGTCGTGGTCGAGGGCGACCCGCACAAGACCCGCTGGACCGTCGGCGTCGACCAGGTCGCCGGCGCCGAGGCCGGCACGCAACACCTGCTGGACCTGGGCCACACCGAGATCGTGCACCTCGCCGGCCCCATGGACTGGACCGAGGCCCGCGCCCGCCAGCACGGCTGGCAGAACGCGATGCGGGCCGCCGGGCTCAGGCCGGCGGACCCGGTGCCGGGCGACTGGTCCGCGGCGAGCGGCTTCGAGGCCGGCCGGCAGATCGCGGCGCGCGAGGACGTCACCGCGGTGTTCTGCGCCAACGACCAGATGGCGCTCGGCCTGATGCGGGCCCTGCACGAGGCGGGCCGGACGGTCCCCTCCGGCCCGCGCGGCGTCAGCGTGGTCGGGTTCGACGACATCCCCGAGGCCGCCTACCTGATCCCGCCGCTCACCACGGTCCGCCAGGACTTCCAGGCGGTCGGGCACCGGGCCATCGAGATCCTGCAGGCCGCCCTGGCCGACGAGCCGGCGCCGGAACGGCTCATCGGTCCCGAGCTCGTCGTCCGGGCCAGCAGCGCCGCCCCCGTCGGAAGGAAGCCGTGACCATGACCGAGCACGTGGACGACCAGCACGTCGTGGGCGTCGACTACGGCACCCTGTCCGGGCGCGCCGTGGTCGTGCGGGTCCGTGACGGCGCCGAGCTGGGCACCGCCGTCCACCCGTACCCGCACGCCGTGCTCGAGGACGCGCTGCCGGCGCACCTGGCCGGACGCCCGCAGCGGCTCGCACCCGCCTGGGCGCTGCAGGTGCCCGAGGACTACCGCGAGGTGCTCCGCGTCGCGGTGCCCGCCGCCGTGGCCGCCGCCGGCATCGACCCCGCGAGCGTCGTCGGCATCGCGACCGACTTCACCGCGTGCACGATGGTGCCCACCCGCGCCGACGGCACGCCGCTCAACGAGGTCGAGGGCCTCGCCGACCGTCCGCACGCCTACGTGAAGCTCTGGAAGCACCACGCCGCGCAGGGCCAGGCCGACCGGATCAACGACCTGGCCCGCGAGCGGGGCGAGTCGTGGCTGCCGCGCTACGGGGGCCTCATCTCCTCGGAGTGGGAGCTGGCCAAGGGCCTGCAGCTGCTCGAGGAGGACCCCGACCTCTACGAGCGCATGGACCACTGGGTGGAGGCGGCGGACTGGATCGTGTGGCAGCTGAGCGGCACGTACGTGCGCAACGCGTGCACGGCCGGCTACAAGGGCAACCGCCAGGACGGCCGCTACCCGAGCGCGGAGTTCCTGGGCCGGCTGGCGCCGGGCTTCGACCGGTTCGTGGCCGACAAGCTCGACCACCCGATCGGCGAGCTCGGCGCGGTCGCCGGGAGGCTCACCGCGCAGGCGGCCGCCTGGACCGGGCTCCCCGAGGGCATCGCCGTGGCCGTCGGCAACGTCGACGCCCACGTCACCGCCCCCGCCGCGCAGGCGGTCGGGCCCGGGCAGATGGTGGCGATCATGGGGACGTCCACCTGCCACGTCATGAACGCGGAGGTGCTGCGCGAGGTCCCCGGGATGTGCGGCGTCGTCGACGGCGGCATCGTCTCGGGACTGTGGGGCTACGAGGCCGGCCAGAGCGGGGTGGGCGACATCTTCGCCTGGTTCACCCAGCACGCCGTGCCCCCCGCCTACGTCGACGCGGCCGCGGCGGCGGGCGAGTCCGTGCACGAGCACCTCACCCGGCTCGCGGCCGCGCAGGAGGTCGGCGAGCACGGTCTGGTCGCCCTCGACTGGCACTCGGGCAACCGCTCGGTGCTCGTCGACCACGAGCTGTCCGGCCTCGTGATGGGCCTGACCCTGGCCACCCGGGCTGAGGACGTCTACCGCGCCCTGCTCGAGGCGACCGCCTTCGGCACGCGGGTCATCGTCAACGCCTTCCGCGACAGCGGCGTCCCGGTCGAGGAGTTCATCGTCGCGGGCGGGCTGTCGCGCAACGAGCTGCTCATGCAGATCTACGCCGACGTCACCCGTCTGCCGATCTCGGTCATCGACTCCGCGCAGGGGCCCGCCCTCGGGTCGGCGATCCATGCCGCGGTCGCCGCCGGGGCCTACCCGGACGTGCCGACCGCGGCCAAGCAGATGGGTCGGGTGCGGCGGCACGTCCACATGCCCGACGAGCGCCGCGCGGGCCACTACGACGCCCTCTTCGAGGAGTACCAGGCCCTGCACGACCACTTCGGTCGCGCGTCCGGGGCGATGCGCAGGCTCCAGCACGTCCGCCGCGAGGCCGTCGCCCGCCGGCGGGCGACCGAGACGGTGGGTGCGTGATGACGGTCGTGGCCGACGTGCAGGAGGCCCTGCGAGGGTTGCGCCGCGAGGTGTGCGCGCTGCACGAGCAGCTCACCCGCTACCAGCTCGTGGTGTGGACCGCGGGGAACGTCTCGGCCCGCGTGCCCGGCCACGACCTGATGGTGATCAAGCCCAGCGGTGTCTCCTACGACGAGCTCACCGCCGAGAACATGGTGGTGTGCGACCTCGACGGACGGGTCGTGGAGGGCGACCACGCGCCCTCGTCCGACACCGAGGCCCAGGCCTACGTCTATCGCCACCTGCCGCACGTCGGCGGGGTCGTGCACACCCACTCGACCTACGCCACCGCGTGGGCCGCCCGCGGGGAGCCCGTCCCGTGCGTGCTGACCATGGCCGCCGACGAGTTCGGCGGGGAGATCCCGGTCGGCCCGTTCGCGATCATCGGCGACGACTCGATCGGCCGCGGGATCGTGGAGACCCTGCGCGACAGCCGGTCGCCGGCGGTGCTCATGCGCAACCACGGCGTGTTCACCATCGGGCCGACGGCGCGCGCGGCCGTGAAGGCGGCGGTCATGTGCGAGGACGTGGCCCGCACCGTCCACGTCGCCCGCCAGCTCGGCGAGCCGATCCCGGTCGAGCAGCACCACGTCGACGCCCTGTTCGAGCGCTACCAGCACGTGTACGGCCAGCGCTGAGCCGTCCGGCCACCGCACACCCATCCGCCACGTCCTCACGGAGGAAGCCCCATGACCACGACGCCCGCGACCACGCCCGAGGTGTGGTTCCTGACCGGCAGCCAGTCCCTCTACGGTCCGGAGACCCTCGACCAGGTGGCGTCCCAGTCACGGGCGATCGCCGACCGTCTCGCGGACGTCGACGGGCTGCCGGTCTCGGTGGTGTGGAAGCCGGTCCTGCTGGAGGCCGGCACGATCCACCGTCGGATGCTCGAGGCCAACGCCGACCCGGCCTGCGTCGGCGTGATCGCGTGGATGCACACGTTCTCGCCGGCCAAGATGTGGATCGCCGGGCTCGAGGCGCTGCAGAAGCCGCTGCTCCACCTGCACACGCAGGCCGGGATGGCGCTGCCGTGGGCGACGATCGACATGGACTTCATGAACCTCAACCAGGCCGCGCACGGCGACCGCGAGTTCGGGTACGTCCAGTCCCGGCTGGGCGTCCCGCGCAAGACCGTCGCCGGCCACGTCGAGAACCCGGTGGTCGCCGAGCGCGTCGCCGGGTGGGCGCGGGCGGCCCTGGGTCGTGACGACCTGCGCCGGCTGCGGCTGGCGCGCTTCGGCGACAACATGCGCGGCGTCGCGGTGACCGAGGGCGACAAGGTGGAGGCCCAGCGCCGGTTCGGGGTGTCGGTGGACGCGTACGGCGTCAATGACCTGGTCGCCGTCGTCGACCAGGTCGCCGACGCCGACGTCGACACGTTGGTCACCGAGTACGCCGATCGGTACGCGGTGGCCCCCGAGCTGCTGCCGGGCGCCGAGCGGCACGACTCGCTGCGGGTGGGCGCCCGGATCGAGCTGGGCCTGCGGACGTTCCTCACCGAGGGCGGGTTCGGGGCGTTCACGACGAACTTCGAGGACCTCGGCGGACTGCGTCAGCTGCCCGGTCTCGCGGTCCAGCGGCTCATGGCCGACGGCTACGGGTTCGGCGGCGAGGGCGACTGGAAGACGTCCCTGCTGCTGCGGGCGACCAAGACGATGGCCGCGGGGCTGCCCGGCGGGACGTCCTTCATGGAGGACTACACGTACCACCTGGTGCCCGGGGAGGAGAAGATCCTCGGCGCGCACATGCTCGAGGTGTGCCCGACGATCACCACGCAGCGGGCGTCGCTGGAGGTCCACCCGCTGGCCATCGGCGGACGCGAGGACCCGGTGCGCCTGCGCTTCACCGCCGACCCGGGCCAGGCCGTCGTGGCCGGTCTGTCCGACCTCGGCGACCGGTTCCGCCTGACGGTCAACGAGATCGACGTCGTCGAGCCCGACGAGGACCTGCCGCGGCTGCCCGTGGCCTGCGCGGTCTGGCGCCCGCGGCCGTCGCTCGCGACCTCGGCCGAGTCGTGGCTCATGGCCGGCGCCCCGCACCACACGGTGCTGTCCCAGGCGGTGGGCGTGGAGGTGCTGGAGGACTTCGCCGAGATGACCGGGATCGAGATGGTGACGATCGACGCCGACACGACGCCGCGCTCGTTCCGGCGCGAGCTGCGCTGGAACGCCGCGTACCACCGCCTCGCCGAGGGCCTGTGAGTCCGTCGGGCGACGCGCTCGTGCCCGGTTCCTCGTCGGACCGGGACCGTCGCTTCGGCGAGCTCGAGGACGGGCGGGAGGTCCGCCTGCTGGTCATCGGCACCGCTCCGGGTCCGGTGGTGGAGGTCCTGACCCTGGGCGCGACCGTCCACCGGCTGGAGGTGACGGGCGGGGACGGCGAGCGGCGCAACGTCGTGCTGGGCCACGCCGACGTCGCTGAGCGGAGGGCGAGCGGCGACTACGTCGGGGGGACCATCGGCCGGTACGCCAACCGCATCGCCGCCGGCCGCTTCCGGCTGGACGGCCAGGACGTCCAGGTCGGCACGCACGACCGGGGTAACAGCCTGCACGGCGGCCCCGACGGGTTCGACCGTCGTCCGTGGGAGGTGGTCGCGCACGAGCCGGACGCGGTCGAGCTGCGGACGGTCAGCCCCGACGGCGACCAGGGCTTCCCCGGCACCGTCACCGCCACCGTCCGCTACGCGGTCGAGGGCGACGTCGTGACGGTCGACATGACGGCGACGACCGACGCCCCGACGGTGGTGAACCTGACCAACCACGCCTACTTCAACCTGGCGGGGGAGGGGGCCGGCACGATCGACGACCATCTGCTGCAGGTGGACGCCGACGCCTACACCCCGGTGGACGCGACGGGCATCCCGCTCGGCGTGGTCGATTCGGTGGACGGCACGCCGTTCGACTTCCGTGCCCCTCGGCCGATCGGCCCGGCGGTCCGCACGGAGCACCCGCAGGTCGCCGACGCGCGCGGCATCGACCACAACCTCGTGCTGCGCGGGACGGGCCTGCGCCGGGCCGCCGTCCTGGAGCTCGAGCCCGTGGCGTCGCGGCTGGAGCTGTGGAGCGACCAGCCCGGCCTGCAGGTCTACACCGGCAACTTCCTCGACGGCTCCCGGCGCTCGACGAGCGGGGGCCGCTACCGCCAGGGCGACGGGATCGCACTCGAGCCGCAGCTCTTCCCGGACTCGCCCAACCGACCGGAGTGGCCGACGGCGGTGCTGAGGCCGGACGAGACGTACCGGCACCGACTGCAGTGGCGGTTCGGGCGCGCGTCCGTCGGGACCGTGGTCTAGCGCAGGCGAGCCAGTCGGTCGACCGCCTCGGCCAGCACCTCGGGACGCTTGCAGAACGCCCACCGCACGAGCGGACGTCCGGCGTCCACGTCGTCGTAGAACACCTGGTGCGGGACGGCGACGACGCCGGCGAGCTCGGGGAGCCGACGGCAGAAGTCCAGGCCGTCGTCGAAGCCGAGCGGACGCACGTCGGTGGTGACGAAGTAGGTGCCCTCGGGACGCAGGACGCCGAAGCCGGCGGTCTCCAGCCCGTCGCACAGCAGGTCGCGCTGGTGGCGCATGCGGGCCGCGTTCTCGGCCACCCAGCCGTCGCCCTCGTCCAGCGCGAGCGCCACCGCCGGCTGCAGCGGGGCGCCGGACGTGTAGGTCATGAACTGCTTCGCCGCGAGCATCGCGTCGACCAGCGGCGCCGGCCCGGACGCCCAGCCGACCTTCCAGCCGGTGACCGCGAACGTCTTGCCCGCGCTGGAGATCGTCAGCGTCCGCTCGGCCATGCCGGGCAGCGTGGCGACCGGGACGTGCGGCACGTCGAAGGTCAGGTGCTCGTAGACCTCGTCGCTGACGACGACCAGGTCGTGCTCGATCGCGACGTCGGCGACGGCACGCAGCTCCTCGCGGGTGAGCACGGCGCCCGTCGGGTTGTGCGGGGTGTTGAGCAGGATCGCGGACGTGCGCGGGGTGACGGCGGCCCGCAGCTCGTCCACCGGGAGCCGGAAGTCGGGCGTCCGCAGCGTCACGGGCACGCGCGTGGCCCCGGCCATCTGCAGGCACGCGGTGTACGAGTCGTAGTACGGCTCCAGCACGATCACCTCGTCACCGGGCTCGACCAGGCCGAGCAGGGCCGCGGCGACGGCCTCGGTGGCCCCCGTGGACGCGGCGACCTGGGTGTCGGGGTCGAGCGCGAGGCCGTAGTGACGACGCTGGTGGTCGGCCACCGCCCGACGCAGCTCCGGCACGCCGCGACCGGGGGCGTACTGGTTGCGACCGTCCGCGATGGCGCGCCGGGCCGCCTCGAGCAGCCAGTCGGGGCCGTCGGTGTCGGGGAAGCCCTGGCCCAGGTTCACCGACCCGGTGCGCTGGGCCACCTCGGTCATCTCGGCGAACACGGTGGTGCCGAGCCCGGCGACGCGGCTGCTGGACGTCCTCACCGCTGTCACTGTAGTCACGGCGGGAACCGATGTCCCGGCTCGTTCGTCTGCCTAGGATGTGCCCGTGACGACCCTCGAGACCTCCGCCGACGAGCGCGAGGTCGTGCCTCCCGCCCGACCCCTCGCCCTCGCGTGGCTGCTGCTGGTCGGCGGTGCCATCGGGCTCGCCGCGTCCTTCACGCTGTCGCTGGAGAAGATCCGCCTGCTCGAGCAGAAGGACTACGTCCCCAGCTGCAACTTCAGCGTCGTCTTCAACTGCCTCAACATCATGAAGACCGACCAGGCGTCGCTGTTCGGGTTCCCCAACCCGTTCATCGGGCTCATGGGCTTCGCCGTCGTCATCACCCTCGGCGTCGTCCTGCTCGCGGGCGCCCGGCTCCCAGAGTGGGTCTGGGCCGGCCTGCAGGTCGGTGCCACGCTCGGCTTCGCCTTCGTCTGCTGGCTGCAGTACGAGAGCCTCTACGTCATCGGCTCGCTGTGCCCGTGGTGCATGGTCGTGTGGGCCGTGACCATCCCGATCTTCTGGTACGTCACGCTGCGCAACCTCGGCACGTGGGCGCCGGGCAACCGGGTCGTGAGCTTCCTGCGCGACTGGCACGCCCTGCTGCTCGCGCTGTGGTTCATCGGCCTGGCGACGCTGATCTTCTTCCGCTTCTTCGCGTGAGCCCCGCCTGAGCCCGTCGTCGGCCACACTGTGGCCGACGACAAGGAGCCAGGCCATGAGCGACCCCATCCCCGCCGTGCTGCGCCCGACCCGGGTCGCGGTGTCGACCGGGTTCCTGCTGCAGGGCCTGGTCATCTCCTCGATCCTGACCCAGGCGCCCCGGCTCATCGACAAGCACGACGTCGGTGACGGCACCTTCACCGCCGTGCTCGTGCTCGTGGCGGTGCTCTCGGGCGTCGGCAGCGTCCTGGCCGGACGCGTCGCCGAGCGGCGTACCAGCGCCACCGCCCTGCGCCGCGGCCTGTGGGGCATCGCGCTGGGTGCCGCCGTCATCGGCCTGGCTCCCACGACCCCGACGCTCCTGGTCGCCTTCGCGGTCTACGGCGTCGGGCTCGGCGCGGTCGACGCGAGCATGAACATGCAGGGCGTGCGCGTCCAGGCGCTCTACGGCCGCAGCCTGATCAACGGCATGCACGGCCTGTGGAGCGTCGGCGGCATCCTCGGCGCCGGCTACGCGTCCCTGTGCGCGTGGCTCGACGTGCCGGTCGCGGTGTCGCTGCTGGTTGTCGCGCTGGTGGCGGTCGTCGCCTGCGAGCTCGTGCAGGCGCGCTTCGTCCCCGCCGTCGAGCAGGAGGTGGGCCTCGTGCCGGCGGACGGACCGCGCGTGCCGTGGCGTCCGGTGCTCATGCTCGGCCTCGTCGTGCTCGTCTTCTTCGCCTCCGACACCGGCATCCTCACCTGGTGCACGCGCTACCTCGAGGACGCGCTGGGGGCCAGCGACGAGCTCGCCCCGCTCGGCTACGGCGCGTACCAGGTCGGGGCGCTGATCTCGCGGCTCGGCGCGGACGTCGTGGTGCGCCGGACCGGCGCGGTGCGCGTGGTCGTCGGCGGCGTGGCGACCGGCCTGGTCGGCCTCGCCCTGGTCGTCGCCTCGGAGGTCGTGGCGCCCGCGGTCCTGGGCCTGTTCCTCACCGGGCTGGGCCTGGCCGTCCTGGCGCCCCTGTCGTTCGCGGCGGTGGCCGGGGCGGTGCCGCCGGAGTCGGTGGACGTCGCGATCGCGCGGCTGAACCTGGCCAACTACGTGGGGGCGATCCTCGGCGGGGGGCTCATCGGCGCGGTGGCGGAGGGCTGGGACCTGCGCTGGGCGTTCGTCGTGCCCCTGCTGCTCGTCCCGCTGGTGCTCGTGGCCCTGCGAGACCTCGCGGCGGCCGACCCCGGACCTGGAAGACCGCGTCGCTCTTCTCGGGGGGTTAAAGAGCGACGCGGTCAGGGATGAATCTACCGGTTCAACCACGTCCGGACCAGTGAACGGGAAAAAACCTTTCGGGACGCCCGGCGCCCGCGGTCGTCGGCGTCGGCCACGCCGCGGCGACGTCCTAGGCTGGCGTCCGTGACCGGCCTCCAGGACCACCAGCGCGCCTTCATCGACCTCGCCCTCTCCCAGGGCGTCCTGCGGTTCGGGGAGTTCACCCTGAAGTCCGGGCGGACGTCCCCCTACTTCTTCAACGCCGGCCTGTTCAACACCGGCAGACGGCTGGCCGGGCTCGGCCGGCACTACGCCGCCACGATCGCGGGAAGCGACCTGGCCTACGACGTGCTGCTCGGCCCGGCGTACAAGGGCATCCCGATCGCGTCCGCGACCGCCGTGCAGCTGGCCGAGCACCACGACGTGGACGTGCCGTGGTGCTTCAACCGCAAGGAGGCCAAGCAGCACGGCGAGGGCGGCACCATCGTCGGCGCGCCGCTCGAGGGACGCGTGCTGGTCGTCGACGACGTCATCACCGCCGGCACGGCCATCCGGGAGGTCGCGGCGATCGTCGAGCAGGCGGGTGCCGAGCTGGCCGGCATCGTGGTCGCGGTCGACCGGCAGGAGCGGGGCACCGGCGACCTGTCGGCCATCCAGGAGGTCGAGCGCGACTTCGGCGTGCCCGTGCTGCCCATCGTGACCCTGGCCGACGTGGTGACGTACCTGCGCGAGACCGGCCTGCACGCCGAGCACCTCGACGCGATCGAGACGTACCGGCAGACCTACGGCGTGGTGTGAGCAGGCCGGAGGAGTCGACCGAACCGGACGAGCCGTACGAGGCGCCGGCGGAGGTCGGCGTCGGGCCGTGGCCGGGGGAGTGGCCGGACGACCCGCGGTACGACCCCGAGCTGCTCGAGCACGGCGACCGGCGCAACGTCGTCGACCGCTACCGCTACTGGACGGTCGAGGCGATCCGCGCCGACCTGGACACCCGGCGGCACCCGCTGCACGTGGCCATCGAGAACTGGCAGCACGACCTGAACATCGGCTCGGTCGTCCGCACGGCGAACGCGTTCAACGTCGCGGCCGTGCACGTCGTGGGCAAGCGGCGCTGGAACCGTCGCGGCGCGATGGTCACCGACCGCTACCTCCACGTCCAGCACCACCCGGACGTCGACGACCTCGTGGCGTGGGCGCGGGCGGAGGGACTCCCGCTGCTGGGCGTCGACAACACCGACGGCTCGGTGCCGCTGGAGACGGCCGAGCTGCCCCGCGCCTGCGTGCTCGTGCTCGGGCAGGAGGGCCCGGGACTCACCGAGGCCGCGCGCGAGGCCTGCGGGACGACGCTGGCGATCGCGCAGTTCGGTTCCACCCGCTCGATCAACGCCGGCGCGGCCGCCGCGGTCGCGATGCACGCGTGGGTCCGGCAGCACGCCGGGCGCGACTAGGGTCGGACGCATGGACCGTCTGCTCGTGATCGGCGGTGACGCGGCGGGCATGACGGCGGCGTCCACCGCGAAGCGCCTGGCCGGCGACGCCCTCGAGGTCGTCGTGCTCGAGCGGGGCGACTGGACGTCGTACTCGGCCTGCGGCATCCCGTACTGGATCGCCGGGGACGTGAAGGACCACCACGACCTGGTCGCCCGCACGCCCGCCGAGCACCGCGCCCGAGGCATCGACGTGCGCACCCGCACGACCGCCGTCGCCGTCGACCTCGACGCGCGCACCGTGACCGCGCGGGACGAGCACGGTGCCGAGACGGTGCTGGACTTCGACCACCTGCTCGTGGCGACGGGCGCGCAGCCCGTCCGCCCGCCGCTGCCCGGCATCGACGCCGAGGGCGTGCTGGGCGTGCAGACGCTCGACGACGGGCTGAAGGTGCTGGCCGAGCTGGAGCGCGACCCGAACCACGTCGTCGTCGTGGGCAGCGGCTACGTCGGCCTCGAGATGGCCGAGGCCTGCCTGCGGCACGGCTCGCGGGTCACGGTGCTCGAGCGCAGCGCCGAGCCGCTGGGCCTGCTCGACCCCGACCTCGGCGAGCAGGTGGCGTCGGCGGTCCGCGGGCTCGGCATCGAGCTCGTCGCCGGCACGACGGTCACCGGGTTCCGCACCGGCCCGGACGGCCGTGTCACCGGGGTCGAGACCGATGCCGGTGTCCACGACGCCGACCTGGTCGTGCTGGGCCTCGGCGTCACCGCCCGCAGCGAGCTCGTGGCGGACGCCGTCGAGGTCGGCGCGAAGGGCGGCATCGTCGTCGACGAGCACCAGGCCGTGCCGGGACGCCCCGGCGTCTGGGCCGCCGGCGACTGCGTCGTGACCCGGCACCGGCTCACCGGCGAGCTGGTCCACGTCCCGCTCGGCACCCACGCGAACAAGCAGGGCCTGGTCGCCGGACGCGCGATCGCGGCGGCGGTCATGGACGACGCGTCGCTGCGCGGCGAGCCGTTCCCCGGCGTCATCGGCACCGCGATCACCAAGGTCTGCGACCTGGAGATCGCGGTCACCGGGCTCAGCGAGTCCGCCGCCCGTGAGGCGGGCTACGACCCGCTGGTCGCGACGATCGAGTCCACGACGTCCGCGGGCTACTTCCCCGGCGCCGAGCAGCTCACGCTGCGCCTGGTCGTCGACCGCAGCAGCCGGCTGCCGGTCGGCGCGCAGCTCGTCGGACGCCAGGGAGCGGGCTGGCGCATCGACACGCTGGCGATGGCGCTGTGGACGTCCACGACGGTCGACGACCTGGCGATGACCGACCTCGCGTACGCCCCGCCGTTCTCGTCGGTGTGGGACCCGGTGCAGGTCGCCGCCCGCGTCGCGGCGCGGCGCCTCGGCACTATGGTGTGATCGACGCAACCCGCCGAGCGAAACCGCACAGAGGAGCCCTCATGCCCGTCGCCACCCCCGAGATCTACGCCGAGATGCTCGACAAGGCCAAGCGCGAGAAGTTCGCGTACCCGGCCATCAACGTCTCCTCGTCGCAGACCCTGAACGCGGCCCTCGCCGGCTTCGCCGAGGCCGAGAGCGACGGCATCATCCAGATCTCCACCGGTGGTGCCGAGTACCTGTCCGGCCCGACGGTCAAGAACATGGTCTCCGGCTCGCTGGCCTTCGCCGCGTTCGCGCAGGAGGTGGCCAAGAAGTACCCGGTCAACGTCGCGCTCCACACCGACCACTGCCCCAAGGACAAGCTCGACGGCTTCGTCCGCCCGCTGCTCGCGGCGTCCACCGAGCGGGTCCAGGCCGGTGGCCTGCCGTACTTCCAGTCGCACATGTGGGACGGCTCGGCGGTGCCGCTGGAGGAGAACCTGCAGATCGCCGAGGAGCTGCTGGCGGCGGCCGCGGCGGCGAAGGTGATCCTCGAGGTCGAGATCGGCGTCGTCGGCGGCGAGGAGGACGGCGTCGAGGGCGGCATGGGCGAGCACCTGTACACGACCGCCGAGGACGCGCTGGCGACCGCGGCCGCGCTCGGCGTCGGCGAGAAGGGCCGCTACCTGACGGCCCTCACGTTCGGCAACGTCCACGGCGTCTACAAGCCGGGCAACGTCAAGCTGCGCCCGGAGATCCTCAAGCAGGCCCAGGACGTCGTCGGCGAGAAGTACGGCACCGACCGTCCGTTCGACCTGGTCTTCCACGGCGGCTCGGGCTCGCTGCCCGAGGAGATCGACGCGGCGGTCGACTACGGCGTCATCAAGATGAACGTCGACACCGACACCCAGTACGCGTTCACGCGTCCGGTCGCCGGCCACATGCTGAGCAACTACGACGGCGTGCTGAAGATCGACGGCGAGGTCGGCAACAAGAAGACCTACGACCCGCGCGCCTGGGGCAAGGCGGCCGAGGCCGGCATGGCCGCGCGCGTCGTCGAGGCCTGCCAGGCCCTGCGCTCGTCGGGCACCAAGCTCTGAGCGACGCCTGACGCTGACGGCCCCGGGAGCCTGCTCCCGGGGCCGTCGTGCGTCCCGGGCCCAGCCGGCGCTGGGGGTGACGTTGTTGCGGCGACACGCCGAGCGCCGCCGCAACAACGTCACCCTCAGCGCCGAGGGGACGAGCTAGGGCTGCTCGGCCGAGCACCACCAGGTGGTGCGGCCGCCGACGGTGCCGCGCACCATCTCGGCGCCGCACCGCGGGCAGCGTCCGCCGGCCCGGCGGTGCTCGATCACCTCGCCGGTGTGGACGCCGCCGTGCGCGATCGCGTCGCGCACCGCCTTGCGCAGGTGCCGGCGCAGGTCGTCGAGCGTCTCGACGTCGAGGTCGCCGGCCGGACGCCGCGGGCTCAGCCGCGCCTGCCACAGCGTCTCGTCGGCGAGCAGGTTGCCCACGCCGGCCACGACGGACTGGTCGAGCAGGCGGGCCTTGAGCGGGGCACGGCTGCCGCCCACCCGGGCGCGGAACTCCTCGCGGCCCACCTCCGCGGCGTCCGGCCCGAGCGCCTCCAGGTCGGGGTCGAGCCGGGCCCGGCCGAGCCGGCGCGGGTCGACCAGGTGCAGGGTGCCGCCGTCGTCGAAGGTGATCGAGAAGCGCGAGAACCGCTCGGCGGTCGGGACCGGACGCCCGGTGCCGACGTAGTCGCCGCCGGAGTCGTCGCCGACCAGGATGCGTCCGCTCATGCCCAGGTGCAGGCCCAGGACCGGACCGGGCCCGTCGTCGCCGTCGAGTCCGGACGTCTCGCACCACATCGACTTGCCGCGCCGGCGGGCCGCGGTGAGCGTGCGACCGACCAGGGCGTCGCGGATCTCGCCGGGCGCGTGCGGACGGCACTCGTAGGAGTCGGAGTCGTCGACGTCGGCGATGCGCCGGTGCAGCGCGGAGCGCTCGATCACGGCGCGGGCGGACTCGACCTCGGGCAGCTCGGGCACCCGGTCAGTCTGCCGAAGGCGGGCCCGGTCGGCGCGTCGGTAGGGTCGGCGCCATGACGAACCTGCTGGGCGAGCCGCCCGAGACCCTGCTGCCCGAGGACCCGGCCGCCGAGCGCCTGGCCGCCGGCGACCCGCTCGAGGACGTCGTCCGCGAGCACCCGTCGTCCACGCTCGGGTGGTCGCTCATGGCGCAGGCCGCGCTGGACGAGGGCCGCGACGTCGAGGGCTACGCGTACGCCCGCACCGGCTACCACCGCGCACTGGACCTGCTGCGCCGCAACGGCTGGAAGGGCCACGGCCCCGTGCCGTGGTCGCACCAGCCCAACCGCGGCTTCCTGCGCTCGCTGGCCGTGCTGGCCACGGCGTCCGAGCGCCTGGGCGACGAGCCCGAGGCGCACCGGTGCCGCGAGTTCCTGCGCGAGTCGAGCCCCGAGGCCTACGCCGAGCTCGTCCAGGCCTGAGGTGCACGACGCGAGACCCCGCCTGACCGAGTGGCTGCTGACGCGCGAGGGCCGGGGCAACCCCCACACGCGCCTGGACGATCGTCATCCGGACGGCGCCGCCTGGTCGACCGGCAACCTGGCGCGTCCCCTGGTGCACGGCGCGACCTACTTCGCGGCGCTCGCCGACGTGCTGGACGGCGTCGGCGAGGGGGACCTCGTGTGCTTCACCGACTGGCAGGGCAACCCCGACGAGCGGCTGCGCGGGACGCCCGGCAGCGAGCTGGTCGAGGTGCTGGGACGCGCGCTGGACCGGGGCGCGGACGTCCGCGCCCTGGTCTGGCGCTCCCACGCCGGGCGTCTGGGCTACGCGGTCGACGAGCACCGCGACCTCGGTCGGCTGCTGCAGGCCCGCGGCGCGGACGTGCAGCTCGACATGCGCGTGCGGACCTCCGGCGCGCACCACCAGAAGTTCGTCGTGGTGCGCCACCGCGAC
This sequence comes from Aeromicrobium sp. IC_218, assembly GCF_004336805.1. Taxonomy (GTDB): domain Bacteria; phylum Actinomycetota; class Actinomycetes; order Propionibacteriales; family Nocardioidaceae; genus Aeromicrobium. The sequence goes on from NZ_SJXM01000013.1 coordinate 86,053, forward strand.
GACCCTTCGCGCGACGTGGCGTTCGTGGGCGGCCTCGACCTGTGCCACACCCGGCGCGACGACGCCCGGCACCTCGGCGACCCGCAGGGCGACCCGATCGCGCACGAGTACGGCGAGCGTCCGCCCTGGCACGACGTGCAGCTGGAGCTGCGCGGCCCGGCCGTCCACGACGTCGAGACCGTCTTCCGGGAACGGTGGGAGGACTCGACGCCGCTGACCCGCAGCCCGATCCGCCGCCTGCGGGACCGGGCCGACCGGCTCGACGACGAGCGCCGCCGCCTGCCCGCGCAGCGTCCCGTGCCCGAGGAGCTGGGCCCGCACACCGTCCAGCTGCTGCGCACCTACCCGAGCCTGGGTCCGGGCTGGAAGCACGACTTCGCGCCGCGCGGCGAGCGCTCGGTGGCGCGCGGCTACACACGGGCCATGCGCCGGGCCCGGTCGCTGGTCTACATCGAGGACCAGTTCCTGTGGGGCCGGGCGATGAGCCAGCTGTTCGTCGACGCGCTGCGCGACAACCCCGACCTGCACGTGGTCGCGGTGCTGCCGCGCGTGCCCGACCAGGACGGCTGGTTCGCCCGTGACCCCCAGGTGCTCGGCCGGATGCGCGCGATCGCGCGGGTCTGCGCCGCGGCGCCCGACCGGGTCGCGCTCTACGCGCCGGAGAACCACGCCGGCACGCCGGTCTACGTCCACGCCAAGGTGTGCGTGATCGACGACGTGTGGGCCAGCGTGGGCTCGGACAACTTCTGCCGCCGCTCCTGGACGCACGACTCCGAGCTGTCGGCGGTCGTCGTCGACACCGACAGCGAGGACGGCAGCAGCACCTACGGGCGCCGGCTGCGGCTCGCGCTCGCCGGTGAGCACCTGGACCGGGTCGACGTGGACGCGCTCGGACCGATCGGCCCGGACGCGGACGAGCACCTGCTCGACGTCATGGCCGACTGCGTCGACGGGCGCGCGATGTTCCGGCAGCTGGCCGCGAGCGCGGACGCGCTGGAGGCCTGGCACGCCGGCGGGCAGCGGGGCCCGCGCCCGCCCGGGCGCCTGCGTCCGCTCCCGCCGCCGCGCCTGGCGTGGTGGCGCCGGCTCCTCGCCGCGCCCTGGTACGCGCTGCTGCACGACCCCGACGGGCGCCGCCTGGCCGACCGGCTGCGCCGCCGGCTCTAGGGCCGGGCGACGAGGGCCCCGCGACGACCGTCGCGGGGCCCTCGCACGTCCGCCAGGTGACGTTTCGGCTAACCCGGCGTCCGCGGCCCCGGGACGGTCCTAGGGTCTCGGACTGTGCGCCCGCGCGGGCGCGTCCCGGAAAGGACCTCTGTGAACCTCTTGCGTCGCAGGACGGCCATCGGCGTGGCCGCCCTCCTCAGCTGCGGCGGCCTGGTGGTCGCCTCCCCGGCCCACGCGGCCGACCCCGTCACCGTGAACCTCATCGACGTCAACGACTTCCACGGGCGCATCGACGCGAACACCGTGAAGGTCGCCGGCACGATCGAGCAGCTGCGCGCTGCCGCCGGCGACGCCAACACGCTGTTCCTGTCGGCCGGCGACAACATCGGCGCCAGCCTCTTCGCCTCGTCCTCGCAGCAGGACCAGCCCACGATCGACGTGCTCAACACGCTCGACCTGGCGGTCTCGGCGGTCGGCAACCACGAGCTCGACGGCGGCGAGACCGACCTGACCGGACGCGTCGAGGACGCCGCGGACTTCGGGCACGTCGCCGCGAACATCTACCGCAAGGGCACCACCGACACCGTCCTGCCGGCCTACGAGACGTTCACCGTCGCCGGCCAGGAGGTCGCCGTCATCGGCGCCACCACCGAGGAGACGGCCTCGCTCGTCTCGCCCGCCGGCGTCGCGAACCTCGACTTCGGTGACCCCGTCGAGGCGGTCAACCGCGTCGCGCGCCAGCTCGAGGCGTCCGCCGACAAGCCGGACGTCATCGTGGCGTCCTACCACGAGGGTGCGGGCTTCAAGACGTCCTCGACGACCACGCTCGAGCAGGAGGTCGCCGACGGCGGCGCCTTCGCCGACATCGTCACCAAGACCGACGCGTCGGTCGACGCGATCTTCACCGGGCACACCCACAAGGAGTACGCCTGGAACGCGCCCGTGCCCGGCAAGGCGGGCAAGACCCGCCCGGTCGTCCAGACCGGCAGCTACGGCGAGCGCATCGGCCAGGTGCAGCTGAAGGTCGACCCGGACACCGGCGACGTCGTCTCGTACACCGCCGGCAACGTCGGTCGCACCACGACGGCGGACGCCGACCTGGTCGCCGCGTTCCCGCGCGTGGCGCAGGTCAAGACGATCGTCGACGACGCCCTGGCCGACGCCAAGGCGCTCGGCGAGAAGCCGGTCGCCACCGTCTCGGCCGACATCACGACCGCCTACACCGGCTCCTCCCGCGACGACCGCGCGAGCGAGTCGACGCTCGGCAACCTCGTGGCCGACGCCGTGCTGGCGCAGGTCTCGCAGCTCGAGGTCGGTGCCGACCTCGGCATCGCCAACCCCGGCGGCCTGCGCGCCGAGCTCTTCTACGCCGGCTCGACCGGCGCGGACGCCGACGTGAACAAGGACGGCGTGATCACCTTCGCCGAGGCCAACGCGGTGCTCCCGTTCAACAACACGCTCAGCTCGGTCAGCCTCAAGGGCTCCTCGCTCAAGAAGGTCTTCGAGCAGCAGTGGCAGACCAACCCCGACGGCACCGTGCCGTCGCGCTCGTACCTGCAGCTCGGCACGTCCGCGAACGTGCAGTACACCTACGACGACACCCGCGAGCGCGGCGACCGCATCACGAGCCTGACGATCGACGGCGCGCCGCTCGACCCGGACAGGACCTACCGGGTGGCGACGTTCAGCTTCCTGGGCGCCGGCGGCGACAACTTCCGCGCGTTCACCGAGGGCACGAACTTCGACACCGGCCTGCAGGACTACCAGGCCTGGATGGACTTCCTCAAGGCCGAGTCGCCGGTCTCGCCCGACTTCCGCCGCCACGCGATCAAGGTCGCCGGCGACACGGACGTCGTGCTCGGCCAGCCGATCGACCTGACCTTCCCCAAGCTCGACCTCACCTCCAAGGGCACGCCGGCCACGACGTCGGTCGACGCCTCGCTGGACCTGGGTGGCACGACGACCGACCTCGGCTCGTTCCCCGCCACGAACGGGTCGGCCCGCGTCACCACGCCGATCACGACGAAGCCCGGCACGGGCACCCTGACGGTCACGGCGCAGCCGACCGGCACGACGTTCCAGGTGCCGGTCTCGGCCAAGGCCGCCAGCACGACGACCGCCGACGCGCCGACCCCGGTCGAGCGCGGCGAGCAGGCCGTCGTCGACGTCGCGGTGGCCACCGAGGCCGACGTCGTGCCGTCCGGACGCGTGGACGTGCTGTCCGGGTCGACCGTCGTCGGCACGGGCACGCTCGACGAGGGCGTCGCGTCGGTGGACGTGGACACCATCGGCCTGGCGGTCGGCACCCGCGCGCTCACCGTCGCCTACGCCGGTGACGACGCGCTGCTGCCCTCCACCGGCACGGTCGACGTGCAGGTCGACAAGGGCCAGGCCACGGTCGTCCCGGGCGCGGTCGCGAAGGCCCCGGTCAACGGTGTCGTGTCGGTTCCGGTCGAGGTCACGTCGGGCACCGGCGCCGTCCCGACCGGACGCGTCGAGGTCCGCCTCGGCGAGACGGTCGTCGGCAGCGCCGACCTCAGCGCCGGCCGCGGCACGGTGAAGGTCCCGGCGGGCACCCTCGACGTCGGCGTCCACGACCTCCAGGTCGAGTACCTGGGCGACTCCCAGCACCTGGAGTCCTCGGCCGACGTGCGGGCCGTCGTGACGACCATCCCCACCTCGCTCAAGGCGTCCGGCTACGCCGTCCAGTACGGCCGGGTCGGCACGGTCGTCGTGACCGGTCCGGCGGCCGCCACCGGCACGGTCACGCTCACGCGTGGCTCGGCCCGCCTCGGCGTCGGGTACTTCGTCAAGGGGCGCGCGACCCTCCAGGTCGCGGGCACGGCGCTGAAGCCGGGCGCGCACACCCTGACCGCGACGTACGCGGGCAACGGCACGTACGCCGGTGCGCGGACGACCGTTCGCGTCACCGTGGCCAAGGCCCGCACGTCCGTCACCGCGAAGGTGACGACGCGCAAGGTCGTCGTGAAGAAGACCCGGGCGAACGTCGCGGTCACCGTGCGCGCCTACGGCGTCCCGGTCAGCAGCGGCACGGTCGGCGTCTACCAGGGCTCCAAGCGCGTCGGCACCGCCACGGTGCGCAACGGCAAGGCGTCCGTCCGCCTGTCGCGCCTGACCAAGGCCGGCACGCAGCGCCTCACGGTGAAGTACGCCGGCAGCTCGCTGTTCTCCGGCTCGTCCACGACCGTCAAGGTCAAGGTCGCGCGTCGCTGACCCGCACGCACGAGGCCCCCGTGAGCACCGCTCGCGGGGGCCTCGTCATGTCCGGCCTAGTCGTGGGCGGGGGCGGGGTCGCGCGGCAGCAGCATCGTCAGGACCCCCGGCTCGACCTTCCAGGCGTGGGACGCGCGGGCGTCGTCGATCTCGCCGTCGAGGTTGCCGCGCGTCTCCTCACCGACGACGGTGACCTCGCGGCCCCGCAGGTACTCGACGTCGTCGCGGTACGGGTGGCGGCCCTTGCGCAGGCGCCAGGCGTACGCGACCCGGCGCAGCCGCGGGTTCGACCACGACACCGCGACGTCGAGCAGGCCGTCGCCGGGGTCGGCCTCGGGCAGCAGCGGCGCGCCGCCGCCGATGTAGCGCCCGTTGCCGACGGCGACCTGGATCATCCGGCCGCGCCGGCGGATCTGCCGGCCGTCGACGGTGACCTTGGCCCGGAAGCCCTTGTGCTTCACGCCCGAGATCACCGCGCCGATGGCGTACCCGACCGGGCCGAGCCGCTCCTTGTAGGGCTTCGCCTCGACCGCCGCCTCGGCGCCGATGCCCACGTGGACGGCGTTGACGACCACGCGGCCGCGGTCGTCGCGCACGAGGTCGAGGTCGCACGGCTCGGAGTCCAGCAGCTGCTCGGCCGCCTCGAGCGCGTGGTCGCAGCGCATGCCGATGGTGCGCGCGAAGTCGTTGCCCGTGCCCATGGGGACGAGCGCGACCTGGACGTCGGGCAGCAGCCCGAGCTCGTCGAGCACCTTCACCACGGCGTGCAGCGAGCCGTCGCCGCCGAGCACGACGACGAGGCGTCCGGACGCGTCGGAGAGCGCCTCGCGCAGGTCGTCCTCGCCCTCGGTGCAGGCCAGGTCGACGTCGGTGCGCTCGCGCAGCAGGGCGACGACGCGTTCCACCGCCTCGGTCTCGCTGCTGCCGGCCTGGGCGTTCGCGATCGCGACGACGGGTCTCATGGGTCGTCACCCTAGGTCCCGCTCCGATAGGCTGTCGCGGTAAGAGCCCCGGAGACGGGGCTTGTCTTGTGCTCGAGGTTGGTGCGAATCCATGCCCGCAGTCGTGATCGTCGGTGCCCAGTGGGGAGACGAGGGGAAGGGCAAGGCGACCGACCTGCTCGGTTCCCGCGTCGACTACGTCGTCAAGTTCAACGGTGGCAACAACGCCGGCCACACGGTCGTCATCGAGGGCGAGAAGTACGCCCTCCACCTGCTGCCCAGCGGCATCCTCACCCCCGGCTGCACGCCGGTCATCGGAAACGGCGTCGTGGTCGACCTGTCGGTTCTGTTCGAGGAGATCGACGGCCTCGAGGCCCGCGGCATCGACACGTCGCGGCTCAAGCTCAGCACCAACGCCCACGTCATCGCCGACTACAACCGCTCGCTGGACAAGACCACCGAGCGGTTCCTGGGCAAGCGCAAGATCGGCACCACCGGCCGCGGCATCGGCCCGACCTACGCCGACAAGATGAACCGGCTCGGCATCCGCGTCCAGGACCTGTTCGACGAGAAGATCCTGCACGCCAAGGTCGAGGGCGCGCTGGAGCAGAAGAACCAGATCCTCACCAAGATCTACAACCGCCGCGCCGTGGGCGTCGAGGAGACGGTCGAGGAGCTGCTGTCGTACGTCGACCGCGTGCGTCCGTACGTCACCGACACCGCGCTGCTGCTGCACGAGGCGCTGCGCCGCGACGAGACCGTGCTGCTCGAGGCCGGCCAGGCCACGCTGCTGGACGTCGACCACGGCACCTACCCGTTCGTGACGTCGTCCTCGGCGACGTCCGGCGGCGCGTGCACCGGGTCCGGCATCGCGCCGACCGAGATCACCCGCGTCATCGGCATCGTGAAGGCCTACGCCACGCGCGTCGGCGAGGGGCCGTTCCCGACCGAGCTGTTCGACGAGGACGGCGAGCGCCTGCGCGTCAACGGCGGCGAGTTCGGCACCACGACCGGACGCCCGCGTCGCTGCGGCTGGTACGACGCACCCGTCGCCCGCTACGCCGCGCGCATCAACGGCGTCACCGACTTCGTGCTGACGAAGCTGGACGTGCTGACCGGCTGGGACCGCATCCCGGTCTGCGTCGCGTACGAGGTCGACGGCGAGCGGGTCGAGGAGATGCCCGCATCGCAGACCGACTTCCACCACGCGAAGCCCATCTACGAGTACTTCCCGGGCTGGTCCGAGGACATCTCCGGCGCGCGCGAGCTCAGCGACCTGCCGGCCAACGCGCAGGCGTACGTCCGTGAGCTCGACGCGATCAGCGGCTCGCGCATCTCGGCGATCGGCGTCGGCCCCGGCCGTGAGCAGACCGTCGTGGTGCACGACCTGCTCTGAGCCGTGTTCCGCCTCCTCGGCACCGCCGTCCGTGAGACGGTGACGCCTCCCGCGACATGACCGGGCGAGGAGGTCGCATGCGTCGAGCAGCTCTGGTGGCGGCGACGGCCCTGGCCGTCCTGCTGCCCGCGTCGCCGGCGTCCGCATGGATCTGCGGCCCGCCGGACACGGAGGCGCCGGTCGTCCTGCTCGGCACGGCCGAGTCGGTGCGGTCCGGGCACGCGCAGTTCGCGGTCGAGGAGGTGTGGGCGGGGCCCGACCTGGCGCCCGTCGTGGAGCTCGAGACGGGCGTTGATCCCCTGAACGGACGGATCTACCTCTCCGGCGGGCAGCGGTACGTCGTCACCGCGGACGAGTCGTTCCGCACCAGCTACTGCGAGGCTCACCCGGTCTACGACGGCGACGACCTCGCGACCCGTCCGGCGGAGGTCCGCCACCCGGTCGCCGACGGTCGTACCGGCCCGGAGCGCCCGCCCTCCGTGACCGAGACCGTGGCGTGGGGAGTCGGCGCCGCGGCCGTCGCCGGGGCGCTTCACCTGCTCGCGGGGCGGCGCCGTGCATCCGGGTCGCGCGAGACGGTGACGCCTCCCGCGACATGACCGGGCGAGGAGGTCGCATGCGTCGAGCAGCCCTGGTGGCGGCGACGGCCCTGGCCGTCCTGCTGCCTGCGTCGCCCGCCGCGGCGACGTCGTGCACGGCGCTGACCGGCACCCCGGACGCCCCGGTCGTCCTCGTCGGCACGGTCCAGGCCGCCTGGTCCGAGCACGCGCGCCTCGCGGTCGACGAGGTCTGGGCCGGACCCGACCTCGCCCCGGTGGTGTGGGTCGAGGCGGTCGAGGACGACGACCTGGGCGGGGACTACCTCGTGCCGGGGGAGCGGTACGTCGTGACCGCGGACGAGTCGTTCCGCACCGGCCTGTGCGAGGTCGCCGCCGTCGGTGACGTGACCCGACCGTCCGACGTGCGTGAGCCGGTCGAGGGCGGCGTCACCGGCGCGGACGCCCCGCGCCCGCTCGCTGAGGTGCTCGCGTGGGGGGCGGGCGGCGCGGCGCTCGTCGGTGCGGTCGTCCTGCTCGTGCGGCGGCGGCGCCCGCCCC
>NZ_SJXM01000014.1 GCF_004336805.1 Aeromicrobium sp. IC_218
GACCTGCGGCCCGCCCCCGTCCTCGCCGACCCTGAGCTGCTCGAGCGCCTGGTGGCGAACCTGGTGGGCAACGCGGTGCGGCACAACGCGGCGTCCGACGGGTTCGTCTCGGTGACCACGCGCCGCGGGCCGGACGGTGCCGCTCGCCTGACGATCGAGAACTCCGGCGACGTGCTCGACCCGGCCATGGTGCCCACCCTCGTGGAGCCGTTCGTCCGGGGCCGCGGCCGCGTCCGGTCCGGTGGGGCCGACACCGGCAGCGGGCTCGGCCTGGCCATCGTCGCGTCCGTCGCCCGCCGGCACGGCGCCGAGCTGGACCTGCGAGCACGCCCGGACGGCGGCCTGGTCGCGACGGTGACCTTCCCCGCATCGGCCTGAGCCAGGGAACGAGGAAGGGCCGCTGCTCTCGCAGCGGCCCTTCCTCGTGCAGCTCCCCCGATTGGACTCGAACCAATAACCCTTCGATTAACAGTCGAATGCTCTGCCAATTGAGCTACGGGGGATCGGCTTCGCCTTGCGGCTCAGCACGGTGCACCACCTTAGCAAGCCTCCCCCGGAGCTGTCGCATCGCCTCCCCCTCACGTGTCCGGACCTGGCTCACGGACAGCCCCAGGTGGACCGCGACGACCTCGCGCGACCGCGGCGGGCCAGGGGTCCCGTCCAGCCGGTGACGCACGCGCAGCACCTCGGCGAGGGTCGTCTCGAGCCCGTGGACGGCCTCCGTGACCAGGCTCGGCGGCTCGTCCTCGCCGAGCGGGCTCCACGGTGCGGCCTGCTCCCGCTCGCACAGCACGGCGCCGACGGAGTGCGCGATCCACGGCCATGCGTAGGTCGCCAGCCGCACGCCGCGGTCGGGGTCGAAGCGGTCGACCGCCTCGATGAGCCCGACCGAGCCGGCCTGCACCGCGTCCATGAGCGTCTCGCCGCGGGCACCGAGGCGTAGGGCGTGGAGCGGGACGAGCCGCAGGGCGGACTCGATCAGCTCGGCCCGGGCGGACGCGTCACCGTCACGGCTGCGGAGGGCGAGCTCGTGCTCGCGGTCGGGCTCGAGCGGCGGGAGGGACATCAGGCGGGTGACGAAGGCGTCCATGCGACGAGCGTCGTCCGCCGGGCTCCCCCGCCGCGACCCCCGGCCCGCGGGCTGTGGACGAGCGTCAGGCGCCGAGCACGGCGTCCTGGACCGACCGTCGCCGCTCCTCCAGCGCCATGACCTGCTCGAACAGCGCGCGGTAGCCGTCGGCGTCGGCCGGGTCGGCGCGTTGCAGCCGGCTCTTCGCCTCAGCGAGCTGACGCTGCACGGTCGCGACGCGGAGACGACCGATGAGGTCCTGGACGACGCGGGCCGCCGTCGCCTCGCGCGACCGCACGGGGTCGGTCGCGCAGATCATGAGGATGCGCCGGGTGGGCTCGTCGAGGGCGTCGGCGACGGCGGGCAGCCACGACGCGTCCTGGCGCTGCGGCAGGCCGCGCGTGGAGACCTCCTGCCAGATGGCCCTGGCCCGCGGGTGGGTGAAGTCGTCCACGGAGATCTCGCCGACGTGCCGCACGGCGATCTCGGGGTGCTGGACGATCGCCTTCAGCGCCTCACGCTCGTCGTTGAACCGCGCCTCACCCAGGCTGGGCTCGGGGACGGCGGGCACCGCGGGCTCGGCCGGACGCTCGTCCACGAGCTCGGTGCGCGCCTGCGGACGTCCCTTCGGCGCGGCGCTCTTGCCGCTGCGCTTGCGCAGCTCGGAGCGCACCTGGTCGACCTCGACGCCGACCTTGGTCGCGATCTCGCGGACGAACTCGTCGGTCTTGGCCCGGTCGCGGATGGCTGTGGCGAGACCGACCGCCTCGCGCACCGCGTCGACGCGCTGGTCGCCGCGGTCGAGGTCGTACTTGGACAGCGTGTTGTCGAGCACGAAGCGGTACAGCGGGATGCGCGATGACACCAGCTGCTGCACGGCCTCGTCGCCGTCGGCCAGGCGCAGGTCGCACGGGTCCATGCCGCGCGGCTCGACGGCGACGTACGTCTGGGCGACGAACTGCTGGTCGCCCTCGAACGTCCTGATCGCCGCGCGCTGCCCGGCCGCGTCGCCGTCGAAGGTGAAGATGACCTCGCCGTGGAAGGCGTCGTGGTCGAGCATGATGCGGCGCAGGATGCGGGCGTGGTCCTCGCCGAACGCGGTGCCGCAGGTGGCGACGGCGGTCTTCACGCCGGCCTCGTGGCACGCCATGACGTCGGTGTAGCCCTCGACGACGACGGCCTGGCTGGACGACGAGATCGCGCGCCGCGCCAGGTCGATGCCGTACAGCACCTGGCTCTTCTTGTAGATCGGCGTCTCGGACGTGTTGAGGTACTTGGCCTCGATGCGGTCGTCGTCGAAGATGCGGCGGGCGCCGAAGCCCACCACCTCGCCGCTCATCTCGCGGATCGGCCACAGCAGGCGTCCGCGGAACCGGTCGTAGAGTCCTCGCGAGCCGCGTCCGGCGAGGCCGGCGACCACGAGCTCCTCGTCGCTGAAGCCGCGTCCCTTGAGGTGCCCGACCAGGGCCTCCCCGCTGCGCGGGGCGAACCCCATGCCGAACGTCTCCGCGGCGGCCTGGGTGAACCCGCGGTCGGTCACGAACGTGCGTCCGGCCTGGGCCTCGGGCGCGCTGAACAGGTGCTGCGCGTAGAACTCGGCGGCGAGCTGGTGGGCCTCGAGCAGGCGTCCGCGCTGGCGGGGGTCACGCTGGGGTCCGCGCGGTGCGCCGTCCTCCTCGTACCGCAGCTGGATGCCGTACTTGCCGGCCAGCCGCTCGACCGCCTCGACGAAGGTGACGTGGTCGTGCTCCATGAGGAACTTGATCGAGTCGCCACCTGCCCCGCAGCCGAAGCAGTGGTAGAACCCCTGGGCCGGGCGGACGTTGAACGACGGCGACTTCTCGTCGTGGAAGGGGCACAGGCCCTTGCGGGATCCGCCGCCGGCGTTGCGCAACGTGATGCCCGCGGCCTCGACGACCTCGTCGATCCGGGCACGTTCGCGGACGAGCTGGATGTCGTCGTCCTTGATGCGTGCCATGGTGCTCGCAGTCTAGTGCGCGGCACCAGGGCGCCGGGCCGTGCTCACACGGGCTCGGAGACACGTGGTCGGTGCTTGACGTGGCGGGCGTGGCGCAGCGGCCGCTGCTGTGGGTCGATCCGGGGTGGTGGGATCACCTCGACGACGCCGTCGTGACTGAGGCGGGCTTGCCAGTCGGAGTCGTGGAGCAGGTGGTGGTGGAAGAAGCAGAAGAGTGCCCCGTTGTCGATGGAGGTCTCGCCGCCCTGTGACCACGGCTTGAGGTGGTGGGCTTCGCACCACCCGGGTGGTCGGTCGCAGCCCTTCCACGAGCAGCCACCGTCTCGCTTGGCGAGAGCGATGCGCTGGGACCTGTCGTGGAGACGCTTGGCCCGGCCGACGTCCATGGGCTGGCTCGCGCCGTCGAGAACCATGGGGATCAGACTCGCGTTGCAGGCCAGGCGCCGGGCTTGGGAGGCGGAGAGCCCGGTGTCGGTGGAGAGCATCGCCCGGCCGAGGTCGCGGATGAGGTCGTCGTGCTTCATCGAGATGGTCACCGTGGCGGCGACGCCCCCGGCCTGCGGGAACGCGTCCTGGGGCAGGTGCTCGACGAGCTCGCAGAGGGCGAGTCCCATGCGGCGGGCGTGGTCGAGCCGGCCGGTCTCTTGGTCGGAGTGGTCGCCGTCGACGTCTCGGAAGACCGCACCGTCGCGGCGGGGTGAGGCGAGGCCCTCAAGCACGGTCTTGAGCATGTCGGCCTGCACGTCGGGCAGGATGCCGCGGATGCTGCTGCGGCCCTTGCCCATGCGAGTGATGGACAGGTGGGTCTCGTCCCAGGCCTGCTTCTCCTGGCGCTCCAGCTGCGCGCCGATGATCTCGTCCGCACTGTCGGGGTCAACGACCTCCACGATGCGGTTCGCGAGGCGACGTAGGTCGTCCGCACCAAAGTCCTTCGCGTGCTCCAGGAGGGTGGCTTCGGCGTCGTCATGCTGCTCGTCCACGAACCAGTCCGGCAGGGAGTCCAGCGCCTTCAGGATGATCGATGCCTGCTCGGTGCTGAGCCGGCCAGTGGCCCAAGCGTCACGCGTCGCGGTACCGCGGGCCGCGTCCACTCGCGAGAGCGAGACCAACTTGGAGGCCTCACGTCGCGTGATCCCCGTGGTCGCGGCGAGCCACGCGGTCGTCGACGCGGAGCCGTCCTCGCGCGGGATCGCCCGCTCCTCCACCGCACCGGCCAACCGTGCCGCCGTCGCGGTCAGGATCGCGATCGTGCGGTGGACCTCGACGTTCACCGCGCGCAGCTCGGAGTCGGTCAGCGACCACTCCTCCAGGGCGCGCAAGTCGTAGCGCAGACCCTCTAGCTGGCCGATGATCATCCGAGACCCCCGTGTCGAACGTTTGTTCTAGTCTACCGCACGGTGGTGACGGGAACAATGCGATATCCACTGGAATCGCGGACGTTTTCCGCGCTTCGGCAAGCTCCGCGAGCGGGACCGGGCGAGCCGACAGACCGGCCAAGCGAGCACCCAACCACTTCGTCATCAGCCCCCCGGGCAACCACGCACCCAGGGCTCCTTTCGACAAGCTCAAGGAGCGGGGACCGGGCGAGCCGACAGACCGAGGCGAGCCGAGACCCAACCACTTCGTCATCAGCCCCCCGGGCTCCTTCCGACGAGCTCAAGGAGCGGACCCGAGGCTCAAGGAGCGGGCACCCATCCCTACAGCAGTCGCTGCCCCCACTGGCGGGCGGAGACGTCGGTGAGGCTGGCGACCTGGTCGACCACGACGCGCAGGCGGGCGGCGTCGTCGTCCGCGTCGGCCCAGTCGTGGGCGAACTCGGTCTCCAGGTGCTGGTCCCCCGTCGCCACCAGGTGCTCTACCAGCGCGGTGACGAGGTCGCGCTGCTCGGCGAGCATCCGCACCCGCTCGTCCGAGCGCATGACGTAGTGCGCGGCCACCGACTTGAGCGCGGTGATCTCGTCGCGGGTGTGGGCGGGCACCACCAGGTCGGCCGCGTGCCGCACCAGGGGTCCCGGTCCCGCGGTCTCGACCGTCGCGGCCTCGGTGGCCTTGGCGAACCGGCCGATGAGCGCGCTGGTCAGGCTCTTGAGCACCGCGAGTGCCCGCCGTCCGCCGTCGTACGGTCCGACCGGCCACTCCGGCATGGCCCGCAGCCGGTCCCAGGCGGCGTCGAGCCGGTCGTCGCCGGCCTCGGGCAGGTACCACTCGCGACCGACCTGCCACGCAGCCGCGGTGTCGAGCGGCTCGCTGAGCGAGAACCAGCCGCCGACGACGCCGTCCTCGACGTCGTGCACGGAGTAGGCGATGTCGTCCGAGACGTCCATGACCTGCGCCTCGACGCAGCGCCGCTGGCCGTCGACGCCCTCGCGCAGCCAGTCGAAGACGGGACGGTCGTCGGCGTAGACGCCGAACTTGCGGCTGTCCGGACGCGGCCCCTCCCCGCGCGCCCACGGATACTTCACGCAGGCATCGAGCGTGGCGCGGGTGAGGTTGAGCCCCACGCTGCCGCCCTGTCCGTCGAACGTCTTGGACTCCAGCCGGGTGAGGATGCGCAGCGTCTGGGCGTTGCCCTCGAACCCGCCGCAGGCCTGCGAGGCGGCGTCGAGCGCGTCCTCGCCGTTGTGGCCGAACGGCGGGTGCCCCAGGTCGTGCGCGAGCGCGGCGGAGTCGACGACGTCCGGGTCGCAGCCCAGCGCCTTGCCGAGCTCGCGGGCGACCTGCGCCACCTCGAGCGAGTGGGTCAGCCGGGTGCGGACGAAGTCGTCGGTGCCGGCGCCCATGACCTGGGTCTTGGCCGACAGCCGACGCAGCGCGGCGGAGTGGACGATGCGCCCGCGGTCGCGCTCGAACGGCGTGCGGCCGGAGCGCTTGGGCGGCTCGGGGACGCGCCGTGCACGCGCCTCGACGCCGTAGGGGCTGTTCATCGCGTGCAGCCTAGCGCCGCACGCCGACGCCGCCCGTCAGGAACGGGCGTTGGCGCCGCGCGGACGCGGCTGGCAGCGCGGGCACCAGTACGACGACCGGTTCATCCAGGTGTCGCGGCGGATCGGGGTGCCGCAGCGCCCGCACGGCTCCCCCTCCTGGCCGTACGCGTTCAGCGATCGGTCGAAGTAGCCGCTCTGGCCGTTGACGTTGACGTAGAGGGCGTCGAAGGACGTGCCGCCCTGGGCGAGCGCGTCGCGCATGACGTCGGCGACGTGACCCATCAGCCGGCGGACGTCGATCGGTCGCAGCCGGTCGGTGGCGCGGGCGTAGTGCAGCGGGGTGCGCCACAGCGCCTCGTCGGCGTAAATGTTGCCCACGCCGGACACGAGCGTCTGGTCGAGGAGCGCCCGCTTGACGCCGGTGCGCCGGGCCCGCGTGCGGCGCACGACGTCCTCGACGTCGAAGCCGGGGTCGAGCGGGTCGAGCGCGATGTGCGCGACCTCGTCGGGGACGTCCGGGCTGCCCCCGGACACGAGCATGCCGCCGAAGATGCGCTGGTCGACGAAGCGCAGCTGGCTGCCGTCGGACAGGTCGAGCGCGACCTTGAGGTGCTTCTCGCGCGGGGCGTCGGGCTGCTCGACGAGCATCTGCCCGCTCATGCCCAGGTGGCACACCACGGGGGTGTCGTCGTCGAGGACGAGCCAGAGGAACTTGCCGCGGCGGCGGGCGGCGGTGACCGTGCGGCCCTCGAGCCGGGCGGCGAAGTCGTGCGGGCCGGCCAGGTGGCGGCGCAGCGACCGGACGTCCAGGACGTCCACGCGCTCGACCGTGCGGCCGACGACGTGGGCGTCCAGGCCGCGACGGACCACCTCGACCTCGGGCAGCTCCGGCACGGGCTAGGCCTGCGTCACGGGCTTCGGATCGGGGTCGAGCTCGGCCTTGAGGGCGCGCCAGGCGATCTCGGCGACCATCTGCTCGGCCTCCTTCTTGGAGCGGCCGCGCCCACCGGTGTACCGACGCTCACCCATGACGACGTCGGCGGTGAACACCTTGTCGTGGTCGGGGCCCGTGCCCTCGAGCACGTAGGACGGCACGCCGACCTCGTGGTCGGCGCACATCTCCTGCAGCGACGTCTTCCAGTCCAGCGCCGCGCCGAGCTCGGCCGCGGCCTCGATCGCGTCGTCGAAGACGCGATGGATGACCTCGGCCGACCGCTCGATGCCGAACTGCACGTAGACCGCGCCCAGCACGGCCTCGACCGTGTCGGACAGGATCGACGTCTTGTCGCGGCCGCCCGTGGTCTCCTCGCCGCGGCCCAGCCGGATGTGCTGGCCGAGCTGCAGACGCGTGCGGGCGACCTCGCCGAGCGCCTTGGCGCTCACGACCGCCGCCCGCAGCTTCGCGAGCTGCCCCTCGGGCAGGTCGGGATGCTTGTGGAACAGCGTGTCGGTGACGACGAGGCCCAGCACGGAGTCCCCGAGGAACTCGAGACGTTCGTTGTGCAGCACGCCGGGGTGCTCGAAGGCGTACGAACGGTGCGTCAGCGCGTGCTGGAGCAGCTCGTCGTCGAGGTCAGGAACTCCGAGGACCGCTCGGAGCCGGTCCACCTGTCAGAGGACCTGGCGACGCTCGCCACGAGCGCCGTACTGGCCGCACTCGCCGCAGGCGCGGTGCGGGACGACGCGCGAGTCGCACGCCGGGTTCGGGCACTCGACGGTCTGGACGGCGACGGCCTTCCACGCCGAACGACGGTGACGGGTGTTGCTGCGCGACATCTTCCGCTTCGGGACAGCCACGGTTACTCCTTGGGTCCGTCGGGCGTGTCGCCCGACTCTGGGTCGGTCATCTGGCTCAGCGCGGCCCACCGGGGGTCGATCGCCTCGCCGTGTGTGTGATCTGGATCGTCCGCGAGTCGTGCCCCGCACTCGGGACAGAGTCCCGGACATTCCGGATCGCACACCGGGTTGATCGGCAGTGCGAGCACCACCGCGTCCCGGAGGACGGGCTCGAGGTCGAGCAGGTCACCCTCGAGCTGAAGCTCCTCCTCGCTAGCGTCCGCGTACAGGTACAGCTCCTGGACGTCCACGACGAGGTCGTCCTGGATCTCCGTGAGGCACCTGACGCACTCCCCCACGAGGTGCACGCTGGCAGTTCCGGTCGCGAGCACGCCGTCCATGACGGCCTCGAGCCGGAGCTCGATCGCGATGTCACTGCCCTCAGGCACGCCGATGAGGTCGACGCCCAGCTCGGCCGGCGCCGGGACGGTCAGGTCGTAGGTACGTTCGGTCCCGGGACGTCGACCCAGCTCGTGGGTGTCGATGACCAGGGGGCCGGGGCGCACGCTTCACTTCCCGTCGTCGGTGCAGACAGAACTTCGGCCTGCAAGCAGGCCAGCGACCATCCTAGCGTGCGGCTGCGACGGGAGGCCAATCGCCACCGTCGCGTCCGTCACGCTCCGGCGAACTTGCCGTGCAGGGCGTCCAGGACGTGCTGCGGCACGAGGCCGGACACGTCGCCGCCGTGCTTGGCGACCTCCTTGACCAGGCTCGAGGCCAGGAAGGAGTACTCGGGGCTGGTGGGGATGAAGACGGTGTCGACGTCGGTGAGCTTGCCGTTCATCTGGGCCATCTGGAGCTCGTAGTCGAAGTCCGTGACGGCGCGCAGGCCCTTGACGATGGCGTCGATGCCGCGGTCGGCGCAGAAGTCGACCAGCAGGCCCTTGAACGAGTCGACCCGGACGTTGTCGAGTCCCTGGGTCGCCTCGGCGAGCAGGTCGAGCCGCTCCTCGATGGTGAACAGGCCGCGCTTGGACTCGTTGACCAGGACGGCGACGACCACCTCGTCGAACAGGTGGGCCGAGCGCTCGATGATGTCCAGGTGCCCGTTGGTGACGGGGTCGAAGGACCCGGGGCAGACCACCGTCGTCATGTCAGCGACCGTACCAAAGCCGTGTCTCGCCGTACGTCTTGTCACGGACGGCCTCGTACCCGGCGGGCCACTCGAACGCGTCCCGGCTGGAGCGCTCCACCACGACCAGGGCGTCGTCGGCCAGCCAGCCGGGTGCGCGCAGGGCGGTGAGCAGATCGGCGAGCGCCAGGTGGGGCAGGGCGTAGGGCGGGTCGAGCAGCACGAGGTCGTACGGCGCGACCGGGCTGGACGCCACGAACCGCTCGGCCGTGGTGCGGTGCACCTTCACGCCGCGGCCCCCCACGACCCCGGCGTTGCGCTGGACGACGGTCGCGGCGCGGGCGTCCTTCTCGACCAGGTCGACGGCGGCTGCTCCGCGGGATGCTGCCTCGAGGCCCAGGGCGCCGGAGCCGGCGAACAGGTCGAGCACGCGCAGGCCGGCCAGGCCGCCGAGCGCCGACTCCAGCGACGAGAACAGCGACTCGCGGACGCGGTCGGTGGTCGGACGCGTGGTGTCGCCGGGCAGCGTGGTCAGCCGGCGGCCACCGGCGGCGCCGGCGATGATGCGGGTCAAGACGGGCCTCTCAGGTGCGTTCCATGTAGTCGGCGCGCTCGCTCGCGTCGAGCTCGCGCACCATCGTGCCCAGCGCCGGGTGGTCGGCCAGCGCCGGGTCGGCGTCGACCAGCGCGGTGGCGGCCTCCCGGGCGTCGGCGATGACGTCCTCGTGCTTGATGACCGACAGCAGGCGCAG
This sequence comes from Aeromicrobium sp. IC_218, assembly GCF_004336805.1. Taxonomy (GTDB): domain Bacteria; phylum Actinomycetota; class Actinomycetes; order Propionibacteriales; family Nocardioidaceae; genus Aeromicrobium. Next base: position 9,632 of record NZ_SJXM01000014.1, read on the forward strand.
GCTCGAGCGGACGCCGGACTGGCGGGCGCCGAGCACGTCGCCCTCGCGGCGCAGCTCCACGTCCAGCCGGCTGAGCTCGAAGCCGTCCGTGGTGGAGGCGACGGCGTCCAGGCGCTCCCGGGCCGGGCTGCCGCCCTCGGACTCGGTGACGAGCAGGCACAGGCCCGCCTCGCTCCCCCGCCCGACGCGGCCGCGCAGCTGGTGGAGCTGGGAGATGCCGAACCGGTCGGCGTCCATGACGACCATGACGGTGGCGTTGGGCACGTCGACGCCGACCTCGACGACGGTGGTCGCGACCAGCACGTCCAGGTCACCGGCGGCGAACGCGCTCATCACGGCGTCCTTGTCCTCCGGCGCCATGCGGCCGTGGAGCATCCCGAGCCGCAGTCCGTGCAGGGCGCCGTGCTCCAGCTCCTCGTGCAGCTCGACCAGCGAGTGGCGGTCGTCCTCGGACGGCTCGGACTGCGCGTCGCCGATGCGCGAGACGACGACGTACGCCTGGCGGCCCTTGCCGACCTCCTCGCGGACCCGCTGCCACGCGCGCTCGAGCCAGGCCGGACGCTCGAGGGCGGGCACCACGCTGGTCTGGATCGGCTGCCGCCCCGCCGGCAGCTCGTCGAGCGTGGACGTCTCGAGGTCGCCGAACACGGTCATGGCCAGCGTCCGCGGGATGGGGGTCGCGGTCATGACGAGCACGTGCGGCCGGACGTCGTAGCGGTCGACGAGGGCGGCCCGCTGCTCGACGCCGAAGCGGTGCTGCTCGTCGATCACCAGCAGGCCGAGCTCGGCGAGCTGGACGTTCTCCTGCAGCACCGCGTGCGTGCCGACGACGATGCCGGCCGCACCGGAGGCCGCGTCGAGCAGCGCCTCCTTGCGCGCCTTGGCGCCCATCGACCCGGTGAGCAGCCGGACGCGGGTCGCCTCGTCGGCACCGCCGAGCATCCCGCCGGCCGCCAGGTCGCCGAGCATGCGCGTGAACGAGCGGTGGTGCTGCGCGGCGAGGACCTCGGTCGGGGCGAGCAGCACGGCCTGGCCGCCGGCGTCCACCACCTGGAGCATCGCCAGCAGCGCCACGATCGTCTTGCCCGAGCCGACCTCGCCCTGCAGCAGCCGGTGCATCGGGTGCGTGCCCGACAGGTCGGTCGTCAGCTCGTCGAGCACCCGCTGCTGGCCGGCGGTGAGGCTGAACGGGAGCCGGTCGAGGAAGCGCTCGCGGAGGCCGCCCTCGCGCGGCGGCCGCGCGGCGGCGACGCCGTCGGCCAGGGCGCGCCGGCGCAGGGCGAAGACGGTCTGCAGCACGAACGCCTCCTCGAACCGGAAGCGACGCTGGGCGTCCTGCCAGTCGCGGCGCTCGCGCGGGCGGTGGATGCCCTCGTACGACGGACGCAGCTCGGGCAGGTCGCGGGCGAGACGGACGTCCTCGGGCAGCGGGTCGTCCAGGCCCTCCACGACGTCCAGCACGAGCCGGACGGTGCGGCCGATCGCCCACGACGAGATCTTCGCGCTGGCCGGGTAGATGGGGATGATGCCGCGCTCGACCGCCGAGTCCTCCTCGAACAGGTTGTGCATCGGGTGGGTGAGCTGCAGCTGGCCGCGGAACTCCCCCACGACGCCGGAGAACATGCCGACCATGCCGGCCTGCACCTGCTTGAGCAGGTAGGGCTGCTGGAAGAAGGTCAGCGTCAGGCGTCCGGTGCCGTCGGTGATGACGACCTCGGTGCGGGTGCGGCGCCCGCCCGGGCCGAAGGAGTAGTTCTTGGCGCTCACGACCTCGGCGACCACGGTCGTGTGCTCGCCGACGACCAGGTCCGACAGCCTCGTCCGGTCGCCGAGGTCGACGTAGCGGCGCGGGTAGTGGCCCAGCAGGTCGCCGACGGTCTGCATGCCGAACGCGGCTTCGAGCTTCTTGGCGTCCTTGCCGCCCACCGCGGACGACAGCTTGGACGACGGGGTGACGGCCATGGTCACTCCACGCTCACGAACAGCGGGTAGTGCTCCTGGCCGCCGGTGTAGATCACGGTGTCGACGTCGGGCCGGACGCGGCGCACGTGGCGGCACAGCGCGTCGGCCAGCCCGTCGTCGGCGCCGGCGCCGAGCACGAGCGTCAGCAGCTCGGCGCTGGGCGCGAGCAGCTGGTCGACGACGCTGGCCCCGATGGCGACCGGGTCGTCGCCGACGAGGGCGAAGTCGCCCTGGACCACGCCGAGGACGTCACCGGCCTCGCACGGCCCGGCCATCGTCATCGCCGCCTCGGCCGCGATGGTGAGGGCGCCGTGCTGCACGTGCGCGGCGGCGCTCGACATGGCCACGACGTCGTCGTCGAACGGACGTCCGGGGTCGTGCACGGCCAGCGCGGCCAGGCCCTGCACCTGCGCGTGGGTGGGGATGATCGCCACCCGCACGCCGGCCTCTCGCGCCTCGCGGGCCGCGGCCTCGAACAGCGACACGTACCGGACGTTGTTGGGCAGCACCACGACCTCGGCCGCCTCCCCCGACGTCAGGGCCTTGCGCATGCGGTCGACGTCGAGCGGCTGCTCGCGGGTGAACGGCAGCACTACCGCGCCGCTGCTGGCGGCGAGCTCGCCCAGCCCGTCGCCGGTGGTGGCCGCCAGCACCATGCGTCCCTGACGCTGCGGCACGGGAGCGGCCCGCTGGTCGGCGAAGTGGGTGACGCGGACGCGGTAGGGACGTCCGGCGGTGATGCCCGCCTCGATCGCCGCCCCGACGTCGTCGACGTGCACGTGGACGTTCCAGAGCCCGTCGCCACCCACGACGACGAGCGAGTCGCCGAGCCCGTCGAGCGTCGTGCGCAAGGTCGCGACCGCGGCGTCGTCGGCCTGGAGCAGGTACATGACCTCGTAGGCGGGACCGCCCTCGACGAGGTCGCCGGCCTGCGGCACGGGCAGCGGCGCGACGGCCGGCGACGCGCCGCGGTAGCGCCCGGTCATGACCTGCTCGGTGGTGTCGAGCACGACGACGAGCGCGCGTCCGCCGGAGTCGACCACGCCGGCGGCGGCCAGCCGGTCGAGCTGCTGCGGGGTGCGGGCCAGGGCCTCGCGCGCCTCGCGGGCGACGGTCGCGAACGTCTCGCGCACGCCCGTGCCGGAGGCCGCGGCGGCGGTCGCCCCGTCGGCCGCCGCGCGGGCCACCGAGAGGATCGTGCCCTCGACCGGACGCGCGACCGCGGCCCACGCCGCGTCGGCGGCGAGCTCGAAGCAGCGGGCGACGTCCGCGGCGGAGGGCTCGGGGTGACGGACGGCCTCGCGGAAGTACGCGCGCACGAGCTGGGACAGGATGACGCCGGAGTTGCCCCGGGCGCCGGTGAGCAGGGCGTCCACGTGGGCCCGCACGCAGACCTCGACGCGGGCGTCCGCCGGCAGCGCCTTGACCGCGTCGTCCGCGGCCACGAAGGTGAGGTAGGCGTTGGTGCCGGTGTCGCTGTCCGGCACGGGGAAGACGTTGAGCGCGTCGATCTCCGCCCGGGCCTCGCCCAGCGCCTCCACGCACGCCCGGCTCCAGCGTCGGAACGCGGCGGCGTCGAGGGTCACGGACATGCGCCCGAGGGTATCGGGCGCCCGGAGCCCGAGGGCGTCACGAGCGTCACCGGGGCCGATTGGATTCGGGCGGTGGCCATCGGCTATCCTTGAGCGGTTGCCTGCGGCGAAGTCGCGGGCGATCCCGATTCCAACGAGACTTTCCAGGAGTGGTCGCTGTGGCAGCGGTCTGTGATGTGTGCGGCAAGGGACCCGGCTTCGGCCACAACGTCTCGCACTCGCACCGGCGCACGAAGCGTCGTTTCGACCCCAACATCCAGCGCGTTCGCGCCATCGTCTCGGGCGCTCCCAAGCGTCTGAACGTGTGCACGTCGTGCCTGAAGGCGGGCAAGGTCACTCGCTGACCCCTCGGGCTCCGGCCCGACCGTACGACCGAGGCGATCTCGACATTGTCGGGGTCGCCTTCGTCGTGCCCGCACGCGCCGACCCGCTACGGTGGCTGGCCATGACGTCCCGTACCCGCCTGACCGCCCTGCTGAGCGTCGTGCTCCTCGCGACCGCCTGCTCGTCCGGCGACGACGACGCCCCGGCCCCGTCGGCGTCCGCGCCCTCGAGCAGCTCGTCCCCGTCGGCCAGCCCGACGCCGTCGCCCTCCCCGACGCCCCCGCCGACCCCGACCGTCCCCACGACGACCGAGCCGAAGGTCAGCCGCATCGGTGACGCCCAGTGGGCGAAGATGGTGGAGACCGGCTCGTGGCGTCCCGAGTGCCCGGTCGACCGCAGCGACCTGCGGGTCCTGGAGCTCAACTACAAGAACTTCGACGGCGAGGTCGAGCGCGGCCGGCTGGTGGCCAACAAGGACACGATCAGCAGCCTGAAGCGCATCTTCGAGAAGCTCTTCCAGGACGACTTCCCGATCGAGAGCATGCGCCCGAACGAGGAGTTCGACGGCGACACCCTCAAGAGCCTGAAGGCCAACAACACCGCGGCCTACAACTGCCGCCGGCCCGACCAGATCAACGCGCCGGTCAAGGAGTCGCCGCACGCCAACGGACGCGCGATCGACATCAACCCCGACCTCAACCCGTGGATGGACCTGCGCTGCGACTGCTGGTCGCCGCGGGCCAAGCACCACGAGCGGACGCCGGCCCCGGGCAAGATCCTGAAGGGCGACCCCGTCGTCCGGCTGTTCGCGCGCGAGGGCTGGGTCTGGCAGAACATCAAGGTGCCCGACTACATGCACTTCGACACGGGCTACCCGTCCAAGCCGTGGCGAAGCCCGCGCGACGCCGCGTAGCTCAGGCGAAGTGCCGGTGGCCGGGCGAGCCCTCCCAGGGCTCCCCGGCCACCGTCACGCCCGCACCCTCCGCGACCGCGCCGATGCGCGTCCAGCCGGTCGGCAGATCGGCGTCGGCCGGGAAGGTCGCGACGAGCGCGTAGTCGTCGCCGCCGGTGAGGACGAGGGTGAGCGGGTCCAGGCCGAGCGCCTCCGCGACGGTGGCGACCGGCTCGGCCACGGGCAGCAGCGCCGGGTCCAGGTCGATCGCCACGTCGCTGGCGGTGGCGACGTGGCCCACGTCGGCCAGCAGGCCGTCGCTCACGTCGACCATCGAGGTCGCTCCGGCGATCGCCGCCTGCGGGCCGGCCGCGTACGGCGGGGCCGGCACGCGGTGCGACTCCACGGCCGCGCGCGGCGAGCGGAAGCCGCGGCTCAGCGCGGCGAAGCCGGCCCCGGCCAGGCCGAGGTTGCCCGCGAACGCCACCACGTCACCGGGACGGGCGCCGTCACGCCGCACCGGCCGGGTCGCCTCGCCGATGGCCGTCACGGACACCACGATCGACTCGCTGGCCGTCACATCGCCACCGACCAGGTGCGCCCCGACGGCCTTGCACTCGTCCACGACGCCGCGGGCCAGGTCGAGCGCCCACTGGGCCGGCAGGTCGCCCGGCACGCCCAGGCCCACCGTGAGAGCGTCCGCGACGCCACCCATCGCGGCGATGTCGGACAGGTTGCACGCGGCGGCCTTGCGCCCGACCTCGTAGGCGCTGGACCAGTCGCGGCGGAAGTGCCGGTCCTCGACGAGCAGGTCGGTCGAGACGAGGTAGCCGCCCGTGCGCACCGCGACGTGCGCGGCGTCGTCGCCGGGACCGATGAGCACCTTGCCCCCGCCGCCGACGAGGGCGCTCACCTCCGCCACCAGGCCGAACTCCCCCAGCTGCTGCACCGTCGTCTGCGCGTCCATGGTCGTATTCTGGCCGACCGGCTCGCCGGAGCACGCATCCTGTAGCGTTTCGGAGGCGACGGATCCGTCGCCGCTTCACCAGGCCGAGAGGGGCAGCGCCATGACCGTGCAGGCCTACATCCTGATCCAGACCGAGGTCGGCAAGTCCACCGAGGTCGCGCAGGCGATCGCCGAGATCGAGGGCGTCGTCCAGTCCGAGGACGTCACCGGACCGTACGACGTCATCGTGCGGGCCGAGGGCCAGAGCGTCGACGCGCTCGGCCAGATGGTCGTCTCGAAGGTCCAGTCCGTCCCGGGCATCACGCGCACGCTGACCTGCCCGATCGTCCGGTTCTGACGGTGCGCCGCGGCCTGCTCGCGGCCGCCGCCTCGCTGCTCGTCCTGGGCGGCTGCTCGGGCGGCCTGCAGGTCGACACCTACCCGACCGAGGACGGCACCGAGCTGGACTGCCGCAGCATGTTCGCGGACACCCCGCAGGCCGTCGGCGGACGTGCCGCCCGCCGGGTCGCCGACGACGTCGCCGCGGCCTGGGGCGACCCGCCGATCGTGCTGCGCTGCGGCGTCGAGGACCCGGCCGCGCTCACGCCCGCCTCGCGCTGCGACATGGTCGCGGACGTCGGCTGGTTCACCGAGGAGGTCGCGGGCGGGTTCCTGTTCACCACCATCGGGCGCCGGTTCAACGTCAGCGTCGAGGTGCCCGACGACTACGCGCCCGAGGCGGACGTGCTCGTCGACGTGGCCGAGCTCGTCCAGAAGCACGACCCGGTCGAGCAGCCCTGCGTCTGACCCACCCTTCGCCCCCGGTCCCGTCCACGCTGAGTGTGACGTTCCGGGGGCCGCCAGGCGCTCAGGACCCCCGGAACGTCACGCTCAGCGCGTTCCGCGACGACCTCGACCGGTGAGGCTCAGCGCAGGCCGGTGGGACGCGCGAGGGCGAGCTGCAGCAGCCGGTCGACCAGGTCCGCGTAGGGCACGCCGGACGCGGCCCACAGTCCCGGGAACATCGAGAACGGCGTAAAGCCGGGCATCGTGTTGATCTCGTTGATGACCAGGCCGTCGTCGGTGAGGAAGAAGTCGACGCGCGCGAGGCCCTCGCAGCCCAGCGCCTCGAACGCCTGGACGCCGTAGGTGCGGATGCGCTCGGACAGCGTCTCGGGGACGTCGGCCGGGACGACGTTGGTGCTCGTGCCGTCGAGGTACTTGGCGTCGAAGTCGTAGAACTCGTGCGAGGCGTCCGCGGCGACGACGATCTCGCCCACGACGCTGGCGACGGCCGTGCCGTCGGGCTGCTGGATGACGCCGACCTCGAGCTCACGGCGACCGCGGGCGGCGGCCTCGACGACGACCTTGGGGTCGAGCTCGGCGGCGTCCAGGACGGCGGACTCGAGCTCGTCCCAGCTGGAGACCTGACGGACGCCGGAGCTGGACCCGGCCCGGGCCGGCTTCACGAACACCGGCAGGCCGAGCGCGTGGACGCGGGCCTCGACCCGGTCGCGGTCGGTCTTCCAGGCGCCGGGTGCGATGGTCACGTAGGGCAGCTGCGGCAGGCCGGCGGCCGAGAAGACGGTCTTGGTGAACGGCTTGTCCATCGCCACGGAGCTGGCCAGGACGCCGGCGCCGACGTAGCGGACGCCGGCCATCTCGAACAGGCCCTGCACCGTGCCGTCCTCGCCCCACGGTCCGTGCAGCAGCGGCAGCACGACGTCGAACGACGCGATGTCGTCCCAGCTGAACGCGGGCAGGTCGGCCCGCACCTCGGGCAGCCCGGCGGCCAGGTCGTCCCAGCGTGCGGTCTCCAGGACCCAGTCGCCGGCGCGGGTGATGCCGACCGGCACGACGTCGTAGCGCTCGGGGTCGATGACCGCGATGACCTCGCGGGCGGTGAGGCACGACACGCCGTGCTCGCTGGAGCGTCCGCCGAAGAGCACCGCGACGCGCGGACGGTCAGGGGTTCCCAGGGGCGAGACGTCCATGGGCAGCGACATTACCGTGCAGGCACAATGGGCTCATGCCCCGACACCCGCGCGCCCGCCAGGACTCGTCAGGACTCGATCTCTCCCCCAGCACCATCGCCGTGAGCAGCGGCCGGCCCGACCGGGTGCCCGGCGGACCGCTGTCCTCCCCGCTGACGATGGCCAGCGCCCTGCACCCCGGCGCCGAGTCCTCCTACGCCCGGCACGGCAGCCCGGCGTTCGACGCCTTCGAGCAGGTCGTGGGCGACCTCGAGGGCGGCCAGGCGGTCGCGTTCTCCTCCGGGCAGGCCGCCACCACCGCGGTGCTCGACCTGGTGCCGCACGGCGGCGTCGTGGTCGCGTCCAAGGGCCCGTACAACGGCACGCTCGCGCTGCTCAAGGAGCGCGCGAAGCGCGGCGCGATCGAGCTGCGCCTGGTCAGCCACACGAGCACCGACAACATCGTCAAGGCCGCCGAGGACGCCGCCCTGCTGTGGCTGGAGTCCCCCACCAACCCGATGCTGCAGGTCGCGGACGTCGAGGCCGTCGCCACCGCGGTGTCGGCCAACGGCACCGCCGTCGCCGTCGACAACACCTTCGCCACGCCGCTGCGCCAGCGCCCGCTCGACCTGGGCGCCGACTTCGTCGTCCACTCGGCCTCCAAGCTGCTGTCCGGGCACACCGATCTCGTGCTCGGCGCGGTGGTCACCCGCGACCCGCGCGGCTACAAGGCGCTCGTCGGGCGCCGCACCCAGCACGGCGCCATCCCCGGTGCGATGGAGGCGTGGCTCGCCGTCCGCGGCATCCGCACCCTGGCCGTCCGGCTGGACCGGGCCGAGGCCAACGCCACCGAGCTCGCCGATCGGCTCGGCGCGTCCGACCTCGTCGACAAGGTCCGCTACCCCGGGTTCGGCACGATCGTGTCCTTCGACGTCGCCGCGGGCGCGGACGTCGCGGAGGACGCCTGCTCCATCAGCGAGCTGGTCACCCACGCCACCAGCCTGGGCGGGGTCGAGAGCACCTGGGAGCGCCGGCGCCGGCACCCCGCGGAGCCGGGCACCACGCCGGACAACCTCATCCGCCTGTCGGTCGGCATCGAGGACGTCGACGACCTGTGGGCCGACGTCGAGCACGCGCTGAAGGCCGCCACGCGACGCGCGGCCCGTGCCGCCGCCCGGGCGGCCAAGCAGTAGGTCAGTGGCGCTCGTGCTTGGTCTCGCGGGCGATCATCTCGCGCACGAGGTCGGCCGGTGAGAGCGTGCCGTCGACCAGGCGGGCCACCGCCTCGACGATCGGCATCTCGATGTCGTGCAGGCGGGCCAGCTCGGCCACCGACTGGCACGACTTGACGCCCTCGGCGACCTGACGCGTCTGCGCGGTCACCTGCTCCACGCTCATGCCCTGGCCGAGCTTCTCGCCGAACGTGCGGTTGCGCGACAGCGGCGACGAGCACGTGGCGACCAGGTCGCCCAGGCCGGCCAGGCCCAGGAACGTCATCGGGTCGGCGCCCATGGCGGCGCCCAGGCGGGCCGTCTCGGCCAGCCCGCGCGTGATGACGGACGCCTTGGAGTTGTCGCCGTAGCCGAGCCCGACGCAGACCCCGACGGCCAGGCCGATGACGTTCTTGGTCGTGCCGCCGAGCTCGCAGCCCACGACGTCGGAGTTCGTGTACGGCCGGAACGACGGCGTGTGGCACAGCTTCTGCAGGCGCTCGGCGACCCCCAGGTCGGTGCAGGCGATGACCGCGGCCGCCGGCTCGCGGTCGGCGATCTCGCGGGCCAGGTTGGGGCCGGTGAGCACGGCGATGCGGTCGGGCGTCGCGCCGGTGACGTCGGCGATGACCTCGCTCATCCGCTGGTGGGTGCCGAGCTCGACGCCCTTCATGAGGCTCACCAGGATCGTGTCGTCGCCGCACAGCGGGCCCCACGACGTGAGGTTGGCGCGCAGCTGCTGCGACGGCACGGCCAGCACGACGACCTCGCGGTCGTCCAGGGCGACGGCCGGGTCGCTGGTGGCGGTGACCAGGTCGGGCAGCGCGATGCCCGGCAGGTACTCGGTGTTCTCGTGCTGCTCGTTGATCGCGCGCGCGACCTCCTCGCGGCGCGCCCACACGCACACCTCGTTGCCGGCGTCGGCGAGCACGAGCGCGAACGCCGTGCCCCACGAGCCGGCTCCCATCACGGCGATCCGGGCCATCAGGCGCTCCTCCTGTGCTGGTCGCCCACCGAGTGGGCGTCGATCGGGGGACGGGTCGGGCGTTCGCCGCGCAGCTCGGCGAGCTGGTCGGTGATCGCCGCCATGAGCCGCTGCGTGCCCTCGCGGAGCACGGACTCCTCGAGCGGACGTCCGGCCAGGTCGGACAGGTCGACCGGCGGCCCGGCGAGCACGCGGTAGGTGCGGCGCGGGAAGAACCGGGGGCGCTTCGTGTAGGGCCACAGGACGTCCTGCGGACCCCACTGGGCGACGGGGACGAGCGGGGCGCCGGTGCGCAGCGCGACGCGGACGGCGCCGGTGTGCCCGGTCATGGGCCACAGGTCGGGGTCGCGCGTGATGGTGCCCTCGGGGTAGAAGCTCACGACCCAACCGCGCTCGACCGCCTCGACGGCCGCGTCGAACGCGTCGCGGGCGCGGTCCGAGCGCCGGTAGACCGGGATCTGCTCGGCGCTGCCGACGACACGGCCGACCAGCGGCTTGACCCGGAACAGCCCCTCCTTGGCCAGGAAGTGCGGCGAGACCCCGTGGTCGAGCATCCAGTGCGACAGCATGATCGGGTCCAGGTGCGACACGTGGTTCGCCGCCAGCACGAAGCCGCCCTCGGCCGGCAGGTTCTCCGCGCCCCGCCAGTCGCGCTTGGTGAGCACCATGAGCGGCCGGCGCAGCAGCAGCTTCACCAGGCGCACGGTCGTCGAGAGGCGGGCCCGGGCGTGCGTCATGGGGGCGAGCCTACGGCGCGGCGGGGCCGCGCCGCACCCAGGCCCGGCGCCGGCTCAGCGGGCCGGGAGCGTCGCCGGCTTGAAGGCCGGGCGGCGCGCCTCGTAGGCGCTGATGTCGTCGTCGTGCGACAGCGTGATCGCGACGTCGTCCAGGCCCTCGAGCAGGCGCCAGCGGGTGTAGTCGTCGATGTGGAACGGCGCCTCGAGGTCGCCGGCCCGCACGGTGCGCGACTCCAGGTCGACCGTGATGCTGGCCCCCGGGTCGGCCTCCAGGTACGCCCACAGCTGCTCGACGACGTCCTCGTCGACCTGGGCGGCCACCAGGCCGGCCTTGCCGGAGTTGCCGCGGAAGATGTCGGCGAAGCGCGGCGAGATGACCGCCTTGAAGCCGTAGTCCATGAGCGCCCAGACGGCGTGCTCACGCGAGGAGCCGGTGCCGAAGTCGGGTCCGGCGACCAGCACGGTGGCGTTCGTGTACGCGTCCTGGTTCAGCACGAACGACTCGTCGTTGCGCCAGGCCGAGAACAGGCCGTCCTCGAAGCCGGTGCGGGTCACCCGCTTGAGGTAGACCGCCGGGATGATCTGGTCGGTGTCGACGTTGCTGCGGCGCAGCGGGGCGCCGACACCGGTGTGCGCGGTGAACTTCTCCATGATCAGGCTCCTGCCTTCGACAGCTGCTGCAGGTCGGCGGGCGAGGCGAGGTGCCCCAGCACGCCGGTGGCGACGGCCACCTCGGGCGAGACCAGGTGGGTCCGACCACCCTTGCCCTGGCGACCCTCGAAGTTGCGGTTGGACGTCGAGGCGCTCCGCTCCCCCGGCGTCAGCTGGTCGGGGTTCATGCCCAGGCACATCGAGCAGCCCGCGCCGCGCCACTCGGCGCCGGCGTCCTTGAACACCACGTCCAGGCCCTCCTGCTCGGCCTGCAGGCGCACCCGCACCGAGCCGGGGACGACGAGCACGCGGGTGCCCTCGGCGACCTTGTGGCCCTCGAACAGGCTCGCGGCGACCCGCAGGTCCTCGATGCGGCCGTTCGTGCACGAGCCGATGAACACCGTGTCGACGGCGATGTCGCGCATCGGCGTGCCGGCGGTCAGGCCCATGTACTCCAGCGCCCGCTCGGCGGCGACGCGCTCGTTGGGGTCCTCGAACGAGGCCGGGTCGGGCACGTCGCCGGACAGCGCGACGCCCTGGCCGGGGTTGGTGCCCCAGGTGACGAACGGGGTGATGGTGCTGGCGTCGATGGTGACGACCTTGTCGAAGACGGCGTCGTCGTCGGTGCCCAGGCTGCGCCAGTAGGCCACGGCCTCGTCCCAGGCCTCGCCCTGCGGGGCGTGCGGACGGCCCTGCAGGTAGTCGAAGGTGGTGTCGTCCGGCGCGATGAGGCCGGCCTTGGCGCCCCACTCGATGGACATGTTGCAGATGGTCATCCGCGCCTCCATCGAGAGCTTGCGGATGGCGTCGCCGCGGTACTCGACGATGTAGCCCTGGCCGCCGCCGGTGGTCTCCTGGGTGATGAGCGCCAGGATCAGGTCCTTGGCGGTCGAGCCCTCGGGCAGGTCGCCGACGACCTCGACGGCCATCATCTTCGGCTTGGCCTGCGACAGCGACTGCGTGGCCAGCACGTGCTCGACCTCGGACGTGCCGATGCCGAACGCGATCGAGCCGAAGGCGCCGTGCGTGGACGTGTGCGAGTCGCCGCAGACGATCGTCATGCCCGGCTGGGTCAGGCCCAGCTGCGGGCCGACGACGTGGACGATGCCCTGGTCGATGTCGCCCATGGGGTGCAGCCGGACGCCGAACTCCTCGGCGTTGCGGCGCAGCGTCTCGACCTGCGTGCGCGAGACGAGGTCGGCGATCGGCTTGTCGAGGTCGGTCGTCGGGATGTTGTGGTCCTCGGTGGCCAGCGTCAGGTCCGGCCGGCGGACGGGACGGCCCGAGAGACGGAGTCCGTCGAACGCCTGGGGGCTGGTGACCTCGTGGATGAGGTGCAGGTCGATGTAGAGCAGGTCCGGCTCTCCGTCGGCACTGCGGACGACGTGGTCGTCCCAGATCTTCTCAGCAAGCGTCTTGCCCATGTCTGGCTCCTCGGCTGGTGGTTCGTCCGTCCTGAGTCGTGTCGCACTTGCGTCTCACAATGCGATACGGCAGTATCAAGACATGGACAACTCTAGCGGAGTCGGCGTTCTGGACAAAGCCGCACTCGTCCTGGCCGCTCTGGAGCCGGGACCGCAGACGCTCGCCGGGCTCGTGGCGGGCACCGGACTGGCCCGCCCGACGGCTCACCGCCTGGCGGTCGCGCTCGAGCACCACCGGCTCGTGGCCCGCGACATGCAGGGACGCTTCATCCTCGGCCCGCGCCTGGGCGAGCTGGCCGCCGCGGCCGGCGAGGACCGGCTGCTGGCCGCCGCCGGACCGGTGCTCGCCCGCCTGCGCGACATCACGGGCGAGTCGGCCCAGCTGTACCGCCGCCAGGGCGACGCCCGCGTGTGCGTGGCCTCGGCCGATCGTCCCACGGGCCTGCGCGACTCGATCCCGGTCGGCTCGCAGCTGACGATGTCGGCCGGCTCGGCGGCCCAGGTGCTGCTGGCCTGGGAGGACCCCGAGCGCATGAACAAGGGCCTGGTGAAGGCGACGTTCTCGGCGGCCGAGCTGTCGGCCGTCCGGCGTCGCGGCTGGGCGCAGAGCGTCGGCGAGCGCGAGGCCGGCGTCGGCTCGGTGTCCGCGCCCGTCCGCTCCCCCTCCGGCAAGGTCGTCGCCGCGGTGTCGGTGTCGGGCCCGCTGGAGCGGCTCACCCGCCAGCCCGGACGCATGCACGCCCCGGCCGTCGTCGCCGCCGCCGAGCGGCTGTCGCAGTCGCTGCGGCGGTCGAACGAGGGCTAGCCGCTACCGCGTGCCGAGCGCGAGCAGCAGCTGCTCGCGCGGCATGCGCGAGTAGCCGGTGACGCCCTGCGCACGGGCCTCGGCTCGCAGGCGGGTCAGGCTCCACGTCGCGTAGGGCTCGTCGGCCGGCACCATGACCGCGGGCTCGAGCGCCCGGGCCGCGAGCGGCTGCTCGTCGACTCCGGGCACGTCGGGCGTGCTCTCCGCCGGCAGGTCGGGCACCGGGGCGAGCGGCGTCTCGGCGTGCTCGGTCACCGACGCGAGCGCCTTCTTCGCCTTCTTCTGCGCCTTGCGGGCCTGCTTCTCGGCCTTGGCCGCCACCTCCAGCGCCCGGCGGGCCGCCTCGCGCGACTCGTTCGAGCGGCGCTTGTGCTCCTTGGCCTTGGCCTTCCAGCGGTCCGCGTCGTCGGCGGACTCCTGCGCGGCGGCCTTCAGCGCCTTGACCTTCTGCCGGTAGCTGTCGACCTTGGCCTCCAGCTCGGCGATCTCGCGCCGAGCCGCGTCCTTCTTGCCCATGGGGAACCTCCTGCGTCGAGCCTGCCGTACCCAGGTGAACGCGCGGCGAACGCGCCGGTGCCCGGCTCAGAACAGGCCGGGCTGCTCCAGGGCGAGGAGCGTCCGCTTGCGGTCCAGGCCGCCGGCGTAGCCGGTCAGCGTGCCGTCCGCGCCGATGACGCGGTGGCACGGCACGACGATGGGGATCGGGTTGCGTCCGTTGGCGGCACCGACGGCCCGCGACACGACGGGCTCGTAGCCCAGGCGGCGGGCGATCTCGCCGTAGCTCGCGGTCTCGCCGAACGGGATGCGGCGCAGCTCGCCCCAGACCTTCTGCTGCCACGCCGTGCCCTCGCTGGCCAGCGGCAGGTCGAAGTCGCGCCGGTCGCCGCCGAAGTACTCGGCGAGCTGGCGCTCGGCGTCGTCCAGCACCGGGTCGGCGACGCGGGTGCCGCGCGGCTCGGCGTCGAACTTGATCGCCGCGAGCAGGCCGGCGCGGGCGTGCAGGCGCAGGCCGCCGATCGGCGAGTCCATCCAGCGTGTCGTCATGGTCGGTTCCTCTCGGGGACGGGCGAGGCCGCGGCCCGCCACAGGTGCATGCCGGCGTAGGAGCGCCACGGGCGCCACCGGTCGGTGTCGTCGGGTCCGAGGCCGCGACGCTCCAGCTCACGGCGCAGGACCAGGTCGGTGGTGAGCAGGACGTCGGGGTGGGACAGGCCGCGCATGAGCACGTAGTCGGCGGTCCAGGGTCCCACGCCGGGCAGCGCCAGCATGGCGGTGCGGGCCTCGTCGCGGTCGGCGCCGGGGTCGAGGGCCAGGTCGCCGGCGTCGACCGCGCGGCCCAGCCCGGCGAGCGCGCGGGCTCGCGACCGCGGCATCACCAGCGACTCGGCCGGCACCTTGGCCACGACGTCCGGCGACGGGAAGGCCCGGTCGAGCCCGTGCCGGCGGGCCAGCGGGAGGTCGACGGGCTCGCCGTGGGCGGCGACCAGACGGCCCAGCACCGTCGCCGCGCCGGCCAGCGAGACCTGCTGGCCGACGATCGTCCGGGTCGCGGTCTCGAACCCGTCCATCGAGCCGGGGACGCGCAGGCCGGGCTCGGCGGCGACGTGGGGCGCGAGGCCCGGGTCGGCGGCCAGCAGCTCGTCGATCGCGAGCGGGTCGGCGTCCAGGTCCAGCAGTCGACGGGCGCGGCCGACGGCGACGGCGGTGTCGCGCAGGTCGTCGAGCTCGAGGTCGCAGCGGACGTGGTCGTCGTGCAGCGTCAGCGCGACGACGGCGTGGCCGTGCGGCAGCCGCGCGGTGCGCACGTAGGTGCGGTCCTCGACGGTCTCCATCCCGGGCACGACGTGGTCGGCCAGGAACTCCAGCATCGGCCCGGCCGCGAACGGCTGGCGGACGGCGAGACGCAGCGACAGCGTGCCCGCGGCGGCCGGCGCGCGTCCCCCTCGGGTCCGCAGCTCGCGCGGCGTCATGCCGTAGGCCGCCCGGACGGAGTCGTTGAACTGGCGCACCGAGGAGAAGCCGGCGGCGAACGCCACGTCCGCCATCGCCATGGCCGTGGTCTCGATCAGCAGCCGCGCCGTCTGCGCCCGGTTGCTGCGGGCGAGGGCGAGCGGACCGGCGCCCAGCTCGTCGGTGAGCAGACGGGTCAGGTGCCGGGTGCTGTAGCCGAGCCGCGAGGCCAGGCCACCGACGCCGTCGCGCTCCACGACGCCGTCGCCGATGAGCCGCATCGCGCGCCCGACGACGTCCGCCCGCACGTCCCACTCCGGGGAGCCGGGGACGGTGTCGGGCCGGCAGCGCCGGCAGGCGCGGTACCCGGCGTCCTGCGCGGCCGCCGCGGTGACGTAGAACTCGACGTTCTGGATGCGCGGCGTGACCGCGGGGCACGACGGACGGCAGTAGATGCCGGTCGTGCGCACCGCCGTGAAGAAGACGCCGTCGAACCGCGCGTCGCGGGCGGCGACGGCGCGGTGGCGCTGCTCGTGGAGGTCGGTCACGCCTCCATCATGACGCCTCTCCCCCACCGGTTCTGGCGGGAATCGGACGCGGACGTGGGAGTGGCTCCGACAGGGACGACGAAGGCCCCCGAGCGATGCTCGGGGGCCTTCGCGACGTGGTAGCCCCGACGGGATTCGAACCCGCGCTACCGCCTTGAGAGGGCGACGTGCTAGGCCGCTACACAACGGGGCCACGTGCGCGGCTCGGGCACCGGAGCGCCTGAGCCGAAGAGAACTTTACCAGCGCGTCACCGCAGGTTCGAATCCGGGGGCGGTGACGTCCGTCGCTCCCCGGACCCACCACCGCCCCAGGCGTCCTCGACTCCCCCAGGTCTGCAGACCGAGGGCGGTCGGGTCTACCTGGGGCCCCAGGTAAACCCGAGCGGCCCTGGTCCGGGACACGACGAAGGCCCCCGAGCGATGCTCGGGGGCCTTGCGTTCCTGGTAGCCCCGACGGGATTCGAACCCGCGCTACCGCCTTGAGAGGGCGACGTGCTAGGCCGCTACACAACGGGGCCAGGAGACGAGAACCGGAGTTCTCGAAGCTGGGGTACTAGGACTCGAACCTAGAACAACTGAACCAGAATCAGCCGTGTTGCCAATTACACCATACCCCACCGGTGCCGCGGACTTTCGTCCGGCGAACCGAGAGACAACGTTACCCGACGACCCCGGCGCGTCCCAAACCGGGGTCACCCATCGTCAGGCCAGGGCCGCGTCGAGCCGCGCCAGCGTGCGGCGCTTCTCGAGCAGCTCCAGCGACTCGAAGAGCGGCGGGGAGATGCGGCTGCCGGTCGTGGCCACCCGCACCGGCCCGAAGGCGACGCGCGGCTTGAGCCCCAGGTCGTCGATGAGGGACGCACGCAGGGCGCCCTCGATCGTCGCGGTCGACCAGGTGGTCAGGCCGGACAACGCCTCGCGCGCGGCCCGGACGACGTCCAGGCCCTTCTCGTCGAGCTGCTTGGCCCGGTCGGCCTCGTCGACCGTGAACGCCTCGTCGGAGACGAACAGGAAGCGCAGCATCGAGACGCCCTCGCTGAGCAGCGCCATGCGCTCGTGCACGAGCGGCGCCGCGGCGGTGAGCAGACCGAGCTGGAACTCGGTCGGCGGGTCCGCGACGAGTCCCTCGGCCTGGAACAGCGGGACCAGGCGGTCGACGAGCTCGGCCGGCTGCAGCAGGCGTACGTGCGAGCCGTTGATCGCCGTGCACTTGTCGAGATCGAAGCGCGCGGGGTTCGGGTTGACCCGGCTGATCTCGAACGCCTCGACCATCTCGGCCAGCGTGAAGACGTCGCGCTCGGCGTCCAGCGACCAGCCCAGCAGCGCCAGGTAGTTCAGCAGGCCCTCGGGCAGGAAGCCCTGGTCGCGATAGCCGAGCAGGTTCGACTCGGGGTCGCGCTTGGAGAGCTTCCGGTTGCCCGAACCCATGACGTACGGCAGGTGGCCGAAGGCCGGCACGAAGCCCTGGCCGACGCCGATCTGCGCGAACGCCTCGTACAGCGCGATCTGGCGCGGGGTCGAGCTGAGCAGGTCCTCGCCGCGCAGCACGTGGGTGATGCCCATCATCGCGTCGTCGGTCGGGTTGGTCAGCGTGTACAGCGGCTGGCCGTTGGCCCGGACGATGACGAAGTCCTGGACGTCCGCCTCGCCGAAGGTGATCGGTCCGCGGACGAGGTCGTCGAACGTGTAGTCGCGGCGGGGCATCTTGAACCGGACGACCGGCTCGCGTCCCTCGGCCTCGAACGCCGCGCGCTGCTCGTCGGTCAGGTCGCGGTGCAGGCCGTCGTAGCCGCTCGGACGCCCCTCGGCGCGCGCCTTCTCGCGGCGCTCCTCGAGCTCCTCGGCGGTGTCGTACGCCTGGTA
Source organism: Aeromicrobium sp. IC_218 (assembly GCF_004336805.1). Lineage (GTDB taxonomy): Bacteria > Actinomycetota > Actinomycetes > Propionibacteriales > Nocardioidaceae > Aeromicrobium. The sequence continues at coordinate 27,495 of NZ_SJXM01000014.1, forward strand.
GGCCAGGCCCGCGTCGAGCAGGCGCTGCGCGACGTCGGCGTAGACGTCCATGCGCTCGGACTGGCGGTACGGGCCGTTCGGGCCGCCGACGACCGGGCCCTCGTCCCAGTCCAGGCCCAGCCAGCGCATGACGTCCAGCAGCAGGTCGTAGGACTCCTGGGAGTCACGGCTGGCGTCGGTGTCCTCGATGCGGAAGACGAACTTCCCGCCGTGGTGCCGGGTGAACGCCCAGCTGAACAGCGCCGTGCGGGCCATGCCGACGTGCGGGTTTCCCGTGGGCGACGGGCAGAAACGTCCGACGACGGGACGGTCGCCGGGGCCGGGAACGGTCGAGTAGGTCACGAGGCATCCACCACCGGGTTCGTGAGGGTGCCGAGACCCTCGATCGTGATGCTGACGGAGTCGCCCGGCGTCACCTGGCCGACGCCCGCGGGCGTCCCGGTGAGCAGCAGGTCGCCCGGCAGCAGGGTCATGAAGGACGAGACGTACGCGATGAGGTCGGCGACCTTGTGGACCATGTCGGACGTGCGACCGTCCTGCTTGGTCTCGCCGTTGACCGTCGTCGTCACGCGCAGGTCGGCCGGGTCGAGGTTGGTCTCGATCCACGGGCCGATCGGGCAGAACGTGTCGAAGCCCTTGGCCCGGGCCCACTGCCCGTCGCTCTTCTGCAGGTCGCGCGCGGTGACGTCGTTGGCCACCGTGTAGCCGAAGATCACCTTGCTCGCGTCGGCGGCCGGCACGTCCTTGCAGATGCGGCCGATGACGACGGCGAGCTCGCCCTCGAAGTGGACGTTCGAGCTCTGCTCGGGGTGGAAGATCGGCTCGCCGGGACCGATGACGCTCGTGTTCGGCTTGAGGAAGACGAGCGGCGTCTCGGGCACGTCGTTGCCCAGCTCCGCGGCGTGGTCGGCGTAGTTGCGACCGATGCCCACCACCTTGCTCCGCGGGATGACCGGGGCGAGCAGGCGGACGTCCTCGACCTTCACCTTCTGACCGGTCAGCTCGAACCCCGCGTAGAGCGGGTCTCCCTTGAGGACGGCGATCGTGGGGACGCCGTCCTCCTCTCCAACGACTCCGAATCGGGGATCGTCGTCCCCGGCAAACCTGGCGATACGCACGTCCGCCAGCCTATCGGCCGCACGCACGGGCGCCCGCCCCGGCGTTTGCCCCGCTCCCGACCGGGTACGCCCGGGTCGTCCGACCGCGAAGAGGGAGAGCGACCTACATGAAGGCAGTCACCTGGCAGGGCACGCGCAACGTCTCGGTCGAGGAGGTGCCCGACCCCCGCATCGAGCAGCCGACCGACGCGATCATCAAGATCACGTCCACGGCGATCTGCGGCTCCGACCTGCACCTGTACGAGCCGCTCGGCCCGTTCATGAAGCCCGGCGACGTGCTGGGCCACGAGCCCATGGGCGTCGTCGAGGAGGTCGGCTCGAGCGTCGGCGACCTCAAGGTCGGCGACCGCGTCGTCATCCCGTTCCAGATCTCGTGCGGCTCGTGCGTGCCGTGCGGACAGGGCCTCATGACCCAGTGCGACACCACGCAGGTGCGCGAGCAGGGCACCGGCGCCGCCATCTTCGGCTACTCCGAGCTGTACGGCTCGGTGCCCGGCGGCCAGGCCGAGTACCTGCGCGTCCCGCAGGCCCAGTTCACCCACATCAAGGTCCCCGAGGGCCCCGACGACGACCGCTTCCTGTACCTGTCGGACGTGCTGCCGACGGCGTGGCAGGCCGTCGAGTACGCCGACGTGCCGGACGGCGGCACGCTGCTCGTCCTGGGCCTCGGCCCGATCGGAGACATGGCCACGCGCGTCGCCCACCAGCGCGGCGTCGAGAAGGTCATCGCGATCGACCTGGTGCCCGAGCGGCTCGAGCGCGCCCGCGCCCGCGGCGTCCACGTCATCGACCTGCGCGAGCACGGCGACGACCTGCGCGACGTCGTGCTGAGCCTCACCGACGGACGCGGCCCGGACTCGGTGGTGGACGCGGTCGGCCTGGAGGCCCACGGCTCCCCCGTCGCCAAGGTGATGCAGAAGATGACCGGCCTGCTGCCGTCGGCGATCTCGGCGCCGATGATGAAGACCGCCGGCATCGACCGGCTCGGCGCGCTGTACACCGCGATCGACCTCGTGCGCCGCGGCGGCACCGTGTCGCTGTCGGGCGTCTACGGCGGCATGGCCGACCCGATGCCGATGATGCGCATGTTCGACAAGCAGATCCAGCTGCGCATGGGCCAGGCGAACGTGAAGCGCTGGGCGGACGACATCCTGCCGCTGCTCACCGACGACGACCCGCTGGGCGTCGACGGCTTCGCCACCCACCACCTGCCCCTGGACCAGGCGCCCATGGCGTACGACCGGTTCCAGAAGAAGGCCGACGGCCACGTGAAGGTCGTCCTCAAGCCCTGACCCCCCAGGCAGGGAGACCGAGCCCGTCCGGCACCCCGGGCGGGCTCGACTCTGTCCGGGGACCGACGACGGCAGGCTCAGGCGCTGCCGTAGCGGCGGTTGCGGCGCGCGTACTCCTCGACCGCGGCCCACAGCGCGAGCCGGTCGACGTCGGGCCAGGCGATGTCGCTGAACACCATCTCGGCGTAGACCGCCTGCCACGGCAGGAAGTTGCTGGTGCGCTGCTCGCCGGACGTGCGCCAGAACAGGTCGACGTCGGGCATGTCCGGCTCGTCGAGGTAGCGGGCGAAGACCTTCTCGGTGACCTTCTCGGGGTCGAGCCGGCCCGCCTTCACGTCGCGGGCCAACGCGGCCGCGGCGTCGGCGATCTCGGCGCGTCCGCCGTAGTTGACGCACATGGTGAGGGTGCAGCGCGTGTTGTGCTTCGTCAGCTCCTCGGCGATCTCGAGCTCGCGGATGACCGAGCGCCACAGCCGTGGGCGGCGGCCGGCCCAGCGCACGCGGACGCCGAGGGCGTGCATCTCGTCGCGCCGGCGACGGATGACGTCGCGGTTGAAGCCCATGAGGAAGCGCACCTCCTCGGGCGAGCGCTTCCAGTTCTCGGTGGAGAAGGCGTAGGCGCTGACCGCCTTCACGCCGATCTCGACCGCGCCCTCGACGACGTCGAACAGCGCCGCCTCGCCGCGCTCGTGGCCGGCGGTGCGGGGCAGGCCGCGGGCCTTCGCCCAGCGGCCGTTGCCGTCCATGACGATCGCCACGTGGGCGGGGACGAGCTCGGCCGGCAGGCTCGGGGCGGTGGCCCCGCTCGGGTGCGGGGTGGGCGCGCGGTAGGTCATCGGTGGGGCCTCAGCGATCGACGTGCGCCAGCGAGCGGAGGCCGCGCTCGAGGTGCCAGGACAGGTAGGCCGAGACCAGGCCGCTGGCGTCGCGCCGGGACCGGTCGTCGGAGGTGTCGGCGACCGGCCAGTCGCCGGCCAGCAGCGCACCGAGCAGCTCGACGGTGGCGGCGGCGGGCGTGGACGAGCCGGGGACGCGGCAGCGGTCGCACAGGGTGCCGCCGGACGGGACATGGAAGTTGCGGTGCGGTCCCTCGAGCCCGCACAGCGCGCAGGCGGCGAAGGTCGGGGCGTAGCCGGCGACCGACAGGGCGCGCAGCTGGTAGGAGTCGAGGATGAGCCCCGGGCTGTGCCGGCGCATGGCCAGGGCGTTGAGCGCCCCGACGAGCAGCTGGTACTGCTGCACGGCGGGCTCGCCGTCGCCGTCGACGAGCCGCTCGGCGGTCTCGAGCATGGCCGAGCCGGCGGTGTAGCTCGGGTAGTCGGCGCCGAGGTCCTTGGCGAACGCCGACAGCGTGACCGCCTGGGTGATCGTGTCGAGGCTGCGCCCCTCGGCCAGCTGCAGGTCGACGTGCATGAACGGCTCGAGCCGGGCGCCCCAGCGCGAGGACGTCTTGCGCACGCCCTTGGCGACGGCGCGGACGAGCCCGCGCTCGCGGGCCAGCAGCGTGATGATGCGGTCGGCCTCACCGAGCTTGTGCGTGCGCAGGACGACGGCCTGGTCGCGGTAGAGGCTCACCGCACCATCGTGCCACCCGGCGCCGACACCGGCCTCTCCCCCACGCCGGGCCTGCCCGCCCGCGTCGAGACGGCGCCGACTTGGATGAACGTCCCCCTCGGGCCTACGCTCAGGGGGTCGCCACCTCTCGCCGGGTGCGCGGCCACGACCCCGGGAGGCTCCACCCTCGCCGGGGTCACCTGCGTCCGGGGCCCTTTCCTCAGCGGGACGCGGCGCGCTCGGCCTCGTACAGCGCGTACGGGTCGCGCAGCTCGCGCCCGAGGACGTCCTGCATCCACGCGGCGTCGCGGGCGGCCGCCCGGCGCGTGGCGTCGGCCCGGCCCTCGCTCGTGAGGTTGGAGGCGAAGATGCCCGCGGCGGACTTCGGCAGGAAGTCCTCGTAGACGATCGGCTGCAGCTCGCCACGCTCGTCGCGCACGTAGTAGGCGAGGTTGGCGGCGTCCAGCTCGGCCTCCGTCTGCGGGAAGGCGTCGATCCCCCGCCCGTCGTAGAGCGCGCGGCCCTCCGGCGTCAGCGCGACGCCGCGGGCCTCGACCTCGCCGAAGCGCACGCGCAGGTGCCCCTCGACGACCGAGCCGTCCGGCTCGCGGAAGCGCCGCGGCTCGGCCAGGGCCCGGAACGACGTCTGGCGCAGCAGGACGTCCGGCTTGTCGGTGCGCGGCGGACCCTGGATGCGGTCGATCATCTCGATGCCGCGCTGCTGCATGCGCTCGTACAGGGCGTCGATGTCGAGCACCCGCGGCGTCAGGTGGTTGATGTGGGTCGTGGTGACGCCGCCGATGTCGGCCGCGACGCTCGAGACGTCCTCCAGGCGCTGGTACCAGGCCCGGTCGACCGGCTCGGGCGAGAGCGCGAACGCCGCGGTGGCCAGCTCCAGGAAGCGGTCGGCGTCGGCATCGGACAGCCCGCCGTCGCGCTCGGCGACGTCGGCCAGCGCCAGGAGCTCGTCGGGGAACAGCCGGCGCGCGCCCAGGAACGCGCGCAGCTCGGCCTCCAGCGACTCGTCGAAGAAGCGGCGGTCGTCCACGACGAGCAGCGAGGTGAAGACGCGGAACGGGTTGGCGGCCAGCTCGGCACGGTCGACCGGGCGGAACGCCGTCGAGACCACCGGGATGGGCGGCGTCGCCTCGCGCAGGTCGTAGAAGCCGACCGGGTGCATGCCGCAGGCCCCGAAGACGCGCGCGACCTGCGCGAGCTCCTCGGGCGTGCCGACCCGGATGGCGCCGTGCCGCTCGGCGGTGACCCGGTCGATCGTGCCGAGCCGCTCGGCGGCGTCGCCGAGGCGCTCCAGCACCTCGGCGTTCACCTCCTCGGACACCTCGACGAGGGTCGTGTAGGCCGGCACCTCGGTGCCGTAGAGCGCCGAGAGCGCGGCGGCGAACCGCGCCCTCAGCGTCGTCGACGTGACCGCGGGGCTCACACGAACTCGACCCCCTGGGACAGCGGCAGCTCGGTGGAGTAGTTGATCGTGTTCGTCGCGCGGCGCATGTAGGCGCGCCAGGAGTCCGAGCCGGACTCGCGGCCGCCACCGGTCTCCTTCTCGCCGCCGAACGCACCGCCGATCTCCGCGCCGGACGTGCCGATGTTGACGTTGGCGATGCCGCAGTCCGAGCCGACGGCCGACACGAACGTCTCGGCCTCGCGGACGTCCAGGGTGAAGATCGCCGACGACAGGCCCTGCGCCACGTCGTTGTGCAGCGCGATCGCCTCGTCGAGCGTCTCGTAGCCCAGGACGTACAGGATCGGCGCGAACGTCTCGGTGCGGACGACGTCAGTCTGCGCCGGCATGTCGAGGATGGCCGGCTCGACGTACTGGCCGCCGCCCTTGACCGGGGCGACGCCGCCGCCGGTCACGAGCGTGCCGCCGTCGGCCTGGGCCTGGGCGATCGCAGCCTCGAACGCCTCGCGGGCGGACGCGTCGATGAGCGGGCCGACGAGCGTCCGGTCCTCCAGCGGCGAGCCGATCGCGAGCGTGCCGTAGGCCTTGGCGAGCCGCTCGACGAGCTCGGCGCGGACCGACTCGTGGACGATGAGCCGGCGCAGCGACGTGCAGCGCTGCCCGGCCGTGCCGACGGCCGAGAACACGATGCCGCGCACGGCCAGGTCGAGGTCGGCGCTCGGCGCGACGACGGCGGCGTTGTTGCCGCCGAGCTCGAGCAGCGAGCGGCCCAGGCGGGCGGCGACGCGCGGGGCGATCTGCTTGCCCATGCGGGTCGAACCGGTGGCCGAGACCAGCGGGACGCGCGGGTCGTCCGCGAGCGCCTCGCCCACCTCACGCCCGCCGACGAGCACCTCGACCAGACCCTCGGGCGCGCCGGCGCGGCGACCGGCCTCGGCGGCGATGGCCTGGCAGGCCAGCGCGGTCAGGACGGTCTTCTCCGACGGCTTCCAGACCACCGGGTCGCCGCAGACGAGCGCCAGCGCGGAGTTCCAGGACCAGACGGCCACCGGGAAGTTGAAGGCCGAGATGACGCCGACGACGCCCAGCGGGTGCCACTGCTCCATCATCCGGTGGCCCGGACGCTCGGAGGCAATCGTGAGGCCGTGCAGCTGGCGCGAGAGGCCGACGGCCAGGTCGCAGACGTCGATCATCTCCTGCACCTCGCCGAGGCCCTCGGACAGGATCTTGCCCGCCTCGATCGACACGAGCCGGCCCAGGTCCTCCTTGTGCTCGCGCAGCAGCTCGCCCATCTCGCGCACCACCTGGCCGCGGACGGGGGCGGGCACGCTGCGCCACTGCAGGAACGTGGCGTGCGAGCGGCCGACGACGTCGGCGACGTCCTGGGCGGTGTGCTCCACCAGGCGGCCGAGCTCGCTGCCGTCGACCGGGGTGCGGGCGACGAGCGTGCCGTCGGCGTCGAACGGGTCACCGACGCCCAGGCGCGCGAGCAGGTCGGTGGTCAGGGCGTCCAGCGAGGTGGTCATGCGGGCCTTCCGGTCTGGGTGGGTCGGGCGAGCAGCGCGCCGGCCTTGGTGGCGTGCAGGTCGGCCAGCGCGACGTCCTCCTGCCTCAGGAAACCAGACGCCGGCAGCACCCCGTCGGCGACCAGCTCGACGACCGCGACGCACGACGCGGCGGTCGTCCAGGAGATGGCGCGCCAGGTGCGTCCGGCGATCTCGATCGGCAGGTAGCTGCGGACGTGGTTGGCGCGGGCCGGACGTCCGTCGCGCACGCCCTCCACGGCGACGTGGACGTGCACGACGTCGTCGTCGACCGGCGGCTTGGCGTCCTGCAGGATGCGTCCGGCGAGCTCGCGGTCGGTGCGCAGGCCGAGCTCGTCGAACAGGAACCGCATCTGGGCGAAGTGACCCGGGTAGCGCATCGTCTTGTAGTCGAGCCGGTCGACGCGGCCCTCGTAGGTGCGGCACATCGTGCCCAGGCCGCCGGACGTCAGCGACGCCTCCAGCTCGAGGCCGCCGAGCACGACGCGCTCGTCGTCGCTCATGGCCGGGACGAGCTGCCGGCGTCCGCCGCGGACGACCTCGCAGTCGTTGAGGTACTCGTTGACGACGCCCTCGGCCGACCACGTGAACGCGTAGCCGAGCAGGCCCGTGGGGTTCTGCGGCAGCGCGCCGACCTTGAGCTCCATCGAGCGCAGCGAGTCGAACTGCTCGGCCAGGGACGCGGCGACGATGCCGACCAGGCCGGGCGCCAGGCCGCACTGCGGCGCCATGAGCCCGCGGGCGTCCTGCGCGGCGAGCTGGATGATGCGGTCGGTGGTGGGGACGTCCTCGGTGAGGTCGAAGTAGTGCACCCCGAGCTCGTGGGCGGTCTCGGCGACCGGGATGTTGGCGTGGAAGGGCAGGCACGAGACGACCGCGTCGACGCCGCGCAGCGCCTCGCGCAGGGCGCCCCGGTCGGACGCGTCCAGCTGGTGCACCTCGAGGCCGGGGCACTCGCGGCGGGCGGCGTCGAGGCCGACGACCTTGAACCCGGACTCGGTGAGGAGGGTGGCGACGAGCTCGCCGACCTTGCCCAGGCCGAGCACGGCGACCTGGTTGATGATGCGCGACATGGACGCTCCTGTCCGTCGGCGTGCCGGTTCGCGGCGCGCGGGCGATCGACGCACGAGGTGACGTGCGTCACAGGCAGCGTACCGCTGTACCGTCCGGCCGGTACAGCACCTGCCGGTTAACTTCTCGTGTCGTCCCGAGCCGACGTCCCGGTCCGTGGGGCCCGGTGGCAGGCTTGCGCCCGTGACCTTCCTGCGCGGCGAGCGGGCCCTGTGGGCCCTCGTGCTCGCCTTCACCGTCACCATGATCGGCACGACGATGCCGACCCCGCTCTACACGCACTACCAGGCCGAGCTGGGCTTCTCGCTGAGCACGTCGACGGTGATCTTCGCGGTGTACGCGATGGGCGTCCTGGCGGCGCTGCTCGTCACCGGCCGCTGGTCGGACGCCGTGGGGCGCCGCCCGCTGCTGCTGGGCGGCCTGGCCTTCGCGCTGGCCAGCGACCTGGTCTTCCTGGTCGCGGACGCGACGTGGATCCTGCTCCTGGGGCGGGTGCTGTCGGGCATCTCGGCCGGCGTGTTCGTCGGCACCGCCACGGCCGCGGTCGTCGAGGCCGCGCCGGAGCGGCGCCGCGCCTGGGCGCCGGTCGCCGCGACCGCCGCCAACATCGGCGGACTCGGCCTCGGTCCGCTGCTCGCCGGCCTGCTCGTCGACCTCGGTCCCTGGACGCTGCACCTCACGTTCGTCGTCCACGCCGTGCTCACGCTCGTCGCGGTGGTGCTCGTCTGCGGCGTGCCCGAGACGGTCGAGCGGGTCCCCGGCGCCCGGCTCAGCCTGCAGAAGCCGGAGGTCCCGGCGAGCATCCGGCAGGCCTTCGTCGCCGCCGGCATCGCGGGATTCGCCGGCTTCGCCGTGACCGGCCTGCTGACCGCCGTCTCCCCGCGCCTCGTCGCTGAGGTGCTGGACGACCCGTCGGCCCTCGTGCAGGACTCGGTCATCGTCCTGGCGCTCCTGGTGTCGGTCGTCGCCCAGGTCGTGCTGCGCGGCGTCTCCACCACGACCGGCGTGACCCTGGGGTGCGCGCTGCTCGCGCTGGGCTCGCTCGTGCTGGTGGCCGGCCTCTGGACGGAGTCCTACGCCGTCCTGCTGGCGTCCGCCCTGTTCATCGGCCCCGGCCAGGGCCTGAGCTTCGGCAAGGGCCTGGCGTCGCTGCTCGAGCGGGTGCAGCCGCACCAGCGCGCCGGCGTCAGCTCGGCGTTCTTCATCGTCGGGTACGTGGCGATCTCGCTGCCCGTCATCGGCGCGGGCGTCGCGGCCCAGGAGTGGGGGCTGGAGGCCGCGGCCGAGTCGTTCGGCCTCGGCGTGGCCGCCCTGTCGCTGCTGGCGCTCGTCGCTCTCGTGGTGGAGCAGCGCCGCACCCGCGAGACCGCGACCGCCTGATCGACGCACGAGGCCCCGCCGGAGCATCTCCGGCGGGGCCTCGTCACGTCGTGGTCACTGCGCGGCGTAGCCACCGTCCACGAGGTGGTAGCTGCCGGTCACGAACGTCGCGGCGTCCGACACCAGGAAGGCCACGAGGTTCGCGACCTCGTCGGACGTGCCCAGCCGGCCGGCCGCGTGCTTGTCGGCGAGCGCCTGCTGGGCGGCGGCGTCGAGGTTGGCCTCGAGCAGCGGGGTGGCGATGAAGCCCGGGCCCACCGCGGTGACGCGGACCTGCTGCGTGCCGTACTCCAGCGCGGCGTTCTTGGTCAGGCCGAGCAGGCCGTGCTTGGCCGTGACGTAGGCCGACGAGCCGGGGATGCCGACCGAGCCGAGCACCGACGCCATGTTGACGATCGCGCCGCCGCCGTTCGCGGCCATCGCGGGGGCCTGCGCACGGACGCCGTAGAAGACGGCGTTGAGGTTGACCTCGATCACCTTGCGCCAGGCGTCCTGCGGGTAGTCGCCGACCGTCTCGGCTGGGCCGCCGATGCCGGCGTTGTTCACCGCGACGCGCAGCGGCGCGAGCTCCTCGGCCGCGGCGACCATCGCCTCGGCGACGCCGTCGGCGGCCACGTCGCCGACGAACGCGCGAGCCGTCCCGCCCGCGGTGGTGATCTCCTCGACGACGGCGTCGGCCGCGTCCTGGGAGATGTCGGCGACCAGGACGGCCGCTCCGTTCTGCGCGAGCAGGGTGGCGACCGCGCGCCCGATGCCCGATCCCGCGCCGGTCACGATCGCCGAGCGGTCCGCCACGTCGTACGTAGCCATGGGGTTCCTCCTTCTGGCGTCGCGACGGGCGGCGCCCTGATCCACGTATCCGACAACTGTCGGTTACTTTCCCCAACCTACTCCGGTGCGGAATCATTCCGCGCGGAGGTGGGGTCATGGACGCACGACAGCGGCGCACCCGCGAGCGGCTGCACACGACGGTGCTGGAGCTGGCGGACGCGCGGCCGGTGGACGAGCTGTCGGTCACGCAGGTCGCCGCGGCGGCCGGCGTGCACCGGTCGACGTTCTACGAGCACGCCGCCTCCCCCGTCGCGCTGCTCCAGCAGGCGCTCGTGGGCGAGCTGGACGCGCTGCGCGACGAGCTGCTGGCCGACACGACGACCGACGTGGCCCAGGCGGTCACCCGCACGACGCAGGCGGTGCTCGACCACGTCGAGCGGCACGCCGACATCTACCGTCGCGGGCTCGGCGCCGGCAGCGGGGCGGCCAGCCTGCACGCGATGCTCAGCGGCCACTTCCTGGAGACGAGCCGGATGCTCAGCGAGCTCGCCCGTGTGGACGTCCGCGTGCCGGTGCCGGGCGTGCCCGACGACGTCGTCGCCGACGCGGCCGCGCGCTTCATCGCCGACGGCACGGTCGGCGTCATCGAGGGGTGGCTGGACTCCCCCGCGCCGAAGGTCGACGACTTCATGCGGGTCTACGTGAGCCTGCTCCCGGCGTGGTGGCCCAAGGACCTCACCGCGGCCACGCCGACGGCGTAGGACGTCCCGGACGCGACGCGGCCCCCACGACGCTCGTCGTGGGGGCCGCGTCGCGCAGCGGCTCCTCAGCGGGTCCGGGTCACCTTGGACAGGCCCTCGGGGCGGTCCGGGTCGCGGTGACGGCTCAGGCTGAGCTCCAGCGCGAGCGCCTGGACCGGGACGATCTCGGCGACCGGCACGAGCGCGTCCTCCAGCCCGTCGAGACCGGGCACCGGCACGTCCTCGTGGTCGGTGCGACCGCCGACGGCCAGCGTGCGCGCGCCCAGGATGCGGACGTGGTCGAGCAGCTCGCGCGTGGAGCCGCCGCCGGGCGTGCCGAGACCGAGCCCGACGACCGGCGTGCCGTCCTGCACCTGGCCCACCGGACCGTGCCGGGCGTCGGCCGAGCTCCAGCCGGAGGCCGCGAGCCCGGAGGTCTCGATGAGCTTGAGCGCGCCCTCCTTCGCCGAGGCCATCGAGAACCCGCGTCCGACCAGGAGCGCTCGGTCCTCGCCGGCGAGCGTCGGCGCGGCGGACGCCGCCCACGACGACGCGACCTCGACGAGGACGTCGCCCACCTCCGCGAGCCGGCCGACCGCTGCCTCCAGGTCGTCCCACGAGCGTCCGGCCACGCGACCGACGAGCAGGTAGAGGGCCAGCAGCTCGGCGGTGTAGCTCTTCGTCGCGGCGACCGACAGCTCGTCCCCCGCGTCGAGCGACACGTGCACGTCCGCCTCGACCGCCAGCGGGCTGTCCGGGGTGTTGGTGATCGAAATCGCGCGGACCCCGGTCTCCCGTGCGGCGCGGGCGGTCGCCACGAGATCGGGCGACGCCCCGGACTGGGAGAGCGCCACCTGGATCGTCCGGGGGAACCGGGAGCCCCGCTCGAAGACCGTCACCAGGCTCGGCGTGGAGTGCACGGCCGGGACACCCAGCTCAGCCGCCGCCAGGTACTGCCCGTACAGCGCGGCGTGGTCGCTGGAGCCGCGCGCGACAAGGTGCAGCAGCTCGGGGTCGGTCGAGCGGACGAGCGCGGCCGCCTCGTCGAGCGGTCCGCGCGCGTCGCGCACGAGCCGCCGCCAGACGTCCGGCTGCTCGGCGACCTCGGCCCGCATGTGGGCGCCGGGGACCGTCACTGCGCCAGGCCCGTGATCATCGCGACGAGGTCGTTCTTGGCCACCTCGTCGATGCGCCGGGTGCCGACCTGGGTGCCTCGGCGCAGCACCGTCACGCGGTCGGCGACGCGGAAGACCTGCTCGAGGTTGTGCGACACGATCAGCACCGCGGCGCCGCGTGCCTTGAGCCGCAGGATCGTCTCCTCGACCTTCGCGGTCTCGGCGACGCCGAGGGCGGCGGTCGGCTCGTCCATGAGCACGAGGCCACGAGCCCAGTGGGTGGCGCGAGCGATCGCGATGCCCTGTCGCTGGCCGCCGGACAGGTCGCTGAGCGTGGCGTGCGGCGACGGGATCCGGACGTCCAGCTCGGTGACGAGGTCCTGCGTCTCCCGGGCCATGCGGGCTCGGTCGAGCGTCCGCAGCGGCCCCTTGGTGAGCTCTCGGCCCAGGAACAGGTTCATGTACACCGGCTGCTGGTCGACGAGCGCGAGGTCCTGGTAGACGACCTCGACGCCGTGCGCGCGAGCGTCCGAGGCGTCGCGGAACGAGACCGGCTCGCCGCTCAGCCGGATCTCCCCGTCCGTGGGCTGGTAGAGACCCGAGATGATCTTGACGAGCGTGGACTTGCCGGCGCCGTTGTCGCCGACGAGTGCGACGATCTCGCCCGGAGCGACGTCGAGGTCGAACCGTTCGATCGCCGTCACGGCGCCGAACTGCTTGTGGATGCCCCGCAGCTCCAGGGCGGACTCGGTGGTCATCGTGCTCCCTCCAGCCCGCGCAGGGCGTCGTCGACGGTCAGCACCGGGGCGCCGTTGGCGGCCCAGGCGCGATGGGCAGTGGGTGTGGTCCCCACGCCCGACAGCCCCACGGTGAGGCTGCGGCTCACGAAGACCTGCGGTCGGAACCCGAACAGCACGGTGTCGCCCGGCGACACCGTCACCGGTGGGGACTCGATGACCGCGTAGTAGTCGATGGCCTCGGGAGCAGGCATCTCGATCGTCATCTCGGTGGCGTCCGCCAGGCCACCGCCCCGCGGCACGACCAGGACCGTCGTGGGCACCGGTCCGAGCACGGGATCGGCGTAGAGGCCACCGCCGAACACGAAGGCGTCGCCGCCGTGCAGGTGGGACACCTCGCTCACGTACACCAGCGCCGGTTCCTCGGCGAGGTCCTGCACCGCGTGCAGCGGCGTCGTGCCGGTCAGCCCGTGCCCCGGCTCGACCTGGGTCGATCCCGCGGCGGCGAGGGTCGCGAGCACCGCCGAGGAGGTGGTGCCGGGCGTGTTCATCTCCACGTCGGTGCGTCCGGCCGCCTCCAGCGCGCGACGGGCCGCCTCCACGGTGGCCAGGTTCGGGGTCGGACGGACCTCGCCGGACTCGCGGTCGAACAGCAGCGTCGGGAAGGTGGTCACGCCGGCCAGCTCGACTCCGTCGATGGCGTCGAGCTCGTCGGCGACGCGCACCACGTCGGCGGCGTCGAACCCGCCCTCGTGGCCCCGGTAGAAGCGGTCCCCCGGCGCGGAGAGGCGCGCGAGCACCCGCTGCGTACGTCCGGCGCGGCGGGCCGCGGCACCGGCCTCCCGCGCCTTCTCCAGGCTGAAGACCGTCCAGAAGTCCGGCGTGAGGGCCGCGGCCTCGTCGGCCCGCGAGCGTGGCACCTGGACGAGGTGCCCGAGGTGGCCGGTGCGCAGGCCGCCGGCGGCGGCCGCGATGCCGCACTCCAGGTCGACGGCGACGGCCGCGTCGATGCCACCGCGGCGAATGGCCTCGGACGCGTCGGGGTTGCGGCCGATCTGCTTGGTCATGGCGAAGGGACGGAGCCCCAGCCGGGCCGCCTCCGACGCGAGCGTGCGAGCGTTGCGCTCGATCGCGTCCAGGTCCAGGACGGTGGAGTTGGCCGGCACCTCGCCGGACTGGTGGAGCGCGGCGGCGGCCTCGAGCAGTGCCGGGTTGCGGCGGCGCAGGGTCTGCAGGAACACGGTGACTCCTAGACGGTCTTCTTGGCGCGCAGCGAGAGCGAGACGGCGACGAGGATGATGACGCCGCGCACGATCATCTGCTGGGAGACGTTGAGGCCGGCCAGGATGAGGCCGTTGTTGATCATCGCCATGAGCAGGCTTCCGACGAGGGCACCGATCATGGCCGCCTTGCCGCCGGCCAGCGCGGTGCCGCCCACGATGACCGCGGCGAGGACGGACATCATGTCGCTCTCACCCAGGGTGTACCGAGCACCCTGGAGGCGCCCGCTGTACAGGACGCCGGCGAGCGCGGCGGCCGCGCCGCTGATCATGAACACGCCCATGCGCACGCGGTTGACCTTGACCCCGCTGACGCCCGCGGCGCGGGCGTCGTTGCCGACGGCCAGGACATGGGCACCGAACCGTCGCTGGCGCAGCACGTGCCAGCCGACGGCCACGACGACGACCGTCCACCAGACCATGATCGACACGCCGAGCAGGTCGCCGCCGCCGAACAGCCACACGAACGTGTCGTCGACCACCGGCACCGACTTCAGGTCGGTCATCTGGCGGGCCACGCCCACCAGCAGCCCCATCGTCGCGAGGGTGACCAGGAACGACGGCAGCCGGACCACGGTGATGAAGAAGCCGTTCACCGCGCCGATGAGGACGCCGATGCCGAGCCCGGCGAGCGCCGCCAGCCACCAGGCCTCGGTGGACTCGAGCACCATCGCGCTGCCCAGGGCCGCGACGGCGACCGTCGAGCCGATCGACAGGTCGATCTCGCCGGTCGCCAGCACGAAGACCGTGCCGACGGCCATGACGGTGATCGGAGCGGCCTGCACCACGATGTTGGTGAGGTTCGTCGTGGTGAGGAAGTACTCGGTCTGGGTCAGGGCGAAGTAGGCGAAGACGAGCACGAAGCCGAGGTAGACGACGTAGTCGCGCCAACGCGTCCCGAGGCGGTCGAGGGCCGTGGTCATGACGGACTTCCTTCCGTGAGATGAGCCTGGGCGGCGAGCCGCAGCGCCCCGACGAGCGCAGGGTCGCCGGCGACGGCGCTGTGCCGCAGGTCGAGGTCGTGGCCGAGCAGCGTCAGCTCGGCACGCACGAGGTCCAGCAGGTCGTGCCGCGACCCGACCCCACCACCCAGCACCAGGCAGGCGGGGTCGACCACGGCGTGGACGGCGACGAGCGCCTCGGCCAGGTGCCGGGCGGCCCCGCGCACCGCGTCGCGAGCGTCGGCGTCGGTGGCGAGGCGGGCGAAGACCTCGCGGGTCGCCAGACGGTCGCCGGTGCGCCGCGCGTACTCGGCCGCGATGGCCGGGCCCGACACCGCGTCCTCGAGCGGACCGCGGACGCGGTGACCCGGGTCGCGCGGGTCGCGGCCCAGCGGCAGGTAGCCGATCTCGCCGGCGCCCCCACGCGCGCCGCGCAGGAGCCGGCGGTCGGCCACCACCCCCATGCCGATGCCGGTGCCGACGGCCACGAAGACGAAGGAGTCGACCTCGCGGCCGACGCCCGCGTGCAGCTCACCCAGGGCGGCAGCGTTGACGTCGTTCTCCAGCACGACCGCGTGGCCCAGACGCGAGCCGAGGGCGGCCGCGAGACCGTCCGCCGGCAGCGTCAGGTTGGGGGCGAGCGCCAGGCTGTCACGCTCGTGGTCGGGCACCCCGGCACCGGCGACGGCCGTCGCCTCCACGTCGGAGACGGCGACGTCGGCCCGGCGCGCGACCGCGTCCACCGCCGACGTGAGCTGCTCGACCAGGTCCTGGCCGGCCGCGTGGGTGGCCAGCTCCACCTGCGCGTCGACGGAGCCGTGCCCGTCGCCGAGCGCGGCGCGGATCTTGGTGCCCCCGAGGTCGACGCCGACGAAGACGCCGGTCACGAGCGATCCTCGACCGTCAGCAGGCGCGCCGGCGTGCGGGCCAGCATCGTCTCGACCGCGTCCTCGCCCACGCCGCGGGCGAGGAGGCGCGGGACGAACTGCTCGGCGAGGTACCGGTAGCCGAGCGTCCCGTGGGTCGTGGGGTTCATCCAGCACTCGGCTCCCGTGAGGTCCTGGGCGAGCACCACGCGCTCGACGTGGCCGGCGGCGACGAGGGCGGCGACCAGGTCGGCCCGCCGGTCGTCCGACCGGTGGAAGGCGCGCTTGGCGAACTCGCCCTCGGGACGCTCGGTGTCGGCGGGACCGAGGAAGAAGTCCCACTCCTGCTTGCCGATCGTGTCGACGGCGACCAGCACGCCCCGCTCGGCGAGCGACAAGGCCGGCTCGACCTCGAGCTGGGTGTCCAGGTGGCCGATGACGACCCGGTCGAGGTCGGCGCCCTCCTCCAGGGCGAGGTCGACCTGGTCATGGGCCATCGTGCCGTGGGTCGTGTGCGTGAACAGGGCCAGGCCGGTGCGTCGCTGGGCCCGGAGCACGGCGCGGAACGCCTTCTCCTCGTGGTCGGTGATCTCGCCCAGCCCGGTGGCCTGCTCGCCGAGCACGCCGGCGCGCACCGAGGTCGCGCCGATGCCGGTGGTCGCGTCCGCGACGAAGCGGTCGGCGAGCTCCTCGACGGAAGCCTCCCGGGCCCAGTCGGGCGAGAAGCTCTCGAGGTAGACGGCAGTGCCGGCGACGACGTGCAGGCCGGTGCGGCGGGCGACCTCCCGCAGCGCCTCGACGTTCGCGCCGTCCGCGTCACGACCGACGACGCCGTACGGGCTCAGGTCGACGACCGTGCCGAAGCCGAGGTCGCGCAGCGGCAGGAGCGCGGCGACGGCCGCGTCGACCGCGTCGGCGCCCCAGTCGCCCGGCTGCAGCGAGAAGACGTGCTCGTGGGGCATGACGCGGCCGAGCGTCTGCGGGTCCACCGGACCGAGCACGGTCTGGACGTGGGGCACGACGGGCTCCTTGGGCGGGGAAGGTGGTGGCCTCGGGCGGGACGCTCGGGGGACGGCGTCCCGCCCGAGGAGCGGGAGGGAGACCGTGGGCGAAGGATCTCGGGGAAGACTCCCCCGCCCACGGTGTCCGGGTGGGAGCGCGTGGCTCCCGGGGCCGTGGACGCCGACCGCGGGGATCGGCGGCGTCCACGAAGCCTGGTTACTTCGTGGCGGCGGCCGGCGGCTCGGTGCCGTAGTCGGCCTGCCAGGCCTCGGTGAGGTTGTCGAGGGTGACCTTGACCGGCGGCGAGGCGACCAGGGCGGGCGCCTGCTTGCCGAGCAGGTCGTAGGCGGCGGCGGTCGCGAGGCCGCGACCGATGTCCAGCGACCCGTTGCCGACCATGCCCACCACGTTGCCCTCGTCGGCCATGTCCGTGGCCAGCGTGGCGTCCAGGTCGTTGGTGACGACCTTGACGTCGCTGCGACCGGCGTTGCGCAGGGCCGAGACGACACCCTGGGCGGCGGTGGCCCAGGAGACGTAGATGCCCTCGATGTCGGGGTTGCGCGTCAGCATCGCCGTGGCGATCTCCTCGGTGCGCGACTCGTCGGCGAACCCCTCCTCGGCCACCACCTCGATGTCGGGGTAGGAGAACGCCGTCCAGTCCAGGAACGCCTCGTCGCGCTGGTTGGTGAACCAGAAGTCGGCGTCGTGGAACAGGTAGCCGACCTTGCCCTTGCCGTCGAGCGCGTCGCCGAGGATCTCGGCGTTGGCCCGGCCGGCGTCGGTGAGGGACTCGGTGACGATCGAGACGAAGTCCTTGCCCGCCTCGTAGTCGGCCGGCGGCGTGGTCATGATGACGAGCGTCTTGCCCGCGTCGACGACCGGCTGGAAGGCCTTCTTGGCCGAGGTCGCGTCGACCGCGATCGTCACGACGACGTCGGGGTCGAGCGCCATGACGCTCTCGACGTTGTTGGCCTGCGTGGCCGCGTCGAAGTCGGCCTGGGTGCTGGAGACGACGTCGATGCCCAGCTTCTCGAACTCCTCCGTGGCGCCCTTCTCGACCGCGGAGACGAACTCCGAGGACGTGTGCCAGACGAAGGCGGCGGTGTGCTGGCCGGCCTCGACCTTCTCGGTCTCGTCCGCCGAGAGCGTGAGGGCGTCCAGGCCCTCGGGCTTCTCGCCGTTCGGGCCGACGAACTCCAGGCTCGGCTCGGAGGCGGGTCCGGAGGAGGAGGTCTCGTCGTCGTCGCCGGAGGCGCACGCCGAGAGCACGAGGGCTGCGGCGGCGAGCGTCCCGACGAGGGCGCGGCGCCGACGGTGGCGAAGAGCGTTCATGGGCAGATCCTTCTCGATGGTGGCGGCCTCGGGGGAAGGCTTGCCCAGATTTTTCTTTCATCGTGCAATCAAAGTCAAGGGATTTGCCCAGATTTGTTCGGAAGGGGCGCGAAGGTCGGACCGAGCGCCGCGCAGGTCTGCTACTTTTCCGGCACTGTGGAAACCAAATCGTCCCCCGAGACGCGGCGTCCGCCCGCCGACCGCGCCGTGCTCACCCAGCTCGTCCGGTCGCGTCCGAGCACGCGGACCCGGCTCGCGGCCGAGACCGGCATGTCCGCGGCGACCGTCTCGCGCGCCGTCGACCACCTCGTCGAGGCGGGCGTGGTCCGGGAGGGCGCCGCGGTCGTCGCGGGCACGCGTGGACGCCGGGCGGTCACGCTCGACCTCGACGCGTCGCGCGGCGTCGTCGTCGGTGTCGATCTCGGAGCCACCAGCACCCGCCTGCTCGCGGCCGACCTCGTCGCCACGCCGGTCGCGGTGCGCGAGCTCGACACCGCCACCGGCCTGGACGCCCCGGACCTGGCCGCCTGGCTGGCCGAGCTGGTGCTCGCCCTCGCCGAGGGGTCCGCTCCCCTGCTGGCCGTCTCCCTGGGCCTGCCCGGCGCCGTGCAGTCCGACGGTCCGGTCGTCACCAACGCCAACAACCTGCCCCAGGTCGAGGACCCGGCGTTCGTCCGCGTGCTGCGCGAACGTCTCGGGGTCGACCTGCACGTGCTGAACGACGCCGACCTCGCCCTGCTCGGCGAGCAGAGCTTCGGCGCGGCCCGCGGCGCGGCCGCGGCCGCCATCCTCACGTTCGGCACCGGGCTCGGCGGTGCGCTCGCCCGGCAGGGCGTCCTGGTGCAGGGCCCGCACGGCGTGGTCGGCGAGTTCGGCCAGCTGCCGGTCGGCCCGCTCGGCACCCGGCTCGAGCACATGGTCACGGGTCCGGGAATCATGCGCCGCGCCGCCGAGGCCGGTCTCGCGCTGAGCTCGCCCGCCGATCTCTTCACGTCCACGGCGCCGGCCGTCGCGTCCATGCGGGCGCAGTTCGACGGCGCCCTCGTCATCGCGCTCACCGCGGTCACGGTCGCCGCCGAGCCCGACGTGCTCGTGCTCGGAGGTCGCCTGGCTCCCTCGCTCGCGCCGCACCTGCCCGCCTACGAGGCCGCGGTCGCGCACCACGTCCACTGCACGCCTCGGCTCGCACCGGCGGCGCTCGGGTCGTACTCGGGGGCGTGCGGCGCGGTCGTGGCCGCCCTGCGGGGCTGCTACCGCGACCTGGGCGTGGACGAGGACGCCCTGGGCGACGTGCCGATGGGGGCCGCGCTGGACCTGGACGCGCTCGAGGCCGTCCGCGCCTGACCGTCCCCGCCGCGTCGCCCGTGGAGTCAGCTCGCCGGGATGGTCTCCGCCTCGGCCCGGTTGGCGGCGCACACGACGGCGCGCAGCGACGCGGTGACGATGTTGGCGTGGATGCCGACGCCCCACACGACCTCGCCGGCGATCTCGCACTCGACGTAGGCGGCCGCGAGGGCGTCGCCGCCGGCCGACAGCGCGTGCTCGCTGTAGTCCAGGACACGGATCTCCGAGCCCGCCTGGCGCATGCCGTCGACGAACGCCGCGACCGGGCCGTTGCCCTCGCCCTTGAACGAGCGCTCCTCGCCGCGCACGACCAGGTCGACGACCTGCTCGTCGTGGCCGTCCTCGTGGGTCACCGAGCTGAAGCTGCGCAGCGAGTACGGATCCTCGCGCTCGAGGTACTCGCGCTGGAACGCGCCCCAGATCTCGCCCGCGTCGATCTCGCCAGCCTCGCCCTCGCTCATCGTCTGGATGGCGCGGCTGAACTCGATCTGCAGGCGGCGCGGCAGGTCCAGCTGGTGCTCGGCCTTGAGGATGTAAGCGACGCCGCCCTTGCCCGACTGGCTGTTGACCCGGATGACCGCCTCGTACGTGCGGCCGACGTCGTGCGGGTCGATCGGCAGGTAGGGCGCCTCCCAGTCGATCTCGGAGACGTCGACGCCCTGCTCGGCGGCACGGCGCTCCAGGTCCTCCAGGCCCTTCTTGATCGCGTCCTGGTGCGAGCCGGAGAACGCGGTGTAGACCAGGTCGCCGGCGTAGGGGTGGCGCGGGTGGACGGGCAGGTTGGTGCAGTACTCGACCGTGCGTCGCACCTCGTCGATGTCGCCGAAGTCGACCTGCGGGTCGATGCCCTGGCTGAACAGGTTCATGCCCAGCGTCACCAGGTCGACGTTGCCGGTGCGCTCGCCGTGGCCGAACAGGCAGCCCTCGACGCGGTCGGCGCCGGCCATGACGGCCAGCTCGGTCGCGGCGACGGCGGTGCCGCGGTCGTTGTGCGGGTGCACCGAGATGCACACGTCGTCGCGGCGCGAGACGTTCCGGCTGAACCACTCGATCTGGTCGGCGTAGACGTTCGGCGTGGCCGACTCGACCGTGGCCGGCAGGTTGAGGACGATCTCGCGGCCGGACTCGGGCTGCCAGACGTCCATGACCGCCTCGCAGACCTCCAGCGAGAACTCCAGCTCGGCGCTGGAGAAGATCTCCGGGCTGTACTGGTAGCCGAAGTCGGTGCCGGCCATGTTCAGCTCGGCGTGCTTCATGACCAGCTCGGTGCCGTGCGTGGCGATCGCCTTGACCTCGTCGCGCGAGGCGTTGAACACCACGCGGCGGAACAGCGGGGCGACGGCGTTGTACAGGTGGATGTTCGCGCGGCGGGCCCCGGCCAGCGACTGGGTGGTGCGCTCGATCAGGTCCTCGCGGGCCTGGGTCAGCACCGAGATGGTCACGTCGTCGGGGACGACGTCCTCCTCGATCAGCGAGCGGACGAAGGCGAAGTCGGTCTCGGACGCCGACGGGAAGCCGACCTCGATCTCCTTGTAGCCCATGCGCACCAGCAGGTCGAACATGCGCCGCTTGCGGGCCGGGGTCATCGGGTCGATCAGCGCCTGGTTGCCGTCACGCAGGTCGGTGGAGAGCCAGCGCGGCGCGTGGGTGATCTGCTTGGCCGGCCACGTGCGGTCGGGCAGGTCGATCGGCGGGAAGGCGTGGTAGCGGCCGAACGGCATCGGCGACGGCTGCTGGGGAGACACGGCGTTGTTCTTCATGGGAGCTCCTCGTGCTGGGTGTCAGGGGGCGCCACGTGAGTGGCAGGCGGCCGGCCATGACGAGAACCCGCGTCCGAGGAGTCCGACCTAGAGGGCCTCGGCGCGGCAGCGAAGGAGGAGGTTCGCGTAACGCATCGCCACCTAGGCTAGCAGCATGACCGACGACCTCTCGACGTCCGGCTCCTACGTGAAGCCCGGGGCGCAGTTCGACCGCGACATGAGCTACATCCCGGACCGCGTCACCGCCGGCGGGCGCGAGCCGGTCGACGGGCGCGCGGGCACCGGCCACCCCTCCCCCGCGGACGCGCCGCCCTGGCCGGTCGAGGCGGGCCGCTACCGGCTCGTCGCCGCGTACGCCTGCCCGTGGGCGAACCGCTCGATCATCGTGCGCCGCCTGCTCGGCCTCGAGGACGTCATCAGCCTCGGCACGCCCGGCCCCACGCACGACAAGCGCAGCTGGACGTTCGACCTCGACCCCGGCGGCGTCGATCCCGTGCTGGGCATCGAGCGGCTGCAGGACGCCTACCTGGCCCGCTACCCCGACTACCCCAAGGGCATCACCGTGCCCGCGCTGGTCGAGGTCGCCTCCGGCGAGGTCGTCACCAACGACTTCCCGTGGATCACCCACGACTTCTTCTTCGAGTGGACCGAGCACCACCGTCCCGGCGCGCCCGACCTGTGGCCCGAGGCCACGCGCGACGAGATGGAGGACGTGATGAAGCGCGTCTTCACCGAGGTCAACAACGGCGTGTACCGCTGCGGCTTCGCCGGCTCCCAGGAGGCGTACGACGAGGCGTACGACCGGCTCTGGACGGCGCTGGACTGGCTCGAGGAGCGGCTCTCGACCCGTCGCTACCTGATGGGCGACCACCTCACGGAGGCCGACGTCCGGCTCTTCACGACGCTGGCCCGGTTCGACGCGGTCTACCACGGCCACTTCAAGTGCAACCGGCAGAAGCTCACCGAGATGCCGGTGCTGTGGGCGTACGCGCGCGACCTGTTCCAGACCCCCGGGTTCGGCGACGAGACCGACTTCGAGCAGATCAAGCAGCACTACTACGTCGTCCAGACCGACATCAACCCGACGCAGGTCGTCCCGAAGGGCCCCGACCCGCTCGTGTGGCTGACGCCGCACGGTCGCGAGGAGCTGGGCGGCTCCCCGTTCGGCGACGGCACCCCGCCGGCGCCGCGCGCGGACGTATGAGCCCGACCGCCTAGGCGGGAGCCGGCAGCAGGCACACCTCGTTGCCCGACGGGTCGGCGAACAGCCGCCACGGGAGCCCCTCGGCGAGCGGGGCCAGCGCCCGGCCACCGCGGGCGACGATGCCGGCGGCGACCTCGTCGGGGTCGTCGTCGGCGTCGAGCCGGACGTCCAGGTGCAGCCGGTTCTTGGCCGGCCCCTTCGGCCCGCGCTCGGGGCACAGCTCGAGCAGGGGCCCGAGGCCCGACGGGTGCTGCAGCGTCCGCGGCGCGAGGCCCGGGACGTCGGCCCAGCCGGTCAGCCATCCCCAGAACGCGGCGTCGCGGTCGGGGTCGGCCGAGTCCAGCGGCAGCGCGGACACCGGCCCGCTCACGGCGTCCACGGCCCGCTCCTCCAGGACGCAGAACGGGTTGCCCTCGGGGTCGGCCAGCACGATCCAGGGCACGTCGCCCTGGCCGACGTCCAGGTGCCGTGCGCCGAGCGCGAGCAGGCGCTCGACCACCGCCTCCTGCTCGAGGCCCCCGCGCAGGTCCAGGTGCAGCCGTGGCGACGGCGTCGGGGTACCGGCGACGGGCTGGAAGCAGACGTCGAGCACCGGGCCGCCGGGCACGGCGACCCGCGTCTCGAAGCCGTCGGCCCCGTCGGTCAGGCGCTCGCCGCCGAGCGCGGCCTCCCAGAACCGGCCCAGCCGGGCGGGATCGGCGGCGTCCACGACGAGGTTCTCCAGGTGCACGGCGCCCACCGTGGGCGAGCCGGGGCGCAGCTAGAAGGTGGCGAGCGCCCAGGCCTCGGCCCGCGAGGTCGCCTCGGCGACGAACGCCGTCTTGGCCTGCGCGTAGTCGTTCATGTCGGCCCACTCACGCTGCGCCAGGTCGCGCTTGAGCTGCTCGTACGCCCGCCGGTCGGTGGCGTCCAGCCGCAGCCAGTCGCGGAAGACGAGGTGGCGGTAGGCCCAGTCGCTGCCGGCCTCGCAGACGTGGAGGTGGACGTCGCGCTCGGGCGTGCGCAGCATCCGGTGGCCCTCCTCGCGGACCCGCATCTCGTAGCCCGCGCGCAGCAGCGGCGGGACGTACGCGAACTCGTCCTCGGGGTCGCGCACCTGCACCAGCACGTCCACGACCGGCTTGGCGGCGAGGCCGGGGACGCTCGTCGAGCCGATGTGGTCGACGCGGCGGGCGCGAGGTCCGAGGGCGCGCTGGATGCGCTCGGCGTGCTCGCGGAAGCGCACGGGCCAGTGGTGGTCGTAGTCGACGATCTCGATGCGGCGGCGCTCACGGCCGCCGATCAGCACGCCTGGTCGGATGACGTCCCCCGAAGTCATGCGTCCAGTCTCGCACCGGGCCGGTCGTCGTCGGACACCCGAGGTGCGGTGTCTCGCCGTCCGGTCAGCGAGCGCGGGAGCAGGGCGGCCCGCCAGCGGCCCGCGCGCCCGGCGCCGGCGCGCAGGCCGGCGAGGGCGGTCTCGAGGTCGGCGCGGGCGTCGGGACCCGCCTCCTGCGTGGGCGGCCCGAACCGCTCGCGCTCGTAGGCGCGCAGCAGCCGGTCGACCGCGTCCGCGTCGCTGCCCGGCGCGGCGGCGAGGGTCGCCGCCTCCTCCCGCGGCGTGGCTCCGGGCGGGGCCGGCAGGCCGAGGTCGTACGCGGTGTCGAGCAGCTCCTCCCAGGCGGGTGCGACCGCGTGCTCGGCGGCGCGCAGGCGCAACCGGCGGCGCACCTCGCGCACGGCGGCGGGGACCCCGAGGACGACGAGCAGCGCGACCAACGCGCCGAGCAGCGGGCCGAACGACGTCTGCGGCTCGTCCTGCCGCTGGGCCTGGGGCGACTGGTCGGCCTCGTCGGGGCGGGCCTGCGGCGTCTCGGTGGGCGTGGTGGGCTCCGGCGTCGCCGAGTCCTCCGTCGTCTCCCCCGCCTCCTGGTCCTCGGCCAGGTCGGTGGCCGAGCCGATGCCCGGCGTGGGGTCGAAGCCGATCCAGCCGACGTCCTCGAAGTACAGCTCGGGCCAGGCGTGCAGCGTGTCGGACGTGTTGCGGAACACCGCCCGGTCGTCGTCGTCCGTGCCGATGCGCTCGCCCGGCGCGAACCCGACGACCACGCGCGAGGGGATGCCGAGGTCGCGCGCCATCACGGCCATCGACGAGGCGAAGTGGACGCAGTAGCCGGACCTGGCCTCGAGGAACTCGGCGATGACGTCGACGCCGCTGCCGTCGTAGCCCTCCTCGACCGGGGCCGTCTCGGAGTACTCGAACGACCCGTCGCGGAAGTACGACTGCAGGGCGAGCGCCTTGTCGTAGTCGGTGCCGGCGCCGGCCGTCACGCGCCGCGCCTCCGACTCGATGACGTCGGGCAGGTCGGGCAGGTTCAGGTAGGGGCGCACGCCCAGACCCGACGGGTCGCCCGCGTCGCGGACCTCGTCCTCGGTGGGCGTGGACGGCCGCGACTCCACCGTGTACGTCTGGCCGTCGGTGGTCGAGCTGGCCGACGACATCGTGAGTCCTTGCTCGTCCAGGCTCCAGCTGCCCTCCAGGCCCTCGACGGTCTCGACCGGGTACGTGAGCGGCAGCCGGGACGAGTCGAGCTCCTGGATGCGGATGGACGTGCGCACCGGCTCGTCGTCGGGGTCGGCGTCGCGCGGCAGCTCGACGGCGCCGAACCGCGCGGACCGGCGCGACGGCGCCCAGGTCGAGCCGTCGAACTCGCGCAGCGTCGCGACGCGCAGGTACTGCGGGTCCTCGGACGTCGTGGAGTACTCCAGCGAGGTCACCGTGTCGCCGCGGCGCAGGTTGGAGCCGAGCTCGACCATCGGGTTGATGCCGCGCGAGAACACCTCCGGCGGCGCCCCGCCCCAGTCGGACGCGAGGGTGACCACGCGCGGCAGGGCGGTGGGCACCACGACGCTGAGCACGACCGCGCCCACACCGATGACCGTCGCCGGCACACGGTGGACGCCGAGCGGCGCCCCGCGGGCCGAGGCGACGTCCTCCAGCCGCAGGAGCAGCAGCCAGACGACGGCCACGAGCACGAAGATCGTCATGGACGGCTCGTCGCCGACGATGAGCGCCGGGCAGACGTACATGGCGACCATGACGACCCCGACGCCCACCGCGGACGTGAGCGAGACCAGCAGGGTGTCCAGCACGACGGCGAGCAGCCCGAAGGCCGCGGCGAGGACGAACGAGATCGGGGCGACCGGGTCGACCGGCGCCACCTCCTCGACGACCACGCGTCCGGCCCGGCGCCCGACGTCCAGCAGCTCGGGGATGCTCGAGGGCGTCGGCACGAAGCCGGCCAGCGTCGTCGACGGCGCGAACACCGCCACCAGGACGACGAACCAGACGACCAGGCCGACGACCATCCCCGGCAGGCGCACGGCCCGGCCGACCGCGGACCCCAGCAGGCTGGCGGCGACGACGCAGACCGAGGTCCACCACCAGGCCCAGCCCTCGACGACCATGCGGAAGCCGCTGAGCAGGGCCGCGATGGCGACGAGCAGCAGGGCGGTCTGCAGCCAGGGGGTGATGGACGCCGACCGCGGCGCCGGACGCTCAGCGCGCAGCACCGGCGGCCTCCACGTGCTCGTGCCACAGGGTGCGCAGGTCGTCCGAGGACCGGTACGGCACGCAGCGCCAGCCCCGGTCGTGCAGGACGCCGACCGCCGCCGCCGGCGACCCGTGGGCGACGAGCGCGACCGAGCGGCGTCCGGCCAGGCGGGCCCAGGTGCGGGCCGACCGCTCGTCGACCCGGCCGAGCACCGCGACGACCGGGACGTCGCCGGCGGCGCCGGTGAGCGGGGCGGTGTCGTCGGCGGGCTCGAGCAGGGCCAGGTCGACGAGGACGTCGCGGACGGTGTCCTGGCCCTCGCCGACGACCCGCTGCACCGGCGTGCCGGGGCTCTCGACGTGGACGACGTAGCCGCTGCCGGCCAGGTGCTCCACCAGGGACGCGCACGCCGAGATCGCCCACTCCAGCGTGGGCGAGTGCTCCCAGGAGCCCTGCCGGTCGCGCTGGGCGTCGTGGGCGGAGGCCGAGGCGTCCAGGACGACCAGGACGGACGGGTTCACGCGCTGCTCCTCCTGGCGCACCATGAGCTGGCCGCGGTGCGCGGTGGCCTTCCAGTGCAGCCGGCGCACCTCGTCGCCGGGCACGTACGGCCGGGCGATGACGTCGTCCTCCCCCACGCCGACGTGCTGCGGGGCGGGCATCGTGGCGCCGCTCTCGGCGCGTCCGGCCCGGTCGTCGTCGCCGAGCGCGTGGCGCCGGGGCAGGACGACGACGTGGTCGACGTGGGTGGTGCTGCGGTGGCGGGTGACCAGGCCGAACGGGTCGCCCGCCTCGAGCGCGAGCGGACCGACGGCGTGACGACCGCGCCGCGTGCCGCGCAGCGCGTACCGGACCTGCACCTGACGGGACGAGCCGCCCAGCGCGTCCAGGACGCCGTGCACGTCGGCCACGAGCGACGAGCCGACCCGGTCGGTCCAGCGCACGTGGAGGCTGGGCAGGACGGCGGTGCTGCGCACGGCCAGGGTGACCACGACCGGCTCGCCCGGGTCGGCGACCTCGGGACGGAACGAGCGGGTCACGGCGACCCGGGCGTGGCCGGCCGCGACGTGCACGGCGGCGCAGACGACGAGCGCCACGAGCAGGACGCCCACGTGGACGAAGGGACCGACGTCGGCGCGGGCGCCCACGACGGGCAGGGCGAGCCCCGCGGCCAGGAAGCCGAGCCCGCGGCGGGTCAGCCGGTAGGTGCCGAGCACGTCGCGCAGGCGACGGACCCGCTGCCGGATCACGAGGTCCGCCGGGCCCCGGACGGGACGGGCGTGGCGGCGACCAGGCGGTCGACGACCTCGGTGGCGGTCGCCCCGCCGCGGCGCACCTGCAGCCGGTGGGCGAGCACCGGCACGGCGAGCGCGTCGACGTCGTCGGGCAGCACGAAGTCGCGGCCCTGGACGTACGCCCGAGCCTTGGCCGCGCGGGCGAGCTGCAGGGTGGCGCGCGGGCTGGCGCCGAGCCGCAGGTCGGCGTCCTCGCGGGTGCCGCGCACCAGGTCGACGACGTAGCGCTCCACCGGCTCGGACAGGTAGACCCCGCGGGCCTCGGCGATCATGCGGTGGACGTCCTCGACCGTGGCGACCGGGACGAGCGCGTCGAGCGGGTTGGCCGCGTCGCGGTCGCGCAGCATCGCGAGCTCGGCGTCGACGTCGGGGTAGCCGAGCGAGATCTGCGCCATGAACCGGTCGCGCTGGGCCTCGGGCAGCGAGTAGGTGCCCTCCATGTCGACCGGGTTCTGCGTGGCGACGACGAAGAACGGGCTGCCCAGCTGGTGGGTGGTGCCGTCGACCGTCACCTGGCGCTCCTCCATCGCCTCGAGCAGCGCCGACTGCGTCTTGGGCGAGGCGCGGTTGATCTCGTCGCCGATGAGGATGTTGGTGAACACGGCGCCGGGCTTGAACTCGAACTCGCCCGCGCTCTGGTTGAAGGCCGAGACGCCGGTGACGTCGGAGGGCACGAGGTCGGGCGTGAACTGGATGCGGCGCACCGAGCAGCCGATCGAGCGGGCGAGCGACTTGGCCAGGACGGTCTTGCCGACGCCGGGCACGTCCTCGAGCAGCAGGTGCCCCTCGGCGACCAGCACCACCAGCGCGGTCTCCACCGCCTCGGGCTTGCCGTCGACCACGCTGGACACGTTGGCCAGGATGCGCTCCGTCACCGCCATGCCGAATCCTAACCACACGGTGACAACCCGCTCGCGGCGAACGAGCGGGCTAGCGTGGGCCCCATGGCCCGCCTGCTCGTCGTCCACCACTCCCCCACGCCGCGCGTGCGCGAGCTGACCGACGCGGTGCTGGCCGGTGCCGGCGACGACGCGATCGAGGGTGTCGAGGTCGTGGAGCGCCCGGCGCTCGAGGCGACGGCCGACGACGTCCTCGCCGCCGACGGCTACGTGCTGCTGACGCCGGCGAACTTCGGCTACCTCTCCGGTGCCCTGAAGCACTTCTTCGACACCACCTACGACGCCGCGCGCGAGCCCACCGCCGGACGTCCCTTCGGGTACGCCATCCACGGCAGCACCGACACGTCCGGGGCGGAGCGGGCGATGGTCGCGATCACCACCGGCCTGGGCTGGCGGCTGGCCGCGGAGCCGCTCACCATGCTCGGCGAGCTGGACGACGACCACCGCGAGCGGGCCTACGAGCTCGGCGGCACGGTGGCCGCGCTCGTGGCCGGCTAGCCCTTCTTGCGCCGGGTCCAGGCGAGCAGCTCGTCCTTCGGCCACGTGGTGACGATGCGCTCGGCGGGGATGCCGTGCGCGGCGGCGCGCTCGGCGCCGTAGTCGAGGAAGTCCAGCTGACCCGGCGCGTGGGCGTCGGTGTCGATCGAGAACAGGCAGCCGGCCTCGACCGCGAGCTCGATGAGGTCGTCGGGCGGGTCCTGGCGCTCGGGACGGCTGTTGATCTCGACCGCGACGTCGAGCTGCGCGCACGCCTCGAAGACGATCTCGGCGTCGAAGGCCGACTGCGGACGGGTGCCGCGACTGCCCTCGACAAGACGGCCGGTGCAGTGGCCCAGGACGTTCGTGCGCGGATTGGCGATGGCCCCCACCATGCGCCGGGTCATGGCGTCGTGGTCCATGCGCAGCTTGGAGTGGACGCTGGCGACGACGACGTCGAGCCGGTCGAGCATCGCCGGGGTCTGGTCGAGGGAGCCGTCGTCGAGGATGTCGACCTCGATGCCCGTGAGCAGCGTGAAGTCGTCCCAGCCGTCGTTGAGCTCGGCCACCACGTCCAGCTGCTCCGCCAGCCGTTCGGCGCTCAGCCCGTTGGCGACGGTCAGCCGCGGCGAGTGATCGGTGAGCGCCTGGTACTCGCGACCGCGCTCACGGGCCACGCGGGCCATCTCGGCGATCGGCGACCCGCCGTCGGACCAGTCCGAGTGGCTGTGCAGGTCGCCGCGCAGCAGCGCCCGCAGCTCGGCCCCGCCCTCGGCCAGGGGCCCGTCGCCTCGCTCCCGCAGGTCGGCGAGGTAGTCGGGAACCTCCCCGGCGAGCGCCTGCTCCACGACGGCGAGCGTCTTCGGCCCCAGGCCCTTCACCTTCCCCAGCGTGCCGGCGCTCGCGCGCTCGACGACCTGGTCGGGCCCGAGGTCGTCCAGCGCGGCGGCGGCCTTGCGGAACGCCTCGACCCGGTAGGTCTTGGCCCGCTCCCGCTCGAGCCAGAAGCCGACTTCCTTGAGCGCGTCCACCGGATCCATGGCGCCCATCGTCGCGGAGCGGTGCGACAGCGTCCACCGGAGCCGACCGGCGGTGAGCCTGCGTCCACCGGACGGTCCCGGGTGGACGCAGGACCACCGCCACCGGTCAGAGCAGGCTCTGGACGCAGGCCGCGCCGGCCTTGAGCCCGGACGCCGCGGCGACGAGCACGGCGGCCATCGCCATGGGCAGGGTCGCCTCGTGGGCCATGTCGCCCGCGGCGAAGACCCCCTCCGCGCTGGTGCGTCCCATCGGGTCGACCTCGACGCCGCCGGAGGGCAGGGTGGTCAGGCCGAGCTGCGCGGCGAACGGCGCGGCCTGGGTGCTGGTCGGGCCGACGAACAGGCCGCCGAGCGCCACCGGCTCGCCCTCGACGACGGCGACGAGGCCGTCAGCGGAACGCTCGACCCGGTCGACCTTGCCGGCGACGAGGGACGCCCCACGCTCGGCGAGCGAGGCGGCCACCGCCGGGTCGACCGGCTCGTCGTCGTCCAGCACGACCAGGGACGCGGCGACCGGGCCCATCATCGCGACCAGGTGGCCGGCTCGCTCGGCGCCGAGGACGCCCACGACGCGTCCGGCCATCTCGTGCCCGTGGCAGAACGGGCAGTGGGCCACGAGGTCGCCCTCGTGCCACAGCTCGGCCAGCCCGGGCACGTCCGGCACCTCGTCGCGCAGGCCGGTGGCCAGCACGATCCGGCGGGCCTGCTCGACCGAGCCGTCGGCGAGCCGCACGGAGAAGTCGTCCGTGCTGCCCGACACCTGGTCGGCGGAGGCGTCGCGCACCTCGACGGTGTCGTAGGCCTCGAGGTCGGCGCGAGCCGCGTGGCGCAGCTCGGCCGGCGGGGTGCCGTCCTGGGCGAGGAAGTTGTGCATGTGGTCGGCCGGGTCGTTGCGGTACCGGCCGGCGTCCAGCAGCAGCACCGAGCGGTGCAGCCGACCGAGGGTGAGCGCGGCCTGCAGGCCCGCGGGTCCGCCGCCGAGGATGATGACGTCGCGCATGGGAGGTCCTTCCTGAGAATCGTTGTCAGGAAGAGCGTGTATGTTCACGTCGACATGAAGTCAACTCTCTCGATCGGCGACCTCGCCGCCCGCTTCGCCCTCGCCACGCACGTCCTGCGCCACTGGGAGGACGTCGGCCTGCTGCGCCCGGCCCGTGACGCCGGAGGCCGGCGCGTCTACGGCGACGACGACGTCGTCCGGGTCGCGGTGATCGTGCGCAGCAAGGCGGCCGGCATGAGCCTGGAGCAGATCGCGGTGCTGCTCGACCAGGAGGCGCGCGACCGGCACGTCGTGCTCGAGGAGCACGTCGCCGAGCTGGACCGGCGCATGGCCGAGATGGCGCTCTCGCGCGAGATGACCCTGCACGCCCTGCACTGCGAGGCGCACGACATCACCCGATGCCCGAACTTCCGCTCGCACCTGGACGACCTGCTCGCCCGCACGTCCTAGACGTGCCGTGGTCGGTGAGCCCGGGGCGTCCCGCGTTGGGTGGGGTCCGGTTGTCGGTTTACCACGTAGACTAGGTAGACCGACGAAGGCCAGGAAAGCTTCCCTGGCGGACGTCGGGAAACCTGGCGGACGTCGGTCTACCACGCAGACCAGGTAAACCGAGGGCCGAGGAGCGACAGACCCTCAGAAGCCGAGCTTGCGGAGCTGCTTGGGGTCGCGCTGCCACTCCTTGGCGACCTTGACGTGCAGGTCGAGGAAGACCGGGGTGCCGAGCAGCTTCTCGATCTGGCCGCGCGAGCTGGCGCCGATCTCGCGGAGCCGGGTGCCCTTGTGGCCGATGATGATGCCCTTCTGGCTGTCCCGCTCCACGTAGACGTCCACCCGGACGTCGACGAGCGGCTTGTCGGCCGGGCGGTCCTCACGCGGCACCATCTCGTCGACCACGACGGCCAGCGAGTGCGGCAGCTCGTCGCGCACGCCCTCGAGCGCGGCCTCGCGGATGATCTCCGCGACCAGCGTCTCCTCCGGCTCGTCGGTGAGCTGGCCCTCGGGGTACAGCGCGGGGCCCTCGGGCAGCGTGGCGACGAGGAGGTCGGTCAGCAGCTCGACCTGCTCGCCGGCCACCGCCGACACCGGGACGATCTCGTGCCAGCGCAGGCCGGCCTCCTCGCCGGCGCGCTGGATGGCCTGCAGGTGCTCGGCGAGCCGGTTCGGCGAGACGAGGTCGGTCTTCGTCGCCACCGCGAGCACCGGCTTCTTGCGGCCGAGCGCGGCGAGCTCCTTGACCAGGTACTTGTCGCCGGGGCCGACGCGCTGGTCGGACGGGAAGCACATGGCGATCGTGTCGACCTCGGCCCACGTCGTGCGCACGAGGTCGTTGAGCCGCTCGCCCAGGACGTTGCGCGGACGGTGCAGACCGGGGGTGTCGACGAGCACGAGCTGAGCGTCCTCGCGGTGCACCAGCCCGCGGATGACGTGGCGCGTGGTCTGCGGGCGCGAGGACGTGATGGCGATCTTCTCGCCCACCAGCGCGTTGGTCAGCGTGGACTTGCCCGCGTTGGGACGTCCGACGAAGCAGGCGAAGCCCGAGCGGAAGCCGGTCACGAGGCCAGCTCCGCGACGAGGCTGCCGGAGGCGTCGGCCACGTAGACCGGGACGCCCTCGCCGCCGAGGTCGGCGACCACGTCGGTGTCGACCGGCTCGTCGGGCTCGTAGTCGCGCACGACCGCGGCGGCCTCGAGCCTCTTCGCGCCGGACGAGGCGGCCATGGCGACCGCGAGCGGCAGGGCGTCGAGCTGCAGCGAGGGCAGGTCGACGTTCACCGCCACGTAGGTGCGGCCGTCCTGGTCGCGCACCGCGGCCCCCTCGATGGTGCTGGTGCGGGCACGAGCGGCCTTGGCCAGCGTGACGAGCTTGGCGTCCTCAGGGGCGAGTTCCATGGTCCAACGCTACCGAGTCCTCGTCCGGCTCGACCGGCTCGGCCCTGCTGATGAGCACGCGACCGATGCGGTTGCGGCGTCCGGAGGGTGCCTCGGCCACGAACCGGAGGCCGTCGATGACGACCGCGCTGCCCGGGATCGGCACCTTGCCCAGGTGCTTGGCCATGAGTCCACCGACCGAGTCGACGTCCTCGTCGTCGATCTCGACCTCGAACAGCTCGTCGAGGTCGTCGACCTCGTAGCGGGCGCTGACCCGCACCGAGCCGTCGGCCAGGTGCTCGACGGCGTCGGGCTCGACGTCGTACTCGTCAGTGATGTCGCCGACGATCTCCTCGAGGATGTCCTCGATCGTCACCATGCCGGCGGTGCCGCCGTACTCGTCGACCACGATCGCCACGTGGGTGCGCTTGAGCTGCATCTCCTTGAGCAGCTCGTCGGCGTGCTGGGTGTCGGGGACGAACAGGCACTCACGCGCCACGGAGTCGACCCTTTCGGTGCTCTCGGCGTCGCGGTTGTCGAACGTGCGCTTGGTGATGTCCTTGAGGTACGCCATGCCCACCACGTCGTCGAGGCTGTCGTCGACGACCGGGATGCGCGAGTAGCCGCTGCGCAGGGCCAGGCTCATCGCCTGGCGCAGCGTCTTGGTGCGCTCGATGAACACGACGTCCGTGCGCGGCACCATGACCTCCCGGGCCAGCGTGTCGCCGAGCTCGAAGACCGAGTGGATCATGCGCGACTCGGACGACTCGATGACGCTCGTGGCCGCCGCCAGGTCGACGAGCTCGCGCACCTCGACCTCGGACGCGAACGGGCCCTCGCTGAAGCCGCGGCCGGGCGTGAGCGCGTTGCCGATGAGGATGAGCAGCTGCGGCAGCGGTCCGAGCAGCGTGCGGACGCCCCGGACGGGTGCGGCGGCCGCCAGCGCGATGCGCTCGGAGTGCTGTCGTCCGACGGTGCGCGGGCCGACGCCGATGAGCACGTAGCTGACCAGCACCATGATGCCGGTGGCCACGAGCAGCGGCTGCCAGAGCCCGTCGACCGCGTCGCCGACCAGCAGCGCCACGATGACCACCGCGGCGGTCTCGGCCAGCACCCGCAGCAGCAGGATCGTGTTGATGAAGGGTGCCGGGTCGTCGAGGATCACCAGCAGGTTCTTGGCCCCGCCACGTCCCTCGTCGTCGAGCTCCTCGGCCCGCGCCTTGGAGAACGCCGACAGCGCCGCGTCGACGCTGGCGAGCAGGCCCGCGAACGCGGCGAGCGCGACCGCGGCGACGAGCAGCGGCACGTTCACTCGGGGTCCACTCCCTCGGCGGCCCGCTGCCACTCCAGCAGCAGCCGGCCCTGGACGCCGAACATCTCGCGGTGCTCCTCGGGGTCGACGTGGTCGTAGCCGAGCAGGTGCAGCACGCCGTGGACGAGCAGCAGCTCCATCTCGTCCTGCGGGGTGTGCCCGGCGGCCGGCGCCTGCTGCGCCGCGACCTGGGGGCACAGGGCGATGTCGCCGAGGTAGCCCTCGTCGTTGTCCTCGGGACGGGTGTCCTCGCGCCCGGGGCTCAGCTCGTCCATGGGGAACGACAGGACGTCGGTCGGGCCCTTCTTGCCCATCCACTGCTCGTTGAGCAGCGCGATGGTGTCGGGCTCGACGAGCCGGACGGTCATCTCCGTGCCCGGGTGCAGGCGCATGCGGCGCATCACGAACCGGGCCAGGCGCGTCAGGTCGACGACGTCGGCGTCGGCACCGGACTCATTGAGTACGTCGACGTTCACCGGCACCTGCCTCGAAGTCGTCGTAGGCGGCCACGATCTTGCCGACCAGGCGGTGCCGGACGACGTCCTGGGAGTCGAGGTAGGAGAAGTGCACGTCCTTGACGTCGCCGAGGACGTCCTGGACGACGCGCAGGCCGCTGCGGCTGCCGCCGGGCAGGTCGACCTGCGTGACGTCGCCGGTGACGACCATCCGCGAGTTGAACCCCAGGCGGGTCAGGAACATCTTCATCTGCTCCTGGGTGGTGTTCTGCGCCTCGTCCAGGATGATGAACGCGTCGTTGAGGGTGCGCCCGCGCATGTACGCCAGCGGCGCGACCTCGATGGTGCCGTTGGTGAGCAGCTTGGGGATGCTCTCGGGGTCGACCATGTCGTGCAGCGCGTCGTACAGCGGTCGCAGGTACGGGTCGATCTTCTCGCTCAGCGTGCCGGGCAGGTAGCCCAGGCGCTCGCCGGCCTCGACGGCCGGACGCGTGAGGATGATCCGGTTGACGTCCTTGCTCTGCAGCGCCTGGACGGCCTTGGCCATGGCCAGGTACGTCTTGCCGGTGCCGGCCGGACCGATGCCGAAGACGACGGTGTGCTTGTCGATCGCGTCGACGTAGCGCTTCTGGTTGAGGGTCTTGGGCCGGATCGTGCGTCCGCGGTTGGACAGGATGTTCAGGCTCAGGACCTCGGCCGGACGCTCCTCGGTCTCGGTGCGCAGCATGGCGATGCTGCGCTGGACCGACTCGCGCGACAAGGGCTGGCCGGTGCGCACGATGGCGACCAGCTCGTCCAGCAGGCGCTCGAGGAACGCGGCCTCGCTCGGGGTGCCGGTCACGGTGATCGTGTTGCCGCGGGCGTGGATGCCGGCGTCGACCTCGGACTCGATCACCCGCAGGTACTCGTCCGCGGGCCCGAACAGGGAGACCGTCGGGACGCTCGCGGGGATGGTGAAGGTGTGGGGCAGTGGTTCTGTCATAGGCGTCCCCAGTCTACGGGCGCGCCGGTCGCGCCGCGACGTCTCCGGGCCGGCGTCAGCGCGGCGGCCAGCCGAGCGGCTCGCCGGACAGCACGTGGCCGTGGCAGTGGAAGACCGTCTGGCCGGCGTCCGGGCCGGTGTTGAACACCAGCCGGAAGCTGCTGCTGCCCTCGGCCCGCGCCACCTCGGCGACGTCGACGAGCAGCGCGGCGGCGACGTCGGGACGCGCCGCGGCCAGGCTCGCAACGTCGGGGTGGTGCTCGCGCGGCACCACGAGCACGTGCGAGGCGGCCTGCGGGCTGATGTCGCGGAAGGCGACCGTGTGCTCGTTCTCGGCCACGACCTCGGCGGGCACGTCGCCGCTCACGATCTTGCAGAACAGGCAATCGTCGGACATGGACGCTCCTCTCGTCGCTCGCAGGCTACCGGTCAGCGGAACGCCTCGCGCAGGCGCTCGAAGACGCCGTGGCGTCCCGAGCCCATGCGTCCGGCCGGACGCTGCTCGCCGCGCAGCTCGGCCAGGCGGGCCAGCAGCTCGCGCTGCTCGTCGTCCAGCTTCTCGGGGGTCTCGACGACGACCTGCACGTGCAGGTCGCCGCGGCCGCCGCCGCGCAGGCGCGGCACGCCGAAGCCCTTGATCGTCACCGTCTCGCCGGACTGGGTGCCGGGCGGGACGTCCAGCGCGACGGACGTCTCGACGTCGTCGCCGGGCTCCTCGAGCTCGGCCTCCAGCGTCGGGATGTCGAGCTGGGCGCCGAGCGCGGCGGCGGTCATCGGGACGCTCACCTGGCAGTACAGGTGGTCGCGCTCGCGGGTGAAGAACTCGTGCTGGCGCACGGCGAGCTCGACGTACAGGTCGCCGGCCGGCCCGCCGCCGGGGCCGACCTCGCCCTCGCCGGACAGCTGGACCCGGGTGCCGTGGTCGACGCCCGCGGGGATCTTCACGCTGATCGTGCGGCGCGAGCGAACCCGGCCGTCGCCGCCGCACTCGGCGCACGGGTCGGGGATGACGGTGCCGTAGCCCTGGCAGGTCGGGCACGGGCGGGACGTGCGGATGTCGCCGAGCATCGAGCGCTGCACGTGCTGCACGGCGCCCTGGCCGTGGCAGGTGCCGCAGGTGACCGGCTCGCGGCCGTCGGCGGAGCCGTGGCCCTCGCACACCGAGCAGGTGACGGCCGTGTCGACCTTGAGCTCGTGGGTCAGGCCGAAGGCCGCGTCAGCCAGGTCGACGGTGAGCCGCACCAGGGCGTCCTGGCCGCGCTGACGACGCGGGCGCGGGCCGCGTCCGCCGCCGCCGTTGCCGCCGAAGAAGGCGTCCATGATGTCGTCGAAGCTGAAGCCCTGGGCTCCCCCGCCGCCGAACCCGCCGCCGCCCATGGGGTTGCCGCCGCGGTCGTACGTCGCCCGCTTCTGCGGGTCGGACAGCACCTCGTACGCGGTGCCGATGTCCTTGAACGTGTCGGCCGCGTCGGGGCTGTCGTTGACGTCGGGGTGGTACTGGCGCGCCATCTTGCGGTACGCCTTCTTGATGTCCGCGTCCGACGCGTCGCGGCTCACGCCGAGCAGGTCGTAGTAGTCCTGTGCCATGGGGTCCTCACTGGGTGTGCCGGGCGGGCCGGCAGGGGGTCAGCCGTCGGCGAGCAAGCGTCCGACGTAACGAGCGACGGCGCCCACCGAGGCGATGGTGCCGGGATAGTCCATGCGCATCGGCCCGAGGGTGCCGAGCGTGGCGAGCGCCTCGTCGGCGCTGCCGTAGGGGCTGGAGACGACGGCGCTGCTCGACAGGCCCTCCAGGCCCGTCTCGCTGCCGATGCGGACGCGCGGCAGCTCGCCGCCGGTCGCCTCGCCCAGCAGGCGCAGCAGCACGACGTGCTCCTCGAGCGCCTCGAGCACCGGCCGGATGGCCGAGTCGAAGTCGTGGCCGAATCGGGCCAGGTTGGCGGCGCCGCCGACGGCGAAGCGCTCGTCGGCCCGCTCGCTCGCGAACGCCTGGGACAGCGTGGTGACGATGCTGGTGACGATCGGCCGGTCGGCCGGCTCGAAGGTCTCGATCAGGTCGGCCAGCTGCAGCGACGCCTCGGGCAGCCGGCGGCCGACCGTGGCGGTGACGATGCGACCGCGCAGGTCCGACAGCAGCGTCTCCGACGGCGCCTCGGCGACCTCGACGATCCGCTGCTCGACGCGTCCGCTGCTGGTGATGACGACGAGCAGCACGCGGGCGGTGTCCAGCGGGACGAGCTCGACGTGGCGGACGGTCGAGCGGGTCAGCGACGGGTACTGGACGATCGCGACCTGGTTGGTCAGCTGGGCCAGGACGCGGACGCTGCGCTGCATGACGTCGTCGACGTCGACGGCGCCGCGCAGGAAGGTCTCGATCGCGCGGCGCTCGGGCGGCGACAGCGGCTTGACCGTGGCCAGCCGGTCGACGAACAGCCGGTACCCCTTGTCGGTGGGCACGCGGCCGGCGCTGGTGTGGGGCTGGTGGATGTAGCCCTCCTCCTCCAGCAGCGCCATGTCGTTGCGGATCGTGGCCGACGAGACGCCGAGCGCGTGGCGCTCGACCAGGGCGCGCGAGCCGACCGGCTCGTGCGTGGCGACGTAGTCCTCGACGATCGCCCGCAGGACGTCCCACTTGCGGTCCTCGCTCAAGGCTGGCTCCCCCTCCCGGGCGTCGGTGGCGTGTCTGCTGGCACTCGCGAGTGCCAAGTGCCAGTCTAGCGAGGTGCGCAGCGAGGGTCCCGTCATCGTGGTCGAGGACGCCGGTCAGCGCCTGGAGTACGAGCCGCGCCGCGTGACGCTCGACGGCCACGTCGTCGAGCACGAGTCGCGCGGCGGCACCCTGGTCTCGGCCTGGGCCGCCGGCGTGGGGTCGCTGTTCGTCGAGGTCGCCCACCTGGGCGACGGTCCGGTCGGCGGCGAGCTCGTCATGACCGTCACCGCGCCCGACGACCCCGCCGCTCCCCCGCGCGTGGCGCTGGGCGACCTGGCCCCGGCCGTCGTCCCCGAGCACGTGCCCGCCTCGTGGCCGGTGGCGCTCGACCTCGCGCTCGGCCTCGTCACCGACGAGACCGTCCTGCTCACCCCCGACGGACGTCCGCTGACGCGGGCCGACGTCGAGGACCTGCACCAACGACTCCTCGGGAAGATCCATGGCTGACCGCTACGGCAACGACGTCCTGTCCGGCGACTGGCGCAAGCCGAAGCGCGGGCGCACCGTCGAGCACCCGGCCGACGCCGGGCTCGTCGTCGAGGACGCCACCAGCGGCTTCTGCGGCGAGATCGTCAAGGTCGAGAACGGCCTGGTCGTCCTGGAGGACCGGCACCTCAAGCAGCGCGCGTTCCGGCTCGGCCCGGGCTTCCTGCTCGACGGGAAGCCCGTGTCCCTGCACGCGCCCGTGGTGGTGCAGAAGACCGGCGGACGCACCGCGTCCGGGTCGATCGCGGTGAAGGACGCCCGCGCCCGGGTCGCCCTGCCCAGCCGCATCTACGTCGAGGGCCGCCACGACGCCGAGCTCGTCGAGAAGATCTGGGGCGACGACCTGCGAGTCGAGGGCGTCGCGGTGGAGTACCTGGGCGGCATCGACGACCTGCCGGCCATCGTCCGCGACTTCCAGCCGACCAAGAGCCGCCGGCTCGGCGTGCTCGTCGACCACCTCGTGCCCGGCTCGAAGGAGTCGCGGCTCGCCGACCAGGTCAACGGCACGCCGCACGTGCTCGTCGTGGGCCACCCCTACGTCGACGTGTGGCAGGCCGTGCGGCCCGAGCGGCTGGGCATCGAGAAGTGGCCGGTCATCCCCCGCGGCACCGAGTGGAAGCACGGCATCTGCGAGGCGCTCGGCTGGCCGCACGCCGACCAGGCCGACATCGCCCGCGCCTGGAAGCGCATCCTCGGCACCGTGCGCAGCTACGCCGACCTCGAGCCGTCGCTGCTGGGCCGGGTCGAGGAGCTCATCGACTTCGTGACCGCCCCGACCCCCTGAGCGGGACGACGCTCAGCGTGCCAGGCGCAGCGTCCGGGTGCCGAGCCGCGCGGACCTGGATCCGTGCGTGCCCGGCGCGTTGATCGCCTCGACGACGACCTGCACCTTGCGGCCCGGACGCAGGCCGCGGGCCGTCCGGGCCGGCACCGTGGCCTTGACGGCGAACCGCTCGTACTGGCCGGCCACCACCCGGCGGGCCAGCACCGTGCCGCCCGTGCGGACGGTCACGCGCACGCCGGTGCGTCCGGTGGCCGCGTCGGGGTCGTAGGCCCACCCGGTCACGCTCACCGAGCGACGTCCGGCCCGGACGCCGGTGACGAGGCCGAGCGGCGTGCCGCGCGTCGCTCGCATGCGGACGTACGCGCGCGGCAGCGACGCCGGGCCGTAGGTCGTGCGCCGGCACACGCGGGTGGGGCCGGACTCGACGACGTGGACGTCCAGGCCGCCGCGTCCCAGCCCGCGCACGACGGCGACGTGCTCGCCCGAGCCCAGGCCGGCCCGCGGGCCGGACGGCCACCACGCGACGTCGCCCACCGCAGGCTCGGCGACGATCGACGCGCCGGCCGGGAGGGCCTGGTCCAGCCACGACCCGGGCCCGACGCGCAGCGGCGTCCGGCGGGCCCGCGCGAGCTGCGCGTTCACCAGCCCCGCGGCCCCGGCCCGGCCCCAGGTGACGGGGCGGGCGTCGGCCTGCTCGGCGACCGAGCAGGCCGTGCTGGCGCGCACCGACACCGGCCGGGTCACCGGGCGCGGCGTCGCGGCCAGTCCGGTGAGCGTCGCGGTGATGGTGGACCCCTCCGCGACCGCCTGGGCGAGACGCCGACCGCCGGCGTCGTTCGGGTGCGTCGTGTCGAGCAGCTCGGTCCGGCCCAGGTTCGGCACGGGCACGAACGTCAGCCCGTGCATCCGGGCGGCCGCCTCGATCTCGCGCTCCAGCCGGGTCCGGCTGAAGGCCTCGCTCGTCCCCCACGGCACGAGGACGTAGACCTGGGTGCGCGGCAGCCCGATCTCGTCGGCGAGGGTGGCGAGCTCGGCGTAGAAGGCGCGGATCCCGCGGCGCTGCTGGTCCGGGGACGCCGCGGTCCGCACCGTCCCGGAGCAGGTGGCGGTGTCGTTGCGGCCCCCGGCGACGACGAGCACCTGCGGTCGCGCCGCCCGCACCGCCGCGAGCCGCTGGCCGAACGTGGTGCCGTGGCACAGCGGGCGACCGTCGGAGGTCGTGCCGGCGCCGGGGTGGAGGTAGCCGCTGCCTCCCTCGGTCAGCGGCAGCATGGCCTGAGGATCGAGCCCGGCCAGCTCCGCCAGACGCCCCCACCAGACGACCGGACGCGTGGACGTCTCGCCGGTCGCGCCTCGGCGGTAGCGGTCCCGCGCGCCGACCGACGAGATGGAGTCGCCGATCACGACGACCGGCGTGCCGCTCGGGGCCTGCTCGGCCGCGTCGGCCCGAGCGGCCAGGGCCGGCAGCAGGCCGGCGACGACCGTCAGGACGAGGGCGGGGAGGACGAGGACACGACGCACCCGCCTACGTTCGGCACCGGGAGCCAGCGGGCCTACCCGTTTCGCCGGGATGTGACCGAGATCACGTCGTCAGACGAGCTCGCGGACGACCGCGTCGGCCAGCAGGCGGCCGTCGCGGGTCAGCACCAGGCGCTCGCCGGTGACGTCGACCAGGCCGCGGTCGCGCAGCCCCGCGACCCGCGCCCGGTGGCCGTCCGGGACGACGGACAGGTCCAGGCCCGTGCGCAGCCGCGACTCCAGCAGCACCCGCTCGAGCGTCCGGGTGTCGTCGTCGACCAGCTCGTGGTCCTTCTCGGGCGAGAGCCCGGCGTCGAGACGCTGCGCGTAGGCGGCCGGGTGCTTGACGTTCCACCAGCGGCGTCCGGCCACGTGCGAGTGGGCGCCGGGCCCGAACCCCCACCAGTCGTCGCTGCGCCAGTACAGGACGTTGTGCCGGCACTGGGCCGCCTCGTCGCGGGCCCAGTTCGACAGCTCGTACCAGGACAGGCCGGCCGCCTCGAACGCCTCGTCGGCCAGCACGTACTTGTCGGCCAGGTCGTCGTCGTCCGGTGCCGGCACCTCTCCGCGGGCGACCCGGCGGGCCAGGGCGGTGCCCTGCTCGACGATCAGCGCGTACGCGCTGACGTGGTCGGGCTCGAGCGAGACCGCGTGCTCGAGCGTTCGGCGCCAGTCGTCGACGCTCTCGCCGGGCGTGCCGTAGATCAGGTCGACGCTCACCTGCTCGAAGCCCGCCTCGCGGGCCCAGCGCACGGCGTCGGGCACCCGCAACGGATCGTGGGTGCGGTCCAGGACGCGCAGCACGTGCGGGACGGCCGACTGCACGCCGAAGGAGATGCGGGTGAAGCCGCCCTCGCGCAGCGCGGCCAGCGAGGCGGGCGTGACGCTGTCGGGGTTGGCCTCGGTCGTCACCTCCGCGCCCGGCGCCAGGCCGACCTGGTCGCGCAGGGCGGCCAGGACCCGCACCAGGTCGGCGGCCGGCAATTGGGTCGGGGTGCCGCCGCCGAAGAAGACGGTCTCGAACGGACGCTCCTGGCCCAGCACGCCGCGGGCGAGCTCGACCTCGCGCTCGACCGTCACGGCGTAGGACGCGCGCGTGGCGCCCTCGCCGAGCTCGTCGGACGTGTAGGTGTTGAAGTCGCAGTAGCCGCAGCGCACCGAGCAGAACGGGACGTGCACGTACGCGCCGAGGCTCCTGGTCACCGGCCCAGGGTACGGCGCTCCCCCACGTCCGGAGCACGCAGCGGCCCGGCCGCCCCCGAGGGGACGACCGGGCCGGCGAGGGTGCCGTGGACTAGGCGCTCGTGTAGAAGCCGTCCAGGATGTCGCGGTAGTTGTCCTCGACCACGCGGCGCTTGACCTTCATGCTCGGCGTGATCTCGCCGGACTCGATGCTCAGGTCGGCGGGCAGGATGGCCCACTTCTTGACCTGCTCCCAGCGGTTGAGCTTGGCGTTGAGCTCGGCGACGTACTTCTCCATCTCCGCGTGCATCTGCGGGGACGAGACGACCTCGGCGTAGGACTTGCCGGCCATGTCGTGGTGGGCCGCCCAGCCCTCGACCGCGTCGGGGTCGAGCGTGATGAGCGCGGAGACGAAGTTGCGCTCGTTGCCGTGGACCACCATCTGGCTGGCCAGCGGGCAGACGCCCTTGAACGTGCCCTCGACGATCGACGGCGCGACGTACTTGCCGCCGGAGGTCTTGAACAGGTCCTTCTTGCGGTCGGTGATGCGCAGGAAGCCGTCCTCGTCGAGCTCACCGATGTCGCCGGTGGCCAGCCAGCCGTCGGCGGTCACCGCGGACGCGCTCTCGCCCTCGAGGTTGTGGTAGCCGCGCATGACGTGCGGGCCCTTGATGAGCACCTCGCCGTCGGGCGCGATCTTGATCTCCGAGCCCGGCATCGGCAGGCCGACGGAGCCGATCTTGAAGTCGTCGGGGTGGTTGACCGTCGCGCCGGCCGAGCACTCGGTGAGGCCGTAGCCCTCGAGGATTAGCACGCCCGCGGCGTGGAACCACTCGGCGATGTCGCGGCTCAGCGACGCGGCGCCGGAGATGAAGAAGCGGACCCGGCCGCCGAAGCGGGCGCGGATCTTGCTGAACACCAGCTTGTCGGCCAGCGCGTGCTTGGCCTTGAGCCCGGCCGGGACCGGCTTGCCGGCGCGGACGAGGCGCGAGTGCTCCAGGCCGACGGCCTCGGCCCAGCGGAACAGCTTGAGCTTGACCCCGCCGTCCTCCTCCATCATGCCGACGATGCGGCCGTAGGCCTTCTCGAAGATGCGCGGCGCGGCGCCCATGAAGGTCGGCTTCACGACGGCCAGGTTCTCGATGATCTTGTCGACGCGGCCGTCGACGGCGGCGGCGAAGCCGATCTCGAGCTGGGTGGTCAGCAGCACCTTGCCGAACGAGTGGGCCATCGGCAGCCAGCGGTACTCCAGGTCGTCGGCCGAGAGGTAGCCGCCGGCGTTGATCGCGGCGCCCTCGAACGTCCAGCCGTCGTGCGACAGGCGCACGCCCTTGGGCCGGCCGGTGGTGCCGGAGGTGTAGATGAGCGTGGCGAGCGAGTCCGGCGACGTGGCCTCGATGCGCTTCTCGACGAGGTCGGGCTCCTGGGCCAGGCGCTCGGCGCCGAGCCGCTCGAGCTCGGCCAGGTCGATGACCCAGTCGCCGTCGGCGGTGCCGTCGAAGGTGATGACCTTGAAGACCTCGGGCAGCTCGGACTTCTTGGCCCGCAGCTTGGCGATCTGCTCGTCGTCCTCGGCGAAGACCACGCGGCTGCCGGAGTCGGCCAGGATGTACGCGACGTCGTCGGCGACGGTGGTCGGGTAGACCGTCGTGGTGGCCAGCGACGCGGAGTTCACGGCGAGGTCGGCGAAGACCCACTCGTAGCGCGTGTTGGAGGCGATGGCGACGCGGTCCTCGGGCTCCAGTCCCAGCGCCACCAGGCCGGCGGCGAGCTTGAACACGTGCTCCCCGGTCTCGGCCCAGGTCATCGAGTGCCAGTTCTCCTGGGCGTCCGGGAAGCGGTACGCCTCGCGGTTGCCGGACTCACGGACTCGGGCGAGGAACATCGCGCCCACGCTGCGGGCACGGTCCTGGACGATCTTGAGCTCCTGCGGGGAGGGCGTCCTGGTCATCGGGGTATCACCTCGGGGGTCGGCCAGTGTGGTGCGTGTCACCCTACTGATGCGTACGGTGCACGCGCAGCACATTCCCGCGCGTCTGGCCGCTCGATCCCGTCCCGTGTCCGCTGGGCCGCCGAGACGGTTGCGCACCCCGACCGAAGGGCCTACTTCGGGGTCGCGTCACCCGTCGACAGCGCGGCGATGAACGCCTCCTGGGGCACCTCCACG
This sequence comes from Aeromicrobium sp. IC_218, assembly GCF_004336805.1. Lineage (GTDB taxonomy): Bacteria > Actinomycetota > Actinomycetes > Propionibacteriales > Nocardioidaceae > Aeromicrobium. The sequence continues at coordinate 71,674 of NZ_SJXM01000014.1, forward strand.
CGGCCGACCATCTTCATGCGCTTCTTGCCCTCCTTCTGCTTCTCGAGCAGCTTGCGCTTGCGGCTGATGTCGCCGCCGTAGCACTTGGCGAGGACGTCCTTGCGGATCGCCTTGATGTTCTCGCGGGCGATGATGCGCGCGCCGATGGCGGCCTGGATCGGCACCTCGAACTGCTGGCGCGGGATGAGCTCCTTGAGCTTGCCGGCCAGCGCGACGCCGTACGCGTAGGCGCTGTCGCGGTGGACGATGGCGCTGAAGGCGTCGACGACCTCGCCCTGCAGCAGGATGTCGACCTTCACCAGGTCGGCGGCCTGCTCGCCGGTGGGCTCGTAGTCCAGCGACGCGTAGCCCTTGGTGCGGCTCTTCAGCGCGTCGAAGAAGTCGAACATGATCTCGCCCATGGGCAGCGTGTACTTGATCTCGACGCGGTCCTCGGACAGGTAGTCCATGCCCAGCAGCTGGCCGCGGCGCGACTGGCACAGCTCCATGATCGTGCCGATGTAGTCGGTCGGCGTGAGGATCGTGGCCCGCGTGACCGGCTCGAAGACCTTGGCGATCTTGCCGTCGTTGGGGTACTCGCTGGGGTTGGTGACGGTGATCTCGCGGCCGTCCTCCATCTCCAGGCGGTAGACGACGTTGGGCGCGGTCGCGATGAGGTCGAGGTTGAACTCGCGCTCGAGCCGCTCGCGGATGATCTCCAGGTGCAGCAGGCCCAGGAAGCCGATGCGGAAGCCGAAGCCCAGGGCGCCGGACGACTCGGGCTCGTACACCAGCGCGGCGTCGTTGAGCTGCAGCTTGTCGAGCGCCTCGCGCAGGGTCGCGAAGTCGTCGCCGTCGATCGGGTAGAGCCCCGAGAACACCATCGGGTTGGGCGTCTTGTAGCCGCCCAGCGGCTCCTGCGCGGGCTTGGCGTGCGAGGTGACCGTGTCGCCGACGCGGCTCTGGCGCACCTCCTTCACGCCGGTGATGAGGTAGCCCACCTCACCGACGCCCAGGTCGGGCGACTTCACCGGCTCGGGGCTGATGACGCCGACCTCGAGCATCTCGTGCACGGCGTTGGTCGACATCATCTTGATCTTGTCGCGGTGCGAGAGCTTGCCGTCGACGACGCGGACGTACGTGACGACGCCGCGGTAGGTGTCGTAGACCGAGTCGAAGATCAGCGCGCGGGCCGGGGCGTCGGGGTCGCCCACGGGTGCCGGCACCTGCTCGACGATCGCGTTGAGCAGCGCCTCGACACCCTCGCCGGTCTTGGCCGAGACCCGCAGCACGTCGTCGGCCTCGCCGCCGATGATGCCGGCGATCTCCTCGGCGTACTTCTCCGGCTGCGCGCCGGGCAGGTCGATCTTGTTGAGCACCGGGATGATGTGCAGGTCCGCCTCCATCGCCAGGTACAGGTTGGCGAGGGTCTGGGCCTCGATGCCCTGCGCGGCGTCGACGAGCAGGATCGCGCCCTCGCAGGCCTCCAGCGAGCGGCTCACCTCGTAGGTGAAGTCGACGTGGCCGGGCGTGTCGATCATGTTGAGCACGTACGGGGTGCCGGCGTCGCCGCCGCTGGACTTGGTGAACGGCATGCGCACGGCCTGGCTCTTGATCGTGATGCCGCGCTCGCGCTCGATGTCCATGCGGTCCAGGTACTGGGCCCGCGCGGCGCGCTCGTCCACGACGCCGGTGATCTGCAGCATGCGGTCGGCCAGCGTCGACTTGCCGTGGTCGATGTGCGCGATGATGCAGAAGTTGCGCAGGACCGCCGGATCGGTGGAGCCGGGCTGCGGGACCTGGGGCGCGGAGGAGGCACTCATGATGTCCCCCATTGTTCCCTACGCGGCCGGGTGCTGCGGACGCCGTGCGGCCCGGGAGGATTTGGGCGTCCCGGCCGGCGCCTGATAGAGTCGACTGTCGCGCGTCAGCGCTACCCCTAACGTTTTCGAGAGAACAGGTTTGCCTCCGTGGCCAACATCAAGTCGCAGATCAAGCGCAACCGTCAGAACGAGCTGGCGCGCGAGCGCAACAAGTCCGTCCGCTCGGCGCTGAAGACCTCGATCCGCCGCTTCCAGGACGCCGTCGACGCCGGCAAGACCGACGAGGCGCAGGCCGCCGCCCGCGAGGTCGGCAAGAAGCTCGACAAGGCCGCCTCGAAGGGCGTCATCCACAAGAACCAGGCTGCGAACCGCAAGTCCTCGATCTTCAAGAAGGCCGCGTCGCTCTGACGCTCGCCTGACCCGCAAGGACGCCCCCGGACATCGTCCGGGGGCGTCCTTCGTCGTTCCGGGGGCTCAGGTCGGGAGGGCGGCGGCCGACGGTGTGGACGTACGACGTCCCGATCCTGGAGCTCTGCAGTGCGACGCAGCTGGCGCGCGGTCCCGACCGCCCTCGCCGTCGCCTTCGCGACCCTGGTGGCTCCCGCGGGCGCGACATCCGCGGACGAGCATGGCTCGGCGTGCGTCGCGCCGGCCCACGGCACCGGCGTCATGGTCGTGGGCGACTCGGTCGCCCACGGTTCGGCCGGCGACTGGACCTGGCGCTACCGGCTGTGGCAGCACCTGCGCGACGCCGGGGCCGACGTGGACATGGTCGGACCCCGCGACGACCTGGTCGAGCGCTTCCCGGGCGACGACGACCAGACGTACGCCGACCCCGGCTTCGACCGCGACCACGCCTCGACCTGGGGAGCTGCGCGTGCGCTCATGGTGCCGGGGACCGGCGCGCTCGTGGCCGCGTGCCGGCCGGACGTCGTCGTGGAGACGCTGGGCGTCAACGACCTGGCCTGGCTCCGCGTCGCGCCGCAGGACCTCGCGCGGCTCGCCGCCGACGGCGTCGCCCGGGCGCGCGCGGCGCGTCCCGACGTCGACGTCGTGCTCGGCCAGCTCCCGCAGCACTGGCTCCCCGGCGTCCCGGAGTACAACGCGCTGCTCGCCGCGCTCGAGGACGAGCTGAGCACCGAGTCGTCGCGCGTCGTCGTGGCGCGGGCTCCCGAGGACTTCGAGCTGGACGTCGACACCTACGACCTGGCGCACCCGTCCGCAACCGGGGAGGTGAAGATCGCGGCGTCCGTCGCCGACGCCCTCGCCGAGCTGGGTGTCGGCGCACCGTACCCGCGGCCGCTGCGGCCCGTCCCGCTCGGACCGCGCGGTGTCGCGACGCTGAGCGCCGAGCCGGGCGACGCCATGGCCGTGCTGCGCTGGGACCGGCCCGACGGGGCGACCGCCGAGCGGGTGTGGGTGCGCGACCTGACCGCGGGCACGGACTGGACGATGGCGGCCGACGTCGAGACCACCGGCACCTCGCTCACCGGGCTGGTGAACGGCCACGTGCACGAGGTGCGGCTGCAGTCACGCAAGGGCACGGCGGTGGCCGCGGACCGGTTCTCCGAGCCGGTCCGGGTCACGCCGACGGCGCCGGCTCCCCCGGACGATCCGCGGACGGACGGCCCGGGCACCACGCCGGTGACCCCGACGCCGACCACGCCACCTCCCACCGCTCCCCCGGCCACGGCGTCCC
>NZ_SJXM01000015.1 GCF_004336805.1 Aeromicrobium sp. IC_218
CCTGCGGGCCGTCGCGGTCGACCCGGAGCCGTCCGCGGACGCGCTGCTGAACCGGGTCGCGCGCGGCGACGAGAAGGCGTTCGCGGCGCTGTACGACGAGCTCGCCCCCGCGGTGCTCGGCCTCGTGCGCCGCGTCCTGCGCGACCCCGCCCGCTCCGAGGAGGTGGCCCAGGAGGTCTTCCTGCAGGTGTGGCAGCGCGCCCACCGCTTCGACGCCGACCGCGGCCGCGCCCGCACCTGGGTGCTCACCCTCGCGCACCGCCGCGCCGTCGACGCCGTGCGTCACGACCAGGCCGCGGCCGACCGCGACAAGCGCTACGACTGGACCGGCGGCCCCGAGCACGACGAGGTCGTCGAGGAGGTGACGACGCGCCTGGAGCACGAGCAGGTGCGTCGCTGCCTGGGCTCGCTCACCGACCTGCAGCGCGAGGCCGTGAACCTGGCCTACTACCGCGGCTACACCTACGCCGAGGTCGCGTCCCTGCTCGAGGCCAACCCGGCCACCGTCAAGACCCGCATGCGCGACGGACTCATCCGCCTGCGCGACTGCCTGGGGGTGCCCGCATGACCATCGACCCGCACCTGCTGAGCGGCGCCTACGCGCTCGACGCCCTGGACGACGACGAGCGCCGCGCCTTCGAGCAGCACCTGGCCGAGTGCCCCGACTGCGCCGAGGAGGTCCGCGGCTTCGAGGCGACCGCCGCGCGGCTGGGCGACGCGGCGTCCGTCCCCGTGCCCGACCACCTGCGCGCCGCCGTGCTCGACCAGGTCCGCCGGACGCCGCAGGAGCGTCCGGTCGTCGTGCCGATGCGGCGCCGCCGGCGCCTGGCCGGCTCGCTGGCCGCGGCGGCCGTCGCCGCCGCCGTGCTGGGCGGCGTGACGGTCTACGCCGTCGACCAGCACCAGGAGGCCGAGCAGCTCCGCGTCCACCAGTCCGAGGTGAACCGCGTGCTGGCCGCTCCGGACGCCGAGCTCGCGACCACCGAGGCGCGCGGCGGCGGCACCGTCAAGGTGGTGGTGTCGGCCGAGGCCGACCGCGCCGTGATGGTGCTCGCCGACCTGCCCGAGCTCGGCGACGACCAGGACTACCAGATGTGGACCCAGGTCGGCGACGAGATGGTGAGCGCCGGCGTCGTGCCGCGCGACGAGCAGGGCGCCGTCGGCACCCACGTGATGGACGACGTCGACCAGGTCTCGGCCGTCGCCCTCACGGTCGAGCCGGCCGGCGGCTCCGACGGTCCGTCGTCCGATCCGATCGCCCTGGTGGAGACGCCGCGCGCCTAGACGTGCTGGGTCAGGAGCTCGCGGAAGAACACGATGCCGCGCTCCAGGCTGTCGACGCGCAGGTGCTCGTCGGCGGCGTGGATCGCGTCGCGCTGCTCGCGGGTCATGTCGAACGGGCTGAACCGGTAGACCGCGTCGCTGATCCGCGTGAAGTGCCGGCTGTCGGTGCCGCCGGTCTGGACGTACGGCACCGGCGCGGCCCCGTCGAGCTCCTCGACGATGACGTCGCTGAGCAGGGCGAACGCCTCGTTGTCCGTGCGCGAGACCGGTGGCGGGTTGGCGCCCCGGGCCGAGGCGATCTCAACGTCGAGGCCCTCGAGAAGCGACGTGAGCCGCTCGGTGAGCTGCTCGATGGTGTCCCCGACCGCGAGCCGGACGTTGACCGTGGCGCGGGCCTCCTGCGCGAGCACGTTCGAGGCCGGGCTGCCGGACAGTCGCGTCACCGCCATGGTCGTGCGGGCGATCGCGTTCGTCTCGGGTCCGAGCCGGCTCAGCAGCATCGCCATGGGCCGGTTGACCTTGTCGGCGCGGCGCAGCACGGCGCCCACCGGCGCCGGGGTCAGGTCGGCCAGGTGGCGCATCATCTCGACCACCGGCTCGCTCAACCGGGCGGGCGCCGGGTTCTCCTCGAGCCGGACGATGGCGCGGGCGAGCCGTGCGGTGGCCCCGTCGCGCGGCGGCGTGGAGGCGTGGCCGCCAGCACCGCGGGCGACCAGCTCGACGTCGACCGTGCCCTTCTCGACGATGGCGATCATCGCGGTCGGGCCCTTGACCATGGGGAACGCGCCCTCGACGACCGCCCCGCCCTCGTCGTTGACCAGCCACGGCCGGACTCCCGCGGCCTCGAGGTGGTCGACGACGCGGCCGGCCCCGTCGCCGAAGACCTCCTCGTCGTCGCCGAAGGACAGGTAGACGTCGTGCTCCAGGATCACGCGGTCGGCGAGCATCCGCTCGACCGCCTCGGCCACGGCGACCAGGTGGCCCTTGTCGTCCAGCGCCCCGCGGCCCCACACCGCACCGTCGACGACGGCGCCGTCGAACGGGTCCCGTCGCCACTGCTCGGCCGGCGCCGGCACGACGTCGTAGTGGGCCATGAGGACGATCGGCTTCTCCGCCGACCGGCCGGGCCAGCGGAACAGCATCGAGCCGCCGATCATCGTCAGCTCGAGCCGCTCGTGCAGCAGCGGGTACAGCCGGGCGAACGTCTCACGGAAGCGGACGAACTCGGCCTCGTCGCGCTCGTCGGCGGCCGAGACGGTGCGGCACGAGATCAGCTCGGCCAGGTTCGCCGCGGCGTCGCGCTCGCTCATCGGCGGACCTCCGTGAGGGTCGAACGGTACGGACGTCCGCCGACCGCGGTGCTGGACCGTCGCTCGCTGCGCTCGCTCATCGGAGCACCTCCGTCACCGCGGCGGCGTCCGGGTCGGCGAAGGCCAGCCGCGGGACGAACAGCAGCAGCACCGTGGCCACCACCGCGGTGGCCGAGCACACGATCCACACGGTGTAGTAGCCCGACAGCGACCCGGCGGTGTGGTCGGACGCGACCGTGCCGGCCTCGACGGCCAGGGCGACGCCGAAGACGCACGAGGCGAACGAGCCGCCCACGGTCTTGGCGGTGTTGGTCAGGCCGGTGGCGACGCCGGTGCGTCCCTCGGGCGCGGCGGCCGCGGCGGTCGCGGGCAGCGCGGCGACCAGCGCCCCGGACCCGAGGCCCGCGACGACGATGCAGGCCAGCACCTGCGCGACGGAGTCGTGCAGCGGCACCAGCGCGGCGTAGCCGACGGCGACCAGGCCGGTGGCGCCGATGAGGCAGGCCCGCGGCGCGATCGCCTGCGACACCCGCCCGAACAGCAGCGCGCCGACGAGCAGCGAGAGCACGTAGCCGCCGATGATCGGGGCCACGCTGGACGAGTCCAGGCCGAGCCCGAACCCGTACTCGTCCGGATCGGTCTGCGCGAAGGTCGACAGCGGGATCTGCGCGCCGAGCACGCTCACGCCGAACAGCAGCGCGGTCGCCTGCACGGGCCACATCGCCGGCTGGCGCATGACCCGCAGGTCGATGAGCGGGTCGGCGGTGCGCAGCTCGTGCCGCGCGAACGGCACCAGCACCGCCAGGCCGGCGGCCATCGTCAGCCACGGCCACGGCGATCCCGCGCCGACCAGGCGGACGAGCGACAGCCCGCCGGTCACGGCGAGCAGGCTGACGCTGACCAGCGCGAGCCCGACGCCGTCCAGCACGCCCTCGGCCCGCTCGTGGTCGCTCTCGACGTAGCGGTGCACGACCACCACGACGGCGGTGGTGAGCACGGCCGGGACGGCCAGCACGATCCACAGCGAGTCGGTCAGGCCGGTGAAGACACCGGCGCTCAGGGCGCCGGCGATGGCCCCGGCCTCGAGCGCGGCGACGATGACGCCGGTCGCCCGGCGGGTGGCCGCCGCCCGGTCGGGCAGGCCGATGCTGCGCCGGTAGATGAGCGCGACCTCGAGCGGGAGCCAGACGGTGAAGACGCCCTGGAGCGCCCAGAAGACGAGGTAGGCCGGGAAGCTCGACGACAGCGCGATGCCCCAGGTGGCGACCGCCGTGACGACGGCCGCGACGAGCAGCAGGCGCTGGTGCCCGACCAGGTCGCCCAGCTTCGACAGCGCCGGCACGACCAGCGCGGAGACCAGCAGCTGCGCGGCCTCCAGCCAGTTGATGTCGGCGTCGCTGACGTCGAGGTGGCGGGCCACGTCGGTCGCCAGTGGCGTGTAGTAGCCCTGCAGGAAGCCGCTGACCAGCTCCACGAACACCAGGGCCCCCACCAGCCCGGCGCCGACGGAGCCCACGCGGCGGGCGCGCGGGGCGGTCGTCTTGTCGTCGCTCACCGGCGCAGCGTATGCCCTGGACGGGGCGACGCGGGGCGGTTCGCCCGGACGTCCGAGGGACGCTCCCAGCGCTCAGGTCGGGGCTCGTCCGGCCGATGGGAACGGATCGACGGGTGGTCCCATCCGTCACTCCCGTCCCAACTCTCGATTCCAGGTTGAGATTTTTCGTGTACTCTCACGGCGTGTCGCGACCCCGTCTTGCCGCCCTGGTGCTAGGTGCCGTGCTGGCCGCCCTGCTCCCTGCCGCGCCCAGCAGCGCGGCCTCCGCGAGCGCCACCCTGTGCACCGGGGTGGAGGCGTGCCGCAAGGCCGGCTACTCCGACTTCGGGTACGGCACCGCGAACACCAAGATGTACTGGAACATGTTCAGCGGCGCGAACTGCACGAACTACGCCGCGTACCGCCTGATCACCAGCCAGGGCGTCACCAGCACCCGGCCGTGGTCGGGCAGCGGCAACGCCAAGAACTGGGGCGTCGCGATGTCGCAGTACCTGACGCAGACGCCGACGGTGGGCGCCATCGCCTGGTTCCCGTACAGCGGGTCGGCCGGCCACGTCGCCTACGTCGAGAAGGTCGGCACGAAGTCGATCATCATCTCCGAGTCCAGCTGGGGCGGCCCCATGCTGCGCTGGCGCCAGATCAACCGTGACGACTCCGGTCGCTGGCCCAGCGGCTTCCTGGTCATGAGCCTGCCGAACCTGGCCAAGCCGACGGTGTCGGGCACGGTCAAGGTGGGCGCGACGCTGAACGCGTCCACCATCACCCCCGCGCCGAAGGTCGCCGCCGACTCGATCACCTACCGCTGGCAGGCGGACGGCAAGTCGATCTCCGGCGCCGGCACGCAGTCGTTCAAGCCGACCCAGGAGCAGCTGGACAAGTCCCTGTCCGTCCGCGTCGTCGTCAAGCGCGGCACCCTCGAGACGTCCACGCTCTACTCCGCCGCCAGCCGGGTCCTGCCCGGCAGCCTGGCCACCACGGTCCGCCCCGCCCTGTCCGGCACCGCGCGCGTCGACCAGGTCGTCCGCGCCACCAGCGGCACCTGGAACGTCCCCGGCACGACCTTCCGCTACCAGTGGATGGCCGACGGGAAGCCGATCCCCGGCGCCACGTCGGCGACGCTGACCGTCCCCGGCTCGGCCGCGGGCAAGAAGCTCACGGTGGCCGTGTCGGCCAGCCGAGCGGCCTACAGCACCACCACCGTCTCGTCGGTCGCCGTCGCCGTCCCGTTCGGCACCCTGACGGTCAAGCGTCCCGCCACGGTCAAGGGCGGCGGCGCGGTCGGCGCGACCGCGACGGCCGACGCCGCGTTCTCGCGCGACGACGTCACCGTCCGCTACGCCTGGACGCTCGACGGCGTGCCCGTCCCGGGCGCGACCGGACGCACGTACACGCCCCGGGCGCAGGACCGCGGCAAGCGGCTCGCCGTCGTCACCACGGCCTCACGCAGCGGCTACGTCGACGTCTCGTCCACGTCCGTGGCCGGGTCGGCGATCGTGAACGGCACCATGCGCCGCACCGCCCCGACGCTGCGCGGCACGCCCGCGGTGGGCCGCGACCTGGCCGTCAACGGCCTGTCGTGGGCGCCGGGTGCGCGCTACCAGTACCGCTGGCTCGCCGACGGACGCGTCGTGAGCGGCGCGACGGGCGCGCGCCTGACGCTGACCCCGCAGCTGCGCGGCAAGCGCATCTCGGTGCAGGTGACGGGCACCGCGTCCGGGTACGACGCCGCCACCGCGACCTCGGCGGCCACCGTCCGGGTGGCCAACGGCACGATCAGCGCCTCGGTGACGGTCAAGGGCACCGCGAAGGTGCGCGGCAAGCTCAAGGCGACCGTGGCGGTCAAGCGCCCGACCACCGGGCAGCGCACGGTCCGCTACCAGTGGCTGCGCGACGGCCGCTCGATCAAGGGTGCGACGAGCTCGACGTACCGCCTCGCGACGGCGGACCGCGGCCACCGGGTGTCGGTGAAGGTCACGGTCGGCTCGTCGGGCTACACGACCAAGCGGATCACCAGCCGGCGCACCGGCACCGTCCGCTGAGCCGGGCGGGCACGACGCCCGCCGGACGCGACCGCGCCCGCCGTCCCCTCGGGGCGGCGGGCGCGGTACGTCGGTCGCGGGACGCGCCGGTCAGTCGCCGGCGTACGGGGCGCCGAGCGCCTCGAGCGCGGCACGGCCGCCGTCGGGGGCGGTCAGCACCCACAGCCCGTCCGCAGTGACGGCGACGCTGTGCTCGAAGTGGGCGGCCCACGACCCGTCCAGGCTGACGACCGTCCAGTCGTCCTCGAGCGTGCGGGTCTGCGACGTGCCGAGGGTGATCATCGGCTCGACCGCGACGGCCATGCCGGCCTTCAGCCGCGCACCCTTGCCCGGGCGACCGACGTTCGGGACGTCCGGCGGCTGGTGCATGGCCGTGCCGATGCCGTGGCCGGTGTACCCGGTGACGATGCCGTACTCGCCCTGGGCGGCGACGTAGGTCTGCACGGCGTGGCCGACGTCGCCGACCCGTCCGCCGTCGCGCAGGGCCGCGATGCCGTGCCACATGGCCTGCTCGGTGACGTCCAGCAGCCCCTGCACACGGTCGGGGGCCTCCCCCACCGCGACGGTGATCGCGGAGTCGCCGTGCCAGCCGTCGACGACGGCGCCGCAGTCGATCGAGACGACGTCGCCCGCGGCGATCACGCGGTCACCGGGGATGCCGTGGACGACCTCGTCGTTGACCGACGTGCAGATGACGGCCGGGAAGCCGTGGTAGCCCAGGAAGTTCGACGTCGCGCCCAGCTCGGCGATCGCGTCACGCGCGATCGCGTCGAGGTCGGCGGTCGTCATGCCGGCGGCGACCTGCTCGCGCAGGCGGGCCAGCGTGTGGGCGACGACCAGGCCGGCCTCGCGCATGACGCGCAGCTGGGCCGGGGTCTTGAGCTCGATCCCGCGGTCGAACAGCACGGAGCTCAGCGGTCGAGGGCGGCGTGGATGCGCCCAGCGACCTCGTCGACCGAGCCGATGCCGTCGACCTCGCGCAGCAGGCCGCGCTCGGCGTAGACGGCGAGCAGCGGGGACGTCTCCTTGGCGTAGACGTCCTGGCGGTGCCGGATGACGTCCTCGGTGTCGTCGGAGCGGCCGCTGTCCTGCGCGCGCTTCAGCAGGCGGGCGATGAGCTCCTCGGGGTCGACCTTGAGCGACAGTACGGCGTCCAGGCTCGTGCCCAGCTCGTCGAGGATCGCGTCGAGCGTCGCGACCTGGTCGGTCGTGCGCGGGTAGCCGTCGAGGATGAACCCGGCCTGCGCGTCCGGCTGCGCGAGCCGGTCCTTCACCATGGCGTTGGTGACCTCGTCGGGCACGTACTCGCCGGCGTCCATGTACCGCTGGGCCGTGCGGCCCAGCTCGGTCTGCTGCGAGACGTTCGCCCGGAAGATGTCACCGGTCGAGATGTGGGCCGCCCCCAGGCGCTCGGCGAGCTGCACGGCCTGGGTGCCCTTGCCCGCACCGGGCGGGCCCATGATGAGGAGTCGCATTAACGCAGGAACCCTTCGTAGTTGCGCTGCTGGAGCTGGCTCTCGATCTGCTTCACGGTGTCCAGGCCGACGCCGACGATGATGAGGATCGTCGTGCCGCCGAACGGGAAGTTCTGGCTTGCGCCGAGGACCGCGACCGCGATCATCGGGATCAGCGAGATGAGCGCCAGGTACGTCGCGCCGGGAGCCGTGATGCGGCTCAGGACGTAGCCGAGGTACTCCTGCGTCGGGCGGCCCGCGCGGATGCCCGGGATGAAGCCGCCGTACTTCTTCATGTTGTCGGCGATCTCCTCCGGGTTGAAGGTGATCGACACGTAGAAGTAGGCGAAGAAGATGATGAGCAGGACGAACACCGTCATGTAGAGCGGGTGGTCGCCCTTGACGAAGTTGTCGTTGATCCACTGCGCCCAGGGCTTGTCCTGGTTGAACTGCGCGGCCAGGGCCGGGAGGTACATGAGGCTCGAGGCGAAGATGACCGGGATGATGCCGGCCTGGTTGACCTTGAGCGGGATGTAGGTGGACGAGCCGCCGAACATGCGGCGTCCGACCATGCGCTTGGCGTACTGCACCGGGATGCGGCGCTGGGCCTGCTCGATGAAGATGACGCCGGCGACGACGACGAGGCCGACCAGGCAGACGATCGAGAAGGTCGTCCAGCCGTTCTGCTGCTTGATCTGCCACATGGCGCCGGGGAACGTGGCGACGACCTGCGTGAAGATCAGCAGCGACATGCCGTTGCCGACGCCGCGGTCGGTGATGAGCTCGCCGAACCACATGATCACCGACGTGCCGGCGACCATCACCAGGACGATGAGCAGGAAGGACAGCACGCTGTCCTGGTTGTAGAGCAGGGCGCCGCAGTCGATGCCGCCGAAGAGCTGGCCGCTGCGGGCGAGCGCCACGATGCCGGTGGCCTGCAGCACGGCCAGACCGAGGGTCAGGTAGCGCGTGTACTGCGTGATCTTGGCCTGGCCGGACTGGCCCTCCTTCTTCAGCGCCTCCAGTCGCGGGATGACCACGACGAGCAGCTGAAGGATGATGCTGGCGGTGATGTAGGGCATGATGCCCAGCGCGAACACCGTCAGCTGGAGCAGTGCTCCGCCGGAGAAGACGTTGATCAGCGCGAACAGGCTGCTGTTGTCACCGGACGACGCGAGGTCGACGCAGCGCTGCACGTTCGGCACGTTGATGCCGGGTGCGGGCACGGTCGAGCCCAGTCGGAAGAGCACCAGGATGCCCAGGACGAACAGCATCTTGCGACGCAGCTCGGGCGTCTTGAACGCGTTAGCGAAGGCGCTGAGCACGACGTTCCTCCTCGAGTGCCCGGGGTCTCCCCGGGCGGCCATGGATGGGCGGGCGGCAGACCCGCCTCGCAGACTCTAACAAGACACAAAATCCGCCGGGACTCCCGTGGGGTCCCGGCGGATCCTGTGACGGACTCACACCTCGGTGGTGCTGCCTCCGGCGGCTTCGATCTTGTCCTTGGCCGAGGCCGAGAACTTGTGCGCGGTGACCTGGACCTTGACGGTCAGGTCGCCCTGGCCGAGCACCTTGACCTTGTGGCCCTTGCGCACGGCGCCCGCACCCACGAGGGCGTCGACGTCGATCGCGCCGCCCTCGGGGAAGAGCTCGGAGATGCGGTCCAGGTTCACGACCTGGTACTCCTCGCGGAAGGGGTTCTTGAAGCCCTTCAGCTTGGGGAGACGCATGTGGATCGGGACCTGGCCGCCCTCGAAGCCGACCGGCACCTGGTAGCGGGCACCGGTGCCCTTGGTGCCACGGCCGGCGGTCTTGCCCTTGGAGCCTTCACCGCGACCCACACGGGTCTTCGCGGTCTTGGCGCCGGGGGCAGGACGCAGGTGGTGAAGCTTGAGCGTCATGTCAGTCGACCTCCTCGACGGTGACGAGGTGCGGGATGGTGTTGATCATCCCGCGGATCTCGGGGCGGTCCTCGACGACGCTGATGTCGCCGATGCGCTTGAGGCCCAGCGAACGCAGCGTGTGGCGCTGGTTCTGCTGGCGACCGATGCCCGACTTGACCTGGGTGACCTGCAGCTTGGTCATCAGACCGTCACCTCCGCCGGAGCCGAGGGCTCCTTGCCGGCCTTGAGCAGGGCCGCCGGGGCGACCTGCTCGACCTCGAGGCCACGGCGCGCGGCCACGGACTCGGGGGACTCGAGCGAACGCAGCGCCTCGACCGTCGCGTGGACGATGTTGATCGCGTTCGACGAGCCGAGCGACTTGCTCAGGATGTCGTGGACGCCAGCGGCCTCCAGCACGGCGCGCACCGGACCACCGGCGATGACGCCGGTACCGGGCGAGGCCGGACGCAGGAAGACGACGCCGGCCGCCTTCTCGCCCTGGACCGGGTGCGGGATGGTGCCCTGGATGCGGGGGACGCGGAAGAAGCTCTTCTTCGCCTCCTCGACACCCTTGGCGATGGCCGTGGGGACTTCCTTGGCCTTGCCGTAGCCGACACCGACCATGCCGTCACCGTCACCGACGATCACGAGGGCGGTGAAGCTGAAGCGACGTCCACCCTTCACGACCTTGGCGACACGGTTGATCGTGACGACCTTCTCGATGTAGTTGGACTTCTCGGCGTTGCGGTCTCCGCCGCGTCCGCCGCGGCGATCGCCGCCGCCTCGACGCTGGGTTCCGCTCATGAGGCACTCCTCTTGTCAGTCATGTTCGTGCAGCCGGTCATCAGAACGTCAGCCCCTTCTCGCGCGCGCCGTCAGCCAGCGCGGCGACACGGCCGGCGTACTTGTTGCCGGCGCGGTCGAAGACGACCGTGTCGATGCCGGCGGCCTTCGCACGGTCGGCGACGAGCTCGCCGACCTTGCGCGCCTTGGCGGACTTGTCGCCCTCGAACGAACGCAGGTCCGACTCCATCGTCGAGGCCGACGCGAGCGTGCGGCCCTCCAGGTCGTTGACGACCTGAGCGACGATGTGCTTGCTCGAGCGGGTGACGACCAGGCGCGGACGCTCGGCCGAGCCGCTGAGCTTCTTGCGGCCGCGGATCTGACGACGCAGGCGCGACGCGGTGCGGCCCTTGACGGTCTTGTTGTGCTTGATGGAGATCGCCATGGTTACTTACCAGCCTTTCCGGCCTTGCGCAGGACACGCTCGCCGGCGTACCGGACACCCTTGCCCTTGTACGGCTCGGGCTTGCGCAGCTTGCGGATGTTCGCCGCGACCTCGCCGACCTTCTGCTTGTCGATGCCGAGGACCGCGAACTTCGTGGCCGACTCGACGGTGAAGGTGATGCCCTCGGGCGCCTCGATCGGGACCGAGTGGCTGAAACCGAGGTTCAGCTCGATCGCGGACGGGCCCTTGGCCAGCACGCGGTAGCCGACGCCGACGATCTCGAGCTTCTTCTCGTAGCCGTCGGTGACGCCCACGATCATGTTGTTGACGAGGGTGCGCGACAGGCCGTGGAGGGCCTTGCTACGACGCTCGTCGTTCGGGCGCTCGACGAGCAGCGATCCGTCCTCGCTCTTGGCGACGGTGATCGGCTCGGCGACCGAGTGCGAGAGCTCGCCCTTCGGACCCTTGACGGTGACGTCCTGGCCGTCGATCGTCACGGTGACGTTCGCGGGCACGGGAACGGGGATCTTGCCAATGCGCGACATGAAACGTCCCCTCTCACCAGACGTAGGCGAGGACTTCTCCGCCTACACCCTTGCTGTTGGCCTCACGGTCGGTGAGCAGTCCCTGGGACGTGGAGATGATCGCCACGCCGAGACCGCCCAGGACCTTGGGCAGGTTGTTGGACTTCGCGTACACGCGCAGGCCCGGCTTGCTGATGCGGCGGATGCCGGCGATCGAGCGCTCGCGGTGCTTGCCGTACTTCAGCGTGATGGTGAGCGACTTGCCCACCTCGCCCTCGCTGGGCTCCTTCACCGAGAAGTCGGTGATGTAGCCCTCGCGCTTCAGGATCTCGGCGACGCCGGCCTTCAGCTTCGAGAACGGCATGGTCACGGAGTCGTGGTACGCCTGGTTGCCGTTGCGCACACGCGTGAGCATGTCCGCGATCGGGTCCGTCATTGTCATTGCTGTGTTTCCGTTCCTGCCGCGGTTTCACATCCCGTCCCAGCCGCCGGAGCGGACGGTGTGGGAGGACCTACGGCATCAGAGGTGAATTACCAGGAGCTCTTGGTGATGCCCGGGAGCTCGCCGCGGTGCGCCATCTCGCGAAGGCAGATGCGGCAGAGGCCGAACTTGCGGAAGACCGCACGCGGACGACCGCAGCGCTGGCAGCGGGTGTACTCGCGCACCGCGAACTTCTGCTTGCGGGCCTGCTTGACCCGGAGGGCAGTCTTCGCCATGTCAGTTCTCCTTGTAGGGGAAGCCGAGGAGCTTGAGGAGCGCGCGCCCCTCCTCGTCGGTGGTCGCCGTCGTGACGATGGTGATGTCCATGCCGCGCTGACGATCGACCTTGTCCTGATCGATCTCGTGGAACATGACCTGCTCCGTGAGACCGAACGTGTAGTTGCCCCGGCCGTCGAACTGCTTCGGCGACAGGCCGCGGAAGTCGCGGATGCGCGGGAGCGCCAGCGTCAGCAGGCGGTCCAGGAACTCCCACATGCGGTCGCCGCGCAGCGTGACGTGCGCGCCGATCGGCATGCCCTCGCGCAGCTTGAACTGCGCGATGGACTTGCGGGCCTTGGTGACCTGCGGCTTCTGGCCGGTGATCGCGGTGAGGTCGCGCACGGCGCCCTCGATCAGCTTGCCGTCCTTGGCCGCGTCGCCGACACCCATGTTGACGACGATCTTGGTCAGGCCGGGGACCTGCATGACGTTCTTGATCTCGAGCTGGTCACGCAGCGCGGGGAGGATCTCCTCGCGGTAGCGGGCCTTGAGACGAGGGATCTCGGTCGTGGTCGCCATGCTCAGATCTCCTTTCCGGTCTTCTTGGCGATGCGCACGGAGCGCTGGGCCTCGTACGTGGAGCCGTCGGGGCGACGCTTGGTGACGTCGTCGCGGCGGTAGCCGACGCGCGACGTCGTCTTGCCGTCGTCGCCGTCGACCAGCAGCTGCACGTTCGAGACGTGGATCGACGCCTCGGCGGTGATGATGCCGCCCGTGGTGCCGGCGCCGGGCTGGCCGGCCTTGGTGTGCTTCTTGACGCGGTTGACGCCCTCGACGACGACGCGCTGCGCGTCGGTCAGGACCTCGATGACCTTGCCCTCGACACCCTTGTCCTTGCCGGCGATGACCTTGACCTGGTCACCCTTCTTGATGGACAGAGCCATCTCAGAGCACCTCCGGAGCGAGCGAGATGATGCGCATGAACTTCTTGTCGCGAAGCTCACGGCCGACCGGGCCGAAGATGCGCGTGCCGCGCGGGTCTCCGTCGGCCTTCAGGATGACGGCCGCGTTCTCGTCGAACTTGATGTAGGAACCGTCGGGACGACGGCGCTCCTTCACGGTCCGGACGATGACGGCCTTGACGACATCACCCTTCTTGACGTTTCCGCCGGGGATGGCGTCCTTGACGGTGGCGACGATCGTGTCACCGATGCCGGCGTAGCGCCGGCCGGAGCCGCCGAGCACACGGATGCAGAGGATCTCCTTCGCACCGGTGTTGTCGGCGACCTTGAGTCGCGACTCCTGCTGAATCATCGATCGTCTCCTACTTGGCCTTCTCGAGGACCTCGACGACGCGCCAGCGCTTGGTCGCCGACAGCGGTCGCGTCTCCATGATGCGGACGCGGTCGCCGACGCCGGCGGCGTTGGTCTCGTCGTGGGCCTTGAGCTTGGTGTTACGGCGCTGGACCTTGCCGTAGAGGGCGTGCTTGACGTGGTCCTCGACGTTCACGACGACGGTCTTGTCCATCTTGTCGCTGACGACCAGGCCCTCACGGACCTTGCGGGCGCTCCGCTCGTTCACGGCATCTTCCTTCTTGTTCGCGCTCATGCCGAGACCTCGTTGTCCTCGACGATGCCCAGCTCGCGCTCGCGCAGGACCGTGTAGATCCGGGCGATGTCCTTGCGGACGGTGCGCAGGCGGGCGTTGTTCTCGAGCTGACCGGTCGCGTTCTGGAAGCGGAGGTTGAACAGCTCCTCCTTCGCCTCGCGCAGCTTCTCGGCCAGGTCGTCGGCCGACAGGCCACGCAGGTCGGCGGCGGTGGTGGCGTTCGCCATCACTGATCACCCTCTCGCGTGATGAATCGGGCCTTCATGGGCAGCTTGTGGATCGCGCGGCGCATCGCCTCGCGGGCCACGTCCTCCGGGACGCCGGACAGCTCGAACATGACGCGTCCGGGCTTGACGTTGGCGACCCACCACTCGGGCGAGCCCTTGCCCGAGCCCATGCGGGTCTCGGCGGGCTTCTTGGTCAGGGGACGGTCGGGGTAGATGTTGATCCACACCTTGCCGCCACGCTTGATGTGACGCGTCATGGCGATACGAGCGGACTCGATCTGTCGGTTGGTCACGTAGTGACCCTCGACGGCCTGGATGCCGTACTCGCCGAACGCCAGCTGCGTGCCACCCTTGGCCATTCCACGGCGCTTCGGGTGGTGCTGCTTGCGGTACTTGACCCTGCGGGGAATCAGCATCAGCTGGCCTCTCCACTCGGCGCCGCAGCGGCCTCGGCCGCGGGCGCAGCCTCGGTGGCCTGCGCGTCGCGAGCGGGACGCTCGGGACGACGACCACCACGGGCGGGACGGCGACCACCGGGGGCCGCGGCGCGCTTGGCGGCCTCGGCCTCGCGCTCGGCGCGGGTGCCGGCGACCTCGCCCTTGTAGATCCAGACCTTCACGCCGATGCGGCCGAAGGTCGTCTTGGCCTCGTAGAAGCCGTAGTCGACGTCCGCACGCAGGGTGTGCAGCGGCACGCGTCCCTCGCGGTAGAACTCCGAGCGGCTCATCTCGGCGCCGCCGAGACGGCCCGAGCACTGGATGCGGATGCCCTTGGCGCCCGAGCGCATGGTCGACTGCATCGCCTTGCGCATGGCGCGACGGAACTGCACACGACCGGAGAGCTGCTCGGCGACGCCCTGGGCGACCAGCTGCGCGTCCATCTCCGAGTTCTTGACCTCGAGGATGTTCAGCTGCACCTGCTTGCCGGTGAGCTTCTCCAGGTCGCCGCGGATGCGGTCGGCCTCGGCGCCACGGCGGCCGATGACGATGCCCGGACGCGCGGTGTGGATGTCGACGCGGACACGCTCACGCGTGCGCTCGATCTCCACGCGGCTGATGCCGGCGCGATCCATGCCCTTGGTCAGCAGCTTGCGGATCTTGACGTCCTCGCCGACGTAGCTGCTGTACAGCTTGTCCGCGTACCAGCGGCTCTTGTGGTCGGTCGAGATGCCCAGTCGGAAGCCGTGCGGGTTGATCTTCTGTCCCACTAGCGGTTCCCACCCTTCTTGTTCGTGTCGTCCGCAGGCTGCACGACCACGGTGATGTGGCTGGTGCGCTTGAGGATGCGGTTGGCAGCGCCCTTGGCGCGCGGCCGCCAACGCTTCATGGTCGGGCCCTCGTCGACGAGGACCTTGCTCACGACGAGGTTGGCGCGGTCGAGCTCCTCGGTGCTGGTCGCGTTGGCCACGGCCGACGCGACGAGCTTGTAGAAGACCTCGGAGGCGGCCTGCGGCGCGAACTGCAGGGTCGCCAGGGCGCTGTCGACGTCGGCGCCGCGCACGAGCGCGGCCACACGGCGGGCCTTCTGCGGGGTGACGCGCACGAAGCGCGCGACCGCGAAGGAGCCGGCCTCGTCACCGAGGAGGCTGTCCCGACGGGCGCTGGAGTTCTGACGGGTCGCGGCGGTCATCGGCGCTTCGCCTTCCGGTCGTCCTTCTCGTGGCCACGGAAGGTGCGCGTGGGCGCGAACTCTCCGAGCTTGTGGCCGACCATCGAGTCGGTGACGAAGACCGGGACGTGCTTCCGGCCGTCGTGCACGGCGATCGTGTGTCCGATGAAGGACGGCAGGATCATCGAGCGGCGCGACCAGGTCTTGATCACCTGGTGGGTTCCGGCCTCGTTCTGAGCGTCCACCTTCTTCTCGAGGTGGCCGTCGATGAACGGGCCCTTCTTCAAACTACGCGGCATGGGTCAGTCCTTCCTTACCGCTTGCCGGTCTTGCGACGGCGGACGATGAGCTGGTCGCTGGCCTTGCGCTTGCGCGTGCGGCCCTCGGGCTTGCCCCAGGGGCTGACCGGGTGGCGACCACCGGAGGTCTTGCCCTCTCCACCACCGTGCGGGTGGTCGATCGGGTTCATGGCGACACCACGGACGGTCGGGCGGACGCCCTTCCAGCGCTTGCGGCCGGCCTTGCCCCAGTTGATGTTCGACTGCTCGGAGTTGCCGACCTCGCCGATGGTGGCGCGGCAGCGCACGTCGACGTAGCGCATCTCGCCCGAGGGCAGACGCAGCTGCGCGCGGTTGCCCTCACGGGCGACCAGCTGGACGCGGGCACCGGCCGAGCGGCCCATCTTCGCGCCGCCACCGGGGCGGAGCTCGATGTTGTGCAGGACCGAGCCGACGGGGATGTTGCGCAGCGGCAGGTTGTTGCCGGGCTTGATGTCGGCACCGGTGCCGGACTCCACCGTCATGCCCTGACGCAGACCCTCGGGGCAGATGATGTAGCGCTTCTCGCCGTCGGCGTAGTGCAGCAGCGCGATGCGGGCGGTGCGGTTCGGGTCGTACTCGATGTGAGCGACCTTGGCCGGCACGCCGTCCTTGTCGTAACGCTTGAAGTCGATGACGCGGTAGGCGCGCTTGTGACCGCCGCCCTGGTGACGCGTCGTGATACGACCCTGGTTGTTGCGGCCGCCCTTCTTGGGCAGCGGCTCGACCAGCGACTTCTCCGGCGTGGTGCGGGTGATCTCGGCGAAGTCGGCCACGCTCGAGCCACGACGGCCCGGGGTGGTCGGCTTGTACTTACGGATAGCCATGGAAAATCAGTCCTCGTCGTCTCAGGCGCTCGGCGCCGAGAAGATGTCGATGGTCTGGCCGGCCGCGACCGAGACGATGGCGCGCTTGGTGTCCTTGCGCTTGCCCTCGCCGGTGCGGGTACGACGGACCTTGCCCACGCGGTTGAGCGTGTTCACGGCCGTGACCTTGACGCCGAAGATGTTCTCCACGGCGATCTTGATCTCGGTCTTGTTCGCGTCCGGGTGCACCTCGAAGGTGTACTTGTTGTCCTCGATCAGACGGTAGGTCTTCTCGCTGACGACCGGGGCGAGCAGGACGTCACGGTGGTCCTTGCGCTGCGTGGTCACTTGCTACCTCCTGCGGTGAAGCCCGCGGCCTGGGCCGTCTCGGCGGAGTCGAACCACACCTCGGCCTCGGCGTCGGCGTAGCCGGCGTCGTCCGCGGTGTAGTAGGAGCCGGCAGCACCCTTGACCTCGTGACCCTTGGGCGCGTTGCCGCTCTTGAGCGGCGCCTTCGAGCCCGGGCCGTACGGCTGGGTCTTGGTCGCACCCTCGGTGGCGGCCTCGGCCGGAGCCTCGGTCGTCTCGGCCTTGGGAGCGGCGGCCTTCTTGGGCGCGGCCTTCTTCGGGGCGGCGGCCGGAGCCGGGGCCTCGGTGACGGCGGCGCTCAGCTTGACCGTCTCGACACCCTCGGCCGAGCGAGCGGCGACGAAGGCGTCGAACGCGGCCTGCGTGAAGACCACGTCGTCGCTGCGGACGACGTCGTAGGTGTTGAGCTGGTCGTAGCTGATCAGCCAGACCTGCTTGGCGTTGCGCAGGCTCTTGATCGTCAGCTCGTCGTTGCGGTCGATGACCACGAGGACGCGCGGACGGGTCGAGATGGCGAGCAGCGCCTCGACGGCGGCCTTGGTCGACGGGTTGTCACCCGTGACCAGGCTGTCGACGACGTGCAGGCGACCCGAGCGGGCCCGGTCCGAGAGGGCACCGCGCAGGGCGGCGGCCTTCATCTTCTTGGGCGTGCGCTGGTCGTAGCTGCGCGGCGTCGGGCCGTGCACCACGCCACCACCGGTGTACTGGGGAGCGCGGATCGAGCCCTGACGGGCGCGGCCGGTGCCCTTCTGGCGGTACGGCTTCTTGCCACCACCGCGGACCTCGCCGCGGCTCTTGGTGTCGTGCGTGCCCTGACGGGCGGCAGCGAGCTGCGCGGTGACGACCTGGTGGATGAGCGGGACGTTCGTCTGCGCACCGAACAGGTCGACGGGCAGGTCGACGTCGACGGTCTTCGCCATGGCGTCAGGCTCCCTTCGCGGCGTTGCGGATGACGACGAGCTGGCCCTTGGGACCGGGCACGGCGCCCTTGACGAGGATGAGGCCCTTCTCGACGTCGACCGCGTGAACCTTGAGGTTCTGCGTGGTGACGGTGTCGGTGCCCATGTGGCCGGCCATGCGCAGGCCCTTGAAGACGCGACCCGGGGTGGCGCAGCCACCGATCGAGCCCGGCTTGCGGTGGTTGCGGTGCGCGCCGTGCGAGGCGCCCACGCCGGCGAAGCCGTGACGCTTCATGACGCCGGCGAAGCCCTTGCCCTTGCTGGTGCCGGTGACGTCGACGACGTCGCCCGCGGCGAAGATCTCCGGGGAGACCTCCTGGCCCAGCGTGTAGTCGGCGATCAGCTCGGTGCGGATCTCGACGACGTGGCGGCGGGGGGTCACACCGGCCTTGGCGAAGTGGCCGGACTCCGGCTTGTTCACCTTGCGGCCGGCGATCTCGCCGAAGCCGATCTGGACGGCGGTGTAGCCGTCGGTCTCCTGCGTGCGGATCTGCGTGACGACGTTGGTGTCGGCAGCGATCACGGTCACGGGGATGACGCGGTTGTCGGCGTCCCAGACCTGGGTCATGCCGAGCTTGCGGCCGAGGAGGCCGCGCGCGTTCGCGGTGGAAGTCGTGCTCATAGGTCGTCTACCCCTCAGAGCTTGATCTCGATGTCGACGCCGGCAGGCAGGTCGAGTCGCATGAGCGAGTCGACGGTCTTGGGCGTCGGGTCGATGATGTCGATGAGCCGCTTGTGCGTACGCATCTCGAAGTGCTCGCGGCTGTCCTTGTACTTGTGGGGCGAACGGATCACGCAGAACACGTTCTTCTCGGTCGGCAACGGCACCGGCCCGGCCACCTTCGCACCCGTGCGCGTGACCGTGTCGACGATCTTGCGCGCCGAGGTGTCGATCACCTCGTGGTCGTAGGCCTTGAGCCTGATGCGGATCTTCTGTCCCGCCATGCTCTCAGTTCGTCCTTCTCGTCGTTTACCGCTTGTCGTTCTCGCCCCGGCCGGGGGAGAACGGCTACTCCCCCTCCGACCCCCGAGGTCGGGCGTGTCGCGGCGCGCAGCGCCATCGATGTGCCGATCTCGAGTTGGTGAGTTGGGCCTGCAGCCCCTCCGAGGAGGTTCCGCGAGCCAGGCAGGTTCTCAGGTCCGGCGACGTCGCTGACCCCGGCCCCGAGGGGGAGATCCTGCGACGACGCCCCAGCGAACCCACCGGAGCAACCTGACTAGTCTGTCAGACGATCCCCCGATAGCACAAATCAGGTCCGCGCGGCCTGCGTCACGGCGTCCGTGGCGCGTCGCGGCCCCGGGTGGCACGCTCCCCCGGGCTCGGCCAGGGTGAACATGACAACTTTCTCATCTGGTGCTCGGGGGCACGCAGGACGAGTCCTGTCCGTCCACCCGGCGCCGCTTCCTCCCAGGAGCCAGCTTGCGTCCCATGCCCCTCGCCGTCCTCGCCGCGGCCGCCGTCCTGACTCTCGCCGCCTGCGGCGGCTCCGACGACTCCGAGTCCGCGGACTCGACCCCGTCGGCCTCGGCGGAGACCAGCGCGACCCCGGAGCCCGCCGAGACGAGCGGAGCCCCGGCCGCGGAGCAGACGCAGCTGAAGGTCGACGAGACCATCCAGGACGACGCCATGGGCGACACGGTGAAGATCACCGGCGTCGTGCGCGACTTCCCGGTGACGTCCAACACCGCCATCGCCGAGGGCGGCGGCGAGTGGGTGCTGGTGCAGATCGACGCCACGTCCGGCGAGAAGTACTCCGGCGGGCTGTCGGGCGTGTTCTCGCTGTACACCCCGGACGGCACGCTCGCCGGCGCGAGCACCACGATCGTCGACGGCGACATGGAGGCCGCGGGGTTCACGCCCTTCGAGGCTCCCGACGCCGGCGAGCAGGGCACGGGCTGGCAGGCGTTCCAGGTGAACACGCGGGCCGACGCCTACCAGCTGCAGTACAAGCGCCTGGGCGCGAACGTCATCGGCAGCGACCAGACCATCCCGACGAAGGTCTGGAAGGTCGACCTGCCGACGTCCTGAGCTTCGCGTCGAGGGCCCCGCACCGGAGGGTGCGGGGCCCTCGGTACGTCCGGAGGGCTCAGCCGCGTCGGGTGCGCGGTCCCGTGCCGAACCAGCGCCGGTAGGCATGGGCGAACCCGGCCGCGTCGGCGTACCCCAGGCGGGCCGCCACGTCGTCGGTCGACAGGCCCGACTCCAGCAGCCCCGGAGCCGCGCTGCGCCGGACGTCCTCGAGCACCTCGCGGTAGGTCGCCCCGGACTCGGCGAGCCGCCGGCGCAGCGTGCGCTCGCTCGTGCCGAGCGCCTCGGCGACGTCCTTCATGGCCGCGCCCGAGGGGAGCAGCTGGGAGACCAGGACCCGCACCTGGTCGAGCCCGGCGTCACCGCGCCGGGCCGAGGCCAGGTCGGCACACAGCCGCGAGCACCAGGCGTGGGTCGCGGCGCTGGCCTGCGGCAAGGGGGTGTCGAGCAGCGCGGGGTCGAGCACCAGCGCGTCGGTGGCGCTCCCCCACCGCGGCTCGGTGCCCAGGACCGCCCGGTACGGACGCGGGTCGGCGGGGGCCTCGCCGCTGAGCTGCACGGCCACGCCCGCCTCGGCCCCCGGCAGCGCCTCGCGCATGAGCTGGCAGATGGCGGCGAGGTCGCGCTCGGCCAGGAACCGGCCGACGTCGTCCGGGACGTCCGGCGGACGCCGCACCGTGACCCGGACGCCGCGCTCGTCGCCGGTGACCGACGGCGTGGCGAACGAGTGGCTGAGGTCCAGGAACCGCAGCCCGACCTCCATGGCGGCGCCGAAGGTGGGGGCGGACTGCATGGCGAAGCCGAGCACCCCGAACGTCGTCAGGTGGTAGCGCCGGCCCAGCTCGACGGCGGGGACGCCCCGCCGGGTGAGCTCACGGGCGACGTTGGCCATGACGTCCAGCTCCTGGCGGGCGGTCATCATCGCGTCGGGGTCGCGGCCGTCCACGGGCAGCCGGACGCCGGCGAACACGGCCGAGCGGGGCACCTTGAGCGCGTCGGTGAGGCTCAGCACCGGCTCGAGCCCGGCCGCGGCGCGCGGGAAGTCCCAGCCGGCCTGCGAGGGCAGCAGCGCGAGGGACATGGCCGTCATCATGCCGTATCTGGCCGCTGACGTGCTCCCGGTCACACTCGTCCGCGCCTAGCCTGCCGAGGGTGAGCACCCCACGAGTCCGAGTCCTGGTCGTCGGCGCCGGCTTCGGCGGCCTGGCCGCGGCCGCCGAGCTGCAGCGCACCGGCGTCGCCGACGTGCAGGTGCTGGAGCGCGCCGACGAGGTCGGCGGCGTCTGGCGCGACAACACCTATCCCGGCGCCGCCTGCGACGTGCCGTCGGCGCTGTACTCGTGGTCGTGGGCGTCCGACCGCCCCTGGGGCCGGCGGTACGCACCCCAGCCGGAGATCCTCGACTACATCCGCGAGACCGCCGCCCAGCGCGGCCTGCGCGACCTGGTCCGCACCAAGACCGCGGTGACCGGCGCGCGCTACGACGAGACGAGCGGCACCTGGCACGTCACGACCGCCGACGGCGAGACGATCGAGACCGACGTCGTCGTGTCGGCGGTCGGCCAGCTGTCCGAGCCGGTCGTCCCCGACCTGCCCGGCCGCGAGACGTTCGCCGGCCCGGCCTTCCACTCCGCGCAGTGGCGCCACGACGTCGACCTGACCGGCAAGCGGGTGGTGGTGGTCGGCACCGGCGCCAGCGCGATCCAGTTCGTGCCGCGCGTGGCCGAGCAGGCCGCGCACGTCACGGTCGTGCAGCGCTCGGCCCCCTACGTCGTCCCCAAGCCCGACCACCGGCACGGCCGGCTCCACCACGCCGTCCTGGACCGGCTCCCCCGCCTGCGCCGGCTCGAGCGCACCGCGATCTTCCGGCTCACCGAGCAGCTCAACGCCGCGCTGGGGCAGGACGGCCTGCTCACCTGGGTGCTGCGCGGCGTGTGGCGGATGCACCTGCGCCACCAGGTCAAGGACCCGGCGCTGCGGGCGCGGCTGGTGCCCGACTACCCGCTGGGCTGCAAGCGGCTGCTGTTCTCCAACGAGTGGTACCCGGCGCTCGACCGGCCCCACGTGGACGTGGTGACCGAGCGGATCGAGCGCATCGAGCCCGCCGGCGTCCGCACCGCCGACGGCGTGCTGCACGAGGCGGACGTGCTGCTGTGGGGCACCGGGTTCGCGGCCACCGACTTCCTGTCGACGCTCACCGTCACCGGCGTCGGCGGGCGCGACCTGCACGAGCAGTGGGCCGACGGCGCCAGCGCGCACCTGGGCGTCGCGGTGCCCGGGTTCCCCGGCTTCTACTGCCTGTACGGCCCGCACACCAACCTGGGCGGCAGCTCGATCCTGGGCATGCTCGAGCCCCAGGCGCGCTACGTCGCCCAGCTGGTGCAGCGCCGCGCGGAGCGGCCCGGCACGCGGCTGGACGTCCGGCCCGACGTCGCCGCCGCCTTCGAGGACGAGATGCGCACCCGCCTGGACGGCAGCGTGTGGACCGGCTGCGCCAGCTGGTACCGCGGCAGCGACGGGCACATCAGCACGAACTGGCCCGGCCGCACGGCCGAGTACGCCCACCGGCTCGAGACCGTCCGGTGGTCCGACTACGAGGAGGTGCCCGCGTGAGCGAGGCCCAGCACGACTACGACGTCCTGGTCATCGGCTCGGGGTTCGGCGGCAGCGTCACCGCCCTGCGGCTCACCGAGAAGGGCTACCGCGTCGGCGTCCTCGAGGCCGGCCGCCGGTTCGCCGACGACGAGCTCGCGAAGACGTCCTGGCGGGCGCGCGACTACCTGTTCGCGCCGGCCGCCGGGCTGCTCGGCATCCAGAAGATCACCCTGCTCAAGGACGTCCTCGTGCTGAGCGGCGCGGGCGTCGGGGGCGGGTCGCTGGTCTACGCCAACACGCTGTACGAGCCGAAGGAGGGCTTCTTCCGCGACACGAGCTGGGCGCGGTTCACCGACTGGAAGGCCGAGCTCGCGCCCGCGTACGACCAGGCGAAGCGGATGCTCGGCGTCGAGGCGTACCCGCGCATCACCCCGTCGGACGAGGCGGTGCTCGGTGCCGCCCGGGCGATGGGCGTGGAGGACACGTTCGGCCCGACCGACGTCGGCGTGCTGTTCGGCGAGAGCCGCGGGATCGCACCGGGCACGAAGGTCGCCGACCCCTACTTCGGCGGCGTCGGGCCCGAGCGGACCACCTGCATCCACTGCGGCGACTGCATGACCGGGTGCAACGTCGGGGCCAAGAACACCACCGTGAAGAACTACCTCTACCTGGCCGAGCAGGCCGGGGCCCGGGTGCACGCGTTGACCACCGTCACCGACGTCCGGCCGCTGCCCGGCGGCGGCTACGCGGTGCACACGCGCGGGACGAACAACGCCGCGCGCCACCGCACGACGGTGCTCACCGCCGACCAGGTCGTGTTCAGCGCCGCCGCGATCGGCACCCAGCGGCTGCTGCACCGGCTGCGCGACAACGGGTCGCTGCCCGGGCTGTCGCCGCGGCTGGGCCAGCTCACCCGCACCAACTCCGAGGCGATCCTGGGCGTCCGCACGCACAAGCCGGCGGCCGACTACAGCCAGGGCGTCTCCATCACGTCCTCGATCCACCTGGACGACCACACCCACCTCGAGCCGTGCCGCTACGGGCCGGGCAGCAACACCATGGGCCTGCTCATGGCGATGATGGTCGACCCGGTCGACGGCAAGCGCCGCCTCGGCGTCGGCCTGCGCAACATGTGGCGCAAGCGGCGGTCGCTGCTCTGGTTCCACGACCCGCGGCGCTGGTCGCAGGAGAC
Organism: Aeromicrobium sp. IC_218; assembly: GCF_004336805.1. GTDB lineage: Bacteria > Actinomycetota > Actinomycetes > Propionibacteriales > Nocardioidaceae > Aeromicrobium. Next base: position 23,689 of record NZ_SJXM01000015.1, read on the forward strand.
CATCCCGCTGCTGATCATGCAGACGTACGACAACTCGCTGTCGACGTTCACCCGCAAGCGGCTCGGCCGCCGGGTGATGTCGACGCGCCAGGGCGAGGGCGAGCCGAACCCGACCTGGATCCGGCTCGGCCACGAGGCGGCGCGCGCGATCGCGAAGCACACCGGCGGCGAGCCGGCCGGCACGTGGCTGGACCTGGTCGACATCCCGACCACCGGGCACCTGCTCGGCGGCGTGCCCATGGGCGAGGACGCCGACCGCGGCGTCATCGACCCGTACCACCGGGTGCACGGCTACCCGGGCCTGCACGTCATCGACGGCTCGGCGGTGTGCGCGAACCTGGGCGTCAACCCGTCGCTGACCATCACCGCGATGTCCGAGCGGGCCGTGTCGCTGTGGCCGAACAAGGGCGAGGCCGACCCGCGCCCGGCGCCGGGCGAGCCCTACCGCCGGCTCTCCCCCGTCGCCCCGCGCCGTCCGGTCGTGCCGGAGACCGCCCCGGCCGCGCTGCGGCTGCCGGTCGTCGAGGTGCGCCAGGGCGACGCCGCCCGCCGCGCCGCCCAGCCGGAGCCGGCGTGAGCACGCCGTACCCGCCGGAGCCCTGGCACCTGGTCGGCCGCGGGCTGATCACGACGTGGCGCGTGCCGGTCGGCGCGGTCCCGGCGCTGCCGCCGGGCGCCCGTCCGCTGCCCCTCGGGCCCGGACACGCGGCGGCCGTGACGATGCTGGTCGACTACCGTCCCGGCGGCGACCTGGCCTACCGCGAGCTGCTGGCCGGCGTGCTCGTGCGGGTCGGGCGCCGTCCGGCGCTGAGCGTCACCGACATCTGGGTCGACAGCGAGGCCTCGCTCGCCGGCGGACGCGCGCTGTGGGCCGTGCCCAAGCAGCTGGCCTCGTTCGGTCCCGGACGCCAGACGTCGGTGGCCGCCGACGGCCGGCTGCTGGCCACGGTGGGCGAGGACGGCGTCGGCCGCCTGGCCGCACCGGTGCGCGTCGCCAGCCGCATCGCCCAGGAGCGGGACGGCCGGACGCTGGTCAGCCGCGTCGCGGCGTCCGGGCGGCTGCGACCGGCCCGGCTCACCTGGCACGTGCCCGCCCGCAGCCCCTTGGCCTGGCTCACCGCCGGACGTCCGCTCGTCTCGGTGGCCGCCGACCCGTTCTCGATGACCTTCGGCTGACCGCCGCTCAGCGCGCGGCGGCCAGCGCCGCCGGCACCGCGCAGCGGTCGGCGACGAGGTCGACCAGCCGGTGGTCGGGCGTGCGGTCGTCGAGCAGCGGCGCGGAGACCCGGTCGGCCCCCGCCTCGCGCATGAGGTCGTCGAAGTAGCCGGGCGCGAGCAGGTAGTCGGCCACGACCACGCGGCGTCCCGGACGCCGCACGCGCGCCACCACGTCGGGCAGCCGCTCGCCGGTGCCGCCGAGCACGCCGACCGGCACGGGCGCCCCCCACGCCCGGGACAGGCGCCGGGCGGTGAGCGCGAGGTGCGCCTGCCCGGACGGGTCCCGGGTGCCCGCGGCGCCGAGCACGACCTGGTCATCCGGGCTCGCGCCGGCCTCGGCGAGCCGGTCCAGCAGCACGTCGACCAGGCGAGGGTCCGGCCCCATCGGCCCGGCGACGCTCACGCCCGGACGGTCGGCGGCCCGCGCGACGTCCACGCGGGTGTGGAAGCCGGCCGACAGCAGCAGCGGGACGACCCGGCGGGTGGCCCAGCGTCCGTCGCCGGCGGCGAGCACCGCCTCCAGGCTCGGCTCCTGCACGTCGACGAACGACTCCTCGAGCGGGCCGACCACGCGGCGCAGGGCGTCGGCGAGCGACGCGACCGCGCGGCGTCCGCGGGGGTCGCGGGTGCCGTGGCTGGCGACGACGATCTGGTGCACGGGTACCTCCTGGGTCACCGACCACGCTAGGAAGCGCGTGTTTCGGGCCCGTCCGCCGCGCGCAAACCCTGCGTGACGGCGACCTCTCGTCACCGGGCGTGCGGCTGTGAGGTCAGGCGCCGGCGAGCTCGAGCCGGTAGCCCCGCTTGACCACGGTGCGGACGACCTCGCGCCCGACCGCCTCGCGCAGCCGCGCCACGGCGACCTCGACGGTGTGCGGGTCGCGGCTGTCGCCGGGCAGGACGTCGAGCAGCTCGTCGCGGCTGCGGACGCGTCCGGGGTCGGCGGCCAGGCAGCGCAGCAGCGCCAGCCCGCCGGGCGAGACCGGGAGCGGCGTGTGGTCAAGCGTGGCGGCGGTGGCCCGCACGCGCAGCATCCCGGCCGGCGTGGGCAGGGCTCCCTCGTCGTCGCCGAGGTCGAGCACGAGGCTGCGCAGCAGCGCGCCCAGCCGGGCGCGGGGCGGCACCAGGACGTCCAGGCCGAGGTCGCGCAGCGGGGCGGCGGTCACCTCGCCGACCGCGGCCAGCCGCAGCATCCCGGCGTCGACCAGCCCCATGACCGGTCCGAGCGCCTGCTCGGCCCGCAGCGCCTCCAGCCACGCGGCGGCGCCGGGCGCGGACGTGAACATGACCGCGTCGTAGCCGCCGGCGGCGGCCTCGCGCGCCGAGCGGCGGACCGCCTCGGGGTCGGCCGGCGGGCCCCAGCGGTAGACGACCAGGCTCGAGGTGGTGGCCCCGGCGGCGGTGAGGTGCCGCTCGAGGCCGTCGTCGCCGGCCCCGTGGTGCTGCACGACGATGCGCTGGCCCGCGACGCCGTCCGCGCGCAGGAAGTCGGCGATCTCGGCGGACGTCTCGGACTCGGCCACCCAGTCGGGCACCAGGCCGGCGGCCTGCAGGGCGCCGCGGGCCTTGGGACCGCGGGCGACCACGCGGCTGTGCTGCAGCGACTCGATCAGCTCGTGGCCCAGGCCCACGGCCTCGGCGGTGTCCAGCCAGCTGCGGAAGCCGATGCCGGTGGTCACGACGACGACGTCCGCGGGCCGCTCGACCAGGGCGCGCGTCTCGGCGACGAGGCTCTCCTCGTCGATGTGGGACTCGACGCCGAGCGAGGAGGCGACGACGACGGACGCCCCGCGGCGCTGCAGGGCGTTGACGATGTCGTCGGCACGGCGCTGCGCGGTCACCAGGACGCGCGCGCCGCTGAGGACCGGACCGAGCGGGGACGTCGGCACCGCGTCGCTCACGCCACCCCCTTCGCCTCGTCCGCCGCCACCGCGACCTCGACCTGTCCGCCGGCGACCCGCACCGGCCACACGCGCAGGCGCACCGCCGGGTCGTCCAGGCACTGGCCGGTCGCGAGCGAGAAGACCTGCTTGTGCAGGGGCGATGCTACCGTCGCCAGCTCCCCACGGGACCCGACCAGGCCACGGGCCAGGACGTTGGCGCCGGTGAACGGGTCGCGGTGGTCGACCGCGTGCACCGCGCCCGACGCGAGCCGGAACAGCGCCACCTGCTCCCCACCGACCAGGGCGGCCGCACCCCGGTCGGGCACCAGGTCGTCCAGCGCGCACACCTGCGTCCATCCGCTCATGCCGGGACCTCCGCCCCACGCACCGGGATGGTCGCCCCGCCGATGAGCACGGCCCGCTCCTGCTCGGTGGCCGGACGCTTCTGGCCGCGCTCCTGGACGTACGCGAGGTCGGGGTCGCCGACGTCCGGGGCGTTGACGAACGCGCTGAACCGGCGCAGCTTCTCGGGGTCCGCCAGGGTGGCGGCCCACTCGTCCTCGTACCGGTCGACGTGGCCGGCCATCGCGGCGTCGAGGTCGGCGGCGATGCCGAGCGAGTCGTCCATGACGACGGCCCGGACGGCGTCCAGCCCACCCTCGACCGACTCCAGCCACGTCGCCGTGCGCTGCAGCCGGTCGGCGGTGCGCACGTAGTACATGAGGAACCGGTCGATCGTGCGCACCAGCTCCTCGGTGCTCAGGTCCTCGGCGAGCAGCTGGGCGTGGCGCGGGGTGAAGCCGCCGTTGCCGCCGACGTACACGTTCCAGCCCTGGTCGGTGGCGATCACGCCGACGTCCTTGCCGCGGGCCTCGGCGCACTCACGGGCGCAGCCGGAGACGCCGAGCTTGATCTTGTGCGGCGAGCGCAGGCCGCGGTACCGCAGCTCGAGCGCGACGGCCAGGCCGACCGAGTCCTGCACGCCGAACCGGCACCAGGTCTGCCCGACGCAGGACTTCACGGTGCGCAGCGACTTGCCGTAGGCGTGCCCGGACTCGAAGCCGGCGTCGACGAGCCGCTGCCAGATGGCCGGCAGCTGCTCGATGCGGGCGCCGAACAGGTCGATCCGCTGGCCGCCCGTGATCTTGGTGTACAGCCCGAAGTCCGCCGCGACCTGACCGATGGCGATCAGCCCCTCGGGCGTCACTTCCCCGCCGGGGATGCGCGGGACGACGGAGTACGTGCCGTCCTTCTGCATGTTGGCCATGACGTGGTCGTTGGTGTCCTGCAGCGCGGCGTTCTCGCCGTCCAGGACGTGCCCGTGACCGAGGCTGGCCAGGATCGAGGCCACCACCGGGCGGCAGATGTCGCAGCCGCGCCCGGTGCCGTGCCGGTCGACCAGCTCGCTGAACGTGGTGATGCCGCTGACCCGCACGACGTCGAACAGCTGGGCCCGGCTCAGCGCGAAGTGCTCGCACAGGGCGTCGCTGACCTCGACGCCCGCGGCCTCGAGCTCGGCGTTCACCAGCGTCTTGACCAGCGGCAGGCAGGACCCGCAGCTCGTCCCCGCGCGGGTGCACGCCTTCACCCCGGCCACGTCGGTGCACCCGCCGTCGGAGACGGCGCATCGGACGCTACCGGCGGTGACGTTGTTGCACGAGCACACCGTCGCCTCGTCCGGCAGGGCCCCGGCGCTGGGCGGCTCGACGCCGTCCGGCAGGAGCCAGGCGGTCGGGTCGCCGCCGAGCGGGTTGCCGACCAGCGGCCGCAGCGTCGTGTAGGCGGACGCGTCGCCGACCAGCACGCCGCCGAGCAGGGTCGAGGCGTCGTCGCTCAGCACGAGCTTCTTGTAGACGCCCGCGACCGGGTCGGCGTACACGACCTCGAGGCTCCCGGCCGTGGCGGCGAACGCGTCGCCGAAGCTGGCCACGTCGACGCCGAGCAGCTTCAGCTTCGTCGACATGTCAGCACCCTCGAACGTGGCCTCGCCGCCGAGCAGCCGGTCGGCGACGACCTCGGCCATCGTGTAGCCCGGCCCCACCAGGCCCCAGACCCGTCCGGCGATGCACGCGACCTCGCCGATCGCGTACACGTCGGGGTCGCTGGTGCGGCAGGCGTCGTCGGCCAGCACGCCACCGCGCTCGTGCACGTCCAGCCCGGCGGCCCGGGCGAGCTCGTCGCGCGGGCGGACGCCGGTGGCGAGCACGACCACGTCGGTGGCCAGGCTGTCGCCGTCGGCGAAGTCCATCTGCTTGACCCGGCCCCGCCGGTCGCGGCGGATGCGCGAGGTGGCGGTGGACGTGCGGACGTCCACGCCGAGACCCTCGACGATGCGCCGCAGCGCCTCGCCGCCGGCCCGGTCGACCTGCACCGGCATGAGCCGGTCGGCGAACTCGACGACCGTCGCGTGGGCGCCCAGCTGGTCCAGCGCGCCCGCCGCCTCGAGACCGAGCAGCCCACCGCCGACCACGACGCCGCGGACCGGCGGACGTCCCTCGCCCTGGCGCTCGGTCACCCAGGCGCGCAGCTCGGCCACGTCGTCGACCGTCCGGTAGACGAAGCACCCCTCGGCGTCCGTGCCCTCGATCGGCGGGACGGCGGCGTACGAGCCGGTGGCCAGCACGAGCGCGTCGTAGGCGTGGGTCGTGCCGCGCGCGGTGACGGTGCGGGCCTCGCGGTCGATCGCCGAGACCGGCGAGCTGCGGTACAGCCGGACATCCGGCTCGCGCCACAGCGCCTGGTCGCCGAGCAGCAGCTCGTCGGCGTCGCGCAGCGTGAAGAACGACGTCAGCGCGACGCGGTCGTAGGGCGGCCGGCTCTCCTCGCCGAACACCTCGATCGTCCAGTCCCGGGTGGCGCCGCGCTCGACCAGCGCCTCGACCAGCCGCCGGGCGACCATGCCGGCCCCGACGACCACGAGCCTCTTCTTCTGGGTCATGGCTCGACGGTAGGAAGGCCAGGTTTCCTGCCCCGGCGCCCGCGGTTACGTCGCCGGAACGGATCGCTCACGCGGCGTCGTCGCCGGCTGTGAGGCCGGCGGGTCCACCTGCTCCAGCCACTGCGCGACGCCCTGGACGAGCACCCGGCACCCGCCGCAGCCCGTCGTGGCGCGGGTGCGGTCGGCCAGCGCGGGGACGCTCGTGCACCCGTCCTCCCAGGCGGCCACGAGGTCGCCCTTGGTCACCCCGTTGCAGCGGCAGACGGTGGTCGCCGCCGGCATCGTCGTGGGACTTCCGGACGTCGTGGGCGCCGCCCCGGACGTCCCGAGCAGCAGCTGGAGCGGGTCCGGGGGCAGGACGCCGGGCCGTCCGACCTGCGTCGCCAGGTGGGCGGCGAGGTCGCCGTCGCCCACGCAGGTGAAGCCGGCCAGCTCGTCGTGGCGCACGACCAGCTCGACGTGGCGTCCGGCGTGCGGGTCGTGGACGGCGAGCACCCGGTCCTCCGGCCCGGCTCCGGAGCCACGGACCCCCTCGGTGACGACGTCCAGGCCCACCGCCTTGAGCCGCATCGCGGCGCCGGCGACGGTCGGGGCCGGCGCTGCCGCGGCCCCGGCCAGGCGGCGCGCGAGGGCGGCGGCCTGCTGCCAGCCGGGGCCCACCAGTCCGCTCGTGCCCTCGGGCGTGCGGGCGCAGTCGCCGATGGCCGACACCCGGGGGTCGTCGGTCGCCAGGTCGGCACCGACCACCACGCCACGGTCGACCGCGAGCCCGGCCGCCCGGGCCAGCCGGGTCTCGGGCTCCGAGCCGCAGGCCAGCACCAGCAGGTCGGCCTCGACGGTGCCGCTGTCGAGCCGCACCCCGGCGACCCTCCCGTCGACGGTCTCGACCGCCTGCAGCACCGCGGACGCGCGGACGTCCAGGCCCAGCCCGTGCAGCGCGCGGCCGACGACCTCGCCGGCCACCGGGTCGAGGTCGCGGGCGAGCACGGTCGGAGACGCCGAGACGAGCGTGACGGGCGCGCCGCGGTGGGCCAGGGCGCACGCCGCCTCCAGCCCCAGCGGGCCGCTCCCCACCACCACCGCGCGCCGCGCACCGCGCGCGGCGACCTCGACGGCCCGGGCGTCGTCCAACGAGCGCAGCACGTGCACGCCCCGCGGCATCGTGTCGCCCAGACCGTCGACCGGCAGCCGGCGGGCCCGGGCGCCGGTGGCCAGCACCAGGTGGTCGTAGGCGAACGTCCGCTCGGCCGTCGCCACGACGCGGCGCTCGCGGTCGACGTGCAGCGCCTCGGACCCGCCCCACACCCGCACACCGGCGGCCGGACGGGGAAGCGTCAACGAGGCGGCCTCGACCCGGCCGGCCAGCAGCTCGGTCAGCAGCACGCGGTTGTACGGCGCGTCCGGCTCGGCGCCCACCAGGTCGACCTCGGCGTGCGGCGCCAGCCGGGCGAGGTCGTCGGCGAACCGGTGGCCCACCATGCCGGCGCCGACCACCACGACCCTCATCGGACGGCCCGCTCGACGGTCACCGCGCACACCTTCAGCTCGGGCATGCCCGAGACGGGGTCGGTCGCGTCGTTGGTCACGGCGTTGACCAGGTCGTCCCCGGCGAAGTGGAACGGGACGAACACGGTGTCCGGGCGCACCTGCGCACTGACCCGCGCCGGCGCGGTCATCGTGCCGCGCGCCGAGGTGACGACCACGTCCTCGTGCCCGTCGAGCCCGATGCGGGCCGCGAGCGTGGGGTGGATCTCGACGTAGGCGCCGGCCTGGCTGCGGTTCAGCCGCTCGACCCGACGGGTCTGGGCGCCGGACTGGTAGTGCTCGAGCAGGCGTCCGGTCACCAGCCACACCGGGGCGTCCGCCCGCACGACGTCGTCCGGACCACGGGGCCGCACCGGCACCATCCGGGCCCGGCCGGACGCCGTGGGGAACCGCTCGCCGAAAGGGCGCGGCGTGCCGGGGTGGGACGTGTCGGGGCACGGCCAGAAGAGCGCCTCCCCCGCGTCCAGCCGCTCGTAGCTGATGCCCGCGTAGTCGGCACGGCCGCCGGCGCTGGCCCGGCGCAGCTCGTCGAACACCTCGCGCGGGTCGGTCGACCAGGTGCCCGGTGCGTCGAGCCGTCGAGCCAGCTCGGCCATGACCCACAGCTCGTCGCGGACGCCCGGCGGCGGCTCGACCGCGCGGCGCCGGCGCAGCACGCGGCCCTCGATGCCGGTCATGGTGCCCTCCTCCTCGGCCCACTGGGTGACCGGCAGGACGTAGTCGGCCAGCAGCGCGGTCTCCGACGGCACCACGTCGCACACGACGAGCAGGTCGAGCGACTCGAGCCGGCGCCGGACCGCGCGGGCGTCGGGGGCGCTGACGACGGGGTTGCTCCCGTGCACGAGCAGGGCGCGCGGGCCGCCGGGACGCCCGAGTGACGCCAGCAGCTCGACGGCCGGGACGCCGGGACCGGGCAGCACGTCGGGGTCCACGCCCCACACCCCCGCGACGTGCTCGCGCGCGGCAGGGTCGGCGATGGAGCGGTACCCGGGCAGCTGGTCGGCCTTGAGCCCGTGCTCGCGCCCGCCCTGCCCGTTGCCCTGGCCGGTGAGCGCGCCGTAGCCGCCGCGCTCGGCCCCGACCAGGCCCAGCGCCAGGGCGAGGTCGATCGCCGCGGTCACCGTGTCGGCGCCGTCGACGTGCTGCTCGCTGCCGCGGCCGGTCAGCACGAACGCGCCCCGTCCGCCCCGGTGCGGGCTGGCGTCGGCGAGCAGCCGGGCCACCCGGCGCAGCGCCGTCGCCGGCACGCCGGTCGTGGACGCGACCCGTTCGGGCCACCACTCGGCGACCGCGGCCCGGACGTCGTCCACCCCCTCGACCCGCTCGGCCAGGTACGCCTCGTCGGCCAGCCCCTCCCCCAGCACGACGTGCAGCAGGCCCAGCAGCAGGACGAGGTCGGTGCCGGGCACCGGGGCGAGGTGGACGCCGGCGCCGTCGTCGGTCAGCGCCGCGGTGGCCGAGCGCCGGGGGTCGACGACCACCAGCCCACCGCGCTCGCGCACGGCGGCCAGGTGCTGGACGCTCGGCGGCATCGTGTCGGCCAGGTTGCTGCCGAGCAGCAGGACGGCGTCGGCGTCGGCGAGGTCGGCCAGCGGGAACGGCAGCCCGCGGTCCAGCCCGAGAGTCCGGTTGGCGGCCGCCGCCGCGGCGGCCATGCAGAACCGGCCGTTGTAGTCGATGAACCGGGTCCGCAGCGCGAGCCGGGCGAGCTTGCCCAGCTGGTAGGCCTTCTCGTTCGTCAGGCCGCCACCGCCGAACACCGCGACCTCGTCACGGCCCAGCGCCCGCAGCCGGTCGGCGACGTCGTCCAGCGCCTCGTCCCATCCGACCGGCTCGAGCGCTCCGGACGCCGTGCGCCGCAGCGGCTCGGTGAGCCGGTCGGGCACGCGGAGCAGCTCCGGGCTGGTCCAGCCCTTCTGGCACATGCCGCCGCGGTTCGTCGGGAAGTCGCGCGGCTCCGCGGCCAGGTCGCCGGCTTCCGTGCCGCTCAGCCGCTGGGCGCACTGCAGGGCGCAGTACGGGCAGTGGGTGTCGGTCACACGCCGGCCCTCGCCATCGGTGCGCCCCGCCGCAGGTAGACCGCCCACGCGACGACCGCGCACACGACGTAGAAGCCGGTGAAGACGACGAACGCGGTCTGCACCGCCTCGATCGGGTCGCTCACCCACGGGGACCCGAAGGTGATCGGGATGAGGAAGCCGCCGATCGCGCCGACCGCCCCGGCCAGTCCGATGACCGCGGACGCCTCCTTCACCGAGCGGGCGCGTGCCGCGGCCCGCGCCGGCGTCCCCTCCTCGGTGCCGGTGTCGGCGTACGAGCGCCAGATCGCCGGGATCATCCGGTACGTCGACCCGTTGCCGGCGCCCGCGGCGGCGAACACGACCAGGAAGGTGAGCAGGAACCAGCCGAACAGGCCGGTGTTGTGGTCGACCGCCGCGACGACGTCGGGCGCGTAGGCGAACGTGGCCGGGTCGACGCCGTCGGTCGGCTGGGCCGGCACCGGCTCGAGCGACCGCAGCGTGGCCAGGACGCCCAGGGTCCCGGCCACCATGAGCGCGAAGCAGCCGACGGTCACCCGCGCGCCGCCGAGCCGGTCGGCGAGCCACCCGCCGAACGGGCGGGCCACCGAGCCGACGAGCGCCCCGAGGAAGGCGAAGTAGGCGAAGTTCACGCCGATGCCGTCCACCCCCGGCACCGGCTGGTTCCAGAAGTTCAGCTTGATGAGCAGCGGCATCGCGGCGGAGTAGCCGATGAACGAGCCGAACGTGCCGACGTACAGGAACGACATGACCCAGGTGTGCCGGTAGCGGACGACCGACAGCTGCTCGCGCACCGTCGAGCGGGCGCTGCGCAGGTTGTCCATGCCGGCCCAGGCCCCCGCGGCCGCGACCACGGCCAGCGCGGCGTACAGCAGACCGGCCCGCTCCAGGTGGATGCCGGACTCGGCCGCCTTGACCAGCCCGAACAGCCCGGCGCCACCGACGACCACGGGCAGGAACAGCTGGATGATCGCCACGCCGAGGTTGCCGCCCGCGGCGTTGAGCCCCAGCGCCGCGCCCTTGCGCTCGGCCGGGTAGAAGAAGTTGATGTTGGCCATGGACGAGGCGAAGTTGCCGCCGCCCAGGCCCGCGGTGGCCGCGACGAGCACGAGCACCCAGTACGGCGTGCCGGGACGCTGCACGACCACGACGAACAGCAACGTCGGGACGAGCAGCAGCACCGCGCTGGCGATCGTCCAGTTGCGGCCGCCGAACCGCGGCACCGCGAAGGTGTACGGCACCCGAAGCAGCGAGCCGACCAGGTTCGGCACGGCGAGCAGCCAGAACAGCTGCTGGGCGGTGAGGTCGAACCCGGCGCTCGCCATCATGGCGGCGCTGACGCTCCACAGCAGCCACACCGAGAAGCCCAGGTGCTCGGCGAAGATCGACCAGGCCAGGTTCCGCCGGGCGACGCGCTGCCCGGTCCGGGCCCAGAACTCCGGGTCCTCGGGCTCCCAGTGGTCGATCCAGCGTCCGGGACGCCGGGTCCCGGAGGTCCGCTCCGGCGCGATCTCGCGTACGTCGGTCGTCATCGCCGCTCCCCTGTGCGGGCCGGCCCGGTGCCGGCGCTCGCGTCGAGGCTAGGAAGCCGATGTTTCGCCTGCGGTCGTCCGCCGGTGACTTCCGGTGACGAACCGCTCACAGCCGCCGGTGGCCGCGCGTGAGAACGACGAAGCCCCCCGGACCCGAAGGTCCGAGGGGCTTCAGCGCTGGTGTCAGCAGGTCACGCGTTGATCTTCGTGACACGGCCGGCGCCGACGGTACGGCCGCCCTCGCGGATGGCGAAGCGCAGGCCCTCCTCCATGGCGATCGGCTGGATGAGCTTGACGCTCATCTCGGTGTTGTCGCCGGGCATGACCATCTCGGTGCCCTCGGGCAGCGTGACGACGCCGGTGACGTCCGTCGTGCGGAAGTAGAACTGCGGACGGTAGTTGTTGAAGAACGGCGTGTGACGGCCGCCCTCCTCCTTCGACAGGATGTAGACCTGGCCCTCGAAGTCCGTGTGCGGAGTCGTGGTGCCGGGCGCGATGATGACCATGCCGCGCTCGACGTCCTCGCGCTTCGTGCCACGAAGCAGGAGGCCCACGTTCTCGCCGGCCTGGCCCTCGTCGAGCAGCTTGCGGAACATCTCGATGCCGGTGACGGTCGTCGTCTGCTTCTCCTCGCGGATGCCGACGATCTCGACGGTCTCGTTCACCTTGATGATGCCGCGCTCGATACGACCCGTGATGACGGTGCCACGACCGGTGATCGTGAAGACGTCCTCGACCGGCATGAGGAACGGCTTGTCCGTCTCACGCGGGGGCAGCGGGATGTACTCGTCGACCGCGTTCATCAGGTTGAGGATCGACTCGGCCCACTTCTCGTCACCCTGCAGCGCCGGGAAGGCGGCCACGGGGACGACCGGGACGTTGTCGCCGTCGAACTCCTGCTCGTTGAGCAGCTCGCGGACCTCGAGCTCGACGAGCTCCAGGATCTCCTCGTCGTCGACCATGTCGCACTTGTTCAGCGCGACGACCATCGCGGGGACGCCGACCTGGCGGGCCAGGAGGACGTGCTCACGGGTCTGCGGCATCGGGCCGTCGGTGGCGGCGACCACCAGGATCGCGCCGTCCATCTGAGCCGCGCCGGTGATCATGTTCTTGACGTAGTCGGCGTGACCGGGGCAGTCGACGTGCGCGTAGTGGCGGTTCTCGGTCTGGTACTCGACGTGCGAGATCGAGATCGTGATGCCGCGCTGACGCTCCTCGGGAGCCTTGTCGATCTGGTCGAACGCCGAAGCCTCGTTGAGGTCCGGGTACTTGTCGTGCAGCACCTTGGTGATCGCCGCGGTCAGCGTCGTCTTGCCGTGGTCGATGTGACCGATGGTGCCGATGTTCATGTGCGGCTTGGTCCGCTCGAACTTCGCCTTAGCCACTGTGGGCTCCTCCTGGGATTGTTGTTGCTGTTGAACGCCGTTGGGTCCCGCGAACGGACACCTCAGGCCACCTTAACGGACGGACCGTGGATTACTCGCCGCGGGCCTTCTTGATGATCTCTTCGGCCACGGCCTTCGGGACCTCGGCGTAGGAGTCGAACTGCATCGAGTACGAGGCACGGCCGGAGGTCTTGGACCTCAGGTCGCCCACGTAGCCGAACATCTCGGACAGGGGCACGAGCGCCTTGACGAGCTTGGCGCCACCGTAGCCCTCCTCCATGGCCTGAACCTGGCCACGGCGGGAGTTGAGGTCGCCGATCACGTCGCCCATGTAGTCCTCGGGCGTCGTGACCTCGACGGCGAACATCGGCTCGAGCAGGACCGGGTTGGCCTTGCGCGCAGCCTCCTTGAACGCCATGTTGCCGGCCAGCTTGAACGCGAGCTCGCTGGAGTCGACGTCGTGGTAGGCGCCGTCCTCGAGGGTGAACTTGACGTCCACCATCGGGTAGCCGGCGAGGACGCCGAACTCCATGGCCGCCTGGCCGCCGGCGTCGACCGAGGGGATGTACTCCTTCGGGACGCGACCGCCGCTGACCTCGTTGACGAACTCGTAGCCGCCCTCGCCACCGGCGTCGGGGCCGTTGGGGGCCACGCCGATGACGACCTTGGCGAACTGGCCCGAACCACCGGTCTGCTTCTTGTGCGTGTAGCTGTGACCGGTGACGGTGCCCTTGATGGTCTCGCGGTACGCGACCTGGGGCTTGCCGACGTTCGCCTCGACGCGGAACTCGCGCTTCATGCGGTCGACCAGGATGTCGAGGTGGAGCTCGCCCATGCCGGCGATGATCGTCTGACCCGTCTCCTCGTCCGTGTGGACCTGGAACGTCGGGTCCTCCTCGGCGAGCTTCTGGATCGCGACGCCCAGCTTCTCCTGGTCGCTCTTGGTCTTGGGCTCGATGGCGACCTGGATGACCGGGTCGGGGAAGGTCATCGACTCCAGGACGATCGGCTTGGCCGAGTCGGCCAGCGTCTCGCCGGTGGTCGTGTCCTTGAGACCCATGACGGCCACGATCTGGCCGGCGCCGACCGACGCGATCTCCTCACGCTTGTTGGCGTGCATCTGGTAGACCTTGCCGATCCGCTCCTTGCGACCCTTGGTCACGTTGAGCACCTGCGTGCCGGCCTCGAGGCGACCCGAGTAGACGCGGACGAAGGTCAGCTTGCCCAGGTGCGGGTCGGTGGCGATCTTGAACGCCAGGCCCGAGAAGGGCGCCTCGTCGGAGGGCTCGCGGGTGTCCTCGACCGACTCGTCCTTGGCGCTGTGGCCCTTGACCGCGCCGACGTCGATCGGCGAGGGCAGGAAGTCGACGACCGCGTCGAGCAGGGGCTGGACGCCCTTGTTCTTGAACGCGGTGCCGCACAGGACCGGGTTGAGCTTGGTGCCGAGCGTGGCGCGACGGATCGCGGCCTTCAGCTCGTCGACCGAGATGTCCTCGCCCTCGAGGAACTTCTCGGCGATCTCGTCGTCGACGTCGGACAGCGTCTCCAGGAGCGCCTCGCGCGCCTCGGCGGCCGCGTCGGCCAGGTCGGCCGGGATCTCCTCGACGGCGTAGTCCTCGCCGATCGCGGTCTCGCCGCGCCAGACGAGGGCGCGCATGCCGACCAGGTCGACGACGCCGATGAAGTCGGACTCGGCGCCGATCGGCAGCTGCAGGACGAGCGGCGTGGCGCCGAGGCGCTCACGGATCGTCTTGACGCAGAAGTCGAAGGACGCGCCCGTGCGGTCGAGCTTGTTGACGAAGCACATGCGCGGGACGCCGTACTTGTCGGCCTGACGCCAGACGGTCTCGGACTGGGGCTCGACACCGGCGACGCCGTCGAACACCGCGACCGCGCCGTCGAGGACGCGCAGCGAGCGCTCGACCTCGACGGTGAAGTCGACGTGGCCGGGGGTGTCGATGATGTTGATCTGGTGGTTCTTCCACCAGCAGGTCGTCGCGGCGGACGTGATGGTGATGCCGCGCTCCTGCTCCTGCTCCATCCAGTCCATCGTGGCGCCACCCTCGTGGACCTCACCGATCTTGTACGTGATGCCGGTGTAGAAGAGGATGCGCTCGGTCGTGGTGGTCTTGCCGGCATCGATGTGCGCCATGATGCCGATGTTGCGGACCCGCTTCAGGTCGGTGGTGATGTCGGTTGCCACGTGGCGTCAGTTCCTTCGAAAGTCTGCTGTCAGGTCTGGGAAGTCCAGCGGGCGTCGCGCGAGCGCGGACTCCCCGGTGACTCGACTTACCAGCGGTAGTGGGCGAAGGCGCGGTTGGCCTCGGCCATCTTGTGCGTGTCCTCACGCTTCTTGACCGAGCCGCCGAGGCCGTTGCTGGCGTCGAGGAGCTCGTTCATCAGGCGCTCGGCCATCGTCTTCTCGCGACGCTCGCTGGAGTACTTGACCAGCCAGCGCAGGGCGAGCGTGGTCTGGCGCGAGGCGCGGACCTCGATCGGGACCTGGTAGGTCGCACCGCCGACGCGGCGGCTCTTGACCTCGAGGGTCGGCTTCACGTTGTCGAGTGCGCGCTTCAGCGTGATGACCGGATCGGTGCCGGTCTTCTCGCGGGTGCCCTCCAGGGCGGTGTAGACGATGCGCTGCGCGACCTGCTTCTTGCCGTCGAGCAGGATCTTGTTGATCAGCTGGGTGACCAGCTGGCTCCCGTAGACCGGATCGGTCTCGATGGGACGCTTCGGGGCGGGACCCTTGCGCGGCATCAGCTCTTCTCCTTCTTCGCGCCGTAACGGCTGCGAGCCTGCTTGCGGCCCTTGACACCCTGGGTGTCGAGCGAGCCACGGATGATCTTGTAACGGACGCCCGGGAGATCCTTCACACGACCGCCGCGGACGAGGACGATCGAGTGCTCCTGCAGGTTGTGACCCTCACCGGGGATGTACGCGGTGACCTCGGTGCCGCTCGAGAGGCGGACACGTGCAACCTTGCGCAGCGCGGAGTTCGGCTTCTTGGGGGTCGTGGTGTACACGCGAGTGCAGACACCGCGACGCTGAGGCGAACCCTTGAGGGCCGGCGTGTTGGTCTTGACCACCTTGCTCTGGCGGCCCTTGCGAACCAACTGGTTGATCGTGGGCACTACGAACTTCCTTCTGCAGAATGGATGTTGCCTGGAGGGCGCGGGCCCTCGAAGTGGGCACGCACGTCGGCCCGAAGATTTCGGGCACGGTCTCAAAGACTACCGGGTGGGGTCTGGCGGGTCAAAATCGCCCCGTCAAGCGTGACACGCCGGGACGCCGTCCGGGTCACAGGCCGAGCGGGCCGGCCAGGAACGCGGTCGCGGCGTCGCCCCGGACGTCCAGCCGGTCGGTGCCGACGCGGCCCCACAGGCCCAGGTAGAGGTCGGCCGCGGTGCCGCGCACCAGGGCCTCGTGCGGCGTGCCGGCCGGACGCACGACGGGCAGGTCGCCCGGCTCCAGCACCCACGCGTCGTCGGTGTCGGTGGTCTCCAGCCGGATCGGCGCCTCGAGGGTCGGCGGCACGCCGCGCAGCGCCCGCACGCGCAGCATCACGGTGAGCAGCTCGTCGACGCCGTCCGCCGCCACCTGGGCGTCGGGGCCCCAGCCCTCGGCACCCGGCCAGCCGTCCTCGGGCAGCCCGAGGGCCACCGCCAGGTCGACGGTGTGGACGAGGGTCTCGTGCAGCTGGCGCCGGCGCCAGAAGCCCGCCGTCTCGTGCAGCTGTGCCCAGTTCGGCACCGGCTCGGCCGGGTCGACGGCCTGGAGCGCGAGCACGAGGGCGGAGGCGCAACCCGCGTACCAGTCGGTGAGCGAGCCGAGCACGAGCGGCTCCGGCGTCTCGACCAGCGTGCCGCCGAGGACGACCGCGCCCGCCTTGCGGTGCATCGTGCCGAGGTGGACGGCCAGGTCGCGCACCGACCAGCCGGGGCAGGTCGGCACCGGGAGGTTCTCGTCGGCCTCCCCCAGCAGCGTCACGAAGCGGGCCATCTGCTCGCCCAGCACCGGCAGGTGGTCCAGGCGCATCGGTGCGTGCTCAGTCATGGACGGATCCTCCGGACAGCAGCTGGGACAGGTGGACGGCCTGAACGTCGACGAGGTCGTCGAGCTGGGTGCGGCACGAGAAGCCGTCGGCCAGCACGACCGCGTCCGGGCCCGCGGCGCGCACCGCCGGCAGCAGCTGGGTCTCCGCGACGGCCACGGACGTCTCGTAGTGGCCCTTCTCCACGCCCCAGTTGCCGGCCAGCCCGCAGCAGCCGCTGAGCCGCGTGACGGTGACGCCCGCGCGCTCGAGCACGGCGAGGTCGGCCTCGAAGCCCAGGACGCTGGACTGGTGGCAGTGCGGCTGGACGACGACCTCGGTGCCGGTCAGGTCCGGCGGGTTCCAGCCCTCGGTGCGGGTGAGCAGCTCCGACAGGGTGAAGACGCCCAGGGCCACCTGCGCGGCGCGCGGGTCGTCGACGAGCTCCACGGCGTCCGAGCGCAGCGCGGCCAGGCACGACGGCTCGAGCCCGACGACCGGCACACCGGCGGCGACGTACTCGTGCAGCACCTCGACGGTGCGGCCGAGGATGCGCCGGGCGGCGTCGAGCTGGCCCGTGGTGATCCAGGTCAGGCCGCAGCAGGCGGAGCGGTCGAGCAGCTCGACGTCGTAGCCGGCGGCCTCCAGCACCTCGACGGCGGCGTGCCCGCCGGCGGGGGCGAAGTACTCGGTGAACGAGTCCGACCACAGCAGCACGCGGGGCCGCGCGGCGGCGGGGCGGGTGCGGGCGTGCCGGGTGAACGGCTTCGCGGCGAAGGCCGGGATGCTGCGCCGCTGGTCGATGCCCGAGACCCAGCGGGCCAGGTGGGCGACTCCGGGCGTGCGCAGCAGGACGTTCGTGAGCCGCGCGAACGGCGCGCCCAGCCGGGCCCACAGCGGCAGCTTGCCCATGACGTAGTGGCTGCGCGGGCGCACGCGTCCGGCGTACGTCTGGTGCAGCACCTCGGTCTTGTAGCTGGCCATGTCGACGCCGGTGGGGCAGTCGTGCAGGCAGCCCTTGCACGACAGGCACAGGTCGAGCGCCTCGTGCACCTCCGGCGAGCGCCAGCCCTGGTCGACCAGGCGTCCGTCGACCATCTCCTGCAGCGTGCGGGCACGGCCGCGCGTGGAGTCCTTCTCGTTGCGGGTCGCCTGGAAGGAGGGGCACATGACGCCGTTGGTGCCGCGGTTGTCGGCCAGGCACTTGCCCACGCCGGTGCAGCGGTGCACGGCCTGGCCCAGGTCGCCGTCGTCGTGCAGCAGGCGCAGCCCGGTGCGGCGCAGCGGCGGGGCGTGGCCGCGGCCGGAGCCGCGCAGGTCGTCGTCGAACGGGGCCGGGCGCACCAGGACGCCGGGGTTGAGCACGTCGTCGGGGTCCAGGACGCCCTTCACCTGCTCGAACAGCCGGATGGCCTTCGGCGAGTACATGGCCGGCAGCAGCTCGGAGCGGGCACGGCCGTCGCCGTGCTCGCCGGACAGCGAGCCGCCGTGGCTCGCCACCAGCGCGGCGGCGTCCTGCAGGAAGGAGCGGTAGACGCTGCGGCCGCCCACCTCGTCCAACGGGAACGTGATGCGCACGTGCACGCAGCCGTCGCCGAAGTGGCCGAACGGCTCGCCCTGCACCTGGTGGTCGTCCATGAGCCGCTCGAAGTCGCGCAGGTAGGCCCCGAGCCGCTCGGGCGGCACCGCGGCGTCCTCCCAGCCGGCGAGCGCGGGCCGGTCCCAGACGCGCGACGCGAGGCCGGCGCCCTCCTCGCGGATGCGCCACAGCACGGCCTGCTCGGCGCGCGACGTCACGTAGCGCGCGGCGCGGGCCGACGACGCCTGCTCGATCCGCGCGGCGCGGTCGGCCAGCTCGGTCTCGTCGTGGCCGGCGATCTCGACGTAGAGGTAGCCGCCGCCCTCGGGCATGTCGGGCACCGCGGACGCGCCCTTGGCCGCGCGGTAGACCTGCACGATGCGCGCGCCGAGTCCCTCGCAGGCGACCGGCTCGAACGGGAGCAGCGCCGGCACGTCGTCGGCGGCCTCGGCCATCGTGGGGTAGGCCAGCAGCACCATGTGCCGGTGCGGCGGCTCGTCGACCAGGTCGATGGTCGCGCCGAGGAAGACGCCCAGCGTGCCCTCGGTGCCGGCCATGAACGAGGCGACGTCGAAGCCGCGCTCGGGCAGCAGGTGCTCGAGGCTGTAGCCGGAGACCTGGCGGCCGAAGCGCCCGAGCTCGGTGCGCACGGTGCCGAGGTCGGCGCCGACCACCTGCTCGAGCCGGTCCAGGGTCGGGGACGCGGTGCGCTCGCCGCGGCGCAGCGTCAGCCGCTCCCCCGCGGCGGTGAGCACGTCCAGGCCGGCGACGTTGTCGGCGGCGCGGCCGTAGCCCAACGCGCGGTTGCCGCACGCGTTGTTGGCGATCATGCCGGCGACCGTGCAGCGGGTGTGCGTGGACGGGTCGGGGCCGTAGCGCAGGCCGAGCGGCGCTGCGGCGCGCTGGACGACGGCGTGCACGGCGCCGGGGTCGACCCGGGCGGTGCGCGACTCGGCGTCCACGTCGTGCACGCGGTTCATGTGCCGCAGGAAGTCCAGGACGACGCCGGTGCCGATCGCGTTGCCGGCGATGGAGGTGCCGGCACCGCGGGAGGTGAGCGGGGTGCCGGTCTCGCGGCACGCGTCGAGCACGGCGGCGACCTCGTCGGCGTCGTGCGGGCGGACGACCACCTGCGGCACGACGCGGTACAGCGAGGCGTCCGTGCTGTACATCGCCCGGGTCAGCGTCGAGTCGTCGACGTCCGCGACGCCCCGGCTCCGGAGCGCGGCGACGACGTCGACCGCGGCGTCCGGGACGACGCTCACCACAGCTCGAGCGAGCCGCGCAGGATGCCGGCCAGGTCGTCGGCCGAGGCCTCGCGCGGCGCGGTGGCGAGCAGGCGCTGCTGCTTGAGCGTGCCCTCGACCAGCGAGTCGACGTCACCCTCGCCGTAGCCGACCTCGGCCAGGCCCGACGGCACGCCGATGTCGCGCATGAGCCGGGTCAGCACGTCGGGCAGCAGCGAGGCCGGGTCGTCGCCCGGGGTCGCGCCGGGCTCGAGCAGCTGGGCCGCGCGGACGTGGCGCTCGGGGGCCGAGGAGAAGGTGAACCGGAACGCCTCGGGCGCGGTGAGCGACACGGCCATGCCGTGCGGCACCATCGCGTGGTCGTCGCCGTCCAGCACGGGGTAGCCCTCGGGCCGGAAGTCGCGCACCTGCCCGGCGACGGGATAGGCGTTGGCGTGCGGGATGTGGACGCCGGCGTTGCCGAAGCCCAGGCCGGCGAACGTCGCGGCGAGGGCGACCTCGGTGCGCGCGTCCAGGTCGTCGCCGTGGCTGACCGCCCGGCGGAACGAGCCGGCGAGCAGGCTCATCGACTTCTCGCTCCACATGTCCGAGATCGGGTTGGCGCCGCAGTACGGCACCCGCTGCTCGGCGGTCTTGCGCTCGTAGCTGGTGTAGCCGCGGGCGGTGTAGCTCTCCAGGGCGTGGCACAGGATGTCCATGCCGGCCGCGGCGGTGACCTGCGACGGCTGGGTGATCGTCAGCTCGGGGTCGACGACGGCCATCGTCGGGCGCAGCCGCGCGTGCGAGATGCCGGTCTTCACGTGCTGGTCGACGACGTCCAGGACGCAGATGGTGGTGCTCTCGCTGCCGGTGCCGGTGGTGGTCGGCACCGCGACGAGGGGGAGCAGCGGCTTCTCGGGCGCCTTGCCCCCGCCGACCGGGGCGTTGACGTAGTCCATGAGCTCGCCGTCGTTGGTGAGCATGAGGTTGACCGCCTTGGCGGTGTCGATCGCGCTGCCGCCGCCCACGGCGACGACCGCGTCGAACGGGGAGGCCGCGCGGGCGGCGTCCACCGCCTCGGCCAGGCTGCGGTCGGTCGGCTCGACCCGGACCCGGTCGAAGACGACGACCTCGACGCCCGCGGCCCGCACGGCCTCGGCCATCTCGGCCGGACGCCCGGTGGCCGCGACCCCCGGGTCGGTCACCAGCAGGACGCGCCGGGCGCCGAGCTGGCGCAGGTCGTGGCCGAGCTCGTGGCGCGCTCCCACGCCGAACTTGAGACCGGGCGCTCCATAGGTGAAGACGGTCTCGGGGCTGGTCGGGACGATGCTGGTCACGCGGCCTCCTCGGGGCGATGCCCTCCGAGGATACGACTGCCGTCGGGCTGGGCGGGCTCCACTACCCTGGTGCGGACCCGGGAGAAGAGGACTCATGAGGACGAAGCGACTGCTCGCCGCCGTGGCGACGCTCGGCATGCTCACCGCGACCGCCGCCTGCGACGGTGGCTCCGCGGAGACCGCCGACCCCGAGGCGACCGCCTCGACCGCGTCGCTGAGCGACCAGGTCGGCGACCACGAGTCCGGTCCCGACAGCCCGATCGGCTACGGCATGCGCGTCCCGCGCGGCGCCACCCAGCTCGGTCCGCTCGTCCGCTACCGCAGCGACGCGCTCGTCGCCGCCTACCAGGCCGACCTCGACGCGGCCGTGGCGCAGAAGAAGGCCGAGGACGAGGCCGCGCTGCAGGAGGAGCTGGAGGACGGCGAGACCCCGCCCACCCCCACGCCGACGCCGACCAACCGACCCAGCGACGACACCTACGACCTGCTCGAGGAGCAGCCGTCGCCCGACGTCACCATCTCGGCCATGCGCATCGACGGGGAGCCGTCCGACGTCGTGCACCGCATGCTCGGCCAGATCGCGGCCGTCCTGCCCGACAACGAGATCGACCCGGCGAACCTGGCCGCCTACTGCCCCGTGCAGGCCGGCCGCTACACCGGCTGCCACCTGGCCGAGCGTGGCCTGACCGGCGGCGGCCGCGACGTCTCGATCACCCTGGACGTCGCCGTGGGCTCGCTGCAGACCCGCACAGGCTTCCCCGCCTCCGACGGCGACCCGGTGATGGTCCTGCAGATCGCCTACGCCGGCGACCCGCGCGAGGGCCAGGAGGGCAAGGAGACCGAGGGCATCGACGACATGCCCGACCCCGACGCCACCGCCCCGGTCACCGAGGCGGTCTGGCCGCGGATGGACCTGGCCGCCCCGGCCGACTCCCCGCTGCTGGGCGGCACGTGGACGCTCCCCGAGGACGCGACCCTGCTGCTCACCAGCGACCGTCCGTCGTTCGTCATGGTCCAGCTCCCGCAGTTCGCCGACGCCGACGAGCTCGCCCGCTCCTGGGCGTCCGGTGCCGGTGAGCCGGTCACCAACACGATCGAGGAGCTGAACGAGATCACCACGACCTACACCGGTCGCACGATCGACGGCAGCCGCGCGTTCGGCGCGTACGTGGCCACCGGCCGCGGCGCCTACGCCTTCCTCATGCGTCAGGCCGCGCCGGCCCAGCGGTAGCCGTCGAGCGTCCGCAGGACGTGCTCGACCATCGGCAGCACCGGGTAGTCCGGGCCGCCGACCTCGCTGAGCTCCACCCAGCGCACCACGTCGGTGCTGCCGCCCACGTCGACGACGTGCGGCTCCTGCGCTACGTCCACGCGCACGGCGTAGAGCACGTGCACCCCGTGGTAGTCCTCGTAGGCGTCGTCGCGGCCGACGTCCACCACGTGCACGTCGTGGACGTCCACCAGCCGCGCGTCGAGGGCGGCCAGCCCGGTCTCCTCGTGCAGCTCGCGGCGCACCGCGTCGTGCGGGGACTCCCCGTGGTCGACGCCGCCCCCGGGCAGCGTCCAGGTTCCGGCCGGGAAGCCGACCGGGCTGATGCGGGTGAGCAGGATGCGCGAGTCGCGCAGGGCCACGGCGTACGCGCCGAGGCGTTGGGTGCGGCGCGTCACGGGGGTCTCCTCCGGCCTCGTTCTCGACAGGAAGCCCTCAGGCTTCGCCTCTAGAGTCAAGCACACGATGACTGAGCTCGCCCCGCTGCAGACGACCACCCAGCCCGTGAAGAAGCGGGTCGCGTACCTCGACAACGCCCGCTACTGGGTGATGTTGCTCGTGGTGATCGGCCACTCGCTCACCGACCTCGTGGTGATGGACTCCGCGCGCGGCGTCTACACGTGGATCTACCTGTTCCACATGCCGTTCTTCGTGCTCATCTCCGGCTACACGGCCCGCAACTACGTCGGCGACCAGCGCCAGGTGCGGCGCATGATCAGCACGCTCGTGGTGCCGTACCTGCTCGTCGAGCTGAGCCTGCAGCTCATCACCAAGCACTACGACGGCTCCCCCGAGCACCTGATGCCGCTGTCGCCGCAGTGGCTGGGCTGGTTCATGGCGGCGCTGATCATCTACCGCCTCACGACGCCGATCTGGCGGACGGTGCGCTACCCGATCACCATCTCGATCGTCATCTCGCTGCTCGCCGGCCTGATCGAGATCCCCAACGTCCTGGCCCTGCCCAAGGTGCTGGGCTTCCTGCCGTTCTACGTCATCGGCATGCACTTCAGCCGGGACCGCTTCATGGCCCTCGGCCAGTGGCGCATCCGCATCGCGTCCGCCGCCCTGCTCGCCGGCTCGTTCGTCGTCTGCCAGCTGTACGCGTCGGACTGGACGACCGAGTGGCTGCTGTGGAAGATGCGCTACGACGAGGCGCCGCTGGAAGCCGGCCCGATGGACGGCCTGGCCGTGCGCGCCTTCCTCATCGTCGTCGGCCTGGTGCTGTCGCTGGCCTTCCTGTCGCTCGTGCCGCGGCGCGAGTCGTGGACGACGCGCTTCGGCTCACGCACCTTCTACTGCTACCTGCTGCACGGCTACGTGATCATCCTGCTGGACCGCCAGTTCGACCTGTGGGCCAAGCTCGAGCCGTACGGTGCCGTGTCGGTCCTGGGCTGCATCGCCGCGGCCGTCGTGCTGGCCAACCTGCTCATGACCAAGTCGGTGGCCGACCTGTTCCGCCCGGTCTTCGAGCCCCAGCTGACCTGGCTGTTCAAGAAGTAGCCCGCCCCGCACCCGGCGTCCGCGCCGGGGACGACGAAGGGCCCCGCACCGTGAGGTGCGGGGCCCTTCGTGTTCAGCTGCTCAGCTGTCGTACGACGTGAAGTCGTAGTCGTCCAGCTGCACCGACTCGCCGGTCGGGTTGCCGAAGCCGTAGTCGTACGACTCGTACGAGCTCACCGAGTACGCGTTCGCACGCGCCTCCTCGGTCGGCTCCACCCGGATCTGGCGGTAGCGGTCCAGGCCGGTACCGGCCGGGATCAGCTTGCCGATGATGATGTTCTCCTTCAGACCGCGCAGCGAGTCCGACTTGCCGTGGATGGCGGCGTCGGTGAGGACGCGGGTCGTCTCCTGGAAGGAGGCGGCCGACAGCCACGACTCGACGGCCAGCGAGGCCTTCGTGATGCCCATGAGCACCGGACGGCCCGAGGCGGGAGTGCCGCCCTCGGCCACGACGCGACGGTTCTCCTCCTCGAACGTGGCGCGGTCCGCCAGGTCGCCCGGGATGAGGTTCGAGTCGCCCTGCTCGATGACCGTCACGCGACGGAGCATCTGGCGCACGATGATCTCGATGTGCTTGTCGTGGATCGCCACGCCCTGGCTGCGGTAGACCTCCTGGACCTCGTCCACGAGGTGCTCCTGCGCCCGGCGGACACCGAGGATGCGCAGGACCTCCTGCGGGTCCGGGGTGCCGTGCGTGAGCTGCTGGCCGACCTCGACGTGGTCGCCGTCGGCGATGAGCAGACGGGCACGCTTGGTGACCGGGTACTCCAGCGGCTCCGAGCCGTCGTCGGGGGTGACGACGAGCTTGCGGGTCTTGTCGGTGTCGTTGATCTCGACCCGGCCGGCGGCCTCCGTGATGGGGGCCTTGCCCTTGGGCTGGCGGGCCTCGAACAGCTCCACGACGCGCGGCAGGCCGTGCGTGATGTCGTCACCGGCCACACCACCGGTGTGGAAGGTACGCATCGTCAGCTGCGTGCCGGGCTCACCGATCGACTGGGCGGCGATGGTGCCGACCGCCTCGCCGATGTCGACGAGCTTGCCGGTCGCCAGCGAGCGGCCGTAGCACTTGGCGCACGAACCGGCCGCCGCCTCGCAGGTGAGGACGGTGCGGACGCGGATCGACTCCACGCCGGCCGAGACCAGCGCGCTGATCTCGACGTCGCCCATCTCGCCACCGGCGGGCACGAGCACCTCGCCCGTCTCGGGGTTGGCGATCTCGACCGCCGCGGTGCGCGAGTAGACCGAGGTCTCCACGTGCTCCTCGGGCACCAGCGTGCCGTCCTCGAGGCGGGTCGCGATGACCTTGGGCAGACCGCGCTCGGTGCCGCAGTCCTCCTCGCGGATGATGACGTCCTGGCTGACGTCGACCAGGCGACGCGTCAGGTAGCCCGAGTCGGCGGTGCGCAGGGCGGTGTCGGCCAGACCCTTGCGGGCGCCGTGCGTCGCGATGAAGTACTCGACGACGCTCAGGCCCTCGCGGAAGTTCGCCTTGATCGGACGCGGGATGATCTCGCCCTTGGGGTTGGCGACCAGTCCACGCATGGCGGCGATCTGACGCAGCTGCATCATGTTTCCACGAGCACCCGAGTTGACCATCATGTAGATCGGGTTGTCGTGGTCGAAGGTCTTCTCCATCTCGCCGGACACCTCGGCCGTGGCCTGGGTCCAGATCTCGATGAGCTCCTGACGACGCTCGTCCTCGGTGATGAGACCGCGGTCGAACTGCGTCTGGACCTTGGCCGCCTGGTCCTCGTACTTGCCGAGGATCTCGGGCTTGTTGCCCGGCGTCGAGACGTCGTCGATCGAGATCGTGACGCCCGAGCGGGTGGCCCAGTGGAAGCCGGTGTCCTTCAGCGCGTCCAGCGCGTTGGCGACGTCGACCTTGCTGTAGCGCTCGGCCAGGTCGTTGACGATCACGCCGAGCTGCTTCTTGCCGACCTGGTAGTTGACGAAGGGGTAGTCCTCCGGCAGCGTCGCGTTGAACAGCGCGCGACCCAGCGTCGTGGTCGTCAGCTCGTCGTTCACCTTCAGCTTGATCTTGCTCTGCAGGGTGATCTCGCCCCGCTCGAACGCCATCTGCGCCTCGGCCGGCGACGTGAACGCGCGACCCTCGCCCTGCAGGCCCTCGCGCTCGAGCGTGAGGAAGTACAGACCGATGATCATGTCCTGGGTCGGCATGGTGACGGGACGTCCGTCGGCCGGCTTCAGGATGTTGTTCGTCGACAGCATGAGGATGCGGGCCTCGGCCTGCGCCTCGGCGCTCAGCGGCAGGTGCACGGCCATCTGGTCACCGTCGAAGTCGGCGTTGAAGGCCGAGCAGACGAGCGGGTGGATCTGGATGGCCTTGCCCTCGATGAGCTGCGGCTCGAACGCCTGGATGCCCAGACGGTGCAGGGTGGGCGCGCGGTTCAGCAGCACCGGGTGCTCGGTGATGACCTCCTCGAGCACGTCCCAGACCTCGGCCCGGACGCCGCGCTCGACCATGCGCTTGGCGCTCTTGATGTTCTGCGCGTGGTTCAGGTCGACCAGGCGCTTCATCACGAACGGCTTGAACAGCTCGATGGCCATCTGCTTGGGCAGACCGCACTGGTGCAGCTTGAGCTGCGGGCCGACGACGATGACCGAACGGCCGGAGTAGTCGACGCGCTTGCCGAGCAGGTTCTGGCGGAAGCGACCCTGCTTGCCCTTGAGCATGTCCGAGATCGACTTGAGCGGGCGGTTGCCCGGGCCGGTCACCGGACGGCCGCGGCGGCCGTTGTCGAACAGCGAGTCGACGGCCTCCTGCAGCATCCGCTTCTCGTTGTTGACGATGATCTCGGGCGCGCCGAGGTCGAGCAGGCGCTTGAGCCGGTTGTTGCGGTTGATGACGCGGCGGTACAGGTCGTTGAGGTCGGAGGTCGCGAAGCGGCCACCGTCCAGCTGGACCATCGGGCGCAGCTCCGGCGGGATCACCGGGACCGCGTCCAGCACCATGCCGCGCGGGTGGTTGCCGCTGGCCAGGAACGCCGAGACGACCTTGAGGCGCTTGAGCGCACGGGTCTTCTTCTGGCCCTTGCCGGTGGCGATGATCTCGCGCAGGTTCTCGGCCTCGGCGTCGAGGTCGAAGGACTCCAGGCGCTCCTTGATGGCGCGCGCGCCCATGAAGCCCTCGAAGTACTTGCCGAAGCGGTAGGTCATCTCGCGGTAGAGCAGCTCGTCGCCCTCGAGGTCCTGGACCTTGAGGCTCTTGAACCGGTCCCAGACCTCGTTGAGGCGGTCGATCTCGCGCTGAACGCGGTCACGACGCTGACGGGCCTCACGCTCGGCGGCGTCCTTGACCTTGCGCTTCGCGTCGGCCTTCGCACCCTCGGCCTCGAGGGCGGCGATGTCCTCCTCGAGCTTCTGCATGCGCTCGTTGACCTCGTTGTCACGACGGTTCTCGAGCTGCTTGCGCTCCATGTCGATCTTGGCCTCGAGCGAGGACAGGTCGCGGTGACGCGCCTCCTCGTCGACGCGCGTGATCATGTAGGCCGCGAAGTAGATGACCTTCTCGAGGTCCTTCGGCGCCAGGTCGAGCAGGTAGCCCAGACGGCTCGGCACACCCTTGAAGTACCAGATGTGCGTGACCGGGGCGGCCAGCTCGATGTGGCCCATGCGCTCACGACGGACCTTGGAGCGGGTCACCTCGACGCCGCAGCGCTCGCAGATGATGCCCTTGAAGCGCACGCGCTTGTACTTGCCGCAGTAGCACTCCCAGTCCCGGGTGGGACCGAAGATCTTCTCGCAGAACAGGCCGTCGCGCTCGGGCTTGAGCGTGCGGTAGTTGATGGTCTCAGGCTTCTTGACCTCGCCGTGCGACCACTGACGGATGTCGTCAGCGGTGGCAAGACCGATCTTCAGCTGATCGAAGAAGTTCACGTCGAGCATGTAGCTCAGTTACCTTTCACCAAAAATTCGAACGAAGGCGGGGAAGTGTGACGTCACACTTCTTCGACGCTGGACGGCTCACGACGCGAGAGGTCGATGCCGAGCTCCTCGGCGGCGCGGAAGAGATCCTCCTCCGCGTCGCGCATCTCGACCGCGGTGCCGTCGCTGGACAGCACCTCGACGTTCAGGCACAGCGACTGCATCTCCTTGACGAGCACCTTGAAGGACTCGGGGATGCCCGGCTCGGGGACGTTCTCGCCCTTGACGATGGCCTCGTACACCTTCACGCGGCCGAGGATGTCGTCGGACTTGATCGTCAGCAGCTCCTGCAGCGCGTACGCGGCGCCGTAGGCCTCGAGCGCCCAGACCTCCATCTCACCGAAGCGCTGGCCACCGAACTGGGCCTTACCGCCGAGCGGCTGCTGGGTGATCATCGAGTACGGGCCGGTCGAACGGGCGTGGATCTTGTCGTCGACCAGGTGGTGCAGCTTGAGCATGTACATGTAGCCCACCGAGATCGGGCCCGGGAAGGGCTCGCCGGTACGACCGTCGAACAGGCGCGCCTTGCCGTCGGGGCCGACCATGCGGTCGCCGTCGCGGTTCGGGAGCGTGTTCGCCAGCAGGCCCTGCAGCTCGTCCTCGCGCGCACCGTCGAAGACCGGGGTCGCGACGTTGCTGCCCGACGGGGCCGTGTCGGCACCGATGGACGTGAGCCGCTCGGCCCACTCCTCGGCGATGCCGCTGACGTCCCAGCCCTGCTTCGCGATCCAGCCCAGGTGCAGCTCGAGGACCTGGCCGATGTTCATGCGGCCGGGGACACCGAGCGGGTTGAGCACGATGTCGACGGGCGTGCCGTCCTCGAGGAAGGGCATGTCCTCGATCGGGAGGATCTTGGAGATGACGCCCTTGTTGCCGTGGCGGCCGGCCAGCTTGTCGCCGTCGCTGATCTTGCGCTTCTGCGCGACGTAGACGCGGACGAGCTGGTTGACGCCGGGGCTGAGCTCGTCACCCTCGGACGCGTCGAAGACGCGCACGCCGATGACGGTGCCGGACTCGCCGTGCGGGACCTTGAGCGACGTGTCGCGCACCTCGCGCGCCTTCTCGCCGAAGATCGCGCGGAGCAGGCGCTCCTCGGGGGTCAGCTCGGTCTCGCCCTTGGGCGTGACCTTGCCGACGAGGATGTCGCCGTTGCTGACCTCGGCGCCGATGCGGATGATGCCGCGCTCGTCGAGGTTGGCCAGCATCTCCTCGGAGACGTTCGGGATGTCCCGCGTGATCTCCTCGGGGCCCAGCTTGGTGTCGCGGGCGTCGACCTCGTGCTCCTCGATGTGGATCGAGGTCAGCAGGTCGTCCTGGACGATCCGCTGGGAGAGGATGATCGCGTCCTCGTAGTTGTGGCCCTGCCACGGCATGAACGCCACGAGCAGGTTCGTGCCGAGCGCCATCTCGCCCTCGTCGGTGCACGGGCCGTCGGCCAGCGGGGTGCCGACCTCGACGCGCTGCCCCTCGGCGACGAGCGGACGCTGGTTGATGCACGTGCCCTGGTTCGAGCGACGGAACTTCGCCAGGCGGTAGGTGAAGTTGTTGCCGTCGTCCTGCATGATCTCGACCGCGTCGGCCGAGACCTCCTTGACGACGCCCGACGCCTTGGCGACGACGACGTCACCGGCGTCGACGGCGGCGCGGTACTCCATGCCGGTGCCGACGAGCGGGGCGTCGTTCACCAGGAGCGGGACGGCCTGACGCTGCATGTTCGCGCCCATGAGCGCGCGGTTGGCGTCGTCGTGCTCGAGGAACGGGATGAGCGCGGTCGCGACCGACACCATCTGGCGCGGCGAGACGTCCATGTAGTCGACCTCGGCCGACGGACGGAGCTCGGCCTCGCCACCGCGCTGGCGGACCAGGACGCGGTCGTCGGCGAAGCGCTTGTCGTCGGTCAGCGGCGAGTTCGCCTGCGCGACGATGAAGCGGTCCTCCTCCGTGGCGGTGAGGTAGTCGATCTGGTCGGTGACGACGCCGTCGACGACCTTGCGGTACGGCGTCTCGACGAAGCCGAACGCGTTGATCCGCGCGTAGGAGGCCAGCGAGCCGATGAGGCCGATGTTCGGACCCTCGGGGGTCTCGATCGGGCACATGCGGCCGTAGTGCGACGGGTGGACGTCACGGACCTCGTAGCCGGCGCGCTCACGCGACAGACCACCCGGGCCGAGGGCCGACAGACGACGCTTGTGCGTCAGGCCCGCGAGCGGGTTGTTCTGGTCCATGAACTGCGACAGCTGGCTGGTGCCGAAGAACTCCTTCAGCGCCGCGACGACCGGGCGGATGTTGATCAGGGTCTGCGGCGTGATGGCCTCGACGTCCTGGGTCGTCATGCGCTCGCGGACGACACGCTCCATGCGCGCCAGGCCGGTGCGGAGCTGGTTCTGGATCAGCTCGCCGACCGTGCGCATGCGGCGGTTGCCGAAGTGGTCGATGTCGTCGGCCTCGACGATCGTCGGGCCGGCCGGCATCTCCATCTCGGTCTCGCCGGCGTGCAGCGCGACGATGTACTTGATCGCGGCGACGATGTCGTCGATCGTCAGCGTCTGCTGGTCGAACGCGGCGGTCTGGCCCAGCTTGCGGTTGAGCTTGTGACGGCCCACCTTCGCCAGATCGTAGCGCTTGCCGTTGAAGTAGTAGTTGTCCAGCAGCGTCTGCGCGGCCTCCTTGCTCGGCGGCTCGCCCGGACGCAGCTTGCGGTAGATGTCGATCAGGGCCTCGTCCTGGTCGGACGTGTTGTCCTTCTCCAGGGTCAGGCGGATCGACTCGTACTGGCCGAACTCCTCGAGGATCTGCGCCTCGGTCCAGCCGAGCGCCTTGAGCAGGACGGTGACGCTCTGCTTGCGCTTGCGGTCCAGACGGACGCCGACGAGGTCGCGCTTGTCGATCTCGAACTCCAGCCACGCGCCGCGCGACGGGATGACCTTGGCCGTGTAGATGTCCTTGTCGGACGTCTTGTCGGGGGTGCGCTCGAAGTAGACGCCCGGCGAGCGGACGAGCTGGGACACGACGACACGCTCGGTGCCGTTGATGATGAAGGTGCCCTTGTCGGTCATGAGCGGGAAGTCGCCCATGAACACGGTCTGGCTCTTGATCTCGCCGGTCTCGTTGTTCATGAACTCGGCGGTGACGAACAGCGGCGCGGCGTACGTGACGTCGCGGTCCTTGCAGTCCTCGACCGAGTACTTCGGCGGCTCGAAGCGGTGGTCGCGGAACGACAGGCTCATCGTCTCGGAGAAGTCCTCGATCGGGGAGATCTCCTCGAAGATGTCCTCCAGACCCGACTTGGTGGAGACGTCCGTACGGCCCTCGGCGAGCGCCTGCTCGACCTCGGCCTTCCACTTACCATCGCCGACCAGCCAGGAGAAGCTGTCGGTCTGGAGGGCCAGCAGCTCAGGAACCGCGAGCGGCTCCTCGATCTTTGCGAAGGAGATGCGACGGGGGGCGGACTGTGCGACGGGAGTGCGCGAGGCGGCCAAGAGTGATCCTTCCGAGGGCTCGCAAGCGATGTAAACTCTGTTTCGGCGCACGCCACGAGATCCCGGTCAAGGGCACAGGGAGGTCAAGGCAGGCGCGAAAGATCAGTCTAGCCCCACGACACTCCAGAACTCAACCCCGGTCCTTGACAAGTTCCTGAGGAACGGTCAAAGTAGGTCGCTTCCGGCCCCGCCCCGAGCGGGGCCGTCGTCATGTCCGGGCCGGACGACGTCGTGCACCTCACAACGCGCGAATGTCGTCGACCAGCCAGCGCCCGTCGACCCGCTTCATCGAGACCACGACCCGGTTGCCGAACACGGTGGGCTCCTGGGTGTCGGCGGTGACCCGGGCCTGGTCGAAGAACACCAGCACGGACGCCCGGTCGTCGGCGCACTCGTCGCCGCACTCGCGCGGAGCAGCGCTCCGCGTCACGGTGCGCACCTGCACCTGGCGCTGCGGGGCCAGCTCGTCCAGCGCCGGCGCGATCGAGTCGAACTGCTCGGCGAAGCCGTCGGTCATCAGCGCGGTCGCGTCCTGCTCGTGCTGCTCGAGCTCGTCGAAGCGGTAGCTGAACACCGTCTCCATCGCCGTGCCCGCGGCGGCGGCCGCCTGGCGCTGCGCGGAGGCCACGTCGTCGTCGCCCTGCCAGCGGTCGTAGCCGTCGACCGCCGCCCAGGCGCCGAGCCCGAGCGCGACGAGCGCCAGCACGGTCAGCGGGACGACGACCCGCAGCGCGGCGCGCGACAGCCGGCGGCGCGGCGGACGCGCGGCCTTGGACTCCTCGCGACGGGCGCGCTTCTCCGCGCGGCGCTCGGACCGGGTGGGGCCGGCGGGCTCGCTCGGTGCCACGTCGGCCGGCCCGGCGCCGCTCGACGCCGGTCGCGCCGGGGCGACCGGCCGGGTCGGACGCGGTGCCGACGTGGCCGGACGCCGCGCCGGGGCGCCGGTTCCCGGGCGGGTCTCGCCGGCGATCCGGCGGCGCTGGGGGCGCTGCGCCTCGCTCACGGGCGTCCCTCCTGGAGGAAGTCATGGTGCGGACGGCCGCCCGCGAGAGTCGGCATGGTTCGCTCGCTGCGCTCGCTCACGGGCGTCCCTCCTGGAGGAAGTCATGGTGCGGACGGCCGCCCGCGAGAGTCGGCATGGTTCGCTCGCTGCGCTCGCTCACTGGCCCTCCTCCTGCTGCTGCGGCTCTCCCTCGGACGGCGGCTGACCGGTCTCGGCGGTCATCGCCGCGATGCTCTCGAAGTCGTCCACCTTCCAGGCGCCGTCCTGGCGCAGGAAGGCCACCTTCCAGCGGAAGTGGCGGCGCACCGCGGCCTTCTGGTCGGTGTTGGACACCGACGCGTCGACGGCCACGAGCACCTCGGCCGAGTCGGGGTCGAAGGAGTCGATGGCGACGGCCAGCACCTCGGGGTCACTGCTGCGCTGCTTGCGCGAGGCCAGGGTGCCGAAGATCGCCTCGGTGACCTGGTCGAACTGCTCGCGGTAGTCCGTGGTCAGGAGCCCGGACATGCGCTCCTGGTAGTCGTCGAGCTCGGCGACGTCGTAGGTGTTGTACGCGGTGGCGAAGTCGTTCGCCGCCGTGACGAGGTCCTGGCGGGACGACGCGTCGTCGTCGCCGGCGAAGGCGCGCGGCACGACGAGCCCGACGACGCCGACCAGCACGCCCACGACGACGAGCGCCGTGAGCAGCCGGACGATCCCTCGGGGCGGTGCGTCGGTCACCTCGCCGTGCTCGGTCCCAGAAGCAGCGCGCTCCATGTGTTCTCTCCCTCGGTGGACGGCTTCCCCTCCGAAGCCGCAGGCGGTCGGTTCACGGAGGACGTCCTCGAGCCGCGCGGCACCAGGTCGGGGTCGGCGCAGTCGGTGCCGACGTCGAACTCGGCCGGCGAACGGTCCTCCGGAGGCCGGTCCGCGGCAGTGTATCCAGCCTCGCAGGCCTTGGGCTGCGGCGTCAGGACCAGGCCGAAGGACGCGTCGTAGCGTCCGTCGGGGCCCTTGTCGACCACGCTGTAGGAGCCCTGGACGAGGTACGGGTACAGGATGTAGATGGCCTGCAGGCCGGCCGTGCGGCGCGACAGCGGCTCGATCGAGGACGTCAGGTTGCCCAGCAGCTCGGTGAGGTTCTCCTCGTTCTCCCCCACGACGGCGTCGACGAGCGCGGCGCTGTCGGACCCCTCGTCGAGCAGCCGCCGGATGTCCGGGTCGGCGTCGACGAGCGTGTCGGAGAGCAGCCGCAGGTCGCGCGAGAACGAGCCGATCTGCTCGCTCTTGTCGACCTGCGTCTGCAGCACCGAGTCCGAGTCGCGGATGAGCCGGCGCGTGGCGTCGAGGTTCTCGGTCGCGTCGGCGACGACCTCCATCGAGGTGTCCAGGATGCGCGACAGGTCGGCCCCGACGCCCTCGAAGGCCTGGCCGAGCTCGTCGACCACGACGGCGAGGTCCTGGGTGTCGACCGAGGCGACCAGGTCGTTGACGTCGAGCAGCACGGTCGCCGTGTCGAGCGGGATGCGCGTGTCCTCCTGGGCGATGGTCGAGCCCTCGGCCAGGTACGGCTCGCCGTCGGCGCGCGGGCGCAGGTCGACGTACTGCTCGCCGATCGCGGACTTGTTGGCCACGCGGGCCTCGACGTCGGCCGGGATGCGCGGGGCGTCGTCCTCCAGGTCGAGCCGGGCCTCCACGCCCTCCTCGACGAACTGCAGGTCGCCGACGCGCCCCACGCCGATGCCGCGGTAGGTCACCTCGGCCCCGACGAAGATGCCGCCGGAGTCGGCGAAGGTCGCCACGACCGGGTAGGTGCGGTCGATCACGAGCCGGTCGAGCTCGGCGTAGCGGCCGCCGACGAACGCGCCGCCGAGCACCGTGATCAGCGCGAACACGATCAGCTGGACCTTGGTCAGTCGGGTGATCATCGGGTCACCACCGGGTCGAGGAGGGCCGCGGCCAGGTCGGTGCGCGGGACGCCGGCCGGGACGCTGAGCGTCGTGGGCACGGCGGCGGCACCCACCGCGGGGCGGCAGAGCCGGAAGAGTCCGCAGAACCAGTTGTCCGGCTCCTCGGCCGCGGGCTCGTCGCCCTGGCCCGGCGTGGGCGCCGTGCTGGGCGCCGGCGCCGGGGCCTGCCCGGACGGCTGCTTGCCCGGCACCGGCAGCGACGGGGCGGGAGTGGTGCCGCCCGGCGTCCCGGACTGCTCGGGGACGTAGCCCCGCACGAGGCCGAGCAGGTCGTCCAGCGGCTCACCGGCCTTCTGCGGGTCGCCGCGCAGACCGCCGCCGATCGCGTCCAGCAGGCCGTCGAGGTCGAGCACCTGGGCCAGCGTGTCGGCCCCGAGGTCGATGCGCATCGACAGGTTCGTGTAGTCGCCCGGGTCGTAGGCCTTGGCCTCCTTCAGCGTCTTGCCGACGATCGCGTCGGTGAACGGGAAGGTCAGCAGCGCCTGGAACGAGGTGACCAGGTCGTCCGCGGCCGTGCCGAGGTTGGTGAGCGTGGGCTGGAGCGCCTTGAGGTCGGCCACGACGTCCTCCTTGGACGCGCGCACGACCCGGGTGCCGACCTCGCTGAGCTCCTCGAGACCCTCGAGCAGCGTCACGAGCGCCTTGCGCTGGCCGTCGACGACGCGCAGCGCGTCGGGCACCTGGTCCAGGGCGCCGGTGATGGCCTTCTCCTGCTCCTGCGTGCGGCGGGCGAGGCGGTCGACCTTCTCGAGCGTGGTGAGGATGCGCGCCTTGTTGTCGTCCAGGCGCGCGGCCAGGTCGCCGGCGTTGGTGAGCAGCCGCTTGACCTCGGCCTCGTTGCCGTCGAGCGCGCGGTTGAGCTCGCGGACGATGGTCTGGGTCTTCTCCAGGCCGCTGCCGTTGAGCAGCAGCGAGGCGGCGCTCAGCACCTCCTCGACCTCGGGGTTGCGTCCGGTCTGGCTCAACGGGATGGTGTCGCCGTCGTCGAGCTCGCCGGCCGCGCCCTGCTCGGGCGCCTCGAGCGACACGAACTTCTCGCCCAGCAGGCTGGTCTGGCGGATCGTGGCCCGCGCGTTGTCGGGCAGCTTCACGTCGCGGTTCAGCGTGAGGTCGACCTCCGCCGTCCAGCCGTCGAGCCGCACGTCGCTGACCTTGCCCACCGGGACCTCGTCGACCCGCACGCCGCTCTGCGGCACCAGGTCCAGGACGTCACGGAACTGCACCGTGACGGTGTAGGGGTCGTCGCCGACGTCGGCGCCGCCGGGCAGCGGGACGTCGTAGGGCGACATCGAGCAGCCCGAGAGCAGGGCGGCCGCGACGCCGGTCACCAGGATCCGCTTCACGGCGCCACCCCCAGCATGTCCTCGATGGAGTCGTTGACCCGGTCGGGCTGCGTCGTGGCGACGGTGCCGCCCGTCGCAGGCACGCCGACCGCGGCCCGGTTGCGGGCGGCGGAGCCCTCGGCCGTCTTGCCGCCGCCGGTGAGACCGCCCAGCAGGTCGCCGACCGTCTTGCACAGGTCGGTGGACTCCTTGCCGCTCTCGCCGAGCAGCGTGCACAGGAAGGTCTTCGGGTCCTCGAGCCCGCCGAACAGCATCTTCTCGATGTTGCTGCGGTTGTCGAGGGTGCCGTAGCGGCCGTTGTAGGTGAGGGCGACGTTCGAGAGCGCGGTGGGCGCGTCGACGGCCACCTGCTCGAGCGCGTCGCGGTGCTTGACCAGCACCCGCGAGATGGACGTCAGGTCGGCCACGTCCTTGCCCAGCACCGAGCGGTTCTCCTTGACCAGGTCGCGCACGTCGACCAGGGCCAGGCCGAGCTGGTCGACCGTGGCCGCGAGGTCCTCGCGCTCCCCCTCGAGCACCTTCGCGACGTCCGCGGTGCTGTCGTTGAAGCTGCGGACGGTGGCGTCGTTCTCGCGCAGCATGGCCACGAACTCGGAGATCTCGCGCACCGAGCCGAACAGGTCGTCGGAGCTGTTCTCCAGGGTCTGGCTGAGCTGTCCGACGTCACGGATGGTGTCGTTGACCTGCTGGCCCTCGCCGTCGAGCTGGCGCGCGCCGGCGTCGAGCAGCTTGCTCAGCGAGCCGTCCTTGTTGGCGCCCTTCGGGCCGAGCGCGACCGACAGGTCGTCGAGCGACTCGTAGACCTGGTCGAGCTCGACCGGCACCGCGGTGCGGTCGTGCGGGACGTGCGCGGACGCCTTCAGCTTCGCGCCCTTCGTGTAGGCCGGGGCGAGCTGGACGAACCGGTCACCGACCACCGAGGGCGAGACCAGCACGGCCTTCACGTCGGCGGGCAGGTCGACGTCGCCCTGGTACTCGATCGTGGCGCGGACCACGTCGCCGCGCGGCTCGAGCTTCGTCACCCGGCCGACCGGCACGCCGAGCACCTTGACGTCCGAACCCTCGTACAGGCTGTTCGTCGCGGTGAAGTCGGCGGTGATCGTCTTGGTGCCGTCGCGCTCGCTCAGCACGACGACCGCGGCGACGACCAGGGCCAGGAGGACCAGCGCGGACAGGATCCGGCCGGTGCGGGACAGCAGCGCGCTCACTTCGTCACCCCCAGGGCTTCCTTGAGCTGCTGGGCCAGGCCGAGGTTCGGCGGCAGGCCCGCGATGTAGGAGTCGAACCAGGGTCCGGACCCCAGCGCGTTGGCGAACACGGTGTCGAACGGCGCCATGACCCGCAGCGCCTCGTCCAGGCTCGCCTCGTGCTTGCGCAGCATCGTCGTGACCTTGCCCAGCTGGGTGAGCGCCGGCTTGAGGTCGGCGCGCGTGTCCTTGACCAGGCCGCGCAGCTCGGTGGAGATGCGCTGGGTCGACACGAGCAGGCGGTGGATCTCGTCGCGACGGGCCGACACGGCGCTGAACAGGACGTCGGAGTCCTCGAACAGCGTCTGCAGCTCCTCGTTGCGCGAGCTGACCACCGTGGTGACGGTGCGCAGGTTGCCCAGCAGCGACTGGATCTGCTCGTCGCGGGCGGCGAGATTGCGCGACACGGCCGAGACGCCGCGCAGGGCGCCGCGGAACTCCTCGGGCGTGCGCTGGGCGACGTCGGACAGCGTCGTCAGGGCGGTGCTGATCTGCTGCACGTCGAGCCGGTCGGTGGTCTCGCTGAGCTCGGAGAACGCCTCGACCACGTTGTACGGCGCGATGGTGCGCTCGAGCGGGATCGTGGCGCCGGCCTCGAGGTCGCCCTCGCCCTGCGGCGTGAGCGCGAGGTACTCCGCGCCCAGCAGCGTCCGGACCTTGATCTGCGCGGACGTCTCGGACCCGAGCTCGGCGCCCTTGTCGAGCTGGAACCGGACCTTCACCCGGTCGCCGTCCAGGGCGATCGCCTTGACCTCGCCGACGGGGACGCCGGCCACGCGGACCTCGTCGCCGGACTGCAGCGCGCCGACCTCGGCCATCTCGGCGTAGTAGGTGTCGCCACCGCCGATCAGCGGCAGCTGATCGGCCCGGAAGGCGGCCAGCATCATCGCCCCGATCGCGGCGAAGCCGACGATGCCGATCGTGGTGTGGTTGCGCTCGCGGAAGGGCTTCACGACTCGCACCTCGCTCCGCCGACCTGCAGGCCGTCGTCGCCGCCGATCTGCAGGCGGGTCTCCTCGTCCAGGCCGAGCAGCGGGATGCTGGGCAGCTCCACCACGCCCTTGATGTCGCACAGGTAGAAGTTGAAGTACGAGCCGTACGACGCCGACGTGCCGAGCTTCTTCATCTTGATCGGCAGGATGTCGAGCGAGGTCGCGGTCTGCTGCAGGTTCTTCTTCGTGCTGAGCTTCTTGGTCAGCGTGTTGAGCTGGCGGACGTCCTCGGTCAGCGCGGGACGGCCCTCGACCAGCAGGTCGGACGTCTCGTCGGTGAGGTCGGAGACCGCGTCGACCGAGTCCAGGATCGCGTTGCGGTCCTGCTTGAGCCCGGTGACGAACTGCTGGAGCGTGTCGATCATGTCGCCCAGCTCCTCGTCGCGGCGCCCGACGGTGTCGAGCACGTCGTCGAGGTTCACCACGACGTCGCCGATGAGCTCGTCGCGCTCGGCGAGCGTGCCGGTCAGCGACGCGGTGCGGTCGAGCAGCCGCTCCACCGAGCCGCTCTCGCCCTGCAGCGTCTGGATGATCTCGTAGGCCAGCTTGTTGGTGTCGTCGGGCGAGAGCGCCTGGAACACCGGCTTGAACCCGTTGAGCAGCACGTCCAGGTCGAGCGCCTCCTCGGTGCGCGAGTCCGGGATCGTCGCGCCGTCCTTCAGCGGGGACTGCGCGCCGTCGGCGCCCTGGCTCAGCGCGATGTAGCGCTGGCCGACCAGGTTGCGGAAGCGGATCTGCGCGTGGGTGTTCTCGGTCAGCCGGTGGTCGGCGTCGACCTCGAAGGTGACCAGCGCCTGGTCGCGGTCGTGGATCTCGATCTTCTCCACCGCGCCGACCGCGACGCCGGCGATGCGGACGTCGTCGCCCTTGGCCATGCCGGTGACGTCCTGGAAGACCGCCCGGTACTGCGTGCGCTCGCCGAACGAGCCGTTGCCGAGCAGCAGCATGAGGAACACGGTGGCCACGGCGGTGGCGGTCAGGAACGCCACGAGCTTGACCAGCGCGGCGATCGAGGCCTTATCGAGCTTCATCGACCCGCACCTCCGATCCGCGGACGACCGGGCTCAGCAGCAGCCCGCCGACGTCGGGCACGTCGGCCTCGCCGAGACCGAGCTGGGCCCGCAGCAGGGTGTCGAGCGCGTCGCGCTCGGCCGCGCCGTCGGTGACGACGCTCGGCTGGACGGCCTCGCCGAGGCCGCCGGCCGGCGCGCGGAACTTGTTGTGGTCGCCCTTCAGGCCGACCAGCTCGTACAGCTCGGCCGAGCCGCCCGGGAACGGGTTCTCCTGGTCGTAGGGCGGGTTGGGCAGGTCCAGGCAGGTCGGGTCGGTGAGCGGGCTCTCGAGCGCCTTGCGCGTGAGCGCCGCCCGCTCGTCCTTCTCGTAGCCGGTGGGCTGGCCGGTGAGCGGCAGCAGCTCGAGCTTGATGTGCACGGTGTTGTCCCGGTAGACGTCGTCGAGCTTGGGGATGATGTTGGCCATCCCCTCCAGGAAGCAAGGGAACGCGCGCGAGTACTCGGCGGTGATCTGGAGCGCCTCGCGCGAGAGGGCCGGCAGGTCGACCAGGTTGTCCTCGTTGGCCCGCAGCAGTGCGTCCAGGCGGCCGGTCAGCTCGTCGCCCTCCTGGAAGAACGCGGCCAGCTGCGAGCGCTTGGCCACGATGGTGTCGCCGGTGACGACGGCGTTGCTCAACAGGCGGCCGAGGTCGGGCATCGCGTCGGCGTAGGTGTCGGCGACCGTGCCGAGCTTCTCGACGTCGTCGATGAGCTGGGGCACCTCGGGGTTGATCTCCGCGAGGTACGCGTCGAGGTCGACGAGCATGTCGCCGAGCCGGTCGCCGCGGCCCTCCAGGGCGGTGGACAGCGCCGACAACGTGTGGCCGAGGTCCTCGGGCGAGACCGCCTCGAGCACCGGGTAGAGGTTGTTGAGCAGGGTCTCGACCTCGATCGGCACCTCGGCGCGCTCGATGACGTCGCCGGCCTGCAGCGTCCGGTCGCCGACCTGCTCGGGCGCGACGAGCTGGACGTACTTCTCGCCGAACAGCGTCTTGGGGACGATGCGGGCGCTGACGTCGGCCGGGACGGAGTCGATGGCGTCCGGGTCCATGGCGATCTGCATCGTCACGCCGTCGCCGTCGGTCTCGACCTCACGCACCTGGCCGACGATCATGCCGCGCAGCTTCACGTCGGCGTCGCTGCCCAGCGACAGGCCGACGTTGGACGCCTTCATGGTCACCGGCACGGAGTCGACGAACTTCTTCTCGAAGAACGCGTAGGTCAGCCAGACGAAGAACACGAGCAGCGCGACGAAGCCGACGCCGAGCACGCGCAGGCTGCTGGGCCGTTCCAGGACGGGGGTACGAGGCATCAGCCGGCCAGCCTCACGGTCGTGGTCGTGCCCCAGATCGCCATGGAGGCGAGCAGGTCGACGACGTTGATGGCCACGATCGAGGTGCGGACCGCCTTGCCCACCGCGACGCCGACGCCCGCGGGGCCGCCGGAGGCGTAGTAGCCGTGGTAGCAGTGGATGAGGATGACCACGACGGCGAAGACGAGCACCTTCGCGAAGCTCCAGAGCACGTCCTCGGGTGGCAGGAACGCGTTGAAGTAGTGGTCGTAGGTGCCCGGACTCTGTCCGTTGATCTGGGTGACCGTCAGCCGGGTCGCGAAGTAGGACGACAGCAGGCCGACGACGTACAGCGGGACGACGGCGATGAGGCCGGCGATCACCCGGGTCGTGACCAGGAACGGCAGCGACGGGATGGCCATGACCTCGAGGGCGTCGACCTCCTCGGAGATGCGCATCGCGCCGAGCTGGGCGGTGAAGCCGCAGCCGACGGTGGCGGCCAGCGCGATGCCGGCGACGATCGGCGCGATCTCACGGGTGTTGAAGTAGGCCGAGACGAAGCCGGTGAACGCCGACGTGCCGAGCTGGTCGAGCGAGGCGAAGCCCTGGATGCCGACCTCGGTGCCGGTGAAGAAGCACATCGCGGTGATGACGCCGACCGTGCCGCCGATGACCGCGAGCGAGCCCGAGCCGAGCGTGACCTCGGCGAGCAGCCGCACGATCTCCTTGCGGTAGTTCTTGATCGTGCGCGGGATCGACATGATCACCCGCACGTAGAACAGCATCTGGCGGCCCAGGCCGTCGACCCCGTCCAGGGTGGCGCGCGGCGCGTTGACGACGCTGCCGAAGACTCCGGTCGCCATCACATCCCCTTCGGTGGGACGAGCTGCAGGTAGATCGCCGTGACGAAGAAGTTCACGATGAACAGCAGCGTGAAGGTGATGACCACGGCCTCGTTCACCGCGTCGCCGACGCCCTTGGGGCCGCCGGCGGCGTTCATGCCCTTGTAGGAGGCCACGATCGCGGCGATGAAGCCGAAGATGAGCGCCTTGACCATGCCCTGCCAGAGGTCGGCCTCCTGGGCCAGGGCGGTGAACGAGGCGATGTAGGCGCCGGGTGTGCCGTCCTGCAGCACCACGTTGAAGACGAAGCCGCCGGCGACGCCGACGATGTTGACCAGGCTGTTGAGGCCCACCGCGACGATCATGCAGGCCAGCACGCGCGGCGCGACCAGGCGCTGCACCGGGTTGATGCCCAGCACCATCATCGCGTCGAGCTCCTCGCGGATGCGGCGCGAGCCGAGGTCGGCGGCGATGGCCGAGCCGGCCGCGCCGGCGACCAGCAGGGCGGTGGCGATCGGGCCGGCCTCGCGGACGACCGCGAGCACCGCGGCCGAGCCGGTGAACGACTGCGCGCCGAACTGCTTGATCAGCCCGCCGACCTGCAGCGCGATGACCGCGCCGAACGGGATGGCCACGAGTGCGGTCGGCACGATCGTCACGGTCACGATGAACCAGGCCTGCTGCAGCAGCTCGCGCACTTGGAACGGGCGGCGGAACATGGCCACCACCACGTCGAGCGCGAAGGCGAACAGCCCGCCGGCGACCCGGGCGGGCCCGGTGACGACGCTCAGGCTCATGCGACGGCCCCGGAGGTGGCGCTGGGCTCGAACGACCCGGGCGGCGGGACGACGCCGTTCGCGGCGCACCACGCGCCGGGCTCCTTCTGGCCGCGGCGCGGACGTCCGTCGGAGGGCTCGAGCTGGCGCGCGATGGGCGGCAGCGGAGGCATCTCGATGCTCGCCTCGGCCGCGAGCTCGTCGGCGTCCTTCTCCTCGCTCATGCCGATGGGGCCGACGCGCTGGGCGTTGAGGAACTGCGCGACGACCGGCTCGCGGCTGCTGAGCAGCATCTCGCGCGGGCCGAACATCGCCAGGTGCTTGTGGTAGAGCAGGCCGATGTTGTCCGGGACCGTGCGGGCGGTGTTGATGTCGTGCGTGACGATGAGGAACGTCGCGTCGATCTGCGCGTTGAGGTCGATGAACAGCTGGTTGATGTACGCGGTGCGCACCGGGTCGAGACCGGAGTCGGGCTCGTCGATGAGCAGGATCTCGGGGTCCATGACCAGGGCGCGGGCGAGGCCGGCGCGCTTGCGCATGCCGCCGGAGATCTCGCCGGGCAGCTTGTGCTCGGCACCGGCGAGGCCGACCAGGTCCATCTTCTCCATGACGACCTGGCGGATCTGCGACTCGCTCTTGCGGGTGTGCTCGCGCAGCGGGAAGGCGACGTTGTCGTACAGGTCCATCGAGCCGAACATCGCGCCGTCCTGGAACAGCACGCCGAACAGCTTGCGGATCTCGTACAGCTGGCGCTCGGAGCAGGACGCGATGTCGACGCCCTCGATGAGGATGCTGCCCCGGTCGGGCTTGAGCAGGCCGATGAGCGACTTGAGGAAGACCGACTTGCCGGTGCCCGAGGGGCCCAGCATCACCGAGATCTCGCCGGCGGGGAGCGTGAGGGTCACGTCGTTCCAGATCACCTGGCTGCCGAACTTCTTCGTCAGGCCGTCGACCTTGACCTCGACTCCCATGCTCTCCCCCTTCGGCGTCCTGGGTGCCCGCGCCTCTCCCTGCGCGAGTCAGGACCATAGTGTGGCCCAGGACACAGGTTTCAACGACTTGGGACGAAGCAGGTTACGGACGAGTACGGAACCGGCCCGGGACGCGCGAGAGGCGCCCACCCCCTGCGGGGTGAGCGCCTCTCGTCGGAGGTGCCTGCGTCGCGGTCAGCCCGCGACGCGTGCGATCACTTGAGGGTGATCGTGGCGCCGGCGGCCTCGAGGGCCTCCTTCGCCTTCTCGGCGGTCTCCTTGTTGACACCCTCCAGGATCGCCTTCGGGGCGCCCTCGACGAGGTCCTTGGCCTCCTTGAGGCCGAGGCTCGTGAGGCCACGCACCTCCTTGATGACCTGGATCTTCTTGTCGCCGGCCGACTCGAGGACGACGTCGAACTCGTCCTTCTCAGCAGCGGCATCGCCGGCGTCGGCGCCACCGGCGGCCGGGGCCGCGGCAACGGCGACCGGAGCGGCCGCGGTGACGTCGAAGGTGTCCTCGAACTGCTTCACGAACTCGGAGAGCTCGATCAGCGTCATTTCCTTGAAAGCATCCAGCAGCTCGTCGGTGCTCAGCTTCGCCATGGTTGGCGTCCTTCCTGACTAGAGACCCCGAGGGGGTCCCGATGGTGGATCGGGCTTCAGCCCTCGGTGGTGGCCTCGGCCTCGGGGGCCTCGGCGGGGGTGGCGTCCTCGGAGACCGCGACGGTCTCCTCGGCAGCCGGGGCAGCGCCGCCGGCCAGGACGGACGGGTCCGCCTCGGCCTTGCTCTGCAGCGCGAAGACCGTCGCAGCGGTCTTCGAGAGCGGCGCGTTGAACAGTGCGGCGGCCTTCGACAGGTTCGCCTTCATGCCGCCCGCGAGCTTGGCGAGGAGGACCTCGCGCGACTCGAGGTCGGCCAGCTTGTTGATCTCGTCCGCCGAGAGCGACTTCCCGTCGAGGAAGCCTCCCTTGAGGACGAGGGGGGTGTTGGCCTTCGAGAAGTCAC
Organism: Aeromicrobium sp. IC_218; assembly: GCF_004336805.1. GTDB lineage: Bacteria > Actinomycetota > Actinomycetes > Propionibacteriales > Nocardioidaceae > Aeromicrobium. Next base: position 67,072 of record NZ_SJXM01000015.1, read on the forward strand.
GCAGTCCCTTGGCCGCCTCCACCGGGTCGCCCGTGATGAAGGCGATGGCGGTCGGTCCGGTCAGCAGCGACTCGTCGAAGTCGATGCCGGCGTCCCTGAGGGCGATCTTGGTGAGCGTGTTCTTCGCGACGGCATAGCTCGCGTTCCCACCGAGCGAGCGCCGCAGGTCCTGCAGCTGCTTCACGGTGAGACCGCGGTACTCGGTGAGGACGGCGCCGTTCGACTCGCGGAAGCTGTCCGCGAGCTCGGCGACTGCCGCAACCTTGTCCGGGCGTGCCATGGGTCTCCTTCCAGCACAGATCAGTGCCGAGTGCTGAGCCCACGAGAAACGCCCCGGGCACAGGGCCACGGGGCGCGATGAGATGTCGCTGTCGTGAACCTGCGCGGGCCGCCCTTGCGGGCACTTGGGGAGACTCGGGTGAGTCGCCAACCAGCGGTCTTCGGCTCCGCCATGCTACGCGACGGCCCCCGCCCCGACCAAATCGGTCGGGACGGGGGCCGGCGGCGTGGCTCAGGACATCGCCGCGAACGGGTCCTCGCTGCTGATCTCGGACGCCTTCGGGGCCGCGATGTCGAGGTCCTCGCCCCACTGGCTGTAGTCGACGGTGACCTGGCCGGCGCTGGTGGTCGTCATGCGACGGATGAGGTCGTCCGGGCCGATCCACATCGTGTACTGGATCGTCGCCGGCATGCCCGCCGCGCCCTGGGCGGCGCCGGACTCGGCGAGCTTGGACGTGTCGACGGTGACCTCGTACGGCTGCGCCTGGACGCCGTCGATCTCGACCGGGTCGCCGGTGGCCTCGAAGCCGGAGATGGCCTGGTCCAGCTGCTCGACCTGGGCGGACGGGTCGAGCTGGTCGACCAGGCTGCCGTACTGCTTGCCGATCGGGTTGCTGTCGTCGGTGAGGTCGATCTTCACGTACTTGCCGGACGTCAGCTCGCCCAGGCGCATGTACATGACCTGGTCGACCAGGACCAGGTCCATGGCGCCGGTCTGGCCGGTGTCCATCTTCATCGCGACGGCGGTCTCGGCCGGGTCGTCGCTGACCCGGACGTCGCCCTCGCCGGTGATCTTCTGCCCGGCGGCGTCGACCGTCATCGTCATGTGGCTGGTGCCGGCCTCGACCTGCGCGGCGGCCACCCGCTCGGCGAAGTCGTCCTTCGTCAGGGTGCTCGCCTGGTCGGCGTCCTTCGACGACGACGCCGAGCCGGAGTCCGAGGACGTCTTCTCCGCGTCGCCGTCGGAGCCGCAGGCCCCCAGGACGAGCGCCGCCGCGAGCGCGGTGGCGGCGAGCATGGACGGACGACGTGCCTTCATAGGTGGACCTCTCCCCCGGGTGCTGGTGCGCGGGCGGTCACCCGCACCGCGAGCATACGGCGTGCCCACCGGACGCCGCCGCTCGGAGAACACCTCCCCGGACGGCCGTGGCCCCCTGCCCGCCGGAGCGGACAGGGGGCCACGAACGTGGAGCGAGAGGCGATCAGGCCTCGTCGTCGCTGGCCACCGAGCGCGTGCGGTTCGGGTCGACGGGGACGCCCGGACCCATCGTCGTGGAGACGGTGACCTTCTTGATGTAGCGGCCCTTGGAGCTGCTGGGCTTGAGCCGCAGCACCTCCTCGAGGGCGGCGGCGTAGTTCTCGGCCAGCTGCTGCGTGCTGAACGAGGACTTGCCGATGATGAAGTGCAGGTTGGCGTGGCGATCGACGCGGAACTCGATCTTGCCGCCCTTGATGTCGCCGACGGCCTTGGCGACGTCGGGGGTGACCGTGCCCGTCTTCGGGTTCGGCATCAGGTTGCGCGGACCGAGGACGCGGCCGAGGCGACCGACCTTGCCCATCATGTCGGGGGTGGCGACGACCGCGTCGAAGTCGAGCCAGCCCTCGCTGACCTTCTCGACGAGCTCGTCGGCGCCGACGTGGTCGGCGCCGGCCTCACGGGCGGCGTCGGCGTTGGCGCCGGTGGCGAAGACCAGGACCCGGGCGGTCTTGCCGGTGCCGTGCGGGAGGTTGACGGTGCCGCGCACCATCTGGTCGGCCTTGCGCGGGTCGACGCCCAGACGCATGGACACGTCCACGGTCTGGTCGAACTTGCCGGCGGTCGACGAGGTGGCGAGCTCGATGGCCGCCACCGGGGAGTAGAGCGCGTCGCGGTCGATCTTGTCGGCGACCGCGCGGTACGCCTTGGAACGCTGTGTCATGACTGGCTTCTTTCTGTGTACCAGGAGTGGTCCGGGCCCAGCTGGCCCTGCCACGGGAGGGGGTGGATCAGTCGGTGGTGATGCCCATGGAGCGGGCGGTTCCCTCGATGATCTTCATGGCCTGATCGATGTCGTTCGCGTTCAGGTCCGGCAGCTTGGTCGTGGCGATCTCGCGGACCTGGTCCTTGGAGAGCTTGCCGACCTTGTCGGTGTGCGGGACGGACGAGCCCTTCTGCAGGCCAGCGGCCTTCTTGATGAGCTCGGCGGCCGGCGGGGTCTTGGTGATGAACGAGAACGTGCGGTCCTCGTAGATCGTGATCTCGACCGGGATGACGTTGCCGCGCATGGACTCCGTGGCGGCGTTGTACGCCTTGCAGAACTCCATGATGTTGACGCCGTGCGGGCCGAGAGCCGTACCGACCGGCGGGGCCGGGTTGGCCTGGCCGGCCTGGAGCTGCACCTTGACGAGGGCAGCGACCTTCTTCTTGGGAGGCATGTGTGTTCGGGTCCTTGCTTGTGTGACTGTCGGGTGGACGAACCGGGCCGGTTCAGACCTTCTGGATCTGCGTGAAGCTCAGCTCGACCGGGGTCTCACGACCGAAGATCTCCACGAGGGCCTTGACCCGCGCGGCGTCGATGTTGATCTCGGTGATCGTGGCGTGCAGCGTCGCGAACGGGCCATCGACGACCATGACGGAGTCGCCGACGACGAAGTCGGAGAACTCGACCTTGGGGGTCTTCGCGACGGGCTGGTCGGAGGACGTCGCCGCCGGAGCGGCCTCGGCCTCCAGCACCGGGGCGAGCATCTGCTCGACCTCGGTGAGGCTCAGGGGGACGGGCTGGTGGGAGTTGCCCACGAACCCGGTGACCGACGGGGTGTGGCGGACGACGCCCCACGACTCGTCGGTGAGGTACATGCGGACCAGGACGTAGCCCGGCAGCACGGTGCGCTTGACCAGCTTGCGCTGGCCGTTCTTGATCTCGGCGACCTCCTCGGTCGGCACGACGATCTCGAAGATGTCTTCCTCGGCGTTGAGCGAGACGATCCGGTTCTCCAGGTTCGCCTTCACGCGCTTCTCCATGCCGGAGTACGTGTGGACGACGTACCAGTCGCCGGGCTGGGTGCGCAGGCGGTCGCGGAACTCCTCGAGCGGGTCCTGCGCGTCCTCGACGTCCGCCGCAGCCTCCGCCTCGTCGGCGTCGTCGACCTCGACCGGCGTCTCGTCGTCGACGGTCGGCTCGGCCGCCTCGTCGGACTCGGGCGCGTGGTCGTCGGCCTCGCGGGCCTCCGCGGAGGGGTCCTCGACGGCGTCGACCTCGTCGGCCGCGACCTCGTCGGTGGCGGTGTCGTCGAATGGCTGCGTCACGTTAAGTCTCTCGATCCTCGGTTGCGGGGGCTCAGGCGAAGAGCGCGAAGACGGCCTTGCCGAACCCGTAGTCCAGGCCGGACACGATCGCCATCATGACCAGCACGAACACCAGGACGACGAAGAAGTACTGCACGACCTGCGGGCGCGTGGGCCACACGACCTTGCGCAGCTCGGCGACCACCTGGCGGTAGAACGTGATCGGCGACGTGCGGCCGCGCTTGGCGACTGCCTCGTGGTGCTCGCTCACTGGTGCCTTCTCTCGTCGTGTCCTCGGTCGCACGGCACGAGGGACTTGAACCCCCAACCTTCGGTTTTGGAGACCGATGCTCTGCCAGTTGAGCTAGTGCCGTTCGGTGCCCCACCACGTCGACCCGCCCGCACGAGGGCATGGCAAGTCAGCGTGACAATTCACCGGTGCGGTCAAGTGTAGAGGGTGCGTCCGCACGAAGTCGAACCGGTGGCCCGCCGGGCGTGAGGGCGCCTCGCGGACGCGGTAGCGTCGCGGCCGTGGGCACCGACCGAGCGCAGGACCGACCGAGCGGGCCGCGCAGCCTGACCGCGCTGCCGAAGGCGCACCTGCACCTGCACTTCACCGGGTCGATGCGGCACGCGACGCTGCTCGAGCTCGCCGAGCGCGACGGCGTCCGCCTGCCGCCCTCGCTCGTGGAGGAGTGGCCGCCGCAGCTGGCCGCGACCGACGAGAAGGGCTGGTTCCGCTTCCAGCGGCTGTACGACGTCGCCCGCTCCGTGCTGCGCACCGAGGACGACGTGCGCCGCCTGGTGCGCGAGGCGGCCGAGGACGACGTCGCCGACGGTGCGGTCTGGACCGAGATCCAGGTCGACCCCTCCGGCTACGGCGGACGCTTCGGCGGCATCACCGCGTTCACCGACCTCGTGCTGGACGCCGTGCGCGAGGCCGAGCGCAGCACCGGCCTGCGGATGGGCGTCGTCGTCGCCGTCAACCGCACCCGGCACCCGCTGGACGCCCGCACGCTCGCCCGTCTCGCCGCCCAGTACGCCGGCCGCGGGGTGCTGGGCTTCGGGTTGTCCAACGACGAGCGCCGCGGCGTCACCGAGGAGTTCGCCCCCGCCTTCGCCATCGCGAGCCGAGCGGGCCTGGCCTCGGTGCCGCACGGCGGCGAGCTGCTGGGCCCGGCGCACGTCACGCAGTGCCTGGACCACCTGCACCCGGACCGGCTGGGGCACGGGGTCCGGTCCAGCGAGGACCCGCGGGTGCTCGACCGCGTCGCTGCCGCCGGCGTCGCCCTGGAGGTCTGCCCCAGCTCGAACGTGGCCCTCGGCGTCTACCGGACGATCGAGGAGGTGCCGGTGCGCACGCTCGTCGAGCACGGCGTCCAGGTCGCCCTCGGCGCCGACGACCCGCTGCTGTTCGGCTCGCGCCTGGCCGGCCAGTACGCCCTGCTGCGCGCGGCCCAGGACTTCAGCGACGCCGAGCTCGCCGAGCTCGCCCGCATGTCGCTGCGCGCCAGCCGCGCGCCGCAGGACGTGCGGGAGCCGGCGCTGGCCGCCGTCGAGGAGTGGCTGCGCGGCTAGTCTGGCCCGGTGAGCAGCCAGGAGCCCGGGACCCCCGACGGAGCCGACGGACCGCAGCGTCCCGGTGACCCCCAGCCGTCCGACCCGCCTGCGGGCGGGACGCCGTCGTGGGGCGCCCAGCCCGACGGCCCGCCCCC
>NZ_SJXM01000016.1 GCF_004336805.1 Aeromicrobium sp. IC_218
GTCGGACAGCGACCCTGCGGACAGCAAGGCGAGCAGCAGTCCGATGACGTAGATCGCGAACGCACCGGTCAGCATGACGGGTGTGAGGTGCCAGGCATCGGCGTAGACCGGGTACAGCGGCGAGGGCAACGCTGACGATCCAACGCTGAGCAGTAGGAGCGCCACGGTAAACCAGAATGCGGCGACGGACCGTTTCGACTGCGTCATTAGAGGCTGGCGACCTGTCCAAGCGCGATCGGGATGTCAGTCTCTCCGTCGACTACATTGAGGACTCGTCGCGCGGCAAGCGTGCTGGTGGCAAGTGCTGCGAGAAGCGCAGCAACGTTCGCGCGGCTGGTGGTGCCGCTCTTGATGCCGTTCCCGATTGCTACGCGCTTCGATGCCGGGTCATCGTTGAGGACGCCGGGGCGCAAGATGGTCCACAGCAGATCAGACTTGCGTAAGACACTGTCCGCAGCGTGCTTCGCCTGCTGGTAGGGCTGCATGCCGGGGTTGTCCTTCACACTTTCGGGGTCGTCGGCGTGCAGGTATGACACGAGCAGTAGGCGCGCGACGCCGGCGTGTTCCGCCGCGGCGATGGTTTTGAGTGCACCGTCCCGGTCGACGGCGAACGTCGCCTGCGGCCCCTGCTTGCCGCCAGCGCCGGCCGTGAAGATGATGGCGTCTGTGCCACTGACGACGTCGACGAGTTGTTCGGTGGTGGCGGAGGCGATGTCGAGGACAACAGGTTCGCCGCCCACCGCGCGGATGTCGTCTGCCTGATCCGGATCGCGGATGAGGGAGCGAACGGAGTGGCCGCCTGCAGCGAGCTCTTCCGTAGTAAGCAGTGCGATCTTGCCGTGTCCGCCGACGATGGCGATGGTGCTCATGATTTCCTTTCGCGCTGTTGCGCGGACGGGTGCAGGGGGTCTAGATGACGTCGATCTGGTGCAAGTTCGTGATCGCCATGCTGTGAAAGAACTCAGTTCCATCAGCGTGGGTCGCCTTGCCTGCGTCGGACACCCATGCCGCTTCGGCGTCCTCCTCCGAGTCGAACCAGAGCTCGGAGAACCCATCAACGGGCGAGTCAGGGTAGAGGCGCTTGTCGATGGGGTTGATGACGTACTTGCGGAGACCGGGGAGGCCCTTCGCGAAGTCCGCGTGCGCGCCGCGCCAGTAGGCGACGAACTCCTCGTAGGAGATCTCCGGACGCTTGGTGACGAGTCCGACGTGCTTGTACATCGCAGTCATGCTGCTCCTTTCTGACAGGTGTCAGATCGATAGTACCCCCATGCGCGCATTTTCTGACACCTGTCCGATGGATACGATGTGCCGATGGCACAGACCAAGTCGCGTTCGGCAGTGGCGCTACGAGACGCGGTCGTCGAGCTGGCGCAGCAGAAACCAGCCGATCAGATCAATGTCTCTGAGCTCTGCCGCGCGGCAGGCATCACGCGCGACACCTTCTACCGATATGCAGCGAGCCCGATTCAACTCCTGGCCCAGGTGCTCAACGACGATCTGGACACCTACACGGCCCTGACCCGACACCTTCCCGCGGCACCAGCCGGGGGAACCGTCATGGACGCGCCATCTCGGGCATGGTTGGAGCACGTCTGCCGCTTCGAGGCCGTGTATCGACAGGCGCTTCGACCCCACCTCCCCACTGAGATGCGTGACGTACTACTCACCCGCATCCAGAACTTCATGCTCACTCACGCCGCGCGCCACCCGCACATCCGCCCGAACATCGACGGAACGGTGATGAACGAGCGGGGCATTCGACTCGCGGCCGCGTATGCGGCATCGGGATCCGTGGGTGCTATCGAGGCGTGGCTCGCCAGCGGGCCGATCGGCGATCTCGCAGTCCCGACCGCATTGATCCACGCGTCCGCAGCTCCATGGTGGTTCTCACCTGTGGACGACAAGTAGCTGAGGGCTACGCACGGTCCAATCGCGGGGCGGCTTCCGTCGCGGCCACGTCTCATGGCACCAAGACCACACGCCCAAAAACGGCACCTTCATCCATTTGCCGATGCGCTTCCACCGCGCGATCGAGCGGCATGACGTCATGGACGACCGGATGCAGGTCACCCTGAGCAGCCACCTCGAACAGCTCGGCGCGGACCGCGTTCCGTCTCTCCGGGGGAACCGAAGCGAGGCTGAAGGTGGAGATCGACCGCGACTGCTGGAAGGTTCGCAAGAGGCGCATCCCGAAGTCGGCGGGCGGGAAGCCCGCGACCGCGCCTACCAGAACCATGCGACCGTTCGGCGCGAGCCGGTCGATAAACGCCGGCACGTCCGCGCCTCCCACAATGTCGATGATCACATCGAACTCCTGAGGCGAATTGGTGGCGCCAATACCGGCACGATCAAGCACGTCGGTGGCACCGAGGGCCTGCAGTCGCCGACCTCGAGCAGCTGACGAGGTCGTGACAGCGACCCGGGCGCCTAGGCGCACAGCAAGCTCCACAGTCGCGATCCCGAGGCTTCCGGCTGCGCCGCGAACGAGGACGGCGTCAGCCCCCGAGGTGTGCGCCTGCAAGAGGGCGAAGTGGGCAACGGCCGCGGCGCTGCCGAGCGTGACCGCATCGACGGACGAAAGCCGTTCCGGAAGAGGGATGACGTCGACGGCTTGCGCCAGGGCCTGCTCCGCATACGCACCGTCCGTGCCTGTGAACGCCCAGACCCGGCGTCCAATGAGCGCCCGATCGACTCCAGCGCCTACGGCCGTGACGATTCCAGCGAGTTCACTCCCCGGGACCATTCCGAGCCGGTATCCGGACCCGAGCGTGCCACGACGAATCACTGCATCAACCCCGCCCACGCCAATCGCCTCAGCCCGCACCAGAACTTGTCCGGCTGCGGGTACCGGCGCGGGCAAGTCGCCCATGACCATCCCGCTCGGGTCACCAAACTCGCGAATCGTTATGGCTCGCATGTTGTTCCTACTCGTTGCATCGGGCGTCTGTACCATTGGAACGCTACTGGACGGTGGCGTCCGTTTCTCGAAGTGAGGACCATCAGCATGGAATCGTCTCGGAAGTTGCGCGCTGACGCGCAAGAGAACCGAGACCGTATCCTCACTGCAGCACGCCAGCTCTTCGCTGAGCGCGGGCTCGGCGTCGGGATGCGCGAGGTGGCACGCCGAGCGGAGGTCGGGCCTGCGACCCTCTATCGAAGGTTCCCAACGCGTCGGGCGCTCATTGACGAGGCCTTCGCCGTGGAACTTGGGCTATGCGGTGACATTGTCGAGACGGGCTGTGCAGATCCGGACCCGTGGCGTGGGTTCGCCGACGTCGTGGAACGGCTGACTGTGCTCAACGCGAGCAACCGGGGCTTCGTCGATGCGTTCATGGCAGTTGAGCAGCCGGAGGACGTATTCGCAGAGCACCGAAGCCGACTCTTGACGATGCTCACACTTCTCGCTCGACGCGCGCAGGCGCAGGGGCGCCTGCGTGCCGACTTCATCATCGACGACTTGGTGCTCGTGCTTATCGCGGGCCGGGGACTCGCCACCGTCGGGGCCGATACCCGTGACGTTGCGGCACGTCGCTTTGCCATGCTGGCAGTTGACGCGTTTCGCCACCAGGACGCAAATGTTCCTCACTAAGCACATCCGGACGAGGTCGAGCAGTTTGATATCGACGCGGCGGCCCATGCGCGTGTTTGTACCCTTCGTCCATGGATCACTCCGTCCAGGGCGACCGTCACCTCCGAACCGATGCGGAGCGGAACCGGGGGCGAATCCTGGTGGCAGCCCGTCGTCTCTACTCGCGCGAGGGTCTGCATGTCCCACTGGCTCGAATCGCCGCCGAGGCACAGGTGGGCAAGGCGACGCTCAACCGGCGCTTTCCCACAAGAGAGAGCTTGCTGACGGCGGTCTTCGCCGAACAGATGGAGCGTCATGCCGCCGCAGTCGCCGAGGCGCTCGCCTTCCCGGACGCCTGGGAGGGGTTCATCGCGTACGTCGAGGCGCGGTGCGCGATGCAGGCTGAAGGCAGCGACTTTGCCGACATCTTGACGATGACCTTCCCCTTCGCCGCTGCCCTAGAGGACCGGCGCCGTGAGGCCTACGAGGCGTACTCGCTGTTGGTCGCACGAGCCCAGAGGACGGGGAACCTTCGCGCCGACTTCCGCCACGAGGACATTGTGCTCCTGTTCATGGCCAACGCGGGCGTGGTGGCGGCGACCAGCCATGCCGCGCCGGATGCGTGGCGGCGCGTCGCCCGACAGTTCATCCGTGCGTTCGCGGGTCCTGGGGCCCCGGTCCCTCCGTTGCCGGAACCGCCGACCCGTCCCCAGATGTTCGCCGCGATGCAACGAGCCGCCCCGAGGCCATGACGGCAGGCACGGCGACGGCGCGCCCCTGAGGGACGGGCCGCCGCCGTGATGGTCTCGCGTCAGCGGACCCGGAACCTCACCGTCCTGCTGCTGGTGGTGAAGTTCTTGCCGCCGGCGTAGCTGACGGTGACACGCTTCAGTCCCTTGGACTGGCGTCCGAGACGAACCGTGACACGACCGTCCCGGCCGAGCCGAGCGCGCTCGACCAGCTTGCCGTTGACCCGGACCTGCACCGTGCCGGTCGGGCGCACGCCGGTCGCGGAGACCGCGATCGCCACGCGGGGTCGCGTGCGGGTCGTGATTTTGCTGGGTCTCACGGAGGTGGTGACTTTCGTGCTCGCCTTCCGAGTGACGACTCGGACGGTGGATTCGCTGCCGCCCGCGTCGCCGCCACCGGAGTAGTTGACCCTCAGGTTGTGCAGCCCAGCGGAGAGGGAGGTGCGACCCAGCGTAATCCGAGCCGTCCCCCGGGCGACGGACGCGGAGGCGAGCTTGCGTCCGTTCTCGGTCACGGTGACCGTGCCGGTCGGGTTGCTGACGCCGGGCGCCGCGACCTTCGCCACGAGCGTGGTGGCCTTGCCGTAGGTCGAGGACGAGGCGTTGACCTTCACCGTGGAGTCCTTCGCGGCCTCGTCCGCCTGGAAGCTGATCGGGCTGCCTCCCTTGACCTGGACGACCAGGCGGTTGCCCTCGAGCCGTGCTCCGGTGACGTCGCCGGTGGGCGTGACCTTGCCCTTTGCGAAGATGGTCTTTCCGTTGGCCGACACCGTGGACTTCTCCGCGGGGAGCGGCAGGGCCACCTCACCGGAGGTGCCCTTCGGGCTCTCGACCTTCAGGTCGAACTCGTCGGCGTCCTTGCCCCATCGGACCTTGATGTTCTCGTCGTTCGGTAGCGGCACTGACCCTTCGGCCCAGTCCAGACCGCCGACATAGGGCTTGACGCTCCACGTCCGGTAGCCTGCGTCGCGCGGTTGGATGCCCACGGTGAACTCGGTCAGGGCATTGGTGATGCCGGCACCCCAGCCATGGGACTGGCTAGCACTCGCTCGGGTCATGACGCCCTCGTTGCCGAGGAACTCCCACGTGGCTCCGGTGTAGTACGGGTGGTCCTCGTCGACCTGCTGGCCCCACCAGGCGCGTGCGACCTTGAGTGCGTTCTCGTCGTCACCGACGTTGTAGCGGCCCAGGACCTCCCAGTAGTTCGGCAGCGGCTCGAGCACCTGACCGGTCGGGTCCTGACGGCTCGGGCTGCCCTGCAGGTCGTGCGTCAGCAGCGATCCGTACGGAGTCCAGCCGCCCTCGAGTCGCTTGAGCAACGCGGGAGTCTTCCCTGCAGGCACGAGGCCCTCGCGCAGCGCGTTGGCGTTCGCGTCGAGCGGGATGGTGGTCCGGTCCTCTTCGTTGTCGAGGCCCAGCACGTACGCGTTCAGCTCCTCGCTCCACAGGTGCTTCTGGATCGCAGCCTTGAGTGCATCGGCATCGGCCTGGTACTCCCCCGCCTTGACGGTGTCGCCGAGCTGCTTCTCGAACCAGACGGCCAACTTCAGGGTCTGGTAGTACATGACGTTGTACTCACTGACGACCCCGCGAAGCTGCGCCTGCCAGTAGTCGCGGTCGCTCGGCGAGTTCTGCACCAGCCCGTCCGCGTTGAGTTTCGTCTTCTGATAGGCGAGGGCACCCTCGATCTTGCTCTTGTGCTCCGTGGCCCACGCCTGCTTGCCGGTGTAGCGGTAGTAGTCCATCGCGGCGATCGCGGTGTAGTTGGAGTACGTGTCCGAGTAGTAGTAGATGTTCGGACGCCACGTGGTGCCAGCCAGCTTGCCGGTGGTCGGGTTGGTGTTATCGAGCAGATCGCGCAGTGCGCCTTCGTAGTACTCGTTGGCCACCTCGCCGAATGCGTTGGCCGCGACCGGGCCCTGGATGACGACGTCGCCGGACCACACCGCCCGGTCACGCTTGGCGCCGTCCATCATCACGGAGTAGGGCCGGCCCGATTCGGCCTTGGGAACCATCGTCATCGCGTTCGAGAACGCGCCGGAGTACCACATCTTGTTGATCTGGTCGTCTGAGGAGACGAAGTGACCCTTGTAGGAGTCCTTGTCGGCCACGAAGACCGTCGCTGCGGCGGTGTTGCTGGAGATCGTGATGCTGCCCGGCGTCGTCAGCTGGATCGCCTGGAATCGGAAGCCTCCGAAGTTGGCCGGGAACGTGACGTCGCCGGCCGCGCTGACCTGCTGCGTCTGGCTGGAGAACACCCCGCCGAAGCTGCCTGTGTCACCGACGATGCGGGTGGGGGCGAAGACCGACACCGGCGTCCGGTTCGGGTACAGGAAGTTCTTCGGCAGCGGCTCGTCCAGCTCGATGCCCGTGCCGGTCGCGCCGGCCGTACCGACGGAGACGATCTTGCGCTTGACGTCACCGATCTGGATCGTGCGCCCCGGTTCGAGCTGGGTTCCGTTGAGGGCGGTCACCTTGATGACGGAGTCGCCCTCGCCGGCCGCCGCGGCCAGCGTGGTGGCGGAGTACAGGCCCCAGTCGGTCTCGCTCGTGGAGATCTTCACCCCGAGCGGTGCCTCCGGCGTCCCGGTCGAGGAGTCGACCTTGAGGGTGAACCGGCCGGCCGTCTCCACGCCCCAGTCGATGATGACCGTCGCGGGCGAGGTGGCATCCGTCGTCGTGAGCGTGGTCGCTCCCTTGCCGGTGACCAGTCCGTTGGCGTTGGTGACCGAACCCGAGCGCGACTCCACCGAGACGCCACGCTGCACGTCGGTGCCGGGGCCCAGGATGTACTTCTGCCAGTCCGGATTCTCCGGACCCAGCACGCTGTGCGACGACGGTGCCGCCGCGGCCGCTGAGGTGGTCGCCGCTGTAGTGAACCCGGCCAGCAGCGCCGCGCTCAGTCCGACAGCCGTGCTGGTCTTCATCGTGGAGGGACGGGATCGTCCCGATGGTGCTCTGTTCATGAGCGCTCTCCGTTGCTGATCGATCCGGGATTGGGACCGGAACCTTGGCCCCGCACCGCGAGGCATGTGACTGGCATCACACGCTATGCCGAATATGAAACGTGTCAACGGTCGGAGCTGCGGGTCCTCCGGTCGGTTCTAGCCCTTCGCGAGGACTCATCGCTCCTGCCGCGACAGCGAAAAATGACACTGGCGCGGCCCGGCCGCGGGTTGCATTCTGTCCCTATCCGGCCATACTTTCTGAGCCTTTCCGGCCACCTAAGTGAGGCACTGCTGGCGACTTCGCCTCACCTGCAGCGGCCGTTGGCGCGTGAGCCGCCGACTGAGTTAACAATTTCTGACGGAGTGCTCATCCTGAATCGATTCACCACTGGGAGGCGCCGCATGGACGACGACTTGGCCACTACGCTCGGCATCCTCAAAGATCTCGCCGCTGGCCTCAGCTCGCGGGACGCGGCCGAACGAAATCACGTGTCGCGGGCAACGATGAACCGCCGACTCATGCGTCTGCGAGCCGATTGGCATCAGGACAACAACGTCCAACTCATCATCACGGCGGTTCGGCGCGGGCTCATCTGACTGCGAACCTACGCGGCCGCCGCCAGCCCACCTTGTCTGCATCGGGGATCGTGAGAGGGGCCGCGGGCTCGATGCCCGCGGCCCCTCCCCTGCGCTGGGTCCCTAGACGCTGCGGCCGATGGCGTCGGCGAACAGGACCTGCTTGTAGCGGGGCTCCTGGGTGGTCTGGTCGGTCCAGGTCTCGGTGATGATCGCCCCGGTGACGATGACCTTCTCCCCTGACTGCAGGTCGCTCGCTCGGGTGGCGAGGGTCTTGAACGTCTTGACGGTGTAGCGGGTGGTGTCGCTGTTGGACCACTCGCCCGACTCGGTGTCCTGGGTCCGGCGGTTGGTCAGGACGACGAGCTCGGTGAGGTTGTCGAAGACCTGCGGGGCCTGGGCCAAGCGGCCTTCGATGGTGACGGTGCTGGTGAACATGACGTACTCCTTCTTGGTGATAGTGCTGGGGTAAGCGGGTGGTCAGTGGGTGGTCGGCTCGGTGAGCGTGTCGATCGCTTCGGTGAGCCGGGTGCGGGCTAGGGTCAGGGCCTCGACGGCGAGGTCGTCCATGTGGACCTGGGCGGCGAATCCGCCATTGCCGATCTCACTGCGGGCTTGCTCGAGGAGGCTCTCGACGTGCTCGCGGTTGCTGGTGTGAGTGGTGGTGGCCATGAGCGGCGTCCCCCTTCTGTCGGTGCGGTGGGCCGTTGGAACGTCTGCCCGTCCCAACCGTTCTTCGCCCCCTCCCGGCAAGAGAGATCAGCGGCCGCCAGGGAGCGCGGAGCGTCAACCCGTAGGGCAACGCCGGCGTGCTGGTCGTGAGGAGATAAGCGACCGCAGGGAGCGCCGACCGGGCCGCACGCCGGTGGGGTCCCCGCAGGGGATTGCGTGGAGCGCGGGCGGCCGAAGATGGAACGATCGGGAGGGGTACGAAGCTGCTCGTCGAGCTCGAGCCCGGCCCGCAGGCCGGCCCGTTGCGTGGCCGCATGCGGCCACGGGTGCTGACGCCGGCCTGCACGGCCGGCACCAGGTGGCGCCGGCCTCCGTGACGGCTCCACTCCGTTAGCGGTCGAGGCGGCGCGAGACGATCCGACCGTGTCCAAGTACGACGCGCTGTTCGAGCATCTGAGCTGGCCGGCCGCCCTCCGTGGCGGACGGTGCCCGGTGGTCGGTCCGCTGTGCGGGCCGACCACCGGGTGCGCGTGCGACTAGGCGACGTCGGCCTGACAAGCCTGCATCCGCCTCGTGATCGCCGTGACGTAGGCCGGACCGAGAGCGCGGCACCAGTCGCAGGTGACGGCGGACCAGCGGCCGGGGCGGCCGAACGTCAGGTGGTCGCCGAAGGACAGGGCCTCTACTAGGTCGGCCCGGCACGCGAGGGTCATGTTGGGCAGGACGACGTGCGTGCTGCTGGCGGCATCGGTGCCGAAGTCGAGCACGCCCTGAGCGCCGTTCATGCGATCGCCTCGGCCGGCTCGAACGCGGCCGCCAGGACGTGCACGGCTCGGGTGACGTTGTCGGCGCACTGGCGGATCAGGTCGAGGTCTCCCCCGGACCATCCGGCGACGTAGCCGACGCTGTAGGCGCTGGTGTCGACGCCGAGCAGCCCGGCCGTGACGTAGGCGACGGACTCGGCTTCGGTCTCCTTGGTGCCGCGGTGGGCGATGTACTCCCCCGGCTCGTCGTCGGTGTGCAGGATGACGTGCCCGGCTTCGTGCAGGGCGGTCTTCGCGGCGGCGGCGGGCTCGAGCCGGTTGTCGACGACGACGCGGCGGCTGCCGTCGGTGGTGGTGTAGCCGTTGGCGCCTCCGACGACGGGCTCGACGGTGAGCGTCCAGCCCTGGGCGGCGAGCCACGCGGTGACGGTGTCGGTGATGCCGTGCGGGTCGTCGCCGGTGAGCAGACGGGCGGGGTTCTCGATCTGCTCGACGCCGTCGATGGGGTCGGTCTGGTCGACGTCGAACACGGTCAGGATCGGGAAGCGCGGCACGCGGCGCTCGGTCTCTCCCCCGGCCTCGTCCTCGGTGGTGATCTTCTTGGTGCTGTAGCCGAAGATCCGGATGCCCTTCTCTCCCTTGCGGACCTGGCGGCCGCGCTGGTGCCACTGGCGGAAGCCGGCGACCTGGGACGCCTCGGGCCGCTGGGCGAGGATCAGCAGGAGGTTGTTCAGGCTGTAGGTGTGGAACGTGGCCGCGACCTGCAGGAACCGCTTCCAGCCTTCGCTGGTGGTCAACGCTTCGACCTGCTCGGCGAGGGTGTTGTGCAGGGCCTCGACCTCGGCGCGACGCTGCTCGGGGCTCTTGGTCTGACGCTTGCTCATCGTGTGCTGCCTCTCCCCCGGAGCGCTGGGCCGCCGGTGACGTCTGCCCGTCCCGACCGTTCTTCGCCCCTCCTGGGCAAGGGGCATGAATGGCGGCCGTGGAGCAGCGGAGCGTCAACCCGTAGGGGCGCTCGGGTGGGCAATCGGTGAGGAGATCAGCGAGTTTGCGAGCGCCGAGCCGATTGGTCGCCCGGGCGACGGCGGAGACGTTGCGTGCAGCTGCGGGCCGCCGATCATGGAACGGCCAGGAGGAAGCGAACTCTTTCCAATGCCCGCGCCGGCTAAGCCGGTCCCGTTTCTCGGTCCGCTCTGCGGGACCGTCTATGTCGACTTGTGAGCCGGGTCCCGGCGCTCGGAGATCATGTCGGGCGGGCCGCTAGCAATGCTTCGAGTCGGCCACTGGCGACGCGGGCGCTCCACTTTCGCGCACTTCGGGTTGCGCGCTAGACCTTCAGTCGAACTCTCGGGTCCTCGCTGAATCGCGTGTGAGGCGCTTTCAGGGCACGCGCGGACCCTGGGGCCCGCCGGGCGCTCCGAGGGGCGGAGACGCCAGCCTGGTCGTTTCTGGAGGGCTCCCAGGTTCTTCGCGGACCTGAACTGGACCGCTCAATCTCCATTACCGGTGCCATAGCGGCAACGTGACGGCACACGCGGTCACGCGGCGACACGGAGTGGCGCGGTCCCGAACGGGTTTTCACAATACGTCTCGCGTTGCCTCGGCTAGTCTCAACTCCGCCGGGCGCGACACGCGCCGAATCAGCACGGCACGACGCGTCACATTCTCTACAGTGATTCCGCAGGCGCGCACACGCCTGCACGAGACGGATCAATCCACGGCGAGACGAGACCTGACGACACGGCGGAGTGGAAGCCGCGACGTATTGCGTCGCGATACGACTTCGTTCTTCCCCGCGCTCGAGAGAAAGGCATGACATGAGCGGTCCCCAGTTTCACCAGGTGACTCATCCAGACTTTGAGGGCGTCGACTTCGATCGCCTGCAGGTTGTGCTGGCGGTGATGGCGCAGAAGGGCGGCGTCGGCAAGACGACGTTGGCGACGAACCTTGCCGGTCTGGCTGCGACGCGTGGTGACAGGGTGCTGCTGGTCGACCTCGACCCTCAGGGCAACGTCCGCGATGAGTTGGGTTTGTACGACCACGAGCACAACGACGCTGGCGAGGCGCTGCGCGAGGCAATCCTCGCCGGTGAATCAATCGAGCAGCTCGCGCTTGAGGTCCGACCGCGCCTGGACGTGGCGATTGGCGGCATTAACACTCGCGCGATCTCCGATGTGCTGGTGCGGGAGAAGAACGACGAGATGCTCGCGCAGCTGGCCGAGGCCGGCTACGAGGTGCCCGCGCCCGAGGCGGGGGAGTGGCGGCGGATCGTCTATGACCTGCCTGAGGAGATCGATTTCTCACCGGCCTACCACGGACGGCTGGCCTTGGCGCTTGACCGCACACTCGCTGCCGCCGAGACTGCTGGCGACCCGTACGGCCTGGTGGTCATCGACTCCCCCCCCAACGAGCGGGAGATCCAACTGAACATCATGGGGGCGGCTCGCTGGGTGGTTTCGCCGACGATGCCGGATTTCGGGTCGATTCGTGCGGTGACCGAAATCATCGATATGGCCGCGGCGACCGAGGATGGGGCGCACCAGGTCGACATGCTCGGTGTCGTGCTGTCCGGAGTCACCGACCACACGCGCAACATCAAGCGGACCGCGATCGACGCGATCGAGGCGGCGACGCGTTCTCAAACGTTCAAGGCGCAGGTGCCGGGCCGTCCTGGCGAGTACGAAGAGGTGCCGCTGGTGCTCGGGCCGACGGTTCGATGGTCGACCGCGACCGCGCAGCTTGCACGCAGCAAGGGCAAGCTCGTCTATGAGGTCGCCGATGAGCACGAGCAGCGTCAGCCTTGGTACGAGCAGGTCCGGGCTGGAGCCAAGAGCGCCGGGCCCGTCGCGTCCGGCGCGGTCGGGATGGCCGCCGACATCATGGATGTCGCCACCGAGATCTTCCACCGGATGCCGAGCTACGCCTTCGATAAGGCTGACTACATGGAGGAAGCGGATGTCTGAGCCCACCACCGATGACAGCGGTGAGGTCGACGTGGCGAAGTTGGGCTTGGGGACCGGGCAGACCAGCCGGCTGGCCAAGCGGCGCACGTTCGGTGACACGCCCCCGGCCCGCAAGGCGCCCGCACCTGCTCCCCGGAAGACGAGTCCGGCGCCTGCATCGGTGACGGTCGAGCGGAGTGTGAACGCTGACACAGAGACGCCGCAGGGCGGCGAGTCCACTCCCGCGGCCGCGGGGATCGCCCCGAGCGACCCTCCGGCGCGGAAGCCTGCACCGAAGCGCCGCGCTCGTACCGCCATGCAGGCCGCAGCGGCTGCCACGGCGCCGGCTGGTCAGGCGGGCAACCCGATCGTGCGGTTGATCCTGTCGCCGGCGGCGTTCGATGCCCACGTGGACCTGATCGCACGGGTTGGAGGCGCGGCCGCGGTCCTCTCAGCCGTCCGCCAGGTGGTCAAGGCTGGCCAGCTCCAGGCAACGCTAACCAAGATGTTCGGTTCGGACGACTTCGAGCTGCTCGCCGACATCGCCGCACGAAACGGCGAGCCTGTCCGAGCGATCCGCGGAGCAGCGTCGGCCGGGGAGATCTCCCGTGTGCGACTGAGTCCGGCCGATATCGAGCACCTGGACGAGCAGCTCGGCCACACCTTCTTGTCGCTGTCGGGGCGATTGAGCGCGTGCGTGAACCAGGCGTACGACCCTGACTACGTGATCGAGGTCAGCAGCCGCCGCGCCCGGGCACGGATCTCTTCACCGGCCAGCTAGGTCACCTCTACAGCACCAAGCAGCGTCCGTGCCAAGTCCACGGCACGCTCCAGGCCCGACGGCGGGCCCGTTCCTTCTTCTGGGGGAGCGGGCCCGTCGTCATTCGGCGGGGGAGCCGGTAGGGCGTCGGGGTCGACCCCGCTCATGGCTGCTTCGTAGAATCGGACGTGCTCCGGAATCGCTGCGTCGGCCAGGAAGTCTTCGATGTCAGCGATCATGCCGGTGTTGTCGAACGGGCCGATTAGTCCCAGCCAGCGGTGCCATTCCCGGCGTTCTGCACGGTGCTTCACGACTCGCGCAGTCTTGAGAGCTTCGCCGCCGAGCCGCTCACCGACATCGGCAGCGTCCGCGCTGCCTAGTACCCAGCCGCCGGGCGTCTGGCGGGCCAGGTCGAACTCTGCGAGCGTCTTAAGTGCCGCGCTCGCCGTCGTCGGGGACAGCTTCGCTGCCTGGGCGATCTGACGAGCGGACCCCGGCGTGGGGTCAGACTCTAGAGCGGCGTACGTAAACGCGGCCGCGTGACCCAGCGCGTAGAAGACGGGCCGCACGACGTGGAGCGGGCCACGACGCCACGGACGGGAACCAGTTCCCAGATCGTCGTCGGGCATCTGCAGCACGAGCTCCCGCGCATAGATCCCGCTGGCTTCCGCGCCCATCGCGATCAACGGGTCGGAGTCCCTATCCATGAGCCGGCACAAGATCCTGCCGACAGACGCCTGATCCATATTCACGGCAACCGCCAGCGACCGGTTGCCCACCGAAATGGCCGGCGAACCCTGATCTGCGGACATGAACGCGAGCCCAGCGAGCACAGCCCGGACGCCAAGGGACCATCCCCGGACCCGGGCCCGCTCTTCTGCCGCCTCCAACCAGCCTCGCACCCAACCGGAGTGGGGGGCGGCGTGTGTTTCTTGTCCGCTAGTGGTGCCGTTGTGGACAGGCTCGCGCGGGGGTTCGGTCCGGCGTTGCTTTTCGATGGCGACGGCACACAGCCAGTCGCGCTTGAAGCTGGCACGGACGTGGGCGTGGCCGTAGCGGCTGTAGCAGCGGCCCAGGCCGGTCCAGTCGCCGTGGAATGCGCGCAGGTAGACGTCTAGGGCGGTCATGCCGGCGCTGACGGCCGACAGCAGCACGGCGAAGCGGGTCTGGGAGGCGGTGGCGTAGACGGAGGTGTCGTGGCCTTCGTGCGCGAGGCGCTTCCACATGCCGGTGGGTTCGGTACGTCGTCCGGTGCGGGGCTCGAGGTGGGGCAGGGCGGCGATCTCCAGGTCGCGCAGGTCGGCCGCGTTCGGTCGTTCGATCGCGGCGGGCGCGAGGCGCAGGCCGGTGGTGGCGTGCTCGGCCAGGCTGGGCGCTGCGGTGCGGTCGACCAGTGCCGCGACGAAGGTGTCCCAGCGCTGGCGGGGGTTCGGGTGGCGCGTGAGGAGGGCCATGGCGCGGTTGAGCTCGGCTTCGGCTGCTTCACCGTCGAGGGGGAGGGCCCAGGCGTCGGGGCTGACGAGCTTCTGCACGCCGCCGGCAGGGTGGGGGCTGCCTGGGATGCGGATACATCCGTGGGTCAGGGAGGTGTGCGGCATCTTGTCGAAGCTGGGTAGCCAGCGTTCGATCAGCTGGTCGGCGTGGTCGACGTCGCCCTTGGTGAGTCCGCCGGCTACGGGCACGTAGAGGTGGTAGCCGGCGGATGGTGAGCGGTCGATGAAGAAGTCCAGCCCTGCGGATCGCAGCGCGACGCGCAGGCGGGTGATGTCGCGAGCGACTTGGTCGCGGGCGTCGGTGGCGGTGCGGCCGGGGGTGGGCTTGGCGTCCAGGTCGAAGGTGTAGACGCGGGCGGTGCCGGTGCGGTCGTAGGTGTTGACTGCGGCCGGGGCCGGGGGAGTGCCGGGGGCGAAGCGGCGGGCCTTGTGAAGGCGCCCGGGGTACGTGCCGTCGCCTGCAGCAACGCGCACGAGACCGTCGCCGAGGGCGTCGGCGAACAAGTGGAAGGCGCGCGCGTCGCGGCGTGTCGTCGCAAAACGGGACGCAGAAGCTGCTGCTATGGTGGTCATACCTCGACTCGTTTGAGGTAGGCGAAAGGGACCCGCAAGGGGCCTGGATGCTGGAGCTCGGACTGACCGGTGAAACTTGGCGGAATCGGTGGTCGGACCGAGATGACTCTTGAAGGGGCCGGTACCTACGGGTGCCGGCCCCTAGTCATGCGCTGCGCGTCATGAGTGCCTCCTGGTCGGGGAGCGGGATGTCGAAGCTCGGCGCGAGTGCACCGAAGATGGACTCGTCGAGGCCGGCGAAGGAGCCGTCGTCGAGGGAGAACTGAATCGCGGCGATCATCAGCGCGGCGGTCTGGCCCTTCTTGAGCCCGTAGACGCGACGTACGGTGTCGACCTTGGCGATGACGTCCGGGCGTAGCCGGCACCCGAAGTTGATGAATCCGTCGGTGGACGGATCGGTGTTCAGGAGGCGCTCGGCCTCGTTTCGCCGCGCGACGCGGCTGGCGAGGTCGAGGTCGACGGAGAAGAACTCGAGCTGGTCGCGTAGTTGCGTCCCCCAGCTCCTAGCACCTACGACGTGACCGCGGGCGTCGAGTTCAATCGCGTCCAGCAGGGTCTCGCCTGCAATAGCGGCGGAGACATCCAACATCCTGGCGAACGCCTCGACCTTGAACTTGGCGGCTGCGTCCGGCAGGGCAAACAGGACGACGCGACGTCCTTCGATGCCCTTGCGACGGGTGCGCGGTCGTCCGGTCATAACAGCGAAACTACAGCGATGTGACTTTGAGATCCTGCCGACACGCCGGTCAGTCTTACTGCAAGAGGGACGCTGCGGCTGGCGAACAGGAGATCGGGTCTCGACGATAAGCAGTCACCAGACGAGGGTTGGCGACTGCTGGCGTCGGACGTCTCGTCTCCCTGCAGTGAAACGCGCTTTACGATCCCTTGATTCGCGTTCGGACGTCGCCCGACCTGGCCGGCGGAACGCAGATGGCAAGATGTCGCCCTATACCTAACCGGCCGCCTCGGGGTTCCTCGTCGTTGATGACGCTCGTAGGACGTATCACGCGCGGTTCGCGATCAGTTCTCAAGGGCGCGAGTGCCGCTTGCCCGGGCCAAGCCTTGTCAGGGCAGGTGCGCCTAGGCGTGCCGGTCGGTTAGTTCCCGTTCTAGCGCGCGCAGTCCGAGTTCGTATCCATATGTGCCTAGACCGGCGATCACGCCGATGGCTACGGTAGAAACGATCGAGTGGCGGTGCAATTCGTCGCGCTGGTGGATGTTGCTGATGTGTACCTCGACGATGGGCTTCTCGACGATCTTGAGCGCATCGATGAGCGGTATGGAGGAAAACGAGAGGCCCGCGGGATTGATGAGGACGCCCGCCCCAGCGCCGCGGGCCTCCTGAAGCCAGTCGACAATCTGTCCTTCCCAGTTGCTCTGCAGAAACGTCACACCGATTTCGAGCTCGCCCGCGACCTCGAGACAGCGCTTCTCCACATCCGCGAGGGTCACGGCGCCGTAAATTTCCGGCTCCCGTTGACCGAGCATGTTCAGGTTCGGGCCGTTGAGGATGTACACATGCGGTCTGCCAGCGCCCATCGCTGAGCCGACCCTGGTCTCGGGTGTCGCAGTCATGACGTCGCTCCTTCAGTGGTTTCGTGGGAGGGTCCTAGGTATTCCTGGGTGGCGGAGACGAGTCGGCGAACGTAGCCGGCGGCACCGTACTCGGCGATACCCCGATCGCTGGGAGTTTCGATGGCCAGCACTGTCTCCCTAGGTAGCGAGGCAACAATGCCCCGCACGTCGATGTCTCCGGTGCCAGCGACCAGGCGGTCGTGCCTAGCCGCGTGGATGAGTCCGTCGTTCGTCGTCGGCCGAGTCGCGGGTGCGTCGTTGACGTGCGCGATCTGGAACCAACCCCGCGGCAACGACGCCAGTTGTGCGAGGTCGCAGTTAGCGCGGTCGAAGTGGAGAAAGTCCACGAGCACCCCGACTGCGGGATGGCCGACGGCGTCGACCAGCTGAGCAGCACTGATGAGGTCGGGAACCTCGGTCCAGGACACGAATTCGACCTCGAGCCGCAGGCCGAGGGGTTGCGCGAGGTCGGCGAGAGCGCCGAGCTTGTCTCGGGCCCTGGCCTTATCGGCGTCCGGGACCTGAGTGACTAGCCCCAGGCAGCCGAGCTCGGCAGCGGTGTGTAGGAGCGGCAGCAGGTCCTCCGGCATGGTCTCGGAGTCGAGACGGGCAACTTCGAGGTCATGAACTCTTACACCTGTTGCTGCGCACCGCTCCTTGACCTGGCGGATCGTGTCGTGTTGCCCGATGAGCGGGTAGTGCGGCTCGTCGGTAGTCAACCTGGTGGCGCGCAAACCAACGTAGGCACAGCCGGTATCAGCGGCGAGGTTGATGAGGTCGACCGGGTGGAGCTCGAGTGCACTGAGATGGGCAAGGGACCAGGTCCTGAACAAGAGAGATCTTCCTTCCGAGCCGTAGGCGGCGTGGGTGCGGGGGTATCAGTACGTGGCGCGGCCACCAGAGGCGTCGAAGGTAAAGCCGGTGGTGAAGGTGCACTCGTCACTCGCGATCCAGGCGACCAGCGCGGCAAGTTCGTCGACCTCCAGCAGCCGCTGCATCGGGATCTTCGCTTTGCTGCTGGCGATGTGCTCGTCGGTCATCTGGTGCAGAAGGTCGGTGGCAACCATGACCGGTGCGACGGCGTTCACCGTTACGCCGGTGGTGACGAGTTCCTTGCTTAGCGCCTTGGTCAATCCGATGACCCCTGCCTTCGACGCCGAGTAGGGCGAGATATTCGGCACGCCCTCCTTGCCGGCTATGGAGGCCACGTTCACGATGCGTCCCCATCCCCGCCCGACCATGTGCGGGGTGAGCGCGCGGGTGGTGTTGAACACGCCTCCCAGATTGATGTCGATGACGCGCTGCCACTCCATTGGGGAGTACTCGACCAGCGGCTTCACGGGCCCGTTGATGCCTGCGTTGTTGACCAAGATATCGACGTGACCCACTACTTCGAGCGTCTCGGCGAGGGCTGCCTCAACCGAGGCGGGGTTGGCGACGTCGACGCGGTGCACGTGCTCTGGCTTCCACTCTGCGCCAGCTTCGAGGGCCACGTCGGGGTCAAGATCCCATACGACGACCCGATGACCATCACGGGCGAAACGGGATGCGATACCTCGCCCGATGCCGCGAGCCCCTCCAGTCACAATCGCTACTCGTGAGGTCTTAGTGGGGGCGGTCGGGTGGCTCATGAAGGTCCTTCCATGGGTTCGAGATTGATAGTCCGGGTCAGTACCGCTCACGTCTTTACGGACGGTGCCAGGCTGCCGCGCGCTCCAGAACTGGGCCGGGTCGGTAGAGGAACCGGTGGCAGTGCCCGCCTGTATGCGGCGCTGATGTCTGGCTGTGTCGGAAGTACTCATCCCCGAGCTGGCTGGCCGAGCTCATCGAGCTCGAGTCCCGCGGTCTCCTCTGCTGTCGCGACAGCGAAGAAGCCGACCGCGAGGATGACGAACAGCAGGGCGACGATCGGGATCCAGCCGTTCGGGCCGTCGCCAATGATGGCGTACCCGATGGTGGGAAAGAACCCGGCGACCGCGTACCCGATCTGGGTCCCCACCGCGCTTCCGGAATAGCGGATGCGTGTGTGGAACATCTCGGGATAGAACGAGGTACCTACGCTGATGACGGCGCTGTAGCAAACCGAGGTGAGGGCGAAGGCGGCGATGTAGACCCACAACGTGCTCTGCGTGGCCACGGCCTGGAAGTACACGGCGGTGAACACCGCACACCCCACCGCCCCCGCGAGCCAGACAGGTTTGCGACCGATCCGGTCCGAAAGCACCGCGAACGCTGGCAGGCACAGCAGTGCGAGCAGGTTCGAGGTGATGGAGACCCACAACATCGTCGAGCGGTCGAAACCGTTGTCATCGACCGCGTAGGCAAGCACGAACACTGACACGACGGTCCCGACGCTGGCCGTCATAGAGCAGGCGATCACCCGTAGTATCGCAACTGGATGGGTGCGCACGAGGTCCACGATGGGCAGAGTCGCCACCTCGTCGTTTTGCACGACCTCCTGGAACGCCTCCGGCTCCTCGAGCCTACGGCGAACCATGTAGGCAATGATGATGACGATGGCGCTGGCCCAGAACGGAACCCGCCATCCCCAGCTGTACAGCTGCTCGTCCGGCATCTTCGCGACAGCCAGAAACGCCAGACTTGCAAGGACGATGCCGGCGGTGGTGCCTGTCATCGTCCAACTGGAAAAGAAGTTCCTGCGACTCGTCGGGGCGTGCTCGAGAATGATGGCGTTGCCACCACTCTGCTCCCCGCCCGCCGAGAACCCCTGCAGGATTCGGCACACCACCAACATCACTGGCGCCAGCCATCCCAGAGTCGCGTAACTAGGCAGGCATCCAATCGCGAAAGTCGCCGCGCCCATCATCACCAGGGTCGCCAACATGACCTTCTTGCGCCCGATGCGGTCACCGAAGTGCCCCAGCACCAGGCCTCCTACTGGGCGGGCCACGTAGGCGACTCCGAATGTCGCCATCGACAGGAGTAGCGCCGACCCCGCCGAGCTCTCAGGGAAGAACACGTGGCTGAACACGAGCGCAGAAGCGGCGCCGTAGATGTTCAAGTCGTAGTACTCCAGCATGCTTCCGAAAGCGCTCGCCGATGCGGCTCGCTTCGTGCGTTGGAGTTGGGCGTCCTCAATTGGCGGCGGCTGGTTCGCGCGCTGCGCGGCGAAGGCGGACATGTGCTCGCTCCTTTGGGACCCACGGTTGCGCCAGGCGGCGCGGAGATGTCGTAGACGGTGTGACGGGAGCCACTGTGCCTACGTAGGCACACCCACCATGACTACGTAGCCATGCCTTGTCAAGCCGCTGCCGCGAGGGCGAGGGCTCGCTCGCCTGCACGTCCCAATGTGAGAGTTGACACGTTCGTGGTTACGTAGGCATGATGCGTGACCACGTAACCATCTGTGACGTGGACCACCCCCCTTCGAGCGCATCGTCCTCGGTTTGGCGGTTTTCGCCGCCTGGATAAAAGGAGTTGCTTCACCATGCTTCGTACTCGCCTAATTGCCGCGGGGGCCGCGGGCCTACTCGCCGCCGTCGGCCTGTCTTCATGCGGCATCGATCGTTCGGGCGGAACTGCCGACGAGGTCGTCATCGGCTACTCCGGCTACACGCTGAGCAACCCATTCTTCGTAGGCCTGGAGAAGGGCCTCAAGGACCAGACGGATGAGGAGGGTTACAAACTCATCACGACCAACGCCAACGGCGACCCCGGGCAGCAGGCCAATGACGTCCAGAACCTCGTCACGCAGGGCGCGGACTACATCCTGATTTGCCCCCAGGACGGCCAGTCCCTCGAGCCGGTCATCAAGGCTGCTGCTGAGAAGGGTGTAAAGGTCATGTCGCTGGCCGACAGCATCCCGTCGCCAGACCTGACAACCTCCATCACCGCCAGCCAGCTAGAGGTTGGTCGGGCCGGCGCTGCCGAAGTCGTGAAGTTCCTCCAGGACCGCTATGGCGAAGTCAAGGGAAACGTCGTCGAACTGCAGGGCATCGCGGGATCGCCGGCGGCGAACTACCGTCACCAGGCGTTCAGCGAGATCACCGATAAGCACCCAGGAATCAAGGTCGTCGCCAGCCAAGACGCCGGCTTCGACACCGATAAGGCGTACTCAGTGATGACCGACATCCTTCAGGCGAACCCGAAGATCGACGCCGTGTTTGCCGCTAACGACGCTGAGGCGCACGGCGCGCTCAAGGCCATCGAGTCCGCCGGACGGCTGACAGAAGTGGGCGAGCCGGGCCACATCTACGTAGGCGGCAACGACACCCCGCCGGTGACCATGGCCGACATCCGCGCCAACCTCCAGGACGTCAGTGTCAGCCAGAACCCGGTAACCATGGCGAAGGGTGCGGTCGAGTACATCGCCGACCTCGAGAACGGCGGGGACGTAAAGAAGGAAATTGTGTGGCCCATCCAGGTCATCACCCCGTCGAACTACGACTCCGCCGAGGTGAAGAAGTACGGAATCTGGGCCGATGAGATCGACTGATCCTACTGGCGTGGCTCCGCTGGTCGAACTGCGTCACGTCGCGAAGTCCTACGGTCCCGTCGAGGTCCTTCACGACGTCAACCTGGCCCTGCGTCCCGGCACCGTGACCGGCTTGTGCGGGGAGAACGGGGCTGGGAAAAGCACCATCATTCGGTTGATGGCGGGCGCAGAGCAGCCGACGGCCGGCGAGGTGATTCTCGCTGGCGCGCCGCTCCCAGCCCATACGGGTGCGGTGATCGACGCGGGCCTCTCAGTGATCTATCAGGAGCTCACCGACATCCCCGACCTCTCCTTAATGGAGAACGTCCTGCTCGGGAACCTGCGCTCACGGGCGGGTTGGAAGAACCGGCGTGCCAATTTGGCGCGGGCACGCAGCGGGCTCCAGCAGGTCGGTTTGGGCCACTTGGATCCGCAGACTCCGATACGGCAGCTCAGTCTCGCCGAACGGCAGCTCGCCGAGATCGCCCGCTGTCTGGTCCGTGAAGCGCGGGTCCTCGTGCTGGACGAGCCGTCGTCCTCCCTGCCCGAGCAGGAGGTCGAGACTCTACTGAAAGTCGTCGGTCGTCTCCGAGAGGAAGGGATGGCGGTCGTGTACGTCAGCCATCACCTCGATGAATTATTCACGGTTTGTGACCGGCTGGTAGTCCTCCGGGACGGCCGACTGGTCGGCGACGCGCCGACCACGGAGTGGAACGAGGAGTCCTTGGTCAACGCGATGCTGGCAAAGGATCTTGAGCACGCCTACCCTTGGCGGCCCCGCGAGATCGGCGAACCCATCTTCACTGCGGACGAGGTCACCGGACCCGGGGTCCGCGGAGCGACGATGAACATTCGACGCGGCGAGATCCTCGGCCTCGTTGGTCTCGCTGGCGCCGGCCGCACCGAGCTGCTCAAGTCACTGGCCGGGGTCACCCGACGCACCGGTGGTCAAGTAAGGCTCGATGGGCAGGACCTGGGTCGCACTATCAAGGCTGCGCGCCATCAAGGACTGGTGTACGTCCCCGAGGACCGAAAGCGTGAGGGCTTGGTGCTCGAGGCGTCCATTGCGGACAACCTTTGCCTCGGCGACTACGGGTCTGTGGCCCGGCTCGGTGTCTTGCGCAGCGGGGCCCGGGAGAAACATGCGGCGATCGTCACCCGGAGGTACGCCGTGAAGCACGCCTCTGTCCGTCAACCGGTGGCTCGGCTCTCGGGTGGTAACCAGCAGCGCATCGTCATCGCCCGTGCGGTTGAAGCTGCGCCCAAGGTCGCGCTCGTTGACGACCCCACCCGAGGCGTCGACGTCGGCGCGAAGTCCGGCATTCACCAGCAACTTCTAGCGCTGGCCGAAGGCGGCGCTGGCGTCGTCATCACCAGTTCCGACACCGATGAAGTCCTCGCTATGTCCGACCGCATCTACGTGATGGCCGGTCAACGCATCGTGGCTGAGTTCGACCGCGAAAACTTCGACCGGGAACACATTCTTCACCTCGCTGCCGGAGGGCAGCACAATCAAGGACAGGACGCATGACATACACCCACGCTTCCGAAGTGGAGGCACCCACTGCGCTCCCCTCGCGTTTCCTACGGCGAGCGCTCGGCAGCCCCCTGCTTCCCATCACTCTCGCGCTCGTCCTGGTCTGCGGTGTCATGACCGCCCTTTCGGCCAGCTTCTTGACCGCCACAAACCTGACTAACATCGTCGTGCAGTCCGCCGTCGTCGGTATCGCCGCCGTGGGCGCCACGTTCGTCATTGTCACCGGTGGAATCGACCTGTCCGTCGGGTCGAACATCGCGCTATCCGGGCTGCTTGGAGCGATGGTGGCCCAGGACCATGGCGGGCTGGCCGGGATCGTCACCACCCTGGTGGTGGCGCTCATCGTCGGGCTATTCAACGGTGTCTCCATCACGTGGCTCAAACTCACCCCGTTCATCGTGACCTTGGCCGCCATGGGTATCGCCCGCGGGCTGACGTTGCAGCAGTCCCAGGGGCAGACCGTCTACGATCTGCCCGCGGTGTTCATCTGGCTAGGTTCGGCCAAGGTCGGTGGCATCAACGTGGTCCTCATCTTGACCGTGGTGATGTTCGTGTCCGGTCATCTGATCCTGAAACGCACCACTTTCGGGCATCGTGTGTATGCCGCTGGTGGCAACGCTGAGGCGTCCCGGCTCGCGGGCATAAACGTCGACCGGACGGTTCTGGCTTGCTACGTCATCGCGGGTCTGTGTGCTGGGCTCGCCGCACTGGTGCTCGTCGGTCGCCTCGGCTCCGCAGCACCCAACGCCGCCACCGGGACGGAGCTGCAGGTCATCGCCGCGGTCGTCATCGGCGGCACGAGCCTGTTCGGCGGCAAGGGCAGCGTCGTCGGGACCTTTATCGGCGTTCTGCTGATCGGCGTGATCAACAATGGGCTCACGCTCCTCAACGTGTCCCCGTTCTGGGTCCAGACCGTCCAGGGCACGCTCATTTTCTTGGCTGTGCTCCTCGACTCGTTCAACAACCGTCGGATGCAGAAGCAGTTGACCGCGAAACGGAGTGTCGGGGCTTGAGCGCGTACCGCGAACTAGGTCGTGAGATCTCCAATTGGGGGCGGTGGGGCGCTGACGATCAGCTCGGCACCCTCAACCTGCTAACCCCGGAGCGCCGAGTTGCAGCGCTCCGGGCCGTCCGCGACGGCATCAGCGTCCCTCTCGGCCTTCGGTTCGACGCTGACGGCCCTCAGGGCTCGATCCCCGGCCGTACGAACACGATCCACGTCATGACCCGCACGGGAATGACGTCGCCCGAGCCCAGCGGATTTGTGTTCATGGACGACCTGGTGGTGATGCCGTTACAGACAGCTACTCAGTTGGACGCGCTGGCCCATGTCGCCTATGACGGACTCCTCTACAACGGAGTTTCAGTCGAAACCGTCACCGCCGACGGCGCCAGCCACGGCGGGATCGAGACGATGGCTGCCGGCATCCATAGCCGTGGGGTGCTGCTCGACATCGCCCGCTGGCGCGGCGTGGACCGACTCGCCGAGGACGACCGGATCACCGCCCAAGATCTCTCCGCCGCCGCAGCCGACCAGGGCGTCGATATCGGCCCCGGCGACTGCGTCCTGGTTAGGACCGGATGGATGCAAGTGTTCACCCAAGACCACGACGGAGCCCACTACCTCTCTGTGGAACCCGGACTGGACCTGACCGCCGCCCGGTGGCTCGCCGACCGCGACATCGCTCTCGTCGGCAGCGACAACTGGGGAATTGAGATCGCCCCCTGGCCTGATTCCGACGACATCCACCCTGTCCACTGCGTCCTCATTCGTGATGTCGGGATGCCGCTGGCGGAGATGCTTGATCTGGACGATCTGGCGATTCAGTGTGCCGCCCGCGGGCAGTGGGACTTCCTATTCTCCTGCCAGCCTCTGCCCGTCACTGGCGCCGTTGGGTCGCCCATCGCGCCTGTAGCGATACTGTGAAGTCCCAGCGATAGGCTGCCATCGTGGCGAAAGGAACGGGTCGCGTAACGAGCGTCGACGTGGCGCGCCATGCCGGCGTAAGCCAGACCACAGTGTCGCGCACGTTCCGGCAGGACCCTCGCGTCCTCCCCAACACCCGAAAGCGGGTTCTGCAGGCTGCAGACGAACTGGGCTACTACCCTAACCTCGTCGCTCGGTCGCTGATCACCACCCGCTCCGGCATCATTGCCGTTACCGTCCCTGACGTCGAGAACCCCGTCTTCACCGCCATCATCACCTCCCTTCACGAGGTGCTTCAGGCGCGCAATCTGAAGATGATGTTGTTCCTCGAACGGAACTTTGAGCAGGGACCTCACGATGTCCTCGCCACGGGGCTGCCGGTGGACGGCGTCATCATCGCCTCGGCAAACCGCCACTCTCCAGTAGTCGGAGAGATACAGGCGCGCCGTATCCCAGCTCTGCTGATGCAACGCGATGTCGACGGAGTCGACATCGACCGCGTCATGCCTGACAACGCCCAGGGGTGCCGCGCCATCGCAGACCATCTAGTGTCCTTGGGCCACACCCGCATCGGGATGATCACCGGCTCGCCGTTCACCTCCAGTGGGTCGGGGCGCCACAAGCGCTTCGAGGAGGCGCTCGCGGGGCACGGCCTAGCCATGGACTCGCGTCACGTGATGACCTCCCCACCGACTTTCACCGACAGCGCCGAGGTCGTCGAACGGTTCCTTGACCTGCCTGACCTCCCCACCGCAGTGTTCTGCAGCAGCGACGCCATCGCTGTCTCCCTCCTAGACAAGTGCCGAAGGCTGGGCATCGAAGTTCCGCGCGACCTCAGCGTCGTCGGTTTCGACGACATAGGGCCAGCGGCTTGGACGTCTATGAACCTCACAACCGTTCGTCAAGACATCGCAAGCCAATGCGAGATTGCAGTCATGATGCTGATGGGTCGCGTCGAAGGGCTCGACCATTCAGCTACAGCTGTGGACTCACCCGTTGAACTCATTGTCCGTGGATCGACAGGACCACCACGCTCAGTCTCGCCTGGGGACGGGGCACACCACCGCGCGGGAGCGCCACGCCCTGGCGATGACGGTGTGTCTGACGAGGACGACGCCGGCTAACAGCCGACCTGAGGCGGGGAGCCAGCCTTCAGACGCGGTCCCGATGCCACGACGGCCACGCCGCCGGGGGAGGGACGACCGGCCGAGTACGCTCGATTTCACGTTTCCGGAAAGGAATAGTCCGGTCGTCGGCCGGCGCCGAGGATGGCACGAAGCGTGGGAAGCAATTCCAGGTCTGGGGCATCTCAACTCGGATTTCAGGCTAGTCACCTCTCTACGGAGGTTGTCTGGCAGGACGACTCCTGGGGTCTCGGCAGCAAAGCATTAGAAGCGCAGCGTCACCCGCTGAGTCCTCGTGCAACAGATGCGGCGGCGCGGAGCCAGGCGCGCTGGGTGGCTGGGCGGAGTGCGTCGAAGTGGATGACGCCGGACTGCAGGGCCTTGTCGTAGGGGATGGTGACGACCTCACGGACGAGGGGCTCGAAGTTGGCGGTGATGCGCTCGACGTTGGGGTCCTTGCCCGGTGTGCGCTGGGACAGGATCACCACGGCGTTGCGAGCCAGCGCGGCGTTGTGCTCGTCGCGCTCGATCAGCGTCTCTAGGAGGCGGGCGCCGGCCTCGGCGGTCTCTTCGGCGTTGGTGCAGGGCACCACGAGTCCGTCGGTGTGCTCGATCATGGCGCGCCAGTTCGCGGCGCGTTCGTTGTTGCCCGAGTCCATGACGATCATTCGGTAGTAGCGGGCGGCGACGCGGTGGATCTTGTTGACGTCGTCGGCGGAGACTTCGTGGCCGCCGTCGACGGACTGGTCTGAGCGGAGGACGTCGAACTTGTCGGCGGGCTGGTGGTGGGCGAAGTAGCTCATCTCAGCGGACTGGGCGCCGGTGCCGAGGAGCTGGTCGACGCGGGGCAGCAGGTCCAGGACGGTGTTGTCGTGGTTGGAGCCCTGGGTGCGCCAGGCGAGGGTGCCGCGGGTCTCGTTGTTGTCCCAGGCCAGCACCCCGGCGCCGCCGTAGCGGGCGAACACGGCCGACAGCATGGCGGTCGTTGGCGTCTTGTTCGCGCCACCCTTGCCGTTGGCCACGGCGATCGTGCGCGGCCCGGGCCAGTGCTGGGAGACGAGCTGGACGTCCTGGCGCCACTCCTTCTCGGCCGGTCCGGGACCGACACGAAGCCCGAATCGGTTGAGCGAGCCGCGCCAGCCCTGCTTGGCGGGCTGGATCACCGGGCCCTCGGAGATGAAGCTCTTGCGGGCGTGCCGGGGAGCGGTGGGGGAGACGTGCACCTCCGTGGCCGCCGCCGGGTGGCCGCCGGCGGCGGCGGTCGTGACCCACGGGTTGGTCGTGGGTGCGGGGTCGTCGTCGGAAGCGACGACGTGCAGGCCGGTGCCGCGGTGGGTGCGCTCGAGGTCGCGCGCCTCGGTCTCGGTGATGGGTGCGACGTCGCCGGTGGATCCGTCCGGGTTGATGGTCAGGCGCATGTGGCCGCCGGAGTCCGATGCGATGGCCTCGACGGCTTGGCCGAGCGGCTGGGCGTAGGTGCGGGCGATGTGGTGGACCGCCGCGGTGTGCGGGCTCGGGTCGGCGTCGATGGTGGTGCCGTCGACGGTGACCCGGTTCCCGTCGATGGTCACGAAGTGGACGGTCGGCTTGCTGGCGCTGGTGGTCATGGCTGCTGCTCCTAGGCGGTGGTGATGGCCTCGACGCGCCACGGCGCGCCGGTGTTGGTCCGGGTGAGAGTGATGAAGACGCCGAGCTGCTCGGTGGAGAGCTGCTTGCCCTGGGCGTCGTGGCGTTGGACGGTGGCCACGCGGGTGAGGACGACTTGGCTTCCGGTGCTCTTGCCGCCCTCGACTTCGTCCGAGGGCGTGACGGTGACGCTGGTGTACCCGTCGGCGGCGGCGAGCTCGATCCAGTCGGCGCCGCCGTCGCCTGGCATGGGCTGAGCGACGGCACGGGCGTAGTCGGTGGTGAGCCACGGTGCGGCGCGGCGCAGTCCGTCAGCGGGGGAGTGGTCGGTGCGGGTGTCGACCACGAACGCGGCGACGGCGGCCGCGTCGGCGACCTCGCCGGCGTCGGTCTCGTCGACGGTCTTGGGGTCAGGCAGAGGTCCTCGCGGCTGGCCCGGGCCGCCGGGCTCGATGAGTTCGACGCCGTCGGCGTTGAGCTGGGCGTGATCGCCGACGGGTGAGGGCGTGGCCCGGTCGGGCTCGTCGTCTCTGCCGCTGCAGGCGGCGGCCAGCAGGAGCGCGGCTGTCGCCGTCGCGATCCGGATGCGCGCGTTCATGGGCGCAGTCCCTTCTGTCGGAGCCAAGCGTTGGGGTCGACCTCGTCCTGGGCGTAGCCGCCGTTCTTGGGGTGGACCTCCAGGTGCAGATGGCAGCCGCTGGAGTTGCCCAGGCTGCCGACGTAGCCGATGACCTCGCCGGCCTGCACCCGCTGTCCATTGGTGACCGCGGCCCGGCCCATGTGGGCGTACCAGGTCGCGGTGCTTCGCTGCCCGGTAAGGATCTTGACGAAGTGCGGCCCGGCCCACGCCGCTTGCGACGGGTCGGCGGTGGCCACACCGCCGGTGACGGCGCGGACGGGTGTGCCGCACGGAGCTGAGAAGTCGTTGCCGGTGTGGTGCCGCGCCCACATGGACCCGGAACGCCCGAAGTTGTGCTGGTTCGTGTAGCGACCGGGCGCCAGGGGGAGGCGGACGGCGCCACCGACGTCGCCGATCGCATCCAGGCTGTACTTCGTGGCCGAGGCGTCGAGGATCTTGCGGATGTAGGCCGTGGTCTCGGGGAACGGCGGGACACCCTTGGCTGCGGTGACGTTGCCCATGCCAGCGTTGTAGGCGGCCAGGGTCAGCTCCAGCGGTTCACCGCTGATGACCCTCAGCTGGATCTTGTCGCGGACCTGCCGCGCGAGCGCGCACATGAGATCGGCCTGTGAGCCGATGGAGTCGTGCGGGTCGAAGACGTCGACCCGACCGTCGCGGCTGTAGTCCTTGCCCCAGGTGTTCCACGTGCCCGGCATGAACTGGCTGATGCCCTGGGCCCCCGCGGGCGAAGTGGCGCGGGGATTCCACCCGGACTCACTGTCGATCTGGGCAGCCAGGACGGAAGCACTGATCTCCTTGCAACGCTGTCCGGCCTTGAGCACCGAGTCACGGAACTCGGCCGGGATCGCGTCGCTGTTCACCTCGCCAGTGAGGTCGGCGGCCGCGGCGTTGCGGTCGGCGACGAGCACCGCCGGCAGCATGACGAGCGCGAGCAACGCCGTCGCGACGGCGGCCGCGATGTAGACGACTGAGCGTGTTCCCCCCTGGTCCACGCTCAGGACTCGCCTTCGCCCCGTACGCGGCTCAGAAGTACGGACTTGGAGAACCTTCGGGTGTTCCCGATGAGCGTCGAGGGAACGTCGCCGCGTTTCGCCGCCCGGTCGAGGTGACCCTGCGAGATCTGCAGGAGCCAGGCCGCTTGCGGCTTAGTCAGGATCTCGGGCAGCTCCTCGATGAGCTCGAGCGTGGGCGGTCCTTGCGGGACTGCGCGGGCGTCGGCGGCGGTCATGACGCCACCGCGCCGGAGATCAGTCGGCGGTGGAGTCGCCGGCGTCGCCGGCTTCCTTGTTCACCTGGTCCGGGGACGTGCCCTCGCGGATGATCTGCTCGATCTGTGACTTGGAGAATCGCCAGCGGTTCCCAAACTGGCGTCCCGGCAGAACCCCGTCGGCCGCCCAGCGGCGCACCTGGGGCGTCGAGGCGCTGAGGATGAGTCCCACCTGCTCGGCGGTTAGCACCTCCGGCAGCGCGTCGTAGTCCGCGGCAGTGAACCGCTCGCCGTTGCCTCTGCTCATGATTCGGCAGCGTATCGCGCACTTCGTCCCCCTTCAGACCTCAGGCCGCACCGGCGATGGTCGGCCAGCCTTTCGCAACAGGCTAAGGGGTAAGAGAGTGACAGATCTAGTTCAACAGCATCTAAAAACGATTTGGGGCGATATACGCGCACCAAGGCCCAGTTCGCTACAGGTTGCGCAAGATATGTCGATCGTGGGAGTCTCGGGACAAGGAGAGTTGCGCGAGCGAGTGCTCAGCGGGCTTCCGATCACGATGACGATTCGGGGGAATGGTCACATGACGATAAGCAACGACACGGGCGTGTCCCCGTGGATGGTGCCCCCGATCGGGGACGAAACGTCATCTCCCTCACGTGGGCATGACTATCACGACTTCGAGCGCTCCGTCGCTGCCCCGGTGCCGAAACGTCCCCTGACCAGTCGAGTGACCGAGCGGCCCGATTCGATCGAGCCCTTCGTGTGGGTCGCCGCACACGGCGGCGCAGGAGCGACATCGTTGCGCCAGGGGAGCGGGGCTGGACTCGACCTCACCGGTCAGTGGCCGGACCCCGAGCTGGGCTGGCCCAGCCGAGTCGTCCTGGTGTGCCGCAGCAACGCGGCCGGCCTCGACGCAGCCGGTCGGATGCTCCAGGAGTGGGTCTCCCGAGCCGTCCCGGACGTTCGCGTTCTCGCCGTGGCTGTGGTGGCTGATGCCCCGGCACGTCCCACGAAGTTGATGCGGGCGCGCCTTGTCGAGCTCGGCTCGATCGCTCCGCGCGTCTTGAACATGCCGTGGGTCGACCAGTGGCGCGATCACCCCTACGTGGCCGACCCGGCTGCTGCTGCGCTCGCCACTCGAATCAAGGACCTGTTGGACCAGCAGAACGCCTGATTGGCCCGCCGGGCGAGTCAGCAGAACCGAAGGAGTAGCCCATGTTCACGAACCTCTACGTGACGGTCGCGACGTCGATCCCCAATCCGTCACCCGAAGCGCCGCCCGAGCTGGAGGGCAAGGTGAGCACGATCCTCGGCCTCGGCATGTGGCTGGTGATGGTGGCGTGCGTCGCTGGCGTGCTCATCTGCGCCGGGAAGATGGCGCTGGCGTACCGCCGCGGTGAGCTTGCCGAGTCGTTCGGCTCGCTTGCCGGCGTCGGCGTCGCCTGCATTCTCGGCGCGAGCGCATCGGGCTTCGTCAACTTCCTGATGCTCTGACCAAGCACTGAAACGAACCTGCCGGGGGGCACACCATGTACGAAACGTCGCCAGATGGCCGTCGTCTGAGCCTGCGGTGGCTGCTTATCGGAGCCGTCCTGCTGGTCCTGGTCGCCGTGGCGGTCACGCTCCTGGTCGTCGAGCGGCAGGACAGCGGCGGAGACGCCGTGGCCTCGCCCACCACCGAGCCGACGACGGCCCCGAGCCCGACGGACCCAGCTCCTACCGACGGCGAGAGCTACGAGTCTGCGTGCGGCCTGCGAGGCGGCAGCCTCCAGATGCCCACCCAGGAGCCTGCAGACCTCAAGTGGGAGCGTGCCGACGGCTGGGCGTTCCCGGTCTCGCCGTCGGCCGGACCTGGTCGGCGACCCGCCGACGGGCCCTGGAGCTGCTTCGCCCGAACTCCGATGGGCGCGGCGTTGGCCGCGTACACGATCGGTTTTCGTCTGGCAGTAGTCGAGGACTTTGAGGCCGCAGTCCGCCAGCAGGTCGCACCTGGGGTGGGTCAGCAGGCGCTCCTGCAGCTCGGCCAGGAGCCCGCGGAGGACACCGTCGACACCAAGGGCTTCGTGATCGAGAGCTACAGCCCCGACGCTGCGGTGGTGAGCTACCTCCTGGTCCAACAAGGCCGGAACTTCACCTGCTCGACCGAGGTGCAGTGGCGCGACGGCGATTGGGTCCTCCGAGCCCTGGCTGACGGATCCACTTCTTCGGGATGCATCGAGTCGACGCCCACTCGCTATGTGCCTTGGGGCGATCAGTAATGGCCTGCCCGGTCTACAAGCCGTGGGAGTGCGCGATCGACGGCGCCAAGGAGGCCGCTGGCGGCGTAGCCAAGAACGCGGGACAGTCCGCGATGGAGGGCGTGGCCGACTTCTTCACTGAGGCCGCCGAGTGGGCGGTCAAGAACCTCACCACCGCCTGGCTCAACGCCCCCGCCCCGGACGTCGAGTCGGCGAACTCGCCGTCGATGTGGCTGCAGGACCGGCTGTCGTACTTCGTGGCCGTGGCCATGATCGCGGCGTTCTTCGTCGCGGCGTACCGCCTGGCCACCATGCCGCGTGTGCAGCACATTCGAGACCTCGGCGACTCGATCGTGCGCGTCGTCCTGGTGACCACGGTGGGCGGTCTGCTCATCACCACCGGCGTGGAGATCGGCGAGATCTTCTCGGACTGGATCCTCGAGCAGGCCGACGTCGACCTCGACGGCCTCGCGATCGCCGGGCTCGCCAGCCCCGGGCTCATGCTCATCTTGGCGCTGGTCATGCTCCTGGCCCAGCTGATCCAGCTGGTCCTGATGATCGTGCGAAACGCGATGATCGTGTACCTCGCCGCCGTGCTTCCGCTCGCCGCCGCCTCGAGCACGACCGCCGCTGGGAAGCAGTGGTGGTCCAAGAGCGTCGCGTGGCTCGTGGCGTTCATCCTCTACAAGCCGGTCGCCGCGTTGATCTACGCGGGCGCGTTCAAGATGCTCTCGAGCGAGAACAACATCACCACGCGGATCACCGGCGTGGTCGCCGTGGTGATGGCGGTCTTGGCCCTCCCGGCCATCATGCGGTTCATCGTCCCGGCGACCGCTTCGATGGCGGCGGGCAACGCCGGCGCGATGGCGCTCGGCTTCACCGGCGCCGCCGTGGCCACCGGCGCCGCGGTGGCTAGTGGCGGAGCATCGGCCGCTTCCGGTGCAGGCTTCAGCGGATCGAGCGCCGGCGTCGGCGCCACGACCGGAGGAAACGGTGGCGGGGCGGCAGCCCTCGCCTCGAACGGCCCGAGCGGCGCACCCGACACCGGCGGATCGGCGAGGCCCGCGGGCGGTCCCAGCTCGGCGCCTCAGTCCGGCACCGAGCAGAGCAGCGACGACGCCGCGAAGGTTCCCGCCGGCGTCGGCGCCGCCGCGGTAGGCAACGACCAGGCCGCCCCGAACGGACCCGCAGCGAGCGGCGCGACCGGAGGAACCTCCGTCGACCATGTCGTGACCGCCGCTCAGATGGGCCAGTCGATCGGCCAGACCACAAGCGACACCGCCTCCGGCGCGGTGGAGGAGGAACGATGAGCAGCCAGGCAGTTCCGGACCGCCCGACCTACGGCAACTGGGTCGCGCAGCGATCCCCCGGCCTGGGTAGCCTCGGGCTGCTGGCCACCGTGATCCTGATGGGCGGCGGCGTCGTCGCGATGCTGACGGTGATGATCGCCGGGCTGGTCGCGGCGCTCGTGGTCGCGGCAGTCGCCGCGACGGTCGCCGTCGCCGTCGGCACCCCCGTGGGGGTGACGCTCCTTCGCCGCCTGGGCTTCGCCCGGCAGGTTCGTCGGCGGACCCACCAGGGACGCTCCGGCGCCTTCTCCAAGGCCAAGGCGCCGCACGTGCGCCTTCCCGGCATGCTCGCGCGGACCACCCTGCTCGAGCGCAACGACGCCTTCGGCAACCCGTTCGCCGTGCTGAAGAACCCGCGCAAGGGCGGCCTGTTCACGATCGTGGCGCGTTGCGTCGCGGAGGGCCCTGCTCTGCAGGACCAGGAGCGCCTGAACCAGTGGGTCGGTGGCTACGCCCGCCTGCTCGGCTCCATGTCGCAGGAGCCCGCGCTCATCTGCGCCAAGACGATCACCGACACCGCACCCGATCCGGGCGGCCGCCTGGAGTCGATGGTGGCCCAGGCCCGTGCCACCAACTCCCCGGCGCTGGCGCGCCAGGTGATGGACGAGTGCGTACGGACCTACTCGGTCACCTCGTCGGAGAATGTCACCTACTTGGAGCTGACCTTCCGCGGCCGCGGGCTCTCGCGCCGAGGCCGTGAGGACGAGATCCTGTCCGAGCTCGCCCGCAAGGTGCCCAACCTCCTTGCCCAGCTCCAGTCCGCCGGCGGGGGCGCCGTCGAGATGGTCAGCGCCGACGAGCTGTCCAAGATTGTCCGCATGGCCTACGACCCGGCCGCGCAGCGGTGGCTCGACCAGGCGGAGTTCGCCGGCGAGCCGGTCGACGTCGCCTGGGAGGAAGCCGGACCTGTCGCCGACCAGGCCGCGTGGGACCACTACCGCCACGACTCGGGCCTGTCGGTCACGTGGGAGATGACCACCCCGCCCCGCTCTGCGATCAACGAGCGCGCGCTGAACGGGCTCCTGCGCCCCGATGCGGACTTCGTGCGTAAGCGCGTCGCGATCGTCTACCGGCCGCACTCGCCGGAAGATTCGGCGAAGGTCTCCGAGGACGACGCCCAGGTGGCCGCGTTCCTCGCCGGCAACACCAAGAGGCGGCCCACGGCCGCGTCGAAGGTCCAGATTCGCGCGGCAGAGAAGGCCCGCGACGAGGTCGCCTCGGGCGCCTCGCTCATCCAGTTCTCGCTGCTGGTGACGGCCACCGTCACCGACGACGAGGACCTGGTGCAGGCCGTCTCGACCGTCGAGTCCCGCGCGGGCGCCGTGCCGCTGCGAATCCGCCGCTCCTACGGCTCGCAGGCCGCCGCGTTCGCCACCACGCTCCCGGTCGGGTTCGTGCCGTGGGAGCACA
Source organism: Aeromicrobium sp. IC_218 (assembly GCF_004336805.1). Taxonomy (GTDB): domain Bacteria; phylum Actinomycetota; class Actinomycetes; order Propionibacteriales; family Nocardioidaceae; genus Aeromicrobium. Next base: position 34,120 of record NZ_SJXM01000016.1, read on the forward strand.
CGACGGTGCCCTCCAACCTGCGTCAGTACCTCTGAGGGAGGCCAGCTCATGAGCGTCACGACAGCGTTCCGGCGCAGCGGTCGACGTCGCGCGAAGCGACGCGGGCCGGACCCGGTGATCGTCGAAGCCACGACCCCGCCCCAGGAGACCAAGACGGGCAAGGCCCCGGCAGCGGAAGGGTCCTCGATGGGGCCCCGCGGGTGGCGAGGACCTGGCGGCGGGGCCTGGGACCTGCTCCCGGTGCCGCCGTCCTACCGGGGCACCAGCGTGCAGGTGTGCGGCCTGTGGCCCTTCGCCGGCGGCTCGGGCCGCCCCTTGGTCGGCGTTCCGGTCGGTCACGACCTGGAGACCGGCGCGACCGTCTGCTGCGACGTCATCAACTGGTTCCGCCACGGCCTCATCTCGTCGCCGTCGATGCTGGTGCTCGGGCTCCAGGGTCTGGGCAAGTCGTCGTGGACGGTGCGGCAGATCCTCGGCCTGGCCGACCAGGGCGTCATCCCGCTCGTGCTCGGCGACATGAAGGGCGAGTACGGGGCCGTCATCGAGGCCCTCGGCGGACAGGTCATGCGTCTGGGGGAGAACCAGCGACTCAACGTCCTGGACCCCGGCGCGATGGGAGCGGCCGCGGACCGCATCGGGGGAGAGGGCGGCGCCATCCTGCGCGAGCAGGCGCTGCAGCGCTCCGCGATGCTCGTCACCGCCCTGATCCAGATCGTCCGCCGCCAGCCGCTCGCGGACTGGGAGACCACGCTCATCAACAAGGGCATCCGGCAGCTGCTCGAGCGCCGCCACGGTGCGCAGGAGCCGCCGACCCTCCCGGACCTGGCGTACCTGATGACTCACCCCGACCCGGACCTCGTGCGCGCGGCCCTGGCCGGGACCGTCGAGGAGTTCCTGGACGCCACCAAGCCGCTCGCTCGGTCGCTCGAAGCACTGCTCGACGGGCCGCTGGGCCGCACCTTCTCGGGACAGACCACCGAGCGGCTTCGGCTGGACTCGACCGGCGTCTGCGTCGACGTGTCGGCGATCCGCCGTCACTCCGACGACGTGAAGGCCGCGATCATGCTCGCGACCTGGTCCGAGGGGTACGCGTCGGTCGAGGCGGCCAACGCGCTCGTCGAGGCCGGTCTGGACACTCAGAAGCACTACCTGATGGTCATGGACGAGATGTGGGAGCCGCTGCGCATCGAGGGCGCCGGGCTCGTCGACAAGCTCGACGGCCTGACTCGTCTGAACCGCAACGACGGTGTCGGGAACATCTTCATCACGCACTCGCTCAAGGACATGGAGTCGATGGCGTCGCTGGCCGACGTGAAGAAGGCGCGCGGCTTCGCCGAGCGGTCCTCCATCGTCGTGACCGCCGGCCTGGCGAAGGAGGACCTCCGGGCGCTGTCGGAGGTCAAGCGCATGTCCGAGGTGGAGATCGCCACGGTGGCCAGCTGGTCGACGCCGGCGGGATGGAAGCAGCGGATGATCCGCGACCCGCAAACCGGCCAGACCCGCCCGGCACCGCCGCCGGGTGCCGGCAAGGTCCTCATCAAGCTCGGCGAGCGGGCAGGCATCCAGACCCAGGTCACGTTGACCGCGGCCGAAATGGACCTGCACGACACCAACACCCGCTGGCTCAGCACCCCCTAGGAGCGTCATGGTCCGCCGCAGCCGCGTTGATCCGGCCCGCAACAACGACGACGTGACCCTGGTCGCCGCCGGCGTCGCCTTCCTCGTCCTGGCCTGGGTCGGGACCTGGGCGAGCCTGCAGGCCACGGGTCAGGACGCCTCGCTGAACCCGGGCAAGCTCGCCGTGCAGGTGAAGCGCGGCGACGTCGCGTGGACCGAAGCTACCACCTGGTGGGCCGCGGCGATCGCCGGCGGACTCTCCGTGGCGGTCGCCGCCATCGCGCTGTTGCTGCGCCTGGTGCGTGGCAAGCGGGTCGAGGTCGACGCCGCCGGCTCCCACATGGCCACGCGGCGAGACATCGAGCCGCTGACCCGCAAGCAGGTCACCCGCACCGCCCGCAAGCTCACCGCCAGCGCCGACGCGATCGGCCTCCCTCTGGGCTACCACCTGCCGTCCAAGGCGCGGGTGTGGTCGACGTGGGAGGACATGCTGCTGCTCATCGCTGGGCCTCGGACGATGAAGTCGTCCTCGTACGTCATCCCGCTGGCGCTGGCAGCGCCAGGCGCCTGCTTCATCACCGAGAACAAGCGCGGCGTCCTGGACCACACGCGCGGGCCCCGCGCCACCAAGGGACAGGTGTGGGTCTTCGACCCTCAGGCCGTCGGAGGTGAGGAGCCCACCTGGTGGTGGAACCCACTGTCCTACGTCACCGACGAGACCAGCGCGGAGAAGCTGGCCGCGCAGATCGCCGAGTCCACCCGCGAGCCCGGGCGCGGCGATGCCTACTTCGACAACGAAGCGGTCAACCTGCTGCACCTGCTCCTGCTCGCGGCCGCGAGCGAGGGCGAGCCCATCACGACCGTCTACACGTGGCTGACCGAACCGACCGACACCCACCCGGTCCGCGTACTCGACCGAGCCGGCTACCGGGCCCAGGCCGAGTCGCTGGAGGCACTGGCCATGCTGACCGACAAGCAGCGTGACGGCGTGTACGGGTCCGCGCGGGCCCTGGTCGGCTTCCTGCGGAACCGCCAGATGATGCGGTGGGTGACGCCGCCAGCGACGCCGGGCGTGGCTGAGTTCGACCCGCACGCGTACGTGCGCTCGAGCGACACCCTGTACGCGCTGTCCCACGACGGCAAGACCTCCGCCGGTCCGCTCGTCGGTGCGCTGACCTTGGCGGTCTTCGACGCCGCCGAGAAGTACGCCACCAGCTGCGCCGGCGGCCGCCTCCCGACCCCGCTGGTCGGGCTGCTCGACGAAGCTGCGAACGTCTGCCGGTTCAAGGATCTGGACTCCAAGTACAGCCACTACGGCTCCCGCGGAATCATTATGATGACGGTGCTGCAGTCCTGGGACCAGGGCGAGGAGATCTGGGGCCGTCACGGCATGGAGAAGCTGTGGTCGGCCGCGAACATCAAGGTCTACGGCGGTGGCGTCTCCGACACCCGCTTCCTGCAGCGCCTGTCCGACCTCATCGGCCCCTACGAGCACCTGACCGGCACGACGTCGTCGGGCCGGGGTGGACGCTCACGCTCCCGATCGGTGACGGAGCGACCGATCCTGTCCGTCGCCGAGCTCGGAGCGCTGCCACGGCGTCGCGCCGTGGTGATCGCCTCGGGCATCCGGCCGATGCTGCTCAAGGTCGTGCCCTGGTTCGCCCAGGACAAGACGACGCGCGAACAGGTCGAGCTCTCGCTGGCCACCAACACCCCGGCGCCGGCACCCGACCAGCCGGCCGTGCCCGTGGCCGCGTCGAGCACGCCGACCGCGGACGCCGACCGGTGGCGCACGACCGGGTTCGGCGCATGACTACCGACCTCAACGGCGGCCTGTTCGGCGCCGATCCCGAGACGGTCGCGGCGGCGCCCGTAGACGAGACCCCGGCCGGCGGTGATGACGACGTCCTGCACTACGCCGACGTCTTCGAGTTCGTCGGTGACTTCCTCGCAGTCGTCTACGCGCGCAAGATCGGTGGCAACAGCGGCTTCCGATGGTGCGCCCGCTGGCACCACCACCCCGAAGCGGTCGCACGACTGACCGCACTGTGGGAGGCGTTCGAGGCCCTGCGGACCGAGCCGGGGACGGCCATGTCGACCTGGTGGAACGACCACGCCGATCCGACGATGGCCACGCTCACTGCCGGCGACGGGCCGTTCCGCGAATGCACGGCCCAGCAGCACGAAATGCCGCCGCTCCTGCCTTCGATCAGCCCAACCCAGGACGAGCCCGCCGATGCATACGGACACGCAACGGCCCCGTGAGGCCCGGACACGACTGAGCGCAGCCGACCACCACAACAACTGCCAAGCGATCCGTTGGGCCCCCACGAGCTGGCGTGGGGCGTAGCAGTGCCGTCTGGCCGTCCGGCCCTACTCGTTCTACCAGCGGTAGAATCCCTGTCCGCTCTTGCGGCCGAGCTGGCCGGCGGCGACTTTGTCTCGCAAGACGGCGGGCGGCTCGAAGCGCTGACCGACCTCGCGCGCCAAGTGCTCGGCGATCGCCAGACGCACGTCCAGGCCCACGATGTCGGTCGTGCGGAGGGGACCGGTCGGGTGCTTGTAGCCAAGCGTCATCGCCGTGTCGATGTCCTCGGCAGATGCGACGCCCTCCTCGAGCATGCGCATGGCCTCGAGCGCGATGGCGACGCCGAGCCGGCTGCTGGCGAAGCCGGGCGAGTCCGTCACCGTGATCGCCGTCTTGCCCAGGCCGGCGACCCACCCCGCGGCGCGTTCGCCGAGGTCGGGGGCGGTGCGCGGGCCGACCACGACCTCGACGAGGGTGCTGGCCGGCACGGGGTTGAAGAAGTGCAGACCGACGAGCCGCTCGGGCGTGCCGAGCGCCGACGCGAGCTCGTCAACCGAGAGCGACGAGGTGTTGGTCGCCAGGTCGGCGTCCGGCGCGGCCTGGTCGACGATGCCCAGCACTGTGCGCTTGAGCGCGACGTCCTCGGGCACGGCCTCGACCACGAGCCCGGCTTCGCCGAGCTCGGCCGCCTCAGTGGTGACGTGCAGGCGCGCGAGCACGGCCTCGGCGTCCAAGAAGTCGGTGGCCCGCTCGGCGGCCTTCGCGATGCTGCTGGCCACCCGGTCGCGGGCCGCGACGACCGAGTCGGGGGTGGCCTCGACGACCCGCACCTGGCTACCGGCCAGCAGGAACGCGTGCGCAATACCGGCACCCATGCGGCCGCCACCGTAGACGCCGACGACGTCGGGGACGTTGGTCGTGCTGCTCATCTGTACCTCCGTGGTTGGGTGCTCAGCGCGGTCGGGCCGCGACGAGCAGGGTCTTGGTGCCGTCCTGCAGGACGGTGGCGTCGTGGTCGAGCACCCGGACGCCAAACTCCACGACACCTCGGGACGGGTCGGACTCCGACCGCCGCTGAGCGGTGACCTCGTACTCGACGTGGATGGTGGCGCCCAGGTGCAGCGGCGCGCGGAAGCGCCAGTCGGCCATGCCCAAGAAGGCGACGACCGATTCGTTCAGTTCGCCGGTGCGCGCCCACATGAGTCCGTGGGCGAAGGTAAGCCCGAGCAACCCGTGCGCGATCCGGGTGCCGTACGGCGTCCGGCGCGCGAACTCCTCGCTCGTGTGCAGACCGTAGTGGTCGCCGGTGAGACCGGCGAAGGCCCCGACGTCCGCCCCGGTGACCGTTCGCGAGGGGCTCGTCCAGGAGCGTCCGACGACCAGGTCGTCGAACCACAGGGTCATGACGGGTCCCCGCCCAGCCCGGTGGTGAGGACCACCTTGCCCTTGACCTTCCCGTCCTTCACGTACTGCAGTGCCTCGCCGACCTGCTCGAGCGCGTAGGTGCGGTCGACCGCTGCGTCCAGCCGGCCCTCGACGTGCAGCTGGAACAGCTCGGTCATCGCCTGGCGCATGAGGGACGGAGTGCGGTCGCGGTAGTCGCTGCTCTGCAGACCGCTCACGGAGATGTTCTTCACCAGCAGGTGGCCGGGCTTGATCGGGTTCTGGCCGCCGGAGGCGAAGCCGACCACGACCACGCGACCCTCCCAGGCCGTGGCGCGGATGATCTGGGTCAGGTAGTCGCCGCCGAGCATCTCGAGCACGACGTCCACGCCCCGGCCGTCGGTGGCGGCGAGCAGCTCGTCGCGCAGCGTCTCCGGCCCACAGGTCAGCACGACGTCGGCCCCCTGCGACCGGGCCAGCGCCGCCTTGGTCTCGTCCTGCGCGAGCGCGACGACCCGCGCGCCCCACGCCTTCGCCAGCTGGACGCCGGCCGAGCCGACGCCGCCGCCGGCCCCGGTGACCAGCACGGTCTCGCCCGGCTCCACGCTCCCGCGACGGCGCAGCCCGAAGTGGGCAGTGGAATAAACCAGGCCGAAGGCGGCCGCGTCGACGAAGCTCATCACGTCCGGCAGCTCGGTGACCACGTCGGCGGGCACGAGCAGCTGCTCGGCATAACCGCCGTGCTCCATTAGCGCAAGCACGCGCTGGCCCACGCGCAACCGCTCGACCCCCTCGCCCACCGCGAGCACGCGGCCGGCGGCTTCCTTGCCCGGGCTGAACGGGCGCGGCGGCAGGTTCTGGTAGGTGCCCTCGACGACGAGGATGTCGGGGAAGTTGATGCTCACGGCCGCGACCTCGACCACGACCTCACCGGGGCCGGGAACCAGGTCCGGCACCTCCTCGACCACCAGGCTGTTGGGGGGACCGAACTGCTTGACGAGTGCAGCGCGCACGGGGATCTCCTTGCGAAAGTGGGGTCAGGCCCACGGGGAGCCCGAGCCAAGGGACTCGAGGGCGGGGTAGGGGACGACGCCGGCCGGACCGCGCAGCGACGGGGCGAGGGGGCTGGGCAGCGTCGCGAAGGACGCGTCCGACCCAGGCGCCCGGACGTGGTCGGGGCCGTCGGTCAGCACGAGTCCGGCCGCGACCGCTTCGTCCCATGTGGCGACGACGACCGTGCACACGTCCTCGCCGTCGAGCAGCGCACGCCACTCGTCGGCGGTACGGGCGGCGAACAGGTCGGTCAGGGCGGCGACGACCGCCGGCTCCTGGCCGGCGTCGGCGTGCAGCGCCGGGTCCAGGCCGACGAGGTCAACCAGCCGGTCCCAGAACTTCTGCTCCAGCGCCGCGCACGCGACGTGGCGTCCGTCGGCCGTCGGGTACAGGTGGTAGCGCGGGCTCCCGCCCGTGAGCTGCTCGGCCCCCGGGCGCGGCCACCCGTCGCCGGCCTGGTGGGCCGCGAAGTAGCCGTAGGACAGCACCTGCAGGTTGTGCGTCATCGAGACCTGCACGTGCGTGCCCTCCCCGGTCAGGTCGCGCCGGCGCAGCGCCAGCAGGATGTTCACCAGTGCCGGGTAGGTGCCGCCGGCGATGTCGGCCAGCACGGTCACCGGCAGCGCCGGCGACCCGGTCGCGTCGGTGACGGTGCCGAGCAGGCCGGACTCGGCCAGGTAGTTGAGGTCGTGGCCGGCGCGCGGGGCGTGCGGTCCGACCGGGCCGTACCCGCTGATCGAGCAGTACACGACCGCGGGGTTGATCGCGGCGACCGCCGCGTGGCCCAGGCCGAGGCGGTCGGCGACCCCCGGTCGGAACTGCTCCATCACGATGTCGGCCTCGGCCGCCAGCGCGAGCACGCGGTCGCGCTGCGCCGGGTCCTTGAGGTCAGCCGCGAACGCACGCTTGCCCCGGTTGAGCACGGCGTAGTTGGCGCTCGCCTCACCGAAGCGGGGCTCGTACGTGCGCATCTCGTCGCCCGTGCCCGGACGCTCGATCTTGACCACGTCGGCGCCGGCGTCGGCGAGCATGAGTGTCGCGAGCGGTCCGGGCAGCAGGGTGGACAGGTCAAGCACCTTGACGCCGGCCAGCGGCAGCGCGCTCACGAGAGGATCTCGCGCAGCTTGAACTTCTGGATCTTGCCGCTCGGCGTCATCGGCAGCTCGGGCATCGTGATGATGCGCTCGGGCAGGTAGTGCTTCGACATCCCCTTGCCCACGAGGTACTCGCCGAGCGAGGCGACGGTCGGCTCCGGCCGGCCGTCCTTGACCACCAGCACGGCGCAGATCCGCTCGCCCAGGCGCTCGTCCGGCGTGCCCACGACGGCGGCGTTCACGACGTCGGGGTGGTCGAAGATGAGCGACTCCACGTCCGTGACCGGAATGTTCTCGCCGCCGCGGATGATGATGTCCTTGCTGCGGCCGCGCAGCGACAACCAGCCGTGCTCGTCCAGGCTGGCCCGGTCGCCGCTGCGGAACCACAGGCCGGGCAGGAACGCCTCGTCGGTCGCGTCGGGACGGTCGTAGTAGCCGTAGACCAGGCCCGGCCCGCGCATGACGAGCTCGCCGACCTCGCCGGTCGGGACGTCCTCGCCGTCCAGGCCGATCACCCGCACCTGGGAGCCGGCGAAGATCGAGCCGTCCGTGCGCTGGATGGCGTCGGGCTCGGTCGGCGTGCAGGAGCTCATGATGCTGCACTCGGTCAGTCCCCAGGCGGGCGCGACGTAGGCGCCTAGCGCCTCGCCGGCCTGGGCCGGGAGGTTGCGCGGCACCGGCGAGCCGGCGATGACCAGGCAGGTCAGCGGGCAGTCGGGGTCGCCCGCCAGGTCCGTGCGCATCATGTCCTGCAGGAAGGTCGGCGCCCCGAAGAAGGTCGTGATGCCCTCCTCGCGGATCACATCCGCACCCCAGGCCGGGTCCCAGCGATCGACGTGCACGGCGGTGCCGGCCAGCAGCACGGTGAACAGGATGCCCCAGGCGAAGCCGGTGTGGTGCCCGGCCGGGGACGCGACGAGCTGGACCATCGGATCGCCGTAGACGGCCGGTCCGACGTGCTCGGCCTGCTGGCGGATCGAGTACAGCAGCGTGTCGTGGCTGTGCATCGCGCCCTTCGGCTCGCCGGTGGTGCCGGAGGTGAAGCCGAGGTAGCAGAGCCGGCCTGGGTCCGGCTCGGGGAGCTCGCGCGCCGACACGTCCGCGTGGCTGGACCACAGCGACTCGCCTTCGCGCAGGTCCGACGCGTCGTCGTCGAGCAGGACGACGTGCCGCAGCGTGGGGATCTGCTCGCGCAGCCGGCGCGAGAGCTCCAGGTGCTCGGTGCTGCGCCAGCGACGCGGGATCACCAGGACCTTCGCCTTGCTGCGGCGCAGGATGGCGGCGGCCTGCAGTTCGCCGTAGGCGACCGGGATCCCGGCGTAGATCGCCCCGAGCTCGTTGATGCCGAACACGAGCTCGGGGTACTCCACCCAGTTGGGCAGCATCACGACGACGGCGTCGCCGGTGCCGACGCCGAGCGAGGACAGCACGGCGGCCGCGTGGTGGGCGTTCGCGTCGAATTCGGCGTACGTGCGGGTCACCCGGGTGCCGTCGCTGCGGCGGCCGACCAACGCGGCGCGGTCCGGGTGCGTAGTGGCCGCCTCGGTGAGCAGCGAGCGGAGCGTGCGCCCTTCCCACCAGCCCTCGTCACGCCACCGCTGCGCGGTCGCCTCGTCGACGGGGGTGTGCTGGCCGTCCAGCAGCTCGGACAGCGGGGCCTGGGTCGGGGCGGGGGTCATGACTCGTCCTTCCGGAGCGTGGGATCAGTCGGCAGGCCGGCGTGCGCGCGGGCGACCGGCACCGCGGCAGGGTGGACGCCGGTGGCGGCGCGCAGCGACACGGCGTCACGCAGCATCCGCTCGGCGGGGTACTCGACCAGGTAGCCGTAGCCGCCGTGTGATTGCAGCGCCGCGGCGGCGACGTCGACGGCCGCCTCGCAGGCCTCGCGGGCGGCAGCGTGGGCGTCGACCGGCGCCCGCTCGCCGGACAGCGCCGAGGCCACGCCGGTGGCGGCCCGGCCGGCCTGGGTGAGCAGCGACTGTCGGACGGTCGGCAGCGCGGTCAGTGTGTCGCCGAACTGCCGCCGGTCCGAGGCGTAGGCGAGCGCCGCGTCGGCGGCGGCACCGGCGAGACCGGCGGCGACGGCCGCAACCCCGAGCCAGAGCCGGGCCCGAACGGCGCCCAGGTCCAGCCCGGACAGCTCTGCCACGTCGCCGGGCCCCGCCGCCACCCGCATCGAACGGGTCAGTGCACCGGCCAGGCCCGTCGTGCGGACGGGCTCGACGGTCATCCCGTCGGGAGCGACCAGCAGCGCGTCCGCGTCGCCGTCGAGCACCAGCAGCCACGGCGACTCCGCGGCGGCGTCGACCCGGTCGACCTCGCCCTGGAGGCCGTCGGTCCGGCGCAGCCGGACGTGCGGTGCATCCGCCTCGACCACGGCCACCGAGGCCGCGCCGGCGTGCAACTGCTCGCCCAGCTCGGCGTGCTCAGGCACGCCGCCCAGCACGGTCGCGGCGGCGTGGGCCTGCACGGACGCCCAGCCCAGGGCGGGCCAGTGCCGCCCGAGTCGCTCCAGCGCCACGCCCGTGGTGCGGCTGTCGGCGCCGCCACCGCCGAGCCCCTCGGCCACCCCGACCGTCCACACTCCCATCGCGGCGAGCTCGCCGACCAGCGCGGCCACCGCGGACGGGTCGTCGCCGACGGCCGGTCGCGACGCACCGAGGTCGTCCAGGACGCCGGCCAGCGCGTCCTGCTCGCGCTCGAGCGTCGGTCCGTGCCGGCTCATGACCAGAAGCTCTCGGCGTCGGGGCTGCGCCGCTCGCCGAACGCCGTGCTCATCTCGTGGGCCTCGCGCGTCTGCAGGTACAGCGTCAGCTGCTGGTCGTGCGCCATCCGGGCCTGCCCGGAGACGCCGTTGTGCCGGGCCGAGAACGCGCCCTTCATGCCCGCGAGCGCCATCGGGCTGCGCTCGGTCATCTCGCGCGCGACCTCGGCGGCCCGGGCACGGAGCTCGGCCGCCGGCACGACCTCGTTCACCAGGCCCATGTCGAGCGCCTGCTCAGCGGAGTACTTGCGGTTCAGGTACCACATCTCCTTGGCCCGCTTGCGGCCGATCGTGTCCTCCAGGTACCACGATCCGTAGCCGGCGTCGAAGCTGCCGACCATCGGGCCAACCTGGCGGAAGACCGCGGTCTCGGCGGCGATGGTCAGGTCGCAGACGGTGTGCAGCACGTTGCCGCCGCCCACCGCGAAGCCGTTCACGGCCGCGACGACGGGCTTGGGGATGGTGTCGATCGCCTGGTAGACGTCGATGATCGGCAGCACCTGCGACTGGTCCAGCGACGTGAGCGGGTCGTGCTCACCGCCGATGCAGAAGAACTTGTCGCCGGCGCCGGTCAGCACCGCGGCGCGCAGCGCCGGGTCGAGCCGGAACCGCTGCAGCGCGTCGAACAGCTCCAGGCAGGTCTGCTGGCGGAACTTGTTGCCCGCGTCCGGCCGGTCGATCGTGATGGTCAGGACCGCGCCCTCGGCGTCGACCCGGATGTCCTCGTAGCTCATGCTCACTGCCCTTCGTGGTGGTTGTCCGGCGTGACGCGGAAGCCGTGCCCGCTCTTGTCGCCGAGCCGGCCCGCGGCGACCATGCGGCGCAGCAGCGGGGGCGCGGCGTAGCGGGCGTCTCCGGTGGCGGCGTGGATGGCCTCGGTGGCGTGCAGGTGCACGTCCAGGCCGATGACGTCGAGCATCCGCATCGGACCGGTCCGGTAGCCCAGGCCGAGCTCGAGCGCGACGTCCAGGTCCTCGGCGGTGGCCAAGCCCGCATCAAGTTCGCCGATGACGTCGTTGAGGTACGGCAGCAGCAGCGCGTTGACCAGGAATCCCGGGCGGTCATCGACCACGACCGGGTCCTTGTCCGCGAACGTCCCGACGAGGGCCACGAGCCGCTCGACCAGCGTCTCGCCGGTCTGCAACGCGCGGACGACCTCGACCGTCCGCATGAGCGGCGCTGGGTTGAAGAAGTGCAGCCCGGCCACCCGCTCGGGGTGCGGCAGCCGCGCGGCCAGGTCGGTGACCGACAGCGCGGACGTGTTGGTCAGCAGCGGCACGTCGAGGCCGACCACGGCCGCGACCCGCTCCAGCAGCGCGACCTTGATCTCCAGCTGCTCGCTGACCGACTCCACGACCGCCTCGGCGCTCGACAGGTCGGCCACGTCGGTCGTGCCGGTGATGCGCCCCAGCACGGCGTCGCGCTCGTCCGGGGCGAGCTTGCCGCGCTCCACGCTGCCGTCCAGGAACGCGGCGACCGCGGCCAGACCGTCGTCCAGCCGCTGCTCGTCGGCCTCGAGCGCGACCACCGAGCGGCCGGAGCGCGCGACGACCTGCGCGATGCCGGCGCCCATCGTGCCCAGACCGAGCACGGCGATGGTGTTGAAGTCCGTCATGGCTGCCTCCTCAGGACCCGAACAGGCGGGTGTCGTCGTAGTCGTAGAACCCGCGGCCGGTCTTGCGGCCCAGGTCGCCGGCGGCGACCATCCGTTCGACCATCGGAGGCGGGAAGAAGCGCGGGTCGCGGAGCTGCTCGTACAACCGGGTCGCGACCTGCTGGTGGATGTCCATGCCGACGATGTCGAGCAGGCGGAACGGGCCCATCGGGTGGCCGATCGAGCCCAGCACTGCCGCGTCGATGCCCTCCTTCGTCGCCACGCCCGCCTCGAGCGCCGCGATGCAGGAGTTCTCCCACGGGATGAGGAAGCGGTTGACGATGAACCCGGGACGGTCCTGGGTGATCACGCTCGTCTTGCCCAGGCCGCTCAGGAAGTCCACCGTCGCGTGGTGCGCCCAGCTGCCGGTGTGGCGGCCGTCAGCGACCTCCACCAGCTTCATCAGCGGGGCCGGGTTGCAGTAGTGGGTGCCGACGACACGCTCTGGCAGCCGGGAGCCCGACGCGATGCCGGTGACCGACAGCGTCGACGTGTTCGTGTGGAGCAGCGTGGTGTCCGAGACGATCTCGTCCAGCTGGGCGAACAGGTCCTTCTTCAGCCCGAGGTCCTCGAACACCGCCTCGACGACGACGTCGCTGGGGGCGAGGTCGCGCAGGTCGGTGCTGCCGACCACGCGCCCCTTGGCCGCCTCGCCGGCGTCGGCGTCCAGCTTGCCGAGCTTGACGCTGCGGTCGAAGAAGCCGTGCACGGTGTCGATCCCGCGCTGCAGGTTCTGCTCGACGACGTCGTACAGGATCGTGGTGTGTCCCGCGCGCGCCATGACGGTGGCGATGCCCGAACCCATCGTGCCTCCGCCGAGCACGGCGACGGTCTTGCTCTGGTTGCTCATGGGTGCTCCTGCCCTGGTCAACGGATGCTCTGGCCGCCGTCGATGACGACGACCTCTCCGGTCATGAAGTCCGAGGCGCTGCCGGAGAGCAGCAGCAGCCACGGCTTGAGCTCGGCCGGCTCGCCCATGCGGCGAGCCGGGATCGCGCGCACCACCTTGGCCAGCGTGTCGGCGTCCGCCCGCATGTCGGCGTTCAGCGGCGTCGCGAAGTAGCCCGGAGCGATCGCGTTGACCTGGACGCCGTGCCGGGCCCACTCGACGGCCATCGAACGGGTGAAGGCGATGACGCCGGCCTTGGACGCCGAGTACGCTGCGTGGTCCGCGACACCCTGCAGGGCGAAGTTCGAGGCGATGTTGACGACCTTGCCCGAGCCCTGCGCGACCAGGTGACGCCCGACGGCGCGGGTGGCCAGGTAGGTGCCGCGCAGGTTGGTCGCGATGACCCGGTCCCACTCCTCGGCGGGCTGGTCGATCAGCGGGGTGGAGGCAACGATGCCGGAGTTGTTGACCAGCACGTCGACCCGGCCGAAGCGCTCGACCGTCGCGGCGACCATCTGCTCGACGGACGCCTCGTCGGTCACGTCGGTGGGGCAGGCGAGCACCTCGCCGCCGGCGGCTCGCGCCTCGTCGACGAAGGCGTCCAGCTCCGAGCGGGTCCGCGCCGCGACGCTCACGCGGGCGCCGGCCTCGACCAGGGCCTCGGCCATCGACCGGCCCAGGCCTCGGCCGGCCCCGGTCACGATCGCGACCTTGCCTTCCATCGGTCCGCCGTTCATGCCAGCTCCTCCATCGCTCGGGTGGTCTCGCGGCCGATGAGCAGCCGCTGGATCTCGTTGGTGCCGTCGTAGATCTGGGTCACCTTGGCGTCGCGCAGGCAGCGCTCCACGCCGAGCACGGTGAGGTCGCCGTGCGGGCCCAGCATCCGCACGGCCTCGACGGAGGCCTGGAAGCCCAGGTCCGTGCAGGACTGCTTCATGATCCCGATCAGCCCGGTGGCGACGTGCGGGTCGGCGTCGACCTGGCGCGCGACGGCGTGCAGCAGCAGGCGCCCCTGCAGGATCCGGCCGCGCAGGTCGGCGAGCGCGAACGTGTGCTCGTCGGGCAGGCGCCGGCCGTGCAGGCGGGTCAGGGCGGCGAGAGTGCGGGCGTACGCGGCACGGGCCAGGCCGACGCCCTGCGCCGCGGCGCTGATGCGCGACTTGACCACCGAGCTCATCACGACGCGCCAGCCTTGGCCCTCCTCGCCGAGGACGTGGTCGCGCGGGACCTGGACGTCGTCGAAGAACAGCTCGGCCGTGCTCGAGCCGTGCATGCCCATCTTGACGAAGGGCTGGCCGTGCCCGACGCCGTCCCACGTGCCATCGACGACGAACGCGGTGATGCCGGCGCGACCGAGTGACTTGTCGGTCGTGGCGAAGCAGATGATGACACCGGCCTTGTCGCCGGTGGTGATGAAGGTCTTGGCGCCGTTGAGCCGGTAGCCGTCCGGACCAGGCACCGCGGTCGTCTTGAGGCTGGACACGTCGCTGCCGGCGTCGGGCTCGGTGATGCCCAGCGAGCCGTAGACCGAGCCGTCGAGCAGCCCGGGGACGTAGCGCTCGGCCAGCGCGTCGCTGCCGGCGAGCAGGATCGGGTAGGCGGCGTGCATCTGGGTCATGAAGACCAGCGACGTGGCCGCGCAGCCGGCGGTGACCTCCTCCATGGCCAGGGCGTAGGCGACGTTGCTGTCACCGGTGCCGCCGAGGTGCTCGGGGAAGACGAGGCCCATGAGGCCGGCCCGCGCGAGCGCCTGGACGCTGTCGTGCGCGAACTCGTGCCGCTCGTCGAGCGCCGCGGCGCGGGGGGCGACCTCGTGCGCCACGACGTCACGCGTCCGGGCGCGCACCTCACGCTCGCGCTCGGTCAGCAGCGCGTCGGACGCCGGCTCGTCGAGCAGCCCGTGCAGGGCGAGGTACGCCTTCGGGTCGCGGTCGAGATCCAGCGGCTCGGCGCTCATGCCTGCTCCTTCGTGGCCGGCTCGGCGAACCGGGCGGGACGTCGTTCCAGGAACGCGGTGATGCCCTCGTCGGACTCGGCCGAGGCGACCGCGAGCGCGGCCAGACCGGTCTCCAGGTGCAGGCCGGCGTCCAGCGCCGCGTCGCGACCTGACTCCAGCGCGGTGAGGACCGAGCGGACGGCGTCGGGCCCTTGACGGGCGATCGCCGCGGCGATCTTGGCCACGGTCGTGGCGAGCTCGCCCGGCGCCACGGGCGGCACCGGCGTCAGGCCGAGCGCGTACGCCCGGTCCGCCTCCAGGCGGCTGCCGGTGAGCATGAGATGCGCGGCGACCCGGGGGCCCACCGCCCGAGGCAGCCGTTGGGTGCCGCCGTACCCCGGGATCAGGCCCAAACTCGTCTCGGGCAGGCCCAGCGACGCGCGGGTCGACAGCACGGGGAAGGTGGCGCTCAGCGCCAGCTCGAAGCCTCCGCCGAGCGCCAGGCCCTGGACGGCGGCGACGACCGGCACGGGTGCGCGCTCGATGTCGCGCAGCGCCTGCTGGCCGGCCCGCATGGTCGCGTGGGCCTCGTCCGGCCCCATGCCCGAGAGCTCCTTGAGGTCGGCCCCCGCGCTGAACGCCTTCTCGCCCGCCGCGTCGATCACGACGACCCGGACGGCCGGGTCGTCCGCCGCGGCGAGGACGGCGGCGCGCAGGCCGGCCAGGACGTCGGCGTCCAGCGCGTTGTACGCCTGGGGTCGGTTGATCGTGAGGGTCGTGACCGCGCCTGCGGTGCGGACCAGCAGCGACGCGTCCGCGCTCACGAGGCCACCTCGTCGAGGGTGCCGACGGCGCCGGACTCGGCGAGGCGTCGCACCTCGTCGGCGTCGTAGCCGAGCTCGAGCAGCACCGCCTCGGTGTCGGCGCCGAGGGCGGGGAACCGCTCGTTGCGCGGCTGGGGCACCGAACCGAGCCGGAACGGACTGCGTACGCTGACCAGCGCATCGCCGGAGCCGGGCACCGGCAGGAGGCTGCCGCGGGCGACCACCTGCGGGTCCTTGACCACCTCCGACATCGACTGCACCAACGACACCGGGACGCCGGCCTCACCGAGCAACCGGCACCACTCGACCGCCGGACGTTCGCGCAGCCGGTCGGCGATCGCCGCAGTGACCTCGGGTCGGTGGGTACGGCGCCCGGCGTTGTCGGCCAGGGCCGGGTTGGTCGCGAGCGCGCGCAGGCCCACGACCTCGCAGAACCGGACCCACATCGCGTCGTTGCCGATGGCCACGACGAGCGAGCGGTCGGCCGCCTCGAACGGCTGGTAGACGGCGAGCACCGAGTCGGTGCCGCCGCTGGGGGCCGGCTCGGGCTCGCCCGCGTGGTACGCGGCCAGCCGCGGAGCCAGCAGGGCCAGGTCGGCGTCGAGCAGCGAGACGTCGATGACCTCGCCCTCGCCCGTGCGGGCCTGGCGCACCAGTGCCGCACTCACCGCGATCGCCGCGCACATGCCGGCGGCGACGTCCGACAGCGCGGTCGAGACCCGCTGCGGGCTGTGGCCCTTCTCGCCGGTGACCGACATGAGGCCCGACCGAGCCTGCGCGACGAGGTCGTAGCCGGGCAGCCCGCTGTCGGGTCCGTCCAGACCGAAGCCGGACAGAGCGCAGTAGACCAGGCGCGGGTTGCGCGCCCGCAGCGACTCGGGGTCGATGCCCGAGCGGACCAGCTTGCTGGGGTTCATGTTCTGCAGGAACACGTCGGCCTCGTCCAGCAGCCGCAGCAGGGCGTCGCGGCCCTGCTCGGCGCGCAGGTTGAGGGCCACGGAGCGCTTGTTGCGGTTGGCCGAGGCAAACCACGCCGAGGCGCCGTCGACGAACGGCGGACCCCAGCCACGGGTGTCGTCGCCGGACCCGGGGCGCTCGACCTTGATGACGCTGGCGCCCAGGTCGGCCAGGTACATCGCGGCCGTGGGTCCCGCGTACGAGGTGGTCAGGTCGACCACCCGGACGCCCGCGAGCGGGCCCGAGATCGTCGGAGAGGTCATCGTCGTCACGCCTTCATAATGTCGGACATTAGACAGAGTGGTCAAGTGCTGGGGGAAAGGGACCGCGGGCCGCTCGGGCGCCAGCGCCGAGCGACCCGCGGGGTCTGTCAGACGCCCGAGGGCGCGGCGGTACGGCGCTCACGGTCATCGTCGCCCAAGGACCAGGCGATGTCGTCGCGGCGGGTCTCGCGAGCGAGTGCCACGGCAATGAACGTCAGCACGGCACCAACGATGATGTAGATCGAGAGCGGCCACGAGGCGTCGAAGCGGTCAAGCAGGGCCGCCGCGACGAACGGCACGGGGGCGCTGAACAAGAGGCCGCCGAGCGTGTAAGCGATGCCCGAGCCGCTGTAGCGCAGCTCGGTCGGGAAGAGCTCGGGCAGGAAGCTGGCCAGCGGGCCGTACGTCAACGTGTGGCAGACCGGCAGCGCGATAAGCAGCGCGAGGATGATCGCCGCCGTGCTGCCAGTGTCCACGAGCCAGAAGAACGGGAAAGCCATCAGCGCGGTGAGCACGCAGCCCAGGAGCATGATCGGGCGGCGGCCGATGCGGTCGCAGAAGGTCGCCGCGATCGGGATCGTCACGACCTGGACCGCCGAGGCCAGGCAGACCGCGCCGAGCATCGTGTTGCGGCTGATGCCGTCGTCCTCGCCGTAGCTGAGCACGAAGACGGTGGCCATGTAGAAAGGGATGTTCGCAGCCCCGTTGGCCATCGCGCCCATGAGCACGCGCCAGCCCGCCCGGCGGAAGACGGTGCCGGCGGGGAACCGGTGCTCCTGCTTGTTCTCCTTCACCTCGCGGAACGCCGGCGAGTCCTCGATCTTGAGCCGGATATACAGGCCCAGCGCGACCAGCAGCGAGCTCACCAGGAACGGCACACGCCAGCCCCACGACTCCAGCGCATCGTCTGAGAGCTGCTGGACCAGGAAGAACATGCCGGTGGCGAGCACCAGGCCGGCCGGGACACCGATCTGCGGCCAGCTGCCGTAGAAGGCCCGCTTCTCCGGCGGCGCGTGCTCGACGGCCATGAGCACGGCTCCGCTCCACTCACCCCCGAGCGCGAGGCCCTGGACCAGGCGGCACAGAACCAAGAGGATCGGGGCCAGGACGCCGACCTGGTCGTACGTCGGCAGCAGGCCCACAGCGACAGTACCGATGCCCATCATCATCAGACTGGTCACGAGCATTCGCTTGCGGCTGACCCGGTCCCCGAAGTGTCCGAAGATCACTGCCCCTAGCGGGCGGGCGGCGAACGCGACTCCGAACGTTGCGAACGAGGCCAGAGTGCCCGCAAGCGGCTCCAAGTCGGGGAAGAAGAGCTTGTTGAAGACCAGCGCCGCCGCTGTGCCGAAGATAAAGAAGTCGAAGAACTCGATCGTGGTGCCGATAAGACTTGCGCCAGCGACACGCTTGATCGAGACCTCCGAGGTCTCGGGGGTAGTTGCCACGGTGTCCTCCAGGACGAAGATCCGTCCGCACTGCTGGCGACACCGGATGGTGTAGTGCGGGTCACACGTGTGACGCCAGACACACTAGAGGACTTTAGACTACCTGCGCAAGGTCCAACATTTAGGTTCAGGCGTCGCGGTGCTCCGTGATGCGTTGCGTCAGGTAGGTGAGGTGCTCGACGATGGCATGCTCTCCGGCGTCGGCGTCCTGTTGCTCGATTGCGCGCAGGATCGCCCGGTGCTGCTTGACCGTCTCGCGGCCCACGTCAGGCGACAGGTCGAGGTAATGGACGGGCTCAGTGGCGTGGTGCAGCGCCGCGACGAACGACGCGAGCACCCGATTGCCAGACGCCTGGGCGATCAGGGTGTGGAACTGACGATCCAAGTCGGGGATGTCGGGGTCGTCCACGGAGGCGGCCTTCTGGCGCTCGACGATGTCGGTCAGACCAGCCACCTCCTCGGCCGTGCGGTTGCCCGCGGCCAGGCGCACGGAGGGCACCTCCAATAACTGTCGAACCTCAGCCACTTCTCTGAACTCGATCGTGCCGAGGGCGAGGAGATTGTCAACCGAATCGATCATGACTGCGCCCAACGAATGATGGTCCACTGCCTGGACGAAACTGCCTCCGCCCGCTCCAGGAACTTTGACGATGAGGTGCTGGGAAGACAACACACGCAGAGCCTCGCGCAGTGTCGTGCGGCTGACACTGAACTGTCGAGCCAGCTCCGCCTCCGGCGGCAGCATCTCTCCGGATTTGAGCTCCCCGGACAGGATGGCGGCGCGGATCGTTTCCTCGACCTGCTGCCGCGGACGCAGGACCTTCTGACCGATTACCTTGCGAACAGCGCCGTCCTGGGCTGTCGTCATGAGCAGACCTCGTTTCCTTCTCAGTGCTTAATGTCCAATATTTGCACCTAATGAGGCACACCACGAGAGGCGTCTTCGGGCGCCTTTGCAAAACCCCAGGTGAACCGGGTAGTGCGTCTCGCCGAGCTCGCTCACGATCAAGCCGAGTGATGGCTGAGCCGTCACCTGTAGCAATGACATGTTGCCCGCCGTCGACAGCTGTCTGAGCAGCAATCGACCAGCCTGGCACTCCGGGCGGGCTCCCGACTGTATGGCTCCCGATGAGCGCAATCGCGGCGAGCACCCGCGGACGATGGCCTTCGGCTACCGTCCAAGACCTGGAGGCCTGCGCGCGCGATCGTGTGAAGCCGCACGGCCCTTATCGGTCGCCTTCTCCCGGCCCCTGCCAGCTCGAGCCGAGAGCGCGGGGTCGTGGCCCTGCTGGTTGTCGGTGATCTTCAGCGCGGTCTTGACCTCCGGGGCGAGGTCGGATGCTTCGATCTGTTCTGCGCGGGCTCGTCGGGCATCGGTGGAGTCGTAGTCCAGGTCAGCTGCGAGGCCGGGGACTGCTTCGCGGTCGACACCGTCGTCCTGGCGCTCGTGCTCGTGCTCGATGTCGACGCCGCCCTCGACGCGGACCTGCTCGCGCAGCTCCTCGAGCGCCTGCTCACCCCGGTCGGGGTCGGCCAGGTCGACGCCCCGCACCTCGAGGATGGTCTTGGTGATCGCCACGGCGTGCGGCCCGAACCGGGCCGGGTCCCGCTGGCTCCACTCCTGCGCCCCGCGCCAGGCGTTCACCACCGACTCGGTCGACTCGTCGCGGACGAAGTCCGCGGTGGCGGCGCGCCGGTAGAACTGCTCAGCGACCGTCGCCTGTGTCTCGTAGCGGCGCTGCGCGTCGTCGGCCTCCTGACTGGTCTGCGCTCCGCGGCGCAGCGCCCGGTCCTGCGAGGCTCGCAGCAGCGACTCCGCCGCCCGGGCGGCGCTGGTGACCGCCATCGTCGATGCGCCCTGCAGGTCGTCCATCGGATCGTCGTCAACCATCGCTGGTTCCCCCTCTTATCGTCCGTGCCCCTGGTCGCGACCGTCGCGACCAGTTCGCTGTCGTGCACGCTGCGGACCGAGCTGGTTCGGCATCGGCGGCTTGGCCGGATCGCCGGGCTCGGGGCGAGTGCCCCGCTGGGCGTCGGCGACCTTCTGTGCCGTGGCGCGTTCGCCGGCGGCCTTGAGGTCGGCCGCGACGGCCACCCGCGCCGTCGTCTCATCGCCGTACCCGGTCAACGGGATTCGCTGCAGGCGCTCCAGCGCACGCGTGCGCAGAACCTCCGCCTCAGCAAGGTGCTTCATCGACACCTGCCGATCGTGCAGCGCCTTGACCGCTCCGAACACCTGGCGGGCCATGAGCGTGCCGGCGACCTTGCCCTTGCCGTCGGTCCGGGTCTGCAGCAGCACGACCGCCGCACCCAACGTCGACGACGACGGGCGCCGATGCGGGACGCCGGCACGACGGACCTGCGCCGATCGCGCGACCTGCTCGGCCGCGGCGTTCAGCTCATCCCGGTTCTCGGTGTCGAACCGGGCCCACGCCGACAGGGCACCCGACACGTCCCGGGCTGCGTCCGACCAGGCGACGTCGTCGCCCAGCGGGATCGACTTCAGCTGGTCGTTGAAGTCCGCCAGCCACCGGGCCGCGTTCACCGGCGCCTGCGGGGTCAGGGTCATGTCGTCGGGTCCACCACGGAGCGCCGGCGCCTGGCCCTTGGCCGCCGCCGTCCACTCCGCAGCCGCGGCCGCGGAGCTCTCCAAGGTCGGCTCGGCGAAGTGCTCGCGCACGCGGGGCAGCGACAGGTCCTTGCCTAGGCGACCGCCGCCGTAGAACACCAGCCGCTCGTTGTAGTCCTCGGGCTTCAACGCCGCCTTGTAGCCGGTGACGACGTCGGTCGTGCCCTTCGCGTAGTACGGCTTGAGCACGACACCGGCCTTGCGCACGCGCCTGATCCACTCGTCCTCGCTCTGCGACGCGACGGCCGCGGACCGGATGCGGTGGGCGAGCTCGACTGGAGCGGTGTGCGGCATCCCCGCCCGCTCGGCCTGGGCCAGCTCGGCCGGCTTCGCGCCCCGGGCGCCGAGGCCCGCTTCGCGGCCAGCGACGGCGGCCAGCCCGTACTTGCGCTCGATCGAGCGGCACGCCTCCTGCGCCCGGCGGTAGTCCCCGTATCGGCCGTCCCACCGGGTGCCGTCCTCACGGACCATCGACGCCGCGATGTGGATGTGGTCGTTGCCGCGCTTGGACGTGCCGTGGTGGATCGCGACCCACCGCGCCGGCGCCTTCCCCGACGCCTCGGTGAACCCCATCTCGTCCATGAAGTCCGCCGCGATCGCGCGCCACTCATCGTCCGACACGGTCCGGTCGTCGACGGGCAGGGACAGCGAGCAGTGCCAGACGTGCTGGTCGCGGTAGCCGACCACCACCCGCTCGTCGGTCTCCGGGTCGACCGCCGTCACCTGCGATCGGATCTCCGTGCCCCAGTGCTGACGCGGCTGCTCGAGGAAGTCCGAGATCTCCCCGGCAGCGTCCGCGTTCAGCTCCTCGCTGCCGTGCCACGCGAGCAGGAAGTCGTCGCCGCCGATCACGTGCGGGTTGGTGTGCTCGTTCTCTCGACCTGGTCCGGCGAGGTAGCGCAGCAGGCCGCGCATGTCGCCGCCCTTGACCACGTTCGGGATCACGAGGCCGACTCCTGACCGGACGCGGGGGAGGGGAGCGGACGGTCCAGGTCGTCGAGCAGCTGCTCGAGCCGGACCATCACTCGACCGTGCGCGGCGATCGCCGCGGCGGTCTCCGGCTGGGCCTCCAGGGTCGCGTTCGTGACCCGCGCGATCTGGTTGATGTTCACGCCGACCTTGCCCACCAGGCGGGCCACTCGGTACAGCTCGCCGATCATCTCCGCACGCAGCTTCGCCGCGTCCGCACCACCGGCCAGAGCCGACTCCACGAGCAGCCTGGGCACCGTCACGTTGCGCTCCGCCGCGCGCTCGAGCAGACGCTCCTCCTGCTCCGCGGTCACCTTCACCTTGTGCTGGATCGGGCGCGGGGCACCGGGCTTGCGGACCTGCCGCACACCCGGCCGAACACGCTCCCCAGAGCGGGCCGGCACGGCCCCCTCGGACGCGTCGCGACGCTCCTCAGCCATCGCAGTTCCCCCGATCTTCACGCCCAGCGCAGCGAGCCCGCCAGGGCAGTTCCACACCCCAAGTGTGGCAGGCCTCGACCGGCAGGTCTAGGCCAAGAGCGCACAAGGCGCCCTTGTGCATTAGCTTGCTCCCGCTCACACGCCGCGCGACGCCGCCGCACGGCAGCCCGCACTCGCTTTCGCGGGATCGCCCAACGGGCGATCAGCAAGGCGCTACGCGCGGTGTTCTCCCGACCTGCGGTCGGGCACCGACCCCCGCCCCCGAAGCCGAACATTCTGACGCGCCGCTCCCACCCGTCAAGGACAAGCGCTGCGGCCTCCGGCCGTCCTTGACGGGTGCTCGCCGGCGCATGTTCGGCATCTATCGGGGGCGGGGGTTGGTGTGGCCAGGCGGTCACTTCAAGCCTCATGGCTGGGTCCGTCTACCGGCTTCCGTCACCGAGTCAGAAGCGGGCCGCGAGCGGCCCGACGACCGAACGAAGGAGAGCACCATGAGCACCCGGACCGACCTCTCGAGCATCGAGCTCGAGCAGATCCGCGGACGCGCCAACGCCGCCATGAACCGCATCACCGAGGCCAGCGCGAACGACCCCGACCTCATCACCGAGGCACGTCCACACCACACCCGGGCGACGTCCCAATCGACCACCCAGGACGTGTCGCCGGCCGACCGCTGGCGGGCGGTCAACGACCTCGAGCGGCTCGCTCTGGACGCCGAGCAGATGAGGCTCTGGTGAGCGCCGTGGCCACGCGCGGGCTCATGCTCACCGCGCGAGACGCCGCCCGCCGACTGGGCGTCGACGTCGAGCAGCTGCGACGCTGGCGACGTGCCGGCACCGGGCCGGCCTGGGTCCGTCTCGGCCGCTCCATCCGCTACCACCCCGACGCGCTGGACACCTGGGAGTCGACCACACAGGATCGAGGGTGAACACCATCCATCCGATGCGGGGGGCACCACATGGCCGAGATCCTGCTGCTGGCGCTCGGCCTCGCCCTCTCCTTGGCGAGCCTCGCGCTCATCATCAAGTCGCTGCGCGAACCGGGGCTCGTTCGCCAGCAGCTCGCCGACGGCCACCGAGAGCAGGCCGCCCAGATCCGTCGGACCTTCACCCACCGACTCGGCTGGGCAGTCTGCCTGCTCCTGCTCGCGCTCACCTGTCAGATCGCGGCCACAGGCTGAACGGCGCCGGTCACCAGCCGGTGGCGTGCGGGTGCGACCGCAGCCGGAGCCTCAGGCCTGCGCCTTGCGGCACTCATCCGTGCACCTCGAGAGCACGCCCCGTCATACGCTGCGGCTCGTGCGCCTCGACCAGATCACCTGCGACATCAGCGACGCCCTGAACGGCGTCGTGACCTGCAACGCCGAGTCCCATTTCCTGGGCTCCGAGGTGCTCGGCGTGTGCCTCGCGGCTATCGCCGTCATCGTCACCTGGCACATCAGCCGCAAGGAACTCACTGCCCAACGTGACATGTTCGCGAAGGAGCTTGCGATCCGTGAGCAAGAAGCAAAAGACGCGCGTCTCCAAGCGGACGGCCAGCGGGTCGACCGCGACTGCGAGCAGCTCATCGAACAGAGCCACCATGTTCTCGTCAACGGGAGCGAGTGGCAGGCCAAGGTATTGGCTTACCGGATGCGAAACCTGGCCGAGTTCGCTCGTGGACTGGATGACCAGCTCGCTGAGTCCCTGTCGGAGCACGCGACGAAGCTGATCGAGCAGATCGACAGGGAGAACGCTTCCGAGTCCTATCTTGAGTGGCGACCACGGCAGGACTTCTTTCTCCGTCTCAAGCGGATCGACGACGTCCTGTGGCAGCACCTCAGTACCCGCGACATCGCCGCCGGGCACGCGCGCGCGGCGGACATCCAGCGCGAAGTAGCTGCCAGCGAACCGCTCACCGAGTCCGACTGACTGACGAACGGCCGTTCCGGACCGCCCGCCGGAGGCGCGCCGTACGCTGCGGCTCGTGCGCCTCGAAGACCTCACATGCAACATTCTCAACACCAGCAACCCGGACTTCTCGTGTCAGATCGACGGCTCGATCTGGTCGGTCGATCTGGCCATCGCCGTCGTCTCCGCGTTCATCGGTGCGGGGGCGACCCTCGCCGCCGTCTGGTTCACACTCAGCCACCAGAGGGAGGCTGACGCAAGGCAGAGGGCGCACGAGCGCAAGATCGATGCGGAGGCGCGGGCAACTCAGATCGAGCAGGACCGCCGTCTACGGCAGGAGCGGCTGGACGACGAGAAGCTCCACCTGCTCAGGCAGCAATCGTTGGGGCGATCAGAGGAGGCTCGGGAGTTGGGGAAGCGATTGGGCGACGGCACGCTCACACGGACGGAGGTCTCCTTCTTCGTTCAGGGGGTGGCCGTGCTCATGGGCGGAATCGGTGAGTTTGAGCCCGAGACGGCCGATCTCCTCAGCCTCGCAGTGCGCAAGGTCAGCAGGAACAAGGGACCCGTCGACCCCGTGATGAAGTCGGAGGCCCTGCGCTGCGGCTTGCTCAACCTCCAGCTCCTGCTGGAGATCCGCGCGATCGCGCCCAACCGACTGCCCGCAGCTGTGGGGAGGCAAGAGCAAGCCCGCTCGGCAATCGAGCGAGACCTGCCCTTCATCGAGGACTAGGGGTAGACGTAGCGGGAGCAAGCGGCATCGATTCGGCACCGCCTGTCCCATGGCCGCATGGGTGCTGGCATGAGCACCTACCTCGATGCGGCCGACGCGACGCGGGTCCGCCGCGTTCACTGTTCACCGACACCCCCGGTTCTCCTGCGCTGACCGGCCATCGCCCGATACGGCTGACGTCGGGCCACCAGGCCGGGCAGACTGACCCGGTGAAGATCGGGGGAGCGGCGCTCATGGCCATCGTCGCGCTCGTGCTGGGCGCGTGCGCCGGCAGCGACGAGGAGCCGGCAGCGGCCAAGCCCAGCGCGGCGGCCAGCACCACGGCGTCTGAGCCGGCGACCGAGACGATGGTCGTGTCCGCGGGCGTCGTCGCGCTGGACGCGCTCGGCATCGCAGATGGCAGCCCCGGGTCGCGGTGCGAGTCCCTCGGCGGCCAGCATGACGCTATCCGCACCGGCGCGACCATCGAGCTGCTGGACTCCAGCGACGAGGTCGTGTCCACGGCGGAGCTCGAGCGTGATCCACGCGCGCCCGCGCAGGACGGCGTGTGCGCGTGGGAGGCTGACTTCTACGGCGTGCCTCTCGGCCGCGAGCTCTACCGGGCCTCCATCGCCGGCTTCGAGTCCGACCCCCTCGGCGGGCTCGACCTCAGGACCCAGCGGCTGGTCATCGACACCACCCGGTGAGGCGCTCTGCTTGACGTGCTTGACACTGCGAGCAAGACTTGTGCTTGACGCAGTTGACGCAAGGACGTGACGACATGAGCGACATCAAGCACCGCGAGGAGTGGACCGTCCGGTCCGACGGGGACATCGACGCCTACCTGGCGGTCGTGGGGGAGCGGCTGAAGAAGACTGACCTGGTCTTCGGCGACGTCACACTCATCGCACCCGACCAGCTGGCGTTGACCATCACCGAGCACGCCCGCCTTGCCGAAGCGGTCGAGAGCAACGAGCTCGTCGACCTCGTGGGCCCGTTCTGGTCGACCACCCGCACCCAGGCAGCCTTGGGCGTCAGCCGCCAGGCCCTGCACCAAGCGCGCCGCGACGGCCGGGTGCTCGCGTGCCGCGGAGGCGACAACCAGTGGGTCTACCCGCTGAGTCAGTTCGTCCGGAGCGGCTCGGGCAAGGTCGCGGTGCGCCCGCTGCTGCGACCCCTCCTCAAGGCGCTGCGCAACCTCGATGGTTGGGGCGTCGCCACGCTGCTGCTCGAGCCGGCTACCGAGCTGGACGGCCTCACACCGCTGGACTGGGCGCGCCAGGAGAAGCCGGTCGAGCCGGTCCAGAAGCTGGCCGCCCGCCTGGCTGCCGACCTGGCGCCGCTGATGGGTAGCCCGGCAGCGTGAGCACCGAGCAGGACGCGCCCCACCACGAGTCGGCGCTGGGGGAGCCGCCGGCCGACCTGGAGGACTTCCCGCGCGCAACCTGGTCGGTCCCGGGGTGGCGCGTGCACCCAGACTTCCCGGACGCACCAGACCGTGGCTGCTGGTACTTCGCCTCGGTCCCCGAGCACGAGCCGTCGCGCTTCACGCTGCGCGAGCCGCACGGGACCTGCTACGCGGCCAGCACCCGGCGCGCGGCGATCAACGAGATCCTGGGCCACTGGCGCACGCAGCCGGTGCCCAGCTCGGTTCTGGCCGGCCGGCTGGTGACCCGCACGGACGTCCCAGACGGCTCGTACGCCGACTGCTGCTGCAACGAGGCAGAGCCGTACGGGATCAACGCCGAGCTGGGCGCCGCTCCGAGCACGTACGAGCTGACGCAGCGCTGGGCCGCGGCGTTCTACGAGGCGGCCTTCGACGGGGTCATCTACCGCCCGCGGATGAGCGCTGGCGACGCGTTCGCGCTGGCGGTCTTTGGCCCGACGGGACCCGCGGCCGCACTCGGCGGCGACTTCGAGCACCAGGACCTACCCGGTGCCGCATCCCAGGAGGGCTACCGCGTCATCAGGCCGCCCTCCGGGCCCGGCGAGATCATCCCGACCGAGGACGACCTCGAGCCGGACTAGGGCTCGCGCACACAGCCGGCCTGCGCCTAGCATCGGGCTGAGCCCGCCCAAGGCGCACCGACCCGGTAATGGTGCGTCCAGCCCGCTGCAGGCGAGGGTGGCCGCCCGTTCGTGCCGGGCCGGGTCCGGGAGTCTCACGCCTCAGCGGGAGGTGTCGGGGATTCCACCTCGGGGAGCGCCGGAAAGCGCTCTACATGACATAAGATCTATTATCGGCCATCCGCGAGTCCCGACTTGCGTCCCACTGCAACCGGAACCGACGAAGATGGTCCCGTGAATAGAAAGGGACCCCGGCAACTGCGTGGTCAACTCATGCTGCAGATTGCGTCCGGGAAATTCTTCCGCCCAGGCGTGCCGCTCCATGAGTCAGAGCACCGCTTCACGGTCTACAGCAACGCCTGGTTGGTAGGCGAAAACCCGATCACGTTGCCGCTAGGCGAGATCACTCCATCGACCGACGTGCGCGCGGTCTCATCGGCAATGATCACGGTGACGGACCGCCTCGAGGCCCAGCGCCCTGACGGCACGGATGAGTTCATGTTCGCCACACGAGGCACCGACCTAGTTGATGACGTCGCGTACGTTCTGACCTTCGTGCTGAACCGCACAGTTGGCCGTGACCACGACCAAGTTCATCGCCTCGTCAGCGGCGACGGGGCCAGCCGGCGGCGCTCCGCCAATGACCTTTTCCCGGGGCTTTTTGAACCTCAGCAAGCGGTCCAGCCCGAAGAATGGCGCTCGGTCCGGGACTTCATGCAGGACCTGATCGGTCTTTCCCGGGACGACTTCGTGCGGGTGATCCGTGCAATCCGCAGGGTGGTGGACGCTACTCGCCGAGCATTGGATGACCCGACGGGCGCCTATACCGACATGGTCGCAGCCCTGGAATCGATCTCGAGTAGTTCGCTGGCGCCGGCCGCGAGCTGGGACCGCTACGACGGATCAAAGCGCAAGATCATCGATGCCGCGCTGGTGGACACTGACGAGGCAACGGCTGACAGGGTGCGCGCTGCTGTTCTTGAGGCCGAGCGCACCGGCCTGAAGAGACGCTTCGTCTCATCAACCCTCGCCCGGTTGTCGCCCGAGTACTACCGCTCCGAAGCGATTGGAACTGTTCGACCGCCGCGCGCACCAGATATGGAGCGCATGTTGAGCGTGGCTTACGACGTCCGATCGCGCCGAAGCCACGTCCTCGAGGATCTGGGCGAGGGGGTCTGGGTCTTCACCGATGGCGCGGAAACCGCGTACGAGCCGAACTTCGAGCGCGTCCTCACCCTAGCCGGACTGTGGCGTCTTACTCGGCACGTCGTTAGACGCTACGTCAGCGACGCGGAAACAGTCCCGGCGGAACCATGGGACTATCGGCAAGCCCTCCCCGGCATCGTTGAGATGCAGCTTGCTCCCCAATACTGGATCTGGCAGCCGGGCGGACTGACAGAAGAAAACGCAACCCAGAGACTGGATGGTTTCGCGGAAGCGCTGATTGGTTGGTTCGCTGGCGACCACACCGACGGCTTTCCTATGGGCGACGTGTGCCGAGAGATCCAAGGACTGGTCCCAGGCCTTGCGGCCGGGGAAGCAAAGACGGCTCTGATCGCGACCCACGCGCTCTGGCACTCGTGTGTCGACCCAAAGGAGCATCCCGCTGATGCCGCCGCGTTCCTTGAAGCGTTCGGCCCAGTCCTGAACCAACCATCGCCGAGCTCATTCACGTTCTGGTTGCTGGGGAAGCAGGCGACGCCGCCATGGAATGCAGACGAGCTCGCCGCTATGGCGCAGGCCCGAACCGAGGCTCGGCGCAGAAAAGACCATGCTCCACTCCCGCCGGCGATCGACGCCCTTATTCAGCTGGAGACCGCCGATCGCCTAGAGGCTGACGGCCGGCACGCCGAGGCTGTCGCATTCGCGGCCAACGCGGTATCCGAAGTCCCGGGTAACGAAATGCTGATTGAGTGGGAGCGCCGCCTAGTAGCGGGCGACCACGACCCAGACTTCGATGTCAACGCCTTCCTTCTCGGCGGTCGCGACAAGCACGCTGACGCCTAAGACCAGTCCTAGAGCCGGGTCCCGAGCAAACGACGCTGATTGGACACTTCATATTTCCACCACGACTACTCATCTGAGAGCGTGTTCGTTGCGCATTGTGCGCGCATATGCTTTAGTTCCACCATGCAGAGTGCACAGGAGGCCGCCGCCGAGGCGCTCGATCTGTTCCGGGCTGATCTGACGCGGATTGGCGCCATCGAACCGATTCGTGACCTCGTCGGGGATGTGTGGTCGCAGAACATCGACCGCCACGAGCCCGACGTTGCGGGCGACACCGCCCTGTCACTCGGCCAAAACTGCGTGGAGAACCTCAAGACTCTGGCGCTGCGGCGCTACCGTCGTGACGAGCGTGAGGCCGTCGAGGATCACTGGCAGATCCCCGGTCTGCAGGTAGAACTGATCAAGAACGCACTCACACTCACGCACGGCAACCGACGCATCCTGCTCATGAAGGTTCCGCCGAACCTCGGGCGCCGCCCTTCGTTCAGCCAATTCCCCCGTTGGGCCAGTCAGAGCGACGTGCGCCATGAGATGGCCGTCGCAAACACCTATGCCTTGAACGGGATTCGATCAGACGATCTCGATCAACTCACCTTCGCGGACGATCCGTACGACCCCACGTTGGTTCGCAACTTCCTCCTGGTGTGGGCCGGCGAGGAAGACAGCCCGAAGACCGGGGCCCACCTGACCGTGCCGGTCATGGGCATTCGGCCCTTCGCTGCTCAGGTGGAACTTTGGCACGACGACGATGAGAAGGGCCGCGTTCGCTCCAACGCCGACATGCCCGAGGGGCCCCGTTTCGACACCCAGCCCGCGGTCGAGCCGGCGATCGCCATCAAGCCTCGTCCGGCGTCTGAGGGCAACGCATGAATCACGGACCAGCAGCATCGAGCGACTTCGAGGGCTCTCGGCTCACTGTCGCGAGGCGACTGCGCGGTATGACGAAGACCGCATTGGCTAGGCAAATCGGGGTCACACCAACAGCAATCGCTCAGTACGAGAAGGGGGGACGGCCGACACAAGCAACTCTGGCCAGTCTCTGTCTAGCTCTCGGATTGCCACGCGACTTCTTCGGCGCGGGGCGCCCCGTCACGTTGCTTCCCGCAGCATCCGCACACTTTCGATCGTTGCGCTCAACTAGCGCGACCTCGCGTGAGCAAGCCCTCGCCTTCGGCGAGCTGTGCCTGGAGCTGGTCAGCCTGATCGACCAGTACGTCGACTTGCCCCCCGTCCGCCTGCCCGACGTGACCGTTCCCGAGCAGATCGAAACTGATGACATCGAGAAGATTGTTGGCGAAGTCAAGACTGCATGGCGGGTGCCTCTAGGACCAGTCGGTTCGGTCGTGCAGCTCCTTGAGGCCAACGGAATAATCACTATGCGTCTGCCCGCCGCGACCGATCCGAAAGTCGACGCGTTTTCAACCTATGCTGGGGCACGACCGCTGGTCTTCCTGAGTCCTCGAGCTAGCGACAAAGCACGGGGGCGATTCGATGCAGCTCACGAACTGGGCCACCTAGTCCTACACCCCGATACCGACCCCGGGTCAAGAATCGTGGAGCTCCAGGCGCATGCGTTCGCCGCCGAGTTCCTCATGCCTCGGAGCGAGATCATCGATCAGCTCCCGCGCAGGATCGATTGGCCTCACCTACATGAGCTGAAGAAGCATTGGGGAGTCAGCCTGCGCGCGCTGGTCTATAGATCCAAGACGTTGGGCATCATGTCCGACGCGTCGTATCGGCGCGCCAACCAGCAACTCTCGCAGTGGGGCCTCCCTGAGCCTGGACCGCTCGGTCCCGCCGAGTCCCCGAAGCTGCTCGGGATGGCGCGCTCCCTAATGATCGACAATGGAATCGACTTCGAAGCCGTCCTCTGTTCGGGCCGGATCGTCCCGGAGATCGCGGAACAGATCATCGACGCCGCGACCGCGGAGAAGCCACGAATCGAGTTCGGCGCTCTATAGCAACCTCTGCGTCGCGCCTAGACGCCGTCCTGGCCGCAGCGCCGCGTGACGACCGCCGATAGTGATCGTTATGTCAGATAGTCGACGGGACTAGGCGTGTCAGCGGGAGCCCATAGGTTCGGCTCATGACCGACATCGGCATTCATAAGACCAGTCGGGAGATCAATCACCAGCAGGTGAAGCCGGGCGCGACGTGGACCCTTGAGACGATTCCGCTCAGCATGACCGTGGTCGTCGTGTGTGACGACCTGGACCCAGAGCTGTGGCGCGGTGGGGTCCGGTTCGGTGCAAGCACGCTACTTGAGACAGAACCGTGCACGAACTTCGAGCAGGCAGGGAACGCGGCTCGGAAGGCGTTCGAGGCGAGGGTCGTTCAGGTCTTCACCCCCTCCTGATCTGCGCCTCCCGTGGTGCCACCACTCGCCCGCAGATCAACGGGTAGTTGAAAACGTCGCGTTGCTGCTTCATCCTGCAGGTATGTCTCTGACTCCGTCCAGTCCAAGTCAGTTGCGAGCCGAACGGACCTACCTCGCTCTGAGCCGAATCGCCGAGCGTCATGGCGCTTCTTCGCAGGCTCGTGCCCGGCAATCGAATCCACGCATGGTGTCGCCGGTCGAAGCGGTCCGGCTCGTGGCCTTGCTCACCAGCGGGGGCGCGTCGTATCTCGATGAGGAGTGCGAGGTCGATGCTGAGGACCTGACAGCGGCGCTGACCTTGGTGCCGCTGGTCCGCGCCGAGCTGGACGAGCTCGAGCTGGGACTGCAGACCGCTGCACGTTCGCGCGGGATGACGTGGGCCGACATTGCGTTCGGGCTGGGGTTGGGGACCGCTCAGGCTGCCAAGCAGCGCCATGACCGGTTGACCGCCCGAACCACCGCAGAGCAGTAGCCTCGTGGCGCGGCCAGGCGTCGGATGTTGGCCCGGTCACGAACCGTTCGTTCCGTCAGGCCGGCGGCAGGGGCGACAGAAGCGGGTCCGGCCCCAGCAGCATCCCGGCAGCCCGCCGCCCCGGGGCGACCGGGCCGGGCGCGGGCTCCTCGATGACGGCGGCCAAGGCCGTGACGAGGGTGCCGATCTGTTCGGGCGTGTAGCGCCAGCCCGGGCTGGATTCGTCGTAGAAGGTCCGTTCGGTGGTGGCGACCAGCTCGATCCTCCTCCCGTTGGCGGAGAGGACCCGGACGATCAAGGGGCGGCCGAGGTTGTCGGGAGTGGCCAGGTTCGCGACCTCGCGCATGGCCTGCTCACTGGTGGAGTAGCGCTTGAAGACGCCAGCGATCGTGATGATCGTCTGACCGTCGGTGTAGAACGTTGCGGTGATCCGCGGTGAATCACTGATCATGCCCACTCCTCCCGCCTTCCCACACGGGCCGGTTCCGTCGCGGTCAGTCCCAGGGACCGCGCGGCACGGCCACGACTATCGCCACACCCACGCAGCCAGCGAGCGCGAACCCCCAGACGAAACACATCGGACTGAGTGTGCCGCGCAGGACCGGGTCGTGACTACCCCTCCGCGGGCTGAGACGCGCGGCTCATTGGGCGCACAGGGTGGCCCTCACCTGTCGGGGTGGCAGGTGAGGGCCAGTCCAGATCCTGGCACCGGCGCGGGTGGCTGTCCGGCGAATCGGTCGACTGTGCATCGTTTACGGCTGGACAACGACGTCGAGAGGGGTCGCGGGCTCGATGCCTGCGGCCCCTCCCCCGCTTGGGAAGCCTAGATGCTGCGGCCGATGGCGTCGGGGAGGATGACTTGCTTGTAACGGGGCTTCTGGTTGGTCTGGTCGGTCCAGGTCTCGGTGACGATCGCCCCGGTGACGATGACCTTCTCCCCCGACTGCAGGTCGCTCGCTCGAGTGGCGAGGGTCTTGAACGTCTTGACGCTGTAGCGGGTGGTGTCACTGTTGGACCACTCCCCCGACTCGCTGTCCTGGGTGAGCCCAATAGAGCCTGCGAACTAGCAGCCCGTTAGGTCCCACTAGCGCGCTCGGAGATTCAGACCGAGGCCGATGGCCCCGTCCGGTTCGTTCGAGCGGCCCGCTGTTGATCCCTCGAACACCAGCAGCGCCGATCTGCGTAGTTTCCCCGGCGCAGCGATCAGCGCAGCCGATCGTCATCGTGGAGGGATGGGTAGTCGAGGTAACCCTCTTCACCACCGCCATAGAAAGTCGCGCGGACCGGCTCGTTGAGCGGCGCGTCGGTCATGATGCGGTACGGCAGGTCAGGGTTGGCGAGAAAGAGGCGACCGAAGGCGACCGCGTCCGCCCACCCTTCGTCCAAGACCTGCTCCGCGCTCGCTCGCGTGTGGCCGCCGGCGCTGATGATCTTGCCGGAGTAGCGAGACCGAAACCATTCCGAGTTGAGCACGTCAGCTTCCTCAGCCGGCAGTGCCCCGTCACCCACGACGCCCGGCTCGAGAACATGCACGTATGCCAAGTCGAGCGGGGTGAGTTGGTCTAGCAGCTCGGTGAAAACAGCGGGGCGTTCGGCATCTGCCATGTCGTTGAACGAGCTCGATGGCGAGAGTCGCAACCCTGTCCGATCCGGGTCGACCTCCTCAATCACCGCGCGCACAACCTCTAGGGCGAACCGGGCCCGGGCCGCGGGCGAGCCGCCCCACTCATCGGTGCGCGCGTTCGCGGACGCATGCAGGAACTGATCGATCAGGTATCCGTTGGCACCGTGAATCTCCACGCCGTCGAACCCCGCATCCATAGCGAGTCGGGCGGAGGCAGCATACTGGCCGATCAGTTCCTGGATGCCGCCCTCATCGAGGGCGCGAGGGACGACGTGGTCGACCCGTTTTTCGGCCGCGAAGATCTTGAAGCTGCTCGCGATCGCGGATGGTCCGACCGGCTGCGCGCCGCCGGGGACCAAGGAAGGGTGCGACGCGCGCCCCACATGCCAGAGTTGCGCGACAATCCGTCCGCCGGCGTCGTGCACAGCGCGGGTGACCTCGCGCCACCCGTCGACATGGGCTTGATTCCACAGGCCCGGGATGCCGGGACCGCCGACACCGTAGGGGCTTATTGCGATGCCCTCGGAGATGATCAGACCAGCGCTCGCGCGCTGGCGGTAGTAGGCAGGCGCTGTCGGCTGAATGAGCGCGTCTGCCGATGCGCGACTGCGGGTCATGGGTGCCATTACGAATCGGTTGGGCAGGCTCAGCGATCCGAGCGCGGTAGGCGAGTTCAGGGACATGAAGTTTCCTCGGGAAGGCGGTCGTGGAGCTGCGGAAAGCTCGATGCCGGACGGCTTAGAGCGTCCCGCCAGTGGGGTGTGGGGCGTGGGGTGTGGGGTGTGCCTAGTGGGCTTCGGCTTCCAGGGCCTCGGCGGCCGCGGCGGCTTCTGCTTCCACTGGATCGTGCGAGCCCATCTGCAAAATGAGGGCGACGAGGGCCGCGGCAACGACGAGGACGCCGTAGCCGGTGAACGCCGCGACGAGTCCGGTGTACGGATCGACGAGGCCCGCGATCACGCTCGGAAGGCCGAACGCGAGGTAACTGATTACGTAGATGGTGGAGAGCAGCCCGGCGCGATGGTCCGGCGAGGCGGTTGCGAGGAGCATCCGTAACCCGGACTGGAAACCGGCCCCGAATCCGATGCCGGCGATCGCCGTGCCAAGGACCATGCCCGGTAGCACGCCCATGATGACAAAGACCACGGACACGACGGGACCGATGATGAGCGCGATGACACCGATGGTCTGCTCGCGGCGGGGATCCATTTTTTGCAGCAGGTACCCCGTGAGCGCTCCGCACGTGGCGAAGATCGCGATGATCGCGCCTGGGACAAAGTGGCTGTCGATGTGAAACACCCCCGTGAGCAGCGACGGCACGAGCGACAGGTAGAGCCCCGCAAGCGCCCAGCTCGCGATGAGCGCGCCCGAGACATCGCGGAGCAGCCGCCTCGAGCCTGCTGGTACGCGCATGGCCGGGAGGAGCGAGCGGATCGCGCCCGGCTGCTTGGTGACGGTCTCCGGGATCAGAGACAGCAGTAACGCCAGGACAAGCATCAGAACGCCGAAAAGGATGTAGATCAGCTGCTCGGGAGCCGGCCCCCATTGGACCAGCAATCCGCTGGACAAGGCACCGACGCCGAGGGCGGTCGGCGGAGTCACGCCGTTCAGAACACCGGCGAGAGCGGGGCGGCGTTCGAGTGAGTGGTCCAGCAGCGTCGCCCCAAGGGTGCCGAGGAGCAGTCCGACGGACAGTCCTTGCAGCGCCCGACCGATCATCAACATCACATAGTCGTCGGCGATCACGAACAGTGCCATGGACGCGACGGTCCCGAGGGTGCCGGCAATCAAGACCGGCTTCCGTCCGACGTAGTCGGACAGCGACCCTGCGGACAGCAAGGCGAGCAGCAGTCCGATGACGTAGATCGCGAACGCACCGGTCAGCATGACGGGTGTGAGGTGCCAGGCATCGGCGTAGACCGGGTACAGCGGCGAGGGC
>NZ_SJXM01000017.1 GCF_004336805.1 Aeromicrobium sp. IC_218
GGGAAGGGTGGGGAAGCTCACCGGTCAAGGATAGGTCGGATTCCCGGGAAACTCGCATCGGCGACCGGGTGTGTCAGGCGGGCAGCAGACGGGTGACGAAGCGGCTGAGCTGGTCGACGTTGCAGCACTCGTGCATGGGCACCACGTCGGCGTACTCCAGCGCCACGGAGTCGCCCAGTCCCCAGCGTCCGGCCGCCTCCGGGTTGAGCCAGAACGTCCGTCGCGAGCGCTGCGCGACCTGGTGGAGCGCCTCGAGGTTGGGGTCGAGGTTGTTGTTGCGGGCGTCGCCCAGCACCAGCACGGCCGTCCGCGGGCCGACGGCGTCGAGGTGGTCGGCGACGAAGTCCGCGAAGGCCTCGCCGTAGTCGCTGCTGGTGTGCCACTTGGTCACCCGGGCCTCGGCGCGGATGCGGTCGGTGAGGTCGTCGCCTCCGGCCTTGACCAGGTCGGTCACCTCGGCCATGGCGTTCACGAACGCGAAGACCCGGATCTTGCTGAACTGGTCGCTCAGCGCCTGCACGAGCAGCATCGTGAACTCCGAGAACCCGGCGACCGAGCCCGAGACGTCGCACAGCAGCACGAGCTCGGGGCGGGTCGGCCGCGGACGCTGCCAGGCGGGCTTGACCGGGACGCCACCGGTGGACGCCGCGCGGCGCAGGGTGCGGCGGACGTCGATGCGTCCGCGCCGGGCGGCCCGGCGGCGGGACGCGAGCCGGGTCGCCAGCTTGCGTGAGAGCGGCCGGACGGTGAGCCGCAGCCGGCGCAGCTGCTCGTGGTTGGCGGCCAGGAAGTCGACCTGGTCGCTGTTGCGCTGCACCGCGTGCTTGGCGACCACCTCACGTCCGCGGACCTCGGCGGTGCGGCGCCGCGCCTCGGCCTGCACGCGTCCGCGGAACAGCTCGACGGCCTCGCGCACCTCGGGCCGGTCCAGGCGGGAGGTGAACCCCGAGGTGGACGCCTGGCCCGTGCCGGCACCGGCCGAGGCCCCGCCGGAGCCACGCAGCTGCAGCGCGCGGGCGACCAGCGTCTGCGGCGCCAGCCGGTCGAGCGTCTGGTACGCCGACCAGCCGCCGCTGCCCTGGTCGCCGACACCGCCGAGCAGGTCGACGGCCACCTGGGCGAGCCGGTCGAGCGCCGCGCCGTCGCCGTCAGCGAGCGCCTCGGCCAACCGATCTCGGAGGCGGGCCAGGTCCAGGCCCTCCTCCTGGGCCTCGCGCACGGCCTCGCCGGCACCGACGCCGGCCGGGAAGTACAGGTCGAAGACGGTGTCGAACACGTCCCGCTGGCCGCCGCGGCGCACGAGCGCGGCCGCGAGTCCCTCGCGCAGCAGGCCGCGGTCGTGCATCCCCAGCACGCGCACCACGGCGGCCGCGTCGACGGTCTCGCTCGGTCCGGCCGGGACGCCCTTGGCCCGCAGCGCCTCGACGAACGCGACCAGGCGGCGGGGGACGCTCTCGGCGTCCGGCGACGTGCTCATGCGGCGCCGGTCATGAGGAGGCGAGCACCGTGTCGAGGTCGAGCCCGGCGGTGGCCCGCTCGATGTCGTGGGTGTGCTTGAGCACCACGTTGAGCGTCCGGCGGACGACGTCGGCGTCCAGCCCCGTGGCGCCCAGCGTCAGCAGCGTGCGGGCCCAGTCGACCGACTCCGAGACGGACGGCGCCTTGCGCAGCGGCATGGCGCGCAGGGCGTCCACCACGCGCACCAGCGAGGTGACGAGCACGTCGTCCAGCTCGGGGACCTTCAGCCGCACGATCTGCTCCTCGAGGTCGGCGTCGGGGAACCCCACGTGCAGGAACAGGCAGCGCCGGCGCAGGGCCTCGCTGAGCTCGCGCGTGGCGTTGGACGTGAGCACGACGAACGGCCGGCGGGACGCGGTGATGGTGCCGAGCTCGGGCACCGTCACCTGGAAGTCGCCGAGCACCTCCAGCAGCAGGCCCTCGATCTCGACGTCGGCCTTGTCGGTCTCGTCCACGAGCAGCACGGTGGGCTCGGTCTGCCGGATGGCGGTGAGCAGCGGGCGGGGGAGCAGGAACTCCTCGCTGAACACGTCCGTGCGCGTGTCCTCCCACGACTCGTCGCGGGCCGCGGTGATGCGCAGGAGCTGCTTGGCGTGGTTCCACTCGTAGAGCGCGCGAGCCTCGTCGACGCCCTCGTAGCACTGCAGGCGCACCAGGGCGGCGTCCGCGGCCCGGGCCACGGCGCGGGCCAGCTCGGTCTTGCCGGTGCCGGCCGGTCCCTCGACCAGCAGCGGCTTGCCCAGCTCGCTGGCCAGGAAGACGGTGGTGGCGATCGCGTCGGACGCGAGGTAGTCGGCGTCCGCCAGCTGTTGCTTGACGTCCTCGACGGACGTGAACGGCATCGTGCCCATGGGGGTCCTCTCGTCGGGCGGGAGCGCCGCCACGTTCCTACCATCGTGGCGTGGCGCTCATCCAGGTGGACCGTGACCCCGACCTCACTCCCGAGCAGGTGTGGGAGCGGGTGACCGACTGGCGCCGTCACGGCGACGTCGTCCCGCTGACCACGGTGACGGTCGACGGCGACCGGTTCACCGCGCGCACGGGCATCGGCCCGGTCGGGTTCGACGACGTGATGGAGGTCGTCTCGTGGGACCCGC
The DNA here is from genome assembly GCF_004336805.1 of Aeromicrobium sp. IC_218. Lineage (GTDB taxonomy): Bacteria > Actinomycetota > Actinomycetes > Propionibacteriales > Nocardioidaceae > Aeromicrobium. The sequence continues at coordinate 2,616 of NZ_SJXM01000017.1, forward strand.
CCCGTCGCTGCCGCATCGAGAAGCGCGGCCGGCTCGTGCGCGGGTGGGCCGAGATCGACGTCCGCCCCCGGGCCGACGGGGGAGCGCACCTGACCTGGCGCGAGGACGTCCACGTGCGAGGCGTCCCGCGTTTCCTGGCAGCGGTCGAGGCGTTCGCCGGACGGCTGCTGTTCACCCGCACCGTGGACGCCCTGCTCGCCGCTTGAGCCGTCCGCGCGCGGCTCGCGACCGCGCGCCTAGGGTGGGCACATGGCGCACGCACCGGAGTCCGAGACGGTCCAGATCGTCCGCGACCTGATCCGCATCGACACGTCCAACTACGGCGACTCGTCCGGTCCCGGCGAGCGCGAGGCGGCCGAGCTCGTCGCGACGCTGCTGGACGAGGTGGGCATCGAGTCGACGATCGTGGAGTCCGAGACCGGACGCGCGACCCTCGTGGCCCGCTGGGGCAACCAGGACAGCCCCCGTCCCGGGCTGCTGATCCACGGCCACCTCGACGTCGTGCCGGCCCAGGCCGCCGACTGGACGGTCGACCCGTTCGCCGCCGAGATCGTCGACGACCACCTGTACGGCCGCGGGGCGGTCGACATGAAGGACTTCGACGGCATGCTGCTCTCGGTCGTGCGAGCCCGTCAGCGCGACGGACGCATCCCCGACCGGCCCATCACGCTCGTCTTCACCGCCGACGAGGAGGCCGGCGGCGTCCTGGGCAGCCGCTGGCTGGTCGAGAACCACCCCGAGCTGCTGGAGGGCTGCACCGAGGCCGTCGGCGAGGTCGGCGGCTTCTCGACCGAGGTGGGCGGCAAGCGCCTGTACCTGCTCGAGACCGGCGAGAAGGGCATCGCCTGGATGCGCCTGACCGCCAAGGGCACCGCCGGCCACGGCTCGATGCAGCAGCACGACAACCCGATCACGCACCTGTCCGAGGCGCTGGCCCGCCTCGGCACCCACGCCTGGCCGGCCGAGCCGGGCCCGTCGATGCAGCACCTCATGGCCACCATCCGTGAGCTGACCGGCGAGACGTCCACCGACCCGGACGAGGTGCTGCGCCACGTCGGCCCGGCGATCCGCATGGTCGGCTCGGGCATCCGCAACTCGACCAACGCGACGATGCTGGCCGCCGGCTACAAGCACAACGTCGTGCCCGGCGAGGCCACCGCGTACGTCGACGGCCGGTACCTGCCCGGCCACCAGGACACCTTCGTCCCGGCCGTCCGGGAGCTGCTGGGCGACCGCGTCAGCGTCGACCTGCACCACACCGACGACGCGCTGGAGTACCCGTTCGGCGGCGACCTGGTGGACGCGATGACGGTCTCGCTGCTCAAGCACGATCCCGCGGCGCACGTCGCGCCGTTCCTCATGAGCGGCGGCACCGACGCCAAGGCGTGGGACCGGCTCGGCATCACGTCCTACGGCTTCGTGCCGCTGGCGCTGCCGGCCGACCTGGACTTCACCGCGCTGTTCCACGGCGTCGACGAGCGCGTGCCGGTGGCGAGCCTGGAGCACGGCTCCCGGGTGTTCGACACCTTCCTCGACCTGGTCTGAGGCCGCCGTTCCCTGAGCTTGTCGAAGGGCCCCTTCGACAAGCTCACAGAACGGAACCGGTGCTCAGAGGGTGGCGCGCATCCGGATGATCTTGCGGCGCAGCACGACCGTGCGCTTGCCGGTGCGGTCCTTGCGCAGCCGCGCGAGCTCCCAGCCCTGGTACTCGGCGTAGTCGGTGAGCAGCTTGCGCACGGCGTTGCGCGACTCGCTCCGGTCGATGGTCAGGTTCCGGAACTCGTACTCCACTAGCGCGCTCCTTCGGAGACGTCGTCCAGGGCCTGGACGATCTCGACGGGCAGCTCGACGTGCTCGGAGGCGAGCGCGTGCTCGAGCTGGTCGGTGGTGCGGGCGCCCAGCAGCGCGGACCCGACCTGGGGTCGGTCGCGGAGCCAGGCGAGCGCGACGTGCGTGGGGGAGACGTCCAGGCCCTCGGCGGCGCGGGCGACGGCCTCGACGATGCGCGAGCGCGCCGGCGTCAGGTAGGCGCCGACGAACGACTCCCACTCCGGGTGCGCGGCGCGCGAGTCACCGGGGACGCCGCCGCGGTACTTGCCGGTGAGCACGCCGCGACCGAGCGGTGACCAGGCCAGCAGGCCGAGCCCGTGCGCCGCGGCGGCGGGCACGACGTCGGTCTCGACCGAGCGGCGCAGCAGCGAGTACTCCACCTGCGTGGCGGCCACCTGGACGTGGTCGGGCCGGGCGGCGAGCCAGCCGGCGGCCCAGGACGTCTGCCAGGCGCTGAAGTTGGAGACGCCGACGTAGCGGGCGCGGCCCGTACGCACGGCGTGCTCGAGCGCGGCGAACGTCTCCTCGGCCGGAGTGGCGTCGTCCCAGACGTGGACGAGCCACAGGTCGAGATGGTCGGTGCCGAGGGCGGCCAGCGTGCGGTCGAGCTGGGTGAGCAGGTGCCCGCGCGACGTGTCGCGGACGACGTCCTCGCCGCGACGGCGCAGGCCGGACTTGCTCACCAGCTCGAGGTCGTCGCGGCAGCCGAGCTTGTCGACGAGCTCGCCGAGCAGGCCCTCCGCGCGTCCGTCGCCGTAGAGCGCGGCGGTGTCGACGAGCGACCCGCCGGCGTCCAGGAAGGCCGTCAGCTGCTCGCCCGCGGTCGCCGCGTCGACGCCGCGGCCCCACTGCATCGTGCCCAGGCCGAGGCGCGAGACCTCCAGCCCGGTGCGTCCGAGACGACGTCGCTCCATGCGGCCAGGCTAGTGGGCGCCCCGCGACGGCGTCGGTAGGCTCGCGCCGTGGATCTGTTCAAGACCGTGGTTCTCGGCGTCCTCCAGGGCCTGACGGAGTTCCTCCCGATCTCCAGCAGCGCCCACCTCGCGATCTTCCCGAAGTTCTTCGGCTGGGACGACCCCGGCGCGGCGTTCACCGCCGTGGTGCAGATCGGCACGGAGATCGCCGTCGTCCTGTACTTCTGGCGCGACATCTGGACGATCGCGACCGGCTGGCTGCGCGGCGTGGCGAAGCCGGACGCGCGCGACACGCTCGAGTGGCGCATGGGCTGGTTCGTCATCGTCGGCTCGGTGCCGATCGTCATCCTCGGCCTGCTGCTGCAGGACCTCATCGACAGCGAGTTCCGCAACCTGTGGGTCATCGGCACCACGCTGATCGTGCTGGGCGTCGTGCTGGGCGTCGCGGAGCGCGTCGGGCGCAAGACGCGGCCGATCGAGTCGCTCACCTGGGGCCACGCGGTGCTGTTCGGCCTCGCCCAGGCGGCGGCCCTCGTCCCGGGCGTCTCGCGCTCCGGCGCCACCATCTCGATGGGCCTGTTCCTGGGCTACGAGCGGGCCGCTGCGACCCGGTACGCGTTCCTTCTCGCCATCCCGGCCGTCGTCGGCGCCGGCCTGTTCAGCCTCAAGGACATCCCGGGCGGCGAGAACGAGTACGGCACCGTGCCGACGCTGGTGGGCACCGTCGTGTCGTTCGTCGTCGGTCTCGCGGTCATCCACTGGCTGCTCAAGTACGTCAGCACCCGCTCGTACGCGCCGTTCGTGGCGTACCGGATCGCCCTGGGCAGCCTGGTGCTGATCCTGGCGGGCGCGGGCGTCATCACCGCCGGCGTCGCCTGAGCGGCCGCGCGATGGTGTTCTTCCGGCGCCGGCCCGCCGTGCCCGAGGATCCCGCGGTCGCGCCGATCGAGGCACGGCTCGACGCGCGGGCGACCCGCCGGGAAGACCGGTCGTCCGTCGCCGCGACCCACGTGCTCTGGCTCTGCCTCTGCTACGCGGACGAGGCACCCACGTTGCTCGTCCACGACGACGATGACGGGCGTCTGTGGTGGTGCCGCGTGCCCGACCGGACGAGCATCACCGACCTCGCCGACGGCCCTTTCTTCGCCGGCGGTCACACCGATCCGGCGTACGTGCTCGACTGGCTCGAACGTCGGGCCCACGATCCATGGGCCGACGGAGGCAACGACCCCGACCCCGAGGTGCTAGACGCCTTCGGCCCGCGCCTGCGCGACTGAGTCCTACAGCCAACCGGAGCGCTTGAAGCGCCAGTAGATGTAGCCGCAGACCGCGCCCATGAAGGCCAGGCACAGCGGGTACCCGTACGTCCAGGTCAGCTCGGGCATGTGCTCGAAGTTCATGCCGTACACGCCGGCGATCGCGGTCGGGACGGCGAAGATCGTGGCGCCGGCGGTGAGCTTCCGCATGTCCGCGTTCTGCTGGACGCTGAGCTGGGCCAGGTGCGCGTTGAGCGCGTTGTCGAGCAGGTGGTCGATGTTGTCGATCGTGTCCGACGCGCGGTTGAGGTGGTCGGACACGTCGCGGAAGTACGGCCGGCTTGGCTCGGGCATCGCGCTGGTGGCGAACCGGTGCAGCGGCTCACGCAGGGGGAGCACCGCGCGCCGCAGCTCGAGGGTCTCGCGCTTGAGCCGGTAGATGCGGGACGAGTCGGACGTCCGCTCGCGCGAGAACACCGACGTCTCGACCTCCTGCACGTCCGTCTCGAGCTCGGCGGCGACCGCCTCGTACTGGTCGACGACGTGGTCCAGGACGGCGTAGAGCGCCGCGACCGGACCGTGCTCGAGCTCGTGGTCGGCCCGCTCGGCCGAGCGACGGGCCTCGCGCAGGTCGCCGCCCGCGCCGTGCCGCACGGTGAGCAGGTAGTGCTCGCCGAGGAAGGCGTTGATCTCGTGGGTCCGCACGTCGTCGTCGCGGTAGGTGACCGTCTTGACGCTGGCGAACAGGTGGTCGGAGTAGCGCTCGACCTTCGGACGCTGGTGCGCCTCGATCGCGTCCTCGACGGCCAGGGGGTGCAGCTGCAGCGGTCCGGCGACGGCGTCGAGCTCCTCGCGCGTGGGCTCGTGCATCCCGATCCACAGGAAGTCGCACGCGTCGTCCAGCTCGGCGAGCGCGGCCTCGAGGGCGGCCGGGTCGGTGCCGACCTCGTGCCGCTCGCCGTGCCGGTAGACCGCGCAGTCGATGATCATGTGCGCCATTGTCGCGGGCGGCGTCGAGCGCGGCGCGGCGGCGGGGGCCGTGCGGCTCGCGGACGTCCCGATAGGCTCGGGGCATGCGTTCGTGGTCGGCACCTGACATCCCCTCGCTCGACGCTCTCGGACTGGGCCGCGGCCCGGCCCCGCAGGTGCACGACACCGCCGCCGGCGCGCCCCGCGAGCTCGACCCCGAGGGCACCGCCCGCATGTACGTCTGCGGCATCACCCCCTACGACGCGACGCACCTGGGCCACGCGTCCACGTACCTGGCCTTCGACCTGCTCCAGCGGGTCTGGCGTGACCGCGGGCTCGACGTCACCTACGTCCAGAACGTCACGGACGTCGACGACCCGCTGCTCGAGCGCGCCGACGCCACCGGCGAGGACTGGGTCGCGCTCGCCGAGCGCGAGACCGAGCTCTTCCGCACCGACATGACGGCGCTGCGCATCATCCCGCCCCAGCACTACATGGGCGCGGTCGAGGCGATCGACCTCGTGATCGACCTGATCGGACGTCTGGAGGAGGCCGGCGCGGTCTACCGCGTCGACGACGACCTCTACTTCGACGTGCACGCCGACCCCGGCTTCGGCGACGTCTCGCACCTCGACGCGGCCGCGATGGCCGAGGTCTTCGCCCAGCGCGGCGGCGACCCCGAGCGCGAGGGCAAGAAGCACCCGCTCGACTGCCTGCTGTGGCTGGCCGAGCGTCCGGGCGAGCCGTCCTGGGACAGCCCCTACGGCAAGGGACGCCCCGGCTGGCACGTCGAGTGCTCGGCGATGGCGCTGCACCACCTGGGCACCGGGTTCGACGTGCAGGGCGGCGGGTCCGACCTGGTCTTCCCGCACCACGAGATGTCGGCGTCCGAGGCGCAGGTCGCCACGGGTGAGCCGTTCGCGCGGGCGTACGTCCACGCCGGCATGGTCGCGCTCGACGGCGAGAAGATGAGCAAGTCCAAGGGCAACCTCGAGCTCGTCTCGCGGCTGCGCGAGGCCGGCCACGACCCCATGGCCATCCGCCTGGCCCTGCTCGGCCACCACTACCGCACCGACTGGGAGTGGTTCGCCGGTGACCTCGAGGCGGCCGAGCAGCGCCTCGCCCGCTGGCGCGCCGCCGTCGAGCGTCCGGCCGGACCCGACGCCGGGTCGCTGGTCGCCGACGTCCGCGACGCCATGGCGTCCGACCTCGACGCCCCGCGGGCGCTCACGATCGTCGACGAGTGGGCCGCGTCCGAGGGCACGGACGAGTCGGCGCCCGCCACCGTCCGCGCCGTCGTGGACGCCCTGCTGGGCGTCGCGCTCTAGCTACTCGCCGGTGCCGCGCCGGCGCAGGTAGCGCTCGAACTCGCGCGCGATCGCGTCCCCGGACGCCTCGGGCAGCTCGCTCTCGTCGCGCTCGCTCTCCAGCGCCTGCACGTACTCGGCGACGTCCGGGTCGTTCTCGAGCAGCTCGTCGGCCCCGCGCTGCCACGCGTCGGACATCTCGGGCAGCACGCCCTGGGGGAGCGGCACCTGCATGACGTCCTCGAGCCGGTGCAGCAGCGCCAGCGTCGCCTTGGGGCACGGCGGCTCGGCCAGGTAGTGCGGCACCGCCGCCCACAGCGAGACGACGCCCATGCCCTGCTCGGCCGCGGAGTCCGCGACGACCGAGTTGATGCCCACGGGCCCGGTGTACGTCGACTCGGTGAGCGAGAGCCGGTCGGACATGACCGGGTCGGTGCTCTGGCCCTGCACGGGCACGGGGCGCGTGTGCGGGCTGTCGGCCAGCAGGGCGCCGAGCAGCACGACGTCCGTCGCACCCGCCAGGCTGGCCAGCCCGGTGAGCGTCGAGGCGAACAGGCGCCAGCGGTAGTTGGGCTCCAGGCCGCGCACGAGCAGGACGTCACGGTCCCAGCCGGGCGGGGAGGCGTAGTAGATGGCGCTGGTCTGCCACTGGATCACGCGGTTGCCGTCGTCGTCGCGCACCATGTGCGGGCGGCTCACCTGGAAGTCGTAGAAGTCCTCCGGGTCCATCTCGACCAGCGGCTTGGCGTCCCACTCGTCGATCAGGTGGTCGACGACGCCCGACGCGGCGTCGGCCGCGTCGTTCCAGCCCTCGAAGGAGGCGATGAGCCAGGGCTGGCGGAGCTCGGGGATCTCAGGTTCCACGTCTCCACCCTACGGGCCGGACGCGATGCGGCGCGCCGACGCGCAGGGCGGGACGTGCGTCAGGGCCGCGGGGACTCGGTGCGGGACAGCGGACGGGTCGCCGGCCCCTCGAGCACGGTGCCGTCGGCGCCGAACCGGGACCCGTGCAGCGGGCAGTCCCAGCTCTTCTCGGCGTCGTTCCACGCCAGGACGCCGCCGAGGTGGGTGCACACGGCGCTGACCGCGCACGTGCGTCCGTCGACGGTCGACACGGCGACCGGCTTGACGCCCCGACGGCCGACGACGCCCTCGCCCTCGGCCGGGGCCTGGGCGGGGAGCGGGGCCAGCTCGGCGCGGACGTAGCCCTTGGCCAGCTCCAGCCCGACCTTGGCGTTGGTCATCGCCGCCTTGGCCGCGCCGCTGAGCGTCGGGATGCTCGCCCGCATCGGGCGGGCCCACTCCGGGTCGTTGCCGAGGATCCAGGACGACACGGCGCGCGCCGCGGCGACGCCCTGCGACATGCCCCACTTGTCGTAGCCGGTGGCGACGAAGATGCGTCCACCCGACCCGGGCAGCTCGCCCACGTACGGGATGTGGTCGGCGGGGGAGTAGTCCTGGGCGGACCAGGCGTGCGTCTCGACCGCGCCGGGGAAGTTCTGCTGGGTCCAGGCGCGCAGCTCGTCCAGGTGCTTCGCCGGGCTCGGGTCACGGCCCACGTCGTGGCCGGAGCCGCCGACCATGAGGAGCGTGCCGTCGGCCCGCGGGACGTCGCGGACGGACCGGCTCGGCTGACCGGCCGACAGGTACATGCCCTCGGGCGCGTGGACGCCGGAGAACGTCAGCGCGTACGAGCGCTTCGGGTCGAGCCGGGCGAAGTGCAGGCCACGGTCGAGGAACGGGGTGCCGGTCGCGACGACCAGGTGCCGGCCGACGACCGTGCGTCCGTCGGTCACCTCCGCCCGCACCTCGTCGCCGTGGACGCGGACCTTGGCCACACGGGTGCCCTGCACGATCGTCCCGCCATGGGCGTGCAGGTCACGGGCCAGGGCGGTGACCATCTGGCCGGCCTCGACCTGGCCCTGGCCGGCCAGCACGGTGGCGCCGAACAGCTCGAACGGGACGTCGAGGCGGTCGTGCCAGCGCACCTCCAGGCCCAGGGACGACGCCGCCTCGTGCTCACGACGGACGGTCGAGACCTGCTGCGGCGACGACGCGTACGTGACGGCCGGGCGGATCTGCGCGTCGACGTCGTGGTCCTCGCAGAACCGCAGCAGCCACTGCTGGCCCTCGCGATTCGCCTCGACGTAGTCGCGGGCCACGGACGGCCCCCGGCGGCTCAGCACCTGCGAGAGCTTCGTGCCCTGCAGCAGCGACACCTTCGCGGTGGTGTTGCCCGTGGTGACGGCGCCGGGCGTGCGCGCCTCGACGACACACACGCTCTCGCCGGCCCGGGCCAGCAGCAGGGCGGTGGTGAGGCCGGTGATGCCGGCGCCCACGACCACGTGGTCGTAACGGGCGCCGTCGTCCAGCGGGTCGGACGGGTCGTGCGGGAGGTCAGCGGTCCAGACCGAGGTCATCGGGTCTCCGTTCAGGGTCGGTCGCGCTCGGGGAGCACCTTGTGGGTGCCGTCGCACCACGGCTGGAGCGCGGACTTGCCGCAGCGGCACACCGCGCTCACCGGTCGCCGGGTCTCGTGCAGGTTGCCGTCGGCGTCCTCGACGACGTGCTTGCCGCGCAGCAGCATGGGCCCACCGGGGCACATGACGACCGTCGGCGTGGGGCTCGGGGTGGGCTCACGCATCGACCGCACCCCACCGAGCGAGGGCCGCCTCCGCGAAGCGGTCCTCCAGGTCCAGGCAGGTGAAGGCACCGAGGACGACGTCCTGCACCAGCGACGGGTCCTCGGCCACGACCGCGCCGGCGATCGTGCGGACGGCGAGCTGCTCGTGGACGGCGTCCGCCTCGACGTGCTCGTCGTAGTAGGCCGACATCTCGGCCGGGAAGCCCAGGCGGCTCAGGCCGCGCGACATCCGCCGCGACGGGCCCGAGCTGGTGGCCTCGAACGCCGCCAGGTGACCCAGCGACGCCGCCCGCAGGCGGCGGTGCAGGGCGAACAGGCTCATCGCGTTGTTCTCCTCGAGCACCTCGACCGGGGCCTCGTCGATGTACGCGCCGTAGTCGGGACGCAGCCCGCTCGCCGCCAGCCCCTGCGCGAACAGGTGCGCGTGCAGCAGCTGCGGGTCGCCGTTGCCGAACTCGTCGTACTGCAGCTCCATGAGCGCGGCCTTCGGGCCGGGCGAGAGCCGCGGCACGACCCACGCCTGCGGGTCGCTCTCCTTCAGGTGGTAGATCGAGCGCCAGCGCAGCAGGTCCATGACCTGTTCGTGGGTGGCGTCGCGCTGCACGAAGCGGGCGACGGACGGTCCGTCGTGCTGCTCGATGAACGAGAACAGGCCGGCGGCGAAGTCGTCGCCCAGGTCGACCTCGGGGCACCGTTCGCGCAGGTCGGCCTCGAGCTCGGCCTCCAGGCCGGCCCGGACGGCGAGCAGGTCGGGGTGCCACTCGAGGGTGTCGTCGACGTCCTCGAAGCCGCGGTAGTGCAGCTCGTACAGCGACCACAGCGTGACCTGGGCGTCCTCGGGCCCGTCGGGCTCGACGTCGCGCAGCGTGGGGGAGACCTGACCGGACGTGAGAGCGGCGAGCACCTGCTCGCTGAGCGAGCCACGGGCCTTCGGGGCTAGCAAGCGGCACCTGCCGGGGGAAGCTGGTTCGTCATCGCGACCTCCATGAATCGACTGCTCCCACTCTGCCCGCCGGGGGGCGGGTCCGCTCGTCGAGACGGACGTGACGAACGGCTCCCGGACGAGGGCTGGAGGGGCGGTCGAGGAGGGCGGTCAGTCCTCCGGCTCGTAGCCCAGGTTCGGGCCCAGCCAGCGCTCGGCCTCGGCCATCGTCCAGCCCTTGCGCTCGGCGTAGTCCTCGACCTGGTCCTGGCCCACCCGGCCCAGGACGAAGTACTGCGACTGCGGGTGCGAGAAGTACAGGCCGCTCACCGAGGCGCCCGGCCACATGGCCATCGAGTCGGTGAGCTGGATGCCGGTCGCCACCTCGACGTCGAGCAGCTCCCAGATGGTGCGCTTCTCGGTGTGCTCGGGGCAGGCCGGGTAGCCCGGGGCCGGGCGGATGCCGCGGTACTTCTCGGCGATCAGCTCGTCGTTGCCCAGGCCCTCGTCGGGCGCGTACGCCCACAAGTCGGTGCGGACGATCTGGTGCAGCCGCTCGGCGAAGGCCTCGGCGAGACGGTCGGCCAGCGACTCGAGCAGGATCGCGCTGTAGTCGTCCAGCTCGGCCTTGAACGCGGCGATGCGCTCGGTGCTGCCGAGGCCGGCGGTGACGGCGAAGGCGCCGACGTGGTCGGCCAGACCGGACTCGTGCGGGGCGACGAAGTCGGCCAGGCTGCGTCGCGGTGAGCCCTCACGGCCCTCGGTCTGCTGGCGCAGCTGGTGCAGCACCGTGCGGACCTGCGAGCGCGACTCGTCGGCGTACACCGCGACGTCCTCACCGCCCACGCGGTCGGCCGGGAACAGCCCCACGACCCCGTTCGCGGTCAGCCACTTCTCGGCGACGACCTTGTCGAGCATCTGCTGGGCGTCGTCGTAGAGCTTGCGGGCAGCCTCGCCGGACGCCGGGTTGTTGAGGATGTCGGGGAACCGGCCGCGCATCTCCCAGGCGTTGAAGAACGGCTGCCAGTCGATGTACGGACGCAGGTCGTCGAGCGGGTGCTCGTGCAGGTGGCGGACGTACGGGCCGGTCTCGGCGCCGCATCCGTCACAGGCGGTGACGCCCTGGTCGAGCATCGGCGGGCGGGGCGGCTCGTAGCCGGTCCAGTCGATCGGGGTCGCCTGGGCGCGCGCCTGCTCCAGCGACAGGAGGCGGCGCTTGTCCTGACGTCCGGCGTGGCGCTCGCGCAGCTGGACGTAGTCGGCCTCGACCTCGGCCAGCAGCGCGTCCCGGCGGGTCTCGGACATGAGCGCGGAGACCACGGGCACCGAGCGCGACGCGTCCTTCACCCAGACGACCGGCCCGTGGTACTTCTGGTCGACCTTGACGGCGGTGTGCGCGCGCGATGTCGTCGCGCCGCCGATGAGCAGCGGCAGGTCCAGGCCCTGACGTTCCATCTCGGCTGCGAACGACACCATCTCGTCCAGCGACGGCGTGATGAGGCCGGACAGCCCGATGACGTCGGCGTCGTGCTCCTTGGCGGCGTCGAGGATCTTCTGCGCGGGCACCATGACGCCGAGGTCGATCACCTCGTAGTTGTTGCACTGCAGCACGACGCCGACGATGTTCTTGCCGATGTCGTGCACGTCGCCCTTCACCGTGGCCAGCACGACGGTGCCGGCGGTGTCGCGCGTGCTCGTGCCCTGCTTCTCGGCCTCGATGAACGGGATGAGGTAGGCGACGGCCTTCTTCATCACGCGGGCGGACTTCACGACCTGGGGGAGGAACATCTTGCCCGCGCCGAACAGGTCGCCGACGACGCCCATGCCGTCCATGAGCGGGCCCTCGATGACCTCGATCGGCCGGGCACCGCGGTCGGCGAGCTCGGCCCGCAGCTCCTCGGTGTCGGCCTCGACGTGGTCGTCGATGCCCTTGACCAGGGCGTGCGTGATGCGCTCGGCGACGGGCAGCGAGCGCCACTGCTCGACCGCGGCCTCCTCGACCGAGCCGTCGCCCGCGTGCTCGGCGGCGATCTCGAGCAGCCGCTCGCCGGCGTCCGGGCGCCGGTTGAGGATCACGTCCTCGATGCGGTCGCGCAGCTCGGGGTCGACGTCGTCGTAGACCACCAGGGCGCCGGCGTTGACGATGCCCATCGTGAGGCCCGCCTCGACGGCGTGGAACAGGAAGACGGCGTGGATCGCCTCGCGCACGGCGTTGTTGCCGCGGAAGGAGAACGAGACGTTGGAGATGCCGCCGGACGTGCGCGCGTGCGGCAGGTTCTCGTTGATCCAGCGGACGCCCTCGATGAAGTCCTGGCCGTAGGTGGCGTGCTCCTCGATGCCCGTCGCGACGGCGAAGACGTTGGGGTCGAAGACGACGTCCTCGGGCGGGAAGCCGACCTCGTCGACCAGGATGCGGTAGGCGCGGCCGCAGATCTCCTGGCGGCGCTCCAGCGAGTCGGCCTGGCCGTCCTCGTCGAAGGCCATGACCACCGCGGCGGCGCCGTACTTGCGGCACAGCCGGGCGTGGGCGACGAACGCCTCCTCGCCCTCCTTGAGCGAGATCGAGTTCACGATGCTCTTGCCCTGGACGTTCTTGAGGCCGGCCTCGATGACCTCCCACTTGGAGGAGTCGATCATCACCGGCACGCGGCAGATGTCGGGCTCGGAGCCGACCAGGCGCAGGAAGTGCACCATCGCCTCGACGCCGTCGATCATGCCCTCGTCCATGTTGACGTCGATGACCTGCGCGCCGTTCTCGACCTGCTGGCGGGCCACCTGGAGCGCGGTCGTGTAGTCGCCCTCCTTGATCAGCCGGCGGAAGCGGGCCGAGCCGGTGATGTTGGTGCGCTCGCCGACGTTGACGAACAGCGAGTCGTCGTCGACGGTCAGCGGCTCCAGGCCCGACAGGCGCAGCGCCGGCGTGACCGCGCTCGGCACCCGCGGCCTCGCCCCGGCGACGTCGCGCGCCATGGCCGCCACGTGCTCGGGCGTCGTGCCGCAGCAGCCGCCGACGAGGTTGACCAGACCGCTCTCGGCGAACTCCTGGACCGTGCCGGCGGTGTCGTCGGGCGCCTCGTCGTACTCGCCGAACGCGTTGGGGAGTCCGGCGTTGGGGTAGGCGTGCACGAAGCAGTCGGCCACCCGGGCGAGCTCGGCCACGTACGGGCGCAGCTCCTTGCCGCCCAGGCTGCAGTTGAGCCCGACCATGAGCGGACGCGCGTGCCGCACGGAGTTCCAGAAGGCCTCGGTGGTCTGGCCGGTGAGCGTGCGGCCGGACGCGTCGGTGATCGTGCCGGAGATGACGACCGGCCAGCGGCGTCCCTGCTCCTCGAACAGCGTCTCGGCGGCGAAGATCGCCGCCTTCGCGTTGAGGGTGTCGAAGATCGTCTCGATGAGCAACAGGTCGGCGCCCCCGTCGACCAGGCCGCGGGCCTGCTCGAGGTAGGCCTCGACCATGGTGTCGAAGTCGATGTTGCGCGCGGCCGGGTCGTTGACGTCGGGGGAGATGGACCCGGTGCGGTTCAGCGGGCCGATCGCGCCGGCGACCCAGCGCGGGCGCTCGTCGGTGGCCACGGCGTCGGCGGCCTCGCGGGCCAGCCGGGCGGACTCGAGGTTGAGCTCGTAGGCCAGCGCCTGCATCCCGTAGTCGGCGAGCGAGACCCGCTGGGCGTTGAAGGTGTTGGTCTCCACCACGTCCGCGCCGGCCTCGAGGTACTCGCGGTGGATCTCGCGGATGACGTCGGGCTGGGTCAGGCTCAGCAGGTCGTTGTTGCCGCGGACGTCGCTCGGCCAGTCGGCGAACCGCTCGCCGCGGTAGTCGGCCTCCTCGAGGCGGCGGCGCTGGATCATCGTGCCCATGGCGCCGTCGAGGACGAGCACGCGCTCGCGCAGGGCGGCGGTCAGTGCCTCGGTGGCGTCGGGGCGGTGAGCGGCAGAGACGTTCAAGGAGGGTCCTCGCAGTCGTGGGGCAGTGCCACGGTACTCGCGGCGGGCGACTTCGCACGGCACCGTCTCTAGGCGTGGTCTCACGTGTCGGTCAGGTGTCTCGCCAGACGGACGCGCCGGTCCGTGCCGGCCGTCGGCGCCCCGGCCCGTCTCCGTAGGCTGACGTCATGACCGCGCTCGCTGCCGTCCTGTGGGACATGGACGGGACCCTCGTCGACACCGAGCCGCTCTGGATGGCGGCAGAGGGACGCATCGCCGCCGAGCACGGCAAGGTCTGGACCGAGCAGGACGGGCTCGACCTGGTCGGCAGCGCGCTCGAGGTGAGCGGCGAGATCATCCGCACCAAGCTCGACCTGCCCCTGACGTCGGCCGAGATCGTCGACCGGCTGGTCACCGAGGTCGCGGCCGGCCTCGCCGGCGGCGACGCCTCGTGGCGGCCCGGCGCGATGGAGCTGGTCAAGGCGCTGGACGCCGAGGGCGTGCCGCAGGCACTGGTGACCATGTCGTACGTGCCGCTCGCGAAGGTCGTGGCCGACCAGCTCCCGTTCGCCGCGGTCGTGACCGGCGACGCCGTGACGCACGGCAAGCCGCACCCCGAGCCGTACGAGACGGCGGCGCGGATGCTGGGCGTCGACCCCGCGGCCTGCGTGGCGGTGGAGGACTCCTCGACGGGCGCGACGTCGGCCAACGCCGCCGGCTGCCACGTGCTGGCCGTGCCGAACATGGTCGCCGTGCCGCAGGCGCCGCTGCGGACGCACCGCACGACGCTGGCCGGCATGACCCCGGACGACCTGCGCGCCCTGCTCGGCTGAGCTCCCTTCGACGAGCTCAGGGAGCGGCACCCTTTGGCTGAGCCTGTCGAAGCCGGGGCGGCTCAGCAAGCGGCACCCGCTGGCTGAGCCTGTCGAAGCCGGGGCGGCTCAGGACGCGGCGGCGGGGAGCTCGTGGCCCGGGTACGGCGGCGGCGTGCCGCCCCAGGCCGGGCACAGCGCCTGGAACGAGCACCAGCCGCACAGCGGCCCCTTACGGGGCAGGAACTCCCCGGTGCGCGTGGCCGTCTCGATCGCGGCCCACAGCGCCGTGACCCGCCGCTCGGTGGCGAGCAGGTCGGCCTCCTCGGGCACGTAGTGCAGGAAGGTGCCGTCGCCCAGGTACATGAGCTGGAGCAGCGACGGCATGACGCCGCGGGTGCGCCAGACGACGAGCGCGTAGAACCGCATCTGGAACATGGCCTTGTCGGCGAACCGCTCGTTCGGGGCCTTGCCCGTCTTGTAGTCGACGACCCGGATGCGTCCGTCGGGCGCCACGTCTAGCCGGTCGACGATGCCGCGCAGGCGCAGACCGCCGTCGAGGACGTGCTCGACCTTGATCTCGCGCTCGGTCGGCTCGACCCACTGCGGGTCCTCCATGCGGAAGTAGCTGGCCAACAGCTGCTCGCACTCGGCCAGCCAGGCGGCCTCGCGCTCGGCGTCCGCGTCGAACAGCGAGCCGCAGCGGTCGTCCTCGTCGGCCAGCTCGGCCCAGCTGCCGGGCAGCAGGCCGCGGGCGGCGTCGAGCGTGCGCTGCGGGGCCTCGGCGTCGAACAGCTTCTCGAGCACGGCGTGGACGAGGGTGCCGCGCACCGCCACGGGGTCGAGCGGCTCGGGCACCTTGTCGATGACGCGCAGGCGGTACTTGAGCGGGCAGGCGGTGAAGTCGGAGGCGCGGCTGGGCGACAGCGACCCCACGACGACGGGGTCGACGGTCTCGCTCGGCACGGTCTCGGTCATGCCTGGAGCCTAGTCGCGGCCACCGACAGACCCCGGACGCGCGGCGGGCGCGCCGCGTGGGGGAGCGACCTCTAGGTTGGTCGCGTGAGCACGAGACTGCCCGGCGGGCTGAGGCTGGGCCGCGTCGCGGGCGTCGACGTGCTGGTCCGCCCGTCGTTGCTCGTCATGGCGGTCGTCCTGGTCGTCCTGTTCGCGCCGCAGTTCGAGCTGGTCGGCTACTCCTCGCCGGTGCTCGCGGCCTTGGTGCTCGTGGTCGTCCTCTACGTCTCGGTGTTCCTGCACGAGTGCGCGCACCTGGCCGCCGCCCGGCTGTACCGGATGCCGGTCTCGTCCATCACGCTGCACCTGCTGGGCGGCGAGACGGTCATCGAGGGCGAGAGCCGCACCCCGGCGCAGGAGCTGTGGACGTCCGTCGTCGGTCCGCTCACGT
Source organism: Aeromicrobium sp. IC_218 (assembly GCF_004336805.1). Taxonomy (GTDB): domain Bacteria; phylum Actinomycetota; class Actinomycetes; order Propionibacteriales; family Nocardioidaceae; genus Aeromicrobium. The sequence goes on from NZ_SJXM01000017.1 coordinate 18,602, forward strand.
CGCTCGCGCTGGGCGGCCTCTCGCTGGTCGCCGCGCCGCACACCCCGCCCGCGGTCGAGGGCATCCTGCTCGCCAGCGCCTACGTGAACCTCGTCGTCGGCGTCGTCAACCTCGTCCCGGGCCTGCCGCTGGACGGTGGGCACGTGCTGCGCGCGGTGCTGTGGGGTCTGCTGCGCGACCAGTCCCTCGCCACGGTGGTGGCCGCCCGGTGCGGCCAGGTGTTCGCGGTCGCGGCCCTGTCGCTGCCGTTCGTCCTCGCCCGCACCCGTGGCACGTCCGTCCAGCTGTTCGACGTCGCGCTCGCCGCGCTGATCGCGTGGTTCCTGTGGTCGGGCGCGGTGCAGAGCCTGCGCGCCACCCGCTGGGCCGAGGCGCTGGACGTCATCGTCGCGCGCGAGCTCGCACTGGCGGAGCCGGCGCCCGACGACGCACCGCCGCTGCCGGCCGACCTGCGGGGCGTCGCCCTGCTCCGCTCGGTCGCGATGAACCCGGCGCCCGTGTACGTCCTGGTCGACGACGGGGGCCGTCCGGTCGGCTCGCTGCGCGCGTCCGACGTCGACGCCGCCTACCGGCGTGCGACCGACTGACCCTGTCGTCCCGGGCGCGCCCGCGGCTGGGAGGATTCACCCATGAGCCAGGACCCCGCGACCGACGCCGCCCAGCCCGAGCCCACCTGGTCCGGGGTGCGCCGCGGACCGATGGCCGTGGGCGACTGGGTCCGGCTCGTGGACGCCAAGGGCCGCAAGCACAACATCCAGCTCGTGGCCGGCAAGGAGTTCTCGACCAAGAAGGGTCAGATCAAGCACGACGACCTGATCGGACGTCCCGAGGGCGTCATCGTGCGGTCGTCGCTCGACGGCGAGTACCAGGTGTTCCGCCCGCTGCTGAGCGAGTACGTGGTGTCGATGCCGCGCGGTGCCGCGATCATCTACCCCAAGGACGCCGCGCAGATCCTGGTGCAGACCGACATCTTCCCCGGGGCCCACGTGGTCGAGGCGGGCGCCGGCTCGGGCTCGCTCACCTCGTACCTGCTCCGGGCCATCGGTCCGACCGGCCGGCTCTCGTCGTACGAGATCCGCGAGGAGTTCGCCGAGACCGCGCGCAAGAACGTCCACCAGCTGCTGGGCGAGCACCCGGCCTGGAACCTGACCGTGGGCGACCTGCGCGAGACGTGCACCGACACCGACGTCGACCGCTTCATCCTCGACATGGTCGACCCGTGGACGTGCGTCGAGCTCGTCGCCGACCGGTTGACGCCCGGCGGCATCGTCTGCGCCTACGTGGCCACCACGACGCAGATGTCGCTGTTCGTGGAGACCGTCCGTGCGCACGGCGGCTTCACCGAGCCGCACGCGTTCGAGACCCTGACCCGCGACTGGCACCTCGAGGGCCTGGCCGTCCGCCCGGCCCACGGTGCCGGCGCCCACACCGCGTACCTGGTCACCGCCCGCCGCATGGCTCCGGGGGAGCGCTCGCTGGGCAAGACTCGCCGTCCGGCTCCGGGCGCCTACGGGCCGGACTACAAGGGCCCGCGTCCCGAGGGAGCCTGACCTGCGAGCCGCGGCCTAGCGCCGCGGCTCGTACCGCCGGGCGACGACACCCGAGCCGACGTCCTCGGTGCCGACCAGCACGAGGTCGAGCGGCTCGGACAGGCCATCGAGCAGCCGCGGCCCCTGTCCGTAGACGCGGGGGTGGACCACCAGCTCGTACTCGTCGATGAGTCCCAGCTCGGCGAGCGCCAGCGGCAGCTGCACCCCGCCCGTGCGCAGGTCGTCGACCTCGTCCTTGATCGCCCGCACGGCGTCGCCCAGGTCGCCGCGCACCAGCTCGGCGTTCCAGTCGACGCTCGGCAGCGTGCTGGAGACGACGTACTTGCGGGCCGCGTCCATGACCCGCGCGAACGGCTGGGTCCACTCCGGCATCGCGTCGGACGCCGGCGGCCGCCAGGCGTCCTCCATCATCTGGAACGTGACGCGGCCGAAGATCAGCGCGTCGGCGCTCGCGAGCCCCTCCATGGCGTGCCGGTGCAGCGCCTCGTCGGCCAGTGCGGACCGGTGGTCGACGCAGCCGTCGAGGGTGACGTTGATCGAACACGTGAGCCGTCCCATGCCAGGACGCTAGCCGCGTGCGGGGTGCGTGAGGTCGGATTCGCGCCTTCGACAGGCTCAGGCAGCGACTCGCTCCTTGAGCTTGTCGAAAGGAGCCTTCGACAAGCTCAGGCGGGTTCGACGACTCGGGGTCGGTGCTCGACGTGGCGGGCGTGGCGCAGGGGTCGCTGCTGTGGGTCGATCCGGGGTGGTGGGACGACCTCGACGATTCCGTCCATCGCCAAGCGCGCTGACCAGTCGGAGTCGTGGAGCAGGTGGTGGTGGAAGAAGCAGAACAGGGCGCCGTTCTCGATCGACGTGGCTCCACCTTCGCTCCACGGTCGGAGGTGGTGCGCTTCGCACCATCCGGGTGGCCGGTCGCAGCCCTTCCACGAGCAGCCACCGTCCCGCTTGGCCAGGGCGGCTCGTTGGTGCTGGTCGTGAAGTCGCTTGCGCCGGCCGACGTCCATCGACTGGCTCGCGCCGTCGAGAACCATGGGGATGATTCCGGCGTTGCAGGCCAGCCGCCGGGCTTGGGAGGCGGAGAGTCCGGTGTCGGTGGAGAGCATCGCCCGGCCGAGGTCACGGACCAGGTCGTCGTGCTTCATCGAGACCGTCACCGTGGCCGCAACACCGCCGGCCTGCGGAAAGCAGTCGCTCGGGAGGTGCTCGACCAGCTCGCACAGCGCCAGTCCCATCCGGCGGGCGTGGTCGAGCCGTCCGATCTCTTGGTCGGAGTGGTCGCCGTCGACGTCGCGGAAGATCGCACCGTCCCTACGGGGTGAGCCGAGGCCTTCGAGGACGGTCTTGAGCATGTCGGCCTGCACGTCCGGCAACACACCACGAATGAACGAGCGTCCCTTGCCCATGCGAGTGATCGACAGGTGGGTCTCGTCCCAGGCCTGCTTCTCCTGCCGCTCCAGCTGGGCGCCGATGATCTCGTCGGCACTGTCCGGGTCGACGACCTCCACGATCCGGTTCGCCAGCCGGCGCAGGTCGTCCGCCCCGAACTCGCGAGCGTGCTCCAGCAGGGTGGCCTCGGCGTCGTCGTGCTGCTCGTCCACGAACCACTCCGGCAGGGCGTCGAGGGCCTTCAGGATGATGTGGGCCTGCTCGGTCGTCAGTTCGCCGGCGTCCCACCGCTCGCGGGTGACGGCACCGCGCGTGGAGTCCAGCCGGGTCAGCGACACGAACTTCGACGCCTCGCGCTTCGAGACGTTCGTGGTGGCGGCCAGCCACACCGTGGGCGACGTGCAGCCGTCCTCACGGGGCAAGCCACGATCCTCAGCAGCCGCGGTGAGCCGGACGGTCAGCGCCTGGAGCGCGGCCGCGGCCTGGGCGGCGGCTCGCAGCTCAGCGCGGATCTCGCGGTCGGTCAGCGTCCACGGCTCGAGCGCGCTGGACTCCTCCAGCAGTGCCGCCACCTGATCGCTGATCATCCGAAACCCCCGTGTCGAACGTTTGTTCTAGTCTACCTCGCAGGGGTGACAGGAACAACGCGATATCCACTGGAATCTCAGACGATTTCGGGATTTCGACATGTCCTTTCGACAAGCTCAGCGAGCGGGGGCAGGCGAGCCGACAAGCCGAAGCGCTCGCGCACCCACCCGCCTCGTCATCAGCCCCTCGGGCGACCACGCACCCAAGCTCCTTTCGACAAGCTCTAGGAGCGGGGAGGGCGAGCCGACGAAGCAAGGCGAGCGAACACCCGACCGCCTCCTCATCAGCCCTCGGGCGACCACGCACCCAGGGCTCCTTTCGACAAGCTCATGGAGCGGGGAGGGCGAGCCGACGAAGCAAGGCGAGCACCGCCCATCGCCTCGTCTCCAGCCCCTCGGGTGACCACGCACCCAACCTCCTTTCGACAGGCTCTAGGAGCGGGCTTGGGCGAGCCGACGAACCAACCGGGCCACCTCCACACGCCGCAACCGAGCCGCAACGTCCGTGCAACGCACGTGCTGGCCCGATCCTTGTAGGGTCGTTCGCAAGAGCCCAGGAGGTGCACGATGAGCGACCAGCAGCAGCCCTCTTTCCACGCCCTCGAGCAGGAGGCGGCCCAGCTCCGCGCCGAGGTCGAGCACCTGCGCCGGCGGGTCTCGCACGAATCCGGGACGGACACCCGGCTCGCCGAGCTGGAGCACCGGCTGTCGACCACCGCGGCGCAGAACGAGCGTCTCGGCGCCACCCTCCGCGAGGCGCGCGACCAGATCATCGCGCTCAAGGAGGAGGTCGACCGGCTCGCCCAGCCGCCCACGGGCTTCGGCACCTTCCTGCAGGGCAACGACGACGAGACCGTCGACGTGTTCACCGGCGGCCGCAAGCTCCGTGTCAACGTCAGCCCGGCCGTCGACCGCGAGGGTCTGCGCAAGGGCCAGGAGGTCATCCTCAACGAGGCGATGAACGTCGTCGCCGCGCTCGACTTCGAGCAGACCGGCGACGTCGTCATGCTCAAGGAGCTGCTGGCCGACGGCGACCGCGCGCTCGTGCTCGGCAACGCCGACGAGGAGCGCATCGTCCGGCTGGCCGACTCGCTGCGCGACACCAAGCTGCGCGCCGGCGACTCGCTGCTGCTCGACGCCCGCTCCGGCTACGTGTACGAGCGCATCCCCAAGAGCGAGGTCGAGGAGCTCGTGCTGGAGGAGGTGCCCGACATCGACTACGAGTCCATCGGCGGCCTGCGCGGCCAGATCGACTCCATCAAGGACGCCGTCGAGCTGCCCTACCTGCACCCGGACATGTTCATCGAGCACGAGCTGAAGCCGCCGAAGGGCGTCCTGCTCTACGGACCGCCCGGCTGCGGCAAGACGATGATCGCCAAGGCGGTCGCCGCGTCGCTGGCCAAGAAGGTCTCCGAGCGCACGGGGGAGGAGGGCCGCTCCTACTTCCTCAACATCAAGGGCCCCGAGTTGCTCAACAAGTACGTGGGCGAGACCGAGCGGCACATCCGGCTCGTCTTCCAGCGCGCGCGAGAGAAGGCCAGCGAGGGCACGCCGGTCATCGTCTTCTTCGACGAGATGGACTCGCTGTTCCGCACCCGCGGCTCGGGCGTCAGCTCCGACGTCGAGAACACGATCGTCCCGCAGCTGCTCAGCGAGATCGACGGCGTCGAGGGCCTGGAGAACGTGCTCGTCATCGGCGCCTCCAACCGCGAGGACATGATCGACCCGGCCATCCTGCGTCCGGGCCGCCTCGACGTGAAGATCAAGATCGAGCGTCCGGACGCCGAGTCCGCCCGCGACATCTTCAGCAAGTACCTGCGCCCGTCGCTGCCGCTGCACGCCGACGACCTGTCCGAGTGGGGCGGCGACCGGGTCGGCTGCGTGAACGCGATGATCCAGCGGGTCGTCGAGCACATGTACGCCGAGACCGAGGCGAACCAGTTCCTGGAGGTGACCTACGCCAACGGCGACAAGGAGGTCATGTACTTCAAGGACTTCAACTCCGGCGCCATGATCCAGAACATCGTCGACCGCGCGAAGAAGATGGCGATCAAGGACCTGCTCGACCACGGCAGCAAGGGCCTGCGTGTCCAGCACCTGCTGCAGGCCTGCGTCGACGAGTTCAAGGAGAACGAGGACCTGCCGAACACCACGAACCCGGACGACTGGGCCCGCATCTCGGGCAAGAAGGGCGAGCGCATCGTGTTCATCCGCACGCTCATCTCGGGCAAGGGCGGCAACGAGCCCGGACGCTCGATCGACACCGTCGCGAACACGGGACAGTACCTCTGAGCACCATCACGCTGCGCGTCGGTGCCTACGACGACCCCGAGGTCGTGGCCATGACGCACGAGGTCCAGGGCGAGTACGCCGTGCTGTACGGCGGTGACGGCGACACCGCGCCGATCGCCGCGGACGAGTTCGTGGCCCCGCACGGCCACTTCGTCGTCGCCGAGGTCGACGGCGAGGCGGCCGCGATGGGCGGTTGGCGGCGTGGCGGTCCGCAGCCGGGCGACGCGGAGATCAAGCGGATGTTCGTGCGCAGGCGCTTCCGCCGGCAGGGGCTCTCGCGGCTCGTGCTTGCCGAGGTCGAGCGCACCGCGGCCGAGGCCGGGGTGGCCCGGCTCGTGCTCGAGACCGGGCTAAAGCAGCCCGAGGCGATCGCGCTGTACCGGGCCAGCGGGTACGAGGACATCCCGCCGTTCGGCTACTACGCCGAGTCGCCCAGCAGCGTCCCGCTGGCCAAGTCGCTGACCTGATCCCGGGCGACTCGCCGCCACACCTGAACGCGTTCAAGTGCGATGCGCTACGGTGCAGTTGAACACGTTCAACTGAGAGGTGGACCGAGATGGCACGGACCGGGGCGGAGACCCGCGAGCTGCTCGTCGACACGGCGCTCCGGCTGTTCCGCGAACAGGGCTTCGACGGCACGACGATGCGCGGCATCGCCACGGAGGCCGGGGTCTCGCTCGGCAACGCGTACCACTACTTCGCCGGCAAGGACGAGCTCGTGCAGGAGCTCTACCGGGTCGTGCAGGTCGAGCACCGCGACCGGACGCTGCCGCGGCTCGACCCCGGTGCGCCGCTGGCCGAGAACCTGCGGACGACGCTCCACACCGGCCTGGACGTCATGGCGCCCTACCACGCGTTCGGCCAGGCGTTCGTGCGCGTGGCGCTGCCGTCGTCGTCGCCGGCGAGCCCGTTCTCGCCGGAGTCGGCCGGGCCGCGCGACCTGGCGGTCGACCTCATGCGGACGGTCGTGGAGTCGTCGAGCACCCGCGTCCCGGCCCGGCTCCGGGAGCGGCTGCCGCACCTGCTCTGGCTGGCCTACCTCGGCGTGACGCTGCACTGGGTCACCGACGGCTCTCCGGACCAGCGCCGCACCCGCCGGCTGGTCGACGGCCTGGCACCGGTGGTCGGTCGAGCCCTCTCGCTCTCGCGCCTGCCGGTCGCCCGCGGCCTGGTCGACGACGTCCTCACCCTCGCGACCGGCCTCGACGGGGCCGACCGCCCCACGAAGGAGCACGCATGAGCCGCACCGTCGTCATCGCCGGAGCCTCCGGCTTCCTCGGCCGGCACCTGAAGGGTCGCTTCGAGCAGGACGGCGTCCGGGTGCGCACCATCGGCCGCGGAGCCGCTGCCGACGCCGACTGGAGCGACGACGCGCACCTGGCCGCCGTCCTCGACGGCACCGACCTGCTCGTCAACCTCGCCGGACGCTCGGTCAGCTGCCGCTACACGAAGCGGACGGCCGACGAGATCTTCTCCTCCCGGGTGCAGACCACCGCCGCCCTGGGCCGCGCGCTGGCCGCCTGCGCCGCCCCACCCCAGCTGTGGGTGAACGCCAGCACCGGCACGATCTACCGCGACTCGCGGGACCGGCCGATGGACGAGCCCACCGGCGAGATCGGCACGGGCTTCTCGGTCGCCGTGGCCCAGGCGTGGGAGCGGACCCTGTTCGAGTCGCCCGCGCCGGTGCGCAAGGTCGCGCTGCGGATGTCGATCATCCTCGGCCCGGGCGGGGGCGCGGTGAACCCGCTGATCGACCTCGCGCGCGTCGGGCTCGGTGGCCACATGGGCGACGGCGGTCAGGTCTTCAGCTGGGCCCACGCGGACGACGTCCTGGGCGCCGTCGAGCACCTCGTCGCCCACCCGGAGATCTCCGGCCCGGTCAACGTCGCCACCGACGACCACGTCACCAACGCCGAGCTCATGGCCCAGGTGCGGGCGGCCGTCGGACGCCGACGGGGCGTGCCGACCCCTGCCTGGCTGCTCGAGCTCGGTGCCCGGGTCATCCGCACCGAGCCGGAGCTGGTGCTGAAGAGCCGCTGGGTGGATCCGCGCGTGCTGCGCGAGAGCGGGTACGCCTTCGTCCACCCGACGCTCGCGGGCGCCTTGGACGACGTGGTGGCCGGGTCGCCGCGCGGTCTTCTGCCCGTGCAGCTGGGGTAGGCGCCCCTAGGGTGGGGGCATGAGCGTGCGAGTCGTCGAGACGGAGGCCTGACCGTGACCGTCCGCCGGGTGCAGGGCAGCGAGGTCGAGTACGGCATCGCCGTGCAGGGTCAGCCGCGCGCCAACCCGATGGTGAGCTCGACCCACCTGGTCAACGCCTACGCGGCCGCGCACGGCCTCACCCGCCGGGCGCGCTGGGACTTCGAGGAGGAGAGCCCGCTGCGCGACGCCCGCGGGTTCGACCTCTCGCGCGACGCCGCCGACCCGACGCAGCTCACCGACGAGGACCTCGGGCTGGCCAACATCATCCTGACCAACGGGGCGCGGCTGTACGTCGATCACGCGCACCCGGAGTACTCCAGCCCCGAGTGCACGAACCCGCGCGACGTCGCCCTGTGGGAGAAGGCCGGCGAGCTGGTCATGGGACGCGGCGCCGACCTCGCCGGACAGGTGCCCGGCCAGCCCGCGCTGCTGCTCTACAAGAACAACATCGACAACAAGGGCGCCTCGTACGGCTCGCACGAGAACTACCTGATGGACCGCCGGGTGCCGTTCGACCGCATCGTCGCCCAGCTGACGCCGTTCTTCGTCTCGCGCCAGGTGTTCACCGGCGCCGGACGCGTCGGGCGCAAGCAGGACGGCAGCGAGAGCGGCTTCCAGGTCAGCCAGCGCGCCGACTACTTCGAGGTCAACGTCGGGCTCGAGACCACCCTCAAGCGTCCGATCATCAACACCCGCGACGAGCCGCACGCCGACGCCAAGAAGTACCGCCGGCTGCACGTCATCATCGGCGACGCCAACCTCAGCGAGACCGCCATCTACCTCAAGCACGGCACGACGTCGCTGGTGCTCGCGATGATCGAGGCCGGGTTCCTGGCCGACGTGCCCGTGCTCGCCAAGCCGGTGCCGGCCCTGCACGCGATCTCGTACGACCCGACGCTGCGCGCCACCGTGCCGCTCGACGACGGCCGCGCCGTCACCGCGCTGCAGCTGCAGCGCTGGTACCTGGAGCAGGCGCAGAAGTTCGTCGTGGCCGAGGGCGGCGACGACATGACCGACGACGTGCTGCGCCGCTGGGACGACGTCCTGACCCGGCTCGAGCGCGACCCGATGGAGTGCCGCAGCGAGCTGGACTGGGTGGCGAAGCTGTCGCTGCTCGAGCGTTACCGCGAGCGCGACGGCCTGGACTGGGACCACGCGAAGCTGCACCTGGTGGACCTGCAGTACCACGATCTGCGCCCGGCCAAGGGGCTGTTCCACCAGCTCGTGCGCACCGGACGCATGCAGCGGCTGTTCACCGACGACGAGGTGCGCGCCGCGGTCGAGAACCCGCCCGAGGACACGCGGGCGTACTTCCGCGGACGCTGCCTGGCCAAGTTCTCGCGCGACGTCGCCGCCGCGTCGTGGGACTCGGTCGTGTTCGACCTGCCCGGGCACGACTCGCTGCAGCGCGTGCCCACGATGGAGCCGCTGCGCGGCACGCGCGAGCACGTCGGACAGCTGCTCGACGACTGCGACACCGCGACCGAGCTCGTCCGCACCCTCACCGGTCGCTGAACGACGCTGGTCCAGGTTCGTCCGCCACGCCGCGCCACTAGGGTCGGGGCGTGACCGAGCACCCCGAGACCACGTCCCCGCGGCGTGCCTGGCTCCGCCGGGCCTTCGACGACATGGGCGAGGCCGACTGGACTCGTGGCTGGGTCCTCTACGTGCTGTCGACCCTGCTGGGGGCGATGCTCGTCGGCGACCGTTCGATCTCGGTCAGCGACGCGTTCTGGGGGATCCTCCCGGCGATGCTCGCAGCCTGGCTCTGGCGCCGCGAGCATCGCGTCGCCGCCCTGCTCGTCGGCGCCCTCATGCTCGGTCTCGGCTTCGCGGCGGGCGCTTCGCAGGGATCCTGGTGACCGTCTAGCCGACGAACAGGCAGAACGGGTGCCCGGCCGGGTCGGCGTAGACGTACAGCGCCTCCTCCGGGTCGTCGGACTCGTCGAGCAGCAGCCGCGCGCCGAGACCGAGGATGCGCTGGTGCTCGGCCTCGAACGAGTCCTGGTCGGGCACCGTGAGGTCGAGGTGCAGCTGCTGCGGCACGCCGTCCTCGGGCCAGGTGGACTCCGGCAGGGTCGGCACCTGCTGGAAGCAGACCTGGACGCCGCCGCCCGGCGGCACCAGCGTCAGCCAGCCGTCGCCCTCGTCGGGCGTCTCGTCGCCGTCGCGGTACTCGTAGCCGAGCAGCTCGCGGTAGAACTTGGCGAGGGCTCGGGTGTCGGTCGTGTCGAGCACCACCTGTCGCAGGGACGCTCGTGCGTGCTGGGTCATGGGACCACCTCCGGCTCCGAGCGTCGCACGCCGCGCCGACACCGGCACGCGATCCACCGAGCGCGCCTCCGGGTGCGTACTAGGGTGGCGCCATGGCCGAGCAGCAGCACCGGAGCACCCGCAAGAGCAACGAGGACGAGGTCCGGACCGACGTCCCCGAGGTCGACGCCGAGCGCCGCGAGAAGCTCGACGACGACGTGGACGCGATCCTCGACGAGATCGACGACGTGCTGGAGGAGAACGCCGAGGAGTTCGTCCGCAGCTTCGTCCAGAAGGGCGGCGAGTAGATGCTGCCGGAGGAGTACCGAGCCGTCGGTGGTTCCTCGTTCGCAGACTTCCTCGCCTCCCGGGCACCGGACATGCTGCCGGGCGCCCGCTACAACGGCACGACCGAGCTGGAGGGCGTCACCCACGGCACGACGATCGTGGCCGCGACGTTCGACGGCGGGGTCGTCATGGCCGGTGACCGCCGGGCCACCATGGGCAACGTCATCGCCCAGCGCGACATCCAGAAGGTCTTCCCGACCGACGAGTACTCGTGCGTCGGCATCGCCGGCACGGCGGGCATCGCGGTCGAGATGACCCGGCTGTTCCAGGTCGAGCTCGAGCACTACGAGAAGATCGAGGGCGCCACGCTGTCCACGGACGGCAAGGCGAACCGGCTGGCCGCGCTCATCCGCGGCAACCTCGGCATGGCGATGCAGGGCCTGGCCGTCGTGCCGCTGTTCGCCGGCTATGACCTCGACGCCGGTGTCGGGCGCATCTTCGCCTTCGACGTCACCGGCAACAAGAACGAGGAGCGCACCTTCCACTCGGTGGGGTCGGGCTCGACGTTCGCCCGCGGCTCGCTGAAGAAGCTCTACCGGGCCGGCATGAGCGAGGCCGACGCCGTCACCGCGGTCGTCCAGGCGCTGTACGACGCCGCGGACGACGACACCGCCACCGGCGGGCCCGACCTGGCCCGGCGCATCTTCCCGCTCGTCTCGGTCATCACCGCCGACGGCTACCGCGCCTGGACCGAGGAGCAGACCGCCGCGGTCGCCGACCAGGTCATCTCGGCGCGTATGCACGCGCCGGACGGACCGCACGCCCCGCTGACCTGACGGCCGCTCGACCAGGAGACTCCCATGACCGCACCTTTCTACGTCTCGCCCGAGCAGCTCATGAAGGACCGGGCGGACTTCGCCCGCAAGGGCATCTCGCGCGGCCGCAGCGTCGTCGTCGTGCAGTACGCCGACGGCATCCTGCTGGTGGCCGAGAACCCGTCCAAGGCGCTGCACAAGATCAGCGAGATCTACGACCACATCGGCTTCGCCGCGGTCGGCCGCTACAACGAGTTCGAGAACCTGCGCATCGCCGGCATCCGGCTGGCGGACGTCCGCGGGTACTCCTACGACCGCCGTGACGTCACCGGCCGCAGCCTGGCCAACGCGTACGCGCAGACGCTCGGCACGATCTTCTCCTCGGGCGCCGAGAAGCCCTACGAGGTCGAGCTGTTCGTCGCCGAGGTCGGGCACGCGCCCGAGGACGACCAGGTGTACCGGCTGACCTACGACGGCTCGGTCGCCGACGTCCAGGGCTACGGCGTCATGGGCGGGCAGAACGAGCTCGTCGAGACCTACCTGGGGGAGCACTACGCGGCCGGCCTCGACCTGGCCGGCGCGCTGCGCCTGGCCGCGTCCGCGCTCGGGGCCGACAGCACCCCGGCCCGCACGGTCACCGCGGAGTCCCTCGAGGTCGCCGTGCTCGACCGCACCCGCTCCCAGCCGCGCAAGTTCAAGCGGCTCGGGGACGCCCGGGTGGCCGAGGCGCTGCAGGGCTGACCCACGCCACGCCGCGCCCGCCGTGAGATCACCTGGCGCGACCTGGCCCGCGGACTAGGGTTCCTACATGGACCGGCGGATCTTCGGGATCGAGAACGAGTACGGGGTCACCTGCTCGTTCAAGGGCCAGCGCCGACTGTCGCCCGACGAGGTGGCGCGCTACCTGTTCCGTCGGGTGGTGTCGTGGGGGCGCAGCAGCAACGTGTTCCTCAAGAACGGCGCCCGGCTGTACCTGGACGTGGGCAGCCACCCCGAGTACGCGACGCCCGAGTGCGACGACATCGTCGACCTGGTCACCCACGACCGCGCCGGCGAGCGCATCCTCGAGGGACTCATGCTCGACGCGCAGAACCGGCTCGCCGAGGACGGCGTCGAGGGCGACATCTACCTGTTCAAGAACAACACCGACTCGGCCGGCAACTCCTACGGCTGCCACGAGAACTACCTCGTGGGCCGGCAGGGGGAGTTCAGCCGGCTGGCCGACGTCCTCATCCCGTTCCTGGTGTCGCGCCAGATCATCGTCGGCGCGGGCAAGGTGCAGCAGACGCCGCGCGGCACCGTGTTCTCGGTGAGTCAGCGGGCCGAGCACATCTGGGAGGGCGTCTCGAGCGCCACCACCCGGTCGCGGCCGATCATCAACACCCGCGACGAGCCGCACGCGGACGCCGAGCGCTACCGCCGGCTCCACGTCATCGTCGGCGACTCGAACATGAGCGAGACGACGACGATGCTCAAGGTCGCGTCCACCGACCTGGTGCTGCGGATGATCGAGGCCGGCGTCCCCATGCGCGACATGACGCTGGAGAACCCGATCCGGGCGATCCGCGAGATCGCCCACGACATGACCGGACGCCGCAAGGTGCAGCTGGCCAACGGCCGTGAGCTGTCGGCGCTGGAGATCCAGGCCGAGTACTTCTCCAAGGCCGCCGACTTCGTCGACCGCACCGGGCTGTCGTCGCCGACCCTGCTGCGTGCCCTCGACCTGTGGGAGCGCACGCTCAAGGCGGTCGAGTCCGAGGACCTCTCGCTCGTGGAGCGCGAGATCGACTGGGTGATCAAGTACAAGCTGCTCGAGCGCTACCGCTCGACGCACGGCCTGACCTGGTCGGACGCGCGCATCGCCCAGCTCGACCTGGCCTATCACGACATCCGCCGCGACCGCGGCCTGTTCCACCTGCTCGAGCGGCGCGGCTCGGTCGCCCGCGTGTCGCGCGACCTGGACGTGTTCACCGCCAAGAGCGTCCCGCCGCAGACCACCCGCGCCCGCCTGCGCGGAGAGTTCATCAAGCGCGCGCAAGAGCGCCGGCGCGACTTCACGGTCGACTGGGTGCACCTCAAGCTCAACGACCAGGCGCAGCGCACGGTGCTGTGCAAGGACCCGTTCCGGGCCCACGACGAGCGCGTCCAGAAGCTCATCGACGGCATGTGACGGGCTGCCGGAGACACACAGCCGGCTGTCAGCATCCTCTTGGCCTCCGTCGCTAGGGTGGGGGAGGTTTTCCCGTCCTCCAGGAGGTACTTCGTGCGCCGTCTTCTCGCTGTGGCCCTCGGGTCGATGCTCGTCCTGTCCGGCTGTGGTGGTGGTGACGACGCCGGCTCCAAGGCGCTCTCCGACGTGAAGGTGACCGGCGCGGCCGACAAGGAGCCGAAGGTCGACCTGGAGAAGGGCCTCGAGGTCGACTCGACGTCCACGAAGGTCATCGAGGAGGGCGACGGCGAGGAGCTGAAGGAGGGCGACGTCGTCAAGCTGAGCTACGTCGCGTACAACGGCCGCACCGCCAAGGAGGTCGACAACTCCTGGAAGGCCGACCAGCGCCTGGTCGCCACCCTCAAGGAGGGCGCGATCCTGCCCGGCTTCGTCAAGGGCCTGACCGGCCAGAAGGTCGGCAGCCGCGTGCTCGTCGGCATCGCCCCGAAGGACGGCTTCGGCCAGGCCAACACCCAGCTCGACCTGAAGAAGGACGACTCGATGGTGTTCGTCTTCGACGTCGTGGCGAAGCTGCCCACCGAGGCGACCGGCGCCGAGCAGAAGGTGCCGAGCACCGTCCCGACCGTCGAGCTGGACGACCAGGGCCACCCGAAGGGCTTCAAGGCGACCAAGCAGACGCCGAAGAAGGTCTCCAAGCAGGCCGCGTACGTCGCGATCAAGGGCGACGGCCCCAAGGTCGAGAAGCAGCAGGCCATCACCATCAACTACACCGGCCAGGTCTACCCCCAGGGCGCCGTCTTCGACGAGTCGTGGTCGAAGGGCCAGCCGTTCACGAGCACGATCGGCACCGGCCAGCTCATCCCGTGCTGGGACCAGCTGATCGGCCAGACCGTCGGCAGCCGCGTGCTGCTGGTCTGCCCGGCCGACACCGCGTACGGCGACCAGGGCCAGGGCGACATCAAGCCGGGCGACACGCTGCTGTTCGCAGTGGACGTGCTCGACGCCGACTGACATCCTGCGGGCATGGTGGCGCGCAAGACCGAGCGGTTGATGAACCTGGTCATCGCGCTCCTGGTCTCACGACAGTTCCTCACGAAGGACCGGATCCGTCAGGTGGTCGAGGGCTACCGCGACCAGTCCGACGAGGCCTTCGACCGGATGTTCGAGCGTGACAAGGACGAGCTGCGCGAGATCGGCATCGTCATCGAGACCGGCTCGCACGACAAGCTGTTCGACGACGAGGTCGGCTACCGCATCAGCCGCGGCGACTTCGAGCTCGGCGACATCGACCTCACGCCCGAGGAGGCGGCCGTCGTCGGCCTGGCCGGACGCGTGTGGGAGCACGCGGGCCTGGCCGGGGAGTCGGGCCAGGCGCTCGTGAAGCTCAAGGCCGCCGGCATCGAGGTCGACGACCGCGTGCTGTCGATGGTCGAGCCCCGGCTGTCGGCCAACGAGCCGTCCTTCGACGCTGTCTGGGACGCCGCCACCCGCCGGGTCCCGATCTCGTTCGAGTACCAGCGTCCCGGCCGTGAACCGTCCACGCGCCACGTGCAGCCGTGGGGCGTCCTGTCCTGGCATGGCCGCTGGTACCTGGCCGGCTTCGACGTCGACCGTGACGCGCCGCGGGTCTTCCGCCTGACGCGAGTGACGGGCGACGTCACCCGCACCGGCGCGCCCGGCTCCTACGACGTGCCGGCCGACCTCGACCTCAAGGCGCTCGCGCACGAGCTGTTCCCGGCCCCGGCCGTCGAGCCGGCCCGGCTGCGCGTGCGCCGCGGGCGGGGCAACTCGCTGCGCCGCACCGCGCAGAGCACCGTCCCGGTCGACGACGAGTGGGACGAGATCATGGTCGCCTACGCCTCGCCGTGGGAGCTGGCCTCCGAGGCCGCGTCCTTCGGCCCGGACGTCGTCGTGCTGGAGCCCGAGGACGTCCGCGCCCAGACCGTCGCGCGCCTGCGCGCCGCCGCCGAGGAGGCAACCAGATGACCGGCGGTTCGTCGCGTGACCAGCTCGCGCGGATGCTGACGCTCGTGCCGTACCTGCACGGACGCGACGGCATCCCGGTCAAGCAGGTCGCCCAGGACTTCGGCGTCAGCACCAAGCAGATCGTCAAGGACCTCAACGTGCTGTGGTTCTGCGGCCTGCCGCAGGCGATGCCCGGCGAGATGATCGACGTCGACATGGACGCGCTCGAGCTCGACGGCATCGTGCGCATCGACAACGCCGACTACCTCGACCGTCCGCTGCGCCTGGACCGTGGTGAGGCCGCCGCGCTCATCGTCGCCCTGCGCACGCTGCGCGCGTCCTCGACGCAGGCCCAGTCCGACGTCATCGACGGCGTGCTGGCCAAGCTGGAGGCGCTCGTCGGCGAGCTGGCGACGTCGCCGGCCCACGTGCACGTCGAGGAGGCCGACCCGGTCGTCCAGGACACGCTGACGCGCGCGCTGGCCGAGCACGAGGCCGTCCGCATCACCTACGCCACCCCGGCCCGTGACGAGGTCACCGAGCGCACCATCGAGCCGCTGCGTCTGTTCGCCGCGCAGGGCCGCCGCTTCGTCGAGGCCTGGTGCCGCCGGGTCGACGACCTGCGCACCTTCCGGCTGGACCGCATCGAGACGGCGGAGCCGACCGGTGACCACTACGAGCCGCGCGAGGTGGCGCCCGAGGCGATGTCCGAGGGCACCTTCCGGGTGGGGGAGCAGACGCCGTCCGCGGTGCTCGACCTGCGCCCGGACGCCCACTGGCTGACCGAGTACTACGACGTCGAGCACGTGGGCGAGCCCGAGCCCGACGTCGTCCGCATCCGCCTGCACGGCAGCACGATGGACTGGCTCCGCCGGCTCGTGCTGCGCAACGGCGGCGCGGTCACCGTCGTGGAGCCGCGCGAGCTCGCGGAGGCGGTCACCGCCACCGCCGCGCAAGCACTGGCGGCGTACGATGAACAGACGTCCCCCCACGAGGAGAACTGACATGCGAAACATCGGCCCGACGGAGATCCTGCTGATCCTGGCGGTGGTCGTGCTGCTGTTCGGCGCGAAGAAGCTCCCCGAGCTCGCGCGCGGCTCCGGTCGCGCCCTGCGCATCTTCAAGTCCGAGGTGCGTGGGCTGGAGGAGGACGACAAGCGTCACGACGCGGCGACCCAGCACGAGGCGATCGACCCGCTCGAGGTCGACAAGAAGACCGACCGCCCGTAGGTGGCGCTGTTCAAGCGCCGCCCGGTCTCCGCGCCGGGCGGCACCATGACGCTGGTCGAGCACCTCGCGGAGCTGCGGAACCGGCTGTTCCGGTCGGTGCTGGCCATCGCGATCGGCACCGTGGTCGGCTGGTTCCTGTACCCGCAGGTCCTGGACCTGCTGACCAAGCCCTACGAGACGGGCATCGCCCCGCTGCTGCGTGAGCAGGGACTCGACGCGACCCTCGCCATCACCGGCGTGGGCGGAGCCCTGCAGTTCCAGCTCAAGATCTCGGTCATCGTCGGGCTGGTCATCTCCAGCCCGGTCTGGTTCTGGCAGATCTGGGCCTTCGTGCTGCCGGCCATGCACAAGCACGAGAAGAAGTGGGCGGTGCTGCTCACCGGCACCGGCGTCCCGTTGTTCCTGGCCGGCGTCGGCGTCGGCTACCTCGTGCTGCCGAAGGGCATCGAGGTGCTGCTCGGCTTCGTGCCCGAGGGCTGGGAGTCGATCCTCACGGCGGCCGACTACCTCGACTTCGTCACCCGCATGCTGCTGGTGTTCGGCCTGGCCGCCGAGATCCCGCTCGTGGTCATCCTGCTCAACCGCATCGGCGCGGTCAGCCACAGCGCCCTCGTGCGTGCGCGGCCGTGGATCGTCATCGGCATCTTCGTGTTCGCCGCGGTGGCCACCCCGACGACCGATCCGGTCACGATGATCTTCCTGGCGGCCCCGATGACGGTGCTGTACTTCATCGCCGAGGTCATCACGCTGTTCACCGACCGCCGTCGCGCGCGTGAGTCGTCGCAGTGGTCCGACGACGAGGCCTCGCCGCTCTAGGGTGAGCGCCATGCGTCTCGCCGTCGTCGTCAACCCGCTCTCCGGCCGCCAGCAGGGCGACCGTGTCGCGGGGGAGGCCGCCGCCCTCCTGGGCCGGGCGGGACACACCGTCGTGGTGGTCCCCGGACAGACTGCCGCCGAGCGCCGCGCGGCGCTGAGCCTGGAGCTCGACTCCGGACTCGTCGACGGCGTCGTCGTGGTCGGCGGTGACGGTGCGCTGCACGGCGTGCTCGACGCCGTCGCCGGCACGGGCGTCCCGGTCGGCCTGGTGCCCGCCGGCACCGGCAACGACGTGGCCCGCACCCTCGACCTCCCGCTGCGCTCCGTGCACGCGGCCGTCGACGTCGTCCACGCCGGACGCACGCGGTCCATCGACCTCATGGACGTCGGCGGCATCCTCGTCGCGTCCGTCGTCGCGTCCGGCTTCGACTCCAAGGTCAACGAGCGGGCCAACGCGCTGCGGTGGCCGCACGGCCGGCTGCGCTACCTGCGGGCCGTGGCCCAGGAGCTGCGCGTGTTCGAGCCGCTGCCGTTTGAGCTCGACCTGGACGGCGAGCGGCTGAGCACCGAGGCGATGCTCGTGGCGGTCGGCAACGGCGAGTCGTTCGGTGGCGGGCTGCGCATCTGCGCCGGCGCCGTGCCCGACGACGGACTGCTCGACGTCGTGGTGATCAAGCCGGTCTCCAAGGCCGAGCTGCTCAAGGTCTTCCCGCAGCTGCCGTCGGGACGGCACGTCGACCATCCGGCCTTCGAGCGTCACCGGGTGCGTCGCGTCCGGGTCGCGTCGCCGGGCGTCGTCGCGTACGGCGACGGCGAGCGGCTCGGTCCGCTGCCGCTCACCGCGGACGTCCGGCCGGGCGCGCTGCAGGTCTTCGTTCCGTGACCTCACGGCGCGCTCACTAGGCTGGAGGCATGAGCACGACGAGAAGTCCCGCCGAGGCCTACGCCCAGGCGCGGCGGGACCGGAAGCACCCCCATCTCGCCGAGTTCCGCGGCGGCTACCCGTTCGGGCTCGACCCGTTCCAGGAGGAGGCCTGCCGCCACGTCGAGGACGGGTCGGGCGTGCTCGTCGCCGCCCCCACCGGTGCCGGCAAGACCGTCGTCGGCGAGTTCGCCGTGCACCTCGCGCTCGCCCGGGGCCAGAAGGCGTTCTACACGACACCGATCAAGGCGCTGTCGAACCAGAAGTTCCACGACCTGGTCGAGCGTCACGGCGCGGAGAACGTCGGCCTGCTGACCGGCGACAACTCGATCAACGGCGAGGCGCCGATCGTCGTCATGACGACCGAGGTGCTGCGCAACATGCTCTACGCGGGCAGCCGGACCCTCGTCGGTCTGGCCTTCGTCGTCATGGACGAGGTGCACTACCTGGCCGACCGGTTCCGCGGCGCGGTGTGGGAGGAGGTCATCATCAACCTCCCCGAGTCCGTCTCGGTCGTCGCGCTGTCGGCCACCGTGTCCAACGCCGAGGAGTTCGGCGACTGGCTCACCGAGGTGCGCGGCTCGAACGTCACCGTCATGGAGGAGCGCCGGCCGGTCCCGCTGCACCAGCACGTGCTCGTCGGACGCCGGATGTTCCCGCTGTTCGAGGACGACGGCACCACGGTCAACAAGGCGTTGGAGCGCGTGGCCCGCGAGGACTGGCAGCTCTCGCGCATCCCGCGTGACCGGCGCCCGGGCAAGGGCGGCAAGCGTCCGCACGCCAAGCGCTTCCACACGCCGAGCCGGCCCGACCTGGTGGCCAAGCTCGACTCCGAGGCCCTGCTCCCGGCCATCGTGTTCATCTTCAGCCGCGCGGGCTGCGACGCGGCGGTGCGCCAGTGCGCCGACGCGCGCCTGACGCTCACCACGCCCGAGGAGCGCGAGGAGATCCGTGGCTACGTCGACGCCGCGGTCTCCGAGCTGTCCGAGGACGACCTGCACGTCCTGGGCTACCACGACTTCGCCGAGTCGCTCGTGCGCGGCGTCGCGGCCCACCACGCCGGCGTGCTGCCGACGTTCAAGGAGTGCGTCGAGAAGCTGTTCAGCCGTGGCCTGGTGAAGGTCGTCTTCGCCACCGAGACGCTGGCCCTGGGCATCAACATGCCGGCCCGCTCGGTCGTGCTGGAGAAGCTGACCAAGTGGAACGGCGAGACCCACGCCGACGTGACGCCGGGGGAGTACACCCAGCTGACCGGGCGCGCGGGCCGCCGCGGCATCGACGTCGAGGGCCACGGGGTGGTGCTGTTCCAGCCCGGCCTCGACCCGCGGCAGGTGGCTGGCCTCGCCTCGACCCGCACGTATCCCCTCAAGTCGAGCTTCAAGCCGTCCTACAACATGGCGGTCAACCTGGTGCACCAGGTCGGACGCTCGTCGGCCCGGGAGCTGCTGGAGCAGTCGTTCGCCCAGTTCCAGGCCGACCGCTCGGTGGTCGGCCTGGCCCGCCAGATCCACCAGGCCGAGGAGGCACTGGAGGGCTACGCCGAGGCCGCCACCTGCCACCTGGGCGACTTCATGGAGTACCAGGGGCTCCGGCGCCAGATCAGCGACCTCGAGGCCCAGGGCGCCCGCCGCCGCAAGGCGCAGGCACGCGAGCAGGTCGTCGACTCCCTGCTCGCGCTCAAGGTCGGCGACGTCATCGACGTGCCGGGGGGCAAGTTCTCCGGCCTGGCCGTGGTGCTCGACGGGGCCAGCCCGGCCGACCGCGACGGTCCGCGCCCGCTCGTGCTGACCGAGTCGCGGCACGCCAAGCGGCTGGGCACGATCGACTTCCCGGTGCCGGCCGAGCCGCTGCTGCGCATGCGGGTGCCGCGCCAGTTCAACGCGCGCAACGCCCAGGCCCGGCGCGACCTGGCCAACACGCTGCGCCTGCAGGCCGACAATGCCGACTACCAGCGCACCCGCCAGCGTCCGCGGCCCGCACGCGACGGCCACGACGACCCGGAGATCGCCGAGCTGCGCCGCCGCATGAAGGACCACCCCTGCCACCAGTGCCCCGACCGGGAGTCGCACGCGCGGTGGGCGGAGCGGCACCTCAAGCTCGACCGCGACACGTCCAACCAGCGCCGCCGGATCGAGCAGCGCACCAACACCGTGGCCCGCGAGTTCGACCGCGTGTGCGAGGTGCTGGAGACGCTCGGCTACCTCGAGGGCGACACGGTCACCGACGAGGGCCAGCGGCTGCAGCGGCTCTACAGCGAGTCCGACCTGCTCATCAGCGAGTGCCTGCGCCAGGGGCTGTGGAACGGGCTGGGCCCGGCGGAGCTGGCGGCGGTGCTGAGCGGCCTGACGTTCAGCAGCCGGGCCAACGAGGACACGCCCGCCCCGCGGTTCCCGAGCGACGGGCTGCGCGAGGTCGCGGTCGACATGGACCGGCTGGCCGGCGAGCTGGCGATGGTCGAGCGCGAGCACCGGCTGCGCTTCCTGCGCCCGCCGGACTTCGGCTTCGCCCACACCGCGTACCGCTGGGCGTCCGGTGCCGAGCTCGACGAGGTGCTCTACGAGGCCGACGTGGCCCCGGGCGACTTCGTCCGCTCGGTCAAGCAGCTCATCGACCTGACCGCGCAGGTGGCGGACGCTGCCGGTTCCGGCGACCTGGGGAAGACCGCCCGCGAGGCCGTGTCGCTGCTGCGTCACGGCGTCGTCGACACCGCCTGATCCGGGGGACCTCACCACCGCCGAGGGGTCGCCCTCGCGCTGAGCGTGACGTTCTGCACGCCATCCGCGGCGTGTCGCGGACAGAACGTCACACTCAACGGGACGGTGAGTCAGTCGTCGGTGGGGTGGCCCAGGGCGGTGAGCACCCGCTGGGCGGAGCCGCCGAGGTTCCAGCGCTCGGCGAAGGTGGCGAAGCCGTCCAGGTCCGGCGGCGCCATGGCCGGCTGCGGCAGGTTCGGCAGGTCCGGCTTGACGGTGACGACCTCCACGGCCGCCGTGATGTAGGCCAGCGAGTCGCGCAGGCTCTGGCGCACGCGCGGCTTGAGCGTCGAGCCGTCGTCGTGCGCGGCCTGCGCGATGGCCAGGACGTCCGGGTAGGTGCCGAGCAGCGTCGCCGCCGTCTTCTCTCCGATGCCGGCCACGCCGGGCAGCCCGTCGGACGCGTCGCCGCGCATGACCGCGTAGTCGACGTACTGGGCGGCCTCGATGCCGTACTTGTCGCGCACCCACGCCTCGTCGACCACGTCGTGCTGGCGGACGCCGCGGGCCGTGTAGAGCACCCGGACGGGCTTGGCGTCGTCGACGAGCTGGAAGAGGTCGCGGTCGCCGGTGACCACGTCGACCGGGCCGTCCCACGACACCGCGTAGGTGCCCAGCACGTCGTCGGCCTCCGCGTCCGGCGCCCCCACGACGGGGATGCCCAGCAGCCCGAGCGCCTCGCGGATGAGCGGCACCTGCGGCGCCAGCCCCTCGGGCGACTCCTCGGCCTGCTCGGAGGCGGGCGCCTCGGGATCGGCGAGCCGGTGCGTCTTGTAGGTGGGCAGCAGGTCGACCCGCCACTGCGGCCGCCACGCGTCGTCCCAGCACGCCACGACGACGTCGGGGGAGTGCGCGTCGGCGAGCGTCGCGACGAAGTCGAGCAGCCCGCGCACGGCGTTGACGGGCGTGCCGTCCGGCGCCTTGAGCGAGTCCGGGACGCCGTAGAAGGCACGGAAGTACAGGCTCGCGGTGTCGAGGGCGAGGAGGCGGGGGCGCGACGGCATGGCCGTGAGTCTAGTGAGGAGGGCGGCCGTAGGGTGGCCGCGTGACTTCTCGACTCGACCGTGCCCAGGCCCTCGCGCAGCGCGAGGGCGTCGACGCCCTGTTGGTGACCCCCGGAGCCGACCTGCGCTACCTCACCGGGTACGCGGCCAAGCCGCTCGAGCGCCTGACCTGCCTGGTCGTGCGCGCGTCGGGCGACCCCGTGCTGGTCGTGCCGCGGCTGGAGAAGCAGGCCGCGCTGGACTCCGGCACGTCCGTCGAGCTCGCGACGTGGGACGAGTCCGACGACCCGTTCGCGCTGGTCGCCTCGATCGTGGGCGACGCTGCCGGCACGGTGGCGCTGGACGACCAGATGTGGGCCTCGCGGGTCTTCGCCCTCGGCGAGGCGCTGCCCACCACCGACCAGGTGCTGGCCGGCCCGCTGCTCACCGAGCTGCGCATGCGCAAGGACGCCGCCGAGGTCGCCGCGCTCCGCGCCGCCGGCGAGGCGATCGACCGGGTGCACGCCCGCATGGGCGAGTTCCTGCGCGTCGGGCGCACCGAGCGCGAGGTGGGCGCCGACATCGCCCGTGCGATCCTGGAGGAGGGCCACGAGACGGTCGACTTCGTCATCGTCGGCTCCGGCCCGAACGGCGCGTCCCCGCACCACGAGGTCTCCGACCGCGTCATCGGCGCCGGTGAGCCGGTCGTCGTCGACCTCGGCGGCACGACCCCCGAGGGCTACTGCTCGGACTCCACCCGCAACTACGTCGCCGGGGGAGAGCCGCCCGCCGACTACCTGGCCAAGTACGAGGTGCTGCTCGCCGCGCAGGCCGCGCAGCGCGAGCACGCACGCGCCGGGGTCAGCGCCGAGTCGGTCGACGCCGTCGGCCGTGACCTCATGACCGAGGCGGGCATCGGTGAGCTGTTCCTGCACCGCACGGGCCACGGCATCGGCCAGGAGACCCACGAGGAGCCGTACATCATCGCCGGCAACGACCTCGCCCTCGAGCCGGGCATGGCGTTCTCGATCGAGCCCGGCTTCTACGTCGAGGGCTCCTACGGGGCCCGCATCGAGGACATCGCGGTCATCGGCGAGGACGGCGCGCTCGAGGTGCTGAACGTGCGTCCGCGCGAGCTCGTCCGGCTTCCCTGACCCGAAGGTCCCGGGCTCGGCCGAATCGCTTGACAGGCCGGCCCGCGGACCGGAAGAGTCGTCCCGTCCACCAACCGCCGCTGGACCGTCCGCGCCCCTGGCACGACGCAGCCTCCCGGTCTCCCGCCAAGACCGGGGACTGCGTCCGACAGGTCCCGCCGGGCCCCATGCGGTGGACGACGTCAAGGGCCCCGGCTCCAGTAGACAACGGCACCGCGCGGGCCTCCAGCTCGTTCGATGTCGGTCCGAAGGGGCCGGGCTCTTGGCGTGGACGATCCCTGTACGGTAACCGCGTGCGAACGACCGTGGCCCTGGTGGCGAGTGCCGCCGCCGGCGTCGTGTCGGCCCTGGCCTTCGACCCGCTCGCCGTCCCGTACGCGATGGTCGTCGGCGTCGCCGGCCTCCTGGTCGTCGTCCACCACCTGCAGCCGCGCCGCGCGCGGGTCACCCTCGCCGCCGGCGCCCTCTACGGGCTGGCGTTCATGGCCGTCCTCATCTGGTGGATGCGTGCGGTCAGCGACGGTGCGTACGTCGCCCTCGTCCTCGCCCAGGTGCCGTTCCTCGCCCTCGCCGCCCTCGGGCTGCGCCGCGCCATGCGCCTGCGCTGGTGGGCGCTGTGGGCCACGGGCGTGTGGGTCGGCGTCGAGATGCTCCGCGGTCGGGTTCCGTTCAGCGGCTTCCCGTGGGGCCGGCTCGGCCACACCGCCATCGACACGCCGTTCGAGTCCAGCGTCCGCTACCTCGGCGTGCCGGGCACCAGCGCGCTGCTGTTCGCGGTGTCGGCCGGCCTCGCCTCGCTGGTCATCGCGTTCAGCGTCCGCCGGGCCGTCGGCGTCGTGGCCGGGATCGCGGCGGCGACCGTCGTGTGCGCCGTGCTGCCGACCGGCGTCGCCGGCCCCAGCGGGACACGCCAGTTCTCGCTCGTGCAAGGCGACGTGCCCGGCGTCTTCCTGACCTGGCCACGCGGCGAGATCTTCGGCCTCCACGTCGCCGAGACGCGCCGGCTGGCCGACGACGTGCGCGCCGGCCGGGTGCCGCAGCCGGACGTTGTCCTGTGGCCGGAGAACGCCACCGACATCGACCCGCTCCAGGACGCGAACGCCGCCGCGGTGCTCGACGACCTCGTCGCCGACCTGGGCGCCCCGCTGCTCGTCGGCGGCATCCTCGACGGCCCCACCGACACCACCGCGCTCAACGCCGGCCTGGTGTGGACGGCGGACGGGCCGGGGGAGAAGTACGTGAAGCGCCGCCCGGTGCCGTACGGCGAGTACGTGCCGTTCCGCCAGCAGCTGGGCTCGATCGTGCCGCGCATCGACCGCGACATCCCGCGCGACTTCGTCGCCGGCGAGGACCCGGGAGCGCTGACCATCGGCGGCACCGAGGTCGGCGACACCATCTGCTGGGACATCGCCTACGACGACGTCGTCCGCGACGACGTCGAGGGCGGCGCCGAGGTGATGGTCGTGCAGACGTCCAACGCCGCCTTCACCGGCACCGCGCAGCCGGACCAGCAGTTCAAGATCTCCCGGCTCCGGGCCATCGAGACCGGACGCTGGGTGCTGGTGCCCTCGACGAACGGCGTCAGCGGCATCGTGGACGCCCACGGCGACGTGGTGGACGTCGCGCCGCGCCAGCAGCCCGCCACGCTCAGCGCGTCGGTGCCGCTCGCGACCGAGCAGACGGCGGGCGTCCGCTGGGGTCGCGAGATCGGCTGGCTCCTCGTGGCGCTCGGCGTGGTCGGGTTCGTCGGCCGCGCCCCGCGCCGCCGCTAGGCCCGGGACGCACGAAGGCCCCGGCCGGTGGCCGGGGCCTCGCGCACGGTCGACGTCGCCGGGGGAGAGCGGACGCCGCCGCGTTCCTAGGCGGGCTTCTTCTTGGTGCCGCGGTGCAGGTGCGGCGGGCCGATCTCACCGGCGCGGAGCATCTCCAGCCGCTCGGTCAGGATCTCCTCGAGCTCGTCGACGGAGCGACGCTCGAGCAGCATGTCCCAGTGCGTGCGTGCGGCCTTCTCGTCCTTGGCCTCGGGCTCGCCGGCGTCCTTGCGACGGGCCATGACCCCGGTCTTGGGGTCCTCCCACTCGTCGGGCACCTCGGCCTCGACGGACATGGTGACGGTGAACGTGCCGCCGTCGGGCAGCACGTACTCGATCTGCTGTCGGGGCGCCATCTCGACACCGCGCTCGTCCTCGAAGCTCTGGGTTCCGAGACGCGCTCCCCGTAGTGCGCGCTCTGCCATGCGTGCTCAACTCCTTCGTCCGTTACGTCAGTGTGAACGTCCGAGGGCCTCGTGAGATTCCCCGAAGGGGGTGAAGGTGTCCCCGAGATTTCACAGTACGGCAGGCTCGGCGTTGCCCGCCTCCCGAACTCCGCGACGCGGATCGACCTTGAGCAGCAGGGCGCCGCCGACGACGAAGAACACGATGAGCGCCAGGATCGCCGGCCGGTACGAGCCGGTCATCTGGTGGACGACGGCGAACACGAGGGTGCCGAACCAGCTCGTCCCGCGCTCGCAGGCCTGGTAGAGGCTGAAGTACTCCGCCTCGCGGCCGGGCGGGATGAGCTGGCTGAAGAACGAGCGCGAGAGCGCCTGCGTGCCGCCCATGACCAGGCCGATGCCGGCGGCCATGACCAGGAACGGGACGATCTGGCCCGCGGGCAGCACGTAGCCCGCGCAGACGATGAGGATCCACACCGCCAGGCCGCCCAGGATCGTCCGCCGGGCGCCGATGCGGGCGGCGACCCGGCCGAACAGCAGCGCGCCGCCGAAGGCGACGAACTGCACGAGCAGGATCGTGGCCATGAGGACGTTGGTGTCGAAGCCCAGCTCCTTCTCCCCGTACACCGAGGAGGCCGAGATGACGGTCTGGATGCCGTCGTTGAAGAACAGGTACGCGGCCAGGAAGAGCATGGTCTGCGGGTACGCACGCAGGCCGCGCAGCGTCGTCCAGAGCTGCACGAAGCTGCCGCGGACGGTCGCCGTGCCGGCCTCGGGGTCGACCACGGCCCGCGGCGGGTGGTCCTTGAGGCCGCGGAACGGGATGATCGTGAACCCGGCCCACCAGATCGCGGCGCTCAGCATCGAGACCCGGACGGCCTCCTGCGTCGTCATGCCGAGCGCGTCGTGCATGGTGACGACGGCCAGGTTCACCGCGAGCAGGATGGCGCCGCCCAGGTAGCCCAGCGCCCAGCCGCGCGAGGAGATGCGGTCGCGGTCGTCGGGCGGCGCGATGTCGACCAGGATCGCGTCGTAGACCACGATCGAGGACGCGAAGCACAGGTTGGCCCCGATGAGCAGGAGGGCGCCGAGCTCCCAGCTCGACCCGGTGACCAGGAACATGGCCGCGGCGAAGACGCTGCCGGTCCAGCCGATGCCGGCGAGCAGCTTGCGCTTGGACTCGGTGCGGTCGGCCAGCACGCCCACGACCGGCAGCAGGAGCGCCGACAGCAGCGTCGTGAAGGTGATGACGTAGAAGACCAGCGAGCCGGCCGAGAGGCTCAGGAAGCCGAGCACGTCGACGTCCTCGCGGCAGGGCCGGTCGGACGTGCCGGCGTACCCGCAGGCGGCCTGCTCGGCGACGCTGGTGAGGTACGGCGAGAACAGCACCGTGGCCGTCGTCGTCCAGTAGCCGCTGTTGGCCCAGTCGTAGAAGAACCAGGCCCGCTGCTCGCGGGTGATCGTCGGCTTGGGGGAGAGGGTGGTCATGCGGCGTCCTTCCACTGGCCCCGCTCGAGCAGGACGTCCTTGAGCAGGTCGGGCCGGTCGGTCACGAGGCCGTCCACGCCGAGGTCGAGCAGCGCGCGCATCTCGGCCGGGTCGTCGATCGTCCAGACGTGCACGACGCAGCCGGCGGCGTGCGCCCGCTCCACGAACCGGCGGGTCACGACGGTGAGCGGCCCGCGGGTGCGGGGCACCTGCAGGCAGCGGGCGCCCCGCCGGACGGGCCGCTCGCGCCACCGGCGTATCGGGGCCAGCACGAACGTCGCGACCTCGGTGCTGGCGAACGACGTGAGCGCCTGCGGCCGGGCGGCGCGCACCCGCTGGATGCGCTCGGTCGAGAACGACCCGAGGCACACCCGGTCGTAGGCGTCGTGCCGGTCGAGCAGGGCGAGGGCCGGGTCGACGACGTCGTCGGACTTGAGGTCGATGTTGAAGCGGGCGTCGGGCAGGGCCGTGAGGGCGTCCTCGAGCCGGACGAACGGCTCGGCGTCGCCGACGCGCAGCTCACGCAACTCGGCCTCCAGCATGCTCGCGATCGGGCGCTCGGCGCCGGCCAGCCGCAGCAGGTCGGCGTCGTGGCACAGGTACACCACGCCGTCCTGCGTGGCCCGGACGTCGGTCTCCAGGTAGCGGTAGCCGAGGTCGACGGCGCGCCGGAGCGCGGCGAGGGTGTTCTCCAGCCCCTCGTTGCCGGCCATCGCGGCCCCGCCACGGTGGGCGAAGGCGATCGGCCCGTCGACGTCGAGGTAGGGGTGGACGCGGGGGAGTGTCACGCAGGTCACGCTAGGGCACGGCCCGGGCCGCCTGGCCCGCGCCACGCCTAGGCTCGCGCCATGGCACTCATCCACGACGCGACGCTGAGTCCGGGCAAGCTCGAGCTGCTGGCCGGGTGGCTCCCGGGCCGCCCCTGGTGGCGGGGCGACGCGTCGGCGCTGACCAAGGTGGCCACGTTCCGGTTCGACGACCCGGACGGCGAGGTGGGCATGGAGACATTCCTGCTGCGCGGCGGCGACGGACCGCTCGTCCAGGTGCCGCTGACCTACCGCGCGGCGCCGCTCGAGGGCGCGGAGGCGGCGCTGGTCGGCACGATGGAGCACTCCGTGCTCGGCCCCCGCTGGGTGTACGACGCCTGCGCCGACCCCGTCCACATGCGCGTCCTGGCCACCACGATCGCCGGGGCGGGACGCGAGGCCGACCAGGAGCTGGCGACGTCGGACGGCACCCGTCCGCTGCCCGGCTCCGCCTCCGTGCGAGGCGACGGCGCGCCAGGGCTCGAGGTGCCCGGCGTCGTCCGGCCCGAGCCCGAGGACTCCGACGACGCCACGACCGTGCGCCTCGGCGACCACGTCCTGCGGGTGCAGCGCCGCCCCGGGACGTCCGTGGACGTCACCGGGGCGGCGCTGCGGCTGCGGCAGGACGAGGGCGACGGGCTGGTGCTCGCCACCCTGACCTAGCCGCTCAGATGTCGCGGAAGGTCTCGATGCTGGCGCCGAGCGCGTTGAGCCGCTCGGCCAGGTCCTCGTAGCCGCGGTTGATCACGTAGACGCTGCGCAGCACCGACGTGCCCTTGGCCGCGAGCATCGCGATGAGGATGACGACCGCCGGACGGAGCGCGGGCGGGCACACCAGCTCGGCGCCGCTCCAGTGCGTCGGGCCCTCGATGAGGACGCGGTGCGGGTCGAGCAGCTTCACCTGGGCACCGAGCTTGTTGAGCTCGGTCAGGTAGATCGCCCGGTTCTCGTAGACCCAGTCGTGCAGCAGGGTCTGGCCCTCGGCCGTCGCCGCGATGACCGCGAAGAACGGCAGGTTGTCGATGTTCAGGCCCGGGAACGGCATCGGGTGGATCTTGTCGATCGGCGCCTTGAGCGTGGACGGGTAGGTCGTGATGTCGACCAGGCGCGTGCGCTCGTTCTCGGCCGCGTACTCGGGGGAGCGGTCGTACTGGAAGCCCATCTCCTCCAGCAGCGCGAGCTCGATCTCCATGAACTCGATCGGGACGCGGCGCACGGTGATGCTCGACTTCGTGACGATCGCGGCCGCGATGAGGCTCATGGCCTCGATCGGGTCCTCGCTCGGCGCGTAGTCGACGTCGACGTTGATGCGCGGCTTGCCGGTGACCCGCAGCGTCGTGGTGCCGATGCCCTCGATTTGGACGCCCAGCTTGGTCAGGAAGAAGCACAGGTCCTGGACCATGTAGTTGGGGCTCGCGTTGCGGATGACGGTGACGCCGTCGTAGCGGGCCGCGGCCAGCAGCGCGTTCTCGGTGACGGTGTCGCCGCGCTCGGTGAGCACGATCGGACGCTCCGGGCCGACGCCCTGGGCGGTGGAGGCGTGGTAGCTGCCCTCGGTGGCGACGACCTTGAGGCCGAACGGACGCAGCGCGGTCATGTGCGGCTCGACCGTGCGGGTGCCGAGGTCGCAGCCACCGGCGTACGGCAGCTCGAAGTCGTCGTAGCGCTGCATGAGCGGGCCGAGGAACATGATGATGCTGCGCGTGCGGCGGGCGGCGTGCTCGTCCATCGCGGCCAGGTCGAGGCGCTCGGGCGCGACGAGCTCGAGGTCGTTCTCGTCGTTCATCCAGCGGGTCTTCACGCCGATGGACTCAAGCACCTCGAGCAGGCGGTTGACCTCCTCGATGCGGGCGACCTTGCGCAGCACCGTGCGGCCCTCGTTGAGCAGGGCGGCGCACAGCAGCGCGACGCCCGCGTTCTTGCTGGACTTCACGTCGATGGCGCCCGACAGGGTCGTGCCGCCGGCCACCCGCAGGTGGCTGGGGCCGGACGTGCCGACGCTGACGAGCTCGGAGTCGAGGGCGGCGCCGATGCGGGCGAGCATGTCCAGGGTCAGGTTCTGCTGACCCTTCTCGATGCGGTTGATCGCGCTCTGGCTGGTCTTCAGCTCGGTCGCGAGCTGCGCCTGGGTGAGGCCGCTGTGCTGACGGGCGTCGCGGATGAGCGACCCGATCCTCATGAGATAATCGTTGTCCCCGGTGTGATCCATGACCACCACGGTATCTCAGTCATGAGATAAGTCCAGGCTCAGCCGATGACGCGCGTGTCACACCTGCGTGGACTCGTCCGGCGCGAGCCGGCGGGCGTCGGCCACCCCGCCCAGGGTAGCGGTGTGGTTCCAGTAGATGTCGTACGCCGGCGGCGCGATCGTCGCGTCGTGCACGGGCAGGTAGGTCCGCGGGGCGACGCGCTGCAGGAAGTCGATCGTCTCCGACACCTTCGTCCACGGCGCGCTGAGCGGGAGGGCCAGCACGTCCACGTCCTCGGGCGCGACGGCGTAGGAGTCGCCCGGGTGGAACAGGGTCGGCTCGCCGGGCGCGGACACCAGCACGCCGACGTTGCCGACGCGGGGGAGCTGCGCGGCGATGACGGCGTGCAGCTCGCCGACGCCGGTCAGCGTCGCCCCGCGCACGGTCACCGAGCGGCCGTGCGCGGTGGGTGTCCAGGCGTCGCCCAGCTTCTCCTGCACCTGCGGCTCGGCCAGCAGGACCGCGTCGGGGTTGAGCGCGAGCAGCCCGGGCAGGCGGTCGTCGTCGACGTGGTCGGGGTGCTGATGGGTGACCACGACGGCGTCCAGGCCCTCGAGGGCGAAGGCCGCGTCGGGACTGAAGACACCGGGATCGACCAGCACGTGGGCCCCGCCGGTCTCGACGAGCAGGCAGGCGTGACCGTGACGGGTGAGACGCATGCGGCCATCATGCCCCCGCGGCCGGGACCGGGCACCCGCACGCGAGCGTCCGGCCCCGGGACGGACGCGGGACCGGACGCTCGTCGGTGCGTCAGCGACGCGGGCCGTGCTCGGCCGACCGCCACGTGCGGTCGCGGTGCTGCTTCTTGCCGTGGTGGCCGCGCGGGCGGTCGTCCCGGCTGAAGCCGTCCCGCGACGTCAGCAGCGTCCCGGTGGCGAACGCCGCGGCGTCCCCGAGCTCGGACAGCGCCCGGTTGCTCAGGTTCGACAGGTCGTCGCACGCCGAGTGGTAGCAGGCGTCGTACGCCTCGCCCGCCGTGCCGCCGTAGACCGCCGCCTGCTCGGGCGTCTTGACGCCCTCGGCGCCGCTGAACAGCCCGCCCGCCGGGATGCCGGCCGCGATGAACGGGCCGTAGTCGGACCGTCCGTCGAAGTCGGTGGGCTCCGAGGCCAGGCCGCGCCGGTCGAAGTAGTCGGTGAAGACCTCCTCGATCTGGGCCGAGCCCTCCGGTCCGGCCTCGCCGCCCTCCGACCCGTCGCCGTCGTAGACGAAGCGGACGTAGTTCGGCGAGCCGAGCATGTCGAAGTTGAGGTTGGCGTGGATCGAGGCCAGCTCGTCCGGGCTCAGCGACGCGACGTAGTGCTCCGAACCGAGCAAGCCGGCCTCCTCGGCGCCCCAGAACGCGAACCGGACGGGACGACGCAGGTCACGGAAGCCCTGGTCGGAGAGCTCCTCGGCGATCTCGAGGATCGTGGCCGAGCCCGACCCGTTGTCGTTGATGCCCGGGCCCTCGGTGACGCTGTCGAGGTGGGCGCCCACGACGACGACCTCGTCCTCGGCGAACCGCTGGCTGCGGTCGTGCCCCTTGCCCTTCGAGCCCTTCGAGCCCTTCGAGCCGTGCGAGCCGTGGTGACCCTGGCCGTGGTGGCGGGCCGGCAGGTCGGCGATGACGTTCTCGGTCTCGCGCTGCAGGTCGGTCTCGGTCTGGGTCGTCACGCGCACCTGGGCGCCGGCGGTCTGCGCCAGGGCGGATCCGTCGGCGAACGACAGCCCGACGACGGGCACCGTCACCGGGGCACCGAGCGTGCCGGTCGTGAGGTCGGTGCGGCCGGGATTGCCCTCGTTGAAGATGATCACCGCGTCGTAGCCGGCGGCGACCGCGTTCGCGACCTTCACCGCGAAGTCGCACGAGCCGCGCTGGACGAGCGCGACCGTGGGAGCGGCGGGGGCCGGCGTGAAGTCGGCGGCCTCGCAGCCGGACGTGCTGCTCGGCTCGGGCGTGGGCGGGAGCGTCAGGTCGACCGGCACGACGGCTCCGGTCACGTCCCCGCTGCCGGAGTAGGTGAACGACCCGGTCTCGTAGTCGACCGAGCCGGGCGCGGTCTGGGCGAGCGTCGGCGGAGCCACGTCGCGCCAGAACGGGAAGGTGAACGTCTGGCGCGTGACCTCGTAGCCGGCGCGCTCGAGGCGGGTGGCCACGTAGTCGGCGGATGCGTCGTAGCCGGGCAGGCCGGAGGCGCGGTTGCCGTCGTTGCGGTCGGCGATGCGCTGGAAGGCGCGGGCGTGCTTGAGCACCCCGTCGACGGTGACCGCGCGGGCGAGCCTGGTGCCCAGCTCGCGGTCCTGATGGCTCTTGCCGCCGTGGGCGAGAGCAGGCGTGCCGGCCGACAGCGCGGCCATGACTGCCACGGTCGTGGCTACGGCGATGGTTCGTCGCATGTGGATCCCCCCTGGATCTGGACTGTCTCGGCAACGTAAGCCCGGTCACACCGAAACGTCACGGAACGGGTGCAGCGCGCAACGGGAACCCGCCGAACCCGCAACGGTCCGCAACGTCCGAGCGGCGCCGCCTCCCCGTCGCAGCCCGGGCGCGAGGGCCGGTCCGGAGGCCAGCGGCTAGCCTGCTGGTCGCACCCGACGACGTCCTGGAGGAAGCCCGTGACCACGCCCGACGGCCCCCGCGCCGAGCACCTGGACCGTGAGCCGTCGGTGCACGGGCTGCGGCTGCTGCGGCGCGAGCAGGTGACCCCGCGGATGGTCCGGCTCGTGCTGGGCGGCGACGAGGTCGCCGCGCTGGAGCCCCGGACGCCGGACGAGCACGTGAAGATCATCTTCCCCGACGAGGACGGCTCGGTCCGGCTGCCGACGGTGGGGGAGAAGGGGCTGGAGTGGCCCCGCCCGTTCCCCGAGACCCGCGAGTACACGATCCGCCGGCTCGACCACGCGGCCGGCGAGGTCTGGATCGACTTCGTCGTGCACGAGGGCGGGCTGGCCTCGGACTGGGCGCAGCGCGTCGTGCCGGGCACCGACGTGTGGATCACCGGTCCGCGACCGACCTACCTGCTGCCGGACGCGTTCGGCCACCACGTCCTGCTCGCCGACCACACCGCGCTGCCCGCCGTGGCGCGCTGGCTCGAGGAGCTCGGACCGTCGACGACCGCCCAGGTCGCCGTCGCGGTGCCCGGCGCGGCGGACGAGCAGCCGCTGGCGGTGCGGGACGGGGTGCAGCTGACCTGGTTCCACGAGGACGAGCCCGGCTACGACCTCGGCACGCTCGGGCGCCACCTGGAGTCGCTGACGCTGCCCGAGGGCGTTCCCACGTACCTGTGGGCCGCGGGGGAGGCGAGCGTGCTCAAGCCGGTGCGTGTGTGGGCGCGCCAGCACGGGTTCGCGCGGGGGACGTGCGACATCGCCGGCTACTGGCGCCGGCCGCGCGGCTAGGCCTCGTTGCCGGCCGCCGGCACGCCGGCGTCGACCAGGGGGAGCAGGCCGAGCCGGTCGAGGTCGGCGTCGGTGAGGCCGTGGCGCGACCGCAGGATGGCCTCGGCGCGTCCGGCGGCGGTGCTCAGCAGCCCGACGGCGGTCGGGGCCCACGGCGCGGACGGGTGGGCGGCCTGCAGCTCGTCGACCTCGTGACGGGCCGAGACCAGGTCGCGGGCGACGTGGACGGCGTCGGGGTCGCCGGGCTCGAGCTGGAGCAGGTTGTCGACGAGCATGGAGGACCAGCGGACCGTGTTGCGCGCGCGGCGCTCGTCCACCTCGTCCATGTCGCTCGTCCGTTCCCCTCTGGACACCGCCCGGTCGCGGTGTCGACACGTCGACCCTACCGGCCCCGTCCGACGTCGGCGCCGTGTCCGGACCTCCTGGGACGATCGGACGGTCGCGCGCGAACCTGAGCCGCGGTCCCGTCGGACTCGCCCCGGCTGTCACCCGGGCCTGCGAGGATGCCTGCGACGTCCGCTCCCGAGAGGCAGGCCATGACCCAGACCGCCGACCCGTCCGCGCCGCACGCCGCCGACGCCCACGACCTCATCCGGGTGCGCGGCGCCCGGGTCAACAACCTGCGCGACGTGAGCCTCGACCTGCCCAAGCGCCGGCTCACCGTCTTCACCGGCGTCTCGGGCTCGGGCAAGAGCTCGCTGGTGTTCGGCACGGTGGCCGCGGAGTCGCAGCGGCTGATCAACGAGACGTACAGCGCCTTCGTGCAGGGGTTCATGCCGACGCTGGCCCGTCCGGAGGTCGACCTGCTCGAGGGCCTGACGACGGCGATCATCGTCGACCAGGAGCGCATGGGCGCGAACCCGCGCTCGACGGTCGGCACTGCCACCGACGCCAACGCCATGCTGCGCATCCTGTTCAGCCGGCTCGGCGACCCGCAGATCGGCTCACCCAACGCGTACTCGTTCAACGTCCCGTCGGTGCGGGCCAGCGGCGCGATCACGATCGAGAAGGGTGGCCGCACCAAGGCCGAGAAGGCGAACTTCCACCGCCTGGGCGGCATGTGCCCGCGGTGCGAGGGGACCGGGCACGTGCAGGACTTCGACCTGAGCGCCCTGTTCGACGCGTCGAGGTCGCTCAACGAGGGCGCCATCACGGTGCCCGGCTACACGATGGACGGCTGGTACGGACGCATCTACCGCGGCTGCGGGTGGTTCGACCCCGACAAGCCGGTGGGGGAGTTCACCGCCACCGAGATGGACGACCTGCTGCACCGCGAGGCGACCAAGATCAAGATCGACGGCATCAACGTCACCTACATGGGGCTCGTGCCGCAGATCCGCAAGACCTTCCTGTCCAAGGACGTCGAGGCGATGCAGCCCCACGTGCGCCGCTTCGTCGATCGTGCGATCACGTTCACCGCCTGTCCGGACTGCGGCGGCACCCGGCTGAGTCCCGAGGCCCTGTCGTCACGCATCCGCGGCCGGAACATCGCCGACCTGTGCGCCATGCAGATCACCGACCTGGCCGCCTGGGTGCGCGACCTCGACGAGCCGTCCGTCGCGCCGCTGCTGGCCGGCCTGAGCCACCTGCTCGACTCGTTCGTGGCGATCGGGCTGGGCTACCTCTCGCTCGACCGTCCGGCCGGCACGCTGTCGGGCGGCGAGGCGCAGCGCACCAAGATGATCCGGCATCTCGGCTCGTCGCTCACCGACGTCACGTACGTCTTCGACGAGCCGACGGTCGGGCTGCACCCGCACGACATCGACCGGATGAACGCCCTGCTGCTGCAGCTGCGCGACAAGGGCAACACCGTGCTCGTCGTCGAGCACAAGCCCGAGACGATCGCGATCGCCGACCACGTCGTCGACCTGGGCCCGGCGGCGGGCTCCGGCGGCGGCGAGGTCTGCTTCGAGGGCACCGTCGACGACCTGCGCCGGGCCGACACCGTCACGGGGCGTCACCTGGACGACCGCTCGCGGCTCAAGCCCGAGGTGCGCACGCCCACCGGCGTCCTGGAGGTCCGTGGCGCCTCGTCCAACAACCTGCGCGACGTCGACGTCGACGTGCCGCTGGGCGTGCTCGTCGTGGTGACGGGCGTGGCCGGGTCGGGCAAGAGCTCGCTCGTGCACGGCTCCGTCGCGTCCCGCGACGACGTGGTCGCGGTCGACCAGGGTGCGATCAAGGGGTCGCGCCGCAGCAACCCGGCCACCTACTCGGGCCTGCTCGAGCAGGTGCGCAAGGCGTTCGCCAAGGCCAACGGCGTCAAGCCCGGCCTGTTCAGCGCGAACTCCGAGGGCGCCTGCCCGGTCTGCAACGGCGCGGGCGTCGTCTACACCGACCTGGCGATGATGGCCGGCGTCGCGGCACCGTGCGAGGAGTGCGAGGGCCGCCGCTTCCAGGCCGCGGTGCTCGAGCTGACGTTCGGCGGCCGCAACATCGCCGAGGTGCTGGCGATGCCGGTCGACGAGGCCGCTCGCTTCTTCGCCGAGGGGGAGTCGCGGGTGCCGGCCGCGGCCAAGATCCTGGAGCGGCTCTCCGGCGTGGGCCTGGGCTACGTCACGCTCGGCCAGCCGCTGACGACGCTGTCCGGCGGCGAGCGTCAGCGGCTCAAGCTCGCGGTGCAGATGGGCGAGGGGAGCGGGGTGCTGGTACTCGACGAGCCGACCACGGGCCTGCACCTGGCCGACGTCGAGCAGCTGCTCGCGCTGCTCGACCGCCTGGTCGACGCCGGCACGTCCGTCATCGTCGTCGAGCACCACCAGGCCGTCATGGCCCACGCCGACTGGATCATCGACCTCGGACCGGGCGCGGGCCACGACGGCGGCGAGGTCGTCTTCGAGGGCCCGCCCGCCGACCTCGTGGCCCAGCGAGCGACCCTGACCGGCCAGCACCTGGCGGCCTACGTCGACGCCTGACCGCGCCGGCACCCTCGGGGCCGGTGGGCCTCCGGCGACGTGCGCCCGTGGGCTTCACCAGGGGACCGGGCCGGCGTCCTCGAAGAACCCGCCGCTCGGGCCGCCGTCGGGCAGCGTCGCCAGGCGGATGGGCGTCGCTGCTCCCTGCGCGGGCGTGCGGTGACCGCGGAAGCCGTTGAGGTCCGTGGCCACGAACCCGGGGCACGCCAGGTTGATGAGCACGTTCGTGTCGGCGAGCTCCTTGGCGTACTGCAGCGTGATGGCGTTGAGGTACGTCTTCGAGGGGGAGTAGACCGCCGAGAGCGGGCCCGTGTCGCCGCCGTCCTGGCTCTGCCGGGTCAACGAGCCGACGCTGCTGGACACGTTCACGATGCGTGGCGACGGCGACCGACGGAGCAGGGGGAGCAGGGCGTTCGTGAGGGCGACGACACCGATGACGTTGGTCTCCAGCACGGCACGCAGGTTGTCCGGCGAGGCGAGGGTCGGCGCCTGGGGCATCGAACCGGTGACCCCGGCGTTGTTGACCAGCACGTCCAGGCGTCCTTCCTCGTCCTGGAGCTGTCGGGCGGCGGAGGCGACGGAGTCCGCGTCGGTGACGTCCAGGGCGACCCCGAAGGCGTCGACCCCGTCCTCGCGGAGCCGTGCGACGGCGTCCTCACGCCGCCCCGCGTCACGAGCACCCACCCCCACGCGCATCCCGTGCCGGCCCAGTCCCAGCGCGATCTCGTAGCCGATTCCCTTGTTCGCGCCGGTGACCAGCGCGGTCGTCTTCTCGTTCATGGCTCGATCGTCCGGCCCGGGCACCGCGCACCCCAACACCGTCTCGGTGGGCATCCATACCCCGCGGGTATCGGTCCAGCAGGGGACCGGCGTACGGTCGTGACCATGGAGACGCGGGAGCTCAGGTACTTCGTCGCCGTCGCCGAGGAGCTGCACTTCGGACGCGCGGCCGAACGCCTCGGCATCGCCCAGCCGCCGCTGTCACGGGCGATCGCTCAGCTCGAGCGCCGGCTCGGCACGGTGCTGCTGGAGAGGTCGAGCCGGACGACGTCCCTCACGGAGGCCGGCCAGCTGCTGCTGCGCGAGGCCCGCGCCGCGCTGTCGGCCGTCGAGGCCGCCGAGCGACGCACCCGACGAGTCGGCCGAGCCGGTACCGGCCAGTCGGCGAGCCTGGTGCTCGTGACGAAGTCGGGAGCGTCCAGCGAGCTGCTCGCCAAGCTGCTCGACGCCTACGCGGCGGAGCCCGACGCTGTCGCCGTGGACGTGCAGCTGTGCGGCATCGGTGAGCAGGGACCGATGCTCCGCGACGGACGGGCCGACGTGGCGCTGCTGCACCTGCCGCACGACTCCGTCAGCGGCCTGGACGTCGAGGTTCTCGCCGAGGAGGTCCAGATGGTGCTGCTGCCCGCAGGGCACGACTGGACCGGCCGCGCGAGCGTCACGACCGCCGAGGTGGACGCCCTGACCGACCCGCCGCCGGCGCGCTGGCCGCGTCCGGACGGCACGTATCCCGACGGCGACGGACCCGAGGTCCGCGACCACACCCAGCTGCTGCAGCTCGTCGCGCTCGGACGCACCTGCGTCGTGCTGCCGGAGTCCGCGCGGTCGCTGCTGCGCGACGGCATCGTCGCCGTCCCGATCTCGGACGCACCCCGCGTCACGACGGTGATCGCCTGGCCGCCGCACAGCCGCTCCGCCGGCGTCGCCTCGCTGGTACGGACGGCGCTGAGGCTCTAGGAAGCGCTCAGGCGGTGCTGGCGCCCCTTCCGGAGACCCGTACCCACTTGTCCGATAATGCACATTATGTCAACTTGTGCATCTTCAGGTCGACCTGGGCGGCCGACCAGCGCTCCCCTCGACGGTCACCACGGCGGCAACGACAGCAGCGGATCGGGCACGAGCACGCTGCCGCGCGGATCGCGCCGCCGCACCGGTGACGCGTCCGGCTCGTCGTCCAGCGCAGCGAGCGCCAGGACGAGCGCCGACAGCTCGCCGGCGTCGTACGCCTGCGCCGGGCACGTCTCGTCGCGGAACGTGCCGTCCGCGGCCGCCACGAGCCGGATGCGCGTCCCGTCGACGGTGAGCACCCGCACGACGACGACGCGGGACGCCTGACGACGAGCCAGCGCGACGACCCGCTCCAGGACGTCCCTCGGGCACGGATGTCGCTGCGAGACGCCGTCGACGGTCAGCACGGAGCGGCCGCTGGCGAAGAACGTCGCGGTGACGCGTGGTGCGGTGCGGGGCGGATCGTCCGTCATGGCGCCTCCTGCTGTCGAGCCGGCCCAGTCCAATCTAGGCCGGTCGGCGGCTCCTGGACATGGGTCGACCTCGACGGCTCCCACGGCGTTCTCGAGCGTGCCACTTCCCTATCGTGCAGTTCAGTGCACTATGCTGCTCGCATGGACTCCTCCGCCGCCGAGCTTGCCGCGCTGATCGGCGACCGCGTGCGCGTCGCCCGCACCGCGCAGGGATGGACGCTCGACCAGCTCGCCGAGCAGGCCGGTCTCAGCCGCCGCGCCCTGGTCAACGTCGAGCAGGGCGCGACGAACCCCAGCGTCTCGACCCTGCTGGCGCTCAGCGACGCCCTCGGCATCGGACTCCCCTCGCTCGTCGAGCCCGCCCACCGCACCGGCCCGAAGGTGACCCGGGCCGGCGAGGGCGCCACCCTCTGGACCGGCGAGCACGGCGGACGCGGCGTGCTCGTCACGGGCACCGAGCCGCCGGACGTGCTCGAGCTGTGGGACTGGACGCTCGAGGCCGGCGAGTCACAGGTCAGCGAGGCGCACTCGCGCGGCACGGCCGAGCTCCTGCACGTCCACGAGGGTGAGCTGCAGGTGCGCGTCGGCGACGACACGACCCTGCTCGCCGCCGGGGACGCGCTCAGCTTCCGAGGGGACGTGGAGCACGCCTACGTCAACGCCGGCGACGCCCCGGTGCGCTTCTCCATGACGATCCTGGAGCCCGGCGTCGGCTCTCGTCCGGGGAGCAGGGACCCTCGTGGCTGACCGGCACCGCACTCACCTGGCCGTCCCGCCGTGGTCGATGGCGCTGCTCGCCATGTTCTCGGTGCAGCTCGGCTCCGCGCTGTCGGTCGGCCTGATCGACGACGTCGGCCCGGCCGGCACCGCGTGGCTCCGGCTCACCATGGGCGCGCTGGTGTTCGTCGTCCTCGTGCGCCCCTCCGTGCGCTCCCTGCGCCGGGCGGACCTGCCCGTCGTGCTCGGCCTGGGCGTGGCGACGGGTCTCATGACGCTGTCGTTCCTGGCCGCCCTCGACCGGATCGACCTGGGCACGGCGGTGGCGATCGAGTTCCTCGGCCCCCTGACCGTCGCGGCGGTCCGCAGCGGGAGCCGTCGCGGCCTGCTCCTCCCCCTGCTCGCGCTCGCCGGCGTGGTCCTGCTGACCGAGCCCTGGCACGGCGACGTCGACCCCGCCGGCGTCGGGTTCGCGGCGCTCGGCGCGGTCGGCTGGGCCTGCTACATCCTGCTGACCCAGCACGTGGGCGACCGGTTCGCCGGCGTCGACGGGCTCGCGTTCACGATCCCCGTCGCCGCCCTCACCGCCGCGGTCGTCGGCGTCCCGCAGGCTGCCGGGCACCTCTCCCCCGGCATCGTGGCCACGGCGCTCGGGCTGGCCCTGCTGCTGCCCTGCCTGCCGTTCGCGCTGGAGATGCTCGCCCTGCGCCGCATGACCCCGCTGGCGTTCGGCACGCTCATGGCGCTGGAGCCGGCCATCGGGGCCCTGCTCGGGCTCGTCGTGCTGGGCCAGCAGCCCGGCGTCCTGCAGGTGCTGGGCGTGGCCCTGGTGGTGACGGCCGGTGCCGCCGCCCAGCGCGGTGGCCTGCGCGAGCCGATGGTGACGCCCGACCAGGACGTCCTGACCTGACCCTCCCCTAGCCTCGGCGTGACCCGATCCGAGGAGGACCGCCGTGACCACCTTCCGCGAGGCCGTCGAGGCCCACGACATGGACGCCGTCGACCGGCTGCTGGCCGACGACGTCGTGTTCCGCAGCCCGGTGGCCCACACGCCGTACCCGGGCAAGCCGATCACCAGCGCGATCCTGCGCGCCGTCGTCGAGGTCTTCCAGGACTTCCGGTACGTCCGCCAGCTGCAGGACGGTCACGAGCACGCGTACGTCTTCGAGGCCACCGTCGACGGGCTCGAGCTGACCGGCTGCGACTTCCTGACGCTCGACGACGAGGGGCGTGTCACCGAGTTCATGGTCATGGTGCGTCCGCTCAAGGCGGCGCAGGCGCTCGCCGGCCGGATGGCCGAGCGCTACCCCTCGATCGTCGCCGACGCGGAGGCGCGCGCCTGAGCCGACCGGCTCAGGCGTACAGGCCCTGGGCGTACTGCTCGGGCGCGTAGTAGCGGTCGAGCTCGTCCAGCGTCTGGCCGGTCGGCTCGAGCTGCGACGCGAGCACGGCCCGGCGGGGCACGTGCGCCTCGGGGTCCCAGGTCTCCGGCTCCCACAGCCGCGAGCGCATGAACGCCTTCGCGCAGTGGAAGAAGACCTCCTGCACGTCGACCACCATCGCCATGACCGGTCGGCGGTCCTGCACCCGCATCTCGTCCAGGAACGGCGCGTCGCTGACCAGCGTCGCCCGCCCGTTGACCCGTAGCGTGTCGCCCCGCCCCGGGATGACGAAGATCAGGCCGACGTGCGGGTCCTGCAGCAGGTTGCGGTACCCGTCGGCGCGCCGGTTGCCCGGCCGCTCGGCGAGCGCGATCGTCCGGTCGTCGAGCACGTGGACCAGACGGCCGGCGGGATCGCCCTTCGGCGAGGCGTCGCAGCCACCGGCCCCGGACGTCGCCAGCACGCAGAACGGGCTCGCGGCCAGCCACGCCCGGTCGGCGTCGGTCAGCCGGGTGCGGCCCTTGTCGCGGGCCCGGGCCGCCGGCTCCCCCAGCAGGTCCGTCAGCGCCTGCTCCGAGTCCACCGTCGTCCACCCGCGCTCGTCCGTCGTCATGGCCGCAGGCTACGCCGCTCCGACCCGCCGCCGTCACGACGACGTGAGACGCGCCACGTCGACCGCGAGGGGTGGAGGGCGCGGCGGCCGTGTCGCTCAGGTCGGCGGCGGCGCTGACGAAGGTGCTCGGGACCGTGCTCGGACGGTCCTCGGACCCAGGAGCCGTCTTGCGCCACCCGCTCGCCCGTCTGGTCGTCGTCGCCCTCGTCGCCGCCGGGCTCCCGCTCACCGGCTCGGCCGTCGCGTCGGCCGCTCCCGTCTCGCTCGCCTCCCCGTGCTCGGACCCGCTGGTCGACGAGGCGCAGCCCGCCGAGGACGCGCTCGCGGAGCTGCCGGACGCCGAGGTGGCCGCCGTCAACGACCTCTCGGTGCCCCGGCTCCGCGAGGAGGCCCGGGACGAGGCCCTGTGGGTCGATCC
Source organism: Aeromicrobium sp. IC_218 (assembly GCF_004336805.1). Taxonomy (GTDB): domain Bacteria; phylum Actinomycetota; class Actinomycetes; order Propionibacteriales; family Nocardioidaceae; genus Aeromicrobium. Next base: position 60,416 of record NZ_SJXM01000017.1, read on the forward strand.
GTGCGGTCGGCTGTACGCGGTCGAGGAGGCGCCCGCCGAGCCCGAGCCCGCCGACGTCGCTCCCCCGGTGGCCCGGGCGGCGACCGATGCGTTCGCGCTGCACTCGCGCCCGGGGGCGCCGCGCACGATCTACCTGGACTTCACCGGGCACTCCCTGACCCGCACCGCGTGGAACAGCGAGCGGCCGACCATCACCGTCGGCGCGTGGTCGTCGGACGCCGACCCGGCGACGTTCTCCGCCGCCGAGCGCGCGACGGTCGCCGCGGTCTGGGAGTCGGTCGCGGCCGACTACGCGGCCTGGGACGTCGACGTGACCACCCAGGACCCCGGCGTCGACGCGCTCGTCCGCACCAGCACGTCCGACGCGCGGTACGGGATGCGCGTGCTCGTCGCGGGCGACAGTGACGGCATGCAGACCGAGTGCGGCTGCGGCGGCGTCGCGTTCGTCGGCGTCTTCGACCGCGTCGGCGGCGCCTACCAGCCGGCGCTCGTCTTCGGCCGGGTGCTGGGCTCGGCGAAGGCGATCGCCGAGGCCGCCTCGCACGAGGCCGGCCACACCTTCGGACTGTTCCACGACGGCGACGCCTCGGCGGCGTACCACGTCGGCACGCGGCCCTGGGCGCCGATCATGGGCGTCGGCTACTACCAGCCCGTGTCGCAGTGGAGCCACGGCGAGTACGCCGGCGCCACCAGCACCCAGGACGACACGGCGATCATCTCCTCGAGCCTGCCCCTGCTCCGGGACGACCACGCCGGGCCGGCGACCCTGGCCACGGCCACGCCGCTGACGTCCTCGGCCGCCGGCGTCGTCACCGGACCGGCGGACCAGGACTCGTTCGCGGTCGAGTCCCTCGGAGCGGTGACGGTCACCGCGACCCCCACGAGCGCGACGACCGACCTCGACGTGGAGCTCGTCGTCACCGACGCCTCGGGCGTCGTGCGCCAGAGGGTCAACCCGGCGGCCACCCGCGTGAGCGCGTCCGTGGCGAGCGGCCTGGGCGCCTCGGCGCAGCTGGCGGCCGGCCGCCACGTCGTCACGGTGCGGGGTGGCGCGGGGCCGGGCTACAGCGCGTACGGGTCGCTCGGCGCGTACCGCATCACCGCGACCGGCGAGGTGGCCGGAACGGTGCTGACCGCCGCACGGACGGTCGCCCCGGCCGTCGTCGGCCGGCCTTACACGGCCACCGTCGTCACCGGCGGCACGCCGCCGCTCTCCTGGAGCGGTGCCGACGTGCCGCCCGGCCTCGTCTTCACCGACGACGGTCGCCTCACCGGCACCCCCACGGCCACGGCCGGCCCGAGCCCCCAGGTGCCGGTCGTCCGCGACGCCACCGGCCGCACGGTCGAGCTCGCCGCCTGGTCCGGCTTCGCGGTGGAGACGCCCCTGACCCCGATCGCGGCGTCGCTCCCCCGCGCGACCCGAGGACGTCCGTACGCCCACCTGCTCGGGGTGACGAGCGCACCCGCCGACGTGCGCTGGAGCGCGTCCGACCTGCCCACCGGGCTGGCCCTGGACACGGACGGACGCCTGTCGGGGACGCCGGCGCGGGCCGGCACCTCCACGGTCACGCTCACCGCGGCGAGCGGCCGCCAGAGCCGGACGCAGCGCGTGCCGCTGGTCGTCCAGGACGTCGTCGGAGTCAGCACGTCGAGCGTGCCGACCGCCGTGGTCGGCACGGCGTACCGGGCCCGGCTCGGCGCCACCGGCGGCGACGGGCGGTACCGCTGGACCGCCACCGGCCTTCCCGCCGGCCTGGCCCTGGCCGCGGACGGGACGCTCAGCGGCCGGCCCCGCGCCGTCGGCACCACCCGCGTCACCGTGACAGCGAGCAGCGCGGCCACCACCGCGACCCGTCAGGTCACCGTCGTCGTCCGCCGGACGGTCTCGGTGCGCACCCGCACGGTCCGGTCCGGGCGACTCGGTCGTGCCTACCGGTCGGACGTGAGGATCGACGGCGGACGGCCGACGTTCGTGTGGCGGGCGACGGGCGTGCCCCGCGGCGTCCGCCTGGTGCCCACGCGGGCCGGGACACGCGCCACCCTGCAGGGTCGTCCGCGCCGGGCCGGCACCTACCGCGTGCGGGTGCGCGTGGCCGACGCCACCGGCCGCGCCGTGACGCGCACGCTGACCCTGCGCGTCCGCCGCTGAGCCCGGGCCGAGCGGCAGGATTCCGCGCAGGACCGCTCAGGTCGGCCGCGAGCCTGCCGATGGTCGGTCATCGTCCTGCACGGAAGCGGGACGCTCGTGACCCAGGAGCTCGTATGTCACACCGCAGGACGCACTCCCTTCTCGTCGCCGCCCTGATCAGCACCGCGGTGCTGGCGGCCGGCGCCACCACCGTCGACGGACCGGCGGCCGTGGCCGCCGCCACGACGTGCACCCGACCGCTGCTCGACGAGCCGCAACCGGCGCAGGACGCGCTGCCCGAGGTGCCCGACGCGACCGTCGCCGACCTCAACAAGATCCCCGTCCGGACGCTGCAGCACGAGGCCGCCGAGGACGACGCCCTCTGGCTCGACCAGTGCGGCCGGCTGTTCGTCGTCGACGAGCTGCCCGCCGAGCCGGCGGCCACAGCGACCACGCCGATCGCCAACGCCAGCGTGAAGCCGGCCGACGCGTTCTCGCTGCACTCGCGCAAGGGCGCCTCGAAGGTCATCTACCTCGACTTCCGCGGCCGGACGCTGAGCGGCACCGCGTGGAACACCTCGCGCGGACGCACGTCGATCCCGCTCGGGGCCTACGACACCAACGGCGTCCCCGGCACGTTCACCGACGCCGAGCGCGCCGCGGTCGCCGCGGTGTGGGAGTCGGTCGCGGCCGACTACGCCGCCTGGGACGTCGACGTGACGACCCAGGACCCCGGCACCGCCGCCCTCGGCCGCACGACGTCCACCGACACCAAGTACGGCATCCGCGTCGTGGTGACCAGCCGCAGCAGCGGCATGCAGGCCGAGTGCGGCTGCGGCGGCATCGCCTACGTGAACGTCTTCGAGCACGTCGGCGTCCAGTACCAGCCGGCGCTGGTGTTCGCCGAGGCGCTCGGCTCGCCCAAGGCGATCGCCGAGGCGGCCTCGCACGAGGCGGGCCACAACTTCGGTCTGTTCCACGACGGCGACGCCAACGCCGGCTACCACACCGGCACCGACCCGTGGGCGCCCATCATGGGCGTCGGCTACTACCAGCCGGTCTCGCAGTGGAGCCGCGGCGAGTACGCCACCGCCACCAACCAGCAGGACGACACGGCGATCATCGGCCGCCAGCTCGGCGTCGCCGCCGACGACCACCCGGGCACCACCGACCCGGCCGTCGCCACGCGGCTGACCACCAGCGCCACGGGCCTGGTCACCGGACCGGACGACGCGGACAGCTTCGTCGTCACGTCCGAGACGCCCATGGACGTCGTCGCCGAGCCGCTCACCACCTGGAGCAACCTCGACGTCGAGCTCACCGTCAGCGACGCGTCGGGCGCGACCACCCAGGTGGTCAACCCCGGCACCACGCGCAGCAGCGCCACGACGGCCCAGGGTCTCGGCGCGACCGCCAGCCTCCCGGCCGGCACGCACGTCGTCACGGTCCGCGGCGGCGACGGCCCCGGCTACTCGTCCTACGGCTCGACCGGTGCCTACCGCGTCCGCCTGCGCGGCGAGCCGACCGGGCAGCCGCTGACCACCGCCACGACCGTCCCGGCGGGCGTGGTGGGCCAGGCCTACTCCCAGCAGGTCGTGTCCGGCGGCACCCCGCCGTACTCGTGGACGGCCGCCCCGAAGGTCGCCGGGCTGACGTTCGGCGCCGACGGACGCCTCACGGGCACCCCGACCGCGGTCTCGCGGGGAACCAGCGTCGTCATCACGGTCACGGACGCGGACGGCCGCAAGGCCACGTTCCCCGGCTGGAAGACCTTCCTGGTGCAGACGCCGCTGACGATCCCGGCCCAGGTGCCGGCCAAGGGCACGACCGGGCGCTCGTACTCGGCGACGCTCCGCGCCACCGGGGCCGTCGCGCCGTACACCTGGTCCGCGACCGGGCTGCCCGACGGGCTCACCCTGAAGGGCGCGATCATCACGGGCGTCCCCGCCCGGTCCGGCACCTACCCGGTCGAGGTCACCGTGCGGAGCGGACTGCAGACGCGCACCAGCACGGTGACGCTCACGGTCGTCGACCCGGCCGTCACCCTGCGGACGCCGACCCCGACGGCCGGCAAGGTGGGCACGGCCTACCGGTTCGCGCTCGTCGCGGCCGGCGGCAGCGGCAGCTACGCCTGGACCGCCACCGGCGTCCCGGCCGGGATGACGCTGTCCGCGGACGGCGTGCTGAGCGGGACCCCGGTCACGGCGGCCACGTCGCGCATCGCGGTCAGGGTCGTCAGCGGCACGGCGACGCTCAACGTCACGCTCAGCCTGGTGGTGCGGCCCTAGTCCGCCTCGAGGGAGCCGGCGAGGTCGTCCACGGCTCGGGCGACCACGTCCGGCTCCCAGAGGTGGTGCAGGTGCGTCCCGGCCAGCCGCCGCACCGGCCATCCCTCGGCCTCCGCCCACCGCGCCTCCGCCTCGTACGCCTGGCTGAGGACGAGGTAGGCGTTGCGTCGGGTGCTCCACGCCCGCGGGGCGACGGCGACGCTGTCGAGGTAGGCCAGCGGGACGCGCGGGCACGCCGCGTCGAGCTCGTCGAGCAGCCGGGCCGGGACGACCCGGCGGACGGCGGAGCGGTCCCACCAGCGCGTCCAGGGCGGCAGTCGTCCCTCGTCGTCCAGCGTCATGGCCCCCAGCCAGGTGCGCAGGTCCGGCGGAGCGAGGCGCGTCAGGCCGGCCCGCGGCGGCAGGGCCGCGTCGACGAGCACCAGGGCGGCGTCCGACCGGGCCACCGCACGCGCCGCCGGGGCCAGGTACCCCGCGTTGCTGTGGGCCACGACCACGTCGGCCGTCCCGACCCGGCGCGCCCAGCGCGACGTCATCTGCCAGCCCGAGCGAGGACCCGTGCCGTCGGCCAGCACCACCTCGCGGCCGCGTCGCCGCAGCGCCTGCGCCAGCGGCTCGTAGGCGAGCGCCGGGAGCAGGGGGCTCGGCAGGAGCAGCACCGTCACGGCGCCACCGTACGCCCGCCGTGGGGGCCCGCGCGGCTCCCGGCCCGGCCCTGCGACGCGGCGCCACCGGACGGGGCCTAGGCTCCTCGGCGTCCCGCTCGAAGGAGGGCCCGTGTCCGTCGTCGCCACCGTCCTGGTCGCCCTCGTGGCGCTCGTCCACGTGTACATCGTGGTGCTCGAGATGGTCCTGTGGACCACGCCGCGCGGCCGCGCCGCGTTCGGTCTCGAGGAGCAGTTCGCCCACGACACCCGCGCCCTCGCGGCGAACCAGGGGCTCTACAACGGCTTCCTCGCCGCCGGCCTGGTCTACGGGCTGGTGCGCGACGACACCGAGATCCAGGCCCTGTTCCTGGTCTTCGTCCTCGTCGCCGGCCTGTTCGGCGCCGCGACCGCCAGCCGGCGCATCCTGTTCGTGCAGGCGCTGCCCGCCGCACTGGCGCTGGCCGCCCTCGCGCTGGCCTGACGCGCGACGCCCGCGTGCGGCTCGGGACCGCCTGGGTAGCGTGGACGGCCCGGAGGTGACGATGTCCGAGCGCGACCGCAGGCTGCACGAGTACCGCCTGCGCCTGGAGCAGGAGGCCCGCGGTGACGACGAGCGCCGCGAGGAGCAGGACGACGACGAGAAGCGCCGCTCGCTGCGCGCCCAGCACCGTGGACGCTGGGTCGAGGCCCAGGTGCAGGCCGCCATCGACCGCGGCGAGTTCGACGACCTGGAGTACGCCGGCAAGCCGATCCCGGCGCTGCAGCAGCCGTACGACCCGGACTGGTGGATCAAGCGGCTCGCCGAGCGCGAGGACGTCAGCGGCGCGATGCCGCCCGCGCTCGGGCTGCGCAAGGAGGACGCCGACCTGATCGACGCCGTGGACGCGCTGACCACCGAGACCGCCGTGCGCGCCCACCTGGACGACTTCAACGCCCGCGTCCGCGACGCACGCCGCCAGCTGCTCGGCGGACCCCCGGTCATCACGCCGCTGCGCGACGTGGAGGCGGAGGTGGCGGCATGGCACGAGCGGCGCGCCGCGCGGCGGCGGGCCCGCGAGGCCGTGGTCACCCCGCCTCCCCCGCCCCGCCGCCGCTGGTGGCGTCG
>NZ_SJXM01000018.1 GCF_004336805.1 Aeromicrobium sp. IC_218
ACCCGGAAGTTAAGCCTCTCAGCGCCGATGGTACTGCCCCCGGGAGGGGGTGGGAGAGTAGGACGTCGCCGGACAATTTCTAGTGCGCGAGGCCGCCCCAACACACCGGGGCGGCCTCGCAGCCATTCATGACGGAAGGCCCACCACGGGACACGTGGTGGGCCTTCCGTCGTTCTCCGGGCCCGAGCTCAGAGACGCGGATCGCCTTCGGACGGACGTCCCGATGCGTCCACAGAACGACGTGAGGGGTTGCCTCTCGCCTGCTGTTGCGGTGACGATCGAGAGGTAGGTGCCATTCGGGGGAAGGCATGCCATGGGTGATCGCGCGTCCGCGACCTTGGCCGACAAGGTGCGCCTCGCGGTGCGCGCCCAGCGCATCGACCCGGTCGCGGAGACGGGCGAGGTCCAGCGCATCGCCCGCGAGGTCGTGCGCGAGCACGATCAGCGCAGCCTGACCGGCTCGGTGTCGGCCCTGTCCGAGCCGGAGGTCGAGGTCGAGCGCCTGGTCGCCGACGTCAGTGGGCTCGGACCGCTGCAACCGTTCCTGGACGACCAGACGGTCGAGGAGATCTGGATCAACGACCCGGCCCGCGTCTTCGTCGCCCGTAACGGCACGCACGAGCTCACCAGCGTGATGCTCACGACCGAGCAGGTCCGCGAGCTCGTCGAGCGGATGCTGTCCACGTCCGGCCGCCGGCTCGACCTCTCCACGCCGTTCGTCGACGCGATGCTCCCGGGCGGGCACCGTCTCCACGTCGTCCTCGAAGGAATCAGCCGGGGCTTCGCAGCGGTCAACATCCGCAAGTTCGTTGCGGCGGCCCACACCCTGGACGACCTGGTCGGCCTCGGCACGCTGGACCAGCACGCGGCGCACTTCCTCGCCGCGAGCGTCCGGGCGGGCCTCAACATCGTGGTCTCGGGCGGGACGCAGGCCGGCAAGACGACGCTCCTCAACTGTCTCGCCTCGGCCATCCCGGGCAGCCAGCGCCTGATCTCGCTCGAGGAGGTCTACGAGCTCCAGTGCCGTGTGCCCGACTGGGTCAGTCTGCAGACTCGCCAGGCCGGGCTCGAGGGCACGGGCGAGGTCACGCTGCGCGACCTCGTGAAGGAAGCGCTGCGCATGCGACCGAGCCGGCTGATCATCGGCGAGGTCCGAGCGGCCGAGTGCCTCGACCTGCTGCTCGCCCTGAACGCCGGGCTCCCGGGCATGGCGTCCATCCACGCCAGCTCGGCCCGGCAGGCGCTGGTGAAGATGTGCACGCTGCCGCTGCTGGCCGGCGAGAACATCGGCAGCCGGTTCGTGGTCCCGACGGTCGCCAGCTCGGTCGACCTCGTGGTGCACACCGGCATGGACCCGGACGGGCGGCGTGGCGTCCGCGAGGTCGTGGCCGTGACGGGGCGCGTGGAGAACGACACCATCGAGACCGAGCCGGTGTTCGTCCGGCGAGACGGCCGGTTGGAGCGTGCGGGCGGGATCCCCGCACGACGCGACGCGTTCGTGCAGGCCGGCATCGACCTCGACGAGCTCCTGGGGACGGACGCATGGGCAGCCTCGTAGGCCTGGCGCTCGGCGCTGGCCTAGCGCTCCTGTGGTGGACGTGGGTCGACCCGACGTGGCGCCCCGCAGGGCGGGCCGAGACGTCGCGCACGTCCCTGCTGGTGCGAGCGGGCATCCCGGACGTCCGCCTGCGCAGCCTGGTCGGCCTGTGCGGGGGCACGTTCGTGCTCGTCTTCGTGACGGTCGCCGGCATCTCCGGGGTCGGCGTCGTCGGTCTCGCCCTCGGAGCCATGGCGGCGGTCCTGCCGGTGGGTGTGCTCCGGGCCCGTGCCGCGCGCCGGACGCGCGAGCTGGCGGCGCTGTGGCCCGACGCCGTCGACAACCTCGCGTCCGCGGTCCGGGCCGGCCTCTCGCTGCCCGAGGCGTTGCAGCAGCTCGGTGAGCGCGGTCCGGAGGGTCTGCGCGAGCCGTTCGTCGCCTTCGGGCGCGACTACCAGGCGACCGGGCGATTCCACGACAGTCTCGACCGGCTCAAGGATCGTCTGGCGGATCCGGTGGGCGACCGCGTCGTCGAGGCGCTCCGGATCGCCCGCGACGTCGGTGGCGGTGACCTCGGCCGGATGCTCCGCTCCTTGTCGGGGTTCCTGCGCGAGGACCTGCGCACGCGGCGCGAGCTGGAGTCGCGCCAGTCCTGGACCGTCACCGGTGCGAAGCTCGCGGTGGCGGCGCCGTGGATCGTCCTGCTGCTCATGAGCTTCCAGCGCGACGTCATCGTCCGCTTCGCGGAGGGCGCCGGGCCGCTCGTCCTCGCGGTCGGCGCCGTCGCGTGCCTCGCGGCCTACCGGCTGATGCTGCTGATCGGGCGCCTCCCCACCGAACGGAGGATCCTGGCATGACGATGCTGCTCGGCGGTGCGGTCGGTGCCGCCTTCGCCTGCGGGTTGCTGCTCCTCGTCGCCACGTGGGCCCGAGGACGTCGACCGGCCCTCTACGACCGGGTCGCCCCGTATGTGCGCGACGTGCAGCCCGACGCGTACGCCGTCGCTCAGCGCGGCACGTGGGGCGGACTGCTCGCCCCGGCCCTCGCGTGGGCCGGCGAGCGGCTCGGACGGCTGCTGGGCGGCACGCTGAGCGTCGAGCAGCGTCTCGCCCGGCTGGGCGGTGGTCAGACCGTCGCCGGCTTCCGCGTGCAGCAGGTGCTGTGGGGCGTGGCCGGCTTCGCCGTCTGCGCGGGGGTCTCGCTGTGGTGGCTCGTCGGTGCCGGGGCGTCGTCGCCCGCGCTGCTCGTGCTGTGCCTGGTCGGCGCTATCGTCGGGGTGCTCGCCCGCGACAACGCGCTGACCGCGCAGGTCAACCGACGCGAGCAGCGCATGCGAGAGGAGCTGCCGACCGTCGCCGACCTGCTCGCCCTCGCGGTGGCCGCGGGGGAGGGGCCGACCGCGGGGCTGGAGCGCGTCGTGAAGGTCAGCCACGGGGAGCTCTCGCGCGAGCTGGCCCGCGTGCTGGCCGACGTCCGCACCGGCACGACCATGACCCGCGCGCTCGACGACCTCGCGGCGCGCACGGGGCTGGCGTCGCTGGCCCGCTTCGCCGAGGGGCTCGCCGTCGCGGTCGACCGCGGAACGCCGCTCGTGGACGTCCTGCACGCGCAGGCCGCGGACGTCCGGGAGTCGGGCCGGCGCGAGCTCATGGAGCTGGGCGGCCGTCGCGAGGTGGCGATGATGCTTCCGGTCGTCTTCCTGATCCTTCCCGTCACCGTCGTCTTCGCCTTCTACCCGGGCCTCATCGGGCTCAGCCTCACGTCCGGAACGTGACCGATCACAGGGGGAACTGATGAATCGACTGCTCAGCCGCGCGTGGCGCCGGCGCGACGAACGAGGGGACGTGCCGGGGTGGGTCATGGTCACGGTCATGACCGCCGGGCTCGTGGCGGCTCTCACCGCGATCGCGGGACCCCAGCTGCGCAACATGCTCACGACCGCGCTGTCGTCCGTCGGCGGGTGACGTGCCCCGGGCCCGGGACGAGCGCGGTTCGGCCGTGGTCGACTTCGTGCTCGTCATGCTCGTCCTGGTGCCGCTCGTGCTCGGCGTCATGCAGGTCGCGCTCGTGCTGCACGTGCGCAACACGCTCGAGGCCGCGGCGACCGAGGGCGCCCGCGTGTCGGCCTCGCTGGGCGCGACGCCGGCGGACGGGAGCGAGCGCGCCCGGCAGATGATCAGCACCTCGATCGCCGACCGGTTCGCGCGAGACGTGACCGCCGCCCGCACCAGCGTCGGCGGACTCCCGGCCACGGTCGTCCGCGCCCAGGCCTCGGTGCCGCCGCTCGGCCTCTGGGGTCCGGGCATCACGGTCGAGGTCGAGGGCCGGGCGCTCGCGGAGGTCGAGCCGTGATCCGCGACGAGCGGGGCAGCGCGACCATCGAGATGGTCTGGCTGGTCCTGCTGCTGGTCGTGCCGCTCGTCTACCTGTTGCTGTCGGTGCTGGAGGTGCAGCGCGCGGCGTACGCGACGTCCGCGGCGAGTGCCGCGGCGGCGAAGGCGTACGTGCGCGCGCCCGACCTCGCGGCCGCCCAGTCCCGGGCCCAGCTGGCCGCCGCGACCACGCTCGAGGGGCGCGGCGTCGAAGGGGCGCGCGTCGACGTCGTCTGCCGGCCGACCCCGGCGGACTGCCTGCGCCCGGGCTCGTCGGTCCGGGTCACCGTGTCCGGGTCGCAGCGGCTCCCGTTCGTTCCGGACGTCCTGGGTGGCCCGATCGCGTCGGTCGCGGTCGGCAGCACCCACACCGAGCCCTACGGGTCGTACCGCGCGGAGGCTCCGCGATGAGGCGCGACGACGGCTACGCGAGCGTGATGATCGTGGGGTTCTTCCTGGTCGTCGCCCTGCTCAGCGTCGTGGTGGTCAACGCGACCGATGCCTACCTCGCGCGGCAGGACCTCGGGCACCTGGCCGACGGCGCTGCCCTGGCCGCGGCGGACGGCCTGCGCGAGCAGGCCGTCTACACGCAGGGACTCGGCCAGGACGCGCCGCTCGACCCGGTGCAGGCCCGTCGGCTCGTCGCCCAGCACGTGGCCGGTCACGGCGTCACGGGCATGGAGGTCGTGACCACGCCGGACGGCGTCCGGGTCCGTCTGACCCGGCCCGAGTCGCTCGCGTTCACCGTGCCCGGGATGCCCCGGGCCGCGATCGTCCGCGCGGACGCGCACGCGTCCCTACGGCTGGACTGCGTGAGATCGACAAGCCCACGCCCGGACCCGGTGAGGTGCTGCTGAAGGTCGCCGGAGCGGGCGCGTGCCACTCCGACGGCGCCGTGTTCCGCGACTTCGACGCCGACTTCGGGCCCGCGCAGCTCAAGCCGTCGTTCGTCCTCGGTCACGAGAGCTCCGGCTGGGTCGAGGCGCTTGGTGAGGGCGTCACCGGGATCGAGGTCGGCGACGCCTACCTCGTCTACGGCCCCACCGGCTGCGGTCACTGCCGCGCCTGCTCCCGCGGGCAGGACACCTACTGCGAGAACGCCGCCACCATGCCGTACCTGGCCACCGGCCTGGGCCGCGACGGCGGCATGGCCGAGTACGTCGCGGTGCCGGCCCGCAACCTCGTGCCGCTCGGCGACGCCGACCCGGTCGCCGCCGCGCCGCTCTCGGACGCCGGCCTCACGCCGTACCACGCGATCAAGCTCGCCCTGCCGACCCTGGCCGGCGGCGGCAAGCACGCCCTCGTCATCGGCCTGGGCGGCCTCGGCCAGATCGCCGTGCAGATCCTCACCGCGCTCACCGGTGCCACCATCATCGCCACCGACACCCGCGAGGACGCCATGGCGCGCGCGGCCGCGAACGGTGCGGTCACCGTCGCCGGCGGCGAGGGTCAGGCGGACCGGATCCGCGAGGCCACGGGTGGCAAGGGCGTGGACGCGGTGTTCGACTTCGTCGGCGTCGACCCGACCATCGCGCTGGCCATGTCGGTCGTCGCGCTGCGCGGCCGCGTCACCGTCGTGGGCATCGGCAACGGCACCTTCGGCTGGAACTTCTACGGCGCGCCCTACGAGGTCGAGCTCACCAGCACGTACTGGGGCACGATCGAGGAGCTCCACGAGGTCGTCGACATGTACCGCGCCGGCCAGATCACGCCCGAGGTCGAGATCTTCTCGATCGACGACGCGCTCGAGGCCTACCGCAAGCTCGAGGCCGGCGAGCTCGCCGGCCGCGCCGTCGTCGCGCCGCACGGAGCCTGACCGGCCCTGCTCGCCGGCCGGCTAAGGGGTGACGCCCATGCCGGCGAGCAGGCGACCGGCGAGTTTCTCGTCGCCCTCGACCTTGCGGGCGGCGTCGAGCCCGACCGGACGCCGTCCGCCGGCGGCCAGGACGAATGCCTCGCGGTCGAGCACCAGCGTCGCGGTGGTGTCTTCGGACGCTCCGGGTGTCACCGCCCCGCGTCCGTCGTCGCGCACCGACACGGTCACCGGCTCGTGCCCCTCGACGTGCAGGACGACCGACGTGCCGGGCGCCTCCTTCAGCCGCTTGGCCAGCACGTAGCCGAGGCTCTCGGTCAGGTAGTCCACGACGTGCGCCGCCGCGGGGGAGTCGAGCCCGCCCGGACGTCCGACGGCACGGCGCACGTCCTGCTCGTGCATCCACACGTCCAGCGGACGGTTGCGCAGCAGCGTGCGGGTCGACCAGCCGATCGCGCCGAACAGGCCGATCGCCGGCGCGTCCGGGTCGGTCGGCGGCTCGGTGGCGAGGTGCTCGCGGCGCCGGCCCGCGCTCGTGCGGATCTCCTCGACCAGCTCGTCGCCGGTGCGGTCGGCCCGGGCCAGCACGCCGGCCTCGGTGAACATGCCCATGTCGCTGCGGACGTGCCCGGGACGCTCGAACGCTACGTCCTTGTGCCGGCCGCCGGCGGTCAGGTGCTCCAGGTGCGCGGTGTGCGCCGCCACGGCGTGCACGTCCCAGCCGGGCAGGTCGGTCGCGAGCCGCCACTCGTCGTCCGACAGGCCGTCGAGCAGGTCGGCGAACGCGTTCACCGCCTGCCACCAGACGTCGATCTCGTGCTGCAGGGGAGAGGTGTCCGTCATGGGCGTCACCGTAGGGGACGCGCGGTCCGCGTCCGGGATGAGAGCCGCGCCCGACCTGGCTAGGGTCGTCAGCATGCTGGGGGTTCGCGCCACAGGCGCCGCGTTGATGTCCGTGCTGCTGCTCACCGCCTGCTCGGGCGGGGACGACGAGCCGCAGGCGGAGCCGAGCCCCACCAGCACCTCCGCCTCGCCGTCGGCCACGCCGACGCCGAGCGCCACCCCGTCCTCGTCGTCCGACCTGCCGGCCAGCTGCGCCGAGCTCGGTCTCGACGCCGGCGCGGACGCCCAGGGTCGCGCCCTGGCCACGTGCCTGGACGACGCGCTGAAGCAGGCCGGTTCGGGCGTCGAGCAGGTCGTCGGCGACGACCTCAGCGCCACGATCCGCTTCACCTGGGCCGACGACGTCGCGTACGCCGGCGAGGTGCAGAGCTCCGACGGCCCGATCGGGCTCGTCGTCGTGCCGCCCACCACCTGGGTCGACCTGGGGGACACCTGGGCGAAGTCCGACCCGGACGGCGACGAGAACGAGATGATCGCCGCCGACATCGGCGGTCTGGTCGCGCCCGTCGCCGACCCCGGCACCGTCGTCGACCTGGTCGGAGGCTCGAAGCGTTGGACCGTCGGTGCCCGCACCGAGAAGGTCGACCAGCCGGACGGCACCACGGTCACCGCCTGGCCGCTGGAGTCCGCCCCGTTCACCGCTGACGGCACCTCGGTGAAGGACGCCGTGCTGTGGCTGGACGACGACACGCTGGCCCCGGTCGGCATGAAGGCCACCGTGACCACCGACGGCACGACCACCACCGTCACCCGCTACTTCAGCCAGCTCGGCGAGCCGCAGACGATCACGCCCCCGCAGTGACCGGCGGTGCCGGCGGCCCGCGCGACTAGGGTGCGGAGCATGCGCCGCACCGTCGCCGTCCTGGCCCTCGCCCTGCTGACCGTCGCCGGGTGCACGGGCGAGGACGACGAGCCCGTCACGCTCACCGCCCAGCGGGACGGCGCCTACCAGCAGCCGGCGTCCTGCGCCGGTCTCGGCGTCGAGGCCGGCGCCCGGGTGCGGGGCGCCGACCTCGCCACCTGCATCGACGACTCGCTCGAGGCCCACGTCACCGGTCGCCAGACGCTGTCGGCCGGCCAGGACGGTGGCGTCGTGAACGTCACCTACAGCCTGGGCGACCCGAAGGGGTACGAGTCCGGCGGGTCCCAGGACTTCGTCGTGATCGGCGACCAGGCCTGGCTGCAGACCGAGGACGGGTGGGTCGAGAGCGACCCGGACGGGGAGAAGGAGCAGCAGATGGCCGCGCAGCTCGCCGACTCCCTCACCGGCGACTTCGTCGTGGACACGGTGTCCCTGGCGGACTCGGGCACCTGGCGGGTCGGACGCCCGCAGACGATCGAGCTGCGCCAGGGCGGGACGGTGCAGGACGCGTGGCCGGTCAGCGTGACTGCGCCCTACGCCCCCGACGACCTCACCCGTGTGACCCGGCACGTCGTGTGGCTCGACCGCACGCTCAGCCCGGTCAAGATCGAGCTGGACGCCACCGTCGACGGCTCGGCGGCGCAGAGCACCGCCGAGATGTACGCGCTCGGCGAGCAGATCACCATCACCGCTCCGCAGTGACGGACCTGCGTCCGCTCCGCCGGCGCGCGTGCGGGACGATAGGAGCCATGGACGAGCACCGCGAGGACCGGGCCGAGCGCCCGGACAGCCGCTCCGGCGGCCTGCTGCGCAACGTGCTGCTGCTCCTGCTCTTCACGTCGTCCGGCCGGGTGCTCTCGCTGCTGCCGCTGGACGCCTTCGCCGACTCGCCCACCGCGCGGCTGCTGACCGCCGGGGACGCCATCGCCGCCGCGGCCTGGCTGGGCATCGGCCTGCTCGTCGCCGCGCTCGGCGTGTGGGCGGTGCAGCGGGCCCGCGACGACGCCTAGCCCGGCAGGCCCAGCTGCTCGCGCAGCCGTGCGCACCAGCGCGGCTCGTCGCCGTAGCGCTGGAACGGCACCAGCCGTCCGTGCCGGCTGTCGTCGAGCAGCGTCTCGAACCGGCTCTCGCGGGTGGCCTCGCGCTTGGCCGAGACCACCCAGTGCGCGCACACGCGGCGGTACGTGGCGCTGGCCCCGTGCCACCAGGCGCTCGCGACCGGGTCGGCCTCGAGCCGGGCCAGCATCTTGGGCGTGAGCTCGTCGTCGTTCTCGTGCGAGTACGTGCCGGTGCGCTCGGGCGTGCGCCGCTCGTAGGCGGCAAGCCCGGCCGGCGTCATGCGTCCCTCGGCGACCAGGCGCTCGACGTGCGCGACGTTGACCGCGCTCCAGGTGCTGGCCTTCTTGCGCGGGGTCCAGCGCTGGCGCCGGACGTCGTCGTCGATGCGCTGGGCCACGCTGTCGATCCAGCCGAAGCACAGCGCCTCGGGCACGGCGTCCTCCCAGGTGAGGCCGCGGTCGGGGACGTGCTTCTTGCGCAGGCCCATCCACAGCTCGGTGGCGGTGTCGTGGTTCGCCTCGAGCCACGCACGGAACTCCGCGGCGTCGCGGAAGAACACGCACGGACGCTCGGGGGTGCCGCCCGGGGTGCCGATGCTCATGGCCCCAGCCTCCCACCGGGCGGGGACACCCGGCGCGACCGTGAGCGCCGACGCCCCAGCCTGTAGCCTCGGACCGTGGCGACAGTGGATTTCGGTGAGCAGCTCAAGGCCCTCGACCAGACGATGACGTCGATCGAGAAGGTGCTGGACCTTCCCAAGATCCAGGCCGAGATCGACGAGCTCCAGGAGCAGGTCGGTGCCCCCGACCTGTGGGACGACCAGGCGAACGCCCAGCGCGTCACCGGACGTCTCTCGGTGCTGCAGGCCGAGGTCGAGCGCGTCTCGGGCCTGCGCCAGCGCATCGACGACGTCGAGGTGCTCGTCGAGCTGGCCCAGGACGAGGGCGACCCCGACTCGATGGCCGAGGCCGAGGCCGAGATCACGCGCCTGCACAAGGCGGTCGAGGCGCTCGAGGTCCGCACGCTCCTGTCGGGCGAGTACGACGAGCGCGAGGCCATCGTGACCATCCGCTCGGGCGCCGGCGGCGACGACGCCACCGACTTCACCGAGATGCTGCAGCGCATGTACCAGCGCTGGGCCGAGCGTCACAAGTACCCGCTGGAGGTCTACGACACTTCCTACGCCGAGGGCGCCGGCATCAAGTCGGTCACCTTCGCGGTCAAGGCGCCGTACGCGTACGGCACGCTGTCGGTCGAGTCCGGCACCCACCGCCTCGTGCGCATCTCGCCGTTCGACAACCAGGGCCGCCGCCAGACGTCCTTCGCCGCCGTCGAGGTCGTGCCCGTGCTCGAGCAGACCGACGAGGTCGACATCCCCGAGGACGAGATCCGCGTGGACGTCTACCGCTCGTCCGGCCCCGGTGGCCAGAGCGTCAACACGACCGACTCGGCCGTGCGCCTGACCCACATCCCGACCGGCACCGTCGTCAGCTGCCAGAACGAGAAGAGCCAGCTGCAGAACAAGGCGTCGGCCATGGTCATCCTCAAGGCCAAGCTGCTCGCGCTGAAGAAGGCCGAGGAGCGCGCCCAGCTCGACGAGCTGCGCGGCGACGTGCAGGCGTCCTGGGGCGACCAGATGCGCAACTACGTCCTCAACCCGTACCAGCTGGTCAAGGACCTGCGCACCGAGCACGAGACCGGCAACACCCAGGCCGTGCTCGACGGCGAGATCGACGACTTCATCGAGGCCGGCATCCGCTGGCGCCGCAGCACGTCGACCGCGGCCTGAGTCCGGCCGGGCCCGGCGAGCCTGCCTTGAAGCCCTCGGCCGGGTCCATACACTCGACCGAGTGATTCGCTTCGACAAGGTCTCCTTGACCTACCCCGGGCAGAAGCGGCCGGCCCTCGACTCCGTCGACCTCGAGGTCGCGAAGGACGAGTTCGTCTTCCTCGTCGGTGCTTCCGGCTCGGGCAAGTCCAGCTTCCTGCGACTCGTGCTGCGTGAGGCCCGCCCCTCGCGCGGACGCGTCTTCGTCGCCGGCAAGGAGATCAACAAGCTGTCGAGCTGGAAGGTGCCGAAGTTGCGCCGCCAGGTGGGCACGGTCTTCCAGGACTTCCGGCTGCTGCCGAACAAGACGGTGCACGACAACGTCGCGTTCGCGCTGCGGGTCATCGGCAAGTCGCGCGCCGAGATCAACGCCGTCGTCCCCGAGACGCTCGAGCTGGTCGGCCTGGAGAACAAGGGCCACCGGTTCCCCGACGAGCTGTCCGGCGGCGAGCAGCAGCGCGTCGCGATCGCCCGCGCGTTCGTCAACCGGCCGATGATCCTCATCGCCGACGAGCCCACCGGCAACCTCGACCCCGCGACGTCCGTCGGCATCATGAAGCTGCTCGACCGGATCAACCGCGCCGGCACGACGGTCGTCATGGCCACCCACGACTCCTCGATCGTCGACCAGATGCGCAAGCGCGTCATCCAGCTCGAGAACGGGCAGGTCGTCCGCGACGAGTCCCGCGGCAACTACGGCTACCAGGGGTGATCCGATGAGCGTCCGCACCGCCCTGGCCGACCTGGGTGTCAGCCTCTCGCGCAACAAGTCCATGACGATCTCGCTGGTCGTCACCATGACCGTCTCGCTGCTGCTGGCCGCGCTCGGCCTGCTGATGCAGTCCCAGGCCGACCGCACCGAGCGCTACTACGGCGACCGGCTCCAGGTGCAGGTCAACCTGTGCACCGAGCTGTCGCCGAGCGCGAACTGCGTCGACGGCGCCGCCTCCGACGCCGACCGCGAGGCCGTCGAGGCCGTGCTCGACCAGAACCCGGAGGTCAAGACCTTCGAGATCCGCACGCCGGAGCAGAACTTCGAGAAGGCCAAGGCCGTCTACAACCAGAACGCGACGGGCCGCAAGACGCTCGACTCGCTGACGGTCGAGGCGTTCCCGCAGTCCTACAACGTCACGCTCGTCGACCGTGACGACTCCGACGGCTTGCAGAGCGAGCTGTCCGGCATGAAGGGCGTCGACAGCGTCAGCTCGCTCAAGCAGCTGCTCGGCCCGCTGTTCGAGCTGCTCGACAAGATGCGCTGGGCCGCGCTCGGCACGTCGCTGGTGCTCATCGTCGCCGCCGTGCTGCAGGTGTCGAACACGATCCGGATGACCGCCTACGCGCGCCGCCGCGAGATCGGCATCATGCGCCTGGTCGGCGCGTCCAGCTGGCACATCCAGCTGCCGTTCCTGCTCGAGTCGCTGGTCGCCGCGCTGGCCTCGGCCGCGCTGGCCTGCGCGGGCCTGGCGGCGTTCATGAAGTTCGTCGTCTACGGCTACCTGCGCGACAACCTCGGCACGATCACCACCTGGGTGAGCTGGTCGGAGTCGGCGGTCGTGATGGGCTGGACGGTCGTGCTCGCGCTCGTCCTGGCCCTCGTCCCGACGCTGGTCATGACCCGCAAGTACCTGGACGTCTGACGTCCGGCCGCGTCGCCGGGCTCAGGTCCGGCGACGCGCGGCCGATGCATGAAGCAGTAGTTGAGACTTTTGCGTTATGGTCGGTTCGGTCACAGCAGTCACGTGCGCCCCAGACGGCCGTTCGCGGTCCCTTCCCCCTGAGGTGGATACATGGTCAAGCTCGCAGTCGGGCGCCGGCGTGCCGCCGTCTCGGCACTCCTGGCCCTC
Organism: Aeromicrobium sp. IC_218; assembly: GCF_004336805.1. Taxonomy (GTDB): domain Bacteria; phylum Actinomycetota; class Actinomycetes; order Propionibacteriales; family Nocardioidaceae; genus Aeromicrobium. The sequence continues at coordinate 12,219 of NZ_SJXM01000018.1, forward strand.
GCGCTGGGCATCGGCGCGATGGCGCCGTCCGTCGCCGACGACAAGTCCGACCTCAAGGACCGCAAGCGCGAGGTCAACGGCAAGATCGAGGACGCCCAGCAGAGCTACGACGAGTCGTCCAAGGCCTACGCCGCGGCGGCGAAGAAGCTGAAGGCCGCCCAGGCCGTGCTCGACAAGGCGCAGGCGCGGCTCAGCGAGACCCGCGCCCAGCTGGCCGAGGCGCAGCGCCGTGACGCCGAGATGCAGCGCAAGCTCGAGCAGACCCAGGCCCGCCTCGAGGCGGCCGAGCGCAGCCTCGAGAAGTCCGAGAAGGAGCTGGCCAAGGCCGAGGTCGGCATCCAGCAGTTCGCGATCGAGACGCTGCAGCAGGGTGACCCGAGCCTGCGCGCCGTCAGTGGCCTGCTCCAGGGCAAGAGCACCTCGGAGTTCTCCGAGCAGATGAGCATCAACAGCTCCATCGCCGACGCCCAGGCCGCCGAGCTGCAGCGCCTGGACGCCCGCAAGGTCATGCTGCAGATCGAGCGCGACGCGGTCGAGAAGCTGCGCGACCAGGTCAAGAAGCAGCGCGAGCAGGCTGCCGCCAACCTCGTCCGCATGCGCGAGCTGGAGGCCGACGCCGAGGTACAGGCCACCAAGGTCGCCGGCCTGGTCGGCGAGCGCGAGGTCGCCCGCAAGGCCGCGGCCAAGATCCAGGCCGCGGACGCCGCCAAGGTCGCGGCGCTCGAGGCCGAGCGCTCCCGCGTCCAGGCCCGGCTCCAGGCGATCGTCCGGCAGGAGCTGGCCGAGGCGCGCCGCCGGGCGGCCGCGAACAAGGGCGGCAACGGCGACAGCGGCGACTCCAGCGACAGCGGCTCCAGCAGCCTCATGCACCCGGTCAGCGGCCCGATCACCAGCCGCTACGGCATGCGCCTGCACCCGGTCACTGGCATCTACAAGCTGCACGACGGCACCGACTTCGGCGTCGGCTGCGGCACGCCGATCCGCGCGGCGGCGTCCGGCCGGATCATCGAGCAGTACTACAACGCCGGCTACGGCAACCGCGTGATCATCAACCACGGCGTCATGCGCGGCAAGAGCGTCATCACGACCTACAACCACCTGTCGGCGTACCGCCGCTCGTCCGGCGCGCGCGTCAGCCGCGGCGACGTGATCGGCTACGTCGGCTCCACCGGGTACTCGACCGGCTGCCACCTGCACTTCATGGTGCTGGTCAACGGCTCGACGACGAACCCGATGAACTGGCTGTAGCGGCGCCCGTCGCCACCGGGTGACTAGACTGGTCCCGTGCCCAAGGAGACCGGTCAGAAGATGATCGCCCAGAACAAGAAGGCGCGTCACGACTACCTCATCGAGGACACCGTCGAGGCGGGCCTCGTGCTCATGGGCACCGAGGTGAAATCCCTGCGCGAGGGGCGCGCGTCGCTCGTCGACGGCTTCGCCGAGATCGACAACCACGGCGAGGCGTGGCTGCTGCAGGTGCACATCCCGCAGTACCTGAACGGCACGTGGACGAACCACGAGACCCGCCGCCGGCGCAAGCTGCTGCTGCACAAGCGCGAGATCGCCAAGCTGGAGCAGCGCGTCGACACCAAGGGCATGTCGCTCATCCCGCTGGCGCTGTACTTCAAGGACGGCCGCGCGAAGGTCGAGCTGGCGGTGGCCCGCGGCAAGAAGTCCTACGACAAGCGCCACGCGATCGCCGAGCGCCAGGCCACCCGCGACGCCGAGCGCGAGGTCGGACGCCGGCTCAAGGGCCTGTGACCCTGCGCGACGAGGACGTCCCCGGGCTCGTCCACGACCTCGGCCTGCCGGGACTGTTCGACGTCCACGTGCACTTCATGCCGCCGAAGATCCTGCAGGCGGTGTGGGCCTACTTCGACGCCGCCGGCCCCAAGCTCGGACGTCCCTGGCCGATCACCTACCGCGGCACCGACGACGAGCGGGTCGCCCAGCTTCGGGCGCTCGGCGTCTCGCGGTTCTCGGCCCTGTCGTACGCGCACAAGCCGGGCGTCGCCGAGTTCATGAACGACTGGGGCCGCGACTTCGCCGCCGACAAGCCCGACTGCCTGTGGTCGGGCACGTTCTTCCCCGAGCCGTCGGCCGCCGAGTACGTGCCGCGGCTGGTCGAGGACGGCGTCGAGGTGTTCAAGGCGCACGTCCAGGTGGGGGAGTTCGACCCGCGCGACCCGCTGCTCGACCCGGTGTGGGAGACGCTGCAGGCGTCCGGCACCCCGGTCGTGCTGCACGCCGGGTCCGGCCCGATGCCCGGCGAGCACACCGGCCCGCAGCAGGTGGCCGACGTGCTGCGCCGCTACCCGGACCTCACCCTCGTGATCGCCCACCTCGGCATGCCGGAGTCGCACGAGTTCCTCGCCCTGGCGGCGGACCACCCGAACGTCCACCTCGACACGACGATGGTCTGGGTCGACTTCTTCGGCACGCCGCACGACCCGACGCTGCTGCCGAAGGTCGTCGAGCTGCAGGACCGCATCCTGCTCGGCACGGACTTCCCGAACATCCCGTACCCGTACGCGCACCAGGTCGAGTCGCTCGTCGGCCTCGACCTCGGTCGCGACTGGCTGCGCGACGTGCTGTGGCACAACGGAGCGCGCCTGTTCGGCGTCGAAGGCCCCGTCGGGGAATGACCGGGCGCCGGACGTGGTTGGAACCGGTACAGTAGGACAGCCGGGCGACCGGCATTGACAACACCACAAGGGGCTGAACGGTTTCGACTTTGGTCGTACGGTTCAGGAGAAGCGGGTAGAGGACCCATGGTCATCTCTTTAACGATCCATGGAAACTCACAAGTGCCGAGAACAAGCGCACTGACTTCACCCTCGCTGCCTGACAGCGACTGGTGAAGGGCGGACCTGGAGTGTTCCCGATCCAGATCATCCGTCTCATCTAGGGGACTTGCTGGTCACGCCGTGCCACGGGGCGTGACCGGGACTTTTTCGTGGCTGAGCCTGTCGACGACGCGTTCGTCCGAGCGTCGGGGCTGAGAAAAGCGACAGACGAACTGCACCCGGAGAAGTCCTGAAGCTGCGTCAGAGGACCCGGGTTCGATTCCCGGCAGCTCCACGCGCCAGAAGGGCCACCTCGTCCGCGAGGTGGCCCTTCGTCGTTTCCGCACGTCCTCAGGCGCCGGGCGTCAGCTTGTAGTGCAGTCGGATGACCCGGGCGGACCGCAGCCGGAGCTCATGGTCGGTGCGCAGCGTGCCCTCGTCGTCCACGAAGACGCGGAAGGTCTCGTGCAGGGGCACGCGCGCGGCGTGCGTCCCGCGCGAGTCGACGACGACGTACGTGCCGTCCTGGCCGAACGAGCCGGACGTCGACGTCAGCCCCAGCGCCCCGCCGGGCAGGACGTCCGGCCGCAGGAACACCTGCACGTTGCCCGACTCCAGGGGGAACACCACGCTCACGCTGGGACGGTCCGACGTCGGGAGGCGGCGCACCGAGTAGCAGCCGCTGAAGACGTACTCACCGGTCGAGCGGAGCGTGCGCAGCCAGCCAGCGGCGCGTTGGACGCCGTCCGCGTCGAGGATCGGGACGACCCGGCTGTCCATGCCGTGCGCGACGTCGAGCGGCCGGGTGGGGAGCGCGAGCTGCTGGACCCGCCGGCCGAACAGCCGCGTGACGAGCTCGCCGCCGGGCTGCAGCACGGGGTTCCACTGCGTCCACACCTCCATCCGCCAGGTCGAGGTGCGCTCGTAGAAGTCGCGGACGAGCGGGTGCAGGTCGGCGGCCCGGAAGCCGGGACCGTCCAGGAGCTCCATGGACGCGAGCAGGCCGGCCTCGGTGGTCGGGTCGGCGACGACGCCGCCGACGCGGGTCGCCTCGGCGTGCAGCCAGGTGTCGCCGACGTGCTGTCCGGCGTGCATGGGGCCGTCGAGCCAGCGCTCTGCGCCCACGAGGTCGACCGGGCGGCCGCGCAGCCGCCAGAAGGTCCGTGTGGCGCGGTCGAGGCGGTGCATCGGTGACGTCACGGGGCTCAGTGTGCCCGACCGGGCCGGGCGGCGAGCGCTACGTCCTACTCCGCGGCACTCGCCTGCTGGCGCAGGCCGGCCAGCAGCAGGTCGAGCCCGGCAGCGAACAGGTCCTCGTCGCGGTGCTGCTCGAACTCCTCCGTGACCTCGGCCAGGAACGGGTGCGTCGCCGGGTCGACGGCGCGCCACGTCGTGCGGAGCCGCTCCAGGAACGCTTCACGCTCGTCGTCGGCCATCTCCTCGATCGCGGCCGGCCCGTGGTCGAGCTCGGCCGAGACGCCCACGACGTAGCCGATGACGGCGGACACCGCGTGGAAGCGCTGGCGCGTGGTGAGCGGCAGCCGCTGCAGCTGCTGTCCGATGCGGTCGTAGAGGGCCATGCTGTTCGGCTGGAAGCCGAAGTCCTGCATGAGGTACGCGCCGAGCCAGCGGCGTCGGGCGATCGCCTCGTAGACGGCCATCGCGAGGGCGCGGACGTTGTCGACCGGGTCGGCGTCGTCCGGCAGCGTCGTGGCCGCGGAGACCTCGCCGAGCACGTGGTCGGCGGCCCGCCCCACGAGCTCGTCCTTGCTGCCGACGTACCAGTAGATGCTGCCGACGCCTCCGCCCAGCCGTGCGGCCAGGGCGCGGAACGTCAGGGCGTCGGCCCCCGCCTCGTCGAGCAGCGCGACGGTGCCGAGCACGACGCTCTCGAGCGAGTGCTGGGCCCGCTTCCGGGATCCGGCAGGGCCTGCGGCGGCGGACGTGGGGGAGGACGGCATGGAGCCATTGAAGCAGGTCTTGCCCGCGACCGAACAGCGTTCTATCATCGAACCGCGTTCGATAACCGAACGTTGTTCGAGAACGGAGGACGCCATGTCCACGACCACCCTCCCGGCCCCGCCCGGACCCACCTCCCTGCGCCAGGCCTGGCTGCCGCTCACGGCGCTCGCCCTCGCGTTCTTCGTCGAGATGGTGGACAACACCGTCCTGACCATCGCGCTGCCGACCATCGCCCGAGACCTGGACGCGGGCCCGCTCGCGCTGCAGTGGGTGACCGGGGCCTACGCGCTCACCTTCGGCGGGCTGCTGCTCACCGCCGGCACGATCGCCGACCGGTTCGGGCGGCGCCGGGTGCTGCTCGCCGGCATCGCCGCGTTCGGCGTCGTCAGCGCGTTCGCCATGACGGTGGAGAGCGCCGGACAGCTCATCGTGCTCCGGGCGGCGCTCGGGGTCGCGGCCGCCGCGATGGCACCGGTGACGATGTCCTTGGTCTACCGGCTGTTCGACACCGAGGCGCTGCGGATGCGGGCCATCTCGGTCATGGTCGTCGTCGGCATGACCGGGTTCGCGCTGGGGCCGATCCTGGCCGGCACCGCGCTGGCCCACCTGAGCTGGCACTGGCTGCTGCTGGTCAACGTGCCGATCGCCGTCGTGGCGTGGTGCGGCGTGCGCGTGGGCATCGCGCCGGACCGCACCGAGGACCTGCACGGCGCCCCGTTGGACGTGCCGGCGGCGGTCCTGACGATGGCCGCGCTCGGCCTCGGTGCGTACGTCCTGACGTCCGGGGTGGAGCGGGGCTGGCTGGCCCCGGTCACCGTGGCGACCGGACTGGGCGCGCTCGCCGCGGCCGTGCTGTTCGTCGTCCGGGAGCGGCGCGCGGTGTTCCCGATGCTCGACCTCGCGCTGCTGCGCGCGCCGGCGCTGCGGGGCGCGGTGCTGGCCCAGCTCGGCGGCAGCGTCGCGATGATGGTCTCGATGTTCGCCCTGACCCTGCACTTCCAGGACGCCTACGGGTGGAGCCCGGTGCGGGCCGGGTTCGCCATGCTGCCCGTCGTCGCCACGATGCTGCTGGCCACGCCGCTGGCCGAGCTCGCCGCCGGACGCCTGGGACACCGCGTCGGGTGCCTGCTCGCGGTGGCGGTGATGAGCGTGGCGATGCTCGGCCTGGCGGTGGCGATCCCGCACGGCTACGTCCCGGTCGTCGCGGCGATGGTGGTGCTGACGGCGGGGCTCCGCGTGATCATGACCGTCTGCGCGATCGCCCTCGTCGACGCGATGCCGGCGAACCGCACGAGCGTCGGCACCGCGCTCAACGACACCGCCCAGGAGGTCGGCACCAGCGTCGGCGCCGCCCTGGTCGGGACGGCGCTGGCCGCCGCGCTGGGCAGCACGCCGGCCGGGGCGTGGACCGCGGCGACGGTGTCGTCGTTCGTGCACGGCGAGCAGGTCGCGTTCCTGCTCACCGCGGTGCTGGTGGGCGTCGTGGCGGGGTACGGCTCGAGCCGGCTGACCGACTCGCGCAGCACCGAGGAGCACTGACCGGACCGGACGGGCGCTCGGGTCGCGGGCGGACGCAGAACGGCTAGCGTCGAGAGCGCCCGCGCGTCGTCCGGACCGCGGGGGACCGCAGCGAGGAGCTTCCATGCAGCAGCGACGCATCGGCGACAGGCAGGTCAGCGCGATCGGGCTGGGCGGCATGCCCATGTCGGTCGAGGGACGCCCCGACCGCGAGCGGTCGATCGCGACCGTCCACGCCGCCCTCGACGCCGGCGTGACCCTCATCGACACCGCCGACGCCTACCACCTGGGCGCGGACGAGGTCGGCCACGACGAGACCGGCCACAACGAGTCGCTCGTCGCCGAGGCGCTGCGCTCGTGGGGTGGCAGCACCGATGACGTCCTCGTGGCGACGAAGGGCGGCCACCAGCGCCAGCCCGACGGCACCTGGACGCTCGACGGACGTCCCGAGCACATCCGCGAGGCGGCGCGGGCGTCCGCGTCGCGGCTGGGCGTCGAGGCGATCGACCTGTACCAGTACCACCGCCCCGACCCGGACGTGCCGTACGAGGAGACGCTCGGTGCCTTCGCCGAGCTGCTGCAGGACGGTGTCATCCGGGCAGCGGGCATCTCCAACGCCGACCCCGAGCAGATCCAGCTGGCCCACCGGGTGCTGGGGGACGGGCTCGTCGCCGTGCAGAACCAGTTCTCGCCCGCCTTCCGGTCCAGCCACCCCGAGCTCGCGCTGTGCGCCGAGCTCGGCCTGGCCTTCCTGCCCTGGAGCCCGCTCGGTGGGATGAAGCAGGCTCGGGAGCTGTCCGAGCGGCACGCCGCGTTCGGCCGGGTCGCCGAGGCGCACGGCGTCAGCCCGTACCAGGTCACGCTGGCCTGGGAGCTGGCCCTGTCGCCCACGGTCATCCCGATCCCCGGTGCCTCCCGGCCCGAGAGCATCACCGACTCGGCGAAGGCCGTGCACCTGGAGCTCAGCCCGGACGAGGTGGCCGAGCTCACCGCATCCGGAGACTGAGGCTCAGACGCGGTCGTAGAGGGCGAGGAAGACGGCGGCGACGCCCGCGCCGGTGACCAGCGCGGTGGCGAACGTCGTCACCGAGCGGTGCCACCAGGTGGCGACCAGCCACACGAGCACGCCGGCGCCGACCTGGCCCCACCAGTACTCGGGCGCGGTGGTGTCGCCGACGACGGTCAGGCCGTAGACGCCCTCGCCGACGAGCACGCCGGCCAGCGTCCCGGCGCCGAGGCCGCCCTGGACCGCGGTGCCGTAGCGCGACCACCAGGCGCCCAGCCCGAGCGCGGGGCCGGCCACCAGGCCGGCCGCACCCCAGAACGTCACGAGCCAGGACGAGGTGGCGAACCCGCGGAGCTCGGACGCCACGAGGTAGCCGGCGAGCAGGGCCCACAGCGCGAGCGCTCCGCCGACCAGGGCCACCCCGAGCCGCGGGGCGCGCAGGGCGAGCAGGAACGCCACGAGCGACCACGAGCCGCTGGAGTTCGCGAAGGACGAGACCTCGTCGGGCAGCAGCTTCTGGCCGAACGACGTCAGCACGCCGAGGACGAAGCCGGTCACCAGGACGACGGCGAGGGACCGGACCACGAGACGCACGCCGCGACGCTAGTGCACCCCGTCCCCGCGCCGGCGGAGGGTCTCCTCGTGCCGCTCAGGCGCGGCGGCGGGCGCGGACGAGCAATGCGGTACCCGTCGCGACGCAGGCCACGGCCACCGCGACGAGACCCAGCCCGGCGGGTGCGCCGGTGTCGGGCAGGAAGCCGACGGGACTGCCGTCCCCTCCGGCGGCACCGTCGTCCGTGACGTCGTCGAAGCCTCCGGTTCCGTCGGGCGGGACGTCGTCGTTGACGATCGTGCAGGTGGCGTCGTCGCCGTCGGCGAGGGTCAGGACGTCGCCGTCGAGCGTGCCGTCGGTGCAGGTCCAGGCGGACGGGTCGTAGTCGTCGGTCGGGCCGACCTCGGACAGGTCGTACTCGCCGGCGCCCACCGTCGCGTCCGTCACGGCCGCGTCGCCCGTGACGCCTGCCACGGGGGTGGGCCCGTCGGCCGCGAGCGTGAAGTCTCCCGGCTCGGCGGTGCCGCCGTCGTCGTTCACGACCTCCTTGACCAGCGTCAGCTCGGGCGAGGGGAGCGGCGCCGGTCCCACGGGGACGTCGTCGTTGACGATCGTGCAGGTGACGTCGTCGCCGTCGACGAGCGTCACCGTGTCGTCGGTGAGCGTGCCCCCGTCGCAGGTCCAGCCGTCGGTCTCGTACCCGGCGGGCCCGGACTCGGACAGGTCGTAGTCACCCGGCGGCACGACCACGTCCGTGACGTCCGCCGTGCCGGTCTCGCCCTCGACGTCCACCGGGCCGTCGGCGTCCAGGGTGAAGTCGTCGGGGGCCGCTGCACCGTCGTCGTCGTTGACGACCTGCTTGACCAGGGTCAGCTCGGCCGACGGGGGCGGGGCGGCCGCGCACGACAGCGTGGTCGCGAACGGGAAGTCGTGGATCTCGCGCGGCGTGCCGCGGGGAGCGTCACCGTGGACGAAGCTCGCCGCGACGACGTTGCCCTCGATGTTCTGGGTCGGGATCCAGCGCAGCGCGGCGTTCGGCGCGTACAGGGTGCCCTCGATCGAGTCACCGGCGCCGATGGAGACGCTCGTCGCGTCGGGGAAGTTCCACAGCATGTACGGCGCCTGCAGGGCGGAGACTCCGGCCAGGTTCGGGACGCTCCCGGAGAACGCCGGTCCCGTGACGTTGACGAGCAGGGGCGTCGCGGCGGTCGGCTGATCGACGAACGTGATCTCGGCGAGCGCGTCGAGGTCGGACGCACTGAGAGTGAGCACGTTGGTGCGTCCGGGGGTGAGGTCGAGCCGGCCGCGCGCCCCGTCGGCGATCGGTCGGTCCAGCGGCTGGCCGGAGTCGTCGAGCAGCTGCAGCGTGTCGGCGCACGCGGCCATCTGCTGGGTGAGGTCGCGGTACGTGGCGAACGAGCCGGCGAAGTCGAGGTCGACCGGCTCGCCGACCGACTGCGGGGTCTGGGCGTTCGAGCGTCCTTCGACGAACACGGGGGAGGAGTATCCGGCACCCTCGGGGACGAGACGGTAGTTGACCAGGGCGCCGTTCGTGTCGCGGTCGTAGGCGTCGTAGGTCGACGGGTCGCCGACCTTGGTGAAGCCCTGGTTCTCCACGTACACCGCTCCGGTGAACGCGCCCCAGTCGATGCCGCCCGCGACGTGCAGGTACGTGGGGCGGGAGTCGCCCGGCGCCACGTACGTGGTCCGCACGGGAGCGGCGCCGGCCGCGACGTTGTACGGGCTGCGCAGGTGCAGGTCGCCGCCGAGCGCGATCGTGCCCTCCGACTCGTCCGAGCTGAGCGTGACGTCACCCTCGACGAAGACGAGGAAGCCGGTGTTGGCGGGGTCGGCCGGGTCGACGACGACCGGGTTGACCGGCTCGAGCGCGTGCCCGGGCGGAGCCTGCGCGATGCCCCCGATGGACCACGCGCCCACCAGCGCGAGGCACGTGACGAGCCTGGTCCACGACGTCCCGCGCATGGGTCCTCCCCCGACGACTGCTTCGAGGCTACGTCGGTCCGGAGATCCGGCAACGTGTGCGGACGGCCGACCTGGGGCACTGTGTGCAGGGAGCAACGGAAGGGGAACGGATGCCGGTCTGGCTGGAGGCAGGGCTGTGGGGCCTGCTCGCAGGGGGCGCGCTCGTCATCGGGGCGGCGATCGCGTGGTTCGTGCACGTGCCGCAGCGCGTGGTGGCGTCCGTGATGGCGTTCGGGTCGGGCGTGCTGATCTCGGCGCTGTCGTTCGACCTGGTGGACGAGGCGGAAACGACCGGCGGGCTGGTGCCGACGTTGCTCGGATTCGCCGGCGGCGCGCTCGTCTACGTCGCCGCGAACGTCGCGCTCGCCCGCCGGGGAGCCGCCCACCGCAAGCGGTCGCAGGAGCAGCAGCCGTCCGAGGACGAGCAGGAGGGCAGCGGGGCGGCCATCGCCGTCGGCGCGCTGCTCGACGGCGTCCCGGAGTCCGTGGTGCTGGGGCTGACCCTGCTGGGCGGCGGGGGAGTGGGCGTGCCGGTGCTGGCGGCGATCTTCATCTCCAACCTGCCCGAGGGCCTGTCGAGCGCGTCGGGCATGAAGGCCAACGGACGCAGCGCGCGGTACGTCTTCGGCGTCTGGGGCGGCATCGCCGTGGCCAGTGGACTCGCCGGGATGCTCGGGGTGCTGCTGCTCGAGGGCGCCTCGCCCGACACCATCGCCGTCATCACGGCCGTCGCGGCCGGGGCCATCCTGGCCATGGTCGCCGACACCATGATCCCGGAGGCGTTCGAGCGGACCCACCTCTACGCGGGGCTCATCGCCGCCGCCGGGTTCATGATCGCCTTCGGTCTCGAGCGCGCCTAGACACGACGACGCCCCGGCACCGAGGCGGTGCCGGGGCGTCGCGGGCAGGTTCTAGCTGAACAGGTCGGTGATGGGGCTGATAGCGAAGTAGACGACGAAGAGCGCCGCCACCACCCACATGAGCGGGTGCACCTCGCGCACCTTGCCGACCGCGACCTTGATGACGACGTAGGCCAGGAAGCCGGCGCCGATGCCCACCGAGATCGAGTAGGTGAACGGCATGAGCGCGATGGTGAGGAAGGCCGGGATCGCGATCTCGACGTCGTTCCACGCGATGCCGCCGACCTGCTGCATCATCAGGAAGCCGACCAGGACGAGCGCGGGGACGGCCGCCTCGCTGGGGATGATGTTGACCAGCGGCGCCAGGAACATCGAGGCCAGGAACAGCAGGCCGGTGACGACCGTGGCCAGGCCGGTGCGCGCGCCCTCGCCGACGCCCGAGGCGGACTCGATGTAGGACGTGTTGGACGAGACGCCCGCGGCACCGCCGGCGGCCGCGGCGACCGAGTCGACGACCAGGATGCGGCGGGTGTTCGGCGGGGTGCCGTCCTCCTGCAGCAGGTTCGCCTCGGCGCCGATCGCCGTCATCGTGCCCATGGTGTCGAAGAAGTCGGCGAGCATGAGGGTGAAGATCAGTAGCACCGCGGTGACCACGCCGACCGACTCGAACGAGCCCAGCAGGTTGAACTCGCCGAGCGTGCCGAAGTCCGGGACGTCCACGATCTTGTCCGGCCACGCGGGGACGTTGAGCGCCCAGCCCTTGGCCGAGTCCGCCGACGAGCCGGCCTCGACGATCGACTCCACGACGATCGCCAGCACGGTCGTGCCGATGATGGTCATGAGGATGGCGCCGCGGACCTTGCGGACCCACAGCACGACGACGGCGACCAGGCCGATGGCGAAGACGAGCACGGGCCAGCCGGAGAGCTGGCCGGTGGCGCCGAGCTGCACCGGCACGGTGGTGTTGGCGGCGTCCGGGATGCGGCGCACCCAGCCCGCGTCGACGAAGCCGATGAGCGCGATGAACAGGCCGATGCCGACGCTGATCGCGATCTTCAGCTGCGCGGGCACGGCGTGGAAGACCGCCTCGCGGAAGCCGGTGAGCACCAGGACGAGGATGACCAGGCCCTCGAGCACGACCAGGCCCATCGCGTCGGCCCAGGTCATCTGCGACGCCACGGCCACGGCCAGGAAGGCGTTGAGGCCCAGGCCGGTGGCGATGGCCATCGGGTAGTTCGCCACGACGCCCATGAGGATGCTCATGACGCCGGCGACCAGCGAGGTGCCGGCGGCGATCGCGGCCAGGTTGGGCTCGGCCCCGCCGCCCAGGAAGCTGCCGTCGGAGTCGGTCGCGTAGCCGAGGATCAGCGGGTTCAGCACGATGATGTACGCCATCGTGAAGAAGGTGACGAAGCCACCGCGCACCTCGGTGCCGATGCTGGACCCTCGCTGGGAGATCTTGAAGAAGCGATCGAGCGGCCCGGCCGTCGCGCTGTCAGGTGTGGTCACGGGGCACAAGTCTGGCAGAGCCCGGCCGGGGCTCGGACGTGATCTTCGTCAGAAGGGCGTGCGGCGCACCGCGACGGCCGTGCGGTCGTCGCCCTGGGTGGGGTCGGTCTCGCGGACGAGCCGGCGCACCCACGCCTCCAGGTCGGGGCCCGGACCGGTGCCGGCCAGGGTCGCGAGCTGGGCGATCGAGTCGTCGATGGACGCGTCACGGTTCTCCACGACGCCGTCGCTGTAGAGCAGCAGCGTGTCGCCCGGCTCGAGCGTCACCGACGCGCTGGCGCCACCGACGACGCCGACGCCGAGCAGCGGGCGCCGACCGAGGTCGAGGGCGCTGGTGCGTCCACCGCTCACGAGCAGGGCCGGCGGGTGGCCGGCGCTGGCGACCTCCGTGCGTCCGCTGCCGGGGTCGACCGCGACCACGACGACCGTCGCGGTGTGGCCGTCGAGCAGCCGGACGAAGAGGTTGTCGAGCCGGTCGAGCGAGTGGCCGAGGGGCTGGCCCTCGAGCAGGTAGGCGCGCAGGGCGGTGCGGGCCTGCACCATCGCGGCGGCGGCACGCACGCCGTGCCCGGCGACGTCGCCCGCCACCACGGCCACGCGTCCGTCGGGCAGCTCGAGCGCGTCCCACCAGTCGCCGCCGAGCTGGCTGCCGGGGGCGGAGAGGTACAGCGCGCTGAGGTCGAGGCCGTCGAAGCGCGGCACCTCGAGCGGCACGACGCTGCGCTGCAGCGACTCCGCGACGCTGACCTGCTCCTGGGTGCGCTGGACGAGCACGTTGGCGATGTGGGCGCGCAGCTCCGCGGCGGTCTGGGCGTGCCAGGCCTCCCACGGCCGGCTGCGGCCGCTGACGACCTGCTGCCACTTCTCGAAGGACTTGCGCGGGCTGAGCCGCACGTCCGGGCCCTCGGCCGCGGCGATCGCCTTGTTGGTCGGGTCTCCGCCCCAGTCGACGACCTGGCGGCGCTCGGGGCGCACGAGCAGCATCCAGCGGTCGGGGCCGTTGCCGATGCGGAACGCGCCGGCGGCGACGTCGCTGTGCTCGGCGAGCGCCGGGTCGAGCTCGCTGAGCTGGTGGCTGGAGGCGACGCCGTCGTGCTGGTGCGGCGCCATGAGCTCGGCGATCCGGGTGAGCACCGTCTCCGGCGGCACGTCGCCGACGGTGGTGATCTCGCCGTCGGCGAGCAGCGCCGCGCCGGTGGCCTCGAACAGCGGCAGCAGCGACGGGTGCGACATGAGCGCCTGGTGCGGCGTGCGCGGGTCGGAGGAGACCGACGAGATGATCTCGGCAAGCACCGAGCGGGCGGCCAGGACGGTCGCGCGCTGGTCGGAGCGCTCGCGGTCGGCGATGAGGGTCGACGCCGTCTGGCCGAGGAACTCCGCGGCCGAGCGGGCGTCCAGCGACGGCTGGTGCGGGCCGCTGTAGTGGTGGCACGCGATGAGGCCCCACAGCACGCCGTCGATGACGATCGAGACCGACATCGAGGCCGTGACGCCCATGTTGGTCAGGTACTCGATGTGGATCGGCGAGACACTGCGCAGCACCGAGTGCGACAGGTCGAGCGGGCGGCCGGTGCCCGGGTCGCGCACGGGGTGCAGCGGCACGGGGCGGTAGCCGATGTCGGCGATCAGCCGGGTCCAGTTCGACGTGTAGAGCCGGCGCGCCTGGGCGGGGATGTCGGACGCGGGGTAGTGCAGGCCCTTGAACGAGTTGAGCCGGTCGAGCTTCTCCTCGGCCACGACCTCGCCGTTCCACTGCTCGTCGAAGCGGTAGACCATGACGCGGTCGAAGCCGGTGAGCTCGCGGATCTCGCGGGCGAGGCGCTGGGTGAGGTCCTCGACGGACGCGGCGGCGGTGAGCCGGGTGACCGCCGAGCGGGTGGCCCGGTAGGAGACGTGCTGGGTGCCCGAGCTCGCGACCGGCTCGACCTCGACGACGAGGTGCTCGCCGGACTGGTGGGTCAGGACGTCCACGAGTCGCTGGTCGAGGTCGCCGCGGCCGGTGTCCATGACGACGCGGACCGGCTCGCCGGGCTCGCCGCGCTCGGCGAGGCTGGCGACGCCCGCGTCGGCCGCGGGGCCGAGGGCCTCGGCGAGGGTCAGGCCCACCAGCTCGGGGGCCGGAAGGCCGAGGTGGCGGTCGCTGTTCGCGCTGGCGACCGCGACGCGTCCGTGCTTGTCGAGCGCCACCAGGACGCCGTGCGGCTGGATCGCGCCGGGGATGTGGATCGGCTCGCGGTCGCAGGTGGTGAGGTTGGGCGTGTCGTACGCCGGGGTGTGCGCCTCCCGGTTCGGGACGAGCGCCGGGTCGGTGTCGGTCATGCGGCTGAGGACTCGCTCAGGGGCAGCGCGGTGCCACGGGCGGAGGGGCGCATGAAGCTCCTTGCGACTGGCGGGCGCGACTCGTTCCGAACCAACCTATCCCACGGTGCCCAGCATCCCCCGATCGTGAACCGTGGCTATGTGACATTGGGAGTGTTACATTGACGCCATGACTGAGCACCTGGACGTCGTCGTGATCGGGGCGGGCCTCTCCGGCATCGACGGGGCGTACCGCATCCTCGAGGCCAACCCGGGCGTCACGTACGCCGTGCTGGAGGGCCGTGACGCGCTCGGCGGCACCTGGGACCTGTTCCGGTACCCCGGCGTCCGCTCCGACTCCGACATGTTCACCCTGGCCTACCCGTTCCGGCCGTGGACGGGGGAGAAGTCGCTGTCGGACGGCGCCTCGATCCGTGAGTACATCCGGCAGACGGCCGAGGAGAACGGCATCGCCGATCACATCCGCTACGGCCACCGCGTCACCGCGCTGAGCTGGTCGTCGGCCGACGCGCGCTGGACGATCACGTCGGCGACCGCCGACGGGCCGGTCACGATCACCGCGTCGATGATCTTCGCCGGCACGGGCTACTACCGCTACGGCGAGGCGTTCGTGCCCGACTTCCCCGGCATGCAGGACTACCGCGGGCAGGTCGTCGTGCCCCAGTTCTGGCCCGAGGACCTCGACTACGCGGGCAAGAAGGTGCTGGTCATCGGCAGCGGCGCGACCGCGGTGACGCTCGTGCCGTCGATGGCCGGGACCGCCGAGCACGTGACGATGCTGCAGCGCTCGCCCTCCTACGTCATGGCCCTGCCCGGCCGTGACAAGGTGGCCGACGCGTTGCGCGGCAAGCTGCCGGCGGGGCTCGCCCACCGCGCCGCGCGCGTCTACAAGGCGGTCACGACGCTGGGCTTCTACCTGTTCTGCCGTGCCTTCCCGAAGGCGTCCCGCCGCATCCTGCAGAAGCTCGCCGCCCGGCAGCTGCCCGACGGCTACCCGGTCGACGTGCACTTCGCGCCGCGCTACGACCCGTGGGACCAGCGGTTGTGCCTGGTGCCCGACGGCGACTTCTTCGGTGCGCTGCGCCGGGGCGAGGCGTCGATCGTCACCGACCAGGTCGAGCGGTTCACCGAGAAGGGCGTCCGGCTGTGCTCGGGCGAGGAGATCGAGGCCGATGTCGTGGTGAGCGCGACCGGCCTGCAGGTCGCCGCCTTCGACGGCGTCGAGATCGACGTCGACGGCGAGCCGGTGCAGCTCGGCGAGAAGGTGCTCTACCGCGGCGCGATGCTCGACGGCGTGCCGAACCTGGTCTACGCGCTGGGCTACTCCAACGCGTCCTGGACGCTGCGTGCCGACCTCACCGCGGTCTTCGCCGGCCGCTTCCTGCGCCACCTGCGCGAGCAGGGCTACGAGTACGGCACGCCGCGCCCGCGCACCGACGTCGGCGAGCTGCGCCCGCCGATGGAGCTGAAGTCCAACTACCTGGCCCGCGCCAACGACCGGCTGCCCAAGCAGGGGAGCCGCGCCCCGTGGCTGGTCCGGCAGAACTGGGTGCTCGACTCGCGTGACGCCAAGCGCCTGCGCCTGGACGAGGAGATCGAGTACAGCGTCCGCAAGCCGGTCGGCGTGGCCTAGACCCGGCTGCCGCACGAGCCCGCGACCGACTCGGTCGCGGGCTCGTGCCGTCCCGGGAGCCCGTCAGGCGCCGCCTGCCGCGGACGGGCCGAGGTGGCGCACGAGGAACCGCGTCGCCTCCGCGCCGGCATGGGCCGGGACGCCCGTGTGCCCGCCCAGGTTGGCGTTCAGCGTCTTCTCCGGCGAGCCGAGCGCGTCGAACAGCTCCAGCGACCGGGCCCGGTCGTTGTGCTCGTCGTCCCACTGCAGCAGGACGTGCACCGGGACCGTGACGTCGCGCGCCTCCCGCAGGATCGACCGGGGCACGAGGCTGCCGGCGAACAGGACGGCGGCCCGGACGCGGGGATCGGTCGCGGCGAGCCGCACCGCGATCGACACGACCCCGCCCGAGCACGCGATGCGGTCCGTGAGCTCGGGCAGGTCGAGCACGGCGTCCAGCAGCGACTGCCACTCGGGGACGGCCCGGTCGACGAGCGGGAGGACGAGACGGTCGATGACGTCCTCGCCGACCGGCTCGCCGGCGGTCAGGGACGCGCGCACCTGGGCGCGCGCCTCGTCCACGCCGGACGGCCGGGGCCGGTCACCGCTGCCCGGCAGCTCGAGGGTGATGGTCGCGAGACCGGCCCGGGCGGCGTGCCCGGCGCGAGCGAGCATGCGTGCGTGGGTCTGCTCGAGGCTGAAGCCGCCGGGCTGGCCGGCCAGGACGAGGGGGACGGGCTCCGCCGCGGAGGCGGACGCCGGCAGCCAGAGGATGCCGGGGATCTCGCCGAGGGTGAACCGGCGTTCGACGACGTCGTCGAGACGTCGCTCGGAGATGAGGTGCATGGTCGTGCCTTTCGAGTGCCGTGGAGGGCGCTCCGGACGACCTAGCGTCCGACCGTGACTCCACCGAGGAGCGCCCACGTCGTCGTGTTCACGCGGACCACCTCCTCGACCTCTCGCACGGACCCCGCCACGCTAGCAGCGGACCGGTCCGCCGGGCCCGGCTCGTGACGACTCAGGTCTGGCAGTGCGGGCACCAGTACGTGTCCCGCTCGGTGAGCGGCGAGTCGCCGAGCGAGCCCTTGCGGATGCGCGTGCCGCACCGGCGGCAGGGCTTGCCCTCGCGCGAGTAGACCCAGCGCTCCTCGCCAGGCCGGGTGCTGCCGGTGAACGCGCGTTCGATGCGGGCCTTGTTGAGGTCGAGCAGCCGGTGCCCGCGCGAGACGACGCGGCGCAGGTCCGCGACGTCACCGACCGGACGGGTCGGCAGCAGGCCGTGCAGGAAGCAGATCTCGTTGACGTACTCGTTGCCGAAGCCGGCCAGGTTGCGCTGGTCGAGCAGCGCGGTGAACACCGGCCGGGCGGGGTCGGCGCCGACGCGGCGGACGGCCTCGTCGAGGTCCCAGTCGGGGCCGAGCAGGTCGGGGCCGAGGTAGGCCATCGCGTCGGCCTCCGCGTCGCGGTCGAGCACCTCGAGCACGCCGAGCGAGAATCCGACGGCCTGCCACTCCTCGTTGGCCAGCACGGCGCGGGCCGAGTGGGCGGGCCGCCGCCAGCGGGTGTCGAGCTTGTAGACGTGCCAGGCGCCCTCCATCTTCAGGTGCGAGTGGATGGACACCTCGGGCGTGCGGACGAGCAGGTGCTTGCCGCGGCTGACGGCGCTCTCGACCACCTGGCCGGTCAGGTCGAGGGTGGCGAAGGCCGGCACCCGGAAGTCGCTGACCGTGAGGGCGCGGCCGGCGAGCGCGTCGTTCAGCCGGTGCGCGGTGCGCCAGACGGTGTCGCCCTCAGGCACGCAGCCGCACCCCCTTCGGGGCCCGCTCGAACCCGGCCTCCACGAGCGCCTCGCCGAACGGCGTGGACGTCGTGGTGCCGCCGTCGACGGTCTCCACCGACAGCCGCTCGATGCGGCGGCCGCGGACGGCGGAGGCCAGCGCGGACGCGGCGGCCGCGAGCCGGGCGGCGTCGTCGGTGAACGTGAGCACCGTGCGCCCACCCCGCTCCAGGTAGGCCACGAGGTGCCCGTCGTGCAGCGCGACGAGCGCGCCGGACTTGCGCCCGGGCCGGTGCTTGGACTCGGCGTCGGGGCGCTCGGGCCAGCCGAGCGAGGCGCCGTACGGGTTCGCCGGGTCGGTGGCCGCCAGCACGACGGCGGCGTCGGCCGTGGGGGCGTCGTCGTCGCGGTCGTGCGAGCGCAGCCGGTCGATCGTCGCCGACGCGGCGAACTGGGCCGCGCCCAACGACTCCACGAAGTAGCCGCGCAGCGCACGTCCGCCCTGCTCGAGCTCGCGCAGCACGCGGTAGACCCCGGCGAAGCCACCCGGCACCTGCTCGGCCTGGACCGAGCCGCGGGTCACGACGCCGTAGCGGTCGAGCAGCACCTCGGCCCGCGCGAGCGCCGCCTGCGTGGGGTCGAGGCCGGTGTCGGGCAGCACGTACCAGCGTCCGCTCACGGTGGGCAGGCCGGCGCGCGCGACCCGGGCCGGACGCGCGGGGCGACCGCGGTGCAGGCGCGACCGCGGCGGCTGCCGGGTGGTGCGGTGGGCGCCGCGCCCGCCGACGTAGGTGCGCAGCGGGGCGAGCGTGTCGTTGCTGACCCGGCCGGCCCAGACCAGCTCCCACAGGGCGTCCTCGACCTGGGCGTCGGTGACCGGGTCCTCGCTCAGCGCCGCGACGTCGTCGGCCAGGCGGCGGAAGAAGTGGCCGCCGCCGTCGCCGAGCGCCTCGAGCAGACGCTGCTGGAGCGCGTCGGGCTCGTGCGCCGACTCGTGCGGCAGGACGAGGTCGGCCGGGTGCAGCCGCACCCAGCCGTCGCGGCCGGGCAGCGTGCCGGCGCCGCTCCAGACGACCTCGCCGCCGGCGGTCAGCTCGTCGAGCATCGCGGGGGAGTAGTCGGCCACGCGGCTGGGCAGCACGAGCGACTCCCAGGCCGAGGCGGGCAGCGGCAGGCCGGCGAGCTGGTCGACGACGGTCATGACGCCGTCGACGCCGCGCAGCGACCGGTCGGCGGACTGCCAGGAGACGAGGAAGCGGGCGAACGTCGCGGTGTCGACCGGCTCGACCTGCTGCCGGGCGGCGGCGAGCGAGCGCGAGCGCAGCCGGCGCAGGACGTCGGGGGACACCCACTCGGTGCCGGTGGAGGCCGGCCGGAACTCGCCCTCGACGAGACGTCCGTCGCGGGCGAGGCGACGCAGCTGGTCGCGGGCCACCGCCTCGCCGAGCCCGAGCCGGGCGGCGACGTCGCGGGCGGTGAACGGGCCGTGGGTGCGGGCGTACTGGCCGAGCAGGTCGCCCAGCGGGTCGTCGGCCGGGTCGAGGAACGCCTCGGGGACGCCGACGGGCACGGCGACGCCCAGCCCGTCGCGCAGACGACCGACCGCCTCCACGGTGGCCCAGCGCTGCTCGCCGGCCACGGACAGCTCGACGACGCGGCGAGCGGAGGTCAGCTCGTCCAGCCAGCTCCTGGCCGACGCGGGGTCGCGCTCGACGGTGCGCTCGACGACCTCGTCGGCGGTCAGCGGACCGAGCAGGCGGAGCAGGTCGGCGACGCCCTCGGCGTCCTTGGCCCGGCGCTCGTCGGTGAGCCGCTGCAGCTCGGCCTCGGTCTGCTTCAGCACCTCGGGGTCGAGCAGCTCGCGCAGGTCGGCCCGGCCCAGCAGCTCCGAGAGCAGGGCGGGGTCGAGGGACAGGGCGGACGCGCGCCGCTCGGCCAGCGGGGTGTCGCCCTCGTAGAGGAAGGACGCGACGTAGCCGAACAGCAGCGTGTGGGCGAACGGCGACGCCTTCTCGGTGGTCACCTCGGCGATCTCGACCTGGCGGGACGCGATGCGCCGGGCCAGCGCGTCCAGCGCCGGCAGGTCGTAGACGTCCTGCAGGCACTCGCGCGCGGTCTCGAGCAGGATCGGGAAGGTCGGGAACTTGCGGGCCACGTCGAGCAGCTGGGCCGAGCGCTGACGCTGCTGCCACAGCGGCGAGCGCTTGCCCGGGTTGCGCCGGGGGAGCAGCAGCGCGCGGGCGGCGCACTCGCGGAACCGCGCCGCGAACAGCGCCGAGCCACCCACCTCGTCGGTGACCAGGCGGTCGAGCTCGTCGGCGTCGAAGACGAACAGGTCGGCGCCCGGCGGCTCGGACTCGGTGTCGGGGATGCGCGCGACGATGCCGTCGTCGGAGGCGACGACCGACCCGTCGATGCCGTGCCGCTCCAGGATGCGGGCGGCCACGGCCAGCGCCCACGGGGCGTGGACCCGGCGTCCGTACGGCGAGTGCAGCACGACCCGCCAGTCGCCCAGCTCGTCGCGGAAGCGCTCGACCACCAGGCGCCGGTCGGTCGGCAGCACTCCGGTGGCGCCGCGCTGCTCCTCCAGGAACGCGAGCAGGTTGTCGACCGAGAAGCGGTCGAGACCGGCCGCCTCGCCCCGGGCGCGGGCCTGCTTGGTGGTGCCGGAGGTGATCTCGCGGACGAACGAGCCCATCGCCTCGCCGAGCTCGGCCGGACGTCCCTCGTTGTCGCCGTGCCAGAACGGGGGCTTGCCCGGCTGGCCCGGCGCGGGGGTGACCACGACCCGGTCGTGGGTGATCTCCTGGATGCGCCAGCTGGTGGCCCCGAGCGCGAACACGTCGTTGACGCGCGACTCGTAGACCATCTCCTCGTCCAGCTCGCCGACCTTGCGCGGCCCGCGGGACTGCTCCTCGCCCTCGGGCAGCGTGACGGTGAACAGGCCGCGGTCGGGGATCGTGCCGCCGCTGGTCACGGCCAGCCGCTGCGCACCGGGCCGGCCGGTGAGCGTGGCCCCGTCGCGGTCCCACACGACCCGGGGACGCAGCTCGGCGAACTCGTCGGAGGGGTAGCGGCCGCTGAGCAGGTCGAGGGTCGCCTCGTAGGCCGAGCGGGGCAGGGTGGCGAACGGCGCGCTGCGGCGGACGGTCTCGAACCACTCCTCGGCGTCGAGCGGCCCCAGCGCGCAGGCGGCGACGGTCTGCTGGGCCAGGATGTCGAGCGGGTTGGCCGGCACCGAGATGGCCTCGAGCAGGCCGGCCTGCATGCGCTCGGCGGTGACGGCCGCACCGAGCAGCTCGTGCCGCGTGCGGGGGTAGACCAGGCCGCGCGAGACCTCGCCGACCTGGTGGCCGGCGCGGCCGACGCGCTGCAGGCCGCTCGCCACGGACGGCGGCGAGGCGACCTGCACGACCAGGTCGACCGCGCCCATGTCGATGCCGAGCTCGAGGCTGGACGTGGCGACGACGCAGCGCAGCCGCCCGGTCTTGAGGTCGTCCTCGATGATCGCGCGCTGCTCCTTGCTCACCGAGCCGTGGTGGGCCCGGGCGACCAGCGTCTTCTCGGCCCCCTCGCCCTGGCGTTCGGCGTACAGCTCGTTGAGCCGGGCGGTCAGCCGCTCGGACAGGCCGCGCGAGTTGACGAAGACGATGGTCGAGCGCTGGCCGAGCACCTGGTCGAGCACGTGCTCCTCGACGTGCGGCCAGATGCTGCCGGCGGGCTGGTCGTCGTCGAGCGGACGCGCGCCGCTGCCCTCCTCGCGCTTGGGGGCGGGGATGGACGTCATGTCCTCGACGGGCACGACGACGCCGAGCTCGAGCCGCGAGGGCGACTCCGGCGCGACCACCCGCACGGGGGCGCGGCCGCCGAGGAACCGGGCGACCTCGTCGTGCGGCCGGACCGTGGCGCTCAGCCCGATGCGCTGGGCCGGACGTCCGAGCAGGTCGTCGAGCCGCTCGAGCGAGAGCGCGAGGTGTGCGCCGCGCTTGGTGCCGGCCACGGCGTGGATCTCGTCGACGATGACGGTGTCGACGTCGCGCAGCGTCTCGCGGGCCGCGGACGTGAGCATGAGGTAGAGCGACTCCGGCGTGGTGATGAGCACGTCGGGCGGGCTGGTGACGAGCTTGCGCCGCTCGGCCTGCGGGGTGTCGCCGGACCGGATGCCCACGGTGACCGGGTGCAGCTCCTCGCCGCGGCGCAGCGCCGTCTGGGTGATGCCGACCAGCGGCGAGCGCAGGTTGCGCTCGACGTCGACCGCCAGCGCCTTGAGCGGCGAGACGTAGAGGACGCGGGTGCCGGTGCGCTCGGCGTCGAGCGGGCGGCGCATGAGCCGGTCGATGGACGACAGGAACGCCGCCAGCGTCTTGCCCGAGCCGGTCGGCGCCACCACGAGCAGGTGGTCGCCGCGCGCGGCGCCGTCCCAGGCGCCGAGCTGGGCGGGCGTGGGCGCGCTGAAGGAGCGCTCGAACCACTCCCGGGTGGCCGGCGCGAAGCCGGCCATCGGGCCGTCGACGGTGCCCTTCGTTCGCTTGCTCACGGGCATGCCTCCGTGAAGAGCGCACGGTACGGACGCCCGCCCGCGACGGTGCCCTTCGTTCGCTCGCTTCGCTCGGTCACGGGCATGCCTCCGTGAAGAGCGCACGGTACGGACGCCCGCCCGCGACGGTGCCCTTCGTTCGCTCGCTTCGCTCGGTCATGTGGCCTTCATGGTGGCAGGACGCACCGACACCGCACGGCGAGCCGGGTGCCGTGCCCGGATTCTCAGGCGTCCTCGTGCATGCTTGTGCACCATGACGTCTCGCACCACCCTGCTATCCGCCCTGCTCGTCGCCGGCCTCGCCCTCACGGCGTGCTCCTCCGACGAGAAGCCCGGCGCCAAGCCCAGCCCGGACGCCGACGAGCGCGGCGGCGCCACCCTCGTCGCCCGGTCCCCGCTGACCGGCCTGGACGTGCCCGGCGGCCTGCCGAAGAACCCGCCCTTCGTGGTGAAGATCGAGAACTCCAGCAGCGGCGAGCCGCAGTACGGCGTCCACCACGCCGACCTGGTCGTCGAGGAGATGGTCGAGGGCGGCATCACCCGCCTGGCCGCGATCTACCACGCCAAGGTGCCCTCCAAGATCGGTCACGTCCGGTCGCTGCGCGGCACCGACGCCGGCATCGCCGCCCCGGTCGAGGGCCAGGTCGTCGCCTCCGGCGGCGCGCAGAAGGCGTACGCGGTGCTCGACCGCGCGGACGTGAAGGTCTGGTCCGAGGACAACGGAGCCCCGGGCTTCACGCGCGACCCCGCCAAGCGGGCGCCGTACGACCGGCTCATGGACCTGCGCCAGGTCGCGGCCAAGGCCGGCGAGGCCGAGGTGACCCGCGACTACCTGCCGTGGACGGCCAAGGGCACGAAGCCGGTGGCGGCGGCCAAGACCGCCTCGCGCGCCAGCGTCCGCTTCTCCAGCAGCCACACCACCGAGTGGGCCCGCAAGGGCGGCACCTGGACGCGGCAGAACGGCCACGCCGCGTCGGGCCAGGAGTTCCGCGCCACGTCGCTGCTCGTGCTCAGCGCGGACGTGAAGGACGCCGGCTACCGCGACCCGGGCGGCAACCCGGTGCCCGAGACGGTCTTCAAGGGCCAGGGCCGCGCGACGCTGCTGCGCGCCGACGGCGGCGTCGTCGAGGGCACGTGGAGCAAGCGCACGCTGGGCTCGACGATCTCGCTCAAGACCGCCGACGGCAAGGGCTTCACGGTCGACCCGGGCCGCACCTGGATCGAGCTGGTGCCCAAGGAGACCGGGTCGGTCACGACCCGCTGACCGGCTCCTCGGGGGTGCCGTAGCCGAGCTCGGCGAGCTTCTCGCCGAGCTCGTGCTCGATCGCCTGGCCGAGCTGGCGGCGGAAGATGCCCAGCGTCACCTGGCTGGCGACGGGGATGAGCCGCTCCACGACCGCGACGACGTCCGGCCACTGGCCCTCGGGCATGCCGGCGTCCAGGAACGGCTGGACGATCTCGTCGACCGTGCTGGCCACGAACGCGTCGGCGATGCGGCTGAGCGACTCGCGCATGAGCGGGAACAGCGCCATGACCGTCGTGGTCGACAGGCCGAGCGCGACCGCCGCGGCACCGGCGCGGACGACGGTCGGCGACAGCAGCCGCACCATGTCGTCGTCGACGTGCTCGGCGAGCCCGTACTCGACCAGGGCGTCGATGAGCGCGTCGTCGCGGCCGACCCCGGCGAGGGCGGCGAGCGCGTCGCGCGACATCTGCTCGGGCTCCTCCTCGTGGCCGGGGGAGTCGAGCACCTGGAGCAGGTCGAGCGCGTGGGAGCTGGCCGTCGACGGGTTCGACAGCATCGCCTTCTCCACCGCCGCGAGCGTGTAGCCGCGGTCGAGCAGCTCGCGCACGAGGCGCAGCTTCTGCAGGTGGGCCTGGTTGTAGTAGCCGGTGCGGCCCTCCAGGCGGGGCGGCGGGATGAGCCCACGACCCGAGTACGCCCGGACGTTGCGCACGGTCATGTCGGCGCGCTGGGCCAGCTCGTCGATCGTGAACTCCTCGGACGCGGGCGCTCCGTGCGACATGTGGGCATCATAGGGGCATGGACTCGATGCGCGGACGCCTCCTGGTGGCGACCCCCTCGGTGGAGAGCGGGCCGTTCCGCCGCAGCGTCGTCTTCCTGCTCGACCACGACGAGGAGGGCGCCCTGGGCGTCATCGTCAACCACCCGACGCACGCGGACGTCGACGACGTCCTGCCCTCGTGGTCGGCGCTCGTCGGCGCCCCGGACTGCCTGTTCGAGGGTGGCCCGGTGTCGATGGACTCCGCGCTCGCGGTGGCCGTGGTGCCGGCCGGCTCGAGCCCCGAGGGGTTCCGCCCAATGACCGGTCGGTTCGGCCTGGTGGACCTTGACGGCCCCGTGCCGGACGCCACCGAGCTGCTGGGCCTGCGGGTCTTCGCCGGGTACGCCGGGTGGGGCGCCGGCCAGCTGGAGGACGAGATCGCCGAGGGCTCGTGGCTGGTCACCGAGGCCCACGACGAGGACGTCCTGACCCCGCAGCCGGAGAACCTGTGGCGCACCGTGCTGCGCCGCCAGGAGGGGGACGCGCGCTTCCTGGCGACGTTCCCCGACGACCCCTCCGAGAACTGACCCGGCGCGGTCGCGCGCTTCGGTCGGGCGGGGTCGCCGGGTTAGACTCCCGGACGTGACGATCTTCGGCGGCGGCGGTACGCAGACGGTCCATGACGAGCGCACCGACCTGCGCACGGACGATGGTGACCACGAGCGGTTCTCGCACTACGTGCCGAAGGACGAGCTGACCGAGGCCATGGTCATGGGCACGCCCGTCGTCGCGCTGTGCGGGAAGGTCTGGGTGCCCAGCCGGGCGCCCGAGAAGTTCCCGGTCTGCCCTGAGTGCAAGGACATCTGGGCCTCCCTGAACGACGACGCTCCGCAGGGTGAGTAGCGCCGGCCTCCGCGCCTGGCAGGCGGCCGCCCTCGAGAAGTACCAGCGCACGCAGCCGCGCGACTTCCTCGCGGTCGCCACGCCCGGCGCCGGCAAGACGACCTTCGCGCTGACCCTCGCCGCCGACCTGCTGGCCCGTGGCGTCGTCGAGCGCGTCGTGGTCGTCGCCCCGACCGATCACCTGAAGACGCAGTGGGCCAACGCGGCCCATCGCTTCGGCATCCGGCTCGACCCCTCGATGGGTGGCCGCGGGGTGCTCGGCAAGGAGTTCAACGGCTTCGCCGTGACGTACGCCGGCCTGGCCGCGAACCCCAACGGCTTCCGCGTGCGCATGGAGCGGGCGCGCACCGTGGTGATCCTCGACGAGGTGCACCACGCCGGCGACGCCCTGGCCTGGGGCGACGCGGTGGGCGAGGCGTGCGACCCGGCGGTGCGGCGCATCTGCCTGACCGGCACCCCGTTCCGCTCCGACGAGAACCCCATCCCGTTCGTCACCTACGCCCCGCAGGACGACGGCTCGGTCGCGAGCGTCGCCGACTACTCCTACGGCTACGGCGACGCGCTGCGCGACGGCGTCGTCCGCCCGGTGCTGTTCATGGCGTACGCCGGCGAGATGCACTGGCGCACGCGCGCGGGCGACGAGATCTCGGCCAACCTCGGCGAGCCGATGACCCGCGACCTGGCTGCCCAGGCGCTGCGCACCGCGCTCGACCCCAAGGGCGCGTGGATGCCGGCCGTCCTCGACGGGGCCAACCGCCGCCTGGACGAGGTCCGCCGCCACGTGCCCGACGCCGGCGGGCTCGTCATCGCCTCCGACCAGGAGTCGGCGCGCGCCTACGCCAAGCTGCTCAAGGAGATCACCGGCGAGCTGCCCACGATCGTCCTGTCCGACGAGGCGGGCGCCAGCGAGCGCATCGCCGAGTTCTCCGACAGCGACAAGCGCTGGATGGTCGCGGTGCGCATGGTCTCCGAGGGCGTCGACATCCCGCGCCTGGCCGTGGGCGTCTACGCCACCGCCACCTCGACCCCGCTGTTCTTCGCCCAGGCCGTGGGCCGCTTCGTGCGCGCCCGCCGCCGCGGGGAGACGGCGTCCATCTTCGTGCCCAGCGTGCCGCTGCTGCTGTCGTACGCCGGCGGCATGGAGCAGGAGCGCGACCACGTCATCGGACGTCCGGTCAAGGACGAGGACGACCTGTTCGCCGCCGAGGCCGAGATGCTGGCCAAGGCCGAGCAGGACACCAAGGCGTCCGGCGAGCTCGAGCTCGGCACGTTCGCCGCGCTGGGCAGCGACGCCTCGTTCGACCGCGTGCTGTTCGACGGCGGCGAGTACGGGCACGACACGTTCGTGCAGCCCGGCAGCGAGGAGGAGCTGGACTTCATCGGCATCCCCGGCCTGCTCGAGCCCGACCAGGTCGCCGAGCTGCTCAAGTCGGCCCGGTCCAAGCGCGCCCAGCAGAAGAAGGCCGCCGGCGTGGCCGCGCCCGACCCCGAGGCCGACCGGATGGCCGCGCACGAGGAGACCAGCGCGCTGCGCCGCGAGCTGCACGCGCTCGTCGGCGCCTGGCACCACCGCACCGGTGAGCCGCACGGCGTCACGCACAACCGGCTGCGCTCGTCCTGCGGCGGTCCGCCGGCCGCGCAGGCGTCGGTCAAGCAGCTCAAGGAGCGCATCGAGACGCTGCGCACCTGGGCCCTCAAGGCGTCCGGCTAGACGCGTGGACGACGTGGAGCTGGCCATGTTCCCGCTGGGCTCGGTGCTGCTGCCCGGCGCGACGCTGCCGCTGCGCGTCTTCGAGCCCCGCTACCGGCGGATGATGGACGACCTGATGGCGTCCGACCGGCCCGAGCTCGGCGTCGTCCTCATCGAGCGCGGCCACGAGGTCGGCGGCGGCGACACCCGCTTCGGCACCGGCACGCTGGCGCGCATCGACCACGTCGAGGCGATCGACGACGGCGTCGCGATGCTGGTCACCGGCACACACCGGCTGGACGTCGTGGAGTGGCTGCCCGACGACCCGTACCCGCGGGCCCGGGTGCGGCCGCGTCCGCCCCTGGTCTGGGACGAGCGCTGGCGGCGCGCGCTGCAGGACGCCGAGCTGGCGGTGCGCGGGTGCGTGTCCCGGCTCGCGACCCTGGTCGAGCTGCCCTGGTCGCCGGACGTCGAGCTGTCTCCGGACCCGGTCACCGCGCTGTGGCAGCTCGCGGCCATCCTGCCGATCGGCGACCTGGACCGCCTGGCGCTGCTGCAGGTCGCCACCCCCGCCGAGCTGGCCGCCGAGCTGGTCGGACGGGCCGCCGACGCCGAGGAGCTCATGCGGGCGCGCTTCGGGCGCTGACACCGCGGTCGGGCACCCTGGGGTCCCATGAGCATGCCGTGGCAGACCCGCCTGTTCGCCGCCGTCCTCGGGCGGCTGTCGTCCCCGCAGGAGGAGGTCGACGACGACGCGATGGTCCGCACGCGGGCCCGGCGCACCCGTCAGCTGACGATGCGCGGCGCCCAGATCATCTTCGGCCGGCCCGCGACCGACGTGGACGTCCGCGAGCTCGAGGTCGCGCTGGGCGACGGGTTCGTCTCCACGGTGCTGGTGCACACGCCGCGCGGCGCCACGGTGACGCCGCGTCCGGTCGTGCTCAACCTGCACGGCGGTGGCTGGTGCCAGGGCGAGCCGCGCCAGTCCGCCTGGGCGGCCAGCCACGTGGCGTCCCGCAGCGGCGCGGTGGTCGTCTCGCCGAGCTACCGGCTGGCGCCCGAGCACCGCTACCCGGCGGCGTCCGACGACGCCGTCGCCGGGCTGGAGTGGCTTCTGGCCCACGCCGCCGAGCTCGGGGCCGACGCCGGGCGCGTGGCCGTCATGGGCGACAGCGCCGGCGGCAACCTCGCCGCGGTGTGCGCGCTGCACGCCCGTGACCGTGGCGTCGAGCTGCGCGGCCAGGTGCTGATCTACCCGGCCGTCGAGATCTACGAGCGCTACCCGTCCGAGGACGCCAACGCCCACGCGCCGGTGCTCACCAGCCGCAGCATGCGCACGTTCAGCCGCACCTACCTCGGCGACGCGTACGGGGTCGAGGACTGGCAGGCCTCGCCGATCCGTGCAGCGTCCCACACGGGCCTGTGCCCGGCGCTGATCCTGACCGCCGGGCACGACCCCCTGCGTGACCACGGCGAGAAGTACCGGGAGGTGCTGGAGGCCGCCGGCGTGAAGGTGCAGGTGGTCGACTACCCCGAGGCCATCCACGGGTTCATCAGCCTCCCCGGCGTGGTGCCGGCCGCCCAGGACGCCCTGGACGAGATCGTCGCGTTCCTGGGGGTCGTGCTGTGAGGGTGCCGGGGGTGCGGGGGGTGCCGGGGAAGGACCGCTGGCAGCGCCGGCTGGCCACGCTCGACCCCGAGGTCGACTTCGAGGAGATGGCGCGCATCCAGGCGACGCTGGAGTTCCCCTGGGACGTCACCCAGGCGCTGAGCTTCGCGCTGTTCCGGACGTACGCCGTGCCCTCGATCGGCCGGCTGCTGCACGAGACCGAGCAGTTCACCACCGCCACGCAGAAGCGTCACGACGACACCGTGCTGATCCTCGAGGCGATCAACGTGGACGGCATGGAGTCCGCGTCCGGGCGCTCGGCCGTCCGGCGGATGAACCAGATGCACGGGCGCTACGGCATCTCCAACGACGACATGCTCTACGTGCTGTCGACGTTCGTCGTCACGCCGGTGCGCTGGATCGAGCGCTACGGCTGGCGCCAGGGCGTCGAGGCCGAGCGCACCGCGACCGTCCGGTACTACCAGCGGCTCGGCCGGCTCATGGGCATCCACGACGTCCCCGCCACCTATGAGGCGTTCGCCGACCTCATGGACGCCTACGAGGCCGAGCACTTCGCCTACGACTGGCGCTCGCGCGAGGTCGCCGACGCCACGCTCGAGCTGCTGACGACCTTCTACCCGCGTCCGGCCAAGCGGCTGGTGCGCGCGTTCTCGATCGCGCTGCTCGACCCGCCGCTGCGCGACGCGTTCGGCTACGCCCACCCGCCGGCCTGGTTCGAGCGGGCCTCGCACGGCGCCCTGCGCCTGCGCGGACGCGTGGTGGCGCTGCTCCCGGCCCGCCGCACGCCGCAGCTCAACCGCGACCTGGAGCGCGTCCGCTCGTACCCGGGCGGCTTCCTGGTCGAGCGGCTCGGCACCTTCGCGGCGACCGACGAGCCCGCCCGGGCCTAGGTCCTCACCGCGCGACCGGCGCCGGTTCCCGCTGAGTGTGACGTTTCGGGGGTCCATCGGCCCGATCGACCCCCGAAACGTCACACTCAGCGCGAACGGAAGCGGGGACGTGCGGGGACGATCCGGCGTAGCGTGCGGGCAGACCGACCCGGGAGGCCGCATGACCGTCACCGACGACCGCACCACGAGGACGTCCGCCGTGGTGCCGTGGTGGGCCCACGCGGCCTGGGCCGTGCTGGGTGCCGCGGCCACCTTCGGCGTCCTGGCGCTGCTGACCGTGGGTGTCTTCGTCCTGCCGGTCACGGCCCTGCTGGTCGGGCTCGGCCTGCTGCTGCCCGCGATGCGCACCCGGGCCGTGCTCGCCTCGGTCGCCGGAGCGGCCGGCCCCCTGCTGTACGTCGCGTTCCTGCACCGGCACGGCCCCGGCGTCCACTGCACCTCGTCGGCCACCGAGGTCGAGTGCGCCGACCTGATGTCGCCGTGGCCGTTCGTGCTGCTGGCGGTGCTCGCCGTGGCCGCGTCGTACGGGCTCGTGCGTGCGGCCCGTGCCTCGGGCTGGTGACGCTCAGGCGTCGGTGAAGCCGCCGAAGCGGACGCCGCGCAGGTCGGCGAGCCGCTCGGCCTGGTGACCGAGCAGGGTCGGGTCGACCCGTGACCACAGCTCGGTCTGCAGCCGCAGGGTGCCGCCGGACGTGCGCGGGCGCCACGTGCCCACGAGCTCGCCGCCCGCTAGCACCGCGCCCGGACGTCCGAGCCGGGGCCACAGCGCGTCGCGGTGGCGCTTGTCGGGCACGAGCAGCTCGCGGTCGCGCGACTGCAGGAACAGGTCGAACGGGCCGAGCAGCCGCACGGCCTCGGCCCGGGGCGCCTCGCGGAGCGCGTCGGCGTCGGAGGCCAGGACGGAGCGCGGCTCGCCGTCGACCTCGACCGTGACGGCGTCGGCCGGCCAGTGCGTGGCGACGTCCTGGATGCGCGAGTCGAGGAAGCCGGCCACCTCGGCCGGCGTGGCCGGGCCGACGAGGTGCAGGTAGGCCCGGATCGGGTCGAGGTGCGGCTTGGCCGGCTGCGGGCCGGACCAGCCGTGGATGCGCTCGAGCACCGGGGGAGAGGTGCGGGGCCGCAGCTCGAGCCCGGCCTGGAGCGCCGACAGGCGGAACGGCTGCTCGTACAGGTGCGTCGTGGCGCACGGGCCGCACTCGCGCAGGTAGGGCTCGTCGACCCGCGCGGTCATGGCCGTGGAGACGTCGCCCTTGGGCATGGGGTGGTCGACGACCTCGCGCATGAGCGAGGCGACCTTCGCGAGGGCGTCGGTGACCGGGACGTGCGCGGCCTTCAGCGGCTTGGCCGCGTCGAAGACGCGCTTGGCGGCGTCGCGCTCGCTGAGCGGCGCGGTGGCGGACGCGACCTGCGCGATCTCGTCGCGGCGGTAGACCGCGGGGGCACCGCGCAGCGTCCAGACCAGCACCGTGGAGCCGGGGGCCGGCTCGCAGCCGCGGACGGCCAGGGCCCACGGGGCACCGTCGGGGCCGGTGTCCTGGACGCCCAGGTCGAGCACCGCGGCGTCGGCGTGCACGCCGGTGCGTTCGAGCTGCTGGGCGTGCACGCGGTAGCGCAGCGCCTGGGCCCGGGTGACCTGCATGGAGAAGGTCTACCAGCCGGTGGCGACAGCCGTCACGGGTTCCGTGCGGGACGCGTCACGTCGGGAAGCAACCGGGACGGGCGCGCGTTGCGCCAGGTATGCGCCTGTCCGTGCTCGACCTCGTGCCCGTCCGCTCCGACCAGACCTCCGCCGACGCCGTCGCGGCGTCCGTCCGCCTCGCGCAGACCGCCGACGCCGCCGGGTTCGAGCGCTACTGGGTCGCCGAGCACCACAACATGGCCGCCGTCGCCGCGACGTCGCCGCCGGTGATGATCGGCATCCTCGGCGCGCAGACCGACCGCATCCGGCTCGGCTCGGGCGGCGTCATGCTGCCCAACCACGCGCCGCTGGCCGTCGCCGAGCAGTTCGCCCTGCTCGAGGCCGCCTACCCCGGCCGCATCGACCTGGGCATCGGCCGCGCGCCGGGCTCGGACCCGGTCACCTCCATGGCCCTGCGCGGCGCCGCCGGCCGTGACGACACCGACGTCCACCAGTTCCCGCAGTACCTCGACGACGTCGTGGCGCTCATGGGCACCGAGGGCGTCCGCGTGCCGGTCCCGCGCCAGCAGTACGTCCTCAAGGCCACCCCGGCCGCCGCCAGCGAGCCGCGCATGTGGCTGCTCGGCTCGTCGATGTACTCCGCCGAGCTCGCCGCCGAGAAGGGCCTGCCGTACGTCTTCGCGCACCACTTCTCCGGCCACGGCACCGCGGAGGCGCTCGCGTACTACCGCGAGAACTTCCGCGCGAGCGACCTGTGTTCGGCCCCGACCACGTTCCTGACAGTCAACGCGGTCGTCGCGCCCACGCACGACGAGGCCGAGGCGCTGGCCCTGCCCCAGATGCGTCAGATGGCGCGGCTGCGCACCGGTCAGCCGTTCGGCCCGCTGGAGCTGGTCGAGGACGCCCAGGCCGAGCCCCTGCACCCGCAGCTCATGGAGATGGTCGCGTCCGGCATCGGTCGCGCCGTCGTCGGCGAGCCGGGCGAGGCGGCCGAGCAGATCCGTGCGCTGGCCGACTCCTTCGGCGTCGACGAGGTCATGCTGCACCCGGTGGCATCCGCGCACCGCGGCGACGACGCCCGCGCGTCCGAGGCCCGTGAGCAGACGCTGACCCTGCTGGCCAAGGAGCTCCTGGGCTAGTCCGCCTGCGGCGCCGAGCGCTCCTGCTCCAGGCGGGCCCGCTCGGTGCGCAGTGCGATGGTGGTGCCGGCGATGACGGCGCCCACCACGAGCAGCAGGAAGCCGGCGATCGCGGTGACGGCGCCGAGGGCGACCAGGGCGGCTCGGGCGTCGCCCTCGGCGCTCGTCCACCCCGTGCCCGCGAGCAGCACCGCCACGAGGAGGACGAAGCCGCCGATCGCCAGCCAGTCGCCGGCCTCGGTGCGGTCGCGGCTCGGGGCGTGGGTCGTGGTCGGCTCGCTGCTCATGGCGCGACCCTAGGCGGCGCCGGACGTCCGCGGGGCGGGTTCGCCGCGAAAGGGCCGGCGGGAGTGTTCGCCGGACGTTCACCGGTCGGCTCTCGTCCCGGTCACCGCCGCACCGCCAGCCTGGTCGGGCTCGTCCCCCGACCTAGGAGCAGCATGTCCCGACCCACCCGCCGCGGGCTGGCCGGTCTCGCGACCCTCGCGCTGACCGCCGCGCTCGTCCCCGCCCTCGCGCCCGGCGCGCAGGCCACGCCCACCGCGGCCCCGTCGCCGTCCGCGTTCCACCGCACGGCGACCTACCCCGTGTACCAGAACCTGCCGGCCGACGTGCCCGCCAGCAGCGAGACGGTCGCCGAGATCTCGTCCGCGTCCGAGGACGGCCGGACGCTCGTCTACACCGACGCCCCGGGCAAGCGGATCGGGTTCCTGGACATCACGGACCCGGGCAAGCCGCGCGGCGAGGGCAGCCTGTCGCTGGCCCAGCTCGGCGACGCCGACGACCAGCCGACGTCCGTGGCCGTCCACGGCAAGTACGTGCTGGTCGTGGTCGACACCAGCGGCGGCGACTTCGCGAACCCGTCCGGACGCCTGGACGTCGTGCGGCTGTCCGACACCAAGCGCGTCGCCAGCATCGACCTGCAGGGCCAGCCCGACTCCATCGCGATCAGCAAGGACGGGAAGTACGCCGCCGTCGCGATCGAGAACCAGCGCGACGAGGAGGCCACCCCCGCCGGGGGTGCCAAGGGCGACCTGCCCCAGGCGCCGGCCGGCTTCGTCCAGGTCGTGGCGCTCGACGGTGCGCCGTCCGCATGGACGACCCAGCGCATCGACCTGACGAACGCCGACGGCTCCGCGCTGCCGTCGCTCGTCGCGGCGGGCCTCGACACGCCCCAGGACCCCGAGCCGGAGTACGTGTCCATCAACGGTGAGAACAAGCTGGCCGTGACGCTGCAGGAGAACAACGGCGTCGTCGTCATCGACCTGGCGACCCGCGCGATCGAGCGCGTCTTCAGCGCCGGCGCGGTGACCGCGTCCGGGTTCGACACCAAGAAGGACGGCAGGATCTCGCCGACCGAGACGATCACGAACGTCGTGCGCGAGCCCGACGCGATCGGCTGGGTCGACGACCGCTACCTGGCCACGGCCAACGAGGGCGACTGGAAGGGCGGCTCGCGCGGCTGGAGCGTCTTCGACTCCACCACCGGCGACGTCGTGTGGGACGCCGGCAGCTCGTTCGCCGACGTCGTCATCAGCCTCGGCCTGCACAACGAGGACCGCGCGGCGAAGAAGGGCCCCGAGCCCGAGGGCCTGACGATCGGCACGTTCGGCGGCACCCGCTACGCGTTCGTCGGCTCCGAGCGCAGCAACGTGGTCGTCGCCTACGACATGACCGACCCGCGCAACCCGCGCTACGTCCACGCGCTGCCGACGACGAACGGGCCCGAGGGCCTGCTCGCGATCGAGTCGCGTGACCTGCTCGCGGTCTCCAGCGAGACCGACGACGCCGCGACCGGCGTCCGCGCCTCGGTGCAGCTGTTCGAGCACGGCAAGGGCCAGGCAGCCTTCCCGTCGATCCGCTCGGCGGACGTCGACGGCAAGCCGGTCGGCTGGACGGCGCTCGGCGCGCTGGCCGCGCACCCGACGGACGCCGGCACGATCTACGCCGCGTCCGACGCCGCCCTGGACGTCGCACAGCTCTACACCGTCGACGTGCGCCGCACGCCGGCCGTCATCACCGCGGCGCGTCCCGTGACCGTCGGCGGCGTGCCGGCCAAGCTGGACGTCGAGGGCATCGCCTCGCGCGCCGACGGCGGGTTCTGGCTCGCGGTCGAGGGTGCGACCGGCCCCGGCAACAAGGTCCTCCGCACCGACGCGAAGGGCGAGGTCGTCGAGACCGTCGAGCTCCCGGCCGACGTGACCGCGAAGATCGGCAAGTGGGGCCTCGAGGGCGTCACCACCACGACCGACGCGCGCGGCGAGCACGTGTGGGTCGCCGTGCAGCGTCCGCTCTGGACCGACGGCACCGCGCCGACGGACGCCTTCGAGGGCGAGAGCACCACGCGCCTGGGCCGCTACGACGTCGCCGCGAAGCAGTGGCACTGGTACGGCTACGAGCTGCAGACGCCGCGCCGTGACGGCGCGGACTGGATGGGCCTGTCCGAGATCGTGGCGGTCGACGCCGACACGCTCGCGGTCGTCGAGCGCGACAAGCTGAACGGCCCGAAGGCGCGGGTCAAGCGCGTCTACACGGTCGACGTCCCGGCGGGCGACCCCACGGGCGTCCCGGTGCTGGAGAAGAAGCTGGCCCACGACGTCCTGCCCGACCTGCAGGCGACGAACGGCTGGACCCAGGAGAAGCTCGAGGGCCTGACCATCGCCGCCGACGGCCAGGTCTACGCCGTCACCGACAACGACGGGCTCAAGGACGCCACCGGCGAGACGGTGTTCCTGCGTCTCGGCGGCGCCTCGACGGTGTTCGCCGACAGCCTGCGCACGACCACGTCGGTCAAGGCGCCGGCGAAGACGGTCCACGGCCAGAAGGTGGTCGTGACGGTCGCGGTGAAGGGCGCCTCGGGCGTCACGGCCGACGGCTCGGTCACGCTCAAGGACGGCTCCCGGACGCTCGGCACGGCCGCCGTGCGCAACGGTGCGGCGACGTTCTCGGTCTCCGGCCTGAGGGCGGGCAGCCACACGCTGACCGCGGCGTACGCGGGCACGGCCCGCAGCGCGTCCAGCCTGGGCACGGCGAAGGTGGTCGTCCAGAAGGCGTCCGCGAGCGTCGCGGTCACGCGCTCGGCGTCGTCGGTGAAGCAGGGCCGCTCGGTGCGGCTGACCGTCGCGGTGCGCGGCGCCCGGCACGTCCCGGCCGGCGCGGTCCGCGTCACGGACGGACGCCGGACGCTCGCCACCGGCACGCTGCGCAACGGCCGCGTCGTGCTGACGGTGAAGCCGTCCGGACGCCGGCTGCACACGCTCACGGTGTCGTACCTCGGCAGCCAGGACACGGCCGGCCGCACGACGACGGTGAAGGTGCGCGTGCGCTGAGCCTCGCGTGCCCTGGGGCGCCCCCTCCCGCTGCGGCGGGAGGGGCGTCCGTGCGTTCTGCTCCTTGGGCCCGCTCCTTGAGCTTGTCGAAAGGAGCCGGGGTGCGCTGTGGCCCGAGGCGCTCGCCCGAGCCCGCTCCT
Source organism: Aeromicrobium sp. IC_218 (assembly GCF_004336805.1). GTDB lineage: Bacteria > Actinomycetota > Actinomycetes > Propionibacteriales > Nocardioidaceae > Aeromicrobium. The sequence continues at coordinate 48,007 of NZ_SJXM01000018.1, forward strand.
TGAGCTTGTCGAAAGGAGGCTTGAGTGCGTGGTCGCCCGAGAGGCTGATGACGAAGCGGTGGGGTGCTCGGCGCGGTCGGTTCGTCGGCGCGCCCGACCCCGCTCGCTGAGCTTGTCGAAGCGAGAAATCCGCTGCAATGCCAGTGGATATCGCCTTGTTCTGTCACCGCCCAGAGGTAGACTAGAACAAACGTTCGACTCGGGGGTTTCGGATGATCAGCGATCAGCTGGAGGGTCTGCGCGAGGAGCTGCGCGCCCTGGAGGAGTGGTCGCTGACCGACTCCGAGCTGCGTACCGTGAACGCCGAGATCCACCGGACCATCGCGAGCCTGACCGCAACCGCTGCGCGGTTGGCCGGCGCGGTCGAGGAGCGAGCGATCCCGCGCGAGGACGGCTCCGCGTCGACGACCGCCTGGCTCGCCTCGACCACGGGGATCACCCGGGGTGAGGCCTCGAGGCTGGTGGGGTTGTCCCGCCTCGACTCGACCCGTGGCACCGCGACCCGTGAGGCCTGGGCGTCCGGTGGTCTGGCAACGACGCAGGCGTCGATCATCCTGAAGGCCCTCGACGCCCTTCCCGAGTGGTTCGTGGACGAGCAGCACGACGACGCCGAGGCCACCCTGCTGGAGCACGCTCGTGAGTTCGGGGCCGACGACCTGCGCCGGCTGGCGAACCGGATCGTGGAAGTGGTCGATCCTGACAGTGCGGACGAGATCATCGGTGCCCAGCTGGAGCGTCAGGAGAAGCAGGCCTGGGACGAGACCCACCTGACCATCACCAGGATGGGCAAGGGCCGCAGCAGCATCCGGGGCGTGCTGCCGGACGTGCAGGCGGACATGCTGAAGACCGTCCTCGAAGGCCTCGCCTCGCCCCGTAGGGAGGGTGCTGTATTCCGGGACGTCGACGGTGAGCACTCCGACCACGAGGTCGGCCGGCTCGACCACGCCCGCCGCATGGGCCTCGCCCTCTGCGAGCTCGTCGAGCACCTCCCTCAGGACGCGTTCCCGCAGGCCGGCGGCGTCGCCGCGACTGTGACGGTCTCGATGAAGCACCAGGACCTGGTCCGCGATCTCGGCCGGGCGATGCTCTCCACCGACACCGGGCTCTCCGCCAGCCAGGCGCGGCGCTTGGCCTGCAATGCCGGTCTCATCCCCATGGTTCTCGACGGCGCGAGCCAGCCGCTCGACGTCGGTCAGCAGAAGCGCCTCCACGACAGGTCCCAGCGCATCGCCCTCGCGAAGCGAGACGGCGGCTGCTCCTGGAAGGGCTGCGACCGACCACCAGGCTGGTGCGAAGCGCACCACCTCAAGCCATGGAGCGAAGGCGGCGACACGTCCGTCGACAACGGCGCGCTGTTCTGCTTCTTCCACCACCACCTGCTCCACGACTCAGACTGGCAAGCCCGCCTCAGCGCGGACGGCGTCGTCGAAGTGATCCCACCACCACGCATCGACCCCCAACAACGACCCCTGCGCCACGCCCGCCACGTCAAGCACCGACCACGCACCCTCGAACCCGCGTGACCCCCGATCCCTGAGCCTGTCGAAGGGTGGCTGCCGCACGCGAGGATGAGCCCATGGACGACGCCGCCCTGCTGAGGGCCTACGACGAGCAGCTCCGCACCGACGCCGAGACGCCGAGCGCGGTGTCGGTCGAGCGGCTCGGCCCGCTGCGGCTCGTGACCTTCCGGGGCCGACGCGGGTTCGTCACCTACCGAGACCTCGGTGGTGTCGACGCCGAGGAGGTCCGCCGGCTCGTGGCTGAGGGACTCGCCCGGCTCACCGCCGACCCGGACATCACCCGCATCGAGTGGAAGACCCGCGGGCACGACCACGCGCCGGGGCTGCACGAGGCGCTCGTCGCGCACGGGTTCGTGGCCGGGGAGACGGAGTCGGTGATGGTCGGACCGCTGGCCGGACTCGCCGTCGACGTGCCGCTGCCCGACGGCGTCACGCTGCGCCGCGTCACCGCCGAGGCCGACGTCCGGGCCATGAGCGCGATGCAGGACGAGGCGTTCGGTGAGCCCGTGTCCGAGCGGGAGGCCGACGCGCTGCTTCACCGGTTGTCGCTGGACGACGGCATGGAGCTGTGGGTCGCCGAGACCGAGGGGACGATCGTCAGCGCCGGGCGCCTCGAGCCCGTCGCCGGCAGCGACTTCGTCGGCATCTGGGGCGGCGCGACCCTGCCGGCGTGGCGGGGCCGGGGCATCTACCGGGCGCTCACCGCCGCTCGGGCCCGTTCAGCACTCGCCGGCGGGTGGACGCTCGCGCACAGCGACTCGACCGAGTACTCGCGGCCCATCCTCGAGCGCGCCGGGCTGCGCAAGGTGTCGACCACGACGCCGTACGAGTGGAGGCGCTGAGGGTCCCTTCGACAGGCTCAGGGAACGGGAGACCGGCCAGGGAACGGGAGACCGGCTCGAAGAACGGGAGACCGGCTCAGGGAGCGGGGGTGCGGGACTGCTCGTGCTCGACCAGGGCGAGGCGCGTGCCCAGGACCACCGCGGCGGTCACCAGGCTCAGCACCCCGACGAGCAGCAGGACCGCAGCGAGGATCTCTCCGCCCTCGTCCGCGCCGGCGCTGTCCCGGCCGACGAAGAAGCCGACCACGACCAGCACGATCCCGAGCGCGAGGAAGCCCAGCGCGGCGGGCGAGCGGTACGGATCGGAGGACGGCGAGCTCATGATGCGCACGCTAGCGGCTCGGGGACGCCCTGCGGCTCAGAACCAGTGGTCGAGGTACGGCGCCCGGGCCGTGGCCATGAGCGCGTCCAGCACGGCGACGTCGCCCTGCACCCGCCCCGCGGTCGCGAGCGTGTGCGCCCGGACCCCGCCGAGGTGCAGCGCCGCGAGCGCGTCCACGCCGAGCCGTACGTCGGCGGGCGCCTCCGTCACGCTCACCTGCGCGACGCCCGACGCGTCCGCCTCGAGCGCGAACGTGCCACCGGCGACGCCGAGCGGGTCGTCGACCTCCAGCACCACGCGCCCGGACGTCTCGTAGGTGCGTGCCTCGAGGGCCGCGGGGACGTCGAGGATGCGCGTCCAGAGGTGGTCGAACGTCGTCGTGCGGATCGCGCGCCGGTCGCCGACCATCCAGCCGAGCGGCTCGTCGACGGGACGCAGGTGAGCCGTGACTCGTGAGACCAGGTCCATCTCGAGCAGCGTCCGCCACAGGGCGGCGTACGCCTCGTCGGTCGCGGCGACGAGGTGGTGCAGCACGACGGTGGAGCGCGACATGTCCCGGTCGTCCTCGACCAGCCGATAGACCGCGAAGCCTTGCGGCGTGCCGTCGGCGTCGTCGTGGCGCAGGTGGCGCCACGCCCGGCTGTGCGTGTCGCCGGCCGTCTCGCCGAGCGTGCCGAGCATGCGGCGCAGGAAGACCTCGCCCATGACGATGTTGCCCGGGGTGGCCCGGCGGACGCGGTCGAGCACCTGCTCGGCACCGTCGCGCAGGGTGTCGGGCTCGACGAGCTGGGTGCGGCCCGTGGTCTCGGGGCCGGTCCAGCGGGCGCGGCCGGTGTCGACCTCGAGGTCGGCGGCCATGGCGGACGGCGCGAAGCCGAAGCGGCCGTAGATCGTCGCCTCCGAGACGGTGAGCATCGCCATCGGCAGGCCCGCGGCCTTCGCCGTGCGCAGCTCCGAGCCCAGCAGGTTGCGGGCGATGCCGCGGCGGCGGTGGGTGGGCGCGACCGTCACCCCGCTGATCGCCCACGCCGGCACGGCGGTCCCTCCGGGCACGGTCAGCGCGGACGTCCAGCTCTCCAGCGTCCCCACGGGCGTCGCGGGCTCGGCGACGGTCGTGTCCCAGACGCCGACGTGGCGGTGGTGGCCCCGCAGCTCGTGCCGGGCACCGAGCGCGTCGGACGACCCACGGACGTCCAGGAAGCCGCGGCGCACGGCCTGCGCCCAGGCGTCGAGTCCGGCGCGGTCGGACGCGCCCACGAGCCCGAGCCGCAGGCCGCGACCGGCCAGCTCCTCCTGGGCGGCCGCGTCGACCGGCTGGGCGGCGGCGTCGACGCTCATGCGACCACGACGCCGGCGGACGTCCACTCGTCGCGCACGCGGTCGAGGTTGGCCGGCGTCACGGCGGCGGTCAGTCCCTCCAGCACGCGCACGGTGAAGCCCTCGGTTGCGGCGTCGAGCACGGTGGCCCGCACGCAGTGGTCGGTGGCGATGCCGCAGACGTCCACGTCGGTCACGTCGTGCGCGCGGAGCCAGGCGGCCAGCCCGGTGCCGGCGGCCAAGCCCTCGAAGCCGGAGTAGGCGGCCTCGTACTCGCCCTTGTCGAAGATCGCCTCGAACAGGTCGTCGGTCAGCGGCGCCTCGAGCTCGGCCCCCGGCGTGCCCACGACGCAGTGCGGTGGCCAGGAGTCGACGAAGTCCGGGTTCTCGCTGAAGTGAGGCCCGGGGTCGACGTGGTGGTCACGGGTGGCCACGACGTGGTCGTACCCGTGGGCGGACGCCAGCAGGGTGCGGACGTCCTCGGCCACGCGGTGCCCGCCGGCCACGGCCAGCGAGCCGCCCTCGCAGAAGTCGACCTGCACGTCGACGACGACCAGTGCCCTCATCGCGCCCCCTCGTAGACGGTCGGCAGCACGGGCTCGCCGCGCGAGAGCTGGCACGCCGACGGCGGCAGCTCGGCGAGCGAGTCGTCGAGCCGCTTGCGGGCGTCGTCGAGCGTGGAGTGGTCGACGCGCTCGCCGCCCCGCACGAGCGGCACGAGCAGCGAGCGGTCGTCGCCGTCGTCGTGCGGCGCCACGTCGACGCCGATCACCTCGTGGGTGGCGACCCCGCGCGCGTCCCGCCGGCGCAGCGCCTGCTTGCGTCCGCCGGTGGACGCCTTGTCCTTGGACTTCTTGGCGACCGGCACCATCTGCCCGTCGGGGCCCTCGCGCGAGACGAGCTTGTAGACGAAGCCGGACGTCGGCGCGCCCGAGCCGGTGACCAGCGCGGTGCCGACGCCGTAGCCGTCGACCGGCGCCTGGGCGAGCGCGGCGATGGCGAACTCGTCCAGGTCGCTGGTGACGATGATGCGGGTGTCGGTGGCGCCCAGGGAGTCGAGCTGCTGGCGCACCTCGGCGGCCAGGGAGACGAGGTCGCCGGAGTCCAGGCGCACCGCGCCCAGGCCGGTGCCGGCGACGTCGACGGCGGTGCGGACGGCCTCGGCCACGTCGTAGGTGTCGACGAGGACGGTGGTGCCGCGGCCGAGGGACTCGACCTGTCCGACGAACGCGTCGCGCTCGGAGTCGTGCAGCAGCGTGAACGAGTGCGCGCTCGTGCCCGTGGTCGGGACGCCCCACGTGCGTCCGGCCTCGAGGTTGGACGTCGCGCCGAAGCCGGCGACGTACGCGGCGCGGGCGGCGGCGACCGCCGACCACTCGTGCGTGCGGCGCGAGCCCATCTCGATGAGCGGGCGGCCGGCGGCGGAGGTGCGCATGCGCGCGGCGGCCGACGCGATCGCCGAGTCGTGGTTGTAGATGCTCAGCAGCACCGTCTCGAGCAGCACGGCCTCGGCGAACGAGCCCTCGACGACCACGACGGGGGAGCCGGGGAAGTAGACCTCGCCCTCGGGGTAGCCCCAGACGTCGCCGCCGAACCGGAAGTCGGCGAGCCAGTCCAGCGTGGGGGCGTCGACGACGTCGTGGGCCCGCAGGAACTCCAGGTCGTCCTCGTCGAAGCGGAAGCGCTCGATGGCGTCCAGCGCGCGGCCGACGCCGGCGATGACGCCGTAGCGGCGTCCGTCGGGCAGGCGGCGCGCGAACAGCTCGAAGACGGACGCGCGCCCGGCCGTGCCGTCGCGCAGGCTCGCCTGGAGCATCGTCAGCTCGTAGTGGTCGGTCAGCAGCCCTGTGGTCACCGGGCCAGGCTAGTGCGGCCGGACGGCACCCGCTCCGCGGCGTTGGGCCGCGGGACGGCGTCCGCCACAATGGGGGACGTGAGCATGCCGACCCCCGTCCAGATCGACGAGCCCGACGTCGCCGACGACGTCCGGCTCGAGGACCCGTGGGTCACCATCGTGTGGAACGACCCGGTCAACCTGATGTCGTACGTGGCCTACGTGTTCCGCGAGTACTTCGGCTACACCGAGGACAAGGCCACCGAGCTCATGCTCGCGGTGCACCACGACGGCAAGGCGGTCGTGTCGAGTGGCAGCCGTGAGCAGCAGGAGCGTCACGTGCAGGCGATGCACGAGTACGGCCTGTGGGCGACCCTGCAGAGGAGCGGCGTGTGAAGCCCTTCCGCCGTCGCCGGCGCGGACGCGTCCAGGCGACCTTCGAGTCGGCCGAGGCCCACCTGCTGGCCAACCTCTCCGCGCAGGTCGTGGAGCTGCTGCGCGACCGCAGCGGCGAGTCCGAGTCCAGCGCCGACCCGCTCGCCACCCAGCTCGGCATGGGCGGGCCCGCGCTGCCGCCGGACGACCCGGTGCTGCGCCGCCTGCTGCCCGACGCCTACCGCGACGACGCCGACGACGCGGCCGAGTTCCGCCGCTTCACCGAGCAGTCGCTCGTCTCCAGCAAGGTCGCGAACGCCGAGGTGCTGATCGAGACCCTGCGCGCCGGCGGCCTGGACGACGGCCCGATCGCCGACAGCGACGACGGCACCGAGGTCGAGGTCGAGCTCGACCCCGCCCAGGTGCAGGCCTGGCTGCGGGCGCTCACCGACGTCCGGCTCGCGCTGGCCGTGCGGCTGGGCATCGAGACCGACGAGGACCTCGAGCGGCTCGAGCAGTCCGACGACGACGCGGTCATCGCCTTCGGCGACGTGTACGACTGGCTGGGCTTCGTCCAGGAGTCGCTCGTCGTCGCCCTCGACTGACGGGCCGCGCCGGTGGGCGGTGAGTGGTCCACGACCCAGCGCGGTGGGCGGTGAGTGATCCACCACCGCGGACGTCCGCGTCGTGGATGACTCACCGCCCCGCGGGGGCGGCCGGTCCGGCTCAGCCGTGGCGCGGCGTGACGGTGAAGGACGTCCGGGTGGTGCGGTCGCCGGAGCGGACGGTGACCTTCTTGGTGCCCCAGCGCTGTCCGACGTCGAAGCGGACCGTGTAGGTGCCGTTCTTGGACGCTCGAGCCGTCGCGGCGCTGATCGTCTTCCCGCGGTAGGTGACGCGCACCTTCTGGCCGGGGACGAGGCCGCGGACGGTGATCCGCTGGGCGGTCGACGCGCGTGCCGCGGACTTCTTGGCGGTGGCGGCGAGCTTCCCGGTCACCACGGCGAGGCTGTCGCGGCCGGTCCGGTCGGCGACCGAGCCGGTGACGACGACAGCCCGGCCGGCCGTGGGCGCGGTCCAGGGGAGCGTCACGGCCGGCGTGGCCGTGCCGCGGGCGTCGGCGGTGCCGCGCGCGACGGTGCGACCGGCGACGCGGACGGAGTAGGTCTCGCGGGCGTCCAGGCCGCGCACCGAGATGCGGGTGCGCGTGCCGCGGACGACGGGCCGGTCGGTGGCGGCGACGCGCAGGCGGGTGGCCTGGCGGGTCGTGGTCACCGCGACCTGGGCGGAGGCGGTGCCGGCGGCGTTCGTGGCGGTCAGCCGGTAGACGGACGTGCCGAGGCCGGGCTTGACCGTCGCGCGTCCGGTGGCCGGCTTGGTGCCGGTCCAGGCGCCCGAGGCGGTGACCCGGTCGGCGTCGGTGGACGTCCAGGTCAGGGTCGTGGACTGGCCGCGGCGCAGCTGCTGCTTCGCGGCGGCGACGTCGATGCGCGGGCTGGGTGCCGCCGAGCCCGCGACCGGCGCGGTCTCGGCCGACGTCACCGTCGCGTCGGTGTACCCGGTCCGCAGCGCGGTGACCCGGACGCTGAGCCGTGCGCCGACCTGCTTCGTCCCGGGCGTGAACGTCGCGCCCGTAGCGCCGGCGATCTCCCGACCGTCGGCGAGCCACTGGTAGGACAGCGAGTCCGGCGTCGGTGCGACCGCACCGGCGTCGGCGGTCAGCGTCTCGCCGACCTTGACGACCCCGCTGATGGCGGGGGACGGCGACGTGGCGAACGCGTTGAGGCTCACCGTGACCGTGCGGGTCGCCGTGACGCCGGTGGGCGTGTGGGTGACCGTCAGGGTGCGGGCGCCGGCGGAGCCGAACGTGACGTCGGCGCCGCTGATCGTGTCCGCCGGGCTGCTGCTGGCGACCGTGACGTCGTCCGTCTCGTCACCGGTGGGGTTGCCGAACCGGTCCGTGCCGGTGGCGGTCAGCGAGACCGTGTCGCCGTGCTGGGCGCTCGCGGGACCGGTGACGTCCAGCGTCGCGACGGCGTCCGGCGTGACGACCAGCGTCACCGTCCCGGTGACCGGCCCCTCGGTCGTCGGCACGGTCAGGGTCACGACGTGGGTGCCGGCCTTGGTGGAGCGGAGCGTCACCTTCTCCGTGCCGTCGGTCGTGCTACCCACGCCGGCGTCCGCGTCGATCGTCCAGGTGCCGGTGGTGATGCTGGCGCCGTTCACGACCAGGTCGAACGACACGGACTCGCCGGCGGCGATGGTCGCGGTGTCGTCCGTCAGGTCGGTGGTCAGGGTCGGAGGGTCGACGACGATGGCCAGGGAGTGGATGACGCTCGCCGCGACGGTGACGGCTCGCTTGCCGGCCAGCGAAGCAGGGACGGCGGTCTGTCCTGCGTTGTTCTGGCCCCACCCGGTGATGAGGCCGTCATCGGTGACGGCGAGCGAGTGCAGCTGTCCGGCAGCGATCGCGGTGACGCGCTTGCCGGTGAGAGAGGCCGGCACGCTGGTCTGGCCGTAGCCGTTGTAGCCCCACGCAGTGGCGATGCCGTCGTCCGTGAGGGCCAGCGCGTGGTTCCCGCCACCAGAGATCGCCGTGACACGCTCGCCGGTGAGAGAGGCCGGCACGGTGCTCTGGCCGTAGTAGTTGTCGCCCCACGCGGTGACGGTGCCGTCGTCGGCGAGGGCGAGTGAGAAGTACTGACCGGCGGCGATGGAGGTGACGTGCTTTCCGGTGAGTGAGGCCGGCACGTTCGTCATGCCGACGGCGCTGTCGCCCCAGGCGGTGACGGTGCCGTCGTCCGTGAGGGCGAGCGAGTGCCCGTACCCTGCGGCGACAGCGATCACGTGCTTGCCGGTGAGCGCGGCCGGCACGTTCGTCTGGCCCGTGATGTTGCTTCCCCAGGCGGTCACGGTGCCGTCGTCGGCGACGGCGAGCGAGTGGTTCCCGCCCGCGGCGATCGCCGTGACCTTCTTCGCCGCCAAGGCGGCCGGGACGTCGAGCTGGCCGTACGTGTTGTCGCCCCAGGCCGTGACGGCGCCGTCGTCGGTGAGCGCGAGGGAGAACATCCCGCTGGCCGCGACGGCGACGACCTTCTTGGTGGCGAGTGAGGCCGGCACGTCGGTCAGACCGTTGGAGTTGTAGCCCCATGCGACGACCGTCCCACCGCTCGGGGCGGGCGCGGCCTGAGCCGGGGCGGCGACGAGCGTCAGCGGGGCGGCGACGAGGGCCGTCCCGAGCAGCAGGGTGAGCAGGCGTCGGGCAGCGCGGTGCATGGGGGTCCTTCGGTTCGTGCGGGGGAGGCCCGCACGACGCCCGAGCGGCGTGGTGCGGCAGGCGGTCGAGGACGTCCTGCTGCGGCGAGCACGAGCCTAGGTGCCCCCGGCGCGCCGCGTGGCGAAACGGTCAACCCGCGACGAGTCTCACGCTGCGGTCGTCGTCTCACCCGGTGGGACGCCGTCGGTACAGTCGCCAGCGTGCTGACGATCGAGCAGGGCCTCCGCGACGCGATCATCGAGCACGCCCGTCGCGACCACCCCGACGAGGCGTGCGGCGTCATCGCCGGTGCGTACGGTTCGGACCGCCCCACCCGCCACGTCCCCATGCTGAACGCCGCGATGTCGCCGACGTTCTACGAGTTCGACTCGGCCGACCTGCTCGCGCTGTACCGCGACATGGACGCCCGCGACGAGGAGCCGGTGGTCATCTACCACTCGCACACCGCGACCGAGGCCTATCCGTCGCGCACCGACGTGAACCTGGCCTCGGAGCCCAACGCCCACTACGTCCTGGTCTCGACCCGCGACGGCGCGCACGAGTCCGGCCCGGTCGACTTCCGCTCCTTCCGCATCGTCGACGGCCAGGTCACCGAGGAAGAAGTCCGCGTCGTCGAGCGTTACGACACCGACGAGTCCACCCAGAAAGCGAAGTGACATGGCCATCGAGGTCCGCATCCCGACCATCCTGCGCACGTACACCGGCGACCAGCGCGCCGTCGAGGCCGGCGGCAGCACCGTCGCCGAGCTGATCGACGACCTGGAGTCGCGCCACGCCGGCATCAAGGAGCGCCTGGTCGACGCGGGCGACGTCCGCCGCTTCGTGAACGTGTACGTCAACGACGAGGACATCCGCTTCACCGGCGGCCTGCAGGCCCCGGTCGCCGACGGTGACACGGTCGTCATCCTGCCGGCCGTCGCCGGCGGTGCCGTCGACTCGCTCTGATGACCCGGTTCGACTCGCTGCTGGCCAGCGTCGGCGGCACCCCGCTCGTCGGGCTGCCGCGGCTGTCGCCGTCCCCGGACGTGCGGCTGTGGGCCAAGCTCGAGGACCGGAACCCGACCGGCTCGATCAAGGACCGCGCCGCGCTGCGGATGATCGAGGTCGCCGAGGGGGACGGCACGCTGCGCCCGGGCTGCACGATCCTGGAGCCCACCAGCGGCAACACTGGCATCTCGATCGCCATGGCCGCCCGGCTCAAGGGCTATCGCTGCGTGTTCGTCATGCCCGAGAACACGTCCGAGGAGCGCCGCCAGCTGCTGCGCATGTGGGGCGCGGAGATCATCTCCAGCCCGGCGGCCGGCGGGTCGAACGAGGCCGTGCGCGTCGCCAAGCAGGTCGCCGACGAGCACCCCGACTGGGTGATGCTCTACCAGTACGGCAACCCGGCGAACGCCGAGGCGCACTACCTCGGCACGGCGCCGGAGATCCTCGCCGACCTGCCCGAGGTCACCCACTTCGTCGGCGGGCTCGGCACCACGGGCACCCTCATGGGCGTCGGCCGGTACTTCCGCGAGCACAAGCCGGACGTGCGCATCGTCGCCGCCGAGCCCCGCTACGGCGAGCTCGTCTACGGGCTGCGCAACCTCGACGAGGGCTTCGTGCCCGAGCTGTACGACGCGTCCCTCATCGACGGACGCTTCTCGGTCGGCCCGCGCGACGCGGTGCGCCGGGTGCGCGAGCTGCTCGACCAGGAGGGCATCTTCGCCGGCATCTCGACCGGCGCGATCCTGCACGCCGCGCTCGGCCAGGCGGCCAAGGCGGTCAAGGCGGGGGAGCAGGCCGACATCGTCTTCGTGGTCTGCGACGGCGGCTGGAAGTACCTGTCGACCGGCGCCTACGAGGGCACCATCGACGAGGCCGAGGACGCCCTCGAGGGCCAGCTCTGGGCCTGAGCGCGTCCCTCGCTCGTCCGGGCCGGTGGGTGGCCGGTGAGTCCTGGTCACTCTCCCGCGGTGGACGGTGAGTGGTGGTCACTCTCCGCGCAGGACGTGACCACCACCCACCGCTCGGCCCGCGACGCCTCGGAGAGTGACGACGACTCACCGCCCGCCGTGCGCGAGCGGGCTCAGCGCTGCTGGGACGCGATGACGTCGCGGTACCAGGCGAAGGAGTCCTTGGGCGTCCGCGCCAGCGTCTCGAAGTCCACGTGCACGAGGCCGAACCGCATCGCGTAGCCCTCGGCCCACTCGAAGTTGTCCATGAGCGACCAGTGGAAGTAGCCGCGCACGTCCACGCCGGCGTCCATGGCCGCGCGCAGAGCCTGCAGGTGCGCCTCGGTGTAGGCGATGCGTCGCTGGTCGGCGACGCGTCCGTGCTCGTCCGGCTCCTCGTTGAACGCACCGCCGTTCTCGGTGATGTAGATCGGCGGCAGGCGGTCGCCGTACCGCTGGCGGAGGGCCACGAGCACCTCGGTGAGCCCCGCCGGCACGATCGGCCAGCCGAAGTCGCTGTGCGTCGGGCTGTCGATGTCGTGGAAGGTGAACGGCAGGTCCGGCGGGAGCATGGCGCCGTCGACCACGGCGGGGTCCGTGCCGGTGCCGGGCGCGCCCACCGCCTGGGGGTTGTAGTAGTTGACGCCGAGGAAGTCGATCGGCTGGCCGATGGTCGCCAGGTCGTCGTCGCGGACGCCCTCGACGAGGTCCTCGAACCCGTCGACGCCCCACTCGCCGAGCAGCAGCGGGTCGAGGAAGAGCCGGTTGTAGAGGCAGTCGAAGAACGCCGCGGCCTCGGCCGACTCCGGACGCTCGTCGGACGGCCACACGGGCACGTGGTTGTTGGCGATGCCCACCTCGGTCGCGCCCGCCGCCCGCAGCGCCTGGACGCCGCGCCCGTGCGCGAGCAGCTGGTGCAGCGCCACCTGCAGCGCGCCGAAGCCGAGCTGCTTGCCCGGGGCGTGGCGTCCGGTGGCGTGGCCCATCATCGTCAGCACGACCGGCTCGTTGAGCGTCATCCAGCGCGTCACCCGGTCGCCCAGCCGCTCGGCCACGGCACCGGCGTACTCGGCGAACCGCTCGGCGACGTCGCGCGACTCCCAGCCGCCCCGGTCCTCGAGCGCCTGCGGGGTGTCCCAGTGGAACAGCGTCGCGCTGGGCTGGATGCCCTTCTCCAGCAGCGCGTCCACGAGCCGCTCGTAGAAGTCCAGGCCGCGCGGCTCCACGGTGAGCCCGTCGGGCATCACGCGGGGCCAGGCGACGGAGAACCGGTAGGCGTCCACCCCGAGGTCGGCCATGAGGGCGACGTCCTCGCGGTAGCGGTGGAAGTGGTCGCAGGCGACGTCACCGGTGTGCCCCTCGCGCACGGTGCCGGGACGCGACGCGAAGACGTCCCAGGCGCTGGGCCCGCGGCCGTCCTCGGTCACCGCGCCCTCGACCTGGTAGGACGCCGTGGCGACGCCCCAGACGAAGTCCGGTCCGAGCTGCAGGTCGGTCATGGCGCCAGTCTGCGGGGGAGCGAGGCTCACCGTGGCTGCGCGACCCCCGCCACACCGGGCGCTCTCGCCTAGGTGCGGCACGCACTCACGGGTACGCTCTCGGCTTGTGGCTGACGCACCCATCGGGATCTTCGACTCCGGCTTCGGCGGGCTCACCGTCGCCCGGGCCGTGCTCGACCAGCTTCCGCACGAGCCGGTGCTCTACCTGGGCGACACCGCCCGGCAGCCGTACGGGCCCAAGCCGATCTCCGCGGTGCGCGAGTATGCGCTGGAGTGCCTGGACCACCTCGTCGACCAGGGCGTGAAGGCCCTGGTCATCGCCTGCAACTCGGCCAGCGCCGCCGTGCTGCGCGACGCCCGGGAGCGCTACGACGTCCCCGTCGTCGAGGTCATCGTGCCGGCCACGCGGCGCGCCGTCCGGGCCACGCGCAACGGACGCGTCGGGGTCATCTGCACCACCGCGACCGCGACGTCCCAGGCCTACGACGACGCCTTTGCCGCCAACCCGGACGTCCGCCTGTTCACCCAGGCGTGCCCCCGATTCGTCGACCTGGTCGAGGCCGGCGTCACCAGCGGCCCCGAGCTGCTCGACGTCGCCCGCGCGTACCTGGCCCCGCTGCAGGCCGCCGACGTCGACACCCTCGTGCTCGGCTGCACGCACTACCCGCTGCTCACCGGCGTCCTCTCCTACGTCATGGGTGACGGCGTCACGCTCGTCTCGAGCGCCGAGGAGACGGCCAAGGACGTCTACGGCCTGCTCGTCCGCGAGGGCCTGGAGCGCGACCCCGCGCTGCCCGCGCCACGGCACCGCTTCCTCACCACCGGACGTCCCGAGGAGTTCGCCCGGCTCGGCCGCCGCTTCCTCGGTCCGGAGCTGGAGACGGTCGACCAGTTCGCGTGGCTGCGTCCGGAGGTGGTCTCGTGAGGCTCACGATCGTCGGCTGCGCCGGCTCCTACGCCGGCCCGGACTCGCCGGCCAGCTCCTACCTGCTCGAGGCCGAGCACGAGGGCGGCACCTACCGCATCGTCATGGACATGGGCAGCGGCGCGCTGGGCGCGCTGCAGCGCCACGTCGACCCGCGCGAGGTGGACGCGGTGGTGCTGAGCCACCTGCACCCCGACCACTGCATCGACCTGTGCGGGTTCTTCGTCTTCAGCAAGTACCACCCCGGCGGCGCGCTCGACCCGATCCCGGTGTGGGGCCCGGACGACACCGCCGACTACATGGCCCGCGCCCACGGCCCGGACGCCGGCTCGGGCATGGGCGACCAGTTCGACTTCCGTCCGTGGCGGGCCGACGAGCCGGTCGTGCTCGGCCCGTTCACGGTGACGCCCGTGCTCGTCGACCACCCGGTGCAGGCGTACGCGCTCAAGGTGCAGGCCGGCGACGCGACGCTGGTCTACTCCGGCGACACCGGCCCGACCGAGGCGCTGGCCGCGACGGCGCAGGGGGCGGACGTCCTGCTGTGCGAGGCGTCGTTCGTCGAGTCCCAGGAGAACCCGCCGAACCTGCACCTGACCGGGGCGGAGGCCGGCGAGTACGCGCGGCGCTGCGGCGTCGGGCGTCTGCTCGTCACCCACGTGCCGGCCTGGACCGACCGCGACGAGGTCGGCCGCGACGTCGCCACCACGTTCGACGGCGCGTGGACGCTCGTCGAGGCCGGCCAGGTCTACGAGCTCTGACGCGTCCGGCCGGGCGTCGGTGGCGCTCGGTAGGGTCGAGGACATGACGACCCGCGAGGACGGCCGCGCCGTCGACGAGCTGCGCCCCATCACCCTGACCCGCAAGTGGCTCGACCACGCCGCGGGCTCCTGCCTGGTCGAGTTCGGCAAGACCCGCGTGCTGTGCGCCGCGAGCGTCGAGCAGGGCGTGCCTCGCTGGCGCAAGGGCAGCGGCCTGGGCTGGGTCACCGCCGAGTACGCGATGCTCCCGGCCGCCACCCACGACCGCTCCTCGCGCGAGTCGGTCAAGGGCAAGGTCGGCGGCCGCACCCACGAGATCTCCCGCCTGGTCGGCCGCGCCCTGCGCGCGTCCATCGACTACGAGGCGCTGGGCGAGAACACGATCATGATCGACTGTGACGTGCTGCAGGCCGACGGCGGCACGCGCACGGCGGCCATCACCGGCGCCTACGTCGCCCTGGCCGACGCGATCACCTTCCTCAAGGGCGAGGGCGCCACGGTCGGCGAGCCGCTGCTCGACTCGGTCGCCGCGGTGAGCGTCGGCATCATCGACGGCGTCCCCATGCTCGACCTGCCCTACGTCGAGGACGTCCGTGCCGAGACCGACATGAACGTCGTCATGACCGGCGGCGGCTCCTTCGTCGAGGTGCAGGGCACCGCCGAGGGCGCGCCGTTCGACAAGGCCGAGCTGGACGCCCTGCTCGAGCTCGCGGCCAAGGGCTGCGCCGACCTCACCCGCCTGCAGGAGCAGGCGCTGCTCGGATGAGCGCGCGGGTCGTCCTGGCGTCCAACAACGCCAACAAGCTGGCCGAGCTGCGCCGCATCCTCGAGCCGCTGGTGCCGGGCGTCGAGGTGCTCGGCCTGGCCGACGTCGAGGCCTACCCGGAGCCGGCCGAGACCGAGCCGACCTTCGAGGGCAACGCGCTCATCAAGGCGCGCGCCTGCCGCGACGTCACCGGCCTGCCGTCGCTGGCCGACGACTCGGGCATCTGCGTCGACGCGCTCAACGGCATGCCCGGCGTGCTGTCCGCCCGCTGGAGCGGCGTGCCCAAGCACGAGGGCGGCGACGCCGCCAACAACCGGCTGCTGCTCGCGCAGCTGGCCGACGTGCCCGACGAGCGCCGCGGGGCGACCTTCCGCGCGGCCGTCGCGCTGTGCCTGCCCGACGGCCGTGAGGTCGTCGTGCACGGTGAGATGCCCGGCCGCGTGCTGCACGCCGAGCAGGGCGAGGGCGGGTTCGGCTACGACCCGCTGTTCGCCGCCGACGGGTTCGACGTCTCCACCGCGGAGCTGAGCCCGGAGCAGAAGGACGCCATCAGCCACCGCGGTCGCGCGCTCGCCGCCATCGCGCCGCAGGTCGCCGAGGCCCTGCGGGGCTGAGCCCCGCTTCCGCTGCCGGGGTCCGCCTCTGCGACCTGAGGCGACTGCCGCTGCCTGAGCGTGTCGAAGGCTCCCTTCGACACGCTCAGGGAGCGGATGGTCGCTCGGGGGGAGCGGGTCAGGCGCGGGCGCCCTCGAGGTGCGCGATGAGCCGCTGGGCGATGCGCCGGCTGCCGTCTCGGTCGGGGTGCGTGCCGTCGTAGACCGTCGAGGCGTCCAGCACGTCGGTCATGTCGACGAACTCGAACCCGTGCGCCTCGGCCTGCGCCCGGACGATCGCGGTGACCCGGGCGGCGTGCTCGTGGGCCTCGGGGCCCCACGGCGGGCCGAGGACGATCACGCGCGTCGTCGCGGGCACCGCGTCGCGGACGGCGTCGAGGTAGCCGGTGACGGCCTCCTCGACCATCGCGTCCGGCGCCACGGCCGGGAGTCCGTCGCGGCAGTACGACCAGTCGTTGCGCCCGCCCTCGATCACCAGCAGGTCCGGGTGCGAGGCGAGCGCGCCGGGACGGTCGCCGAAGGTGTCGCCCGTGCAGCGGCTCCCGACCTTGAGGTAGCCCGAGCCGGACTGCGCGTACCGCTCGACCGGCACGCCGAGGTGGCGGCCGACGATGCTCCACCAGCCCTGGCGGGCGTCACCGGGGCGGTCGTTGTAGAGCGCGGTGATCGAGTCGCCCACGACCGTCATGTCGGTGAAGGCGCCGGCGCCCGGGGCGGTGGTGCCCGCGGCCGCGGCGGTCGCGCGGGGCGTCTCCTGCGTCGTGGTGAGGGAGACGAGGCCGACGGCGAGCGCGATGGCGACCAGGGCGGTCGTGGCGCGACGGGTGGGGCGGGAGGGGCGCTTCACGGGTGGTGCTCCGAGCAGTAGTGGTGACCGGAGAAGCGTACGTCCGCGGCTCCCCCGCGGGGAGCGTTTCGTCGATGACGATCACGTGACAAACCGCTCAGATGCCATGCCCCACGGCCGATGAACCACCCCGACCGGTCATGGAAGACGGAAAGGCGGGACCCATGGAAGAGATGGACGAGATCGTCCAGGAATTCCTGGTGGAGAGCTACGAGAACCTCGATCAGCTGGATCGGGACCTGGTGGCCCTCGAGCAGGAGCCGGGCTCTCGTGAGCTGCTCGGCAGCATCTTCCGCACGATCCACACGATCAAGGGCACCAGCGGCTTCCTGGCCTTCAACAACCTCGAGTCCGTGACGCACGTCGGCGAGAACCTGCTCGCCCGCCTGCGGGACGGCAAGATGTCGATGACGCCCACGACGACCGACGTGCTGCTCGCCATGGTCGACGTCGTCCGCGAGCTGCTCGCGGCGATCGAGGAGCGGGGCACCGAGGAGGGCGTCGAGGTCGCCGCCGCCGTGGCCGCCATCACCGCCGTGCTGGAGGGCCGCGAGCCCGCCGCCACGCCGGTCGCCGACCTGCTGCCCGAGGCCGCTGCCCCGGCCGAGCCGGTCGTCGCCGAGGTCGCCGAGCCCGAGGCCGAGCCGGTCGTCGAGACGCCCGCCGCCCCGGCGCCGGTCGCCGAGGCCCCGGCCG
>NZ_SJXM01000019.1 GCF_004336805.1 Aeromicrobium sp. IC_218
GGCCCCGCGCCGGCCGCCCAGGAGGGAACCGTCCATGCGTCCTGACGTCACCCTGATCAGCCCCTACCCGCGCCTCGGCACCCGCCACGACGGGGAGAGCGGCGTGGCCTCGTACACCGCCAACCTCGCCCATGCGCTGAGCGACGCCGGCGCCCGCGTCTGCGTCGTCGCGCCCGAGGTGCCCGGCGAGCCCGAGTCCGGGCACGACGGCCCGGTCGAGGTGCGCCGCGCGTTCCGCAGCGGCCACCCCCGCGCCGTGCCGCAGGCCCTCGCCGCCGCCCGCGCCACCGAGCCGCACCACGTGCACCTGCAGCACGAGCTGTTCCTGTACTCCGGCGCGTCCGGCCTGCCCGCCACGATGGCGGCGCTCGCCCGTCACAAGGCGTCCGGCCCGCCGACCACCATCACGATGCACCAGGTGGTGCGTCCGTCGGCGGTGACGTCGGACTACACCGCCATGCACCGGGTCGCCGTGCCGCCGTTCGCCGCCCGGGCCGCGATCGCCGCGGTCCAGCGCGCGCTGCCGCGGCTCGCCGACACCGTGCTCGTCCACGAGCCGTCCTTCCGCGAGGTCGTCCGCGGCGCGGTGGTCGTGCCGCACGGCATCGAGGTGCCGGGCGAGACGTCCGAGACCCCGGCCGACGTCCGTCGCCGGCTCGGTGTGCCGGCCGACGACTTCGTGGCGCTGTGCTTCGGGTTCGTCGCGCCCTACAAGGGCCTGGAGACCGCGCTGGAGGCCGGCGAGCTGGCCGGAGCGCCCGTGCACGTGGTCGTGGCCGGCGGGGCCCACCCGCGGCTCGCCGCCCAGGGCGACGACTACGCCGACCGGCTCAAGCGCCGCTGGGGCGCGACGAGCAGCTTCACCGGCTACGTGCCCGACGACCAGGTCGCCGACTGGTTCCGCGCTGCGGACGTCGCGCTCCAGTGCTACCCCGAGCCGCACGCGTCCAGCGGACCGCTGGCGCTCGCGCTCGCCCACCGCACGCCGGTGCTGCTCTCGCGCCGGCTCGGCGAGGTCGTCGGGGCCAGCCCCGAGCTGACCGTCGCCGACGGCCCGTCCGCCTGGGCCGACCGGCTCCGGACGCTGGCCGCGAGCCCGCAGGCACTGGCCGCCGTCCGGGCCGAGGTCGGGGCGATGGCCGCCGACCGCACGTGGCCCGCCGTCGCCCGCCGCCACCTGGCCGTCTACGAGGGGAGGACCCGATGAGCGCCGTGCTCGTCCTGCAGACCGCCCGCCGCCGCGACGTCGCCGACGACGCCGCGCTGGGCGCGGTCGCCCGCGCGCTGTTCCCGGCGAACGTCGTCGCCGCGACCGCCGACCCCGATCGCACGTCCCGGGCCGTCGACCTGCCGGTCGTCCCGGCCACCTCCGCGTCGCTGCTGCGCCTCATGACCACCGTCGACACGCTCGTCGTGCTCGGCGGCCGGCCGCTCCAGGCCGACGCCGGCACCGAGACGCTGGGGTTGTCGGCCGTCTACTCCGTCGCCACCGCCTACCGGCTCGCCGGCAAGCGCGTCGCCCTCGTGGGCGTGGGCGCGGGCGAGACCACCGGCCGTGGCGGACGACTCGTGCGCCAGACCGTGCTGGGCAGTGCGCTGACGGTGCTCGACTCGGACGCCTCCGCCGCGCACGTCGCGTCGGTCGGTGTCCCGCCGCCGTTCCGGGTCGGTCCCGACCTGGCGTGGCTCGACCTCCAGGCACCTCCGCCGCCGCCCGCCCCGCACGGACCCGTCCGGCTGCCCGTGGGCAGCGACGAGCTGTCCGCCGCCGGGGGAGCCGCCGCCCTCGCGACCCTGCTGCGGCCCGTGCTGGACGCCGTGCGCGCCCAGCGTCCGTCCGCCGGCGACGTGGTCGTGCAGGCCCGCCGCCGGGGCGAGAGCGCCGGCGACGACCTCGACGCCGCCGACGCCGTCGCGGCCGCCCTCACGGCCACCGGCGCTCCCGCCACGGTCGAGCCGGCTGCGACGACGCTCTCGACGCGCCGCGACGAGCTGGGCCGCAGCGGCTTCGCCCTCTGCGGCGACCCGCGCACGATGATGGCCGCCGCCGCGGCGGCCGTCCCGGTGCTGGGCTGGGCCGTCGACGCCCGGGGCCGGGCCGCCGCTCGCGAGCTGGAGATCCCGCTCGTCGGCGCTGCCGACGAGCTGCCCGGCGGCGTCGACCTCGCCGTCGAGACCGCGGCCGGACGGGCCGGCTCGGTGCACTCGGCCGCCCGTCGCCACGTCGCCGCGGCCGGCGACGTCCTGGACCTGCTCACGCTGCTGGTCAGCGAGGGCGACGCCGCCGCCCACCCCGCGGCCCAGGGCGCCTCCACCACGACGTCCGCCCCCGGGGTCGAGGGCCGGCCCGCCCCGAGCGGCCTGCGCCCGCCGGGGGTGACGCGATGACCGCCGTCACCGAGTCCCGCGTCCGCCCGCGCGCCCACGCCCCGGCACCCTCGGGCGTCCGCACCGCGACCCGCCGCCAGTCGGTGGCGCTCCTGGGTCAGCTCGCGGCCGGCGCCGGCAACCTCGTGGTCAGCGTGCTGCTGGCCCGGGTGCTGCTGCCCGGCGAGTACGCCGAGCTGACCGCGTTCCTGGCCGGCTACGTGCTGCTGCACACCGTCGCGTCCAGCGTCACCGCGGCCACCGCGCTCGACCCCGACCTGCACGGACGCCTGCGCGACCGCGCCGCCATGGCCGGCCTCGCCGTCACGGTGGCCGGCGTCCTGGCCACACCGCTGCTGTCGGACGCGCTGGGCCTGTCCCCGGCGTTCGTCCTGCTGCTCGCCTGGTCGGCCCCGTCGGCCACGCTGCTGGCGCTGGCCCGCGGCCGGCTCTACGGCCTCGGCCGCGCCGGCGGCACCGCCGCGGCGCTGGTCACCGAGCCGCTCGTGCGCGGCGCGGTCGGCCTGGCCCTGGCGCCCGTCCTCGGCCCGGTCGGCGCCGCCGCCGGCGTCGTGGCCGCGGGCTACCTCTCGCTGCTCGTCGCCCTGCTCGCCGGACGCGGCGCCGACGCCGCCACGGTGCGGACCGGTCACGCCCGCACGTCCGCCGCGGTGACCGTCGCCTTCCTGCTCGTCGCCGTCATGGCCGCGCAGGACGTGATCGTCGCGAACCGGCTGCTCGCCGGCGACGAGGCCGGCTTCGTGGCCGCCGTCGCCACGATCGGCGGCGCCGCCTACTTCGCCACCGCCACGATCCCCATGGTCCTCCTGCCCAGCGGGGGCGACACGTCCTCGCGCGGGTCGCTGCTCGTGGCGCTGGGCGCGGCCACCGCGGTGTCGCTCGCCCTGGTTGCCGTCGTGGCGCTCGTGCCCGCCTCGCTGTACGCGCAGGTGCTGGGGGAGCGGTACGCCGAGGTCGGCCCGTACGCGACGGGCTACGTCGCCGCGATGGCCGCGCTCGGCGTGGCCAAGGTGCTCGCTGCCCGGCTCTGCATGACCGGACGCAGCCCGGTGGCCGCCGCCCTGGCCGGCCTGGCCGTCGTCGTCCAGCTCGCGCTGCTGCTGCAGGCCGGTGACGTCGCCGACGTCGTCCGCGCCACCGCGGCCGCCTCCGGGCTGTTCCTGGTGACCTGCGCCGCGGCGACCGTGCTGGTCCCGGTCCGCACGCCGGTCGTCGCGCGGTCCGCGACGGACGTCGTGCCGAGCCGCCCGGTCACCGAGCCGGCGGACGAGCCCGAGCAGACGGCCCCGTCCGCGCACCGTCGCCCGCACCGCACGCTCGGCGACCGGCTGCGCGACGGCTGGCCGCTGCTGGTCGCCCTGGTGGTCGGCACCGTCCTGCGGCTCATGGTGACCCGGTCGATCTGGCTGGACGAGGCGATCTCCATCCGCCAGGTCCAGCAGCCGATCGGCACCATGCTCGTGGACCTGCGCGAGAACGACGTCCACCCGCCCGGGTTCAACCTGCTGCTGTGGGCCGTCGTCCAGCTGACCGGCAGCACGTCCGAGCTGGTCGTCCGGCTGCCGAGCCTCACCGCCGGCGTCGCGCTGATCGCCGTCTTCTGGGCCATGGGCCGCGACCTGTGGGACCGCCGCACCGGCGTCGTCGCCGCGCTCGTCGTGGCCGTCGCCCCGGTGGCGGTCTGGTACGCCCAGGAAGCGCGCATGTACTCGCTGTGGATGCTGGCCACGACGGTCGCGCTGTGGATGCAGGTGCGCATCCTGCGCGACGTCCGCGACGGCGGACGCGGCCGGTGGCGCGACTGGACGGTCTTCGTCCTGTCGAGCACCGCGCTGGTCTACCTCCAGTGGTTCGCGGTGCTGCCGGTGCTCGTGCAGCACGCCCTGTTCCTGGCCTGCCTGTTCCGGGCCGACCTGCGCCGCCTCGCGCCGCGCTGGATCGTCTCCGGCCTGGTCTCGCTCGCGCTGTTCGCCCCGCTGGTCCCGTTCCTGCTGGCGCAGGCCCGCAGCGTCATGTCCGCCTCGTCCACGACACCGGGCCAGACCGGCGTCGGCGCGTCCGAGGTCGTGAGCGACAGCCCCGACGTCTACGCCGTGCTCGCGAACACCATCTGGTCGCTGTGGGGCTACCACGCCGACGAGCTCATGGTGCAGGCGAGCGCGCTGTGGCCGGTCCTGCTGCTGCTCTGCCTGGCCGCCCTCGGCCGCGGCCGGTCGATCCCCGTCGGCGTGCTCGTCGCGGCGGCCGTCGTCCCCGTGGTGGTGCTGTTCGGCATCGGGTTCGAGCGCCGCCAGCTCTTCGAGCTGCGGTACTTCACCAGCACCGTGCCCGTGCTGCTCTTGCTCGTCTCGCGCCTGGTCGCGACCTGGGCCCGCGGGCCGGTGAGCCGGCTCGTGCTGCCCGGCGTCGTCGTGGTGTCGCTGCTGGCCGGCCTGGCCGACCAGCAGGTCAACCAGTCCAACCCGCGCACCTACGACTTCCGCGGCGCCGTGTCGTGGGTCGAGCGGACCGCCGAGCCGGGCGACCTCATGCTCTACGCCCCGGCCTTCCTGGAGGACGAGCTCGCGTACTACTCGGCCGGCATCCGGGCCGAGTCCACCGCCAGCCTGGAGCCCGGCACGCCGGGCATGGGCCTGCCCCGGACGCTCGGCGACGACGACTCGATCTTCGTCTTCGCCAGCTTCCTGGACGAGCAGGGCACGTCGGCCCAGGTCGGCCAGACGCTCGCCCAGCTCGAGCAGCAGGGATGGACCCGCGCCGAGACCCACGAGGTGGCCAACGTGACCGTCTGGCAGCTGACCCACGACAAGGAGGTCGCGCAGTGACCCTCGCTCCCGCCCCGACCGCCGCCACGACGGCCGCGGTCCTCCACCCGCCGAACCGGCGCCGCGTGCAGCTGCTCGTCGCGCTCGCCCTGACCGCCTCGGCCTGGTACTTCTCCTGGCTCCTGGTGCCCGGACGCATCGGGAACCCGTGGCTGTACGGCCTGCTGGTCGTCGCCGAGGTGTTCAACGTCGTCCAGGCCCTCGGGTTCTGGTGGACGCTGCTGCACGACCGCCCGAGCCGCCGGGCCGTGCCGCCGGCCCGATGGACGACCGTGGACGTCCTGGTGCCGCGCTACGACGAGCCGGCCTCGGTCGTCGAGCCGGTCGTCGCCGCAGCCACCGCGCTGCGGGGAGCCGACGTCCGCGTGCACCTGCTCGACGACGGCGACGACCCCGCGATGGCGGCCCTCGCCGCCCGCCACGGCGTCCACTACGTGACCCGCGCGGAGCACGCCGGCGCCAAGGCGGGCAACATCAACCACGCGCTGGGCCTGGTCGACGGCGAGCTCGTGCTGGTCCTGGACTGCGACCACGTGCCGCACCCCGAGCTGCTGCGCCGCACCATGGGCCACCTGGCCGACGAGCGCGTCGCGTTCGTCCAGACGCCGCAGTACTACGCCAACGCCGACCGCAACCCGGTCGCCGCGGCCGCCTGGTCGCAGCAGGCGCTGTTCTTCGGCTCCATCGCGCGCGGCAAGGCCGACCTGGGGGCGATGTTCTGCTGCGGCACCAACGTGCTGTTCCGCCGCTCCGCCCTCGACGACGTCGGCGGCTTCCCGCAGGACTCCGTCACCGAGGACTTCGAGCTGTCGCTGCGGCTGCACCAGCGCGGCTGGCGCTCGGAGTACGTCCCGGAGGTGCTCGTCCAGGGCCTGGGCCCCGAGGACATGTCGGCGTACGTCGGCCAGCAGCTGCGCTGGGCGCGCGGCTGCCTGTCGGCGCTAGGCCGCGGCCTGACCGCGCGGCTGCCCTGGCGCACGCGCCTCCAGTACGTGCTGTCGAGCATGTACTTCCTCAGCGGCTGGACCGTCCTGGTCTACGTGTCGCTGCCGATCGTGCGCATCCTCACTGGGGAGCAGGCCGTCGCCGCCGCGAGCGCCGACTCGTTCCTGCTGCACTTCGCGCCCTACTTCGTGCTGTCCATCGCCACGGTGGCGGTCGGCGGCGCCGGCACGTACGCGTTCTCGGCGTTCGCGCTGGCGTCCGCGTCCTGCTGGATCCACGTCGTCGCGTCGCTGCAGGTGCTGACCCGCCGCAAGGGCCGCTTCGTCGTCACCCCCAAGGACGGTGCCGGCCTGTGGCAGCCGCTGTCGGTCTGGCCCGGCCTGCTGCTCTGCCTGGCCCTGCTCGGCACGGCCGGCTGGGGCCTGGCCCAGAGCCGCGACGCCGGCATGCTCAACAACGTCGCGTTCTGCCTGCTGCACGTGCTCGTCATCGGCACCGGCATCTCGTGGGCGCTGCGCCCGAGCTTCCTCGAGCGTCGCGCCGCCACGGTGGCCCCGGGCGAGTCGCGCTGGGGCAGCTCGGACGGGCGTCCGCACGACGAAGACGTCGTCGGCCGCCTGGTGCCCGCGCCGTGAGCCGGGCCCGACGCCTCGTCGGCCCGTTGGTCGCCACGCTGCTCGTCGTGTCGGCGTGCAGCGGCGCGGACGAGGAGGGCGCGTCCTCGCCGAGCGCCACCCGCACCCCGGACGCGGCGTGCGTGGACGCCGCCGACGAGATGGACGAGCCGGGCTCGTTCGAGGACGACCTGAGCCCGGCCTCGCCGGACTCGCCGTTCGACGACGCCGAGCCGTGGGGCCCGCCGGCCGCGCCGGTCGCGGACGACGCCGACGTCGACCGTGACCGGGTGCAGCGGGTGCTCGACCAGCCGCACGGGGTGTGGCTCACCGATCCGGCGCAGCCCGCGGCGCAGGTGCGTCAGGACGTCGCCCGCACCGTCCGCGCGGCGGCCGACGACCGCGGGGTCGCGACGCTGGTCGTCTACGGCGTCCCGCTGCGCGACTGCGGCGGGGAGTCCGGCGGCGGCGCCGAGTCCGGCGAGCAGTACGCCGCCTGGACGCAGGCGGTGGCCGACGGCCTGCGTGACGGGCGCCCCGAGGACGGTCCGGGTGTCGCCGTCGTGCTCGAGCCCGACGCCCTCGCCTTCCTCGGCCGGCTGCCCGCCGACCGCCGGCGCGAGCGGCTCGAGCTGCTGCGCGCGGCGACGTCCGCCCTGTCCCGGGTGCCCTCGACCGCGGTGTACCTCGACGCCGGCCACAGCGACTGGGTGGAGCCCGACGTCATGGCCGAGCGGCTGGCCGACGCGGGGGTCGCGGCCGCCCGCGGGTTCTCGGTGAACGTCTCCGGCTTCGGCCGCACCGACGACGAGGTCGCCTACGGCCGCGCGATCAGCCCGACCGTCGGCTGGAAGCCGTTCGTCGTCGACACCGCACGCAACGGCAACGGTCCGCAGGACACCTGGTGCAACCCCGAGGGCGCCGCGCTGGGGGAGCGGCCGACGTCCGCTCCGCGCGAGCTCGTCGACGCGTTCCTCTGGGTGAAGCCGCCGGGCGAGTCCGACGGCAGCTGCGGGGAGGGCCAGCCGCCGGCCGGCGAGCCGTTCCCCGAGCAGGCCGACCGCCTGGCCGAGGCGGCCGGGTGGTGACCCGGGTGCCGGTGCGCGACCGCACCTGGGCGCGGTTCCGCACCGCCCGCGCCGCCGGGCCGCTGCACGTGCCGGACGCCGCGACGGTGCGCGACCGGCTGCGTGACCTCGCCCGTCGCGCACCCGGCCACCCGCTGCTGTGCCGCCTGGACGGTCACCGCCTCGTGCCGGCCACCGACCTCGAGACGCACCTGCAGGACCTCGTGGTCGAGGTGCCGGAGGACGTCGACGCCGACGCCCTCGCCGAGCGCCTCGTCGCCGCCCCGCGCGAGGAGCTCCCGCTGCGGCTCGTGCTCGCGCCCCGCGCGGCCGGCATGGACGTCGCGCACGTCCTCGCCGACGGGGCCACGGCGAACGCCTGGTTCCGCTGGCTGCTCGGCGACGACGTCCCGCCGCCCGATGCGCCGTCCGCGCGCACCCCGCTGCTGCGGGCCGGGCTCGCGCTCGCCCGCCACCCCCGTCGCGCGGTGCGCGCGGTCCGCGGCGCCCTGCCGCTCTCGCCGCCGGACGACCGCCCGCACGGGTCCGCCGACCTCGGCACGGTGCGGCTCGTCTCCGCGCGCGTCCCCACGACGGCGCTCGAGGGGCTGCGGGCCTGGCGCGACGAGCACGCGCCGGGCACGTCGACCGCGTCGGTGCTCATGGCCCGCACCGCGCAGGCGCTCGCCGAGCACCTGCCGGTGGGTCCGGGCGTGCGCGTGATGATGGACTGCCGCCGTCACCTGCCCGGCGACCGGCCGGTCTCGGGCAACTTCGCCACCGGGCCCTACCTCGAGGTCGACGCCACCGACCCGATCGCGCTGGGCACCGCGGTGGCCCGGGCCGCGTCCGACGGCACCCCGTTGGTGCTGCTGGGGGCGCTCACCGCCCGCAACCTGCTCACCGGCCCCGGCCGGGCCCCGGCCACCGCCGGCTCGCCGCCTCGGGCGGACGTGACGCTGAGCCACCAGGGGCGGCTCGACCTGCGGGGGCTGCCGTGGCGCAGCACGGACGAGGTCGCGTTCGTCGTGGCGGGGCGTCCCGCCGGCCCCGAGGCCGTCACGGTGTGCTTCGTGCCGACTCCGGCCGGCGTCCACGTCACCGCCACCGCGGGCGACGGTGTGCTCGACGTGGACGCGCTGCGGGCGGCGGTGGCGTCGCTCAGCGACGCGGGTGCAGCAGGCCCGCCTGGCCCATCACGTCGGTGACGGTCACCTCGAGCACGACCCGCTGCGGGTTCTCCCGCGGGGGCCGGTAGCGCTCGGCGTACCGCGCCTCGGCGTCGGCGACCGACTCCGGGTCGTCCAGCACGCGCGCCGGGCCGCCCAGCGTCAGCCAGCGGGCGCGGTCGACCTGGCAGACCGTGGCGTGGCCGGCCCGGGCGACGTTGAGCGCCTTCTGGCTCGTGCCACTCGTGATGACGCGCACGACGCCGTCGGCGTAGGTGAACCCCACCGGGACGACGTGCGGACGCCCGTCCTGGCGCAGCGTCGTCAACGTCGCGAGGTGGTACTCGGTCAGGAACGCGTGCGCGTCGTCGGTCAGTCGTTCGATGCCGCGGGTCACGTCGATCGCTCGCTCAGGCCGTCGGGGGAGCGGCGAAGAGGACCCGCCGCGTGTCGGCCAGCGACGGCGTCAGGCGGACGAGGCGGGCGGTGCTCGACTCGTCGATCTCGGCGACCTGCTCACGCGACTTGATGAAGTCCGAGAACGAGCGGTAGCCGAGCGCCTTCTCGCTGAACGACGGGTCCATGCGCTTCATCTGCGTCTTGACCTGCGAGGCGTGCAGCCACTCCGCGTCGTCCTTCTCGTGCCCGAGGCGCAGGGCGCGCTCGAGCAGTCGGGTCGCGGTCTCCTGGGTCTCGCCCTCGTCGGACGTGTCGTCGGCCACCGCGGGCGACGTCTCGTCCTGGACGGCCGGGTTGGCGCCCTTGGCGCTGCGGCTGCGCGGCTCGCGGGTCTCGGGCTCGGCCGCCTCCTCCGGCGGGGTGACGCCCGGCAGGGCGTCGTACGTGACCAGCTCGTCGCACGCCGCGGCCAGCGACTTGCTGGTGGAGCCGGCGACACCGACGCCGACCACGTAGCGGCCCAGGCGCTTGCAGCGCTGCGCGAGCGCGATGTAGTCCGAGTCGCCGGCGACGATCACGACGTGGGTGAGGTCGGGCAGGCGGAACATGTCCTCGACCGCGTCGACGGCCAGGCGGATGTCGGCGCCGTTCTTGCCGTACGCGGCGGCCGGGAACAGCTGCACGAGGTCGACGGCGCGGCTGACCAGCTGGTGGCGGTAGTCAGCGTTGACCGGCGCGGACCAGTCGGCGTACGCCCGCGTCAGCACGAGGGTGCCGAAGGACGAGGCGAAGTCGATGATCGCGCCCACGTCGACGGTCGCGCGGCGCAGCTTGTCGGCGACGGCCGGGTCGGCCTCGCGGGCGCCGGCGTCGAAGCCCTTGTTCTTGTCGCGCGACCACTGATGACGTCCGTGGACCTGGTCGTAGCGCGAGATGACGATGTTGTCGAAGTCGATGTAGACGGCGACGCGGGTGTCTCCCGGCTCGGTCATGTAGAGATGCTCCTCGGTCGTGGAACCTCCAGTCTGGCGCACCCGGAGCCCGGGCACACCACCGGCGTCCGCCCCGGTCGGGTGCGGACGCCGGTGGTGGTGCCGTGACGGCGCGGGCGCGTCAGGCGGGCGTGCGCGGGCCGGTGATCGCCGGCTCGTCCGCCCGGGTCATCAGCGCGTACCCGGCGACCAGGATGCCCACGACGACGTGCGGCACCCATACGAACCAGTCCTCGTCGGCGAAGCCGAAGAACCACGGGGTCAGGGCCAGGAACACGCCGGTGACCATGTCCAGGATCAGGTGGACGCTCATCGGCACCAGCTTCACCGGGCTGGCCGGGCTGGTGGTGATGAGTTCGTTGAGCACGATGAACACGCCGACGCCGACGGCCGACCAGGTGGCCGCGTCGCTCTCGTCGGCGAAGGTCAGCAACCAGGGGGCGACGATCAGGACGACGCCGACCACCAGCCCGATGATCGTGTGGGTCCTGCTGTCGATGACGCGCACGGTGCTTCCTCTCGTCGGATGGATCAGTGACCCGCGGGTACCCGGGTCGCTCGTCGCGAAACGCGGCCGGTCAGCCGATGGGCTCCGCGGCCGCGAGCTCGGCGGGAAACTCTGATCTAAGGGGACGGCGGACCTAGAGTCCTGTCATGCCGTTGGGGTCGCTAAGTAACGAACAGGGCTTCGCGCTTATCGCCGAGTGCACCTCCACTCGCAACCTTCTGGGCTACGGCTCCTACGTGGTGAGAGACGCGCCGTTCTGGGATACGACAAGAGATCCCGTGCTCACGATGCTTTCGATTGGAATGGAGAAGCTCCACAAGTTGGCGTTGGGGCTGATCGTCCTCGACGACGAGGGGTCGTGGCCGGCAAAGGCTGCGATGAAGGATTGGGGCCATGGGATTGCCGCGATGCACCACCGTCTGCTCCCTGAGCTTGTCCGACGGGCTGGTGACGCTTCACCGTTTGTCCGGGCGAAGGTTGGCGCCATCGCAAGCAACGTCGTCGTGCCTCCCTTGATTCGAGTACTTGATCTCTACGGGCGTTCAGGACGCTTCTTCTATCTCGACTCACTTGCCCGAAGTCCGCAGGTCTTCGATCCCGCACATGCCTGGGGGGACGTTGAGAATGCAGCGCGTGATGATCCGCATGTGAGCAACTTGATGGGAAACGCGCTGGAACGTCCCGCCGATCAGTCCGCCTGGGATTCCCTGCGGTCAGCTCAGAACGAACGGATAGCTTCGGCGATTGAAGTCATCTGGGAGGCGATCAGTTCCGCGAGCGCCAATGGAGTGCTGGGCGAAGTCGGGCGAATGGTGGCTTCGGAACTCGCCCCAACTTCTGTCGGCCGGCAACGGTCCTCCTGAGGCCGGTCAGCCGATGGGCTCGGCGGCCGCGAGCTCGGCGGCCCGCCGGGCGCCCTGAGTCCAGGGCTCGCCGTGCCCGGGCAGCACGACGTCCGCCTCGGTAGCGGCGATGGCGGCGAGCGACTCGCGGGCCTGGCCGGGACGTCGGGTGCCGGGCCGGGCGACGACCCGCGGGCCCCGTCGTCCGGTGTACGGGTCGAGCGTGACCAGCGCGTCGCCGGTGAGCACGGCGGACGCCGCGACGTGGTGCAGCGCGACGTGGCCGTCGGTGTGGCCGGGCGTCGGCAGCACGTGCAGCTCCGGCATCACCGCGAGCGGTCCCTCCGGCAGCGCCTCGACGTGCCCGACGCCGGGCACCTTGAGCGCTCCGTTCGCGATCATCTGCGCCTGGTAGGGCCAGCCGCCCGGGTGGGTGGCGATGAACGCCAGCCGGTTCACGCCGGGCCGGTAGCGGTACGGGTGCTCGGTGATGCGCACGTCGCCCAGCGCGGCGAGCACGGGGACGTCGTGCTCGCGCTGGACGTTGCCCAGGTCGCCGAGGTGGTCGAAGTGGCCGTGGGTGAGCACCACGGCGTCCACGTCGCGCCAGCCGGCGCCCAGCGACCGCAGCGCGGCCTCGATCCGTGGCCGGCTGCGCGGCAGGCAGGCGTCGACGAGCACGAGGGTGTCGCCGCGCTGCACGAGGTAGCAGCAGGTGGCCGCATGGGCGATGCGGTGGATGCCGGGCAGGATCTCCTGCGCGCTCACGCGGCCTCCCGGACGACGACCTCGCTGCGGAGCCGGTCGAGCAGGGCGGCGAGCCGGCGTGACACCCACATCGGGTTGTGGCCCAGCTGGCGGGCGATCTCGC
This sequence comes from Aeromicrobium sp. IC_218, assembly GCF_004336805.1. Classification (GTDB taxonomy): domain Bacteria; phylum Actinomycetota; class Actinomycetes; order Propionibacteriales; family Nocardioidaceae; genus Aeromicrobium. Next base: position 12,621 of record NZ_SJXM01000019.1, read on the forward strand.
GCTGGTTGAGGTCCTCGAAGAAGCGCATCCGCAGCAGCGTCCGGTCGTCGTCGTCGAGCTCGCGGCACAGGTGGGTGACCGACACCCACTCGTCGACCCGGTCGAACCGGTCGTCCACGCTCCCGAGCACCGGCTCGCCCTCGGACGCGTCCAGGGAGTCCGGGTGGAAGCACCCGCGCGCCTGGAGGGCCTCCAGGACGTCCGCGACGGGCTGGCCGAGGCGAGCGGCGAGCTCCGTGGCCCGGCCGGTGCCGGCGTCGTCCCACGCCCGCGCGTCGGTGGCCGCGATCGTGGCCTGCAGGGTCTGGATGCGCCGCGGCGGACGCACGGTCCAGCCCAGGTCACGGAAGTGCTTCTTCAGCTCGCCCAGCACGGTCGCGGTCGCGAACGAGGCGAAGTCGCCCCGCGTCTCGTCGTAGCGCCGGGCCGCGGTCACCAGCGCCAGCGACGCGACCTGGAACAGGTCCTCCTCGTCGACGCCGCGGCCGCGGTAGCGGCGGGCGAGGGCGGCGGCGAGCCGGAGGTGCCGGCCGACGACGTCGTTCTCGGCCGCCTGCCGCTCGACCGACCCGGCGCGCTCGACGCCGAGCAGCTCGTGGACGTCGTGCTGGCTGGTGCGGTCAGACGTGAGCCGACGGGTCATCGGGGCTCCCTGGTGGGCGGAGTGGGTGTCCTCCCATCGGACGTCGGCATCGCGGGACGTGCATCCCGGGTTCCTCATCGTGGGACCGGCGGCGGGTCCGTGTTACCGCCCCACGAGAACGGGTACTGACGGGCTCGCGCGAGCCGGGCGACGGTGGTCGTGAACACCTCGCGACGAGACGGCGACGACGTGTGACACGTCACCTGGACGGGGCACCCGGCGGGCATCCCAGACCCGCACCGCGCCAGGAGGCACCCATGTTCACGCACCAGAAGGCCCTGCAGTTCACGTCGAGGCCGGACGCTCCGGACCCCGCGTTCGCGATGAGGTTCCAGGAGGTCCTCGGCGGCAAGTGGGGCGAGATGACCGTCGCCCTCCAGTACCTCTACCAGGGCTGGAACACCCGGCTGCCCGGCAAGTACAAGGACATGCTGATGGCGATCGGCACCGAGGAGCTCAGCCACGTCGAGATGATCGTGCAGATGATCGACCAGCTCCTCGACAAGCCCGCCCCGATGTCGGCCGACGACACCACCGGCTCGACCCAGGCGAGCGAGTTCGGGGCGCAGAACCCGCAGCACACCATCGTCAACGGCGGCAGCGCCTACCCGCACGACTCCAACGGCGTCCCGTGGAGCGGCGCGTACGTCACGGCCAGCGGCAACCTCATGGCCGACTTCACGCTCAACGTCACCGCCGAGATGCAGGGACGGCTCCAGGTCGCCCGGCTGTTCCACATGACCGACGACCGCGGGGTGAAGGAGCTGATCCGGTTCCTGGTCACCCGCGACCACATGCACCAGATGCAGTGGCTCTCGGCGATCGAGGAGCTCAAGGCCGACGGCCTGGACGGGCTGCCCGTCCCCGAGGCGTTCCCGCTCGAGGAGGAGTTCGACGAGTTCAGCCACACGTTCATCCAGGCGTCGGACGGCGAGGCCGCGGCCGAGGGCTCGTGGGCGTCCGGCCCGGCCCCCGACGGCCGCGGCGACTTCCGCACCGCGCTGATCCAGGCCACCGGCGAGTGGCCCGAGCTGGCGCCCGGCGACCCGCGGCTCTACGGCACGAACCCGCTGCAGGAGACCAAGGGCCTGATCGACAAGGCGAAGGACGCGCTGTCATGAGCAGCGCGACGATCAGCGCGATCACGTGCACGGTGCTGGCGGTCGTCGTCCTGGCCGCCGGCCCGTGGGGTGCGCTCGGCTCGGTGTTCCTGCTCGCCTGCGCCGCGTACCGGTGGCACGAGGTGCACCCCGGACGGCCGGTCGTCCGCGTGCGGGGACGCCACGGCGTCCACGGGTAGAGGGCGGGAGGGACCGAGACGTCCCGGCCCGTCGAGGGCGACGGTCGCGGCTCAGCCGCGGCCGTTGCCCTTCTTGTCGCCCTTCCTGCCCTTGGCGTGACCCTTGCCCTTGAGCTTGCTCTTGGCCGACGTCGCGGCCGGGCGCGGGGCCGGCGCGGAGGTGCGCGAGCCCGACTGGGTGGTCGCCGGTGCCGGCGCCTTCGCGACAGCCGGGCTGACGGCTACGACGACGGGCACGGTGCTGCCGAGCGCGACGCGGCCGTCGCGCTCGACGCTGAGCACCTGGCCGGCGCGGGTGCGGTTCTCGTGCTCGTGCCGGATCGGCACCAGCCCGAGCGCCTCCAGGCGGCGCGCCACCTGGCCGTAGGTGGAGCCGACCAGCGCGCGTCCGTCGACCACGACCATGCCGGAGGCCACCGAGAGCTCCACGGTCTCGCCGTCGCTGCCGTCGTCGGACGCGTCGGGCGTCTGGTCGACCACCTGGCCCATCGGGGCGCGCGGGTCGTCGACGTCCTGGCGTTCCACGGCGAAGCCCTCGTCGCGCAGCACCGTGGTGGCCGCCGCGACGGACATGCCGACGACGTCGGGCACCTCGCGCTCGGTGGCGAGCATCTCGCGGCCGGCGAGCAGGGCCACGACGAGCGCGGCACCGGCACCGACGGCCATGGCCCGGCGACGCGGGCGGACACGGGTCACGGCGGTGGGCAGGTCCTCGAGCGCGGGCGCGCCGACCTCGCGCGGCGCGGGGGCCGCGTCCTGGCTGTGCCCCTCGGCCAGCGCCGCCGCGGTGCGGGCGGCCTGCTCGGCGGTCGGACGGTCGTCGGGCTGCTTGGCCGTCATGCTGGCGACGAGCGCGCGGACGGGGTCGGGCACGTCGTCGCCGAGCGGGGGCAGCTGGTCCTTCGCGTGGGCGATGGCGGTGGCCACGGCGGTCTCGCGTCGGAACGGCGGGGCGCCGGTGAGGCAGTGGTGGGCGACGACGCCGAGCGCGTAGACGTCCGACGGGGGAGCGGCGCTGCGGCCCAGGGCCTGCTCGGGGCTCAGGTAGTCGACGGTGCCCAGCAGGGTGCCGGTGGACGTGAGCGGCTCGCTCTCGGGCGAGCGGGCGATGCCGAAGTCGACGAGCACCGCGCGCTGCTCGGTCAGCAGGATGTTGGACGGCTTCACGTCGCGGTGCACGACGCCCAGCGCGTGCGCGGCGGCCAGGGCCTCGGCGACGTCGGCGACCATGCTCATCGTGCGGGCGGGCGTGAGGGTGCGCTCGTGGCGCAGCACCTGCGAGAGGGTCTCGCCCTCGACCAGGCGCATGACCAGGAACGGCGCGCCGGTCTCGTCGTCCTCGTCGTAGTCGAAGATCTCCGCGACGCCGGGGTGGTGGACGCCGCCGGCCAGCCGGGCCTCGGCCTTGAGCCGGGCGCGGCCCACCTCGTCCTGGGCCTGCTCGACGTGGACCAGCTTCACCGCCACGGCGCGGTCGAGCTTGCGGTCGTGGGCGCGCAGCACCGAGCCCATGCCGCCCGCCCCGAGGCGTTCGCCGAGCTCGTACCGACCGTTGATGACCCTACCCACCCGGTCGACAGTAGGGCCAGGCGGACGGTTCCGCGCGTCCGACCGCGGTGGGCTAGCGTCGGCCCCGTGCCGACCGACGACGACGCCCGCCTCGCCGCGGAGCTGGTCACGCAGGCCGCCGCCCTCGCGGCGGGCATGCGGGCCGGTGCCGCCCTCACCATCTCCCGCAAGACGTCCGTCTCGGACGTCGTGACCGACGCCGACCACGCCGCCGAGGAGCTCGTGCTCGGCACGCTCCTGCGCGAGCGTCCCGACGACGGGGTGCTGGGCGAGGAGGGCGCCTCGGTCGAGTCGCGCTCCGGGCGCCGCTGGGTCATCGACCCGGTCGACGGCACCTACAACTTCGCCTCCGGATCCGACTACTGGTGCTCGGCGCTCGCTCTCGTCGACGGTGACGAGGTCGTGCTCGGCGCGGTCGCGCACCACGCCACGGGCAGCGTCGTGGTGGGTGGCCCAGGGCTGCCGACCACCCGCGACGGCGAGCCGGTCGGCCCGGTGCACGACGACCCGCTCGAGCTCGTCAGCGCCGGCACCTACCTGCACCCCGGCTTCTTCGGCGAGCCGTCGGTGCACGACCCGTGGACGCGGGCGGTGTCGCGGCCGGCCACCATCCGCATGCTCGGCTCCGGGTCGATGGACCTGGTCGGCGTGGCCACCGGACGGCTCGGCAGCTGGTTCCAGCACACGACTCCGTCGTGGGACTGGCTGCCGGGCGCGGCGATCGTCGCCGGGGCCGGCGGCACCACCCGGCAGGTCGAGGTCGGCGGACGCACCTGGTCGGTCGCCGGCGGCGCCCGCAGCGTCGCCGAGGTCGTCGCCGCGCTGGAGGGCTGAGCGGTGCCGGTGATCGACGTCGTCGCCTGCCTGGTCGTGGGCGCGGACGGGCGGGCGCTCATGGTGCGCAAGCGCGGCACCACCGCGTTCATGCAGCCCGGCGGCAAGCCCGAGCCGGGGGAGTCCGGGCTGGAGGCGTTGCGGCGCGAGCTCGACGAGGAGCTCGGCCTGCGCCTGGCCGAGGACGCGTTCACCTGGGTGGGGGAGTTCGACGAGGACGCCGCCAACGAGCCGGGCCACCGTGTCCACGCCCGCGTCTGGCGCGCCGACCTGCACGACGAGCACGTCGTCGCGGCCGAGATCGAGGAAGCGCGCTGGATCGACCCCGCCGACCCCGGCGACGTCGACCTCGCGCCGCTCAGCCGCGAGGTGCTGCTGCCGATCCTGGCCGCGGAGCGCACCGGTTCGTGAGCCTGAGCTCCGTTGCTTGAGCGCCGCGCTCCCGCTCCTTGAGCGACGGCCCCGCTCCTTGAGCTTGTCGAAAGGAGCCTCGGTGCGTGGTCGCCCGGGGGTTGATGACGAGGCGGTGGGTGCGTACTCAGGTGGGCCTGTCGGCTCGCCCGGACCCGCTCCTTGAGCTTGTCGAAAGGAGCTTGGGTGCGTGGTCGGGCCGGTCCGTCGGCTCGCCCGAGCCCCGCTCCTTGAGCTTGTCGAAAGGAGCATTCTCGTGTGGTCGCCCGAGGGGCTGACGACGACGCGGTTGGGTGGGTGACGCGGTGAGTCGGCTCGCCCGAGTCCCGCTCCTTGAGCTTGCCTCGGTGCCTGGTCGCCCGAGGGGCTGATGACGAGGCGGCTGGGTGCGTGCCCGGGTCGCCTTGTCGGCTCGCCTGAGTACCGCTCGCTGAGCTTGTCGAAAGCGCAAAAATACCCGGAATTCCGGGGATTCCGCGTTGTTCCTGTCACCACCGCGAGGTAGGATAGAACAAACGTTCGACGGGGGTTTCGGATGATCAGCGACCAGGTTCAGGCACTGCTGGAGGAGTCCAGCGCGCTCGAGCCGTGGACGCTGACGGACCGTGAGATCCGCGCTGAGCTGCAGGCCGCCGCCCAGGCTGCGGCCGCGCTCCAAGCGTTGACCGTCCGACTCACGGCGGCAGCGGCGGACCGGGGTCTCCCACGTGAGGACGGCTGCACCTCCCCGACGGTGTGGCTGGCCAGCACCACGAACGTCTCTCGTCGCGAGGCCTCGAAGCTCGTGTCGCTGACCCGACTCGACCCCACGCGCGGCGCCGTCACCCGCGAGCGCTGGGACGCCGGTCAGCTCACCACCGAGCAGGCCCACAACATCCTCAAGGCACTCGACCAGCTTCCGGAGTGGTTCGTGGACGAGCAGCACGACGACGCCGAAGCCACCCTGCTGGAGCACGCTCGCGAGTTCGGGGCGGACGACCTGCGCCGGCTCGCGAACCGCATCGTCGAGGTCGTCGATCCCGACTCCGCCGACGAGATCATCGGCGCTCAGCTGGAGCGCCAGGAGAAGCAGGCCTGGAACGAGACGCACCTGTCGATCATCCGGATGGGCAAGGGTCGGTCGTCCATCCGCGGGGTCCTGCCGGACATGCAGGCCGACATGCTCAGGACCGTCCTCGAAGGACTTGCCTCACCGCGACGCGATGGGGCGGTCTTCCGGGACGTCGACGGCGAGCACTCCGACCTAGAGTTCGGCCGCCTCGACCACGCCCGTCGCATGGGACTCGCCCTCTGCGAGCTCGTCGAGCACCTGCCCCAGGACGCGTTCCCGCAGGCCGGCGGTGTTGCGGCCACGGTGACCATCTCGATGGAGCACGACGCCCTGGTCCGTGACCTGGGCCGGGCGATGCTCTCCACCGACACCGGACTCTCCGCCTCCCAAGCACGGCGCCTGGCCTGCAACGCGGGTCTGATCCCCGTGGTTCTCGGCGGCGCGAGCCAGCCGCTCGACGTCGGTCAGCAGAGGCGTCTCCACGACAGGTCCCAGCGCATCGCCCTTACGAAGCGGGACGGCGGCTGTTCGTGGAAGGGCTGCGACCGGCCACCCGGCTGGTGCGAAGCCCACCACCTCAAGCCATGGAGTGAAGGTGGTGACACGAGCATCGACAACGGTGCCCTGTTCTGCTTCTTCCATCACCACCTGCTCCACGACTCCGACTGGTCAGCGCGCTTGGCGATGGACGGCGTCGTCGAAGTCATCCCGCCACCCCGGATCGATCCACGACAGCGGCCGCTGCGCCACGCCCGCCACGTCAAGCACCGACCCCGAGTCGTGGAACCCGCCTGACCCCCGCTGCCTGAGCTCGTCAAAGGTCCTGGCTCAGCGCTCGAGGTTGTCCAGCACGCTCGCGTTCATCCGGCCATCGGGGTCCAGGCGGGTCAGGATCGCCGCGCTCGCCTCGCCCACGGCGCGCAGCTGCTCGGGGGTGAGGGCGTCCACGACCAGCTCACGGACCGTGCGGACGTGGCCGGGGGCCGACTCCTGGATCTTGGCCAGGCCCTCGTCGGTGAGCGTGGCCTCGATGGCGCGGCGGTCGTCGTCGGCCTGGCAGCGGCTGACGTAGCCGCGGGCGACCAGGCGCTTCACGACGTGGGAGAGGCGGGGGAGGCTGGCGTTGGTCTGCGAGGCCAGCTCCGTCATCCGCAGGGTGCGGTCCGGGGCGTCGGACAGCATCGCCAGCGTGAAGTACTCGAAGTGGCTCAGGCCGGCGTCGCGCTGCAGCTGCGTGTCCAGGGCGCCCGGGAGCATCTCGACGACCGCGATGAGTCGCACCCACGAGCGCAGCTCGTCGGGCGTGAGCCAGGGGGTCTGCGTCATGACGGGGAGCCTACCCGGGATGGTTGCCTGCTAAACCATCTTCGGGAAGTCCGTACGATGCAGCCGTGACCGACGACCGCGAGCTGGTGCCCGACGGAGCCCGGCCCTCGGCGTACGTGCTCCGGGTCGGTGGCGCCGACCAGTCCCACGTCGACCTCGACGACCCCACCTACCTGGCCTTCGACTACGTGCGCCGCATCGGCGACGTGCTCGACGCGATCGAGCCGGCCGGCGAGCCGCTGCGGATCGTGCACGTCGGGGGAGCGGGGATGACGCTGGCGCGGTACGTCGCGGCGACGCGCCCCCGCTCGTCCCAGGTCGTGCTGGAGCCGGACGAGTCGCTGACCGCGTTCGTCCGCGAGCAGCTGCCGCTCCCGCGGCGCAGCGGCATCAAGGTGCGCGGGGTCGACGGACGCTCGGGGCTCGCCGCGTTCCCCGACGACTCCGTCGACGTGGTCGTGGTGGACGCCTTCGCGGCCGCTCGTGTGCCGGCCGAGCTCACGACCCGTGAGGCGCTGGCCGACCTCCGCCGCGTGCTGCGCGGCACCGGCGTCGTCGCGCTCAACCTCGCCGACCGGGCGCCGTTCGGCTACACCCGGCGGGTCGTCGCCGGCCTGCGCGCCGAGGTCGGCGACGTGCTGCTGTCCGCCGAGCCGGGGACGCTCGCCGGACGTCGCTTCGGCAACGTGCTCGCCGTCGCCTCGCCCGCCCCGCTGCCCGTCGCGTCCCTGCAGCGCCGAGCGGCCGGGTCGCCGCTGCCGTACCGCGTGCTCGAGGGCCACGCCGTCGACGACCGCGTCGGGAAGGGCGTGCCGTTCACCGACGCGGACGCCGAGGCGTCGCCACCTCCACCGGGCGGTGCGACCTACTTCGCCTGAGGCTCAGGCGTCGAGGGCGCGCTCCAGGGCGTCGAGCGCGTGGTCGAGCTCGTCCTCGGTGATGACCAGCGGGGGAGCGACGCGCAGCGTCCGCAGGTGCGTCTCCTTGCACAGCACGCCCTCGTCGCGCAGCGCCATGGACACCTCACGACCGGTCTTGTGCGTCGGCTCGATGTCAACGCCGGCCCACAGACCGCGGCCGCGCACGGCGGCGACTCCGTGGCCGACCATGTCGCCCAGCCGGCGGTGCAGGTGCTCGCCGAGCTTGCGCGAGCGCTCCTGGAACTCGCCGGTGCGCAGCAGCTCCACGACGGCGCTGCCCACGGCGCAGGCGAGCGGGTTGCCGCCGAACGTCGACCCGTGCTGGCCGGGCTTGAGCACGCCGAGCACGTCGCCGCGCCCGACGACGGCCGACACCGGCACGATGCCGCCGCCCAGCGCCTTGCCCAGCGTGTAGAGGTCGGCCTGGACGCCCTCGTGGTCGAGGGCCAGCAGCTCGCCGGTGCGGGCGAGCCCCGACTGCACCTCGTCGGCGACCAGCAGGACGTCGTGCTCGTCGCACGCCGCACGGACGTCCGCCCAGAAGCCCTCGGGCGGCACGACGACGCCGGCCTCGCCCTGGATCGGCTCCATCAGCACGGCCGCCGTGTTGGGTCCGATCGCGTCGCGCACGGCCTGGGCGTCGCCGAACGGCACCGTGACGAAGCCGGGCGTGAACGGTCCGTAGTTGTCGTGGGCGACCGGGTCGTCGGAGAAGGACACGATCGTGGTGGTGCGGCCGTGGAAGTTGTTGCTCGCGACGATGATCTCGGCGCTGTCGTAGGCGACGCCCTTGACCTCGTACGCCCACTTGCGGGCCACCTTGATCGCCGACTCGACGGCCTCGGCGCCGGTGTTCATGGTGAGCACCATGTCGGTGCCGGTCAGCTCGGCCAGGTCGCGGCAGAACGCGCCGAACTGGTCGTTGTGGAAGGCCCGGGACGTGAGGGTGAGCCGGTCCAGCTGCTCGTGGGCGGCGGCCACCAGGGCGGGATGGCGGTGCCCGAAGTTCAGGGCCGAGTAGCCCGACAGGAAGTCCAGGTAGCGGCGGCCCTCGACGTCGGTGACGTAGGCACCTTCGGCACGGGCCACCACGACGGGCAGCGGGTGGTAGTTGTGGGCACCCCACTGCTCGTCGAGGGTGATGTACGCGGCTGAGCTCGTCATGCCCCCACGGTCGCGGACTCGTCGGCGCAAGTCCAGGCCCCCGGCCACCTGGCCGGGCCGGCGAGCCCGCCGCCTATGCTCGGGGCCGTGGACCTTCCCGGCGTCAGCGTGCCGACCGCACGCCTGCTGCGGCTCGTGCGAGCCGTCGCGGCGGCCGTCGTGTGCGTGGTCACGGCCACGGGCGTCCACGTCGCGATGGGTGGCGCCGCCTCCGCGGTCTCGGTCGCCGTCGTCCTCGCCGGGGTCGTCGCCGTCGCGTACGCCCTCGGCGGCCGCCGGCTCACCGCCGGCCAGATGACCGGCCTGCTGCTGCTCGCCCAGGCGGTCGTCCACACCTCCGGCGGCTCGATGGAGGTCGGCGGTCCGGCGATGCTCGCCGGGCACGTCGTCGCCACCGCGGTCAGCGCCGTCGTGCTGACCAGCGGCGAGGCCGCCTGCTGGCGGCTCGTCGAGCTGCTCGGCCTGGCCGTCGTCCGGCTCCTGGCGGACGTCCGCCCGCTGCCCGCCACCGCCCGGCTCGCCGCCATCGACGCGCACCCGCGTCCGGTGCTGGCCGTGCGCCGCACGCCCCGGGTCCTTCGCGGTCCTCCGGCCGGTCCCTGCTGACCGACCGAACCGCACCCATCGAAGGAAACCCATGAAGCGCACCACCCGTGCGCGGCTGGCCGCTGCCGTCCTCGGCACCGCCGTCGTGCTCGTCCCGTCCACCGCGTCCGCCCACGTGACCGTCTCGTCGCCCGACGCCGCCCAGGGCGGCTACGGCAAGCTCGTCCTGCGCGTGCCGAACGAGTCAGACACCGCCGCCACCACGAGGCTGACCGTCACCTTCCCGACCGACACGCCCGTCACCTCGATCCGCACCCAGCCCAAGCCGGGCTGGACGGCGAAGGTCGTCATGACGAAGCTCGACGAGCCGGTCGAGGTCGGCGACCTCACCGTCACCGAGGTGGTGGGCTCGGTCGTCTACACCGCCACCGCCGGAGGCATCGGGGTCGGCCAGTTCGACGAGTTCCAGCTCTCCGGCGGTCCGCTGCCCGAGACCGACACCCTCGTCCTGCCCACCAAGCAGGAGTACGCCGACGGCGAGGTGGCCGACTGGTCGCAGGTGGCGACGGGAGACGAGGAGCCCGAGAAGCCGGCCCCGACGCTGGCGCTCGCCGCGGCCTCCGACGACGGCCACGGTGGCCACGGCGCGCCCGCCGACACCGAGGGCGACGAGGCGGCCGGGTCGTCCGACGACGGCACGGACACGCTGGCCCGCGTCCTCGGCGGCCTCGGCCTGGTCGTGGGCGTCGGCGGCGTGGCTTTGGCGCTGCGGGAGAATCGACGTCGTGCGCGTACCGACTCCTGAGCCCGTCCGGCTCGGCCTGGCCCTCGCCCTCACCGCCGTGCTGGTCGCGGTGGGGGCGGGGCCGGCCTCGGCGCACGCCTCGCTGCTGTCGACCGACCCGGCCGACGGCACCACCGTCGAGGCCGTCCCCGAGCAGGTCACGCTGACGTTCAACGAGAACATCGGCAACCCCGCCTACGTCGCGATCACCGCGCCGGACGGCGAGCAGCTCGAGCTGGCCGACGTGAAGGCGGTCGACCACACGGTCACCGCCACCGTCGAGCCGTCCGGCCTGCGCGGCGTCCACGAGATGTCGTACCGCGTCGTGTCGGCCGACGGCCACCCCGTCAAGGGCACCGTCGTGTTCACCACCACGACCGGCGACACCGTCGATCCCGTGGCGACCAGCGCCGACGCCAGCCAGGAGTCGTTCCTGCACCGCCACCGCGAGCACGTCTGGTGGGCCGGAGCCGCCGTCGTGGTCGCCCTCGTCCTGCTGCTCGTGCCGCTCCGCCGGAGGTCCACCCGATGAGCACCGCCACCGACACCCCCCGCGACGCCGCGCCCCGCGTCGGCACCGTGCGGTTCACCGCCGTGGCCTTCGTGGTCGCGCTCGGTGCCGTCGTCGCCTTCCTGAGCCTGGGCGGCGGCGCTCCCGAGGAGGCGCCGCCGGGCATCCCCGACCCGGGCCTCGTCGTCGGCTGGGGGGTGCCGGTGGCCAAGCTGCTGTCGGACGTCCTGGCGGTCACGGTCGTCGGCTTCCTGGTGCTGGCCGTGTTCCTGCTTCCCGGCCGCGGCGACCGGGTCGAGGGCCTCGCGGTCGACGCGGTCGCCCGCTCGCGCACGGCGGCCGTCGCCTGGTCGGTGACCAGCCTGGCGCTCTACGTGCTGACCGCGGCCGACACCTTCGCCCAGCCGTTGTCCGGTCTACGCCCGGGCTACGTGGTCTCGTTCGCCGACAGCGAGCTGGGCCGCGGCATGCTGCTGCAGGCCGCGCTCGCGCTGGTCCTGGCGGTGCTGCTCCGCTGGACGGTCGGCGTGCGGGCCCTCGCGCTGGCGCTCGGCCTCGCGCTGGCCAGCCTCGCGCCGGTCGCGCTCACCGGGCACTCGGCGTCCGCCGGCGGGCACGACCTGGCCACCATCAGCCTGCTGCTGCACCTCGTCGGCGCGACCCTCTGGGTCGGCGGGCTCGGCGCGCTGGGCTGGGTCGCGCTGCGCCGCAGCAAGCGGCTCGAGCCGGCGATCGCCCGGTTCTCGCCGCTGGCCACCTGGTCGCTCGTGATCGTCGGGCTGTCCGGCGTCGTCAACGCCTCCACCCGCATCGACTCGCTGTCGGACCTGTTCTCGTCCGGCTACGGACGCCTGCTGCTGGCCAAGACGGCCGCGCTGGTCGTCCTGGGCGCGCTCGGCTGGCTGCACCGGCGTCGCATCGCCGGGAGCGGCGGCTCGTTCCTGCGCCTCGCCGCCGGCGAGCTGCTGGTCATGGCCGGCACCATCGGCCTGGCCGTCGCCCTGTCCCGCACGCCGACCCCGGTCGGCGAGGACGTGCTGAGCGCCGCCGAGACGCTCATCGGCGGCCCCATGCCGGCCGACCCGTCGGTCTCGCGCTTCCTGCTCGGCCACTCGGCCAGCGGGTTCGGGCTCACCGTGCTCGCCCTGGGCACGGCGCTCTACCTCTACGGCGTCGTGAAGCTGCGTCGCCGCGGCGACCGGTGGCCGGTCGGCCGCACGATCTCGTGGCTGCTGGGCATGCTCGTCGTCGGCTGGGCGACGCTCGGCGGCCTCGCCGAGTACTCGCACGTGATGTTCAGCGCGCACATGATCGCGCACATGCTGCTGTCGATGGTGGCGCCCATCTTCCTGGTGCTCGGCGCCCCGGTCACGCTCGCGCTGCGGACGCTGCCCGGTCCGCGCCAGCCCGGTGAGGTCGGCCCACGCCAGCTGCTGCTGTCGCTGCTGCACTCGCGGTTCGCGCGCCTGTGGACGCACCCGGTCGTGGCCGCGGTCATCTTCGTCGGCAGCCTCTACGGGCTGTACTTCACGCCGCTGTTCGAGGCGCTCATGCGCTGGCACCTGGGCCACGCGCTCATGGACGTCCACTTCCTGCTGGCCGGGTCGCTGTTCTACTACGTCCTCATCGGCATCGACCCCAGCCCTCGCCAGCTGGCTCCGCCGCTGCGGTTCGCGATGCTGCTGTTCACGATCCCGTTCCACGCCTTCTTCTCGGTGGCGGTCATGTCGGCCAGCCAGGTCATCGCGGACCGCTACTGGCTCGACCTCGACCGGCCCTTCGCCACCGACCTGCTGCGCGACCAGTACGTCGGCGGCAGCGTCGCCTGGGCGCTGGGAGAGGTGCCGCTCATCCTGGTCATGGGGGCGCTGCTGGTGCAGTGGGTGCGCTCGGACCAGCGCGAGGCGCGGCGCAAGGACCGCAAGGCCGACAGCGACGGCGACGCCGAGCTCGAGCAGTACAACGCCTGGCTCGCCCAGCTGCCGCACGAGCGCCGCATCCAGCGCTGACCCCGGTCGTGACGGGTCCCTTCGACAGGCTCAGGGAACGGGGGCGCCCGACCAGCCGGTCGCATCACCCCAGGGACGCACGACGGCCGGCACCCCGTGAGGGATGCCGGCCGTCGTGGCGCCGGGGCGGTCAGAAGATGATCTGGCCGCCGCTGGTCGCCGCCGTGAAGCGCTCCTGGGCGTCGGCCCAGTTGACGATGTTCCACCACGCCTTGACGTAGTCCGCCTTGACGTTGAGGTAGTCCAGGTAGAAGGCGTGCTCCCACATGTCCAGCTGCGCGATCGGGATCAGCGTGGCCGGGATGTTGGACTGCTGGTCGTACAGCTGCACGACGAGCAGCTTCTGGCCCAGGGTGTCCCAGGCGAGGATGGACCAGCCGGAGCCCTGGATGGTCAGGGCGACCTGCTCGAAGTGCGCGCGGAACTTGTCGAACGAGCCGAAGTTGTCGTCGATGGCCGCGGCCAGCTCGCCGGTCGGCTTGTCGCCGCCGTCCGGGGAGAGGTTCTTCCAGAAGATCGAGTGGTTGATGTGGCCACCGAGGTTGAACGAGAGGTTCTTCTCGATGCCGGCGATCGCGCCGAAGCTGTCGGTGGCGCGCGCCTCCTCGAGCTTCTCGATCGCCGTGTTCAGGCCGGTGACGTACGTGTTGTGGTGCTTGGAGTGGTGCAGCTCCATGATCTTGCCGGAGATGAACGGGTCGAGCGCGCCGTAGTCGTACGGCAGCTCGGGCAGGGTGTAGTCAGCCACGGATCCTCCTCAGGGCACCGGGCTCGTGGCCCGGCTCATGTTCTGTTGTCGGGTGGTGACCCCATCCTGTCAGGCGCCCGTGCGGGCGCAAGGGTGGTCCTGCCAGGCGGACGCACGACCGACACGAGCGGGGGTCGGCCCCGACCACGCGGGCGGCGTGGAGCCATGACCTAGTCTGTCCTCTGACGCGCGGGCCGCCCGGCCCGCAGGAGTGCCAAGGAGGCGCGGTGGCGGACGACCGGATCCTCACGATCCCGAACGCGCTGAGCTTCCTGCGCCTGCTCCTCGTGCCGGTCTTCCTGTGGCTCGTCCTGGGCCCCGAGCTCGACGAGATCGCCCTGCTGGTCCTCATGGCCTCGGGCATCACCGACTACCTCGACGGCAAGCTCGCCCGCGACCTGGGCCAGATGTCCAAGATCGGCGCGATCCTCGACCCCGTCGCCGACCGGCTGTACATCCTGGCCGTCGTCGTCGGCCTGGGCATGCGCGACATCATCCCGTGGTGGCTGGCCGTCCTGCTGCCGCTGCGCGACGTCTTCCTGTTCGGCCTGGTGCCGTTCCTGCGCACCCGCGGCTACAGCTCGCTGCCCGTCCACTTCCTGGGCAAGGCGGCTACCGCGGCGCTGCTCTACGCGTTCCCGCTGCTGCTGCTCGGCGACGGGTCCGGCACGGTCGCCGACCTCGCCAACGTCTTCGGCTGGGCCTTCACCATCTGGGGCGTCGGCCTCTACTGGTGGGCCGGCGTGCTCTACGCCTTCCAGGTCCAGCGCCTCCTCTCGACCATGCCGCGGGTGACCCGGGCGGCGTCATGACGCCCGTCCGCACCCCGTCGGGCACGTTCGAGCCCAGCGTCCTGGACACCATCGCCGCGAACGCGCTCGACGACGACTACTACGAGGTCCGCGCGGGCCGGTACGCCCGGTCGCGCGGGTGGGTCGCGGCGTCGGTGCTCGTGCTGTTCGGCGTCATGGTGACCATCGCGATCGTCCAGACCCGCGACGAGTCGCTCGACCGCCAGGTGGCCCGCGAGACGCTCGTGTCCGACATTCGCGCCCGCCAGGAGTCGCTCGGACGCGTCCAGGACACTCAGCGGACGCTGCGCTCGGAGGTCGCGGCGCTGCAGGCGGCCGCGGGCGACGAGGACCCCGACTACTCGGTGCGCCAGGTGCAGGCCGCCGACGTGCCGGTCGACGGCCCGGGCGTGGTGGTGCGCGTCGACGACGCCTCCGACGCCGTGCGCGTGACCGACCGCGACCTGCGCCTGCTCGTCAACGGACTGTGGGGCGCGGGGGCCGAGGCCGTGGCGGTCGACGGCCACCGCATCGGCACGCTGACGGCCATCCACGAGGCCGGCGGCGCGATCACGGTCAACTACTCCGCGGTCAACCCGCCGTACAAGGTCGAGGCGATCGGCGACAGCCGTGCCCTGGCCGACGGATTCACCGAGGGCCCGTTCGGCGAGTACTGGCGCATCCGCCAGGACGAGGTGGGCCTGAAGTTCGACATGCAGCGCGCCGATGAGCTCCAGCTCCCGGCCGTCCCCGGCGAGCGCGCCCGCGTCCGCCACGCGAAGGTGTGGGAGGGAGCGAAGAAGTGATCCCGGTCATCGGACTCGTCGTCGGTGTGGGGCTCGGCCTGTGGCTGCAGCCCACGGTGCCGCTCGGCCTGCAGCCCTACCTCCCCATCGCGATCGTCGCGGCGCTCGATGCCGTCATCGGCGCCGGTCGCGCGCTGGGGGAGCGGCGCTTCGACGAGCGCGTCTTCGTGGTGTCGTTCATCTCCAACGTCGTCATCGCCGCGCTCATCGTGTTCGTCGGTGACCAGCTGGGCGTCGGCTCGCAGCTCTCGACCGCGGTCGTGGTGGTGCTGGGCATCCGCATCTTCGCCAACATGGCGGCCATCCGCCGACGGGTCTTCCATGCCTGAGCCCCGCCGGCGCAAGCTGGTGCCGCAGCTGGTGGTGGCGGTCCTGCTGGGCGGGCTGGCGTTCGCGGTCACCGTGCAGGTGCGCGGCAACGACTCCGAGGCCTACTCGACGCTGCGCCAGACCGAGCTGGTCGAGCTGCTCCGCAGCCTGGACGCCGCGAACGAGCGGGCGTCCCAGCAGGTCGACGAGCTCACCCGCACCCGCGACGAGCTGGCCAGCTCCTCGCAGCAGTCGCAGGCCGCGCAGCGCCAGGCCGACAAGCGCGCCACCCAGCTCGGCATCCTGGCCGGCACGCTCGGCGCCCGCGGTCCCGGCGTCGAGCTGACCATCACCGACCCCGAGGACGACGTGAACGCGGCGATCCTGCTGGACGCCGTCGAGGAGCTGCGCGACGCCGGCGCCGAGGCGATCGTCGTCAACGGCACCGCGCGGGTCGTGGCGCAGACCTACTTCGTCGACGAGGGCGACGAGGTGCGGGTCGGCGGACGCACCGTGACGCGTCCGTTCGTCATCGAGGCGATCGGTGATCCGGACACGCTCGCCGAGGCCATGCGCATCCGTGGCGGCCTGCTCGACCGGGTCGAGAACAGCGGCGGCACCCTCGACATCGACACCCGCGACACGGTCACCATCACGGCCCTGGCCGACACCCAGGACCCCGAGTACGCTCGTCCCAGCTCATGACCCCCCACCCCCCGACCAGGAGCGTTTGAGTGACCCCCGAAGACCTGTACTACACCGAGGAGCACGAGTGGGTGCGCCTCGACGACGACGTGGCCGTCGTCGGCATCACCGACTACGCGCAGGACGCGCTCGGCGACATCGTCTACATCGACCTGCCGGCCGTGGGTGACACGGTCGAGGCCGGCGCGGTCGTGGGCGAGCTGGAGTCGACCAAGTCGGTCAGCGACATCTACGCGCCCGTCTCCGGAGAGGTCATCGCCCGCAACGACGCCCTCGAGGGTGGCCCGGAGGTCGTGAACTCCGACCCGTACGGCGAGGGCTGGCTGGTCAAGATCCGCGCCAGCGACGACGACCCGCGCGCCGGCCTGCTCGAGGCCGAGGCGTACGCCGCCCTCACCCGCGCGTAGCACGAACGGGCAGCGCCGGCCGGACCGTCACTGGTAGGTTGGAGCCCAACACTCACCCTTCCCTTGACGGCAAGCTTCAGGAGGCGAGCGATGTCCTCGGACACGGACGGACCGGTCGACAACCCCGGGGCCGAGGAGAGCGACGTCGAGAAGACGTCGACCATCTCGGTGCGCGGCATCGAGGTCGACACCGAGGAGATGTCGACCGACGACGTCGCCGCGGTCGAGGGCCTGCCCGAGGGCAGCGCGCTGCTCCTCGTCCAGCGTGGTCCGGGTGCCGGTGCCCGGTTCCTGCTCGACCGCGACACGGTCACGGTCGGGCGTCACCCCGACAGCGACATCTTCCTCGACGACATCACCGTCTCGCGGCGTCACGCGACGTTCACGCGCGTCGACGCGGGCTTCCAGGTCAGCGACCTGGGCAGCCTCAACGGCACCTACGTCAACCGTGACCGCATCGACGGTGACATCGCCCTGAGCAACGGCGACGAGGTGCAGATCGGCAAGTACCGCCTGATCTACGTCGCGTCGGTCGGGGGAGCCTCGGTGTGACCGAGACGTTCGCCGAGCTTCCGCGGCTCGGGATCGGCAAGGTCCTGGACGAGCTCCTGCCCGAGTTCCCCGACCTGACGATCACCAAGATCCGCTACCTGGAGTCCCAGGGACTGATCGAGCCCGAGCGCACGCCGTCCGGGTACCGCAAGTTCACCTACGGCGACGTCGAGCGACTCCGCTTCGTGCTGCGCAAGCAGCGCGACGACTTCTGGCCGCTCAGCCACATCCGCCAGGTCCTGGACGACATGGACCAGGGCGTCGTCCCGCCCACCGAGCTGGGCGAGACGGTCGCCGTCCCGCACCTGAAGCTGGCCGAGGACGGCCTGCCGAGCGCCGAGACGTTCTCGAGCCGGCGCAGCCAGGTGCGGCTGTCGCGCGAGGAGCTGCTGGCCTCGGCCCGCATCTCCGAGGAGATGCTCGACGCCGCCGAGCAGTTCGGCCTGGTGCGCCGGGCCAACCGGGCCTACTACGACGGCCACGCGCTGCAGGTCGCGGCGCTGGTCGCCGAGTTCACCGCGCTCGGCGTCCAGCCGCGTCACCTGCGCATCTTCCGCCAGGCCGTCGACCGCGAGATCGGCCTGTTCGACCAGGTCGTCGAGCCGCGCCGTCGGTCCGAGGACCCGCAGCAGGCCGCCCAGGCCGTGGCCGAGCTGGCCGCGCTCGCCGTCCGCCTGCACACCGTGATGCTCCAGGACGGGCTGGGCTGAGTCCCGTGCGCGAGGTCGAGGTCGTCGGCGTCCGGGTGGAGATGCCCTCCAGCCAGCCGCTCGTCCTGCTCCGCGAGGCCGAGGGCAACCGCTACCTGCCGATCTGGATCGGCGCCGTCGAGGCCACGGCCATCGCCTACGCCCACCAGGGCACCGTCTCGCCGCGTCCGCTCACCCACGAGCTCATGGCCACGCTGGTCGAGGCGCTCGGCGACGAGCTCACCGAGGTGCGCATCGTCGACGTGCGCGACAACGTCTTCTACGCCGAGCTCGTGTTCGCCTCCGGCGTGCAGGTCAGCGCCCGCCCGTCGGACTCGATCGCCCTGGCGCTGCGCAGCGGCACCCGCATCGTGTGCGCCGAGGACGTCCTCGACGCCGCCTCCATCTCCACGTCCCAGGACGAGGACGAGGAGATCGAGAAGTTCCGCGAGTTCCTCGACGAGATCGAGCCCGAGGACTTCGACCGCTAGCGGGCGGTTCGGCTCCGCCCCACCGGGTACCTGTGCTCCGCCGCCACCCAGCGAAGGAGCCCCGCTTGTCCCGGAACGACCCCGTCGAGACCGCCGCCGCCGACGTCCTGCCCGAGGGCACGACCCTGAGGGCCGAGCAGCGTGAGGCCATCGACGCGGTGCTGCAGGACGACACGATCGCGGTGCTGGCCACGGGCTCGGGCAAGACGTTCGTGTACGTCGTCGCCGGGCGTCTGCTCGGCGGGCTGACCGTCGTCGTCTCGCCCACCATCGCGCTGCAGGCCGACCAGGTCGCCGCCCTGCGCGAGGCCGGCGTGCGGGCCGAGACGTTCAACAGCACGCGCAGCGCGTCCCGCCGGCGCGCGGTGCTCGAGCAGGCCGCCGCCGGCGAGCTCGACGTCGTCCTGCTCGCTCCCGAGCAGCTGGCCGACGACGACGTGGTCGCCGCCCTGGCCGCGGCGCGCCCCGGGCTGCTGGCCGTCGACGAGGCCCACTGCGTGTCGGTCTGGGGCGTCGACTTCCGGCCCGACTACCTCGCGCTGGGACCGGTGGTCGAGGCGCTCGGCCGCCCGCGGGTGCTGGCGCTCACCGCCACCGCGCCGCCGGACCTGCGCCGGGCCATCGCGCACAACCTCGGCATGCGGGACGTCCGCACGATCGTCGGGGCAGCCGACCGGCCCGAGATCTACCTGTCGGCCCAGACGGTGCGCGACGAGGACGCGGTCGCCGAGCGCGTCCGCGAGCTGCTCGACGAGGACGCGTCCGGCGGGTCGCGGCTCGTCTACGTCGCCACCCGCCGCCGCGCCGAGGAGCTCGCGGCCGAGCTCGTCGAGGCCGGCGTCGACGCCGTCGCCTACCACGGCGCGATGAAGCGGGCCGAGCGCGAGCGCGTGCACGTCGGCTTCCGTGACGGCTCGCTGCGGACCGTCGTCGCGACGTCGGCGTTCGGGCTCGGCGTCGACCAGCCGGACGTCCGCCTGGTCGTCCACGCCGACCCGCCGGACACGCTCGACGAGTACTGGCAGGAGGCGGGCCGCGCCGGACGGGACGGCGAGCCGGCGAGCGCGGTGCTGCTGTCGCGCCCGGACGGCTACGGCCTGCGCCGGTTCTTCGCCGCGTCGGCCGGGGCGTCCGAGGACGACCTGCGCGCCGTCGTGGACGCGCTGGGCAAGGCGTCGGAGCCGTTGCGTCCGGCCGACGTGGCCCGGGCGGCCGGCCTGTCGCCGGCCCGCAGCCGCCGGGCGCTCAACGTGCTCGTGCGCACCGGCTCGGTGCGCGAGTCCGGCCCGGGAGCCCGGCTGCGGCCCGGGCCCGGACGTGACCAGCGCGTCGCCGCCGCGGTCGACTGGGTGGAGCGCGTCCGCGTCCGCCAGGAGACGGGGGTGGAGCTCGTGCGGCGCTACGCCGAGACCACCGACTGCCGCCGGCGCCTGGTGCTCGAGCTGCTGGGGGAGTCGCACCCCGAGCCGTGCGGACGCTGCGACTCGTGCGAGGCCGGCACGTCCGAGCCGGCGGACACGCGGCCGTACCCGATCGGCACGCGGGTCGAGCACGACGAGTGGGGCGCGGGCCGGGCGGTGCAGTACGAGGCCGACCGCGTGGTGGTGCTGTTCGACCGTGCCGGGTACCGCACGCTGGACCTGGAGACGGTGCGCGAGCACCACCTGCTGGACGTCGTCGCGACGCCGTCGAAGGCCGGCTGAGGACGGCGCGCGAAGCGACACGCGCCGCGCCGGGTGTCGGTCGTTGACCGGGGTAACCCTCACCCTTACCTTGAGACCTGCTGGCGATGACTACACGCGTGGGATTCGTCGCGGTACGCTTCCCCCTAGACCGCACCCGGAAGGTCCCATCGATGATCACGCCCCACGACGACGTCCCGCAGGACGACACCGCGCAGGTCGCGGCCCAGGCCGGCGACCAGGGCCTGCTGTTCGACGACGACCTGGCCCCCGTCCCGGACGACACCGGGTTCCGTGGTCCGACCGCGTGCAACGCCGCCGGCATCACCTACCGCCAGCTCGACTACTGGGCGCGCACCGGGCTCGTGGAGCCCTCGGTCCGCTCGGCCACCGGCTCGGGCACGCAGCGGCTGTACTCCTTCAAGGACATCCTGCTCCTCAAGATCATCAAGCGTCTGCTCGAGGCCGGCGTCTCGCTGCAGCAGATCCGCACCGCGATCGACCACCTGCGCGAGCGCGGCACCGACGACCTGACCCAGGTCACGCTCATGAGCGACGGCGCCAGCGTCTACGAGTGTCGTTCGGCCGACGAGGTCATCGACCTGCTCCGCGGCGGCCAGGGCGTCTTCGGCATCGCCATCGGCGGTGTCTGGAAGGAGATCGAGGGCTCGCTCCACGAGCTGCCCAGCGAGCGCGCGGTCTCGGCCGAGCAGCACGCCGACGACGAGCTCGCCGCCCGTCGTCGCGCGCGCCAGATCGGCTAGTCCTTCCGCTCGTTCAGGTGGCCGTGCAGCCGGGCCTTCAGCGGGTCCGGCGCCACCTTCACCGCCTGGCGCTGCAGCTTGTTGCGCGTCCCGGTGACCACCTCGTGCTTGCCGGCCATGAGCGCCTCGAAGCCCGCCTGCGCCACCATCGCCGGGTCGTCCTTGGTGCCCTCGTCCACCCGCGTGCCCTCGAGCCCGGCGCGGCGGAAGAACTCGGTGTCGGTCGGCCCCGGCAGCAGCGCGGTGACGCTCACCCCGTGCTCGGCCAGCTCGACCCGCAACGCCTCGCTGAGCGACTGCACGAACGCCTTGGACGCGGCGTAGGTCGCGTTGTACGGCCCCGGCATCTGCGACGCGATGGACGACGTGAACAGGATCCGTCCGCCCCGGTTGGCCACCATCGAGCGGGACACCGCCTTGGCCAGGTGCACCGTCGAGGCCACGTTCAGCCCCACCAGGCGCAGGTCGGCGTCCAGCGACGTCTCGACGAACGGCCCGCCGACACCGATGCCCGCGTTGAGGGCGGCCACCCCGATCGGCCGACGCAGCGCGTCCAGCCAGGCGACCAGGTCCTCGTTGCCCTGGCGGGTCGCGAGGTCGGTGACGAACGCCTGCGTGCCCGCGCCGAGCTCGGCCGCGACGTCGTGGATGCGCGGCTCCTCGGCCACGACGACCAGGTCGAAGCCGTTCGCCGCGATGACGCGGGCCAGCTCCAGGCCGATGCCGGACGAGGCGCCGGTCACCAGGGCGAAGGGACGGTCGTGGTCGGTCATGGTTCCTCCTCGGGGGTCGGACGGGACGTACCCAGCGGCGCGCGGCCGTACCGTGCCCGCGTGACGGACGTCTCCGCCGGATGTTGCTAGGCTGGCCGCGCTGATCACCACGCAGGGGAGAGACCGCTCAGGCGGCGCCGAAGGGGCAATTCCTCCCGGAACTCTCAGGCACCCGGACCCCGCGTGACAGGCAGTCCTGGAACCGCGCGCGGCGACAGGAGGGGAGGGCGTCCCGGCCCCGACCCTCAGGAGCACGTCCGTGACCTTCGCCGCCCGCCACATCGGCCCGACCGCCGCCGAGCAGGACGAGATGCTCGCCGCCGTCGGCTACCCCACGCTCGACGCGCTCATGGCCGCCGCCGTGCCCGAGGGCATCCGCACGGCCGCCTCGATGGGCCTGCCCGAGGCCGTGGACGAGGCGGCCGCGCTCGCCGGCCTGCGTGACCTGGCCGCCCGCAACAACCCGGGCGTCGCCATGATCGGTCTGGGCTACCACCCGACCACGACGCCGGCGGTCATCCGGCGCAACGTGCTCGAGGACCCGTCCTGGTACACCGCCTACACGCCGTACCAGCCCGAGATCAGCCAGGGCCGGCTCGAGGCGCTGCTCAACTTCCAGACCCTGGTCGGCGACCTGACCGGCCTGCCGACGGCCAACTCGTCGCTGCTGGACGAGGGCACGGCCGCGGCCGAGGCGATGACGCTGGTGCGCCGCGCGGTCCGGGGCCGCGACGCCGCGCCCGTCGTCCTCGACACCGGCCTGCACCCGCAGACGCTGGCGGTCGTCCGGACCCGCGCCGAGGCGCTCGGCATCGCGCTGGTCGAGGCCGACGTGCGCGAGGGCCTGCCGGTCGACGACTGCAGCGGCACGATCCTGGCCTACCCGCGCAGCGACGGGGCCGTGTCCGACCCGCGCGCGGTCATCGAGGCGACGCACGCCGCCGGGGGCCTGGCCGTCGTCGTGGCCGACCCGCTGGCGCTCGTCCTGCTCACCTCGCCCGGCGAGCTCGGTGCCGACGTCGCGGTCGGCTCGACCCAGCGCTTCGGCGTGCCGATGTTCTACGGCGGCCCGCACGCCGGCTACATGGCCGTCCGCGAGGGCCTCGAGCGCCACCTGCCGGGCCGCCTGGTCGGCGTCTCGGTCGACGCCCAGGGTCGTCCGGCCTATCGCCTGGCGCTGCAGACCCGCGAGCAGCACATCCGCCGCGAGAAGGCGACGTCGAACATCTGCACCGCGCAGGTGCTGCTCGCCGTCGCCGCGTCCATGTACGCGGTGCACCACGGCGCCGAGGGCCTGCGGGAGATCGCCCAGCGCGTCCACGACCACGCCACGTCGCTCGCCGCCGGTCTGCGCGCCGGTGGCGTCGACGTGCTGCACGAGCAGTTCTTCGACACCGTCACCGCCCGCGTGCCGGGCCGGGCGGACGACGTCGTCGCCCGGGCCCGCGTGGCCGGCATCCACCTGCGCCGGGTCGACGACGACACGGTCGGCGTCACCACGTCCGAGGTCACGACTGCCGCGCACGTCGAGGCCGTGCTCGAGGCGTTCGGCGCCGACGCCACCGCCCCCGAGGGCGTCCGCGCGCTGCCCGAGGAGCTGCTGCGCACCGACGCGATCCTGACCCACCCGGTGTTCTCCCAGCACCGCAGCGAGACCCAGCTGCTGCGCTACCTCAAGAAGCTCAGCGACCGCGACTACGCGCTCGACCGGGGCATGATCCCGCTCGGCTCGTGCACGATGAAGCTCAACGCCGCCGCCGAGATGGAGCCGATCAGCTACCCCGGCTTCGCCGACCTGCACCCGTTCGTGCCGGCCGAGGACGCCGCCGGGATGATCGAGCTCGTCGGCACCCTCGAGGGCTGGCTGGCCGCCGTGACCGGCTACGCCGCGGTCTCGATCCAGCCCAACGCGGGCTCGCAGGGCGAGCTCGCCGGCCTGCTGGCCATCCGGGCGTACCACCGCAGCCGGGGTGACGAGGGCCGCACGGTGTGCCTCATCCCCAGCTCGGCGCACGGCACCAACGCCGCGTCCGCGGTCATGGCCGGCATGAAGGTCGTCGTCGTGAAGTCCACCGAGCGCGGCGAGGTCGACCTGGACGACCTGCGGGCCCAGTGCGAGAAGCACGCCGACGACCTCGCGGCGATCATGGTCACCTACCCCTCGACCCACGGCGTGTACGAGCACGGCATCACCGAGCTGTGCGACGTCGTGCACGAGCACGGCGGCCAGGTGTACGTCGACGGCGCGAACCTCAACGCGCTCGTCGGGCACGCGCTGCCCGGCGAGTTCGGCGGCGACGTCTCGCACCTGAACCTGCACAAGACGTTCTGCATCCCGCACGGCGGCGGCGGCCCCGGCGTCGGTCCGGTCGCCGTGGCCGAGCACCTGCGTCCGTTCCTGCCGACCCACCCGCTGCACCCGGACCCGGCCCGTCGCGAGGGCGTCGGCGCGATCAGCGCGGCCCCGTTCGGCTCGGCCGGCATCCTGCCCATCCCGTACGCGTACGTGGCGATGATGGGCGCCGAGGGCCTGACGCAGGCGACCTCGGTGGCCGTGCTGAGCGCCAACTACGTGGCCGCCCGGCTCAAGGGCGCGTTCGAGGTGCTCTACGCCGGCGAGCACGGACTCGTGGCGCACGAGTGCATCCTGGACGTCCGTCCGCTCAGCAAGGCGTCCGGCACGAGCGTGGACGACGTCGCCAAGCGGCTCATCGACTACGGCTTCCACGCCCCGACGATGAGCTTCCCGGTGGCGGGCACGCTCATGGTGGAGCCGACCGAGTCCGAGGACCTGGCCGAGCTCGACCGGTTCGTCGAGGCGATGCTGGCCATCCGCAGCGAGATCGACGCGGTCGCGGCCGGCGAGTACCCCGAGGGCGACAACCCGCTGGTGAACGCGCCGCACACCGCCCGCGAGCTGCTCGAGTGGTCGCACGCCTACCCGGTCGCGACCGGTGTCTTCCCGTCGGGCAGCACCGACGACAAGTACTGGCCGCCGGTGGCGCGCATCGACCAGGCGTACGGCGACCGCAACCTGGTCTGCGCGTGCCCGCCGCTGGAGGCGTTCGCCGAGGCGTGAGGGCTACTGGTCCTTCCACCAGGTGAGGACGCGCTCGACCACCGGTGCCGGGGTGCGCACCCAGTGCAGGTGGTCGGTCGTGCCGCCCTCCGGCGCGGCGTGCTGGGCGTAGACCCAACGCTCCATCGCGTCCGGATCGACGAACCGCTCGCCGAACCACTTGGTGGCGGCCGAGACGGCGTAGTGGTCGCTCTGCAGGTGCACGGCCAGCGTCGGCTGGCTCACGCGGCCGGGACCCCACGGCGGCGTGCCGCGCATCGAGAACCGCGACCACTCGGCCATGATGGTGCGGGCTCCAGGCGCTCCGAACAGCGGCGGAGCCACGAACCCGCGGGTCGCGTTGCTGGCGCGGACGAGCGCGTTGAGCAGCAGGATGTGGGCGCCGCCGTGCGGGTAGAGCCGGAACCAGGGGGCGCCCGCACCGACGAGCACGACGCCGTCGGCCGGCGTGCCGGTGAGCTGGTTGGCCACGGCCAGGTGCCCGCCGAGGCTGTGCCCGAGCAGCACGACGGGCCGGTCGGGCCGCTCGGAGCGGACCCGCTCGACGGCGCGGGCGACGTCGGCCGTCTCGTCGGCGTACGACCAGTCGTTCGTCCGGGACGCGACCGGCTCGCCCTTGACGAAGCCGCGGCGGGGGAGCGCCTCGGCCTCCCAGCCCCGCTCGGCGAAGCCGGCGACGAGCGGTCGGTAGAACGCGCCCGGCACGGCCATGGCGGGACAGATCAGCACGATCGGGTCGGACATGCGCACCATCATGACAGCATCACTGTCAGCGTCCGACCCTGGCCGCCGACGGGCGAGGACCCGCGTGGGACACTGGTCGGCGGTCGAGCCGAGGAGCGGAGCACAGGTGAACGAGGTCGTCGGGTACGCGCTGGCGGTCGGCGCGCTGCTGGTGGGTGCGTGGGCGGTGGTGCTCATGGTGCGCGACCGGCAGGTCGACAACGGGTTCTTCTACGCCACCGCCGCGCTGGAGCTGGTGCTCGTCGGTGCCTTCGTCGCCGGGTGCGTCGCGCTGGCCGGCACCAGCCGCGACGTCGACGGCGTGCTGTTCGTCTCCTACTTCCTGGCCGCCGTGCTGGCCGTGCCCGTCGCCCTGGTCTGGGCCATCGCCGAGAAGTCGCGGTGGGGCACCGGCGTGCTGGTCGTGGCCATGCTGACCGTCGCCGTGCTCATGGTGCGGGTCGTCGACATCTGGACGGGGAGCTATGTCTGAGCCGCGCGGGGCGACCACGCCGCACGACACGTCGCACGGCTTCGGCCGGATGCTCGTGGCCGTCTACGCGGTCTTCGCCCTGGCTGCGACCGCCCGGTCGGCGTTCCAGCTGGCCACCGACTTCGGGGCCGCGCCGGTCGCGTACCTGCTCTCGGCGGTCGCCGGCGTGGTCTACGTCCTGGCCACGGTGGCGCTCGCCCGGTCGAACCGGCGGCTCGCCGTGGTGACCATCGGGTTCGAGCTCGTGGGGGTCCTGACGGTCGGCGTGCTGTCGCTCGCGGACGCCGAGCTGTTCCCCGACGACTCCGTGTGGTCCGGGTTCGGTGCAGGCTACGGGTACGTGCCGCTGCTGCTGCCGCTCGTCGGGCTGTGGTGGCTGCGGCGCACCGCACGCCGGTAGACCGAGCTCGCCGGCCGCACGCAGGGAGGCTCGCATGAGCGTCGAGGGGACCGCGCAGTACCGGCTGCAGTCGCGCTGGGCGCTGCCGACGGACGTCGACCACGCCTGGGACGTCGTGGAGTCGCTGCTCGACTCCGGCGACCCGTTCGTGTGGTGGGACGCCGTCACCGTCGAGGGGCACGACCACGAGGGGATGCACGTCGTCACCGCCAGCCACCTGGGCTACGTGCTGCGGTTCGTGCTGACGGACGTCGAGGTGCGACGGCCCGACCGCGTGACGGTCCGCGCGAGCGGTGACCTGCAGGGCCACGGCATCGTGCGGGTGCGGCCGGACGGCGAGTGCAGCGCGATCGAGATCGACTGGGAGGTCGAGACCACCCGCCGATGGATGCGCGTGGTCGGACCGGTCGCGCGTCCGGCGTTCGTCGCCGCCCACGGCCAGGTCATGCGACAGGGGCGCAAGGCGTTCGTCCGCTGGCTGCGTCCGCAGCTGCCGGTCGACGGCTGGGAGTAGCTCCCTTCGACAGGCTCAGGGAGCGGGTCGCGGCTCAGGGAGCGGGGCGCCAGGCGGGGGAGAGGCGCACGACGTCGCCCAGCACCGTGATGGCCGGGGCGCGGCAGCCGACGCGGACCGCCTCGTCGGCGATGGTCTCCAGCGTCCCGACGGTGACCCGCTGCTGCGGCGTGGTGCCGCGCTCGACGACGGCGACCGGCGTCGCCGGCGAGCGTCCCGCCGCCACGAGCGCCGCGGCGCTCTCACGCAGGCGGCGCACGCCCATGAGCAGCACGACGGTGTGCGACGGCTCGACCGGCAGGGTGTCGAGCTCCTCGTGGCCGGTCAGCACGCTGAAGCCGTTGGCGACGCCGCGGTGGGTGACCGGGATGCCGGCCGCCGCGCACACGGCGATCGCGCTGGTGACGCCCGGGACGACCTCGACCGGGACGCCGGCGGACTCGCAGGCCTCGCGCTCCTCGCCGCCGCGGCCGAACACGTACGGGTCACCGCCCTTGAGCCGGACGACGACCTTGCCGGCCCGGGCCCGGTCGACGAGCAGGCGGTTGATCTCCTCCTGCGGCACGGGGTGGTGGTCGGGCTTCTTGCCGACGTCGATCACCTCGACGTCCGGGTCGAGCTCGTCGAGCACGGTGTGCGGGGCGAGCCGGTCGACCACGACGACGTCGGCTTCGGCCAGCAGGCGGCGCCCGCGGGCGGTCAGCAGGCCGGGGTCACCGGGCCCGCCGCCGACCAGCGCGACGCGGCCGCCGGGGTGGTGGGTGCGGTGGCGCAGCGGCAGCTCCCCGGCCTCGAGCGCGGTGGCGATCGCGTCGCGCAGCACGGCGGCGCGGCGCGCGTCGCCACCGCCGCTCACCGCGACCACGACGTCGTCGACCCGCGAGACCGCCGGCGTCCAGGCCGTCGCGCCGTCGGGGTCGCCGCCCTTGAGGCACCAGACCCGCGCGTCCTCGGCGTCGGCGGACACCCGGTCGTCCACCCCGGGCTCGGCGGTGGCCGTCTGCACGAGCCACGCACCGTCCAGGTCGCCCGTGCGGTACGTGCGCTCGACCCAGGTGACGTCACCGCGGTCGACGCTCGCGCGCAGCGAGTCCGACAGCTCGGGCGACACGACGGTCACGAGGGCTCCGGCGTCGACGTAGCTGGCCGCGCGCCGCGTCGCGACGTGCCCGCCGCCGACGACCACGACCTTGCGGCCGGCCAGGCGCAGGCTCAGCGGCAGCGGCGGGTGCTCCATCAGCCGACGGGGGCCGCGTGCGCGAGCAGCGCGTCGCCGACCATGCCGGCGGCGAGCGTGTGCCCCTCCTGCGGGTCGACGACCAGGAACGCGCCGGTGCTCCGCGAGCGGGTGTACTGCTCGGCCGGCACGGCCTGGGCCAGGCGCAGCGTCACGTGCCCGATGTCGTTGAGCCCCAGGGACGTCGCGGGCACCAGCGCCGCCGCGTCGAGGTCGAGCACGCCGTCGATGGTGCGGACGATCGCCTGCACCGTGCGCGTGCCGTGCTTGACCAGCACGCGCGCACCCGGGTGCAGGGGCGCGTCCGACAGCCACGCGAGCGTGCCCTCGACGTCCTGCGTGGCGACGGGGACGTCGTCGGAGCCGGCGAGCAGGTCGCCGCGGGCCAGGTCGATGTCGTCGGCCAGGCGCAGCGTCACCGACTGCGGCGCGAACGCCTCGGTGAGCTCGCCGTCGGCGGTGTCGATGCCGACCACGGTGGACGTGCGTCCGCTCGGCAGCGCGGTGACCGGGTCGCCGACGCGGACCGAGCCGGACGCGACCTGGCCGGCGTAGCCGCGGTAGTCGCGGAACCGGTCGTCGGCGGCGCTCTGCGGGCGGATGACGAGCTGCACGGGGAACCGCAGCGGCTCCACGTCGGGGTCGCCGACGGGGGAGAGGGTCTCCAGCAGCTCCAGCAGGGTCGGCCCGTCGTACCAGGGCGTGCGCGCGGAGGCGGTGACGACGTTGTCGCCCTCGAGCGCCGACACCGGCACCGTGGTGACGTCGGCGAGGCCGAGGCCGCGTGCGGTCTGCTGCACCTGCTCGGCGACGTCGGCGTAGACGCCGCCGTCGAAGTCGACCAGGTCGATCTTGTTGACCACGACGACGACGTGCGGGACGCGCAGCAGCGACGCGACGGCCAGGTGGCGCCGGGTCTGCTCCTGCACGCCGTGGCGGACGTCCACGAGCAGCACGACCACGTCGGCGGTGCTCGCGCCGGTGACCGTGTTGCGCGTGTACTGCACGTGACCGGGGCAGTCGGCCAGGATGAACGAGCGGTTCGCGGTGGCGAAGTAGCGGTAGGCGACGTCGATCGTGATGCCCTGCTCGCGCTCGGACCGCAGCCCGTCGGTGAGCAGCGCGAGGTCGGCGGTGGCCAGCCCGCGGTCGCGGCTGACGCGCTCGATCGAGTCGAACTGGTCGGCCAGCACCGACTTGGAGTCGAACAGCAGGCGTCCGACCAGCGTGGACTTGCCGTCGTCCACCGAGCCGGCCGTGGCCAGGCGCAGGAGCGTGCTCATCAGAAGTAGCCCTCCTTCTTGCGGTCCTCCATGGCGGCCTCGGACATCCGGTCGTCGGCGCGCGTGGCGCCGCGCTCGGTGACCCGGGTGGCGGCGACCTCGGTGACGACGTCGGCGACGGTGACGGCGTCGCTCTCGACGGCGCCGGTGCAGCTCATGTCGCCGACGGTGCGGTAGCGGACCTGGCGGCGCTCGACGGTCTCGCCGTCGCGCGGCTGGGAGTGCTCGCCGACGGCCAGCAGCATCCCGTCGCGCTCGAAGACCTCGCGCTCGTGGGCGTAGTACAGGCCCGGCAGCTCGATCTTCTCCTGCGCGATGTACTGCCAGACGTCCAGCTCGGTCCAGTTGCTGAGCGGGAAGACGCGCACGTGCTCGCCGGGGCGGTGGCGCCCGTTGTACAGGTTCCACAGCTCGGGCCGCTGGTTGCGCGGGTCCCACTGGCCGAACTCGTCGCGCAGGCTGAACACGCGCTCCTTGGCCCGGGCCTTCTCCTCGTCGCGGCGGCCGCCGCCGAAGACCGCGTCGAAGCGGTGGCCGGCGATCGCGTCGAGCAGCGGCTGGGTCTGCAGCGGGTTGCGCGTGCCGTCGGCCCGCTCGCGCAGGCGTCCGTCGTCGATGTAGTCCTGGACGCTGGCCACCTCCAGGCGGATGCCCAGGCGCTCGACCGTCGCGTCGCGGAAGGCCAGCACCTCGGGGAAGTTGTGCCCGGTGTCGACGTGCAGGACGCCGAACGGCACCGGCGCGGGCCAGAACGCCTTCACCGCCAGGTGCAGCATGACGACGGAGTCCTTGCCGCCGCTGAACAGCAGGACGGGACGCTCGAACTCGGCGCCCACCTCGCGGATGATGTGGATCGCCTCGGACTCCAGCCACTGCAGCTGGGTCAGGCGACGCGTGTCGGTGTCGGTCATCGGCTCTCTCGTCAGGTGTGCAGGCCGCACTCGGTCTTGGCGAACCCCGCCCAGCGTCCGGCCCGCGGGTCCTCGCCCGGGGCCACCCGTCGGGTGCAGGGCGCGCAGCCGATCGACGGGTAGCCGTCGGCCATGAGCGGGTTGAGGATCACGTCGTGCTCGCCGGCGTAGGCCAGCAGCTCGTCGAACGTCCACGCGGCCAGCGGGTTGACCTTGACCAGGTGGTTCTTCTCGTCCCAGGTCACCAGCGGCGTGTCGGCCCGGGTGGGGCCCTCGTCGCGGCGCACGCCGGTGATCCAGACCTCGTACTCGGCGAGCGTCCGGGTGAGCGGCTCGACCTTGCGCAGAGCGCAGCACAGGGCCGGGTCGCGCTCGTACAGGCGCGGGCCGTGCTCGGCGTCCTGCTCGGCGACGCTCTGGCGCGGCATGACGTCGACGATGGTCAGCTCCATGGCCGACTCGACGGCGTCGCGGGTGCCGGACGTCTCGGCGAAGTGGTAGCCCGTCTCCAGGAACAGCGTGTCGACCCAGGGCAGGTGTCCGGCGACGACGTGCGGCAGGACGGCGTCCTGCATGGAGCAGGCCACGGCCGTGCGGTAGCCGAACTCCTCGGCGACCCAGGCGAGCACCTCGTCGGTCGTCGCCCCGGCGAGCCGTTGCGACGCCTCCTCGGCGATCGCCCGCAGGGTCGCGGTGTCGCGGCGGGGCGGCAGGTCGCGGGCCTCGTGGTGGGCGGTGCGGGCGTCGTCGTGGGCGCGCTGGCGCTCACGCTGCTCGGCGAACGTGCTGGTCATGGTCGACCCCCTTCCTGGCGGACGTGTCCAGCCTACGGTCGCCGGGCGAGGCGTCCGGGGACGATCCGCATCGCGGACGCGGGCCCGTCGCGGGGTGTCGGGAGGGGGCGCGGGACCGTACGCTCGGGGCATGGCGCGCTACCTGGACATCCATCCCGTGAACCCCCAGCAGCGAACGGTCGACCAGGCGGTGGGCATCCTGCGCGACGGCGGGCTCATCGCCTACCCGACGGACTCCGGCTACGCGCTGGGCGCCCAGCTCGGCGACAAGGACGCCATCGACCGGATCAAGGAGATCCGCCGGCTCGACGACAAGCACCACTTCACCCTGGTGTGCCGCGACTTCGCCCAGCTGGGGCAGTTCGTGCACGTCGACAACTCGATCTTCCGCGCCGTGAAGGCCGCGACGCCGGGCCCGTACACGTTCATCCTGCCGGCCACCCGCGAGGTGCCGCGCCGGCTGCTGCACCCCAAGAAGAAGACCGTCGGCGTGCGCATCCCGGACTACCCGATCGTCACCGCGCTGCTGGCCGAGCTCGGTGAGCCGATCCTGTCGACCACGCTGATCCTGCCGGGGGAGACCACGGCCATGACGACGGCGTGGGAGATCCAGGAGGCGCTGGACAACCAGGTCGACGCGATCGTCGACCCGGGCGACGAGGTCGTGGGCGAGCCGACCACCGTCGTCGACCTGTCCGAGGACGAGCCGCAGGTCGTCCGCGTCGGCGCGGGGGACCCGTCCCGCTTCGAGTGAGCCGACCTGGCACGATCGCCGGGTGATCGTGCACGAGCGTCCCTGGGACGACCCCGCCGGAGAGCGGCTCCGCGCCGCGCAGCGCGCCGAGATGGCTGAGCGCTACGGCACCGACGACAGCGACCCGAGCACGCCGCCGAGCGCGGCGGACGTGACGGTCTTCGTGGTGCTGGAGGACGAGTCCGGCGAGGCGCTGGCGTGCGGCGCCCTGCGCGCGATCGACGCCGAGCACGGCGAGCTCAAGCGGATGTTCGTCGACCCGGCCCACCGCGGTCGCGGGGCGTCGAGGATCGTGCTCGCCGCCCTCGAGCAGAAGGCCCGCGACCTCGGCTGGACGCGCCTCGTGCTGGAGACGGGCACGCGCCAGCACGAGGCGGTCGGGCTCTACGAGTCGTCCGGGTACGCCGCGATCGAGCCGTTCGGCCCGTACGTCGGATCGGCGTGGTCGCTCTGCTACGCCAAGGAGCTGTAGCTCAGTCCTCGAAGGTGCTGTCGAGGTGCATCTGGCGCTCGGTGCCGGCGACGTCGATCTCGCCGCGGACCACGACCACCGGGCACTGCGAGTGGCGCACGCACTGCTCGCTCACCGAGCCGAGCACCAGGCCCTTGAAGCCGCCGAGGCCGCGCGGGCCGACCACGAGCAGGTTGGCGCCGGACGAGGCCTCGATGAGCGAGTTGGCCGCCGAGCCGTGCGGCGCGTCCAGCTCGACCGCGACGTCGTCGTAGCGCGCGCGGATGGCCGCGGTGTCGGCCTCCAGCGCCTTGCGCACCGCGTCGCCGAAGTCCGACAGCGGCGGGACGTAGCCGCGCTCCCAGGTGTCCGGACGCGGCGCGGTGGCCATCGTCCAGGACCGCAGGACCTTGACGGACGCACCGGAGCGGCGCGCGAGGTCGAGGGCCCAGGTGAGGGCGTCGTCGGCGAACGAGGATCCGTCGTGACCGACCAGGATGAGGTGGCTGTCTGCGCTCATGACCCGACTCTATCCACGCTCCGTGCCGCGTCGGCCGGGCCCGGCGGGTCGGGTGCGGGGCACAACCAGGGCTCAGCCGAGCAGCGGGAACAGGCGGGCCTGCTCGCCGAGCTCGGCCCGGTCGGCGTCGTCCAGCGGCGAGCGTCCGGTGCCCTTGAGCACGGCGGTGAGGTCGTCCCAGCCGGCCGGGAGCGGCCCGCGGGCGAGCGGCACGAGCACAGAGCGCACCTCGGCCAGCGCGGCGTCCGGCGGCTCCGGCGCGTCCGGCACGTCGACGGTGAGGTCGAGCAGGTGGACGGTCGCCTCCAGCAGCAGCGTGTGCACGAGGTCGCCGGTGGCGATCGCGTGCCCCTGCGTGGCCAGCACGTCCGGCTCGGCGACGCGGCACGCGTGCGCCGCGGCGCGCGAGGTCTCGACCCACTCGTCGACCAACGCGGCCGGGTCGGGGTGGGCGGCCGCCGTCGCACGGACGAGGGCGACGTGCGCCCGCGCGCCGTCGGTGTCCTGGGGCCGGAAGCCGCGCCAGTACGACACGCGGTCGGTGTCGGGCAGGGAGTCGGCCGGGGTGCTGAGCGTGACCAGGGCGCGGCGGGCGTCGAGCAGCAGGTGGGCGAGCAGCTCGTGGACGGTCCAGCTCGTGCGGGTGGGACGCGCCCAGGTCTCCGGGCGGCGCACCACCTGCGTGACGCGCTCGTAGACCTCGGCGAGCAGGTCGGCGGTGCTCACGGCCGTCACAGCGCCCGGTAGTCGATGCGAGACATCCGCGGACCGCGCCGCGGTGCCTGCGCGTGCGGGCTGAGACCGAGCAGACGGAAGACCCGCCACCGGTGCGGGCGCCAGGGCTCGAGGAACGCCTCGACGTCGGGCTCGGGCAGCGGACGGCCGGTCAGCGGGACGCCCACGACGGCGGGGAGGTGGTAGTCGCCGATCGAGACGGCGTCGGGGTCGCCGAGGGCGCGCTGCCCGACCTCGGCGGCGGTCCAGACGCCGATGCCGGGGATGCTGCGGAGCCCGGAGTAGAGCCGGGCGGGGTCGTCGGTACCGAGCCGCTCGATGCTCGGCGCGAGGCGCGCGGCGGCCTGCAGCGTCCGGGCGCGCTCGGGGCCGACGCCGGCGCGGTGCCAGTCCCAGGTCGGGATCGAGGCCCACGTCTCGGCGGTGGGGAAGACCCGCATGCCGTCGGGAGCCGGTCCGGGCGCGGCGTCGCCGAGCCGGGTGACCAGGCGGCGGAAGGACGCGAAGGCGTCGAGTCCGACCACCTTCTGCTCGATGATCGCCGGGACGAGGGCTTCCAGGACGCGGTGGGTGGCCGGCACGCGCAGACCGGGGAAGCGGCGGTGCGCGTCGGCCAGCAGCGGGTGGATCGGCTCGAACCCGGCCGGGTCGTCCCGGGCGCCGAGCAGGTCGGGGACCCCGTCGAGCAGCTCGCCGGCGCCGTCGCCCCACGCCCGGACCCGGACCCGACGAGGGTCGAGCTGCACGAGCGCGTAGGTGACCGGCCCGGACGGCATGCGGCTGGTGCGCCACACGACGTCGCCCAGCCGCCGCATCGTCGGGTCGCCGGGGCCGCGCCGCAGCGGCGAGAGCGTGCGCCACAGGTCGACGCCGAAGCCGAGCTCGACCACGGCGTCGACGTCAGGGCTCATGCCTCCAGCCTGACACGGGCACCCGACACCCGAGGGGGAGG
>NZ_SJXM01000001.1 GCF_004336805.1 Aeromicrobium sp. IC_218
GGGTGGGGGTCGAGCCGTCGGTCACCGAGATGACGTTGAGCATGGGGACCTTGGTGCCGGCCACGTCCAGGACGGGTCCGGTCGCCTCGAAGGTGACACCGCTGACGGTGCCGGTGAGGGTCTTCTTGGGGTCGGCGGGGTCGGGGTAGCTGACCGTGCGGCCGACCAGGCTGCTGGCGCCGAAGGCCATCTGCGACGACTGCAGCGCCGACAGCTGGCTGGCCACGTCCTGCATGACCTCCAGCGACTGGAACTGGGCGGTCTGGGCCATGAACTCCGAGGAGTCCGTGGGGTTCATGGGGTCCTGGTACCGCAGCTGGGTGACGAGCAGGTTCAGGAACATGCTCTTGTCGTTGGCGGTGGTGGACTCGACGCCACCGCTGGTGCCGTTGGCGGTGTTCGTCCAGCGTCCGGTCGCGTCGACCGGGACGACGGAGTTGACGGGCATGGTGGTCCTTCCTCGTCAGATGGTCAGGTCGAGGCCGGCGGAGACCGCTGCCGTGACCGGGGTTCGGGTGGGGACGGCGTCGCCGCGCACCGGGCCGCTGACGGCCGGGACGAACGTCCGCGGAGCCTGGTCGCGCAGGCTTTCGCCGCTGGCCTGGCCGCCGCGCTGGTCGCTGGCCCCGCCGGCGCCGGAGTCGGTGATGGTGACCCGGGCCTCGGGCAGGCCCACCGCGTCCAGCAGGCGGCGCAGCTCGGGGCTGCCCTGCTGGAGCGCCGCACGGGCACCCTCGGACGCGCTCAGCACGACGTGCATCTCGTCGTGGCGCTGGACGAGCACGACGCGCACCTGGCCGAGCTCGGCCGGGTCCAGGGTCAGGCTCAGGCGGTGCACGCCCGGGCCGGCCTCGGCCAGGCTCGTGACGTGCGGCGCGATCTGGTCGACCACGGCCGCCGGGGTGACCGAGACGGTCGGCGTGACCGCCGTGGGGGCGACCGGCGCGCTGACCGGGGCGAGCGCGGTGAGTCCGGCCGGGGCCTCGACGCGCGCCACGGGGGCGAGCGGCGCGGCCGGGTCGGCCGGCTCGGTCGCGGGCTGCGCGACCGGGGCGGCGACCGGCACCAGCGCGTCCGGCTCGGCGACGATGACGGCGGACGGGCCGGCGGCCGCGTCCTGGGGAGCGGCCGGCACGGTGCCGCGCGCCACGACCGGGGCCGTGACGTCGGTGCCCTCGGCCGGAGCCGGGAGCGTGGCGCCGGGCAGCGCCGGGGCGTCGTCGCCGGGCGCCGGGGCGAGCAGGCCCTCGGCGCCGTCGACGGCGTCCACGACCTGCTGCGCGGCGGCCTGGTCGAGACCGGCCAGCGCGAGGGCCGGGGCCTGCGCCGGCACCACCGCGGTGGGCGTGGCGACGGTGCCGGTCACCGCGTTGGTCAGCAGGAAGGCGTCCAGGAGCGTGGAGTCCGGGTCGGCCGTGGCGTCGCCGGTCTCCGGCTCGGACGCGCCGGCCTCGTCGGTCTCCTCGGCCGGACGGCCGAAGGCGGGCACGGTGCCCGGCACGGCGCCGGGGAGCGTCGCCGGGGCGAGCGCGGCGGCCAGCATGGCGCCGAAGCCCGCGGTGGGGGCGGTGGCGCCACCGGTGGCCTCGGGCGTGGGCGCCGTCGCCAGCGGCAGGGCGCTGATCATCGGGGTCGTCATCGGGCACCTTCCAGGTCGGCCATGATCGATCGGACGTAGTGGCGGGTCTCGGCGTACGGGGGCACGCCGTCGTAGCGCATGACCGCGCCGGGGCCGGCGTTGTACGCGGCCAGGGCGAGCTCGGTCGAGCCGAAGCGCTGGGTCAGGTCACGCAGCAGGCGGGCCGCGCCGTCGACCGCCTGGGCGGGGTCGAAGGCGTCGGTGACGCCGAGTCCGCGGGCGGTGGCGGGCATGAGCTGCATGAGCCCCTGCGCACCGGCCGGGCTGACCGCGGTCGCGTCGAAGCCGGACTCCTGCTTGGCCACGGCGGCCAGCAGGCCGGCGTCCACGCCGTAGCGCGCCTCGGCCCGCTCGAACAGCACGCCGTAGGAGCCCGCGGCCGCCGGGGCGGACGAGCCGGAGGTGGCCGACTCGGCGCCGATCACCCGGCGGATCGCGGTCGGGGTGTCGTAGACGTCCTCGATGCGGACCTTCTCGCCCGGCTTCGGGGCGTGGATCATCTTGCCGTCGCCGACGTAGATGCCGATGTGCGTGACCGGGGAGTTGAACGCGAGCAGGTCGCCGGGGCGGGCCTGGTCCAGGCTCGGGACGGCGGTGCCCACCTTGGCCTGGTCGCGCGAGACGCGCGGCAGGTCGTAGCCGAGCTCGCCGTAGACCTGCTGCACGAGGCCGGAGCAGTCCAGCCCCTTCGCCGGGTCGGTGCCGCCCCACACGTAGGGCACGCCCAGGTACTTCTTGGCGGTGTCGACGACGGCCTGGCCGTCGCCGGACGAGCCCGCGGCCTGCGCGTCGGCCAGCTGCGTCGCGAACGGCGTGGCCGACGCGGACGACGTGGCGGACGCGCCGGCGGCGCGGCCGGACGCGAGGCTGGCGACCCGGCCGTCCAGCGTGGCCAGGTAGGACTCGATCTGCCCGATGCGGGCCTGGACCTCGGTCACGCTCATGCGCGGACCTCCGAGGGAAGAGCACGGTACGAAGGCCCGCACATGAGGACGGCGTCCATGGATCGCTCGCTGCGCTCGCTCATGCGTTCTCACCCCGTCCGAAGCGGGCCGACGTGAGGTCGTCGGCCTCCTTGGCCTCCGCGCGACGGCGCTCGGCGGCACGCTCGGCGGCGCGGCGCTCGAGCAGCATCTCGACCGCGCGCTCGCGCGAGCGGTCCGCGGCGTGACGGGCCCGGGCCTGGTCGGCGACGGTGCCGCGCCAGGACACCTCCTCGCTCATCTCGCCCAGGCGGGCCGAGACGCCGGCGACCGACTGGCGCAGCGCCAGGAAGGCGGCGGCCCCCACCTGGTCGAGGGCGGGCGACTGGGCGACGGCGTCGTGCAGGCCGGCCAGGGCCTGCTGGGCGCCGGCCTGCTCGGCCAGCGCCTGCTGCAGGCCCAGGCGGCTGTCGCGCTCACGGACCGAGCGGACGCGGAGCACCGCGTGCAGCCCGGCGTCGTGCTTCACGGCGCTCATGCCGCCACCACCTGACGCAGGCGGTTCCACGCGTCGGGCGTGGGCGTCTGGTCGTCCATCGACTGCTGCAGGAAGCCGTCGATGGCGCCCATGGAGGCGAGCGCGGCGTCGGCGTCGGGGTCCGAGCCGGACGCGTAGGCGCCGATCTCGACGAGCTCGCGCACGTCGCGGTGGGCGGCGAGCAGCTTGCGCAGCCGGCGGGCGGCCTGCTGCTGCTCGGGGTCGGTGATCCGCGACGTGGTGCGCGAGATGGACTCGAGCACGTCGATCGACGGGAAGTGCCCGGCCGTCGCCAGGCGACGGGACAGGACGACGTGGCCGTCCAGGATCGACCGGGCGGTGTCGCCGATCGGGTCCTGCAGGTCGTCGCCCTCGATGAGCACGGTGTACAGGCCGGTGATGCTGCCGTGCGGCGAGGTGCCGGCCCGCTCCAGCAGGCGGGGCATGAGGCCGAAGACGCTCGGCGGGTAGCCGCGCGTGGCCGGGGGCTCGCCGGCCGACAGGCCGATCTCGCGCTGGGCCATGGACACGCGGGTGAGCGAGTCCATCATCAGCACGACGTCCTTGCCCTGGTCGCGGAACCACTCGGCGATGCGGGTGGCGACGAACGCCGAGCGCATGCGCTCGACGGCCGGCGCGTCCGAGGTGGCCACGACGACGACCGAGCGGGCCAGGCCCTCGGGGCCGAGGTCGTGGTGGATGAACTCCGAGACCTCGCGGCCACGCTCGCCCACCAGGGCGATGACGTTGACGTCGGCGTCGGTGCCGCGGGCGATCATCGAGAGCAGGCTGGACTTGCCGACGCCCGAGCCGGCCATGATGCCGAGGCGCTGACCACGGCCGCAGGGCACGAGGGTGTCGAGCGCGCGCACGCCGAGGCCGAGCTGGCGGTCGATGCGCGGACGGTCGAGGGCGTTCGGCGCCTCGTGGTCGACGCCCACGCGCTCGAGCCCGTCGGGCAGCGCGCGGCCGTCGATCGGGCGGCCGAGGCCGTCGAGCACGCGGCCGAGCAGCTGCTCGCCGACCGCGACGGTCAGCGGGCCACCGGTGGCGCGCACGGCGGCGCCCACCTGGACGCCCTCGACGGGCGCGAGCGGCAGGCAGGTCAGGCCCTCGCGGTCGACGGCGGTGACCTCGGCGAGCACGGGGCTCGGGCCCTGCACCTCGACCAGGTCGGACACGGCGGCGTCCAGCCCGACGACGCGGACCTTGAGGCCCAGCACGCCGGCGACGCGGCCCATGGCCTGCGGCGGGATCGCGTCCATGGCCCGCTTCGCGACCTCGGCGGTCAGCACGCTCATCGGAGCACCTCGCGGACCCGGTCGAGCGCCGACGACAGGCGCAGGTCGACGACCTGCTCGTCGGTCTCGACGACGGAGTCGATCCGGCCGAGCGAGGGGTCGGGCACGACGGTGACGCCGCGCTGGGCGAGCGCCTCGTGGTCGGCGCCCTCGGCGGCGTCCGGGTGCAGCCGCAGCCGGACGAACGGGGACTCGGGCATGAGCGCGAGCGCCCGGCGCACGGACGTGATGCCCGGCTCCTGGCAGATCGCGACGGTCTCGCCGACCAGCGTCTCGGTGAGGTCGCTGGCCAGGTCGGTCGCGGCCTCCTCCACCTGCGCGCAGACGGCGGCGACCACGGCGCGCACGCGGCCGGCGGCCGCGGTCAGCGCCTCGATCGCGGCGGCGTGCTCGGCGTCGTGGCGCTCCTGCTCGACCCGGGCCTGCTGGGCCAGGCGCATGCGCTCCTCGGCCAGCACGGCCTGGGCCTCGCGGCGTCCGTCGGTCCAGCCCTGGACGTAGCCCTGGGACTGGGCCGCCTTGCGCGTGCGCTCGGCGACGACGGCCAGCGTGTTCTCGGTGGCGCCGTCGGCCAGGCCGCTGTCGGGACCCAGCCGGGTCCAGGCACCCTGCCTCAGGTCGGGGACGCGCAGGGCCTGCGCCCCGCTCGCCACCTGTCCGCGGACGACGGGCGAGTCACTCGATGAACTCATCGTCGTTCCCTCGTCGCAGCATGATCTGGCCCTGCTCCTCGAGCTGGCGGATCGTGCGGATGATGGACTGCTGGGCCTCCTCGACCTGGCGCAGGCGCACCGTGCCCAGGATCTCGACCTCGTCGGCGAGCGACTCGGCCGCACGCTCGGACATGTTGCGCATGATCTTCTCGCGCACCGGCTCGGTGACGCCCTTGAGCGCCATGGCCAGCTCGCCGGTGTCGACCTGGCGCAGCACCTGCTGCACCGACCGGTCGTCCAGCGACACGATGTCCTCGAACATGAACATCCGGCTCTTGACCTCGTCGGCCAGGTCGGGGTCGAGCGCCTCCAGGCCCTCGACGATCTGGCGCTCGGTCGAGCGGTCCGAACGGTTGATGATGTTGACCAGCGGGTCGATGCCGCCCACGCGGGAGGTCTCGGTCGGCTGCAGCATCGTCGAGAGCTTGCGCTCCAGCGTCCGCTCGACGACCTGGATGATCTCCGGCGACGTGCGGTCCATGACCGCGATGCGGTGCGCGACGACGGCCTGCTCCTCGGGCGGGAGGCTGGCCAGCAGCATGAGCGCCTTCTCCGGCGTCATGTGGGCCAGCACCAGGGCGATGATCTGCGGGTGCTCGTCCGCGACGAACGAGCGCAGCTGCGCGGGGTCGGCGTGACGCAGGAACTGGAACGGCAGCTGCACGGCGGCGGCGTTGAGCCGGTCCATGATCTCGGCCGCGCGCTCCTCGCCGAGCGACTTCTCCAGCAGCTGGCGAGCGTAGTCCAGGCCGCCGCGGGCGATGTGGCCGCGGGCGGTGAGCATCTCGTGGAACTCGCCGAGCACGGCGTCGGACTCGGTGCGGTCCACCGACTCCAGGCGCGCGACCTCGGTCGAGACCTCCTCGACCTCGGCCGGGCTCATGTGGCTCATGACCGCGGACGCCTTCTCCGGGCCGAGCGAGATGAGCAGGACGGCGGCCTTGTGGACGCCCAGGCGGGCGGTCATCGTGGCGGTCATCGGCGCTCCACCAGCCAGCCGCGCAGCAGGTTCGCGACGTCCTCGGGCTGCTTCTCCACGAGGTCGGCGATCTCCTCACGCATCCGCTCGGCCTCGAGCTCCTCCTCGCTGGCCATGACCTCGACGGCCGGGCTGACCGCGGTCGCGTCGGCGGCGGCCTGGTCGCGGCGCAGCTGCTCCACGAGGTTGTCCGCGGCCTCCTTGCGGTCGCGGGCGTTGCGCCGGCTGCGGAGCCAGAAGACACCCAGGACGATCGCGACCAGCAGGACGATGCCGGCGGTCTTGGCGGTGTCCCAGATCCGGTCCCAGCGCTCGGCGGCGGCGGCGTCGGCGAGCGCCTGGGCCGCGGCCTCCTCGCCGGTGCGGTCGAAGGCCATGGACGAGACCTCGATGGTGTCGCCGCGGTCCTCGTCGGTGCCGATCGCGGCGGCGATCAGGTCGTTGACCTGGGCCGTGGTGGCCGCGCCCTGGTTGGCGCTGTCGAGGACGACGCCGACGTGCAGCGACTCCACGCCACCGGGCGCCTGCTCGCGCTGCTCGACGGTCTTGTCGATCGCGTTGTCCGACGTCCGCTCGTTCTTGGTGTAGTTGCCGTTGCCGTTCGCGCCACCGCCGGTGACGGTGTCCTCCATCTGGCCGTCGGGACCGACGACGCCGGTGGAGCCGCCGTCGCCGCCCGTGCCCTGGTAGGTCTCGGTCTTGGTGGTCTCCGACAGCGCCGGGATGTTGGTCGCGCGGAAGTAGCGGGTGGTCTCGCTGACCGACTTGTCGAAGTCCAGGTTCGCGGTCACCTGCACGGTGGAGTTGCCCGGGCCGAGGACGCGGTCGAGCATCGTCTGCACGCGGGTCTGCATGTTGGTCTGGAACTGGTCGACCTGCTTGAGCTGCGAGCCCGAGCCGGCCTGCGCCGAGCCGTCGGAGGTCGACAGCACCTGGCCGCTGGAGTCGGTGACCGTCACCTTGTCGGGCTTGAGCCCGTCGACGCTGGACGCGACGAGGTGGACGATCGCCTGCACCTGGTCCTCGGGCAGCTGCTCGCCACGGCGCGGCTTGACCAGCACCGAGGCGGTGGCCGGCTGCTGCTCGGCGGCGAAGACGACCTTCTCGGGCAGCGCGAGGTGCACGGTGGCGACGTCGACGGAGTCCAGCGACTCGATCGTGTTGGTGAGCTCGCCCTCCATCGCCCGCTTGTAGTCGGTCTGCTCCTTGAAGTCCGACGCGGCGACGCCCTGCTTGTCCAGGATCGAGTAGCCGTCGCTGGACGACGACGGGATGCCCTCGCCGCTCATGGTGATGCGGGTCTTGTGGACGACGTCGTCCGGCACCATGATCGTGCCGCCGCCGTCGGCGATCTCGTAGGGCGTGCCGGCGGCGTCGAGCTCCTCGACGACCTGCGAGGCGTCCTCGGACGACAGCCCGCTGAACAGCGGGGCGTAGCTCGGGGTGGACGCCCAGCGGAACGCCAGGAACGCCGCCAAGAGCACCGCGGCGCCACCGACGACGACCGTGGCCTTCTGGCCGCTCGTGTAGCCGGCGAACGTCTCGCGGACGCTCGTGAGCCGGCGCATGACCTCGTTCTTCATCCGATCGGGGTCCGCATGATCTCGGTGAACGCCTCGACGGCCTTGTTGCGCATGGCGACCGTGAGCTGCGTCGTCATCTGCGTCTCGGCGGCGGCGATCGTGTAGTCGTGGATGTTCTTCAGGTCACCGGTGGTCGCCTGGACGGCCAGGTCGTCGGTGCGGTCGTTCATGGCCTCCAGGCCCTCGATCTTGTCCGCGAGCAGCGAGCCGAAGCTCGTGCCGGCGACCGACTGGGCGCCGGAGACGCCCTGGGGGCCGGCCGCACCGCGCACGGCGGTGACGTCGGGATCGATCTGCAGGGGCTGCATCGGCGTGAAGCCGCCGACGGGCTCGATGGCGGGGATGCTCATCACTTTCCGATCTGCAGGGCGCTGGTGTACGCGTCCTGCGCGGTCTTGGTGACGGACACCGAGGCCTGGTAGCCGCGCTGGGCCATGATGAGCTGGCTCATCTGGCTGTTCATGTCCGTGTCGGGGGTGCGCACGTAGCCGTCCTCGTCGGCCAGCGGGTGGCTCGGGTCGTGGACGACCCGGCCCTCGGCGGAGGTCTCGGCCACGCCGGAGACCTCGACGCCGCCGCCCTCGGAGGAGCGCAGCATCAGCATCTGGGCCTGGAACGCGTCCTGGTCG
Source organism: Aeromicrobium sp. IC_218 (assembly GCF_004336805.1). Classification (GTDB taxonomy): domain Bacteria; phylum Actinomycetota; class Actinomycetes; order Propionibacteriales; family Nocardioidaceae; genus Aeromicrobium. The sequence continues at coordinate 8,306 of NZ_SJXM01000001.1, forward strand.
GTCGAGCTGACGGTGTTGACGTTGGCGATGTTGGTCGCGAGGGTGTCCAGCCAGGTCTGGTGGACGCCGAGGCTGCTGTTCGCGATGCGCAGCGCGTCGAAGGCGCTCATCAGCGGGCGTTCGCAGCCGTGATGATCAGGTTGTGGCGGTCCGAGATGGCCCGGCCCACGACCTGCTGCTGGTAGCTGGTCTGCATCGCGGCCATCGTCTCCTTGCGGAGGTCGACGTTGTTGCCGTTCGCGCCGACCGGGGTGGAGGTGGCGACGGTGTCGATGCCGGGGGCGTCCAGCTCGGCGGCGGAGCCGCTCTCGATGGCGCGACGCAGGTTGGTCTCGAAGTCGACCGTGGTCGCCCGGTAGTTGGGCGTGTCCACGTTGGCGATGTTGTCGGCGATGACGGTCTGGCGCATGGCCAGGCCGTCCAGGGCGCTGTGCAGCACAGAGCCGACCGGATCGACGAACGACACGGGGTGTCCTCCTGGGAAGGGAACGTCAGGGTCGCGCCGATCCGTCGGCATCACGAGCCGTCCTGGCTCGCTGACCCTTTCGGCCCCGTCGAGGACGAGTTGAGAGTTTTCCGCGAAACTTTCGCGCGGGTCTCAGGCGTCGAGGTCGACGTAGCGCGCGGCGGCCTGCTTCGTGCGGCCGGGCGCTGCGAAACGCTGCGCGGAGCGCGCGGTCGTGAGCTTGGAGCGCGCGTCGTCGCGCAGCGCGGCGAGGTGCCGGGTGAGCTCCTGCTGGGCGTCCAGCAGCTGCTCGGCCTCCGCGCGCAGGCGCTCGGGCAGCGGCGGGAGGCCCGCCGGGGGGTGCCAGTCGTCGCCGGGCTCACGGCCGGCGCGCACGTCCTCGACCGTCGCCATGAGGCGCTCGGTCAGGTCGTCCAGGACCGGTCGCCATGCGGCGACCGCAGCGTCGTCATGCACTCTGCTTGGCCACCTCGAGCGCGGCGGTGCGCCACGTGTCGGCCACCTGGCGCGACAGGTCCAGGCAGTGCTGGGCGACGGTCGTGCTGTGCTCGACGTTGGCGCGCACGAGCTGCGACAGCAGCCAGGCGTACACCGAGTTGAGCGCCTCGGCGCCGTCCCACAGCTCGGCCTTGAGGCTGGACTGGAGCGCGGCGACGATGTCCTGCGCGTGCAGGAAGTGCTGGTGGGAGTCCTGCGTCCGGCCCTGCTCGAGGGCGTCGATGGCCTGCTCGACGTCGCGCACCAGGCGGTCCACGAGCATGACGAGCAGGCGCTCGGGGCTCGCGGTCTGGACGCTGGCCTGGAGGTAGGCGTTCTGGGGGTTCGGGGTCATGACTCTCCTCAGCTCGTGGAGTAGCCCGGCAGCGAGGCGATCTGCCCCGACAGCCAGCTGCCCACGTTCTGCCACTGGTTCATGAAGGTGTCGAGGGCGGTGAACTGGCGCGTCATCGTCTTCTCGCGCAGCTCCAGGCGGACGTCCCAGGAGGCGATCGAGGTCTCGAGCTGCTTGATCGTGGCCTGGCGGCCCTCGACGGCGCGGGTCAGGTTGCCGTCGACGGAGTCGCTGGCGTCCTTGGCGACCTTCTCGTAGCGCTGCACCAGGCCGGTGCCCGCCTCGTTGGCGAACGCGGCCTGCACCGCGACCGGGTCGGCGCTGTAGGAGTCGGTGAACTTCTTCTCGTCGAAGACGACGTTGCCGTAGCGGTCCAGCTGCACGCCCATGTACGCCATCGAGGTGCCGTCGGGCGGGAAGACCGCGCTGAGCAGGCTCGAGCGCAGGTCGCGGACCGAGCCCTCGCGCGACAGCACGCCGGCGAGCTTGGTGGTCTCGTTGTACGAGGCCTGGGCGTCGATGTCGTCCAGGATCGCGTTGATCTGGCCGACGAAGCTCTTCATGGTGGCCGTCATCGCCGTGGCGTCGCCGCTGACCTCGACGGTGATGTCGGTGTCGATCGGGGTGCCCGAGCCCAGCACGACCGACAGGCCGGTGCCCAGGCCCGAGACGGTGTTCGTGGCCGAGGTGACCTCGTCGCCGCCGACGACCAGACGGGCGTCCTTGCCGGTGACGGTGCGGGTGGCGTCGACGCCGCCCAGGACGGTGCCGGCCGCGCTGGTCAGGGTGAACGCGGACTCCGCGCCGGTCTCCTTGGCGGTGACACGCAGGCGGTAGCCGTCCACCGTGCTGACGGTGGTGGCGGTGACGCCCGCGGAGGAACGGTTGAGCGCGGCGACGAGCGCGCCGAGGGAGCCGTCGCCGGCGTCGACCTCGACCGGGCCGTCGGCGCCGGTGATGGTGACCAGGTGCTTGCCGTCGGCGTCCGCGGGGACGACCACGTCGGTGAGCGCGCCGGCCAGCTCGGTCAGCTGGACCGAGTGCGCGACGGCGAGGTTCTTGACCTGGAAGGTGGTGGAGCCGGTGCTGGCGCCGTTGGTGGCGCTGACGGCCACCTTGTCGTTGCTGGACGTCGCCTTGACCGGCGCCCAGGCGGTGGGCTTGGCCAGGTCGGCGGCGGTGGTGGCGAGGGTGGCGAGCTTCGCGTTGAGCTTCTGCAGGGCGGTGACGACGGTCCCGTGCTGGGTGACCTTCGTCTTCAGCGCCGTCTGCTGCTTCGCCTCGAGCGCCATCAGCTGGGCGATCGTGGCGCTGTCGACGCCGCTGATGATGCCGGGCATGCTGGCGGTGGCCATGGATGCTCCCCTCGGGTACGTCAGGTGTGGTGCTGGTGCACGAAGGGCGGCCCCCGTGGTGGCGGGCCGCCCTCCGTCTCAGATCAGCGCAGGAGCTGCAGGACGCCCTGCGGGACCTGGTTGGCCTGAGCCAGCATGGCCGTGCCGGCCTGCGACAGGATCTGGCTGCGGGTCAGGTTCATCATCTCCGAAGCCATGTCGGTGTCGCGGATGCGCGACTCCGACGCCGACAGGTTCTCGATCGCGACGTTCACCGAGTTGATGGTGTGCTCGAAGCGGTTCTGGATCGCACCGAGCTCGGCGCGCTGCGTCGAGATGGTGGTGATCGCGGCCTGGACGGTGTTGCTGTCCGTGATGACCGCGGCCGAGACGTCGATGCCGGCCAGGGCCGTGTCCGAGATCTCGATCGTGTCGGCCGAGTCGTAGCCGGTCTGGAAGGTCAGCGCGGCGTCGCCGAAGAGCGCGATGCCGTTGAACTTCGTGTTGGCCTCGATGCGCTCGATCTCGGTGTGCAGCTGCGTGAACTCCGCCGACAGGGCCGCCTGCGACTCGGTGCTCTGCGTGCCGTTGTTGTGCTGGACGGCGAGGTCGTTCATGCGCTGGAGCATGGAGTGGACCTCGGTCAGCGCACCTTCAGCGGTCTGCGCGACGGAGATGCCGTCCTGGGCGTTGCGGACGGCGATCTTGAGTCCGCCGACCTGCGAGCGCAGGCCCTCGGAGATCGCGAGGCCGGCAGCGTCGTCGGCGGCGCGGTTGATGCGGAAGCCGCTGGACAGCTTCTCCAGGGACTTCGACTGAGCGTTCTGGGTGCTCGACAGGTTGCGGTACGAGTTCAGAGCGTCGATGTTCTGGTTGATGCGAAGACTCATGGGAAACCCTCCTGGTTGAGTGAGTCGTGCTGTGCCGAGGAACCCGTCCGTGGGCGCCTCGGGGTGACCTATCGGTCGGTCCCGGCTCCGCTTGAGGAGTCGGAAGAACTTTTTTTCAGGCCGACGCGTCGAGCGCGACGGCGGGGGGGGACCGCGACGGCGGGGCGGGCCACCGCGGCGTGGCGCGCGGCGACCGCCGCGACGTACGCCTCGCGGCGACGCGCGGCGCAGCCGGCCTTCTTCTCCGCGGCCTGGTCCGTCAGCTCGGGGGAGAGCAGACGGCGCAGGGCCTCACGGAGCAGGACGAGCGCCTCGGCGCGCATCTGCGAGACGCGCGACTCGGTCACGCCGAGGGTCTCGGCGATCTCGGCCATCGGGCGCTCGGCCAGGAAGTACTGCTCCACGACGTGGCGCAGGCGCTCGGGCAGCTCGGCGACCGCGTCGACGAGGTACTCCATCTCCTCACGGCCGAGCAGCGACTCGTCCGGGCGGGGAGAGCGGCTGACCAGCTGGTCGGCGAGCGTGAAGTCGCCGGCGCCGTCGAGCGAGAAGACCTGCGAGCGAGCGACGTCGCCCTGGTTCGCGGCCACCTCGTCCTCGCGCAGGCCGGCCGCGCTGGCCAGCTCGGCGGTGCTCGGCGCGCGGCCGAGGGTGGACGTGAGGGTGGCGCGGGTCGCCTCCAGCTCACGCGCCCGGCGGCGGACGCTGCGCGACGCCCAGTCCAGGCCGCGCAGCTCGTCCAGGACCGCGCCGCGGATGCGGGTGGCGGCGTAGCGGGCGAACGGGACGCCGCGCTCCTCCTGGAACGACTGTGCCGCCTGCACCAGCGCCAGCATCCCGGCCGAGGTGAGGTCGTCACGGCTCACGTGGCTCGGCACCCGCCCCATCGTCTCGCGGACGATGTGACCGACCAGTGCCAAATTCGACGTGACCAGCTCGTGGTTGTTCATGGTTTTGCCCCTTTCCACGAAAAATCTTTGTCGCTTCAAGCACCTCGAAGCGCCAAAATCGGGCAAATGAGCCTAAGGACCTCTTAGATTGGGCCCTTTACGGGACCCATTCGGGACCTGTGCGGTTTGACAGCGGGACCTAGGGCCCGTAACCCCTTGCGAAAACTTGCGCGAAACCTGGGCATTGGCTGAGTTTTGGCCGACCGCGGCCACCTCGTGCCCACAAAGCGCTCAGGACGGCCGGGCACCGCCCGATGGAAGGGTCCGACCGTCCACGTGCGTCCTGCGGGTGGAGGTCCGCACGAAAGGGAGCGGTACCCCGTGGAGGAGCTGTCACTCATCCTCGCCGACGAGCGAGAGGCCCTCGAGCGTCTGCAGTTCGCGCTCGAGACCGAGCGTCTCGTGCTCGCGAGCGGACGCACGCGCTGGTTGATGCGCGCCGCCAAGGGCGTCGAGGACGTGCTGGAGGAGCTCCGCGCCGTCGAGGTCATGCGCGCCGTCGCCGCCGACCAGGCCGCCGAGGCGCTGGGCCTGCCCAGCAACCCGAGCCTGCAGGCGCTGGCCGAGGCCGCCGACGAGCCGTGGCGCACGATCCTGCTGGACCACCACAGCGCCTTCGTCTCCACCGTGCACGAGGTCACCGACCTCGCCGAGAACAACCGTGAGCTCATCACGTCCGGCTACACCTCGGCCCGCGAGACGCTCCTGGCGCTCGGCAAGGGCGCCGAGGGCTACAGCCCCGACGGCACCGCGGCCGTCATCGCCTCCACCCCGCACCGACTCGTCGACAGGACCCTGTGACATGGCCGGCACCTTCTCCTCCTTCGGCAGCGCCCTCTCGGGCCTGCGCTACGGCCAGACGGCCATGGACGTCGCGAGCCTGAACCTCGCGAACGTCGACTCCAAGGGCTACACCCGCCAGCGCGTCGAGGCCTCGGCGTCGACCAGCGCGGCCAACGCCGCGATGTACGCCCGCGGCAACAGCTACGGCGACGGCGTCGCGGTCGACGGCGTCTCGCGCGCGGTCGACCTGCTGCTGAACAGCCGGGCCCGCACCGAGCACGCCACCCAGCAGTTCCTCGACATCCAGGCCGACGTGCTCAAGCGCGTCGAGGCCGGCGTCAGCGAGCCGGGCAAGACCGGCCTCAACTCCGCCCTCGACGGCTTCCGCAAGTCGTGGGGCGACCTGGTCAACGCGCCGGACCAGAGCGCCGCGCGCTCGCAGGTCATCGCCGCGGCGAACACGCTCAGCGAGGCGCTGCGCTCGCAGGCCCGCATGCTGCAGGGCGAGGACACCGACGCCCGCCTGCGCGTGGTCGACAACGTCGACAAGATCAACACGATCGCCGGCGAGATGGCTGCGCTGAACGAGAAGATCCAGATCGCCTCGTTCGACGGCACCGCGAACAACACGCTGCTGGACCGCCGCGACCAGCTCATGCTCGAGCTGAGCCAGCTCGGCGGCGCCGAGTCGACCATCCAGTCCAACGGCACCGTCCAGGTGAACCTCGGCGGTCTGGCCCTGGTCAGCGGCAAGACCGCCTCGACGCTCTCGGTCAGCACGGGCATCGCGGCCGACGGCACGGCGACCGGTGACCCGATCACCTTCGACCTCAGCCAGGGCGGCACGTCCCTGGGCAGCCCGACCATCGCCACCGGCACGGTCGGCGGCCTGGTGCGCTCGGTCGACGTGACGATCGCCGGCATGCGCGACGAGCTGAACACGATCGCCGCGACGTTCGCCGACACGGTCAACGGCCGCCACACCGGCGGCTTCGACCAGGACGGCGCCGCGGGCGAGGCGATGTTCTCCTACACGGCCGGCAACGCGGCGGCCACGATCACCGTGGCGATCACCGACCCGCGCAAGGTCGCGGCGTCGTCGGTCGGCGGCGGCGTGCTCAACACCGACAACGCCAACTGGCTGGGCAACAACAAGACGGTCGAGGGCGCCTACCAGTCCTGGGTCGCCACGCTCGGCTCCTCGGTCTCGGCGGCGACCCGCCTGTCGACCAACCAGAAGGCCCTGACGAACCAGGTCGACGGCGCCATCGAGCAGCTCGGCGGCGTCAGCATCGACGAGGAGATGGTCAACCTCGTGAGCGCCCAGCGCATCTACGAGGCCGCCGCCCGCGTCATGACGACGCTCGACTCGGTCCTGGACACCCTGATCAACCGAACCGGAGTGACCCGCTGATGAGCATCGGACGCGTGACGCACGGCAGCATGACCCAGTCGAGCCTGGCCAACCTGCAGGCCTCGCTGGGCCGGCTGGCGCAGAGCCAGGAGCAGCTGACCACCGGCAAGCGGATCAACCGCGCCTCGGACGACCCGACCGACGCCGCGCGTGCCATGCGCACCCGCAGCGCGCTGGCCGACCAGGAGCAGTACGCCCGCAACGGCCAGGACGGCGCCACCTGGATGAACCTGACGGACTCGCGCCTGCAGTCGATGAACTCCTCGCTGCTCCGCGTGCGCGAGATCGGCCTCATCGGCGGCACCGACACCAACACCGGCACGGCCCGCGAGGCGCTGGCCGTCGAGGTCGAGCAGCTGCGCGACAAGCTGCTCACCGAGGCCAACGCCACCTACCTGGGCCGCCCGATCTTCGGCGGCATCACCGCCGGCGACAAGGCCTTCGCCGACGACGGCACGTTCATCGGCACCACCGGCGCCGTGCAGCGCACGGTCGCCGACGGCGTCGACGTGACGATCAACTCCGACGGTGCCGCGCTGTTCGGCAGCGGCGCGACCTCGATGTTCGCCGAGCTCGACGCGCTGGCCAACGCGATCCGAGCCGGGGACAAGACCGCGATCCAGGCCGGCATCGACCAGGTCGACGCCCGCAAGGGCAAGATCATCGACGAGCTGTCGTCGGTGGGCACCCGCACCAACCGCGTCGAGAGCGCGATCGACGCGGCCAAGGACTCGGTGCTGTCCCTCAACTCCAACGTCTCCGAGCTCGAGAACGTCGAGCTGGCCGAGGCGATGATGCAGGTGCAGATGCACCAGGTGTCCTACCAGGCGGCCCTGGCCGCGACCTCCAAGGTCATCCAGCCCAGCCTCATGGACTTCCTGCGATGAGCGGCCCGACGACGAAGGTGCGTGACATGACTGCAGCGACGACCGAGGCGCCCGCCGTCGAGACCGTCCCCACGCTCGAGATGGTCCAGCCGATCCTCGGCTTCCCGGCCGCCCGGCACTTCACGATCGTGGACCACCACGACAGCCTGCTGCGCACGCTGCAGTGCCTGGACGACACCGACCTGCGCTTCCTGGTCGTGCCGCCGAACGTCTTCTACCCCGACTACGCCCCGGTCGTCAGCGACCAGGTCGTCGAGGACCTGGAGATCACCGCCGAGAGCGACGTGCTGCTGCTCGTCCTGCTCAGCGCGCCCGACGGCCTGGCCACCGCCACGGTCAACCTGCGCGCCCCGCTGGTCATCAACGTCCGCACGCGCCGGGCCGCCCAGGTCGTCCTGGAGGACCAGGACCACCCCTTGGCTGCGCCTCTCCAGTCCTAGTCGCGGTAGGCTCGCACGGTGCTGGTTCTGAGCCGCCGCGCAGGCGAGAGCATCGCCATCGGCGATGACGTGACGATCACGGTGCTCGACGTCCGCGGTGACGTCGTCCGCATCGGCATCGACGCGCCGCGTTCCGTGGCGGTCCACCGCACCGAGGTGCTTGTCCAGGTCGAGGCCAGCAACAAGGCCGCCGCCTCCCCCGACGACGACGTCGTGTCGTCGCTGTCGCAGGCCCTGCGCAAGCCGGCCGACGACGACGAGACCCCCGAGGACGACGCCCGGGCCTGAACGCCCCTCCCGGCCTCGAACTGTGCTCGGCCCGTCCCCGCCCTAGGGTGTCGGTCACAAGCACCACTCGGGGAAGGGGCCGGCAGTGGCACTCGTGTCGGACGGGCTCGGGCCGGTCGACGAACGACGACAGCGCGTCGTCGAGAGCGTCGGCATCCTCGACCAGGCCCACCAGGAGCGGCTCGACCGCATCACCCGCATGGCGACCGTCGCGTTCGGGGTCCCGCTGGCCTCCATCACGATGCTCGACGGCGAGCTCGTGCGCTTCCCCTCCGCGATCGGCATGGAGGCGCGTCCGATGGCCCGGCGCGACACCTTCTGCGACCGCTCGGTCCGCATCGGCGGCAGCGTGGTCTCCCGCGACACCCTGACCGACCCCCGCTTCCGCGACCTCGCGCTGGTCCACGCCGACCCGCCGTTCCGCTTCTACGCCGCCCATCCGCTGTGCGACCCGTTCGGCAACGTGATGGGCACGTTCTGCGTCTACGACCACGAGCCGCGAGAGTTCGACGAGCGCGACCAGCGGCTGCTGGCCGAGATGGGCGCCTGGGCCGAGGTCGAGGTGCTCGCCCTGGCCGAGATGTCCCGCGCGCACGACGCCCAGGTCTCGATGCTCCCCTCGGCCCCGATCGACCGCGGCTCGTGGCACGTCGACGGCATCTGCCTGCCCGCCCTGTCGGTCGGCGGCGACTACTTCGACTACGCGCTCGAGGACGAGGTCCTGCACTTCGGCCTCGGCGACGTGATGGGCAAGGGCACCGCGGCCGCCCTCATCGGCGCCGGCATGCGGGTCGCGCTGCGCTCGGCCCACCTCGCCGTCGTCCACGGTGCCGACCTCGGGCTCGTGCTCGACCGGCTCGAGCAGGGCGCGGCGTCCGACCTGGACCGGGCCGGCTCGTTCGTCACCCTGTTCGAGGGCGTGGTCGACCTGACCACGGGGAACCTGCGCTACGCCGACGCCGGGCTCGGCCTGGCGCTCCTCGTGCGGGCCGACGGCAGCTACGAGCAGCTCTCGGGCGGCGACCTGCCGATCGGCGTCATGCCGGGCTCGGGGTTCCACCAGCACGAGCGCACCGTCGAGGACGGCGACCGCGTCCTCGTCTTCAGCGACGGGGTGCTCGACCTGCTCGACGACCCGGACGACTGGATGCCTCCCCTGGCGGCCCTGCTCCACAGCGCGGACGACCCGCGCGACGTCCTCGGCCAGATCATGATGCTGGCGATCGACCGCACCCCGGTCGACGACGTGACCGCCCTGGTGGTGTGCCGCCGTCCGGCCGGGCGGTCCGCGTGAGCCGCCGCCTCCTGCTGATCCGGGTCATCGTCGTCCTCACGGCGGTCCTGGGCGTCAACTACGTGCTGTGGCGCTGGCTGTTCTCGGTGCACTGGTCGGCGTGGTGGATCGCCGTCCCGCTCGTCGTCGCCGAGACCTACAGCCTCATCGACTCGCTGCTGTTCGGCATGACCATGTGGCGGCTCAAGGAGCGCGGCGAGCCGCCGGCCCCGCCCGAGGACGCCACGGTCGACGTCTTCATCACGACCTACAACGAGCCGATCGAGCTGGTCATGCGCACCGCCCGTGCCGCGCAGGCCATCAGCTACCCGCACACGACCTGGATCCTGGACGACGGCAACCGCGACGACCTGCGCGCGGTCGCCGAGGCCGAGGGCATCGGGGTGATCAACCGCTCGGGCGACTGGACCCCCGACCGTCCGCGGCACGCGAAGGCCGGCAACCTCAACAACGCGCTGCTGGCCACCGAGGGTGAGTTCCTGCTGATCCTGGACGCCGACCAGGTGCCCAAGCCCGAGATCCTCGACCGCACCCTCGGCTGGTTCCGCGACGACCAGATGGCCCTGGTGCAGACCCCGCAGTGGTTCGAGAACGTCCCCGACGACGACCCGCTCGGCAGCCAGGCGCCGCTGTTCTACGGCCCGATCCAGCAGGGCAAGGACGGCTGGAACGCGGCGTTCTTCTGCGGCTCCAACGCCGTCATCCGGCGTGAGGCGCTCATGATGCTCGGCGTCACGCGCTACGCCGGCGAGGTCGAGATCGGCGTCCACCGCGCCCTGCGCACCGCCAAGCGGGTCCTGGCCCGGGCCCGCAAGGAGCTCGGCCCCGACGACGAGACGGCCCGCCGCGCGCTCGACCTGGTCGGCTACGAGATCGGCCGGGCCCGGCGCGAGATCGCCCGCGGCATCGCGCTGGCCGACGTCACCTACCGCTTCCAGCGCCGCATGGACGACGTGCGGCGCACCCTGGTCGACGCCGACCTGCAGGCGCTGCAGGCCGACCTGGCCGAGATCGCGGCGATGGAGCAGCAGGCCGACGCCCAGGGCGGCACCGGCCTGGCCACCATCGACGAGACGACGCTGGAGCACATGGCCTCGCGCGACTGGTCGCCGCTGGGCGCGGTCGAGACCGTCTCCGCGCTGGTGTCGGCGGTCGACGTCGACCGCGGCGAGGAGGCCCAGCCGGTCATGCCGCTGGCCACCATCTCGGTCACCGAGGACATGGCCACCTGCATGCGGCTGCACGGCCTGGGCTGGCGCACCGCGTACCACGACGAGGTGCTCGCGCACGGCCTCGCGCCCGAGGACCTGCCCACGATGCTGACCCAGCGCCTGCGCTGGGCGCAGGGCACGATGCAGGTCCTGTTCCGCGAGAACCCGCTCGCCCAGCGCCGGCTGAGGTGGTCGCAGCGGCTGATGTACTTCGCCACCATGTGGTCGTACCTCTCGGGCTTCGCCGCGCTGGTCTACCTCGCCGCACCGATCCTGTACCTGGCCGTCGGGGTGCTGCCGGTCCAGGCCTACGGGCCGGACTTCTTCATCCGGCTCGTCCCGTTCCTGATCGTCAACCAGCTGCTGTTCGTGGTGGTGGCGGCCGGACGCCCGACGTGGCGCGGGCAGCAGTACTCGCTGGCGCTGTTCCCGACCTGGATCAAGGCGTTCACCTCGGCCTTCGGCAACGTGTTCCTGCGCCGCGACCTCGACTTCGCCGTCACCCCCAAGACCCGGCCGGCCAGCACCGGCCCGGCCTGGCACCTGGTGCGCCCGCAGCTGTGGGCCATGGGTGCGCTCGCCGGCGCCGCCGTCATCGGCGCGGTGCGGTACGCCGTGGGCCAGGCGACGCTCGTGGGCTGGTCGCTGAACACCCTCTGGGTGATCTTCGACCTGGCCATCTTCAGCATCATCATCCGCGCGGCTCGCTACCGAGGGTTCGAGCCCGACCTCGAGGAGGACCATGACCGACTTTGACGTGAGGACCGATGCCCGGGGCATCGGGATCGTGACGCCGAAGGGGCGGCTGAACATGGTCTCGGCCAAGCAGCTGCGCACCGCGGTCGCCGAGCTCGTCGACGCCGGCACCACCAAGGTGGTCGTCGACCTGGCCGAGACGACGTTCCTGGACTCGTCCGGGCTCGGCGCCCTGGTCGCCGGGCTCAAGTCCGCCCGGCAGGCCGGCGGCGACCTGCGGATCGCCCGGCCGACCCAGCAGGTGGTGACCGTCCTCGGACTCACCAACATGGACAAGGTCCTGCGCCCGCGGGAGTCGGTGGACGGAGCCTTCGATGGCTGAGCCGGTGCGCCTCACCCTCGCGACCGGCGTCGAGGAGACCGCGGTCGACCAGACCCACGACCTGCTGCAGGAGCTGTGGGAGCAGGTGCCCGACGTCGGCGACCTCGACCGCATCCGGGTGGAGACGGCGGTCGCCGAGATCATCGGCAACATCGTCCGGCACACCCGCCGGCTCGACGCCCCCGGCTCGGACAGCCGCCGGGTGCAGGTGTCGGTCTGGTGCAGCCCCGACGAGGTCGGTGCCGAGTTCGTCGACAACGGCCTGCCGGCGGCGATCGACCTGAGCGACGTGACGATGCCCGACCTGGACGCCGAGTCCGGCCGCGGGCTCGCGCTCGCCCTGGCCGCGGTCGACCAGCTCGACTACGAGCGGTCCTCGGGACGCAACCTGTGGCGGCTGAGCTGCCGGCGGGGCGGCGCGTGAGCGGTCGTCCCCCCACGACCGTCCACGTCCTGCTCGCCGCTCTCGTCGGCCTGCTCCTGACCCTCGTCGGCGCGCCCGCCCAGGCCGTCCCGGACGGGCCCGACGCGGACCGTGCCTGGTTCGGCCCGAACCTGGACTGGGAGAAGCAGACCGCCACGGGCTACGCCGAGCACCTGGGGGCGAGCCCGTCGCTGTACGCGCAGCGCGTCCACTACCCGCTCGCCGCCGACGACGTCACCTACCTGGACCAGTTCGTCCAGCAGGCCACCTCGCAGGGTGCCGTGGCCGTCGTGGAGCTGCAGCCGCAGGTGCCGCTGGACCAGCTCACCGAGGCCGACGCCGAGCGCCTTGCCGACCGGCTGGCCGGGCTCGAGCGGGAGCGTGACGCCGAGGTGCTCGTGCGCTTCGCTCCCGAGATGAACGCCAGCTGGGTCACCTGGGGCCAGTCGCCCACCGACTACCGGCGCGCCTTCCGCGTCGTGGCCGACGCCGTCCACGCCGACGCGCCGAACGCGGCCATGGTCTGGTCGCCGGCCTACGGCGCCGGCTACCCGTACGGCACCGCGTACGGCGCCCTGGAGTCGGTCGACCCCGAGCGGTCCGCCGCCCTCGACACGGACGACGACGGCGACGTCACCGAGGCCGACGACCCCTACGGGCCGTACTACCCCGGCGACGAGGCGGTCGACTGGGTCGGCCTGTCGCTGTACCACTTCGGCGAGGTGCAGGACTTCGGCGAGAACGTCCGGCCCGACGACGGCGACTTCGCCGCCCGGCTGGACGAGCAGGCCGGCTACGGCGACGAGCGCCGCCGCCGATCCTTCTACGACCGGTTCGCCGAGGGTCGCGACAAGCCGATGCTGGTCGAGACCGGCGCGCTCTACAACGTCGAGGCGCGCGGCGGCGACGGCGAGCTCGACGTCAAGCGCACGTGGTGGCGCCAGGTGCTCGCCGAGCTGCCGTCGCACCCGCAGGTCGACGGCGTCACCTGGCTCGAGCTGCGCCGCCAGGAGGCCGAGGCCGACGGCGACGTGGTCGACTGGCGCGCCGTCCACCGCGACGACCTGGCCGACGACCTGCGTGCCGACCTCGAGGACTCGAGCGTCGACCTGGGCCCGGTCACCCGGGTGCTGGACCAGGAGTCCGGCAACGAGGCGAGCCAGCAGGGCTGGCAGCCCGACGACGTCAGCGCCGAGATGGGCTGGATCGTCCTCTGCGTCGTCCTGCTCGCCGTCGCCTACCTGTTCTCCGGGTTCGCCGGCCGGTACCTCCGGTCGTGGCGGTACCCGGACGAGGACGACCCGCGCGACCGGCGGCTGGACCTGTTCCGCGGCTGGATCATCCTCGCCGTGGTCATCACCCACATCGAGGTCAGCGGTCCGTACTCGTACGTCACGCTCAACGCGATCGGCGCGATCACCGGCGCGGAGATGTTCGTGCTGCTCTCCGGCGTCGTGCTGGGCATGATCTACGCCCCCACCGTGAAGCGGTTCGGCGAGTGGGCCACCGCGGTGATGATGCTGCGCCGCGCCCGCAAGCAGTACCTCGTGGCCCTGGCCGTGGTGATGATCGTCTACCTCCTCAGCCTGCTGCCGTTCGTCGACGCCTCGGTGATCACCACGTTCACCGACCGCGGCACGGGCAGCGAGGGCGAGGGCGCGCAGGGCCTCGTCTACGACCTGTACGCCAACGCGCCGCGGCTGTTCGACTACCCGCCGCCCTGGTACGCGGTGAAGCAGCTCCTGCTCCTGCAGATCGGTCCGTGGGTCTTCAACATCATGGGCCTGTTCGTGGTCCTGAGCCTGCTGCTGCCGGTCATCATGTGGTTCGTCCGGCGCGGCATGTGGTGGCTCGTGCTGGCCGTGAGCTGGGGGCTGTACCTGCTCGACGCGGCGTACAGCGTCCGCGTGCTGCCCTCGCAGTTCCAGGACGTCTTCCCGCTGCTGACCTGGCAGCTGCCGTTCATGCACGGGCTCGTGCTGGGGCACTACCGGCGCCATGTCCAGCGGGCGCTCACCACGCGCCTGGGCAAGGTGCTGGTGGGCGTCGTGGTCGTCGGGTACGCCGCCGCGCTGGGCTACCTGTGGCTGTGCCACCGCGTCGAGGTACGACCGGACCTGCTCCCCGCGAACGCCTACGGGTACCTGTACGACCACGCGTACATCCGCGTGTTCCTGCAGTGGGGCCGCCTGCTCGACCTCGCCGTCATGCTCGTGGTCGCGTACGCGTTCCTGACCACGTGCTGGAAGCCGGTGAACGCCGTGATCGGCTGGCTGTGGATCCCGCTCGGCCAGGCCAGCCTGTACGTGTTCATCGTCCACGTGTTCTTCGTGCTCGCCGTGGGCAACATCCCCGGCCTGGACCGCATGAGCATCTGGCAGGGCGTGCTGGTCCACACCGTCGTCATCCTGACCCTCTGGGTCATGGTGAAGAAGAAGTTCCTGTTCTCGGTCATCCCACGCTGAGCGGTCCGGTCCTCCGGCCGGCGCGGACGCCCTAGGCTCGTCGCGTCCCGCGCCGATCGGAGGGTGCATGCGCGACAGCCGTCCGTACGTCGCCGGGCTGGTGGCCGCCCTCGTGGGGTTCACCAGCTCCTTCGCCGTCGTCCTCGCCGGCCTCGTCGCGGTGGGCGCCTCGACCGAGCAGGCGGCTTCCGGCCTGCTGGTGCTGTGCGCGGTCCAGGGCGTGGGCATGCTCGTGCTCGCGCTGCGCACCCGGCAGCCGCTCACGCTGGCCTGGTCCACGCCCGGCGCCGCCCTGCTGGCCTCGACCGGCACGGTCGACGGTGGGTGGGCCGCCGCGGTCGGTGGCTTCGGCGTCTGCGGGCTGCTCGTGCTCCTGACCGCGCTGTGGCCGGCGCTCGGCGGGCTGGTCGCCCGCGTGCCAGTGCCCGTGGCCCAGGCGATGCTGGCCGGCGTGGTGCTGCCGCTGTGCCTGGCCCCGGTGCGCTCGCTCGAGCAGGACGCCTGGCCGGTGGTGCCGGTGCTGGCCACCTGGCTCGTGCTGGTGCTGCTGTCGCCGCGCTGGGCCGCGCCCGGCGCCCTCGTGGCCGCGCTCGTCGTCGCGGTCGCGGCCGGGCCGGACGCGTCCCTGGTCGTCGCCCCCGACCTGTCGTGGACCACGCCGGTGCTCACGGTCGGCGGTGTGGTCGGCGTGGCCCTGCCCCTGTTCGTGGTGACCATGGCGTCGCAGAACGTCCCGGGCGTCGCGGTCATGAAGGCGCACGGCTACGACGTCCCGTGGCGCCCGGCGATGCTGACCACGGGCCTGGGCACCGCCGTGGCCGCGCCGTTCGGCGGGCACGCGGTGAACCTGGCCGCGATCAGCGCCGCGCTCGCCGCCGGGCCGGACGCCGGGCCCGACCCCAGCCGTCGCTGGCGGGCCGCCGTGTCGGCGGGCGGGGCGTACCTCGTGCTCGCCGTCGTCTCGGCCTCGCTCGTCGGCCTCGTGACGTCCGCCCCCGCGGGCGTCGTGCAGGCCGCGGCCGGCCTCGCCCTCGTCCCGGTGCTGGGGGCCGCGCTCGCCGCGGCCACGTCCGACCCCGCGTCGCGCGAGGCCGCCGTGGTCACCTTCGTCGTCGCCGCGTCGGGCACCGCGCTGGCCGGGGTGGGGGCCGCGTTCTGGTCGCTGGTGGCGGGCGTCGCGGTCCACCTGCTCGTCCGGACGCGGACGCTTCGAGAGGCGCGCCGAGCCGACCCGTCGCACGATGGAGGTCCGCCCACCGACTCATAGGAGTGGTACGAGTGAAGAAGATCACCCTGCTGGCCTCGGCCGGCATCGGCTACGTGCTGGGCACCCGCGCAGGCCGCGAGCGCTACGAGCAGATCAAGAGCCAGGCCGACAAGATCTGGCGCAAGCCCCAGGTGCAGTCCGCCGTCGACGACGCGACCACCTACGCCAAGAGCACCGCCAGCGACCTGGGCAGCAAGGCCTCGGACGCCGCGTCGCAGGCCAAGGACGCCGCGAGCAGCAAGCTGTCCGGCTCCTCGGACTCCGGCTCCGGCTCGAGCCCGTCCGGCTCCGCCGGCAGCCCGTCGTCGACCCACGGCGACCCGGTCGATCCCCAGCAGCCGTGACCGGCGCGCCGCAGGACCGCTCGACCGGTGAGCTGCTCAGCGCGCTGAGCGAGCAGGTCTCGACCCTCGTGCGGGACGAGATGCGCCTGGCGCGCGCCGAGATGAGCGAGGCCGGCAAGCGCTACGGGATCGGGGCCGGCATGTTCGGCGGCGCCGGGCTCGTCGCGCTCTACGGCCTGGGCGTGCTCATCGCCGCCGCCGTCCTGGGGCTCGCCGCCGCGGTCGACGCCTGGTTGGCCGCGCTGATCGTCGCCGTCGTGCTGTTCGTCGTCGCCGGCGTCCTGGCGCTCGTCGGCAAGAAGAACGTCGACAAGGCGCCGAGCTTCCCGGGCAACCGGGTCGAGAGCGTGAAGGCCGACGTCGAGGCCGCGAAGGAGCGTCATGTCTGAGACCACCCGCATCGAGCACGAGATCGAGCAGACCCGGGCCGACCTGGCCGCCACGGTCGACGCCCTGGCCGCCAAGGTCGAGGCGACCGAGCAGCGGCTCAAGGCCCCGCTCGTCGTCGTCGCCGGCATCGCCGCCGGCGCCGTCGTCGGCCTGGTCGTGCAGCACCTGCGGCGCTAGACCGCGCCGTCCCGGCGGGCCCCGCACCTCCTGGTGCGGGGCCCGCCTGCGTCTGCTTGCGGCCTCCCGTCCACCCCGGGCGGGGGGCCGCAGTCTTGTCCGGTTCTCGTTGACCCTGCCGGACGCCGACTCGACGGTGGGAGAGCCGCCTGACCCTGCCCCGGCCGAGCCGGACGGCGACCGTCCGGCCCGCCGACGAACGTCCACCCCGGCGGCGGGCTCCAGCAGACAAGGAGCACCCCGTGCACTCGACATCCATCCCCCGCGCCCGCTCCGCGCGCACGTCCACCGCCCTCGTGGCGGTGCTCGCGCTCGTGGCGGGCTTCCTGTCGGTCGTGGTCTCGGCGACCGCGGCCAGCGCCGCCGGTACCGCGGTCGTGAGCCTCACGTTCGACGACGGCAACGTCGACCAGAAGACCGCTGCGGACCTGCTGTCCGCCCGCGGCCAGGTCGGCACCTTCTACGTCAACTCCGGCACCATCGGCACCGCCGGCTTCATGTCCAAGGCCGACCTGCTCGCGCTCGAGGCCGCCGGCCACGAGGTCGGCGGCCACACCGTCACCCACCCGGACCTGGCCACCCTCCCCGCCGCCGAGGTGAAGCGCGAGGTCTGCCAGGACCGCTCCACCCTCAAGGGCTGGGGGCTGAAGGTCCGCAGCTTCGCGTACCCGTTCGCATCCATGTCGGCGACGGCGAAGCAGACGGTCAAGGACTGCGGCTACAACAGCGCCCGCAACCTCGGTGACATCGAGTCGCGATTCGGCTGCGCCGGCTGCGCCAAGGCCGAGACCATCCCGCCGGCCGACCCCTACGAGACCAAGGCGCTCGACCAGCACGACGACACCTGGACCCTGGACGACCTCAAGGCCGGCGTCACGAACGCCGAGGCCGCAAGCGGCGGCTGGGTGCAGTACACGTTCCACCGGGTGTGCGCGAGCGGCTGCGGGGAGCTCAACGTCACCCCGACGGTGCTGGCCCAGTTCCTGGACTGGCTCAAGGCCCGCGGCACCGAGACCCGGACCGTGGGTGCGGTCGTCGGCGGCGACGACAAGCCCGCGGTCGACGGCGGCACCTCCACCCCGAACCCCGACGCGAGCGGGCTGACCAACCCCGGCTTCGAGACGCTCGTCGAGGCCGGCAAGCCGGTCTGCTGGCAGACCAACGGCTGGGGCAGCAACACCGCCGCGTTCGACCTGGTCAGCCCCGGCCGCACCGGCAGCCGGGCCGGCCGCGTCAGGATGACCGCCTACACCGACGGTGACGCCAAGTGGACGCCCGCGCTCGACCTGGGCAGCTGTGCGCCCGAGGCGGTCAAGGGTGCCCAGTACGCGATCCGCGGCTGGTACAAGTCCACGGTGCCGACCCAGTACGAGGTCTACCTGCGCAACACCGCCGGCACCTGGAGCTACTGGACGTCCAGCCCGTCGTTCCCGGCCAGTGCCGGCTGGTCGTCGGCGGCGTTCACCACGCCGGCCATCCCCGACGACACCACCGGCATCAGCTTCGGTCTCAACATCGGGGCGGTCGGCGAGATCGTCGTGGACGACTTCTCGATCGCGTCCACGAAGCCGCTGAGCGCGGCCACGGTGGCGCCGACGGCTCCCGACGGCACGGACGGCTGGTACCGCACGGCGCCGAAGGTCACCGTGACGACGAGCACCGCCAACGCGTCGCGTGAGTACTCGGTCGTCAGCGGCCAGTGGCGCACGTACACCGCGCCGGTGACCATCGCCGAGGGCCCGTCGACCTTCGCCCACCGGGCGCGGACGTTCAACGCGACCGGGGACGCCACGACGATGACGTTCAAGGTCGACACCGTGAAGCCGACGGTGAGCGGCACCTTCGACGCCGCGACCCGCAAGGCGACGGTCAACGCCCTGGACGCGACGTCCGGCGTCGCGACCCGTGAGTACAGGATCGACGCGGGAGCCTGGACGCCGTACACCGCGGCGTTCGCCCTCGACGGCGGTGCCCACACCGTGACGATGCGGGCGACCGACGCCGCCGGCAACGTCTCGGACGAGAAGACGCTGGCCGTCGCGAAGGCCCCGGTCGTCACCTCGGCGACCGTCGCTCCTGCGACCGCGAACGGGCAGAACGGCTGGTACTCCAGCGCACCGAAGGTGACGCTCGAGGTGGAGTCGGGCGCGCCCGGCACCGTCGCCGAGTACCGCCTCGGTAACGGTCCGTGGACGGCGTACTCCGCGCCGTTCACCGTCCCCGACGGCGACGCGGCGGTGCAGTACCGCGGCCGTGACGCGTCCGAGACGGAGGCCGCGCACACGCTCGCGCTCAAGGTCGACACCACGGCGCCGACGCTCGACACCGCCTTCGACGACGAGACGCGCAGGCTGACCGTCACCGCGGGCGACGTCACCTCGGGCCTGGCCTCGGTCCAGTACCGGATCGGCACCGGCCCCTGGACGGACTACACCGAGCCGGTGGCCGTCGGCACCAAGGCCACGAGCGTCGACGTCCGGGCGACGGACAAGGCCGGTCACGTCACCGACCGCTCCGTGCCGGTCGCGAAGGTCGTGCTGCAGAGCAAGGCGGCGCTCGACCCGAAGGATCCCGACGGCAAGGCCGGCTGGTACGTCAAGGCGCCCCAGCTCGTCCTGTCCGTGCTGCGCGGCGGCGACGACGCCCGGCTGGAGTACTCGCTCGACGGCACCACGTGGAAGAGCTACTCCGCGCCGGTCGCCCTCCCCGAGGGACGCACGAAGGTCGAGTACCGCAGCGTCGACGACTCCGAGACCGAGCCGACGCGCTCCCTCGACGTCGCCGTCGACACCAAGGCGCCGAAGGTGACCGCGACCTGGGACGCCTCCTCGCGGGCGGTCACGGTCGAGGCCACCGACGACGGCTCCGGCGTCGCCTCGGTCGAGTACCGGGTCGGCGACGGCGCCTGGACGCCGTACACGAAGCCGGTCCCGGCCGGTGACGAGGCGGCGACGATCGAGGCCCGGGCCACGGACGAGGCGGGCAACGTGTCCGACCCGACCTCGGTCAAGGCCCCGGTGAAGGTGGACGCGGCGCGGATCACGGTCCGGCTGTCGGACTCCTCGGTGCGGCTCGGGACGAAGGTCGCCGGCATCGTCGCCGTCGGCTCGGCCCGCGGCGCCTCGAGCGGCACGGTCGACGTGCTGGTGGACGGGCGCAAGGTGTCGCGGCTGACGCTGCGCAAGGGTGCGGCGGCGTTCTCGCTGCGGACCGACCGGCTCAGGGTCGGACGCCACGCGCTCACCTTCCGCTACGCCGGCGACCGGGTCACCTCCGCCGGCGAGAAGAAGGTCGCGCTGGCGATCGGCAAGGCGCGGCCGAAGGTCGAGCTCACGCTCAACCGTCGCTCGGCCGGCACCGGTGACCGGCTCGTGGCCAAGGTCCGGCTGAGCGTGGCCGGCACCAGCCTGCGGCCCACCGGCACCGTCCGGCTCTCGATCGGCGGACGCACGGTCACCGTGCGGGTCTCCGAGCGGGACCGGGGCCGGGTCAGCCTCCGGCTGCGGGCACCGAGCCGGCCGGGCTCCTTCACGGTGAAGGCGTCCTACCGCGGCTCGTCGTCGTACCTGAAGGCGGACGACACGGTCCGGCTGCGGGTGCGCTGACACCGAGACCGACGGCCCGCGCCCCTCGGGGGACGCGGGCCGTCGGCGCGCCCGGCTCGAGGCCCTGGGCCACGACGCAGAAAGGACCGCCGGTCGTCGACCGGCGGTCCTGTTCATCGGGTGGAGCCGAGGGGACTCGAACCCCTAACCCCCTGCATGCAAGGCAGGTACGCTACCAATTGCGCCACGGCCCCGTGGCGGTCCGGCTCAGATGGAGTCGGTTCCCTGTGCCCACGCGTCGGTGCTGCTCGCCTTGCGACGGCGGGCCATAAACACCAGGCCGCCGACGGCCAGGACCGCGAGAATCTTCTTCATGGGGTCCTCCTGGAGGGGTGGGGATGGTGGGCCTAGCTGGACTTGAACCAGCGACCTCTTCCTTATCAGGGAAGCGCTCTAACCAAGCTGAGCTATAGGCCCGTACCGACGAGAAACACTACCCCACGCACCTCGCGGTCCCCAATCCGGGGTGGGGGTGGTGCTCCCGTCGCGCCTCAGGCGTCCTCGGCCAGCGTGACCGTGATGCCGCCGAGCAGCTGCGCGGCGAGGTTGTACAGGTGCGCCGCGATGGCCGCGACGGCGGTGGAGATCAGGACGTTGATCGCCGAGATCACCAGGGTGAGCCCGACCAGGCGGCCGAAGCCGAGGTAGTCCTTGATGTCGAAGGAGCCGCTGTCGTCGCTCAGGACGGCGGTGACGGTCGAGTTGACCTGGTCCCACACGCCGGCGATCGACAGCACCGACCACAGCACGGTCATGGCCACGACGGCCACGATCATGAGCGCCACCGACAGGGTGAAGACGGTCTTCACGACCGACCACGGGTCGAGCCGCACCAGGCGAAGCCGCGCCTCGCGGCTCGCGCCGGCCTTAGCGGTCGGAGCGGCGTCGGTGGACGCCTTGCCCGCCGCGGCCGAGCGGTCGCCCTGCTCGTCGCGGATGACCGGGATGACCGCGGTCTCGTCGGCGCGTCCGGCACCCGAGCGCGGCCGCGACACGGCGGTCACGTCCTGGCGGCCGAGCCCTCGGCTGGCCTGCTGGTCGCTCATGCGTCATCCCCCTGGGACTCGGTGGTGGTCTCGTCGTCGCCCTCGATGGCGGCCTCGACGGCGCTCTCGGTGTTGCGGGCGATGGTCACGACTCGGTCGTCGCCCTTGAAGGTGACGAACTTGACCCCCATGGTGCCACGCCCGGTCGCCTTGACGCCCGACACGAGGCTGCGCGTCACCTGCCCGCGCTCGGTGACCGAGATGACGTCGTCGCTGTCGACCAGCACCAGGCCGCCGACGAGGACGCCGCGTCCCTCGCTGATCTGCATGGCCTTGATGCCCAGGCCACCGCGCCCCTGCAGGCGGTACTCGCGCACCGGCGTCTTCTTGGCGAAGCCGCCGTCGGTGACGGTGAACACGTACAGCTCGGGCTTGTCCTCGTCGTCCTCGTCGCCCGCCCGGATGACCGAGAGCGAGAGCAGCTCGTCGCCGTCGCGGAACTTCATGCCGGTGACGCCGGACGTCGCGCGGCCCATCGGGCGCAGCTGCTCGTCGTCGGCGCGGAACCGGATGGCCTGCGCCTTGCGCGAGATGAGCAGGATGTCGTCGTCGGGGCCGACCACGTCGGCGCCGATCAGCTCGTCGTCCTCGTCGCGGAAGTTGATCGCGATGACGCCGGCCTGGCGCGGGCTGTTGTAGTCGACCAGGCGGGTCTTCTTGACCAGGCCCTTGCGGGTGGCCAGCACCAGGTACGGCTGCGCGTCGTAGTCGCGGATCGCCAGCACCTGGGCGATCTCCTCGTCGGGCTGGAAGCTCAGCAGGCCGGCGACGTGGCCGCCCTTGGCATCGCGCCCGGCCTCGGGCAGGTGGTACGCCTTGGCCCGGTAGACCCGGCCCGCTGTGGTGAAGAACAGGATCCAGTGGTGGCTGGTGGTGGAGAACATGTGCTCCACGACGTCGTCGCCGCGCAGGGTCGCGCCGCGCACGCCCTTGCCGCCGCGGTTCTGCAGCCGGTACTGGTCGGTGCGGGTGCGCTTGGCGTACCCGCCCTTGGTGATGGTGACCACGACCTCCTCGTCGGGGATCAGATCCTCCATCGACAGGTCGCCGGCGTCCGCGGTGATGATCGACCGGCGGTCGTCGCCCCATTTGTCGGCGATGTCGGCCAGCTCGTCGCTGACGATCTGCCGCTGCCGCTCGGGCTTGGCCAGGATGTCCTTGAAGTCGGTGATCTTGAGCTCCCAGTCGGCGAGCTCGTCCATGATCTTCTGCCGCTCCAGCGCCGCCAGGCGTCGCAGCTGCATGTCCAGGATCGCGTTCGCCTGCAGCTCGTCGATCTCCAGGAGCGCGATCAGGCCGCCGCGAGCCTCCTCGACCGTGGGGCTGCGGCGGATGAGCGCGATGACGTCGTCGAGCGCGTCGAGCGCCTTGGCCAGGCCGCGCAGGATGTGGGCGCGCTCCTCGGCCTTGCGCAGGCGGTACTCGGTGCGCCGGCGGATGACCTCGATCTGGTGCCGGATCCAGTGCGTGATGAACGCGTCGAGCGTGAGCGTGCGCGGCACGTCGTCGACGATCGCCAGCATGTTGGCGCTGAAGTTCGTCTGCAGCTCGGTGTGCTTGTACAGGTTGTTCAGCACGACCCGGGCCACGGCGTCGCGGCGCAGCTCGATGACGATGCGCCGGCCGGCCCGGTCGCTGGACTCGTCGCGCAGGTCCGAGATGCCCTGCAGGCGGCCGCCGTTGACCAGGTCGGCGATCTTGCGCATGAGCGCGTCCGGGTTGACCTGGTAGGGCAGCTCGGTGACGACGAGCTGGAGCCGCCCCTTGGCGTCCTCCTCGATGTTGACGACCGCGCGCATCGTGACCGAGCCACGACCGGTGCGGTACATCGACTCGATGCCCTGGGTGCCGACGATGAGCGCGTGGGTCGGGAAGTCCGGACCCTTGATGCGCTCCATGAGCGCCTCGAGCAGCTCCTCGCGCCCGGCGTCGGGGTGGGCGAGCGCCCACTGGGCGCCCGCCGCGACCTCGCGCAGGTTGTGCGGCGGGATGTTGGTGGCCATGCCGACCGCGATGCCCGCGCTGCCGTTGACCAGCAGGTTCGGGATGCGCGAGGGCAGGACGGTCGGCTCCTGCGAGCGGCCGTCGTAGTTGGCCTTGAAGTCGACGGTCTCCTCGTCGATGTCGCGCACCATCTCCATGGCGATCGGCGCGAGCTTGCACTCGGTGTACCGCATGGCGGCGGCCGGGTCGTCGCCCGGCGAGCCGAAGTTGCCCTGGCCGAGGATCATCGGCGCGCGCATCACCCACGGCTGCGCCAGGCGCACGAGGGTGTCGTAGATCGCCGTGTCGCCGTGCGGGTGGTACTGACCCATGACGTCACCGACGATGCGGCTGCACTTGGAGAAGCCGCGGTCGGGACGGTAGCCGCCGTCGTACATCGCGTAGAGGACGCGACGGTGGACGGGCTTGAGCCCGTCGCGGACGTCGGGCAGCGCGCGCGACACGATCACGCTCATCGCGTAGTCGATGTACGAGCGCCGCATCTCGTCGGTCAGGCCGACGGGCTCGATCCGGTCGCCGCTGGTGGGGGTCTCGGTCACGGTTCAGGTGCTCCTGTGGAGTGCGGTGGAAGGTCGACGGGACGCGGCGGCGTCAGATGTCGAGGAAGCGGACGTCCTTGGCGTTCTTCTGGATGAAGTCGCGGCGCTGCTCGACGTCCTCGCCCATGAGGACCTGGAAGATCGTGTCGGCCTGGATGGCGTCCTCGAGGGTGACCTGGCGCAGGACGCGGGCGTCCGGGTCCATCGTGGTCTCCCACAGCTCGGAGGCGTTCATCTCGCCCAGACCCTTGAACCGCTGCACCGGCGCCTCCTTGGGCAGGCGGCGCCCGGCCTCCTCGCCGGCGGCCAGCAGCGCGTCGCGCTCGACGTCGGAGTAGGCCAGCTCGTGGGCGTGGTTGCTCCACTTGATCTTGTACAGCGGCGGCTGCGCCAGGTAGACCTTGCCGGCCTCGATGAGGTCGTAGAAGTAGCGGAACAGCAGCGTCAGCAGCAGCGTGGTGATGTGCTGACCGTCGACGTCGGCGTCGGCCATGAGGACGATCTTGTGGTAGCGCAGCTTGGCGATGTCGAAGTCCTCCTGGACCCCGGTGCCCAGCGCGCTGATGATCGCCTGGACCTCGGCGTTCTGCAGGATGCGGTCGATCCGCGCCTTCTCGACGTTGAGGATCTTGCCGCGCAGCGGGAGGATCGCCTGGGTGCGCGGGTCGCGGCCGTTCTTGGCCGAGCCACCGGCCGAGTTGCCCTCGACGATGAAGATCTCGCACTCCTCGGGGCTGCGCGAGGAGCAGTCGGCCAGCTTGCCGGGCAGGCCGCCGCCACCGAGGAAGCCCTTGCGGTTGCGGGCCAGCTCCTTGGCCTTGCGCGCGGCGAGCCGGGCGCTGGCGGCGTCCATCGCCTTGCGGACGATGATCTTGCCCTCGTTCGGGTTCTGCTCGAACCAGGCGGCGAGCTCGTCGTTGACCGCCTTCTGCACGAAGCTGCGCGCCTCGCTGTTGCCCAGCTTGGTCTTGGTCTGGCCCTCGAACTGCGGCTCGGCCAGCTTGACCGAGATGATCGCGGTGAGACCCTCGCGGATGTCGTCGCCGGAGAGCTCGTCCTTGCCCTTGAGCAGGTTGTTGGCGTCGGCGAACTTCTTGACCGTGCTGGTCAGCGCGGTGCGGAAGCCCTCCTCGTGGGTGCCGCCCTCGTGCGTGTTGATCGTGTTGGCGAAGGTGTGGACGCTCTCGGTGTACGTGGCGTTCCACTGCATCGCCAGCTCCAGCGACATGCCGGCCGCCTCGTCCTCGCGCTCGAGGCTGATGACGTCGCGCTGGATCGGCTCGCGGCTGCCGGAGTTGATGAACTCGACGTAGTCGACCAGGCCCTTGTCGAAGCGGAAGGTCACCTCGCGCTCGGCGTCCTCGTCGTCCTCGCCGGCGTGGTCGCGCTCGTCGCGCAGCGTGATCTGCAGGCCCTTGTTGAGGAAGGCCATCTCGCGGAAGCGCGTCTTGAGCGTGTCGTAGGAGTACTCGGTGGTCTCGAAGATGTCGGCGCTGGCGTAGAACGTGTTCGTCGTGCCGGTCTCGTCGGTCTCCTCGTGACGCTCGAGCTCGCCGTCCGGGACGCCGTAGGTGAACGACTGCGTCCAGCGGTAGCCGTCGCGCTTCACGTCGATGTGCAGCTTCGTGCTCAGCGCGTTGACCACCGAGACGCCGACGCCGTGCAGACCACCGGAGACCTTGTAGCCGCCGCCGCCGAACTTGCCGCCGGCGTGCAGCGAGGTGAGCACCAGCGTGACGGCCGGAATCTTCTCGGTGGGGTGGATGTCGACCGGGATGCCGCGGCCGTCGTCGACGACCCGGATGCCGCCGTCGGCCTGCATGACGACCAGGATCTCGCTGGCGTAGCCGGCCAGCGCCTCGTCGACGGAGTTGTCGACGACCTCGTAGACGAGGTGGTGGAGTCCGCGCTCACCGGTGGAGCCGATGTACATGCCGGGGCGCTTGCGCACGGCCTCCAGACCCTCCAGGACCTGGATGTTGCTGGCGTCGTACGTCTGGCCCTGAGAATCCGGAGTCTGCGTCACCAGTCCAGTGTACCGGCCTCCTGCGCCGTCTGAGGGACACATGTGCCTCGCGACACGCGGTGGACGTCCGTCCACACCCGGCTGAGACGGACGAGACGGCCCCTCAGATCGGCTCGTGGACCGCCGACCAACCTCCGGTACGTCCTGGCGGCCGGTGGACGGCCCACGAGCCGGGCGGCGGCGCGCGGCTGGGTACGGCCCGGCAGAGTGGTGGCGTGCACCCGAACCACCGCCCGCTCGCCGCCGTGCTCACGCTCGTCGGCGCGGTCGTCGCCGTCCTGCAGCTGGTCCGCCACGCGCTGCTCGACGCCGACGGCCAGCAGCTCGACCAGGACGCGATGGAGGCGGTGTGGGCCGGCACCGACACCCGCGACACCCTGCTCAGCGTGCTGGGCTACGTGTCGATCGGCTCGGCCGCCGCGGTGCTCGCCGCCTGCGTCGTCACCGCGCTGGCGCGGCGGAACGTCGGTCTCGCCGTCGCCGCCGTCGTCCTGGTGGCCGGCGCCAACCTGACCACCCAGGTGCTCAAGCACAGCGTGCTGGAGCGTCCCGACCTCGGGCTCGGCGACCACAACAGCCTGCCCAGCGGGCACGCGACGGTGGTGACGAGCGTGCTCGTCGCCGCCCTGCTCGTCGCGCCGCGCACGGTCCGCCCCGTGCTCGGCGCCGCGGGCGGGTTCCTGGCGACGTTCGTCGGCACGTCGATGCTGGTGGCCGGATGGCACCGGCCGGCCGACCTGCTCGTCGCCGCCTTCGTGTGCCTGGCCTGGCTCGGCCTGGTCTGCCTGGTGCTCCCCACCCGCTGGCGTCCGGCGCTGCTGACCCTGCTCACGGCGCTGCTGGGCTCGGTCGCCGCGGGCGTCGTCGTGGTGGTCGTGGGCGTGCGGCCGACCGACGGATGGGCGGGCGCGGCCGAGGCCGCGGCGGTGCTGGGCGGCACCGGCGTCGCGTTCTCGCTCACCCTGGCCCTGGCCGCCGGCTTCCGCCCGGTGCGCGCCTAGCCGTAGGTGTCGCGCGGGCCGCGCCCGCCCCGCACCGACCGGCGGCCCGTCTTCCAGCTCGGTCCCTGGGGTCCGCGGACGTCCAGGAAGATGACCGAGCCCTGCCCGATCTCCTCGTTCAGCCGGGCCAGGATGCGTGGGGCCAGCAGCTTGATCTGCGTCGCCCACGCGGTCGAGTCCGCCTGCACGGTGAGCCGGCCGTCCTCGATCTCGACCGCGTGGCAGTGCTGCGCCACCTCGTCGCCGACGATGCGCGGCCAGTCGCCGATCGCCCGGTGGGTCGCGAGGTCGTCGGTCCAGCCCTGCGACGAGACGAGCGCGTCCAGGTGCTGCGCGAGCGGGGACGCGTCCTCCCGCTGCGGCCGGTAGGGCTTGGCCGCGCGTCCGCCGGACCGGCGCCGGCGGCGCGGCTGGCTCGGGGTGGTGCGGTAGGCGTCGGCGATCTCGCGGGCCAGCGACAGCCCGTCCTCGGGCTCGGGCGCGGCCGGGGAGGGCTCGGCCGGGGAGGGCTCGGCCGGGGCGGGATCCGCCGGACGCTCGGGGGTCGCGTCGGGTCCGTCAGTCACGCTTCACCACCCCCTGTTCCACGTGGAACACCTGTCCCGTCAGCCCGCCGGGGACGTCCTCCAGCACGGCGGCGGTGACCAGCACCTGCTCGGCGTCGCCGACCAGGGCGGCCAGCTGGTCGCGGCGTCCGCGGTCGAGCTCGGCGAAGACGTCGTCCAGCACGAGCACCGGGTCGTCGCCGTCCTCGCGCAGCAGGGCGAACGACGCCAGCCGGAGCGCGAGCGCGAACGACCACGACTCGCCGTGGCTGGCGTACCCCTTCGCCGGGAGGTCGCCCAGGGTCAGCACGACCTCGTCGCGGTGCGGGCCGACCAGGCTGACGCCGCGCTCGAGCTCGTCGGGACGGCGGCGCTCGATCTGGGCGAGCATCGCCTCGCGCAGCTCGGCCGGCTCGCGCGCGTCGGCCAGGTCGAACGACGGTCGGTAGGTGGCGGTCGCGGTGCGGCGGTCCGCGGCGGCCAGGGCCGCGACGTTCACGTACGCCTCGGCCAGGTGCGGGGCGAGCGCGTCGAGCAGCCGGATGCGCGCGGCCATCAGCTCCCCGCCCGCGGTGGCCAGGTTCTCGTCCCAGATGTCCAGGGTGCTCAGCTCGGCACGCCGGTTGCGGCCGGCGGTCTTCAGCAGCGTGTTGCGCTGGCGCAGGATGCGGTCGTACTCGGCCCGCGTGCCGGCCAGCCGCGGGGTCTGCAGCACCATGAGCGCGTCCAGGAACGCGCGCCGGTCGGACGGGTCGCTCTTGACGAGGGCGAGGTCCTCGGGCGAGAAGATCACCGTGCGCAGGATGCCGACGACGTCGCGCACCCGAGGCAGCGGCGAGCGGTTGACCCGGGCACGGTTCGACTTGCCCGGCAGCAGCTCGACCTCGAGCAGCGCCGACCGGTCGCCGCGCTGCACCTCGACGCGGACGACCGCGCTGTCGGCGCCGGCCCGCACCAGGGGAGCGTCCGAGGACACCCGGTGCGAGGCCAGCGTCGCGACGTAGTCGATGGACTCGACCAGGTTGGTCTTGCCCTGCCCGTTGGCGCCGACGAAGACCGAGACTCCCGGGTCGAGCTCGATCTCGACCGAGTCGTAGGAGCGGAAGTCGTGCAGGGCCAGACGGGTGACGTGCATGTCAGACGGGGTCGGAGGCGTCCGCCGAGGCGGGGTCCAGGCCCTCCTCCTGCGCCGCGCGCACCGCGTGACCGCCGAACTGCTGACGCATGGCGGCGACCGCCTTCATGGCGGGGGACTCCTCCTGGCGCGAGACGAAGCGCGCGAACAGGGAGGCGGCGATGGTCGGGGTGGCGACGGCGTTCTCGATGGCCGCCTCGACCGTCCAGCGTCCCTCGCCGGAGTCCTCGGCGTAGCCGCGGATCTTCGACAGGCCCGGGTCCTCCTCGAGCGCCTTGACCAGCAGGTCCAGCAGCCAGGAGCGGACGACGGTGCCCTCGCGCCAGGAGTCCATCACCTCGGTGACGTTGTCGACGAGGTCGACCTTCTCCAGCAGCTCCCAGCCCTCGGCGTAGGCCTGCATCATCGCGTACTCGATGCCGTTGTGGACCATCTTGGAGAAGTGGCCCGCGCCCACACGACCGGCGTGGACGAAGCCGGAGTCGCCCTCGGGCTTGAGCGCGTCGAAGGCGAACTGCACCTTGGCGATGTCGTCGGCCGAGCCGCCGGCCATGAGCGCGTAGCCGTTGTCCAGGCCCCAGACGCCGCCGCTGACGCCGCAGTCGACGAAGCCGACCCCGCGCTCGTCGAGCACCTGGGCGTTGATCTCGTCGTCGGTCCAGCGCGAGTTGCCGCCGTCGACGACCACGTCGCCCTCGCGGAGCAGGGCGCCGACCGCGCGGACGGTCTCCCGGGTGGGGTCGCCGGCCGGGACCATCACCCACACGACGCGCGGGGCGTCGGCGGGCAGCGCCTCGACGAGCGCCTCGAGCGAGTCGACGTCACGGACGTCGGGGTTGTGGTCGAACCCGACGACGGTGACGCCGGCGTTGCGCAGACGGGTGCGCATGTTGCCGCCCATCTTGCCGAGACCGATGAGGCCGATGTGCACGCGGACCAGAGCTCCTCGCGGGGGTGGGGGTGGGTGGTGGACCGGGTCAGCTCTGCAGCCGGACCGGCATGATCAGGTAGCGGAACGCGAAGTCGGGGACGGCCCCGACCTCGGGGACGCCGGCCAGGGCGGCCGGCTTCGTGTGCTGGGTGAAGGCCAGGTGGACCACCGGCTCCTGCATGACCGACAGGCCCTCGAGCAGGTAGCTGGGGTTGAAGCCGATCGAGATGTCCGGGCCCTCGATGGTCGCCTCTATCGACTCCGAGGCCTGCGCCTCGTCGCCGCTGCCCGCCTCGAGCAGCAGGCTGCCGTCGGAGAACGTCAGGCGGACCGGGGTGTTGCGCTCGGCCACCAGCGAGACGCGGCGGACGGCCTCGACCAGCGACTGGGTCGCGACGTAGGCGACCGTCTCGCCCTGGGTGGCGAACAGCTGGCGCACCCGCGGGAAGTCGCCCTCGAGCAGACGGGTCGTGGTGCGGCGGGTGCCGGTGCCGACCGTGCCCTCGAAGCCGATGAGCCCGTCGCCGGTGTCGCCGGTGGCGATCGCGATGGTCACGTCGCTGCCCGAGACGAGCGACTTCGCGGTGTCGGTGAGCACGCGGGCCGGGACGAGCGCGTGGGCGGTGACGTCGTTCTGCTCGGGGGCCCAGACCACGTCGCGCAGGCTGGCGCGGAAGCGGTCGGTCGCCATGAGCGAGATCGTCGAGCCCTCCATCTCCAGGCGGATGCCGGTGAGCAGCGGCAGCATCTCGTCGCGACCGGCGGCGGCACCGGCCTGGGCGACGGCCTGGGCGAACTCGTCGGACTTCACGGTGCCCGACGAGCTGGGCATCGTCGGCAGCTGCGGGTACTCCTCGACCGGGAGCGTCTGCAGGCTGAAGCGCGAGGCGCCGCACGTGAGCGCGACCTTCGTGCCGTCCAGCGTCAGCTCGACCGGCTTGTTCGGCAGCGACTTCACGATCTCGGCGAGCAGACGGCCCGAGACGAGCACGCGGCCGTCGTCGATGACCTCGGCGGGGAGCGTGGCGCGGGTGGACGTCTCGTAGTCGAAGCCCGAGAGCGTGAGCCCGTCCGGACCGGTCTCGACGAGCAGGCCGGCGAGGACCGGGACGCTCGGACGGTGGGGCAGGCTGCGGGCCGTCCATGCCACGGCGTCGGCGAGCGCGTCGCGTTCGATCCGGAATCTCACCTGGTGTCGCCTCTCGGAAGGTCGTGCTGCGGGGGAACGACACGAATCCTGCCACGGCTCCGGGGGTCGGGGATACCGGACCTCGGCGGCCCGACGTCCACAGGAACACGGGTCGTCCTGCTTTGGCCCTTCGCCCGGTATGTAGTTCTGTCGTAGTCGTAGTAGCCGGTGTGGATGTCGTGGAAAACCGCTGTTTGTGCAGGTGGGAGCTGGTGCCGGGCCGTGGACAGGGTTGCGGGCGGTCGCGTGGACGACGCCCCGTCGGGTGTGGACGTGTCATTCGTCCCCACACGCGACCCACCGTCGTCCCCC
Source organism: Aeromicrobium sp. IC_218 (assembly GCF_004336805.1). Taxonomy (GTDB): domain Bacteria; phylum Actinomycetota; class Actinomycetes; order Propionibacteriales; family Nocardioidaceae; genus Aeromicrobium. Next base: position 39,573 of record NZ_SJXM01000001.1, read on the forward strand.
GTCGCGTCCACAGCCGTCCGGCGATGTGCACAGGTCTGTCCCCAGCTGTGTAAACACAAAAAAAGTGCCTCCCGGGTGATTCGGGGAGGCACTTTCGGGTCGATCGGGACGGTTCAGCCCTGCTTCGCCTGCTGCTTGATGCGGTTGGTGAGCTCGGTGACCTGGTTGTAGACGGCGTGCTTCTCGGCCATGAGCTTGCGGATCTTGCGCTCGGCGTGCATCACCGTGGTGTGGTCGCGTCCGCCGAACTCCTGGCCGATCTTGGGCAGCGACATGTCGGTGAGCTCGCGGCACAGGTACATGGCGATCTGGCGCGCCTGCACGAGGTTGCGGCTGCGGTTGGTGCCGCACAGCTCGTCGATGGAGAAGTTCGAGTAGGCGGCGGTCTGGGCCATGATCAGCCCGGCCGTGACGTCCGGCTCGCCACCCTCGGGGATGAGGTCCTTCAGCACGATCTGGGCCAGCTGCAGGTCGACCGTCTGGTTGTTGAGGTTGGCGAACGCCGTCGCGCGGATCAGCGCACCCTCGAGCTCACGGATGTTCGTCTGGACCTTGCTGGCGATGAACTCCAGCACGTCCGCCGGCGCCGTCAGCTTCTCGATGGCCGCCTTCTTGCGCAGGATCGCGATGCGGGTCTCGAGGTCGGGCGGCTGGACGTCGGTCGTCAGGCCCCACTGGAACCGCGTGCGCAGGCGCTCCTCGAGGTGGTCCAGGTACCGCGGGTGGCGGTCGGAGGTCATGACGATCTGCTTGTTCTCGTTGTGGAGCACGTTGAAGGTGTGGAAGAACTCCTCCTGCGTCTCCTTCTTGTTCTCCAGGAACTGCATGTCGTCGACGAGCAGGACGTCGGTCTCGCGGTACTTGCGCTTGAACGCGGCCTGGCGGTTGTCGCCGATGGAGTTGATGAAGTCGTTCGTGAACTCCTCGCAGTTCACGTAGCGCACGCGCGTGCCCGGGTAGAGGTGGAGCACGTAGTGGCCGATGGCGTGCAGCAGGTGGGTCTTGCCCAGTCCGGAGTCGCCGTAGATCATCAGCGGGTTGTACGCCTTGCCCGGCGCCTCGGCGACCGCGACGGCAGCGGCGTGCGCGAAGCGGTTGGACGAGCCGATGACGAAGCGGTCGAAGATGTAGCGCTGGTTGAGCCGGGCCTCGGCGGCCGAGCCGCTGCGGGGCGGGGCCGCGGTCTGGCGACCGGCCCAGCTGGGGACGAACTCCTCGTCCTCGTCGTCCTCGTCGTCGTCCTCCACCTCGGCCACGGACGGCTCCGGCGTCTTGACGTCAAATCTATTTGTCGACAAGTCGTTATGACTACTGCCAGGCTGCTCGGCGATCGACGGGTCCACCGTGACCCCCAGGCGGATCGGCTGCCCGTAGGCGGCGCTCAGCGACTCCTCCAGCGCGGCCCGCACGCGGGTCTCGAGCTGGGTGCGGGTGAGGTCGTCGGGCACGGCCACGATGAGCGTGTTGCCGTGGAGGGTGACCGGCCGGGCGGAGTAGACCCACACCTTCATCCCCGGGGACAGCGTCTCGACGGTGCGCGACCACGCCTCGACGGCGTCGTTCTCGTCGGTGGTCCCCGGATCGCTCATGTCTCCCCTTGTTCGCATCCACATGATTTTCCACAAGGTGTGCATGTCCGGGGCCTCCGGGCCCTCGATGCTGTGGAAAAGCCCCCGCGACCCGGCGACGCTAGCAGCGTCGAGCGCTCGGTCACAAGTGGTTCGCTGGTTGAGGGGTCCACGGTACGGCGTGTCGTCTGGACGCTCGACGTCGGATCGTCTATTGCGCGCGAGTTTGACCGGACGGGAGGGCACCCGTACCGTTGGATAGTCGTTGTCACGACCACTGCCGCCTGCCCGCAGGACGTCTTGTCCGCGGGCGAGCGGTGGCGATCGAGCACCACGCCGCCCGTCGACGAAGAACAGGATCTCCCGTGAGCAAGCGCACCTACCAGCCGAACAACCGCCGTCGCGCCAAGAAGCACGGCTTCCGCCTCCGCATGCGCACGCGTGCCGGTCGCGCCATCCTCGCCTCGCGCCGCCGCAAGGGCCGCGCCGAGCTGTCTGCCTGAGCCTTGCTCCCGCGTGCGCACCGCATGCGGGCGAGTGCGAGCTTCCGGTCCGTCGTGCGCTCCGGCGTGCGTGCGGGCCGTTCGCATCTCGTGGTGCATGCGTCCACGGCCCCGGGCCCGGTCGAGGTCGGCTTCGTCGTGAGCCGCCGCGTGGGTCCGGCCGTGGTGCGCAACCGCGTCAAGCGCCGGCTGCGTGAGCTGGTGCGCGAGCGCCTCGACACGCTGCCCGCGGACGCGCACCTGGTGGTGCGCGCGCATCCCTCGGCCGCCCAAGCCACCTCGGCCGAGCTCGGCGCGGACCTCGACTCCGCCCTCTCGACCGTCGCGCGACGTCTGGTGACGTCGTGAAGCACGTCCTGGTCGCGCTGCTCAAGGGGTACCGGCTGGTGATCAGCCCGATGTACGGCGACGTCTGCCGCTACTACCCCACCTGCTCGGCCTACGCCCTCGAGGCGGTGCAGACCCACGGCTCCGTGCGCGGCAGCTGGTACGCGGTCCGCCGTCTCGCTCGTTGCCATCCCTGGAGCGCCGGCGGTCTCGACCCGGTGCCCGTCCGTCACGGAGGAACTGAATGCTCGACTTCCTAGGGTCGATCGGCTCGGCCATCATGACGCCGCTGTACTACGCGGTGTCCGGCGTGCTGCTCGCCTGGCACTGGCTGTTCGCCCAGGTGCTGGACCCCGACTCCGGCTGGACCTGGGCGCTGTCGATCGTCGGCCTGACGGTCACGATCCGTGCGCTGCTCATCCCGCTGTTCGTCAAGCAGATCAAGAGCAGCCGGAACATGCAGCTGCTGCAGCCCAAGATCAAGGAGCTGCAGAAGAAGTACGGCCACGACCGCGAGCGCCTGGCCCAGGAGCAGATGAAGCTGTTCCAGGAGACCGGCACCAACCCGCTGGCCTCGTGCCTGCCGATCCTCGTGCAGATGCCGATCTTCTTCGCCCTGTTCCGCGTGCTCGACCAGGCGGCCAAGAACGGTGCCGAGGGTGCGCGCGGCTTCCTGTCCGGCGAGCAGGCCGAGAGCCTGTCCAACGCGATCCTGCTCGGCGGCAAGATCGCCGACACCTTCGTCAACACGAACCTGTGGGAGACCCGCATCCTCGCGGTGTTCCTCGTCGTGGCGATGTGCGCCACGCAGTTCACCACGCAGCGCCAGCTCATGGCCAAGAACATGCCGGCCGAGGCCCTCAACGGTCCCTACGCCCAGCAGCAGAAGCTGCTGCTCTACGTGCTGCCGTTCGTGTTCGCCATCTCCGGCGTCGCCTTCCCCATCGGCGTCCTCATCTACTGGACCACCACCAACCTGTGGACCATGGGTCAGCAGTTCTACGTGATCCGCCGCAACCCGGCGCCCGGCACGCCGGCGTTCGCCGCGAAGCAGGAGCGCGACAAGGCCAAGGGCAAGGTCGTCAAGGGCGAGGTCGTCCCGGCCGAGGAGCCGGAGACCCCCGAGCAGCAGCTGCGCCAGCGTCAGCAGCCGAAGAAGCAGCCGCGCAGCCAGCGCAAGAAGGGCCAGAACCCGCCGAACGGCGGAGGGAAGGGGAATCGATGAGCCAGGACAAGCTGATCCGCGAGGGTGACGTCGCGGCCGACTTCCTCGAGGGCCTGCTGGACATCGCGGACCTCGACGGCGACATCGACATGGACGTCGACGGAGACCGAGCCTCGGTGTCCGTGGTCGGTGGCGACCTCCGGTCGCTCGTCGGGCGTGACGGCGAGGTGCTCGACGCGCTGCAGGAGCTGTGCCGTCTCGCGGTCTACCGCGAGACCGGCGAGCGCAGCCGTCTGATGCTGGACGTCGACGGCCACCGTGCCGCCCGCCGGGCCGAGCTCGTGAAGCTGGCCGAGGAGGCTGTCGCGCAGGTCAAGGAGTCCGGCGAGCGCGTCGCCCTGGCCCCGATGTCGCCGTTCGAGCGCAAGGTCGTCCACGACGTCGTGGCCGAGGCCGGCCTCGGCAGCGAGTCCGAGGGCCTCGAGGCCTCGCGTCACGTGGTCGTGCTGCCCGCGTCGTGACGGTTTCACGTGAAACGACTCCCCCGCCCGCCGCGCACGAGCTGTTCGGCGACCGGCTGGCGCCCATGGGCGTCTACGCCGACCGGCTGGCGACCGACGGGGTCGAGCGCGGGCTGATCGGACCACGCGAGGTGCCGCGGCTGTGGGAGCGGCACCTGGTCAACTGCGCCGTCGTGCTGCCGCGCGTGGCCGAGGGCGTCACGGTCGCCGACGTCGGCACGGGCGCGGGGCTGCCCGGCCTGGTCTGGGCCATCGCCCGCCCCGACCTGCAGGTGACGCTCATCGAGACCCTGCAGCGACGCACGATCTTCCTCCAGGAGGTCGTCGACCAGCTGGAGCTCAGCAACGTCCGTGTGCTGCGTTCTCGCGCCGAGGACGTGCACGAGACGTACGACGTCGTCACGGCGCGGGCCGTGGCCCCGCTGGCCCGCCTCGGCCGGTGGTGCCTGCCGCTGGTGGCGCCCGGTGGGGTGCTGCTCGCACTCAAGGGACGCTCGGCCGCGGACGAGGTCGACCGCGACGGAGCCGTGCTCACGAAGCTCGGTGCCCGGTCTATCGTGGTGACGACGTACGGCCCGCAGGACGACCCGACGACCGTGGTGGAGGTGGCGCGATGAGCGAGCCGACCGGATGGCCCTGGACGACGCCGCCGTCGCCCCAGCCCGTGGGCTGGCAGCCGACCGTTCCACGTGAAACGCAGGAGCCGCCTCGATGAACAACCCGCTCGGCGCACCGTCGGCCGGCGCCCTGGCCGGACCCGGCGCGGGTCTCGGACTGGACGACGCCACTCCCCTCGCACGCGAGGCCGCCGACCACGTGCAGCTCGCCGCCCGAGTCGAGCGCACGCAGCGCTTCGACCGTCCGGCGGACACCCGCATCTTCGTGGTCGCGAACCAGAAGGGCGGGGTCGGCAAGACCACGACGACCGTGAACGTCGCCGCCGCCCTGGCCATGCGGGGTCTGCAGGTGCTGGTCGTCGACCTCGACCCGCAGGGCAACGCGTCCACCGCCCTCAACATCCCGCACGCGGAGGGCACGCCCGGCGTGTACGAGGCGATCGTCGAGGGCGACGACATCGTCGACCTGGTGCAGACGTGCCCGGAGCACCCGACGCTCGACGTGCTGCCGGCCTCGATCGACCTCGCCGGCGCCGAGATCGAGCTGGTCTCGCTCGTGGCTCGCGAGTCCCGCCTGGACAAGGCGCTCCAGAGCTACCTGGACGTGCGCGAGCGGGCCGGGCGCCGGGTCGACTACGTGCTGATCGACTGTCCGCCGTCGCTGGGCCTGCTGACGGTCAACGCGATGGTGGCGGGCCGCGAGGTGCTGATCCCGATCCAGTGCGAGTACTACGCGCTGGAGGGCCTGGGGCAGCTGCTGCGCAACATCGACCTCGTCCAGGCGCACCTCAACCCGCGCCTGCAGGTCACCACGATCCTGCTGACGATGTTCGACGCCCGCACGAACCTCTCGGCCGGTGTGGCGCAGGAGGTGCGCGAGCACTTCCACGAGAAGGTGCTGCGCACGGCGATCCCCCGATCGGTGCGCATCTCCGAGGCGCCGAGCTACCAGCAGACCGTCCTCACCTACGACCCCACGTCCTCCGGGGCCCTGTCGTACCTGGAGGCGGCCCGCGAGATCACCGTCATGGCGAAACGGCTGGAGGACTGATGGCACGACGTGGACTGGGCCGTGGGCTCGAGGCACTGATCCCGGCGACGCCGGCAGAGGCGCAGGAGGCCGGGCTGCAGGAGATCGAGGGCGCCCGCTTCGCCGAGATCCCGCTGGGCCAGATCGTGCCCAACCCGCGCCAGCCGCGCCAGGTGTTCGACGAGGAGCACATGGCCGAGCTCGTGCACTCGATCCAGGAGATCGGGCTGCTCCAGCCGGTCGTGGTGCGCCAGACCGGCACCGACGCCTACGAGCTGATCATGGGCGAGCGCCGCTGGCGCGCCCACCAGCAGGCCGGCCTGGACACCATCGCGGCCGTCGTCCGGGAGACCCAGGACGAGGACCTTCTCCGGGACGCGCTCCTGGAGAACCTCCACCGCAGCCAGCTCAACCCGCTGGAGGAGGCGGCTGCCTACGAGGCGCTGCTCGACGACTTCGGCTGCACCCAGGAGGAGCTTGCTCGGCGGATCGGCCGCTCGCGCCCGCAGATCAGCAACACGCTCCGTCTGCTGCGCCTCTCCCCGGCCGTGCAGCGCCGGGTCGCCGCCGGCGTGCTCAGCGCCGGCCACGCCCGCGCCCTGGTCTCGATCGAGGACGCCGAGGTGCAGGACCGGCTCGCCCAGCGCGTCGTCGCCGAGGGACTGTCGGTGCGGGCCCTGGAGGAGATCGTCACCCTGGGACCGGACGGACGCGCCGAGCGGCGCACCAGCCGTCCGCGCCCGACGGCTCCCAAGCTGGCCGACGTGTCGGCCCGGCTCTCGGACCGGTTCGAGACCCGGGTCAAGGTCGACCTCGGTCGCTCCAAGGGCAAGATCACGGTCGAGTTCGCCACGCTCGAGGACCTCGAGCGCATCGTCGCGCTGATGGATCCGAAGACGTCCTAGAAAAGCAACAAGCCGACAAGTTGCCTTGTCGACTTGTTGCTTTGACGTTCTAGCGACCGCTCAGGCGGTGTACTCCTCCAGCTCGGACAGGATCGCCGACTTGGGGCGGACTCCCACGATCGACTTCACGACCTCGCCCTTGTAGTACAGGTTGATCGTGGGGAGACCGGTCACGCGGTACTGGGCCGGGGTGACCGGGTTGGCGTCGGCGTCCATCTTCACGATGGTGAGCTTCTCGCCCTTCTCCGTAGCGATCTCCTCGAGGATCGGGGCGACCTGACGGCACGGGCCGCACCAGCTGGCCCAGAAGTCGACGAGGACGGGACCGTCGGCCTCGAGCACCTTGCTCTGGAAGTCGGCGTCGGTGACAGCTTCGATGTTGGCCACGAGGGCTCCTTCGGGTGAGGGGTGGGTCAGAGGAGGGACTCGGCCGGCGCGGGGGCACCGGCGAGGGACAGGTCGGCCAGGTAGCGCTCGGCGTCCAGCGCGGCCGAGCACCCGGTGCCGGCGGCGGTGATCGCCTGGCGGTAGGTGTGGTCGACCAGGTCGCCGGCGGCGAACACGCCCGGCAGGTTGGTGGCGGTGGAGCCAGGCTGCACGAGCACGTAGCCCTCGTCGTCCAGCTCGACCTGGCCCTTCACCAGCTCCGAGCGCGGGTCGTGGCCGATCGCGATGAACAGCGCCGACGCCGGGACGCGACGGGTCTCGCCGGTGACCGTGTCACGCAGCGTGACGGCCTCGAGCAGTCCGTCGCCGTGGATCTCGGCGACCTCGGAGTTCCAGGCCATCTCCAGCTTGGGGTTGGAGAAGGCGCGCTCCTGCATGATCTTGGACGCGCGCAGCTCCTCGCGGCGGTGCACCAGGGTGACCTTGGAGCCGAAGCGGGTCAGGAAGGTGGCCTCCTCGACGGCGGAGTCGCCGCCGCCCACGACCAGGATCTCCTTGTCGCGGAAGAAGAAGCCGTCGCACGTGGCGCACCAGCTGACGCCGTGACCGGACAGGCGGTCCTCACCCTCGATGCCGAGCCGGCGGTAGCCCGAGCCCATGGCCAGGACGACCGTGTGGGCCTGGAAGGTGCGGCCGTCGGCCAGCGAGACGGTCTTGATCGCGCCGGTGAGGTCGACGGCGGTGACGTCGTCGGCGATCAGCTCGGCGCCGAAGCGCTCGGCCTGCGCACGCATGTTGTCCATGAGCTCGGGGCCCATGATGCCGGTCGGGAAGCCCGGGAAGTTCTCGACGTCCGTGGTGTTCATGAGGGCGCCACCGGCGGTGACCGACCCCTCGAACACGAGCGGGTTCAGGTTGGCCCGGGCGGCGTACACCGCAGCGGTGTAACCCGAGGGGCCCGACCCGATGATGATCAGGTTGCGAACGTCGGACATGGACGACCTTTCGGTGGACGACCCACGACGGGGTGGTGTGCTGGCGTCAACGCAGTCTAGGCGCTGGGTATTCCGGTCCGTGACGTCACGGGCGTCCGCGGACGACGACCTCCTGGACCTGGCCCTGGAACACCCCGGGACGCACCTCGGGCACCCGCCGCAGCCAGACGACGACGTACCGGCTGAGCACCTGGTCCTCGAGGTCCATCTTGACCGCGCCGGTGACGTTGCGCCGGCTCGCGACCAGCCGCATGCCGACGGGGGACCGTGGGGCGCTCTTGCGCGTCGACGAGGTGTAGACCGACAGGCTGGTGGGCCCGGAGCCGACCCGGACCTCCACCGACGTCAGCTCGCGCTGGGCACCGAGGTCCAGCACGAGGCCCACGCCGTCCTTGAGCCCGGCGAAGTCGGCCGACCCGAAGTACTCCGAGGTGCGCCAGGCGGTCGCGTCCGAGCCGTCGGCGGCGAGGCGCGCGTCGGCGGAGTTCTCGCCGCCGTCGCGTCCCTCGGGGTCGATCGCGGTCACCTCGGTGACCGGCAGGCGGGTGATCTCCGAGGCCGAGGGCGGCTCGTAGCCGCCGTCGTCGCCCTCGACCTGGGCCGCGAACCAGCCGAGGGTGCCCGACAGCACGACGGCGACGACCAGGCCGAGCAGCACGAGGGCCCGGTCGCCGTGGGTCATGAGCCGGGCGCGGGCCCGCGCGCGCTGCCACGCGGTCGGCGGCTTGGGGGCGTACGCCTTGGGCCGCCGGCGCGGGGGCTCCAGGCCGGGAGGCGGGCCGGCCGGGACGACGACGGGGTCGATCCGCAGCAGGTCCGAGCCGTCCAGGTGCGACATGCTCGGCTGCTCGTCGGGCACGACGTCGTCGCCGACCTCGCGCAGCTCGTGGGCGATGTCGCGGGCGGTCAGAAGCGGACGGGCTCCGTGGCGCGGCGGGTCGCCGAGGATGCGGTCGCACACGTCGTCGACGTCGCGCGAGACACCGGCGACGACCTGGCGCGGGTGCAGCACGTGGCCGTGGACGGTCGGCGCGGCGCGCAGCCCGTCGGTGGGTCCGCCGGGCCAGCGCGCGGCCAGGCAGGCGTACAGCAGCCGGCCGAGGTCGCGGACGTCCTCGCGCTCGGGGTCGCGGCCGTCCTCGCGCACGTCCGGACCCGGAGCCAGGGCGTAGGCGACGCCGAGACCGACGATGCGGACGGCGCCGGACTGCTTCACCAGCACCTGGTGGGGCGTGAGCCGGCGGTGGTGCAGGCCCTGCTCGTGGGCGCTGGCCAGGGCGAGCGCGACCTCGGCGACGACGAGCGCGGCCCGTCGGTTCGGCAGGGTGCCGTGGCGCAGCAGCTGGTCCAGCGGGAACGCTCGTGCCCACTCGCGGACGACCACGGCGAACCCGGCGTCGTCGTCGAGGACGTCCAGGACGCGCAGGAACCGTGGGTCGACCACGACGGTGGAGGCCCGCGCCGCGGCGACGAACGAGGTGGCGCGGGGGTCGTCGGCGGCGAGGGTCTCGATGCCGACGTTGCGCTCCAGGACGTGGTCGCGGGCCCGCCAGGTGGAGGCGCCGAGGCGTTCGGACACGCGTTCCATCAGCTCGTAGCGTCCCGCGACGAGGTCCCCTGAGGAGGGGAACCGCGCGTCCGCCATGTCGAGCCCTTTCGCCGCTTGGGCCCAGCCTAGGCAATGGGGCCAGCGGCGCGCGGGCGGACTAGCGGCGCCGCGCGACGACCTTCAGCACCATGCCGATCTCGGCGATGCGCAGCACCCGGCCGGCGAGCAGGTAGGTGGCCACGCCCAGCACGCCGCCGACGGCCAGCGCGACCAGGCCGCCACCGCTCTGGTCGACGTCCAGGCCGGCCAGGTCGAGCAGCCGCACCGCGGCCAGGACGACTCCGGCGGTGACGGCCAGCGCCAGGACGAGCCGCACGAGGAAGCGGAGCGTGACCGGGTCCAGGACGCGACCGATGCGGCGCGACAGCAGCGTCGTCACCACCACCGAGCCGACCAGGTAGGCGCCGCCGTACGCGAGCGCCAGCGCGGCCGGGACGAGCTCGGGCTCGACCGTGCGGACGAAGGTCACCGCCAGCGTGATGTTCGTGGCGGCGACCAGCACCTGCACGAAGAAGGGGGTGCGGGTGTCCTCGTCGGCGTAGAACCCGCGCATCATCACGTAGTGCACGCTGAACAGCACGATCGCCGGCGCGAAGGCCTGCACCGCGTGACCGATGACCTCGGCGTTGTCGCCGATCGAGCCCCAGGCGTGCAGCGGGGCGATGGCCTGCGGACCCAGGCAGGCGACGCCCACGGCGATCGGGGCGACGACGGCCAGGGCGAGGCGCAGCGTGCGCATGAGCTCGGCCCGCATCGGGGCGTAGGCCCGGTCGGCGGCCAGGGCCGACAGCGTCGGCATCAGCGCGGTGGCCAGCGAGACGGTCACGACGCCGTGCGGGACCTGGCTGATGAGGAAGCCCATCTGGTAGACCGCCGAGCCGCCGGCGGTCGAGCCGTCGGTGGCGCCCGAGACCGTGGCGGACGTGGCCAGGCGGTTCACGACGACGAACGCGACCTGGTTGACCAGGATGAACAGCAGCGTCCAGTAGCCCAGCCGCAGGGTGTGGCCCAGGCCGGTGCCGCGCAGGTCGAACCGCGGGCGGAACCGGAACCCGACCGAGCGCAGGTAGGGCACCAGCACGAGCGCCTGCACCACGATGCCGGCCGTCGAGCCGGCGCCGAGGAGCCACGCCTCGCCGGTGGTGAAGCCGTCGACGTCCGTGGTGCCGCGCTCGGCCGCGCCGAAGACGACCGCGTACACGACCAGCACGAGGCAGGCGACCAGGTTGTTGACGATCGGCGCCCACATCATCGGGCCGAAGCGCCGCCGCGAGTTGAGGATCTGCCCGGCCAGCACGAACGCGCCGTAGAAGAACACCTGCGGCATGCACAGGCGCATCAGCAGCTCGGCGTCGGCGCGCTGGGCGGCGAGCTCGGGCTCGAAGAAGCTGTCGGCGAAGACCAGGCGCACCACCCAGGGCGCCGCGGCGACCAGCACGACCGTCGCCAGGGCCAGGACGCCGAGACCGAGCGTCATGATGCGCTGGGCGTAGGCGTCGCCGCCGTCGGCGTCGTGCTTCATCGCCCGGACCAGCTGCGGCACCAGGACGACGTTGAAGATGCCGCCCGCGACCAGGATGTAGACCGCGTTCGGCACCGTGTTGGCGTTGTTGAAGATGTCCGCGTCCAGCGCGGAGCCGAGCACGTACGCGAGCAGGAAGAGCCGGACGAACCCGCTCAGCCGCGAGACGATCGTGCCCAGGGCCATCCAGGCGCTGGCGCGGACGAGCTCGCCGCCGCCCTGCTGCTCGTCGGTGCTCACGCGGTGCCCTCCCGGCGGTCGCGGCGGCGGAAGCGGAAGCGGCGCACGAGCGCGACGACGACGAACAGGCCGGCCAGGCCGATCGCGACCCACAGCACGGAGCCGACGGCGCTGGATCGCACGTTGAAGTCGACCGGGGTGCCGATGCGGTCGCCGTCCGGCGTGACCAGCGACGCCCGCAGGGTCGAGGAGCCCTGGTCGCCGACGTCGACCTGCACGGTCAACGTGTAGCGCGCCCCGGCGTCGATGGTGACCGGGTCGACGTCCTCGAGCGTCAGTCCCGGACGGCTGGAGCTGAGCTCGACGCCGACGGTGACCGGGCTGGCGGTGTCGTTGCTGATGGTCAGCGGGAACTGCCCCTGGCTGCCGGACAGGGTGACCTGCTGCGGCGTGCCCAGGCTGATGTCGTCGAGCTCGGCGTCGAGTCGGCTCTCGAGCTCGCGGACGAAGGCCCGTCCGCCGGTGGGGTCGTCGCGCCAACGGGCCGACGCGGCGATGGCGACCAGCTGCTCGTCGGCGAGGGTGTCGTCCTCCTCGCTGCGCACCGAGCTCAGCGCCTGCTGCCGCTCGGCCAGGCGCTCGGCGGCGCGGACCTGCTCGACGGACAGCGTGTCGACGTCGGACGTGGCCGGCACGGTCGCCGTCGTGCGCGGGACGGTGCCGCCGAGCCGGGTGTCGAGCGACGCGCCCTGCACCCACGGCAGGTCGTAGAGCTGGCCCAGGTCGCCGGCGGGCCACTGCGACCCCGGGTCCCAGCCGCGCGGCAGCACGACGACGGCGTCGGTCGTGGCCGCGGGGTCGACGCTGCGCTGCAGCGAGGCCAGGGCCGACTCCGCCGCCAGCCACTGGCGCAGGCCCACCACCGAGTCCTCGCCCGGCACGCGGTCGAGCACCGAGTCCTGGAGCACGAGCGGGACGGTGCCGCCGTCGGCCTCGTAGCCGACCACGGAGCCCTGGGACCACTCGGTGTCTTCCAGGGCGTCGCTCGGGACGACGAGCGGGCGGTCGTCCTCGCGCCGGACGTCGGCCACGAGCGCGGTGTCGACGCCCCGGCTCCACACGACCCGCCGGCCGGAGAGGCCGAGCTCCTCCAGCGTGCGGGACGTGGCGTCGGCGATGACGTCGGGCAGCGCGCCGCTCGTGGTGTGCCGCGACAGGGCGAGCGCGTCGGGCTCGGCGTAGTCGACGACCCACAGGGAGGTGCGCCGCGCGAAGGCGAGCAGGTCGTCGCGGAAGGACGTGACCTGCTGGCGCTGGGCGTCGGTGAGCTCGAGCTCGCCGGGCAGCCGGCGCCCGCGCGCGAGGTCGTCGAGCTCCACGAGCAGCGACGGGTCCAGGACCGAGGTGCTCGTGGCCGGCGACGTGCGGGCCAGGTCGAGCACGTGGCGCAGGCGTCCGGCCGGCGACACCGCGGCCAGCAGCGCCTCGGGGTCGCGGTAGGTGCCGTCGCTGCCCAGGACGTCGGGGTTCGTGAACGGCCAGGCGACCGACACCGGCACGCGCGCCCGGGTGCCGGACAGCTTCGGCAGGAATGTCGTGGCGCGCGCGACGGCCTGGTTCTCGCGGACGCCCTCGGGGTCGGTGGCCAGCACCTGGACGCCGGTCGGGTAGACGCCGTCGGCGCCGGTGACCCCGAGCAGGCCGTAGGGGACGCGCAGGGTGAAGGACGTCGTGCTGCCCGGGGCGAGGTCGCCGAGCTGGGCGATCGCGTCGAGCTCGACGACCCGCACGCCGGTGTAGGCGGTGGAGCTGCGGACGGCGTCGCGCACCTGCGCGCGGGTGGTGAACGGCGAGGGGGCGATGACCAGGTAGGCCTGCGCGTCGGTCCAGGTCTCGCTGCCGCGGTTGGTGACGGTGCCCGACATCACGAGCGGCGCGCCCTCGACGAGCTGGGTCTGGCTCATCGCCGTCAGCCGCACCTGGAGGTCGTCGGGGTCGGTGGCGGCGGAGGCGGTGGGGGTCGCGGTGAGGGCCAGCACGGCCGTCGCCAGCACCGCCAGGAGACCCGCGAGTCGACGTCGGGCGGGCGTGGTCACCCGGACATCGTAGAGGGGCCGGCCGCGTACAGTGGTCCCTCGTGTCCCCGACCCTGAGCCCCGAGCAGCGCGCCGCCGTCGAGCGCCACGTCGCCTCCGCCCCGCTGCTCGAGCTGGCCGGGCGCTTCGAGGCCGCCGGGCACGAGCTGGCCCTGGTCGGCGGTCCGGTGCGCGACGCGCTCCTCGGACGCCCGGGGGTCGACTGGGACCTCACGACGTCCGCGACGCCCGAGCAGGTCGAGCGGGTCGTGGCCGGCTGGGCCGACGCCGTGTGGGACGTGGGCCGCGAGTTCGGCACCATCGCCCTGCGCAAGGGCGACGACCAGATCGAGATCACCACCTACCGCGCCGACACGTACGACAGCACGTCGCGCAAGCCCTCCGTCGCGTTCGGCGACCACATCGAGGGCGACCTGTCGCGGCGCGACTTCGCGGTCAACGCCATGGCCGTCCGGCTCCCGTCGCTGGAGTTCGTCGACCCGTTCGGCGGGCTGGACGACCTGGCCGCGCAGGTGCTGCGCACGCCGGTGACCGCCGAGCAGTCCTTCGACGACGACCCGCTGCGGATGATGCGGGCGGCGCGCTTCACCTCCCAGCTCGGCTTCACCGCGGCGCCGGACGTGGTCGAGGCGATGACCGCCATGGCCGGCCGCATCGAGATCGTCTCGGCCGAGCGGGTCCGCGAGGAGCTGTCGAAGCTGGTGCTGGGCCGTGACCCGCGCGCCGGGCTGACGCTGCTCGTCGACACCGGGCTGGCCGACCACGTGCTGCCCGAGCTGCCGGCGCTGCGCCTGGAGAGCGACGAGCACCACCGGCACAAGGACGTCTACGAGCACTCGCTGACCGTGCTGGAGCAGGCGATCGAGCAGGAGGACCGGCTCGGCGGACCCGACCTGGTCGTCCGGCTCGCCGCGCTGCTGCACGACATCGGCAAGCCGCGCACCCGGCGGTTCCAGCCCGGCGGGGCGGTGACCTTCCACCATCACGACGTCGTCGGCGCGAAGCTGGCCCGCAAGCGGCTGAAGGCGCTGCGCTACAGCAACGACGTCGTCGACCAGGTGAGCACGCTGGTCGAGCTGCACCTGCGCTTCCACGGCTACGGCAGCGGCGAGTGGACCGACTCGGCCGTCCGCCGCTACGTCCGCGACGCCGGCGACCAGCTCGAGCGGCTGCACATCCTCACGCGCGCCGACTGCACGACCCGCAACCAGCGCAAGGCCGCCCGGCTCCGCCGCTCCTACGACCACCTCGAGGAGCGCATCGCGGTGCTCTCGCAGGCCGAGGAGCTCGCGTCCATCCGTCCGGACCTGGACGGCCAGCAGATCATGACGATCCTCGACCTCGAGCCGGGGCCGGTCGTCGGCGAGGCCTACCGCTTCCTGCTCGACCTGCGCATGGACCGCGGCCCGATGAGCGAGGACGACGCGGCCGAGGCGCTGCGCGCCTGGTGGGCCGCCCGCGCCTAGACGTGCGACGACCCCGGTCCGGCGGGTGCCGGACCGGGGTCGCCGGAGGGGTCACTGCAGGCTGAAGCAGGGCTCGGAGAAGTCGTAGCCCTCGGCCGTCGGGCCGACCGTCAGCTCCTGCGCCATCGTCACGCCGGTCGGCGCGGACTCGTCGACCTTGCTGATGACGCTCGCCCGGTAGGCGGTCTCGCTCGGCTCGCCCGTCGTGCGGCCGGCCTCCGGGGGCAGGATGCCCTCGTAGTCGACCTCGTCGAGGTTCTTGGCCGCCTCGACGATCGCCTCGCGGGTCACGTCACCGTCGTCCGCGGCCTTCTTGATCGCCGCGAGCAGCGGGTAGCTCCACGTCCAACCGGCGGTGTAGCCGTCGTTGGGCGAGACGTCCTCGCCGATCGCCTGGCGCATCGCCTCGTGGCCGGGCGTGTCGGTGCCGAACGGGCCCCACGGGCCGGCCTGGAAGTACAGCGCCTTGAGCGCCGGCGCGGCCGCGGAGTCCAGCAGTGCCGGGTTCCAGGTCGGGCTCGAGCCGACGAAGGTGCCCTTGAAGCCCTGCGCGGCCGTGCCGCCGACGAGCGTCGCCATCTCGGCCGGACCGGTGCTGACGACCACGAGGTCGGGCTTCTCCTTGAGGATCGCCGCCACGGCGCCGGCCTGGTTGTCCTGGCCGGTCGGGGTCTCGATCTTCTTGAACTCCAGGCCGTTCGCCTTCGCGGCCGCCTCGACGCCGGCCGCGGCGTCTCCGCCGTAGTCGCCGGGGTATCCGACCGCGACGACCTTGGCCTTCACGCCGCGGTTCGCGACCGCCCAGTCGACGCCGTTCATGGCCTCGAAGCAGTAGTTCGCGCCGCTCTCCAGGATCTGGTCCTCGAACTCCCACGCCGAGTTCCACGAGGCCGGGACGCCGATGACGTCGTCGCTCTTCATGTCCTCGAGGATCGCCAGCGTCTGGGACGAGCCGAGCGTCTGCGCGAGCGCGGCGACGTCCTTGCGCATCTCCTGGTACTTGCGGTTGTGGACCTCGGGGTTGTACTCGGCGTCGGCGATGTTGCTCTCGACGTCGATGTCGTACCCGCCGACGCCGCCGTCCTCGTTGACCTTCTTCCAGAACGCCTTCTGCGCGTCGGTGATCGGCACGGCGAGCGGCGCGAACGGGCCCTTGGTGAGGTCGGAGATGACGCCGAGGTAGATGCAGCCGTTGTCGGGGTTGATCTTGGCCGGGCACGCGTCGGAGCTGACGCCGTCGACGGCGCCACTGCCCTCGTCGTCGCCGCCGCTGCGGCAGCCGGTCAGGACGAGCGCGGTGAGCGTGAGGCCGACGGCCGCACGCAGCACGGGGGTGTGCAGCTTCATGGAACGGTTCCTTTCGGGGTGGACGGCCGACGGCCGCGCCGGGAGGTGGAGCGGGGTCAGTAGGAGAAGGGCCACCCCTTCCAGTAGTTGCGGACGCGCAGCCAGATGCCGAACAGGCCGCGCGGCTCGAAGATGAGGAAGCCGATGATCAGCAGGCCGTAGAGGATCGCCTCGAGCTGGAAGACCGACAGCAGGCCCGAGCTGCCCGAGGCGTCGCTGATGAACGGCAGCCAGTGCGCGATCTCGCCGGAGATGCGGCCGAGCGAGGCGATGAACAGGGCGCCCATGATCGACCCGCTGATCGTCGCGACGCCGCCGATGAGCACCATCGCCAGGAACTGCACCGACAGCAGCAGGCTGAACGCGCTGGGCTCGAAGACGCCCACGACCGCGTAGTACAGCGCGCCGCTGACCCCGGCGAAGAAGGACGACATGGAGAAGGCCAGCAGCTTGGTGCGCGTCAGGTCGACGCCGATGACGGCGGCGGCGACGTCGCGGTCGCGGACGGCGCCGAACGCGCGTCCGACGCCCGAGCGCGTGATGTTGCGGGCCAGCACGGCGAAGACGACCAGGAACACGAGCGCGAGCAGGAACTGCAGCTGTCCGCGGGTGAGCACCTCCCCGTCCTGGGAGAAGTCGATGCCGAAGAGCGTCAGCTCCGGGCCACGGCGGCCGACGCCCGGGCCACCGGTGATCTCGCGGGCCTCCCGGAAGATGTGGTCGCCCAGGAACACCAGGCCGAGCGTGACGATGGCCAGGTACAGGCCGCGCAGCCGGACGGCGAGCGGCCCGACCAGCAGGCCGGCGACGGCGGCGACCACGCCGGCGGCGGGCAGCCAGATCCACATCGGCAGCCCGTAGCCGAGCACCGGCCCCTCGGGGTCGCCGCCCAGGACGGCGCCGGTGTAGGCGCCCAGGCCGATGAAGAAGGCGTGCCCGAGCGAGACCTGTCCGGCGTACCCGGTGACGAGGTTGAGACCGATCGCCCCGACCGCGGCGATCATGCCGAGGGTCAGCACCAGCAGCAGGTCGTCCGTCACGACGAAGGGCAGCAGCGCGGCGAGCACGACGATCGCCAGCACCGAGCGGCGCTTCGCCGGGGTGTTGAGCATCGCCATCTCCTGCGTGTACGCGGTGCGCAGGAGCGGACGGTTGCGCAGTGCGGAGCGGCTCATACGCGCTCCACCTCCTTCTGGCCGAACAGGCCGTACGGACGCACGAGCAGGACGGCGAACATGAGGGCGTAGGGCGCGACGAGGGCGAAGTTGGCGCCCAGCCACGGGGCGACGTCGGGCTGGTAGACCGCCGTGAGCGCCTCCACGACGCCGACGGCCAGACCGCCGATGACGGCACCGTTGATCGACTCCAGGCCGCCGATGATGATCGCCGGCAGCGCCTTGAGCGCGATGATCCAGGTGGTCTGCTCGATGCCGGCCGCCTGCGTGGCGACGAAGGTGCCGGCGATCGCGGCCAGGCCGCCGGCGATCGCCCAGGCCAGCGCGAACATCGTGCCGACCTTGATGCCCTGGGCCAGCGCGGTCTCCTGGTCCAGCGCGGTGGCGCGCATGGCCAGGCCGGTGCGGGACTTGCGGAAGAAGGTCAGCAGGCCGACCACGACCAGCGCGGTGACGACCATGAGTCCCAGCGTCTGGTGCGAGATCGAGACGCCGCCGACGGAGAGGCGCTCCGACCCACCGGGGTACTCGACGATCTTGGACTGCACGCCGATGTACCGGTTGGCGATGATGCGCAGCACGATGTCGACGCCGATGGTGATGATCGCCAGGGTGAACACCGGCTTGCCGACCATCGGACGCATCGCGAGCCGCTCGACGACCATGCCGAGCACGGCACCGCAGAGGGCGGCCAGGACCAGGCCGATCCAGAACGGCAGCTCCCACACGCGGGTGAAGTGGTAGGCGAACAGACCGCCGATGATCATCAGCGACGGCTGCGCGAAGCTGATCACCTTCGTGGCCTTGTAGATCATGACGTAGCCCAGGGCGAGCAGGGCGTAGACCGAGCCCTGGCCGAGGCCGTTGACGAGCGCCTGCACGAAGTCGGTCACTGGGGGCTCCCCGCGTACATCTGCTCGATCTGGTCGGCGAACCGCTCGGCGACGACCGAGCGCTTCACCTTCTGGGTGGCGGTGAGCTCGCCCTCGTCGTGGTCGAGCTCCTTGGGCAGCAGCGTGAAGCGCTTGATCGTCTCCACGGCGGCGAAGGCGGTGTTGACCTCGTCGACCACCTGCTGCACCAGCGCGCGGACCTCGGGCTTCTCGGTGAGGTCGCGGTAGGTGGTGAAGGCCAGGCGCCGCTGCTGGGCCCAGCTGCCGACGGTGTCGAGCTCGATGCCGACCAGCGCGGTCAGGTACTTGCGACGGTCGCCCACGACGATCGCCTCCTTGACGTAGGGGGACGCCTTGAGCGCGTTCTCCAGCTCGCTGGGCGAGATGTTCTTGCCGCCGGAGGTGATGATGATGTCCTTGATCCGGTCGGTGATCCGCAGGTGCGTGCCGTCGACCCACTCCCCGACGTCGCCGGTGTGCAGCCAGCCGTCCGGGTCGATCGTGCGGGCCGTGGCCTCGGGGTTGTTCCAGTAGCCGGCGAACGTGCCGTCGTGGCGGGTGAGCACCTCGCCGTCGTCCGCGATCCGCACCTCGACGCCGGGCTGGGCCTCGCCGACGGTGCCGACCTTGACGCGTCCGGTCATGTTGGCGGTGGCGACGGCGCTGTTCTCGGTCATGCCGTAGACCTCGTGCATCGGCACGCCCAGGCCCATGAAGAAGACGAGCACCTCGGGCGAGATCGGGGCGGCGCCCGACGCGGCGTACCGCACGTGCGCCAGGCCGAGCCGCTCCTTGAGCGGGCGGTAGACGAACAGCCAGCCGGCGGCGTACTTGAGCCGGGTGCGCCAGGTGTGACGGCCCTCGTTCTGGACCAGCTCGCGGCCGATGCCGGCGGCGACCTTCATCCAGAAGCCGAACGTGGCTCGCTTGAGCCGCGAGGCGCCGGTCATGCGGACGTGGACGCCGGCGACGATCTTCTCCCAGATGCGCGGCACGGCGAACAGCAGCGTCGGCTGCACCTCGCGCAGGTTCTGCTGGACGGTGTCGATCGACTCGGCGAAGCACACCTGCGTGCCCAGGCCGGCGTTGAACCAGGTCGTGAAGACCCGCTCGGCGACGTGGCACAGCGGCAGGTAGGACAGCACGACGTCCTTCGGCCCGGCCGGCGGGCTGACGAACGACTCGGACTGCTGGATCGTGTGGACGACGAACTCGACGTTCGCGACGGTCAGCATCGCGCCCTTGGGCGGGCCCGTGGTGCCGGACGTGTAGACGAGCGTGGCCAGGTCGCCCGGCTCCGCGGCGTCGGTGAGCGCGTCGACGGCACCGGGGTGGGCGGCGGCGTGCTCGTCGCCGAGCGCCAGGAAGGCGTCCCACGACATCAGCCGCGGGTCGTCGTAGCGTCCGGTGATGCCGCGGTGCTCGAGGTGGACGACGTGGCGCAGGTCGGGCAGCTGCTCGATGACCTCCATCGTCTTGTCCAGCTGCTCCTGGTCCTCGACGACGACGACGCAGGCGCCGCTGTCGCGCAGGACGTGCAGCACCTCCGGCGCCGGGTTCGTCGGGTACAGGCCGACCGTGGCGGCCCGCACCGCGGTGGTGCCGACGTCGGTGTAGAGCCACTCGCGCCGGTTCTCGCTGTGGATGGCGACCCGGTCGCCGGGCCGGACGCCGAGCGCGACGAGCGCGTGGCCGACGCGGGCGGCGGTGGACCAGTACCCGTCCCAGGTCACCTCCTCCCACAGGCCGAGGTTCTTCTCCCGCAGGCACACCCGGTCGGGCGTGCGGCGGGCGTGCTCCCTGACCCGCTGGGCCAGGCTGGTCGGCTCGCTCACGCGTCCTCCTTCGCGGGCAGGCCGAGGTAGGCCGCCACGACGTCGGGGTGCTCCTGCACCTGGGTGGGGGTGCCGGTGACCAGCGGCCGGCCGAAGTCCATGGCCATGACCCGGTCGGCCAGGTCCATGACCAGGCCCATGTCGTGCTCGACGAGGATCATGGCGATGCCGAGCTCGTCGCGGACGTCGAGGATGAACCGGGCCATGTCCTCGGTCTCCTCGCCGTTCATGCCGGCGACCGGCTCGTCGAGCAGGAGCAGCCGCGGCTCCATCGCGAGCGCCCGGCCGAGCTCGATCCGCTTCTGGACGCCGTACGGCAGCATCCCGACCGGCATGCCGCGGTAGGCCTCGATCTCCAGGAAGTCGACGATCTCCTCGACCCGGCGGCGGTTGGCGACCTCCGCGTTGCGGGCCTTGCCGAACCAGGCCACGGCGGCGGCCCAGCCGTAGCCGAGGTGGTGGTGGCGCCCGAGCATGAGGTTGTCGACCAGGTCGAGGTTCCCGAACAGCTCGATGTTCTGGAACGTGCGGGCCACGCCCATCGCCGCGATGCGGGGCGGGCGGACGCCGACCAGCTCGTGGCCGTCGAACACGACGCTGCCCTGCTGGGGCCGGTACACGCCGGACAGCACGTTGAAGATGGACGTCTTGCCGGCGCCGTTGGGGCCGATGACGGCGAACAGCTCGCCGGGCAGGACGTCGAAGGTGACGCCGCTCAGGGCGGTGACGCCGGCGAACCGCAGCTCGACGTCGCGCACCTGCAGGATCGGGTCGGGACTCATGACAACCACCTCTTGCGGCGCTTGTAGTGCTTGACGTCGCGGTACGAGGTGGCCAGCTCGCCGCGTCCCAGGTAGAAGTCGCGGATGTCGTCGTCGTCCAGCAGCGCGGCGGCGGGCTTGTCCATGACGATCTTGCCGTGCTCCATGACGTAGCCGTGCTGGGCGATCGAGAGCGCCATGGTGGCGTTCTGCTCGACCAGCAGCACGGTGGTGCCCCGGGCGTTGATCTCCTGCACGATCTCGGCGATCTGCTGCACGATGCGCGGAGCCAGGCCGAGGCTCGGCTCGTCGAGCAGCAGCAGCTTGGGCCGGGCGACCAGCGCGCGGCCCATGGCGAGCATCTGCTGCTCGCCGCCGGACAGGTAGCCGGCCGTGCGGTCCTTGCGCTCCTTGAGCACCGGGAAGAGCTCGTACACCTCCCCGATCGCGGCGTCGAGGCCGTCGGGGTGGCTGTGCCCGCCGACCCGCAGGTTCTCCTCGACGGTGAACTCGGCGAAGACGCGGCGACCCTCCAGCACCTGGCTGAGCCCGGCCTGGACGATGCGCGGGGCCGGCCAGCGCTCGATCGCGGTGCCGTCGAGCAGCACCTGCCCCTTCGTCACCTTCCCGTCATGGACGTCGAGCAGGCCCGACAGGGCCCGCAGCAGGGTCGTCTTGCCCGCGCCGTTCGCGCCGAGCAGGGCCACGATCGCGCCGTCGGGCACGTCGAGACTCACTCCTCGCAGCACGAGCACGACGTCGTGGTAGACGACCTCGAGGTTCTGGACCGACAGCACGTTCTCTCCCGCCTGGTGGTTGACCGGGACGCTAGAGAGTGGTGCGGGTCACTGACAAGTTGCAGGGGTGGTGCAACTTTGACGAGCAGGGCATGCTGTCCCCCGTGGAACACCCCTCGCCCCGCCTGCGGCCCGAGGCGCTCCGCCAGCGCGACGGGCGTCGGCTGCGCGGCGAGCGCACCCGGCGCAGCATCGTCGACGCCCATTCCGCGCTGCTGCGCGAGGGCGACCTGAAGCCCACCGCGCAGACCATCGCCGAGCGCGCCGGGGTCTCGGTCCGCACCCTCTGGGTCGCGTTCGGCGACATGGAGGGCCTGCTCGACGCGACCACCGACTACTGGTTGCGCTCGGACTGGGAGCTGCGCGAGCACGTCGAGCCGTCCCTGGCGCTGGAGGAGCGGCTGGACCGCTTCGTCGCGGAGCGGGCCCGGCGGCTGGAGAACATCGCCCCGGCCGCGCGCTCGGCCGCGCTGGCCGAGCCGTTCTCGGCGGCGCTCAAGGCCAGCCGCCGTCACCACGTCCAGCGCGTGCGCGACGACGTCGAGGAGGTCTTCGCCGGCGAGCTGGCCCGGCTCGACCCGGCGGCCCGCGAGACCGAGGCGCTGGCGCTGACCGCGGCGGCCAGCTGGAACACCTGGTCGATCCTGCGCGACGACCTCGGGCTCGACGTCGCCGCCGCGAGCGCCACCATGCGCCGGACGCTGTCGGCCCTGCTCGCGGGGTAGGTCAGACCAGCGCGAGCACGAGCACCAGCGAGGTGCCGGCGACCGTCGCGGTCGCGACGGCGCTGAGCGCCAGCACGCCCGGTGGCAGGGGCAGCAGGTCGCGCACGCGCAGCCCCAGTCCGAGCCCGAACATCGCCGCCGCGAGCAGCACCGACGCCGCCCCGTCGGCGACGTCGAGCACCGGGGCGGGCAGCACGTCCGCGGTGCGCACGGCGACGGCCGCCGCGAACCCGGCCACGAACCACGGCACCACCGGGGTCCCGCGTGGCCGCCCGCCCGCGCCGGCGCCCCGGGCGACGACCGCGTACACCGGCGCCAGCAGCAGCACGCGGGTGAGCTTCACGGCGGTGGCCACGGCCAGTGCGCCCGGTCCGAGCAGCGCCGCGGCCGCGACGACCTGGCCGACCTCGTGGATGCTGGCGCCCGCCCACACCGCGGCCTGGCGGTCGTCGAGGCCGAGGGCGGCGGCGGCCCACGGGACGAGCAGCACGAGGGCGGTGCCGTGGACGGTCACGAGCGCCACGGTGACGGCCACGTCGCGCTCGCGCGGCCGCACGGCGTCCTCGACCGCGGCGACGGCCGCCGCGCCGCAGACCGAGAACCCGGTGGCGACCAGGGCGGTCAGCCGCCGGTCCACGCCCAGCACGCGTCCCGCCGTCGTGGTGACGGCGAACGTCGTGGTGAGCGTCAGCACGACCACGGCGACCCCGCCGACCCCGACGTCCGCGACGCGGTCGAGCGGCAGGCGCAGCCCGAGCAGGACGATGCCGCCGCGCAGCAGCGCGCGGGTGACGGGTGCGTGCCCGGCCAGCGGGCCGCGCCCGGCCCCGGGCGTGGCCGCGACGACCCCGCCCAGGACGAGCGCGAGCAGGAGCGGACCCGCCCACGGGACGACCAGGCTCAGCCCGAGGGACGCGCCACCGGCGGCCAGCAGGACCACGACGGCGGGGCCGCGACGTGGCGGCGGGGTGGGCTTGAGCACCCGTCCACCGTCGCGCCGACGCGGCCGTGCCGGTAGACACCGCGACCGGGACGGGGTATCACGTGAGGTGATGACTCCTCCCGACCTGGACGTGACCACCCTGCGGCTGCTCGTCGCGCTCGATGAGCGCGGCAGCATCAACGCCGCCGCGGCGGCGCTCGGGCTCACCCAGCCCGCGGCCAGCGCCCGGGTGCGCGCCTTCGAGACCCGGTGGCGGCTCGCGGTCGTCCAGCGCTCGGCCCGGGGGTCGACGCTCACCACCGACGGACGCGCGGTGGTCGCCTGGGCGCGCCCGGTGCTGCACCACCTCGACACCATGCGCGAGGGGCTGGCGGCCATGAGCGCCGAGCGCGGCGGGGAGGTCGCGATCGCGGCGAGCCTCACCGTCGCCGAGTTCCTGCTGCCCCGGTGGATCGCCGAGCTGCGCTCGCGCCGGCCGGACCTGCAGCCCCGGCTGCAGGTGGTCAACAGCGCCCGCGTCGGCGAGCTCGTCCGCTCCGGGGCCGTCGACGTCGGCTTCATCGAGACCGCCGCGCGGCCCACCGACCTGCAGACCCGCACCATCGGCCACGACCGGCTCGTGGTCGTCGTCGCGCCCGGCGACCCCTGGGCCCGGCGCCGGACGCCGCTGGGTGCCGACGCGCTCGCCGCCCGGGCGTGGGTCATGCGCGAGCCGGGCAGCGGCACCCGCAGCACCTTCGAGACCGCCGTGCGCCGGCAGGTGGACGTGGCGCTCGAGGCCAGCAGCACCACCGCCCTCGTCGGCGCCGCCCTGGCCGGCATCGGGCCGGCCGTCGTGCCCGCGCGGGCCGTCGTCGCCGAGCTCGAGACCGGACGCCTGGTGCAGGTGCCGGTGGGGCTGGACCTGCGTCGTCCGCTCACCGCGGTCTGGCGCCCGCAGGAGCGCCTCCCCGACGCCGTCGGCGACCTCGTGCTCGTGGCGGTCGAGGCCACCCGGACCCCGTGAGACGGCGACGGGCCCCCGACCAGGTGGTCGGGGGCCCGTCGTCAGGCTGCGAGCAGCGCTCAGCGCTCCTCTTCACCGCGGATGAACGCCTCGAGGGAGGCGCGGCCGTGGTCGTCGGCGCGCTGCACCGGCGGGCTCTTCATCAGGTAGGACGAGGCGCTCAGCAGGGCGCCGCCGATGCCGCGGTCCTTGGCGATCTTCGCCGCGCGGATGGCGTCGATGATGATGCCGGCCGAGTTCGGCGAGTCCCAGACCTCGAGCTTGTACTCCAGGTTCAGCGGGACGTCGCCGAAGGCGCGGCCCTCGAGGCGGACGTAGGCCCACTTGCGGTCGTCCAGCCACGCGACGTAGTCGCTCGGGCCGATGTGGACGTTGCGGTCGTGGACCTTGCCCGACAGCTCGCCGGTCAGGTTCGAGGTGACGGCCTGGGTCTTGGAGACCTTCTTGGACTCCAGGCGCTCGCGCTCGAGCATGTTCTTGAAGTCCATGTTGCCGCCGACGTTCAGCTGGTACGTGCGGTCCAGCGTGACGCCGCGGTCCTCGAACAGCTTGGCCATGACGCGGTGCGTGATGGTCGCGCCGACCTGGCTCTTGATGTCGTCGCCGATGATCGGGACGCCCGCGTCCTCGAACTTCTTGGCCCACTCGGGGTCGGAGGCGATGAAGACGGGCAGCGCGTTGACGAAGGCGACGCCGGCGTCGATGGCGCACTGCGCGTAGAACTTGTCCGCCTCCTCCGAGCCGACCGGCAGGTAGGACACGAGCACGTCGGCCTGGGTGTCCTTGAGCACCTGGACGACGTCGACCGGGTCGGCGGCCGACTCCTCGATCGTCTCGCGGTAGTACTTGCCCAGGCCGTCCAGCGTGTGGCCGCGCTGCACCTCGACGCCCAGCGTGGGGACGTCGCAGATCTTGATGGTGTTGTTCTCGGAGGCGCCGATGGCCTCGGAGAGGTCCTTGCCGACCTTCTTGTCGTCGACGTCGAACGCGGCGACGAACTGGACGTCGCTGACGTGGTACTCGCCGAACTGGACGTGCATCAGGCCGGGCACCTGGCCGTCGGCCGGGGCGTCCTTGTAGTACGTCACGCCCTGGACCAGGGACGTCGCGCAGTTGCCGACGCCCACGATCGCTACTCGAACCGAACCCATGGGTCCTCCGTGTTACTCGTTGACGGTGTCGGGGCGCGGCGACGTCTGTGCCGCCCGCTCCCGGTCGATGAGCTCGGTGAGCCATCGGATCTCGAGCTCGGCGAGCTCGAGACGGTGTCGCTGGCGCTCCAGGCGGTAGGCGTCCTTGCCTCGCCGGCGCGTGGTGTACGCGCGGCGGATCCGCTCGAGCTTCTCCTCCAGCCGGGCGCGGCGGCCCTCCAGCACGCGGATGCGTGTGGCGACCGCGACCCGGGAGAAGAACGCGAACCGCACGTCGAAGCTCTCGTCGTCCCACGTGCTCGGCCCGGCGTCCTCCAGCAGCTCGGCGAAGCGGTCCTTGCCGTCGCCGGTGAGCTGGTAGACGATCCGGGCCTTGCGGCCGCGGGCGAGCGCGTCGGCCTCGGGCAGCGCGGGCGTCTCGGCCTGGATGGATCCGGCCGCGACGAGCGCCTTGAGGGTGGGGTAGAGCGTGCCGTACGACAGCACGCGTCCCCAGCCGAGGACCACGTTGAGCTCCTTGCGCAGCTCGTAGCCGTGCATCGGCGCCTCGTGCAGCAGGCCGAGGACGGCCAGCTCCAGCGCGTTGCTGCGTCGTGCCACGTCCACTCCTCCCACTCGATGCGCCGTTCGCGTTATATCGAGACGATACATCGAGAGGGTGTGTTCGGGAACACCCCACGCTCACGACTCTCGATTTTGTGGCTCGATCCGCCACACTGGACCGGATGTCGTGCCGGTCCTCGGACGGGTGCGGCCCTGTGCAACGTCCTCGAACGATGGAGAAGCCCGGAGTGAAGAAGCTCGCGCGCAAGATCAGCGGCACCGGAAAGTCGTGGTGGGTCTCGACCCTCCGCTGGCTCGCCGTGCTCTTCTCCCTGGGTCTCGTCCTGGGTGTGGCCACGCTGTTCGCGCTGTACCAGCTCATCGACGTCCCCAGTGCGAACGCCGACTTCAAGACGCAGACCACGAAGGTCTACTACAGCGACGGCAAGTCCCAGATCGGCAGCTTCGCCACCCAGGACCGCGAGTCCATCGACTTCGAGCAGATGCCCGAGACCATCCGCGCGGCCGTCATTGCCGCCGAGGACCGGACGTTCTACGACAACGAGGGCATCGACTTCAAGGGCATCCTGCGCGCGGTGCGCAACAACACCACGAGCGGCGAGATCACCAGCGGTGGCTCGACCATCACGCAGCAGTACGTGAAGGTGCTCTACCTCAACCAGGAGCGCTCCTACAGCCGCAAGGTCAAGGAGGCGATCCTGTCGCTCAAGATCTCGCGCCAGCAGAGCAAGGAGGAGATCCTCCAGGGCTACCTGAACACGATCTACTTCGGCAACGGCGCGTACGGCGTGCAGGTCGCGTCCAAGACGTACTTCGGCCACAGCGCGTCCAAGCTCCAGGTCGACGAGGCCGCGGCCCTGGCCACGGTCATCAACAACCCCAGCTACTACGACCCGTACTCCGAGGACGTCGAGACGCGGATGATGCCGCGCTACCGCTACGTCCTGTCGGGCATGCTCAAGGCCGGCGCGATCAGCCAGGCCGACTACGACAAGTACGCCGAGAAGCTGCCCACGTTCAAGAAGAAGACCAACAGCGGCCGCTACAAGGGCACGCGCGGGTTCCTGCTCGACCTCGTGCGCAAGAAGCTGGTCGGCCTGGGCTACACCGACGCCCAGATCGACGGCGGCGGTCTGCGCATCGTCACCACCTTCGACCGGAAGATGCAGAACGCGGCGGTCGAGGCCGTGCGCGAGTCGCGTCCCGACGGGCTCAAGGAGCTGCACCAGGCGCTGGTCACCATCCAGCCCGGCACCGGTGCGGTGAAGGCGATGTTCGGCGGCGACGACTTCCTCAAGAGCCAGCTCAACTGGGCCACGCTCGGCGCCCAGCCCGGCTCGACGTTCAAGGTGTTCGGCGTCATCGCCGCCCTCGACAACGGCTTCAGCCTCAAGACCCAGCTCGACGGAAACTCGCCCTACCGCCTGCCCGGCAGCAGCGTGACGATCGGCAACCAGGGCGACTCCGGCGGCCAGTCCTTCGGACGCGTGCCGCTCGAGCGCGCCACCGAGGAGTCGATCAACACCGCGTTCGTCGACCTGACCGTCCAGATGGAGGACGGCCCGGACAAGATCGTCAAGGCCGCCCGCGACGCCGGCGTCAGCGAGCGCGCCCTGTCGGTCTACGACGACGAGAACGTCCGCGGCGTCGTGACGTCGCTGGGCACCGAGGTCATCCCGACCATCGACATGGCCAACGCGTACGCGACGCTCGCCGCCGAGGGCAAGCGCTCGGAGTGGTACGTCGTCAAGCGGGTCGAGTCGCCCGAGAAGCGGGTGCTCTACAAGCACGACGCCCGCCCCAAGCAGTCCATCGACGAAGACGTCGCCGCCGACACGCTCAAGGCGCTCCAGGGCGTCGTCAGCAACGGCACCGGCACCAACGGCCGCACCGTCTGCCCCACCGCGGGCAAGACGGGCACGGCGACCGCCGGCCCGCGCAAGGACCAGCACGTGTCGTCGTCGTGGTTCGTCGGCACGACCCCGAAGCTCACCACCGCCGTCATGTACAACCGCGGCAAGGGCAACGAGGACCTCGAGGGCTACATGCCCACGTTCTACGGCGGCCAGTACCCGGCCAAGACCTTCGCCAACTACATGAACAAGGTCCTGGACTCCTCCGACTGCGGCTCGTTCCCCCCGCCGGCCAACATCAAGGCCGACCAGGGCACCGACTACGTCGCGCCGGCGCCGACCTGCGGCGACGGCAAGCGCTACAGCAGCTCGGCCGGCGAGTGCGTCAGCACCGTGCCCGACTGCAAGGACGGCGAGACGCTCAACAAGGGCAAGTCCAAGTGCGTCAAGGAGGAAGAGGAGGAGGAGAAGCCCGAGCCGACGCCGACGAAGCCGACGCCGGTGAAGCCGACTCCGACCCAGCCGACGCAGCCCACCCCGACGCAGCCGACCCCGACGACGCCGCCGGTCACCCCGAACCCGGGCGGCGGCGGCCCGGCCGCCCCGAGCGGCCAGTAGGTCAGTCGATCACCACGGCGTCGAAGGACGCCGTGGTGAACCGCACCGAGGCGGTGACCTCGTCGCCCACGGCGGGCGGGGTCACCGACTCGGGCAGCAGCACGAGGCTGACGTGCATGTGCGGCGGCTCGGCGAACCAGCGCTGCCGGCCGCCGACCACGAACGGCGACAGCGACAGCCCGGCGGCCTCCAGGCCGCCGCGAGCGACGGACTTGCCCCGCTGCACGACGCCGCTGACCGCCTTGGGCGCCTCCAGGCCGATGCCGTGGCTGGTGCCGCCGGCCACGACGAGCAGGTAGCCGCCGCGCGGCACCGGGCGCTGCCGGTAGCCGATCCGCTCGCCCCGCTCGACCTGGTGGACGTCCAGCACGTGGGCGCGCACCGAGAGGGCGCCCGGGTCGCCGAGCCACAGCGACGTGCCGATCCGGGGCCGGATCGTCAGGTGCGGCCGACGCGAGGCCAGCTCCGCGTGCTCGGCCGGGTCCAGGTGCGAGACGAGCACGGTCGTGGTGTCCAGGCGGGACGCCTCGAGCGCCGCGACCCAGCTCTCGGCCTCGGCCAGGTGGCCGCGTCCGAGCGGCAGGTGCAGCGCGAAGCCCTCGACCTGCAGGTCGCCGAGCGCGGCGACCGCGGCGGCGATCTCGTGCCGGTCCAGCCCGTGGCGCGACATGGACGTCTCGCCCTCGACCACCACGCGGGTGCCGGCCGGAGCGGTGGCCGCGAGCGCCGCGACGTCCTCGACCCGCCCGACGGTGTGCACGACCCGCGGGCCGAGCACGACGTCGTCCAGGAACGGACGCCACGGGGTCAGCACCAGCACGTCGCCGGCGAAGTCCTGCAGGGCGCCGGGCACCTCGGCGTAGGTGCCGACGGCGATCATGTCGACGCCGAGCGCCGCGGCCTCGCGGGCCAGGACGTCGCGGCCGAAGCCGTAGCCGTTGCCCTTCACCACCGGGACGATGCCCGGGTGGTCGGCCGCGTGCTGGCGCAGGTGGGCGCGCCAGCGCGCCCCGTCGACGTGAAGCCGGAAGCTCATCCGCGCCTCCCCATGTAGACCGTGAACGCCTTGTGCAGCACGCGGTTGATCGGCAGGTCCCACTCGCCCAGGTACTCCACGGCCTCGCCGCCGGTGCCGACCTTGAACTGGATCAGGCCGCGGTGCGGGTCGTCGGAGGAGATGGTGTCGGTGATGCCGCGCAGGTCGTAGACGGTCGCACCGGCCGCCAGGGCGTCGCGGATCATCTGCCACTGCACGGCGTTCGAGCCGCGCACGTCGCGCTTCTCGGTGGTCGAGGCGCCGTAGGAGTACCAGGCGTGCTCGCCGACGCGCACCAGCGTGGTCGCGGCGACGAGGTCGCCCTCGTGGTGCGCGAGGTAGAGCGTGAGCCGCTCCGGGTCCTCGGCGGTCAGGGCGTCCCACATGCGCTCGAAGTACGACAGCGGTCGCGGCGTGAAGTGGTCACGCTCGGCGGTCTCGACGTAGACCCGGTGGAAGTCGGCCAGGTCGGCGCGCGTGCCGCGGGTGACCTCGACGCCGTTCTTGGCCGCCTTCTTGATGTTGCGGCGCCACAGCTGGTTCATGCCGGCCAGGACCTCGTCCTCGGTGCGCCCGGCCAGCGGCAGCTGGAAGTTGAACGCAGGCTGCCCGGCCGAGAAGCCGCCGGTCGTGGGCACCGGCGTCCAGCCGGCGGCCACGAGGGCGTCGCGGACGGCCTCGGCCGCGGGGTCGGCCTCGTCGGCCGGCACCTCGCCGAGGGTGTTGAGACCGTCGTCGGCCAGCGCCTTCTTGATCGTGTCGGCGTGCCAGCGGCGGCGCACCACGGGCGGGCCCATGCGGATGCCGAACGCGTGCGACGCCTTGAGGTGCGTGCGCAGCGGGGTCAGCCAGTCGTCCAGCGTGGCCGCGTCCCAGGCGATCGCCGGTCCCTCGGGCAGGTAGGCGAGGTAGCGGTCGAGCTTGGGCACCTTGCGGTAGAGCACCAGGCCGGCACCGACGAGCTCGTCGCCCTCGAACCAGCCGACGGACTCGTTGCGCCACTCGTTCTTCACCTGCCCCCACGCCGGGGTCTGCAGGAAGCTCGCGGACGGCTGCGTGCGCAGGAACGCCAGGTGCTGCTCAGGGGTGATCGGTCGGACGCGCAGGGGTCGGGTCACCCGTCGAGGCTACCAACCTGGGCTTCTGAGGAGATGTCGGTTAGCCTTCCCTAAGTAGTCCGCCGAGAGGAACCCCATGCAGACCGTCCGTGCCACCGTCACCGACCGGCGTCCGCTGACCCCGCACCTGGTGCGGCTCACGCTCGCCCTGCCGGAGCCGATGACGACGGGGGTGCCGGACGAGTACGTGCGCGTGCTCATCGCGCCGGAGGGCCGGGAGCTCGTCCTCCCGCAGATCGACGAGAAGTTCAACGTCACCTACCCCGAGGGCGCGGCGGAGCCGATCAGCCGGGTCTACACGATCTCCGACCACCGCGAGACCGTCGCCGGCACCGCCGAGATCGACCTCGACGTCGCGCTGCACGACGTCGGCCCGGGCGCGGCCTGGGCGCGCGACTGCGCGATCGGCTCCGAGGTCGGCGTCATCGAGCCGCGCGGGCTGTACGGCGCCGGACCCGACGTCCCGTGGCAGCTGCTGGTCTGCGACATCACCGGCGTGCCGGCCCTCGCCCGCATCCTGCGCGGCCTGCGCCCCGGCCAGCGGGCCGAGGCGCTCGTCGTGCTGACCGACGCCGCCGACGAGATGGACCTGCCCACCCTCGGCGACGTCACCATCACGTGGCAGGTCGTCCAGGACGAGCGCGGGGTCGAGGACGCCCTCACCCGCGCCGTGCTCGGCCGCTCGCTGCCCGAGACCGCCGGCGAGCGCTACGTCTGGTTCGCCGGCGAGGCCCGCGCCAGCCGCGCCGTCCGCCGCCACCTGCGCAAGACGCTCGGCTGGGCGCAGACCGACTTCTACACCTGCGGCTACTGGCAGTTCGACGCCGAGGCGTGGAACGCGCGCTACGCGACGGTCGCCGACGACGTGGTCGCCCGGGCCCAGGCGGCCTACGCCGCCGCCGGCGACGACACCGGCGCCTACCTCGACGCGATCGAGGAGATCTACGAGTCCGTCGGCCTCTGACCCCCGCCCTCCCGCGTGAGCGGTGAGTGGTCCACGCACCTCGGCGTGGGCTGGTGAGTCGTCCACCACCGCGGGACGTCCCGAGGTGGACGACTCACCGCCCGAGCGGAGCTCGCGCGGAAGGTGGGCTCAGACCAGGGCGAGGTAGCCGGGCGCGGACGGCGTGAGGAGCAGCGTCATGCCGGCCTCGGCCGGGGTGCGGTCGGCCTTGCGGTGGTTGCAGCGCAGGCAGGCCGCGACGGCGTTCTCCCAGCTGAGCGTGCCGCCCCGGCTGCGCGGGACGACGTGGTCGACGGTCTCGGCGTGGCCGCCGCAGTAGGCGCACATCTTGTCGCGGGCCTTGATCGCCGCCTTGGTGCACAGCCGGGTGCGGCCGTGGGTCCAGCGCATCACCACGTAGCGCACCAGGCGCAGCACCTTGGGGACCTTGAACGGGCCGAAGTCCTGGTCGGTCGCCTCCTCGACGACGGCGACCTGACGGACGAGCATCTTGATGGCGTGTCGCACCGACACGCGCTGCAGTGGCTCGTAGCTCGCGTTGAGTACCAGGACGTGCTCAGCCGTCATGGGGTGCCCCTTCCGAGAGGAACAGTAGCCGCGAACGCCCCGCCGGGACAGGGTTCCTGACGGATCGCCCAGGTGGCGTCACCTCGCCGCTCACGGTGCGTCCCGTGGCCGCGCGACTAGCGTGGACGGGTGAGCACCCCCTACTTCGCCGCCGACGTCCCCGAGACCCACCGGCCGTACGTCGCCGCCGCCGACCGGCACCAGCAGCTGGAGTACCGCCGGGTCGGACGCTCGGGACTGCTGCTCCCGCCGATCTCGCTCGGCCTCTGGTACAACTTCGGCGACAACCGGACGTTCGACAGCCAGCGCGAGATCCTGCGCCACGCCTTCGACCACGGCATCACCCACTTCGACCTGGCCAACAACTACGGCCCGCCGTACGGCGCAGCCGAGGAGAACTTCGGCCGGATGATGCGCACCGACTTCAAGCCGTACCGCGACGAGCTCGTCCTCTCCTCCAAGGCCGGCTGGGACATGTGGCCCGGCCCGTACGGCAACCTCGGTTCGCGCAAGTACCTGCTGGCCAGCCTCGACGCGTCGCTGCAGCGGATGAGCGTCGACCACGTGGACGTCTTCTACTCCCACCGCGCCGACCCCGACACCCCCGTCGAGGAGACGATCGGCGCGCTCGACACCGCGGTGCGCCAGGGCAAGGCGACGTACGTGGGCATCTCCTCGTACGGCCCCGAGCGCACGCGCGAGGCGATCACGGCCGCCCGCGCGCTCGGCACGCCGCTGGTGATCCACCAGCCCTCGTACTCGCTGCTCAACCGGTGGGTCGAGGGTGGCCTGCTGGACGTCCTGGACGAGGCCGGCCTGGGCTCCATCGCCTTCACCGTGCTCGCGCAGGGCCTGCTCACCGACAAGTACGTCGACGCGTCCGACCCCGACCGGGCCCAGCAGCGGCCCAGCTTCGACGACGAGGTGGCCCAGCAGAACCTGCACCGCGTGCGGGGCCTGGCCGAGGTGGCTCGTGGGCGCGGCCAGACGCTGGCGCAGATGGCCGTCTCGTGGGTGCTCCGTCCCGGCGGCGTGACGTCGGCGCTCGTCGGCGTGTCCTCGGTCGAGCAGCTCGACGAGAACCTGGCCGCCGCGGCGCGCACCGACTTCAGCGACGACGAGATCGCCGCGATCGAGGAGCACGCGGTCGACGGCGGCGTCGACCTGTGGGCGGTCTCCTCGACGATCGCGTAGGTCAGCCGGGGTAGCGCTCGGCGTGCACGGCCTGCTCGAGCGGGCGCTTGGTGCGCCAGCCGTGCCGCTCGAGGTCGGGCACCTGCTGCAGCCGCTCGACGTCGCCCACGCACAACCAGGCCACGGGCCGGACGTGCTCGGGCGCACCGACCAGCTCGCGCAGGAACGGCTCGCGGTAGAACGACACCCAGCCCACGCCCAGGCCCTCGGCGGTCGCGGCCAGCCACAGGTTCTGGATGGCCAGGCACACCGAGTACAGCCCGGCGTCGGCGATCGCGTGCCGGCCGAGGACGTGCTGGCCTCCGCGCGTGGGGTCGTAGGTGGCGACGACGCCGAGGCCGGACTCACGGATCCCCTCGACCTTGATCCGGTCGAAGGTCGCGCGGCGGTCCGCCGGCAGGCTCGCGGCGAACGTGTCGCGCTCGGTGGCCACGTGGGTGGCGAAGGCGTCCAGGGTGCCGGGCTCGCGCACCAGCACGAAGTCCCACGGCTGGCTGTGCCCCACGCTCGGAGCCGCGTGCGCCGCGCCCAGAACCCGCAGCAGGACGTCCTCGGGCACGGGCTCGCCGGTGAACTCGGCCCGCACGTCGCGGCGGCGGGCGATCACGTCGTACAGGTCGGACAGCGGGGCGTCGGTCGGGTCGGGCACGGGCACGACCCTAGGCCCGGACGCGCGTAGCCTGCGGCGGGTGACCGCCGACGCCGTCCGCGCCTACGGGGCGCGGGCCACCGAGTACGCCGACCTGCTCGGCCGCATGGACGCGGTGGCCGACGCCGACCGCTCGCTCGTGCTCCGCTGGGCCCGCGAGCGGTCCGGGCCCGTCGTCGACGCCGGCTGCGGACCGGGCCACTGGACCGACCTGCTGCGCCGCGAGGGCCTGGACGTCGAGGGCGTCGACCCCACGCCGGAGATGCTCGCGCTCGCCCGCGACCGGTTCCCCGCGTGCCGGTTCCGGCCCGGCCGGCTGGAGGACCTCGGCGTCCCGGACGCCTCGCTCGACGGCGTCCTGGCCTGGTTCTCGGTCATCCACACCGCGCCCGAGGACGTGCCGGCGGCGCTGGCCGCCGTGGCTCGCGCGCTGCGCCCGGGCGGCAGCGTCCTGCTCGGGTTCTTCACCGGGACGGTCGTGGAGCCGTTCGACCACGCCGTCACCACGGCCCACCGCTGGCCGGTGGACGCGCTCGCGGACCGCCTGCGCGACGCCGGGCTCGTGGTGCGCGAGACCCACGCCCGCACCGACCCCGGCGTCCGGCCGCAGGGCGCGGTCGTCGCGGACCGTCCGGTCCGGGTCAGCTCGTCGGGGCCGCCGCGACCCGCCGACGCAGCTCGTCCGGCTCCAGCGCGCGGACGCCGGTGATCGTCGCCGGGCCGAGCGCGAGCTCGCCGTCGTCGAGCGGCTCGCACCGGATGCCGCCGCGTCCGCGCAGCGCCTTGTGCGCCCCGTCGGCGTAGACCACGTTCATCCACGCGCACGGGTTCGCCGGCGTCAGCGACCGGAACCGGATGGGACCGTGGCCGGCGTCCAGGGTGAACTCGTGCCGGGCCAGCGCGTCGACGTCCAGGCCACGGGTCACGACGTTGCGCCGGGCGAGCATGGGGTCGAACGGTCCGGCGCCCAGCTCGTCCTCGAGCCAGGCCAACGACTCCGCGGCGATGATCGTGACGGTGGCGTAGGTGAAGCGGGTGCCGAAGTAGCGGTCGCCGACCAGCCCCTTGTGGGCGCGCACCCGGACGCTGTCGCGGTGCTCGGGCCCGTCGTACGGCTTGAGTCCGTCGGCCGGGCGTCCGTCCATGCGGTTGCGCGGCGAGGTCAGCAGTCCCACCACGTCCAGCTCGGCCATGGCCCGACCCTAGCCCGCGGGCCAGGGTCCGATCAGGTCGATCACGTACTCCCCCGTGTCGCCGCGCGGCACTAGCGTGACGCCTGACGGCCGACGCCCCAGGAGAACCCATGACCGCTGCTGCCCCCGCCACCCGCCAGGTCGCCGCGCGCGCGACCGACCTCACCAAGGTCTACGGATCCCGCGACGCCGAGGTGCGTGCCCTCGACGGCGTCTCCCTCGACGTCCACGCCGGCGAGTTCACCGCCGTCATGGGCCCGTCCGGGTCCGGCAAGTCCACCCTCATGCACTGCTTCGCCGCCCTCGACACCCCCACGAGCGGGTCGGTGCTGATCGGCGACACCGAGCTGTACTCGCTCAAGGACAAGGCGCTCACCGAGCTGCGCCGCGACCGCATCGGGTTCGTCTTCCAGGCGTTCAACCTGGTGCCGACGCTCACGGCGCGCGAGAACATCCTGCTCCCGGTCTCGATCGCCGGCCGCAAGCCCGACGCCGCCTGGTTCGACCAGGTCATCGAGGCCACCGGCCTGGCCGACCGGCTCGACCACCGGCCCTCGGAGATGTCCGGCGGCCAGCAGCAGCGCGTCGCCTGCGCCCGCGCGCTGGTCAGCCGGCCCGACATCGTCTTCGCCGACGAGCCCACCGGCAACCTCGACTCCACGTCCGGCGCGGAGGTGCTGGGCTTCCTGCGGCGCAGCGTCACCGACTTCGGCCAGACGATCGTCATGGTCACGCACGACCCGGTGGCGGCGTCCTACACCGACCGGGTCGTCTTCCTGGCCGACGGCCGCGTCGTCGACGAGATGCGCGAGCCGACCGCCGAGCGCGTCCTGGAGCACATGACCGCGCTGCAGACCCGTCAGCTGGGCGGGCAGTGATGCGCAAGGTCACGCTGCGCAACCTGCTCGCGCGCAAGGTCCGGCTGCTGCTCAGCGCCTCGGCCATCGTCCTGGGCGTGGCGTTCGTGGGCGGGTCCCTGGTGTTCACCGACACCATCGACTCCTCCTTCGACGGCATCGTCGAGGGCTCGATCAACGACGCCATGGTGCGCCAGGCCGGCTCGGGCGCCGACGGCACGACCGGGGGCGGGTTCAACCTCGACGCCCGCAGCATCCCGGCGTCCACGGTCGCCGAGCTCGCCGCGCGCGACGGGGTCGCCCGCGCCGACGGCTCGGTCGACGGCCAGGGCCTGTTCGTGGTCAAGAAGAACGGCAAGCTGCTCGGCGGCACCGGTGCCCCGACGCTCGCGTTCAACTGGACCGACGCGCCCAACACGCTCGGCGAGCCGGTCGCCACCATCACGTCCGGCCGGGCCCCGCAGGCGTCCGGCGAGGTCGTGCTCGACGAGCGGGCCGCCGACCAGGCCGGCTACGAGGTCGGCGACACCGTGCAGATGATCACCGCCGGCGAGCAGCCGCGCGTGCAGGCCGAGCTGGTCGGCCTGGCCGAGTTCGCCGGCGGCGGGCTGGCCGGCGCGTCCCTGGTCTTCTTCGACACCGCCACCGCGCAGGACGTCTTCCTCGACGGGCAGGACGCGTTCACCTCGATCGCGCTCACCGCCGACCCCGGCGTCACGCAGGCCGAGCTGGTGAAGGCCGTCGAGCCGGCGCTGCCGGACGGCCTCGAGGCGGTCACCGGCGACGAGCTGACCGACGAGATCGAGGGCCTGGTCGGTCAGCTGCTGGGCTTCCTCAACACCTTCCTGCTCGTGTTCGCCGGCATCGCCCTGGTGGTCGGGTCGTTCCTCATCGTCAACACGTTCTCGATCCTGGTCGCGCAGCGCAGCCGCGAGCTCGCGCTGCTGCGGGCGCTCGGCGCCTCGCGCGGGCAGGTGTCACGCTCGGTGCTCACCGAGGCCGCGGTCGTCGGGCTCGTCGGGTCCACCCTGGGTGTCGCGGTCGGCTACGGGCTGGCCGCCGCGCTGAAGGCGCTGTTCGGGCAGTTCGGGCTCGACCTGTCCGGCACCGCCCTGGTGCTGCAGCCCAGCACGATCGTCGTGTCGTACGTGGTCGGCCTGCTGGTCACGATGGTCGCGGCCTACCTGCCGGCCCGGCGGGCCTCGCGCATCGCCCCGGTGGCGGCCATGCGCGACGACGTGGCGCTGCCCGAGTCGTCCATCCGCCGCCGCGTCGTCGCCGGCGCGGTGCTGGCCGTGGTCGGTGCCGGACTCATGGCGTCCGGGCTGGCCGGAGTCGCGTCCGACCACGCCCTGCAGGTCGGCCTGGGGGTGCTCGCGGTGCTGCTCGCCATCGTGCTGGCCGGTCCCGCGCTCGCGCAGCCGGTGCTCGCCGCGTTCGGCGTCGTCTACTCGCGGCTCTACGGCACGGTCGGCCGCCTGGCCACGCAGAACTCGCGGCGCAACCCGCGGCGCACGGCGGCCACGTCCTCGGCGCTCATGATCGGCATGGCCCTGGTGACGACGATGTCGGTGCTCGGCGCCTCGGTGAACAAGTCGATCGACGTCGGCGTCGACGAGCAGTTCACCAGCGACTACCTCATCTCCAACGCGGTCGGACAGCCGTTCTCGCCGCAGATCGCCGAGGACGTCGCGCAGGTCGACGGCGTCGCGGTGGTCTCGGCCCAGCAGACCGTCACGATGAAGGTCGACGACTCCGACACGTGGGCCACGGCGGCCGAGGCCGGGCCGCTCGACGAGATCTTCGACATCGTCTACAGCTCCGGCGAGTCCGCGCAGCGCGACGGCGAGATCGCGCTCAACGAGACGAAGGCCGGACAGCTCGGCGTCGGCGTGGGCGACACGGTCGACGTCGCGCTCGGCGGCCGCGAGCAGCCGGCCACCGTCACCGGCGTCTACGAGGACACCTACGTCATCGGCACCGCGCTCGTCCCGCTCAGCACCGTGGTCGCGTCGCAGGTGCAGCGCACCGACAGCGGCGTCGCGCTCGACGCCGAGCCGGGCGTGGACGTCGAGGCGCTCGGCGACCGGCTGGAGAAGGCCACCGCCGACTTCCCCACCGTCACGGTCCAGACGAAGCAGGACTTCGCCGAGTCCCAGCGCGCCCAGGTCAACACGCTGCTGTACCTGATCTACGCACTGCTGGGCCTGGCGATCGTCATCGCCATCCTCGGCATCGTCAACACGCTGGCGCTGAGCGTCATCGAGCGCACGCGCGAGGTGGGCCTGCTCCGCGCCGTGGGCGTCAGCCGCCCGCAGCTGCGCCGCATGGTGCGCCTGGAGTCCATCGCCATCGCCGTGCTCGGCGCCCTGCTGGGCGTCGCCGCCGGCCTGGTGTTCGGCGTCGTGCTGCGCGCGGCGTTCGAGGACGACGGGCTCACCGACCTGGCGGTCCCCTGGCTGCGCCTGGCGGTGTTCGTCGCGGTGGCCGCCCTGGTCGGCGTGCTGGCCGCCGTCCTGCCCGCCCGCCGGGCGGCCCGGCTGGACGTCCTCACCGCGATCTCCTCGGCCTGAGCCGGCCACCGTCGTCCCCGGGGGGATTTCCCCGGGGCGACGGTGTCGCGTAGGATCGTCAGGTTGCCTCCTGCGGGAGGTGCATGCAGTGACCCTCCTGCTACGGAAAGTCCGTAGCCGTTTAGACCGAAGGAGGTGGAGTCACCATGCGTCCTTACGAGCTCATGATCATCCTCGATCCCGACCTCGACGAGCGTACGGTCGCCCCCAGCCTGGAGACGTACCTGAACCTGGTGCGACAGGATGGCGGTTCCGTCGAGAACGTCGACGTGTGGGGCAAGCGCCGTCTTGCCTACGAGATCAACAAGAAGTCCGAGGGCATCTACGCCGTCGTGAACCTGACCGCCACCCCGGCGACCGTCAAGGAGCTCGACCGTCAGCTCACCCTCAACGAGTCCGTCGTCCGCACGAAGGTCCTCCGACCCGACGCGAAGTGAGCCCGGCCGGCGCCGCGATGTGGACGAACCTTCGCGTCGTGTCGCCGGACTGCGCTTCACTGGGACACCCGAACCCCTGAAAGGCTGGGCACCATGGCAGGCGAGACCATCATCACCGTCGTCGGCAACGTCACCGACGATCCCGAGCTGAAGTTCACCCCGTCCGGAGCGGCGGTCGCGAACTTCACCGTGGCCTCGACCCCGCGCACGTTCGACCGTCAGTCGAACGAGTGGAAGGACGGCGACACGCTGTTCCTCCGGTGCGCGGCCTGGCGCCAGCTGGCCGAGAACGTCGCCGAGTCCCTGCAGAAGGGCCAGCGCGTCATCGTCACCGGCGCCCTCAAGGTGCGTCAGTACGAGCGCCAGGACGGCTCGAAGGGCACCAGCGTCGAGATGAACGTCGACGAGGTGGGCCCCTCGCTGCGCTACGCGACCGCGAAGGTCACGCGCATCAGCCGCTCCGACAGCGGTCAGGGTGGCGGGTTCGGAGGCGGAAACGGCGGCGGCTTCGGCGGCAACAACGCCGGCGGCGGCCAGGGCGGTTTCGGTGGTGGCCAGCAGGCTCCCGCCGCGAACCCCTGGTCGACCCAGCCGGCTGCGCCGCAGGCCGACGCCTGGGGTGGCTCGAACGACGAGCCCCCGTTCTGATCGACACACACTCTTAAGACACACCAAGGAACATCATGGCCAAGCCTGTTGTCCGGAAGCCGAAGAAGAAGAGCAACCCGCTCGCGGCCGCCGGCGTCACCACGATCGACTACAAGGACACCGCGCTCCTGCGCAAGTTCATCTCGGACCGCGGCAAGATCCGCGCGCGCCGCGTGACCGGTGTCTCCGTCCAGGAGCAGCGCCAGATCGCCAAGGCGATCAAGAACGCGCGTGAGATGGCGCTGCTGCCCTACACGTCCACCACCCGCTGACCGGGAGAGGAGAACCAGAATGAAGCTCATCCTCACCCACGAGGTCTCCAACCTCGGCCAGCCCGGCGACATCGTCGAGGTCAAGGACGGCTACGGCCGCAACTACCTGCTGCCGCGCAACTTCGCCATCCGCTGGACCAAGGGCGGCGAGAAGCAGGTCGCGTCCATCAAGGCGGCCCGCGACTCGCGCGCGGTCCACGACCTCGAGCAGGCGCAGTCCATCAAGGCCACGCTGGAGAACGGCGCCATCAACCTGCCGGTCCGCGCCGGCGAGGGCGGCCGTCTGTTCGGCTCGGTCACGGTCTCCGACATCGCCGAGGCGCTCGCCACGGCCGGTGCGCAGGTCGACAAGCGCCGCATCGAGATCGGCAACCCGATCAAGGCCCTGGGCCCGCACACCGTCACGGTGCGCATCCACCCCGAGGTCAGCGCGTCCGCCACGCTCAACGTGGTCGCCGCCAAGTAGCACCGCTCTTCGGCCGACGGCCGGTCATCCCTGCGGGGGTGGCCGGCCGTCGTCGTTCCCGGCCAGGCGCCAGTGGACGACGGCGCCGACGCCCAGCGCCAGCGGCACCAGCAGCGTGACCCCGCGCCAGGCCGCCAGCCCGGCGAGCACCGACGGCTCGAGCTCGACCGACGTCGCCGCGACGAGGGTCGCGGCCACGACCGCGTCCAGCGCCCCGAGCCCGGCCAGCGGCAGCAGCGTGAGCGGGTAGGCGAGCAGGAAGGCGCCGAGCACCAGCGGGGTCGAGACCTCCGCGGCGCTCACCCCCACGCCGCGCAGGGCGAGCACGAGCAGCAGCCCGTCGACCAGCGCCATGAGCAGCTGACAGCCCACGGCGAGCACGAACGAGCGGTGCAGGTGGGTCCGCAGCAGCGTCGCGAACCCGGCGGCGCCCTCGGTCCACGCGTCGGCGTCGACCGAGCGGTGCACCCGGCGGGCGAGCGCGGCGGCGCGGGCGGCGAGCCGCACCAGCACGTCGCTGCCGCGGGCGACCACGACGGCCAGCACGACGAGCGCGACGCTCAGGGCGGCGCAGCCGAGGGCCGGCACGGTCGCCTCGGGCTCGTAGCCGGTGACCGTGGTGAGCAGCAGCAGGCCGAGCACCGGCACCCCGAAGCGCATGACGTAGAACGCGAGCGTGTTCATCACCGTGCCGGCGGCGCCGGTCGTGGGGGCGACGCCCCAGGAGCGGAACAGCGCCAGGCGCATGGCCAGGTCGGCCGGCGGCGGGGCGGCGGTCGAGACGAGGAACGCGGCCTGGTCGTTCTGCACGGCACGGACCAGGCCGAGCCGAGGCACGAAGAACGAGAGCGGAGCCGCGCTCAGCGTCTGGCGCACCAGCAGCCCGACGACCAGGACGACGAGCACGGTCGGTCGCAGCTGCCCCAGCGCGTCCCCGACCTCGGACCAGTCGACCGACCCGAGCAGCGCCCGAGCGGCCAGGACGATCACCAGGGCGATCGCGGCGAGGGTCAGCAGCCGGCGCAGCGCGCGGCGGGAGCGTGACGGAGCGACCGCCTCGGTCATGGGGCTCCTCTGCTCGGGGTCTATCCAGGACGATGTCGCCCGGTCTACGGTGACGTCAAGGCAGGGGGGCCCATGGCGCAGACGCAGGAGCGGACCGACCGCGGCATGAGCATGCCGACGCTCACGGCGATGGTGGTCGGCTCCATGATCGGCGCCGGCGTCTTCTCCCTCCCCGCGCGGTTCGGCTCGGCCACCGGCGTCGTCGGCGCGGTCGTCGCCTGGATCATCGCCGGCGGCGGCATCCTCATGCTGGCCTTCGTCTTCCAGAACCTGGCCGTGCGGCGACCGCACCTGGACGCCGGCATCTTCGCCTACGCCAAGGCCGGCTTCGGCGACTACGTCGGCTTCAACTCCGCCTTCGGCTTCTGGGCGTCGGCCTGCGCGGGGAACGCCTTCTACTGGGTCTTCATCATGACCACGGTGGGCGCGCTGTTCCCCCAGCTGGGCGACGGCGACACGCTGCTGGCGGTGGCGCTGTCGTCGATCGCGGTCTGGACGTTCTGCGCGCTGGTGCTGCGCGGCGTCCGCGAGGCGGCGACGATCAACCGCATCGTCACGGTCGCCAAGATCATCCCGATCCTGGTGTTCATCCTGGTCGTGCTCGTGTCGTTCGACGCCGGCATCATGCGCGACAACCTGTGGGGCGGCGAGGACCCCGGCTTCGGCACGCTCGTGCAGCAGGTCAGCGACACGATGATCGTCACGACCTTCGTCTTCCTCGGCATCGAGGGCGCCAGCATGTACTCGCGCTTCGCCCGGCGGCGCGAGGACGTCGGCCGCGCGACGGTGATCGGTTTCCTCAGCGTCCTGGCGATCTTCGCCCTCGTCACGCTCACCAGCTACGGCGTCCTGCCGAGCAGCGAGCTGGCCGACGTCCGCCAGCCGTCCATGGCCGGCGTGCTCGACTCGGTCGTCGGCGACTGGGGCAAGGTGCTCATCAGTGTCGGGGTGGTCGTGTCGGTGCTGGGCGCCTACCTGGCCTGGACGCTCATGGCCGCCGAGGTGCTGTTCATGCCGGCCCGCAACGCCGACATGCCGCGGTTCCTGGCCCGCGAGCGCAACGGCACGCCCACGGCGGCGCTGCTGCTGGCCAGCGCGATGGTCCAGCTGCTGCTGCTCGTGACCCTGCTGGCCGACGACGCGCTCAACTTCATGCTCGACCTGTGCACGAGCCTCGCCCTCGTCCCCTACCTGCTCGCCGCCGGGTACGCGGTCAAGATCGCGCTGCGCCCCGAGCCGGGCGACGACCCGGCCGGCCGCCGCGGCGAGCTGGTCGTCGGGACGCTCGCCGCGCTCTACAGCGTCCTGCTGATCGTCGTCGCCGGGCCCAAGTACCTGCTGGTGACCTGCCTGATCTACGCCCCGGGCGCGGTGCTGTACGTGATCGCCCGGCGCGAGAACCAGCGCCGGGTGTTCACCGTGCCGGAGGTCGTCCTGTTCGTCGCCATCGTGGCCGGGGCCGTCGTCGGCCTGTACGGCCTCATCTCGGGGTGGCTCACCCTGTAGGAGGAAATCGTGAACCCTGTCTCGTCCACGTACGGCGTGCACAGCGAGGTCGGCCGCCTGCGCAAGGTGCTGGTCTGCTCGCCGGGGCTCGCCCACGAGCGCCTGACGCCGACCAACAGCGACGCCCTGCTGTTCGACGACGTGATGTGGGTGGACGCGGCCCGGCGCGACCACGAGGACTTCGTCCGCACGATGCGCGAGCGCGACGTCGACGTGGTCGAGCTGCACGAGCTGCTGGCCGAGACGATGGCCGACCCGGCGGCGCGGGCCTGGCTGCTGGACCGCAAGATCGTCCCGAACGCGGTCGGGCTGGGGCTCGTCAGCGAGACCCGCGCCTACCTGGACTCGCTCGATCCGCGGGCCCTGGCCGAGCACCTCGTGGGCGGGCTGTCGACCCGTGACCTGCCCGCCGAGCTGCGCACCGGCTACCTGGCGCTGGCCCGCGAGGACGCCGGGCTGGCCGAGTACCTCATGCCGCCGCTGCCGAACATGCTCTACACCCGCGACACCACGTCGTGGATCTACGGCGGGGTGACGCTCAACCCGCTGTACTGGGCGGCCCGGCACGACGAGACGCTGCTCATGAAGGCGATCTACGAGTTCCACCCCGACTACACCGAGGCACGGGTGTGGTGGGGCGACCCGGAGCAGGACTGGGGCCTGGCCACGATCGAGGGCGGCGACGTGCTCGTCCCCGGGGCCGGCGTCGTCATCATCGGCATGAGCGAGCGGACGTCCCGCCAGGCCATCACCCAGGTGACGGCGCGATTGTTCGAGCAGGGCGCCGCCCGCAAGGTCGTGGTCGCCGGCATGCCGAAGCTGCGGGCCGCCATGCACCTGGACACGGTCTTCACGTTCGCCGACCGCGACGTCGTCACCGTCTACCCCGACATCGTGGACGTCATCGAGCCGTTCACCCTCGTGCCGGACGACTCGCCGACCGGCGTCCACGTCGTGCCGGAGCGGCGCCCGTTCACCGAGGTGGTGGCCGACGCCCTGGGCCTGCCGGCGCTGCGCGTCGTCGAGACGGGCGGCACGCGCTACCAGGCCGAGCGCCAGCAGTGGGACAGCGGCAACAACCTGGTGGCGCTCGAGCCCGGCGTGGTGCTCGCCTACGACCGCAACGTCCACACCAACTCGCTGCTGCGCAAGGCGGGCATCGAGGTGCTGCCGATCGTCGGCGCCGAGCTCGGCCGCGGACGCGGCGGCGGGCACTGCATGACCGGGCCGATCGTCCGCGAGCCGGTCGACCTGTAGCGGGAGGGCGTCGTGACCCGGTCCGAGCCGACCGCCCGCACCGTGCGGGTCCGCACGGTCGTCGCCGTCGTGCTGGCGCTGCTCGCGCTGACGTTCGTGTTCCAGAACACCGAGAGCAAGAGCGTGCGGTTCCTGTTCTGGTCGACCTCGATGCCGG
Organism: Aeromicrobium sp. IC_218; assembly: GCF_004336805.1. Lineage (GTDB taxonomy): Bacteria > Actinomycetota > Actinomycetes > Propionibacteriales > Nocardioidaceae > Aeromicrobium. The sequence goes on from NZ_SJXM01000001.1 coordinate 84,091, forward strand.
CCTGGATCTGGCTGCTCGTGGTCTTCGCCGCCGGCGTCGTCGCGGGGTCGCTGTTCCCCTGGTTCCGGCGCCGCACCCGGCGCTAGCGGGCGCCCAGCACCATCCAGCGGTCGCCGCGCTGGCGCACGTGCAGCACCACGAGCCGGGCGGCGATGAACCCGCCGTACGCGCACCACAGGCCGACGAGTCCGGTGCGTCCGAGCACGAGCGCCAGCGGCGCGTACACGGCCAGGACGACGAGCCCGGCCCAGGCGAGGTAGCGGCCGTCGCCGGCGCCGATGAGGATGCCGTCGAGCACGAACACGACGCCCGAGAGCGGCTGGATGACGGCGACCACGACCAGCACCGGCAGCAGCGCGTCCTGCACCGCGGCGTCGGGGGTGAACAGCGGCGGCAGCAGCACGGCGGTGGCCGCGAGCAGCACCGCCGCGACCACGCCCGCTCCGGCGCCCCAGGCCATGAGCCGCGCGACGATCGAGCGCGTCCCGTCGGCGTCCCCCTCCCCCAGGCTCGTGCCGGTGAGCGTCTGGCCGGCGATGGCCAGCGAGTCCAGGACGAAGGCCAGCAAGGTGACGATCGTGGTGGCGATCTGGTGGGCGGCGAGCGCGGTGTCACCGAGCGTCGCGGCGATCGCGGTGGCCAGGATCAGCGACGCCCGCAGGGTCGCGGTGCGGACGAGCAGCGGCACGCCGTCCAGGCCCGCCCGCAGCACCCCGGCGCCGTGCGGGCGCACCGAGGCGCCGGACCGCAGCGCGTCGCGCAGGACGACGCCGCCGAGCCACAGGGCCGCGCCCCACTGCGCGAGCACCGTGGCCAGCGCGGCGCCGGTGATGCCGAGGTCGAGCCCGTAGACCAGCCCGACGTTCAGCACCACGTTGCCCAGGTTCGCCACGACGGCGACGACGAGCGGGGTGCGCAGGTCCATCGTGCCGCGCAGCGCGCCGGTGGCGGCGAGCACGACGAGCATCGCCGGGACGCCGGCCGCGCTGACCACGAGGTAGTCGAAGGCGGCCTCGGCCACGGCGTCCGAGCTCGACAGCGCCGTGGTGAGCGGACGGGCGAGCACGGCGAGCAGCCCGCCCAGCACCGCGCCGAGACCGATGGCGAGCCAGACGCCGCTGACGCCCTCGCGCCGGGCGCCCGCGACGTCGCCGGCACCCTGCAGGCGGGCGACCGTCGCGGTCGTGCCGTAGGCCAGGAAGATGCACAGCCCGACCACGGTGCCGAGCACCGTCGAGGCGACCGCCAGCCCGGCCAGCGGCACGGTGCCCAGGTGCCCGACGACGATCGTGTCGACGGCCAGCATGAGCGGCTCGGTGACGAGCGCGGCGAAGGCGGGGACCGCGATCGCGACGATCCGGCGGTCCAGGTCTCGCATGGGGACAGCCTGCCGTGTCGACAAGTCTGCACCGGTGGGCGGGGGTGGGAAATCTTTCTTGTGTGCACACCGTGTGTGCAGCATCGGTGCAGGTCAGACGGTGTTTCCACCGTCTCGCAGAGGCTTCGTCCCCAGGTTGTTCCACAAGCTGTGCACACAGCCCGGCGGCGTTTCCCACAGCCGTGGACGACCTGTGCACAGGGGCTGTTCACGGCGGGCTTGGAGACGCCCCGGCGCGCGTCCTACGGTGACGCGTCGGACCGGCGCACGATGGTTGTCAGAGGTGCCGGGCAGGGTGCGTACCGACGAGAGGGGACTTGCTGCGTGAGCGTCACGGATCTGTATGCCGCCGAGCCCGAGCCGGAGGAGGGCGACCTCGGTCGCGTCCCGCCGCAGGACATCCCGGCGGAGCAGAGCGTCCTCGGCGCCATGCTGCTCAGCAAGAACGCGATCGACCCGGCGACCGACGTCCTCGAGGGCCGCGACTTCTACCGCCCGGCCCACGAGCTGGTCTTCGAGACCATCTCCGACCTGTCCCAGCGCGGTGAGCCGGCCGACGCCATCACGGTGGCCGCCGAGCTGCAGCGCCGCGGCGAGCTGGCCAAGGTCGGCGGCGCGCCGTACCTGCACACGCTCGTCGCCAGCGTCCCGATCGCCTCGAACGTCGACTTCTACGCCGAGATCGTCCGCGAGAAGGCCGTCCTGCGCCGCCTGGTCGAGGTCGGCCAGCGCATCGCCCAGATGGGCTGGGCCGAGCAGGGCGAGATCGCCGAGGTCGTCGACCGCGCCCAGGCCGCCGTGCTCGACGTCGACGGCGCGAGCGCCGCCGAGGACTACCGGCAGATGACCGAGCTGATCCCGGAGACCATCCAGGAGATCGACGACATCCAGAACCGCGACGGCGACATGGCCGGTCTGGCGTCGGGCTTCCCCGAGCTCGACCGCCTGACCACGGGCTTCCGTCCGGGCCAGATGATCGTCGTCGCCGCGCGTCCCGGTGTCGGCAAGTCCACCCTCGGACTCGACTTCTGCCGTGCCGCCGCGATCAAGAACCGCAAGACGTGCGCCATCTTCAGCCTGGAGATGTCGGGGTCGGAGATCGCCATGCGTCTGCTGTCGGCCGAGGCGAAGGTGGCCATCCACCACATGCGCGGCGGCGGCATGTCCAAACGCGACTGGGACGCGATCAGCCGCGCGATGCCGCAGGTCAACGGTGCACCGATCATCATCGACGACAGCCCGAACCTCACGATGCCCGAGATCCGCTCGAAGGCCCGGCGCATCAAGAAGCAGTTCGGGCTCGACCTGGTCGTCATCGACTACCTGCAGCTGATGAGCTCGGGCAAGAAGGTCGAGAACCGTCAGGTCGAGGTCTCGGAGTTCTCCCGTGCGATCAAGCTGCTGGCCAAGGAGCTCGAGGTCCCGGTCGTCGCGATCAGCCAGCTGAACCGTGGCTCGGAGCAGCGCACCGACAAGACGCCGATGATCTCCGACCTGCGTGAGTCCGGCTCGATCGAGCAGGACGCCGACATGGTCCTGCTGCTGCACCGTCCCGACGCCACCGGCGCCGGCGAGTCCGAGCGTCCCGGCGAGGCTGACATCATCGTGGCCAAGAACCGTTCCGGACCGGTCTCCAAGGTCGCGGTCAGCTTCCAGGGCCACTACTCGCGCTTCACGCCGATGGCCCACGACGCCGGCGACGGCGGCGGGGCGGCGGCCGGCGAGTTCTACGGCTGAGCGGGCTTCGTCGCCTGGCCGTCGAGCCACAGGGTGTCGGACTCGTCGCGGTGCGTGCCGTCGGTGCCGACGTGCTTGGCGCTGATCTGCGGCCCCTTGGTGATGACGTGCACCATCGCCATGCCGTGCCCGCGGCCGAGCTCGTAGTCGGTCTTCAGCCACTCCAGGATCTCGCCGGCCTTCGTTCCCGGGCCGTACCCGCGGGCCTGCGCCTCCTCGAGCAGGGCGCGCGGGGTCTTGCCGGTCCTGGTCTCGACCGCGTCGAGGTACGCCTGGAAGGACATGGCGGCATCCTGCCCGGACGCCGGGTGCAGTCACAGGCCGCCCTCAGACGTCCCCGCTAGTCTCGCCGGGTGATGTCCTCGCTCCTGACCGAAGCCGCCCCCGGCGCCCCCACCGACGGCCTGGCCGGGTGGGTCGTCGACCTCATGGACGCCCTCGGCCCGCTGGGCGCCGCGATCGCGGTGGGCATGGACAACGTCTTCCCGCCGATCCCGAGCGAGATCATCCTGCCGCTGGCCGGCTTCGCCGCCGCGCAGGGCACGTTCAGCCTCACCGCCGCCCTGGTGGCGACGACGCTCGGCTCGGTCGTGGGTGCGCTGCTGCTCTACGGCTTCGGCCGGCTGTTCGGCCGCGACCGGGCGGTGTGGGTGTTCGAGCACGTCCCGCTGCTGAAGATCGAGGACCTCGAGCGCACCGAGGCGTGGTTCGCCAAGCACGGCTACAAGGCGATCTTCTTCGGCCGCATGGTGCCGATCTTCCGCAGCCTCATCTCGCTCCCGGCCGGCGTGGAGAAGATGAACGTCGGCCTGTTCCTGCTGTTCACGACCGCGGGCAGCTTCCTGTGGAACGCGATCTTCGTGATCGCCGGGTACCGGCTCGGCGCGAACTGGACCGAGGTCGAGCCGTACGCCGACACCTTCCAGAAGCTGGTCATCCTCGCCGTGGTCCTGGTGATCGCCGTGTTCGTGGTCGTCCGCGTGCGGCAGCTGCCCCGCTTCCACCGCGAGAAGTAGGTCCCACGCAGCGAGATCCCTGGACCCTGTCGGTGCCGAGGCGCACGATGGCTCCATGACCACGCTCACGACCGCCCAGGTAGCCGCCGGTGTCGACACCCGGCACTGGACCGTCCAGGACGGCACGCTCGTCGCCAGCGTCGCCACCTCCGACTTCGCCCACGGGCTGGAGCTGGTGACCCTCGTCGGCGACCTGGCCGAGGCGGCGAACCACCACCCGGACGTCGACCTGCGCTACTCCGCGGTGCGGTTCCGGCTGGTCTCGCACGACGCCGGCACGCTGACCGAGCGCGACGTACGGCTCGCCCAGCGCATCAGCGAGCTGCTCGACGACATGGAGCTGGAGACCACCGAGCGGCCCGCGCAGACCGTCCAGCTGGCCATCGACACCCGCGACGCCGCCCGCATCCGGCCGTTCTGGGCTGCCGTGCTCGGCTACGAGGAGCGCCGGCGCGGCGACGCGATCGACCTGGTCGACCCCACCGGGGTCGGGCCCACCCTGTGGTTCCAGCCCATGGACGAGCCGCGCACCCAGCGCAACCGGCTGCACCTGGACGTCTGGGTGCCGGCCAGCCGGGCCGACGAGCGCGTGTCGGCGGCGCTGGCCACCGGCGGGCACCTCGAGACGTCCGAGCACGCGCCGAGCTGGTGGGTGCTCGCCGACGCCGAGGGCAACGAGGCCTGCGTCTGCACCTGGCAGGACGAGGGCGACGACGAAGTGTGAGGTCGGGCCCGGCGACCTAGCGTGGGGAGCATGAGCGAGCGAAGCGAGCGACCCATCAGGACTCTCAGCGGCGGACGTCCGTACCGTGCGATCTTCACGGAGGTCGGCCGATGAGCGAGAAGAGCGAGCAGAGCGTCGTCGAGTCCGTGAAGCCCCAGCTGTTCATCGGGGGTGAGTGGCGCGCCGCCGAGGGCGGTGGCACCTTCGCCGTCGAGGACCCGTCCACGGGCGAGACGCTCGTCGAGGTCGCCGACGCCACGCCCGCCGACGGCAAGGCGGCCATCGACGCCGCCGTCGCCGCGCAGAAGGAGTGGGCGGCCTCCGCCCCGCGCGACCGTGGCGAGATCCTGCGCAAGGCGTTCGAGCTGATCGTCGAGCGCACCGACGAGATCGCCATGCTGATGACGCTCGAGATGGGCAAGCCGCTCAGCGAGAGCAAGGCCGAGATCGCGTACGGCGCGGAGTTCTTCCGCTGGTTCTCCGAGGAGGCCGTCCGCGTCGCCGGCCGCTACTCGGTCGCCCCGAACGGCGCGACCCGCCTGCTCACGCTCAAGCAGCCGGTGGGCCCGTGCCTCATGATCACGCCCTGGAACTTCCCGCTGGCGATGGGCACCCGCAAGATCGGCCCGGCCATCGCCGCGGGCTGCACCATGGTCATCAAGCCGGCCAGCCTGACGCCGCTCACGATGCTCTACCTCGCCGACCTGCTCACCGAGGCGGGCCTGCCGAAGGGTGTCCTCAACGTCGTGACCACGAAGTCGACCGGCGACGTCATGGAGCCGATCATCCGCGACCCGCGCCTGCGCAAGCTGACCTTCACCGGCTCGACCGAGGTCGGACGCTCGCTGGTCGAGCAGAGCGCCGAGGGCCTGCTGCGCGTCTCCATGGAGCTGGGCGGCAACGCGCCGTTCCTGGTGTTCGGCGACGCCGACCTCGACAAGGCGGTCGACGGCGCGATGCTGGCCAAGATGCGCAACATCGGCGAGGCCTGCACGGCTGCGAACCGGTTCATCGTCCACGAGTCCGTCGCCGAGGAGTTCAGCCGTCGCCTGGCCGAGCGGATGGAGGGGCTGTCGGTCGGTCGCGGCACCGAGGACGGCATCGACGTCGGCCCCTTGGTCGAGGGCAAGCAGCGCGACAAGGTCGCCGAGCTCGTCGACGACGCCGTCGCCCAGGGCGCGCGAGCCCTCACCGGCGGCAAGGCGGTCGACGGCGCGGGCTACTTCTACGAGCCCACCGTGCTCGTCGACGTCCCGACCGAGGCCCGGGTCTTCCGTGAGGAGATCTTCGGTCCGGTCGCGCCGGTCTTCACCTTCCGCGAGGACGAGGAGGCGATCGCGATGGCCAACGACACCGAGTTCGGCCTGGTCGCCTACGCCTTCACCCAGGACTACCAGCGCGCCATCCGGGTCTACGAGGGGCTGGAGACCGGCATGGTCGGCATGAACCAGGGCATCGTGTCGAACCCGGCCGCGCCGTTCGGCGGCGTCAAGGCGTCCGGCTTCGGCCGGGAGGGCGGCACCGAGGGCATCGAGGAGTACCTCGAGACCAAGTACGTCGGCCTGGCCCTCTAGCGCCTCCGGCGCGAAATGTGCAGAAAAGGACCACGATCGGCGTGATCGTGGTCCTTTTCTGCCCACATCTCGGCGGAGCCGAACCGGGGTGAGCCCCTCAGAGGAAGTCGAGCGGGTCGAACTGGTCGATCGGGATGACCCGCAGGCGCGGCAGGACGACGTTGAACGCCTCGACGTCGTGCTCGAGGTCGAGCAGCTCCAGGCCGCGGTGCTCCAACGCGTGGAAGCCGCTGTTGCGGAACTCCTCGAAGCCCATGACGCCGACGCGGCGGTCGCCGTCGACCAGCGTCTCGATCTGGGGCAGGAAGTCGCCGTCGTTGCTGGCCAGCATGACGTCGTCGCCGCGCTGGGCGATGGCCTCCAGCGTGCGCTGGATGGCCATGTCGACGACCTTGTCGTCCGGGCCGCCGGACAGCGGCACCGGCCGGTAGCCGATCGCGATGAGCGCCTGGACGAACGGCATCGGCAGCTCGCCGTTGACGGCCAGGAAGAACAGGCCCTTGACCGGCTGGTCCCAGTGCTTCTCGGCGAAGCGCAGCAGGCGGTCCCAGCGCGGGCGCTCCTGCGGCTGCGGGCGGCGGCCGAAGATCGACTGACCGAGGGTCGCGTCGATGTTCTCGCCGTCGACGAGCAGGTAGGTCACGGTGCCGTCGTCGTCCATGCCCGCAGCCTACGGCTCAGAGCGGGACGTCGGCGCGACGCCCGGCCGAGGGCGTGGGCTTCGTGAGCTGCTCGCGGTAGAGCCGCGCGTACAGGCCCTCCTCGTTCTCGAGCAGGTCGTCGTGCGTGCCGGCCTCGACCAGGTGCCCGTCCTCGAGCCCGTAGATGACGTCCGCCTTGCGGATCGTCGAGAGCCGGTGGGCGATGGCGATGGTCGTGCGCTCGTGGGTGGCGCGCTCGAGCGCCTCCTGGACGAGCCGCTCGGTCTCGGTGTCGAGCGCGCTCGTGGCCTCGTCGAGGATGAGGATGCACGGGTCCTTGAGCAGCACGCGGGCGATGGCCAGGCGCTGCTTCTCGCCGCCGGACAGCCGGTAGCCGCGCTCGCCGGTGACCGTCTCGTAGCCCTCGGGGAAGCTCATGATCCGGTCGTGAATGTTGGCGTCGCGCGCCGCCTGCTCGATCTCCGCGGCGCTCGCGCCGGGCTTGGCGTAGGCGATGTTCTCGCGGATCGTGCCGTGGAACAGGTACGGCTCCTGCGTCACCATGCCGACCGTGTCGGCCAGCGACGACAGCGTCAGGTCGCGCACGTCGTGCCCGTCGATGAGCACCTGGCCCTCGGTGACGTCGTAGAAGCGCGGCACGAGGTAGGACGCCGTGGTCTTGCCCGAGCCGGACGGGCCGACGAGCGCGGCCAGCTGGCCCGGCTCGACGACGAGCGACACGTGGCGCAACGCCCAGCCCGAGCCCTGGACGGCGTCGGGGTCCTCGATGCGGTCCTGCGGGGCCGCGTCCTCGAACCGGGCCCGGCGGGCGGAGCCGGTGAGCTCGCGCGGCTCGGGGTAGCGGAACGAGACGTCACGCAGCTCGACCCGCCCGCGCAGCGTGGCCGGGTCGAGGGCGACGGCGCCTGGCCGCTCGGTGATCGAGGGGTCCAGGTCGAGGTACTCGAAGATGCGGCGGAACAGCGCCAGCGACGTCTGGACGTCCAGCGTGACGCGCATGAGCTGCAGCAGCGGCATCTGCAGGCGCGACTGCAGCGTGGTGAACGCCACCAGGGTGCCGGCGGTCAGCGCGTCCTCGCCGCCGGGCAGGCGGCCGGTGATGAGCAGGCCGGCGACCAGGTAGATGAGGGCCGGGGTGATGGCGAAGAAGGTCTGCACCGTCGCGAAGAACGTCCGGCCGGTCATGGCCTGCTCGACCTGCAGACGGGTCTGCTCGCGGTTGGCGGCGCGGTAGCGCTCGACCTCGGAGTCGGCGCGGTTGAACACCTTCGACAGCAGGATGCCCGAGACGCTCAGCGCCTCCTCGGTGATCGCGGTCATCTCCGACAGCGACTCCTGCGTCTTGCGGGCCAGCCGCTGGCGGCGCCGGCCGACCTGCAGCTGGATCCAGACGAACAGCGGCATCAGCACCAGCGTCAGCAGCGTGAGCTGCCACGACAGCAGCAGCATCGAGACGACGGCGGCGACGACGGTGACCGAGTTCTGCACGATCGTCGTGGCGGTGTCGGTGAGCACGGTGCGCACGCCGGCGACGTCGTTGGCCAGCCGCGACTGGATGGCGCCGGTCTTGGTGGCGGTGAAGAACGCCAGCTCCATCTTCTGCAGGTGGGCGAACAGGTCGCCGCGCAGGTCGGCCATGGCCGAGTTGCCGATGGTGGACGTCAGCCAGTTCTGCCCGATGCCGATGAGCGCGGTCACCACGGGGATGACGCACATGGCGGCCACGAGCAGGCCGAGCAGGTGCAGGTGCGGCCCGCCGCCGTCGAGCGGGAACAGGGCGTCGTCGAAGATGGCCCGGGTCAGGAACGGCACGAGCGACGTGAGCGCCGCCGCGACCACCACGGCGACGAGCACGAGGCCGATGCGGCCACGGTAGGGCCGCAGCAGGCGGGCGATGCGCGGGACGACCGGCTCGTCGCCGCGCAGGTCGTCCTTCGTCAGGTGGGTGACGACGGGGCTCGGTCGGGGCATCAGTCTCCGGCGCCGTCGACCCGGGTGAGCACGAGCTCGCTCTCGTCGTCGCGGACCTTCTTGAGCTCGACGGTGCCCCACACGCCGACGGTGCTGTTCAGCTTGCCCCACAGGAACAGGCGCTGGGGGTTGCGGACGTCGGCGACGTCGACCTGGAGGGTGACCTCGACCGGCGTCGACGTGGTCTCGACGCTGGTGGCGGCGAGCACCTCGCTCTTGGAGTCGACGAGCTTGACGGTCACGACGGCGCCGCCACCGAGACCGACCCGCTCGGGGATCGTCACCGTGACGGGGACGGCGAGGACGGAGGGGCGCGTGGGGTCGTTGGTCACGTCCCGATCGTAGTGCGGCCCTGCACGCCGTGCCTGGCTAGACTGCCGGGCACACCCGGTGGCAGCGGGTGGGAAGGAAGTCTCGGGTGGCCGTCTCGGAGTCGGTGCGACGCGGCCTGCTCGTGCGCCCGCACCTCCTCGCCGCCCTCGACGGCCCCGCCCCTCTCGTGCTCGTGCAGGCGCCCGCCGGCAGCGGCAAGAGCGTCCTGCTGCGCCAGCACGCCGAGCACGCCCCCGGCACGGTGCTCGTCGCCCAGGACGCCGACGCGCACGAGGTCGCGGCCGCCCTGGAGCAGGCGCTCGGGTCCGGGTCGCCGCTCGTCCTGGACGCCGCCGACCGCCACGCCGACCACGTCGTGCGTCCGCTCGTCGACGCGGTGGCCGAGGGGCGGCTGCCGCACCTGGTGCTCGCCGCCCGCAGCTGGCCGCCGCCGGTCCGCGACGCGCAGGGGCGCGTCCCGGTCGCGGTGGTCGAGCACGCCGACCTGGCGCTGTCGGCGGACGAGATCCGCCGGCTGGTCGTCGGGCTCGGCGGCGAGATGACTCCCGCCCAGGCCGCCGACGTGGTGCGCCAGACCGACGGCGTGCCCGCGCTCGTCGCGCTGGGACTCGTCCACGGACGCCCCGCGTGGTGGTCGCCGGCCGCGCTCCGCGAGGCGATCACGGTGCGCGCGCGCCGGCTCGTCCCGGCCGACCTGCGCCGGCACGTCGTCCTCCTGCCCCTGCTGCACGTGTACTCGGGGACGGCGGTCCGTGGGCTCGCCGGCGCGGACGGCGACCGGCTGCTGGCCCTGCTCGACCGGCTGGGCGTCGGCCCGCGCGACTGGCGGGGCCGGGCGCCCTGGCACTCCGTGCACGCCGACCTGGCCCGTGGGCTCGGCATCTCGCCGCGCGAGGTCGAGGAGACCGAGCCGGTCGCCATGGAGGGCGTCGTCCGGGCCCTGCACGCGCAGGGAGCCGTGCTCGACGCGGTGCGCCAGGGCGTCCGGTCACGGTCCTGGGTCGCGGTCGCGGACGTGCTCGAACAGGAGTGGCCCACGGTGCTCCTGGAGGAGTCGTCGCTGCTGCAGACGGCGATGGCCGCCCTGCCGCACGCGGTCGTCCGCTGGCACGCCGAGCTCGACGCGCTGGCTCGCGCCCTGCGCGGGGAGCTGGTCGAGCCCGGGCCGCGCGGGGTCGCGCCACCCCGGCTCGCCCTGCTGACGGTGGTCGCGATGTCGGCCAACCGGCACGCCGGACGCCTCGAGGAGGCGCTGGCCCAGGCCGCGCACGCCGAGTCCGTCGCCCGCGACCTCGTCGACGGGCGCCCCGGAACGTCGCGCACGGTGCCGTGGGAGCAGAGCCTCGCCGTGGTGCACGCCGGGCTCACGCGGTTCATGGCCGACGACCTGCGCGTCGCGGTGCGCGACTTCAGCACCGGGCTCCACGCCGAGCCGGGCCGTGGCCCGGCGGTGGCGGCGGACGCGAGCGCCAAGCTGGGCCTGGCCTACGCGATGCAGGGCGACCTGCGCGAGGCCCGCCGCGTGCGGACGGAGCAGCCCGGTGCCGGGGCCCGGGACGCCTGGATGTCCGAGCACGTCCGGACCGACGAGCGCGTCGTCGACGCCTTCCTGGCCCTGGAGTCGCTCGACCGCGCCGGCGCGCAGGCCGCGCTGTCGGCGATCGCGCTGCCCAGCCGCGAGCACGAGCTGTGGTTCGTGGTCGCGCTCCTGCGCGTCCGGCTCGCCCGGCTGTGGGGCGGCTCGGCGGACGCGCTCGAGGCGCTGCGGCTCGCCGTGGCCACCCACGTCCCGAGGGACGCCCGCTGGCTCACCCACCACGTCGCCGTCGCGGCGGAGGCCGAGGCGAACCTGTCCGTGGGACGCGGGACCCGCGCGGCCGCGCTGCTGGCGCGCAGCCCGTCCCCGCACCCGCTCGTCGAGCTGGCCCGCGGACGCATGCACCTGCTGGCCGGCGACCCCCGCCTCGCCTCGGTGAGCCTGGCCCGGTGCGAGGGGCCGCACGCCTACCGCCGGGTCCGGGTCGAGGCGATGGTGCTGCGCGCCCGCGCCAGCCACGAGGCGGGCGACGAGGCGCTCGCCCGCGACCTGCTCGGGCGCGCCCTGGTCCAGGCCGAGGCCGGCGGCGTGCTGAGCCCCTTCGCGGCGCTGGGCGAGCGGGACGCCCCGTGGCTGCGCTCCGTGCCGGGCCTGGCACCGGTGCTGGACGCCCTCGACGCGGCCGCGGTGCCCGCGGTGGACGCCGTGCCGGTGCAGGTCGTGCCGCTGAACCCGCGTGAGCAGGAGGTGCTGGAGCTGATCGCGGCCGGCCTCGGCGTCGACCAGGTCGCCGAGCGGCTCGTCCTGTCGCGCAACACGGTGAAGACGCACCTGCGCCGGCTCTACCGGACGCTCGGCGTCACGTCGTGGAGCGACGCCGTCGCGCGCGGCCACGAGCTCGGTCTGCTCGACGACTGAACCGGACGGACGGTTCACCCCGTCGTTCACCCCGCGGAGCCTCCGCCCGCGGGCCCGGTGCTGCTTGGGTTCGGGAGCCTGCTGTCTCTTGAAAAACGGTTCCACATGCTCGGCTCGCGTCCCCGCCCCGCCCACCGACGTCCCACGCGCCGCGCGCCCCGTGCGCTCGTGCTGCTCGCCGGGCTCCTCGTCCTCGCCGGACTCACCCCGCCGGCGGCCGCCGCGGGCCAGTCGTTCGTCGGCATCGAGAAGGAGATCGCGGGCGCCACCAGCGGCACCCCGACGTTCGCGCCGGGCGCGACGGTCGAGTACCGGCTGAAGGTGACGTGCAGCGCCGTCGACGCCGGCTCCTACTGCGAGAACGCGTCGGTCGTGGACCCGCTGCCGGAGCCGCTCGAGCTCGCGGCCAGCAACCCGGTCACGGTCACCTACACCTCGGGCACGTCGAACGTCGCGGTCAGCGGGCGCCGCGCGACGGTCACGTTCACCACCCCAGGCACGGGCGCGGGCCTGCGCGCCGGCTCCGAGGCGACGATCACCATCCGCGCGATCGTCCCGGCGGACGTCTCGGCCGACCTGGACGCCACGACGCTCACCAACACGGCCACGATCGACGCCGACAACGCCGACGCCGCCACGTCGTCGGCCGACCTGCGCCTCGCGGTCACCACCGCCCTCGGCTCGTCGGTCACCAAGGCCGTCGACCCCGGCACGGTGCCCGCCGTGCCGAATCGCGACGTCGACTACACGCTGACCGCCGCCAACACGTCCAACGTGACCGTCGACCGGCTCGTCCTGCAGGACCCGGCCGACGGCACCCCGTCGCCGCTGCAGCACCTGGACCTGGTCGACCTGGAGACGCTGACCCTGCCGCGCGGCGCCGACCGGGTGCAGCTGGACTGGTTCGACGGCACGACCTGGCACACCGGCACCCCGGTGGCGCCGCCGAGCGACCCGAGCACGCTGCTCCCAGCGACCCCGGCCGACGTCCAGGGCCTGCGGTTCGTGTTCACCAAGGACGGTGGACGCCTGCCCGCGTCCGGCTCCGACACCGCCGTGGTGCGCCTGGCGACGCGGACGAACGCGTCCGTCTCGGCGCTGCCGTCCGGCACGACGACCGTGCCGAACCGGGCCGGCACCTGGGTCGAGCGCGCCTCGTCCAGCAGCACCCCGGTCACCGCCGACCGCCCGCTCTCGATCGTCAGCACGCCGCCGCAGGTGGCCGTCACCAAGCAGTTCGCCCGCGACACGCTCGTCGCCGGGCAGGGCACGACGGTGACGCTGCGCGCGACCAACCGCGGCAAGCCGGTCAACCGCCTCGTCGTGGCCGAGCCCGGACCGGGCGGCGCCGACCTGCACGACCAGGGCCTCGTCTTCGGCGGCTTCACCTCGGCGCTCGAGTGGCCGGCGGGTGCGACGTCCGCGGCGATCGTCTACCGCCTCGCGGGCGGCGGGACGTTCGACGCCGGCAGCACCACGACCGCCGACACGCTGCCCGTGCCGGCCGTCTCGGCCGTCGACCCGGCCGACGTGGTCGGCTTCACGGTCACCTTCAGCGCGCCGGCCGGCGAGGACGTCATCGACGAGTCCGCCGCCGCGACCGTGCCGTTCACCGTGACGGCCTCCGCCGGTGCCGACCTCACCGCGACCAACACCACCGAGGCCACCGTCGTCGACACCGACGGCGGCACCGCCTCGGACGTCGCGTCCGACGACGTCACCGTCAGCCCGGTGCGGGTCAGCACCCGCGTCACCAAGGGCATCGTCCGCGACGAGATGTGGTCGGTCGCCGGCTCCAGCAGCCGCGTCGGCTACACCGCCCGGGTCAACGACACCGGTGCGGACGCCTCGACGGTGGGCGCAGACCGCCTCGTCGTCGAGGACTCCAGCGCCACCTCGCCGGACTTCTGGCGCAGCTTCGACCTGACCGCCGTCGGTCCGGTCGCCGTGCCCACGAACGCCAACCTCTCGGTCGAGTACCTGGAGGCCGGCACCTGGAAGACGCTGACCGGCGCGACGGGCGGCGCCACGCTGTCCTACGGCGTCCCGGCGTCCGTGCGCGCGGTCGCCGAGGGCTTCCGCATGGTCTTCACGCCGAAGCGGGCCGGCGGCGTGCTCGAGCCCGGCTTCGAGGTCGGCCCGTACGTCAAGGTGGCCGTGCGCAGCACCGAGCGCGGCGGCTCCGCCCCGGTCGCCGGCACCGACCGCCGGCTCGACAACACGGCGTCCGCCACGGTGCAGAGCGCCGCCGCGTCGCCGTCCACCGACACGGAGACCGCCTCCGACGCGGTCGACCTGCGGTCGCTCGACGGCGGCGCGGGCGCCGGGCTGCACCCCGACCTCGTCCTCAAGGACTGGCTGGGCGACGCCGACACCTACACCGCGCTCACCGACGACGTCCGCACCGTGCGGCTGCGCTGGGGCACCGACGGCCTGCCCATGGACTCGGTCACCCTGACCGACGACCCGACGACGCCGGTGAAGGACTCCTTCTACGACGCCTTCGACCTGTACCGCGTCCGCCCGATCCTGCCGGCCGCCGGCGGCGTCCCCAACGCGGCGATCGACCCCGACATCGCGTACGACCGCGTCACCAGCGTCCAGCTGCTCATGAACGGCACCTGGACCGACCGGACGGTCGCCGCCTGCGCCAGCGGCTGCGACGGCCGCTTCCCCGGGTACGAGCTCAGCGCCGCCGAGCGCGAGCAGACCACGGCCGTGCGCCTCACCTTCGCCGAGGGCAGCGCCCGCACCGCCACCAGCGACCCGGCAGTCGGCTCGGGCGTCTCGTCGGAGTCCGACGAGCGCCCGGTCTACCTCGACCTGGGCATCCGCAAGACCCTGCGCAGCGACCCGGCGCAGTACGTGCTGGGCACGACGCACGCGTACGGCTACAACACCGGCACCGCCGGCCTGGTCGACAACCACGTCCGGGCCACCGCCACGCTCGGCGGCGCGACGTACACCGACGACGCCGACGCCCAGGCGACGATCCTGGACACGCCGCTGAACCTCACGCTCAGCAAGACGTTCGACCAGACCGAGCTGCCCGTGCCGCCCGCCGGCACGACGCAGGAGAACTACCCGCTCATCGACGCGACGCTCGTCGCGACCAACACGACGCAGCAGTACGTGCGCCAGGTGACGGTCGAGGACCCCGCGCCGTCGTCGACGAGCGTCTACGAGAACCTCAACCTCTACCGGATCCAGTCGGTCGGGACGATGACCGGCCTGCCCGCGGCGAAGACGTCGGTACAGCTGACCTGGGAGTCCGGCTACACCCCCGCCGACGCCGGCCCGTTCACCATCGCCGAGGCCCAGGCGCTCCCGTCGGACGTCCTCGCCCACGTCACCGGCGTCAAGGTCGTGCACGGCGAGGCCGGCGACGTCCCGGCGATCCCGGCCGACGCGTCCTCCACCGTCGTGCTCACGTACCAGCTGCGCGAGCAGGGCCGCACCGACACGTCGTGGCGCCCGGCCGAGACGACGACGCCGTACGTGAACGTCGCCGAGGCGACCGTCGACAGCCCCGGCGGCTTCGGTGGCGGCAGCACCGGAAGCAACACCCGCACCCGCACCGCGCAGGACGACTTCGTGCTCGGCGAGGTGACGTACGACGTCGCCGTGACCAAGGAGATCCGCACGGCCAACGGCGCGGCGCTCGTCCCCACCCGGTACGAGGACGACGTCAAGGACTACTCCGTCCGCATCACCGGGCGTCCGAGCGGCACCGCCCGCACCGAGACGCTCACGCTGCGCGACGAGGACCTGTCGTTCTGGAACGCCTTCCGGCTCACCTCGGCGTCCGCGGTGAAGTACACCGTGCCCGCGACGCGCACGCCGGTGAACGCGGCCCGCGTCAGCGTCCTCGTCGCCGACCTCGGCGTCGACGGCAACGACGCGCTCACCGTCACCTGCGAGGGCTCGACCGACCTGTCGGGCTGCTGGCGCACCGGCGCGTGGCAGACCGTCACCGGTGCGGCCGGCGCGACGATCAACCTCGCCCTGCCGGCCGGCGTGACCGCGGCGGACGTCGTCGGCGTCCGCGTCGAGACGCAGAGCCAGGTGGGCGGCAGCCCGGTGCTGTGGGAGCGCCCGACCAACCCGGTCGTGCGCCTCGACCTGCTCGTCACGCGCCGCGACCAGCTGCGCGTCGGCCTGGGCGGCGCGACCGACCAGCCGGTGCCGTCGACCCTGTCGACCATGGCCCTCGCGCCCGGCGAGCCGACCCGCGGCCGGATCACCGACGACGCCCGCGCCGACGGACTGGCCCGCTGGAACACCTCCGGCGGCGGTCCGACGCCGACCTACTCGGCGAGCGACGACGTCACGACGAGCACGCTCGTCCAGCACCGCACGAACGCGGTCAAGGTGACCAAGGTGCCCGGACCGGGCTCCACGGACGACCTGTTCCTGCCCAGCGAGACGATCCCCTACAAGATGGTCGTCACCAACACCGGCGACCGCACGATGCGTGACGTCGTGCTGACCGACGAGATCACCACGGACGCCGGCGGCTCCCGCCTGGTCGCGCCCGACGGCGACGCGTCGTTCGGCTTCGCCCTGTTCAACGCCCAGACCGGTGGCACCAGCCAGTCCGTCACGGGCCTGGCCGCCCACCTGGACGAGACGACCGGCGAGGTCGCCTTCACGGTGCCGGCCGGCTTCACGCTGCCGAAGAGCTGGCGCCTGGAGATCACCGCCGGGCTGCGCCTGCGCGGCGACCTCGCGCCCGACACGACGGTCGACAACACCGTCACGGTGCGATCGGACCGGATCTTCGACCAGTGCCGGTCCTCGCACGACGCCTACACCGCCGACGCCGCGCTCGCGACGACCACCGGCGTGGTCGACTGCGCCGCCGACACGACCGTCCGCACGCAGCTCAGCTCGGAGGTCGCGATCGAGAAGCGGGTCAAGGGCGTCGCCGCCGGCGTGCCCGGCGCGCCCGCCGGCGACCCGAACCACGACGACCTCGGCGTGCTCGCCTACGGTCGCGCCGACGACAGCGCGTGTCGCACGCCGGACGCGGAGGGCTACTACACGTCGCCGTGCGTGCCGATCACCCGGCCGGGCGGCACCGAGAGCTGGAAGCTGCGCCTGGAGAACCGCGGCAACGTCGCCGCCAACCGCATCGCGCTGATCGACGTGCTGCCCGCCGCCGGCGACGAGGGCGTCATCCTGCCCGTCGCCCGCGCGTCGCAGTTCCGCCCGGTGTTCGCCGGGAACGTCGAGGCCCACGGCCTCGGCGCCGACGCGACGGTCACGACGTACTACCTGACCTCGGTCCCGTCGCGCACCTGCAACGCGGCCGACGTCCAGCACAGCCTGAACAGCCTCGCGACGTCGAACGCCTGCTACGCGCAGGTGTCGGGCGGGCGCGGCTGGCAGGAGCTGACCGCGTCCACCCCGGCCTCGGTGCTCGAGGACGTCCGCGCCGTCAAGGTCGTCGTCACCTACCCGGCCGGCCAGGGCCTGCCGGCCGGGGCGACGGGTGCCATCACGTTCGACACGACGACGCCCGCCGCCAGCGACGTCGCGACGGCCGCCATGGCCGACCCGATCGCCTGGAACTCGTTCGCGTCCGCCTCGCGCTCGCTCGGCGCGGGCTCGCAGCCGGCGACGACGTCGTCGGTGCTGGAGCCGAACAAGGTGGGCGTCGCCATGGCCACCGGCACGATCGACCTGGCCAAGGCCGTCGAGCTGCCGGCCGGTGCCGGGTGGGGCTCGCTCGTGCCCGGATCGTTCCGCTTCGACCTGCAGTGCACGTCGGCCGGCGAGGACGTCGACCTGGTCGACGGCAGCGGCGCCGCCCTGACCCGCGTGACCCTCCCGGTCGGCGGCACCGTGCACGTCAACGACGGCGGGTCCGGCACCTACGGCCGGGTCAACCTGCCGCTGTTCGCCGACTGCTCGCTGGACGAGGTCGACTCGGCCGGCGCGACGGTGACGTTCGCGCCGACCGACGCGACGGCCACGGTCGTGCGCGACTACGCCGGCGCCGCGAACGTGCACCACCCGTTCCGCGCCACGGCGGCGACGCCGGAGAAGGTCACCGCGACCAACGACTTCGCCTCGGCCGGCTTCACGCTGACCAAGCGGGTCGACGACGGCGGCGCCGTGCACGAGACCGGCTCGCCGGTGACCTACGGCCCGTTCGACTTCGCGGTCGCCTGCACCTGGTTGGGCTCCCCGGTGACGCTGCCGGACGGCGGCGCCGTGACGCTGGCCGACGGCGAGTCGCACACGCTCGACGGCCTGCCCGCCGGTGCGAGCTGCACCGTCGAGGAGACCGACCACGGCGGCGCCGACACGGTGACCGCCACCGTGACCGGGGCGACGGCGACCGGGCCGGCCGACGAGCCGACCTTCGTCCTGGCGGCCGACACGGCGTCGGGCCCGGCCCAGGCGGTCGAGTTCGAGAACGCCTACACGGCCGCCGCGCTCGAGATCACCAAGCAGGTCACCGGCCCCGGTGCCGCGGCCTGGGGACGTCCGCAGGACTTCGAGGTGCGCCTGGTCTGCACCCTGGCCGACCCGAGCGACCCGTCGGCCACCCCGCGCACCGTCCACGACGACACGCACACCCTGCGTGACGGCGAGACGTGGCGCGTCGTCGGCCTGCCGACCGGCGCCGAGTGCGTCGCCACCGAGCCCGACGACGGTGGCGCCACGAGCACGTCCTACGAGCTCGACGGCACC
This sequence comes from Aeromicrobium sp. IC_218, assembly GCF_004336805.1. GTDB lineage: Bacteria > Actinomycetota > Actinomycetes > Propionibacteriales > Nocardioidaceae > Aeromicrobium. Next base: position 102,643 of record NZ_SJXM01000001.1, read on the forward strand.
GCGCTGACCGCGGGCGACGCGTTCACGATCGGTGCGACCTCGCGCGACCTGGAGGTGACCAACCGCTTCGAGCTGGGCGCGGTGGCCGCCACCAAGGCGCTCGACGGCGACGCGGCGGACACCACCTGGGCCGGTCACGGCGTCACCGCGGCGGGCCACTACGACCTGACGCTCACCTGCTACCCGCTCACGGGTCCCGGCACCTGGGACGCGACCGCGCTGGCCGTGCCCGGCGGTGCGGTGCGCACCGCGGTCGGCGCCGCGACGGTCACGTGGGACGGTCTGCCGGCCGGCGCCCGCTGCGGCGTCGTGGAGTCGGCGGCGAACCCGTACACGCCGCACGTCGTCGTCGTGGCCCCGACCGTCGTGGTCGGCGACGACGAGAGCACCCCGGTCGCCGTCACGGTGACGAACACCTACGCGTCCGGCGAGCTCGAGGTCGCCAAGGTCGTCACCGGTGACGGTGCCGCCCACGCTCCGGCCTCGTTCGCCATGACCGTCACCTGCACCTGGGGTGGCACGACGCTGCCGCTGGTCGACGGTGGCCGGATCGCGGTGGCCGGCGACGGCACCCCGACCGTGGTCGCCGGGCTGCCCGTCGGCGCCACCTGCGGCGTCGTCGAGGACGACGCCCAGCAGACCTCCGTGTCGTACTCGGCCGACTCGGTCGTCGTCGGCAGCGCGCCGGTGCGCGTGACGGTGACGAACGACTACCGCCTCGGCGGGCTGCAGGTCGTCAAGCGTCTCCAGGGCGTCGGCGCCCCGGTCGCGCAGGGGCCGTTCACCTTCGCCGTCACCTGCGACCTGGCCGGCACCCGCGTGCTGGACGAGACGCTGACGCTGAAGACCGGCGCCGGACGCACCGAGCTGCGCTCGCGCGTGCTCGGCGGCATCCCGGTCCGCTCGCGCTGCACGGTGACCGAGACGGACGCCGGCGACGCGGTGCGCGCCGCCGCGCCCCGCACCGTCACGGTGACCGACGCCGCGGTCACGACGCCGGTGCAGGTCGTGCAGGTCAACACCTTCGCGGCCGGGACGATCGCGGTGACCAAGCGGGTCACCGGCCCGTTCCGCCACCACGAGCTGCTCGACGAGCACCCCTTCACGGTGCGGGTCGTCTGCGAGCTGGACGGCCGCCGCGTGCTGGAGAAGGACGTCAAGGTGCTCGCGCGCCGCACGGTCGTCGTCCAGCGCGGTGGCAAGCCGGCCCTGCTGCCGGTCGGCGCCCGCTGCTGGGGCCGCGAGACCGTCGACCACGGCGCGACCTCGACGAAGGTCGACCACGGCACGCCGTCCACGGCCTCGGTCGTGACCGCCGGCTCGACGACCGCGGTGCAGCGCTCGACCATCCGCGTGACGAACGACTTCCAGACGGCGCCGCGGGTCAAGGGCGCCAGCCTGGAGGACGACGCCACGTCGACCGAGGACGGCCGCGACGACGACGGCACCGACGGTGACGACCGCGACGTGGCCGGCCGTGACGACCGCGCCGGTCTGCCCGACGCGGGCTCGCCCGCCTCGCCGTGGATGGTGCTCGGCGGCGGCCTGGCCGTCGTCCTGGGCGCGGTCCTGCTGCTCGTCGGACGTCGGCGCCGCGCGTGACCCGCACGGGTGCCCGACCACCGGCCGGGCACCCGTCGCGGCCCGTCCGCGCATGTGACAGCCTTCAGGCACCTGTCGAGAGGAGCACGACGTGACCGAGCAGACCGCACCCGACTTCGGGACGGTGGCCGTCCTCGGCGGCACCGGACCCCAGGGCCGGGGCCTGGCCCGCCGCTTCGCGTCCGCCGGCGTCCGCGTCGTGCTGGGCAGCCGCAGCGCCGAGAAGGCCGCGGCGACCGCGGCCGAGCTGGCCGAGGCGACCGGTGGCGACGTGACCGGCGCGGCCAACGCCGACGCCGCCGCGGCCGGCGACGTCGTGCTGGTGGTCGTCCCGTGGGACGGCCACCGCGAGCTGCTCACCGAGCTCAAGCCGCAGCTGGACGGCAAGATCGTGGTCGACTGCGTGAACCCGCTCGGCTTCGACAAGCAGGGCCCGTTCGCGCTGAAGGTCGAGGAGGGGTCGGCGACCGAGCAGGCCGCGGCGATCCTCACCGACAGCCGCGTGGTCGGCGCCTTCCACAACGTCAGCGCGGTGCTGCTCGACGACCCCGAGGTCACGTCCGTCGACACCGACGTGCTCGTCCTGGGCGACGACGACCGCGAGGCGACCGACCTCGTGCAGGCGCTCGCCGCGACCATCCCGGGCGTCCGTGGTGTGTACGGCGGACGCAAGCGCAACGCCCACCAGGTCGAGGCGCTGACGGCCAACCTGATCGCGATGAACCGCCGCTACAAGGCGCACGCGGGCGTCCGCGTCACCGACGTCTGAGCCAGCCCGTTCGAATGGCGGAGAGATCCGCCAGAACGCTATTCTTGCTTCTCCGATGGACATTCGGCCCTGCAATGCCGGGCCGCGGGCGGAAGAGGTCAGGATGACCGAGACGGGTGACTTCACCGAGATCACCGAGCAGGCGGTGCGCCGGGGACTCAACGGACGCGCCGAGATCGCCGAGGCCGAGGTGGCCCGGCTGGTCGAGATCGGCCGCGACACGTTGCGCCGCGGCGAGCCGGTGAAGGTGGCCGACGTGGTGAAGGAGGCGTCCGTCTCGATCGACGCCTTCTACCGCTACTTCGCCGGCAAGGACGCCTTCGTGACCGCCGTCGTCGAGGACGACGTGCGCCGCATCGTCGCCCACGCGCAGGCGCGCATGGCCGACCAGGCCGGCAGCCGCGGCAAGATCCGGGCCGCGGTGGCGGCCGTGCTGGCCGACCTCGCCGCCGTCGGGGGAGCGAACCGGCTGCACACGCTGCTGGCCACGGCGCCGCCGGTCGCCCGCGGCCGGCAGTCGCTCGAGGACGCGTTCGCCAAGCTGTTCGTCGTGCCCGCGCTGGCGCTGGGCACGCAGGACCCGACGCGCGACACCCAGGCCGCGGCGGCCGTGCTGCTGAACCGGGTCGAGCGACTGGCCCGCGAGGAGGTCGCGCCCACCGAGGCCGACGAGGACCACGTGGTCGCGTTCATCCTGCGGGCCGTCGCCCGCACCTAGCGGCCGAAGCGACGCAGCCGCAGGCTGTTCGTCACGACGAACACCGAGCTGAACGCCATCGCCAGGCCCGCGACCATCGGGTTGAGCAGACCGGCCACGGCGAGCGGGATCGCCGCGACGTTGTAGGCGAACGCCCAGAACAGGTTGCCCTTGATGGTCCGCAGCGTCGCGCGGGAGAGCCGCACGGCGTCCACCGCGGTGGCGAGGTCGCCCTTGACCAGGGTCAGGTCCGAGGCCTGGATGGCCACGTCCGTGCCGGTGCCCATGGCCAGGCCGAGGTCGGCGCCGGCCAGCGCGGCGGCGTCGTTGACCCCGTCACCGACCATCGCGACGACGCGGCCGGACGCCTGCAGCTCGCGGACGACCTCGAGCTTGCGCTCGGGCGTCACCTCGGCGTGCACCTGCTCGATGCCTACCTCGGCGGCGACCGCCTCGGCCACGGCCCGTCGGTCGCCGGTGAGCAGCACCGGCTCCAGGCCGAGCCGGCGCAGGTCGGCGACCGCCTGGCGCGAGGACTCCTTGACCGTGTCGGCCACCGTCACCGTGCCGAGCAACGTGCCGCCGTGGGCGACCGCGACGGTCGTGCCCAGCGTGCGGGTCAGCTCCTCGGGCACGGGCACGCCCTGCTCGGCCAGCCACGACGGGCGTCCGGCGAGCGCCGGGGCGCCGTCGACCGTGCCGCGGACGCCCTGGCCCGCGAGGTTGGCGAAGTCGTCGACCCGTCCCGGCGTCGCGAGGGTGGCGACGGCGCGGGCGACCGGGTGCTCGGACGCGTGCTCGAGCGTCGCGGCCACCTGACGGAGCCGCTGCCCGTCCACGCCGCCGGCCGGGCTGACGTCGACCACGCTCATCTCGCCGGTGGTGACCGTGCCGGTCTTGTCGAGCACGACAGTGTCGACGCGACGGGTGGACTCCAGCACCTGCGGGCCCTTGATGAGGATGCCGAGCTGGGCGCCGCGGCCGGTGCCGACCATGAGCGCGGTCGGCGTGGCCAGGCCCAGGGCGCAGGGGCAGGCGATGATCAGCACCGCCACGGCGGCGGTGAACGCCGCGGTGACGTCACCGCTGAGCAGCAGCCAGCCGGCCAGCGTCAGCAGCGCGACGACGATCACCGCCGGGACGAACCACGCCGAGACGCGGTCGGCCAGGCGCTGCACGTCGGCCTTGCCGTCCTGGGCGTCCTCGACCAGGCGCGCCATCTGGGCGAGCTGGGTGTCCGCGCCGACGGCGGTCGCCCGGACGACGAGGCGTCCGCCCTGGTTGACCGTCGACCCGGTGACGGTGTCGCCCGGCGCGACGTCCACCGGCACGGACTCGCCGGTGAGCATGGACTCGTCCACGCCGGACGTGCCCTCCTCGACGACGCCGTCGGTGGCGACGCGCTCGCCGGGACGCACGACGAACCGGTCGCCGACACCGAGCCGGTCGGGGGAGACCCGCTCCTCGACGCCGTCGCGCAGCACGGTCACCTCGCGGACGCCGAGGTCCATGAGGGCGCGCAGGGCCGCGCCGGCCTTCTTCTTGGCGCCCGCCTCCAGGTAGTGGCCGGCCAGGATGAACACGGTCACCGCCGTGGCGACCTCGAGGTAGATCTCGTGCAGACCGCCGCCACGCGACAGCCACTGCCACTCCATCGTCATGCCCACCATGCCGGCGTCGCCGAAGACGAGGGCGACGACCGACCACAGGTAGGCGGCGCCGACGCCCAGGCTCACGAGCGTGTCCATCGTGACGGCGCGGTGCCGCGCGTTCAGCACGGCGGCGTGGTGGAACGGGTAGGCCGACCACAGCACGACCGGGGTGGCCAGCAGCAGCGCGACCCACTGCCAGTAGTCGAACTGGAGCGCGGGCACCATCGACAGCAGCACGACCGGGACGGTCAGCACCGCGGCGACCTTGAGCCGGCGCAGCAGGGACGCGGGCCCGTGCAGGCCGCCGTCGGACATGTCGTGGCCGGTGTGCTCGGCGCCGTGCTGGTGGTGGGCGTGCGGGTCGGGCCGGACGCTCGCGTCGTAGCCCGTGGCCCGCACGGTGCCGAGCAGCGCCTCGACGTCGACGTCCGCGGGCGCCTGCACGACCGCCTTCTCGGTGGCGTAGCTGACGGTCGCGTGGACGCCGTCGAGCTTGTTCAGCTTCTTCTCCACCCGGGCCGCGCAGGACGTGCAGCTCATGCCGTGCACGTCGAGCCGGTGGGTGACCAGGTCCAGGTCGGTGGCGTCGGGGACGACGCGCGGCTCGGTGCTCATGCCAGCGGGAGGTCGCGCGGCCCGGCCAGGGCGTACCCGGCCTCGTCGACCGCTCCGGCGACCGCGGACTCGTCCAGCTCGGAGTCGCTGGTGACCGTGACCGTGGACGTGCCGCCCTTCACGAGGTCGACGGCGACGTCGGTGACGCCGGGCAGCGCCGTGATCTCCTCGGTGACCGCGCTGACGCAGTGGCCGCAGGTCATGCCGGTGACGCGGTAGGTGCTGGTGCTCATGGTGTGTCCTCTCGTGGGTGCGTCAGGAGCGGACCAGGCGCGCGATGGCGTCGGTGGCTTCCTTGACCTTGATGTCGGCCTCGGGGCCCCCGGCGCGCGCGGCGTCGACGACGCAGTGGGCCAGGTGCTCCTCGAGCAGCTTGAGCGCGACGGCCTCGAGCGCCTTGGTGGTCGCCGAGACCTGGGTGAGGACGTCGATGCAGTAGGTGTCCTCCTCGACCATGCGCGTGAGTCCGCGCACCTGTCCCTCGACGCGGCGCAGCCGCTTGAGGACGGCGGCCTTGTCGTCGCTGTAGCCGGGGTGCTGGTGGTCGTGATCCATGTCGTGCTCCTTCGCTCGCTCCTGAACATACCCCCGGGGGGTATCTGGTTCAAGGGCGCCGCGAGTCAGGCGGCCCGGGCACGACCCTCGCGGGACGACAGGACGCCGAGCAGGACGAGGTACCCGCCGAGCAGGACGGCGTACGAGACGACCGACATCCAGACGTCGTCCGTGGTCGGGGGCTGGCCCGGGACGCACAGGGGCCACAGCGAGACGAGAGCGACGAGGGCCGTGCCTGCCCAGGCGAGGCCGGCGGCCCTCCCGGTGCGCCCGGCGCGGACCGCCGTGTCCTCCGCCAGGGCCGCGGGCAGGACGAGAGCGAGGCCGGCGACCCACGACGGCCAGGCCGCCAGCAGCTGCAGGTAGCCCGAGCCGGACCCGACGCCGCGCACCTGCATCAGGGCGACCACCGCGAGCGGGTACACCGAGACCGCCGCCAGCACGTGGTGGACGGCGTCGCGGCCGGTCGCAATCGCCCGTCCTCCGGCGGGTGCCGTCCTGACCTCGGCCGTGACGTCGGCCCGGGGCAGCCGGGCGCGCCGCCGGGCCACGGCGCGGGACAGGACGATCACGTACACGACGTAGCCCGCCGCGATCACCGGCACGGCGATCAGCGCCGACGTCAGGTCCTCGTGCGTGACCGGCGAGGAGCTGCCGACGAGCCGGAACCAGATGGCGATGGACCCGATCCACACGACGACGACCGCGGCCACGAGCGCCACGCCGCGAGCCAGCCAGCGTCGCGGACCAGGACGGTCGATCAGGACCTGGACGGCTCCGACGGGCATCACCGCGACCCATCCCACGACGAGCCACCAGGGGCTGAGCATCCACGACTGGTCGAGCTCGCTCGCGGCGAAGCCGTGCTCGTCGATGTTGCTGCCCGCCATCCAGGCCAGGAGCACCACGACGCCGAGGACGAACGTCACCCACGGGAACGGGGCCGGGCGTGCCATCGCGTCGTGCTTCTCCCTCGTCATGGGCCGCAGCATCGCAGCGCGGGGCGAGGGACACGGGTGATTCCGCACGATCGGGGTCCTGGCTAGGGTGCGGGCATGACTTCGAACCCCGGACTGGACGGCATCCTCGGCGTCGAGCACGTGGAGGTGGGCCCGGACAAGGTGGTCGTCCGCGTGACGCTCGGCGAGCAGCACCTGCAGCCGTTCGGCATCCCGCACGGCGGCGTCTACTGCGCGGTGCACGAGTCGACCGCGAGCATCGCCGGCCAGATGTGGCTGGGCACGAAGGGCGTCGTGGTCGGGACGAACAACTCCACCGACTTCATCCGCCAGGCCAAGGTCGGCGACACCGTCACCACGACGGCGACGCCGATCCACCGCGGCCGCACCCAGCAGCTGTGGCACCTGGACACCGTCGGCCCGGACGGCCGCCTGGTCGCGCAGGGCCAGGTGCGCCTGGCCAACCTCGAGCAGGAGGTCCCGTCCGAGGCGATCGCCATGTTCGCCGGGCGGACGTCCACCGCGTCCTGACCCGCGTCTCGCTCGGGCGTCCGGGGCGCGGACGGGCGTCCGAGCGTCCTGGACTCGTCGCCTAGACTGGGAATCACGCAGCTGCGACTGGCGTTGAGGTGGTCTACCACCAGGGAGCAGCTGACGCACGACCGCGGGACCGTACGCCTGGGCCCCCACGTCAGCCGCTGACCGCTGACTGGAGGAGTTCCGCCATGATGATGAGCATGACCGCCACGTCCCCCCTGCCCGAGCGCGTCGACGACGCGCAGGTCCGTGTCCTGCTGCTGGAGAACATCCACGCCGACGGCGCCGACTTCCTGCGCGGCAAGGGCTACCAGGTCGAGACGATGACCCGGGCCCTGTCCGAGGACGAGCTGATCGAGAAGATCGCCGGCGTCCACGTCCTGGGCATCCGCTCGACGACGTACATCACCGAGAAGGTGCTCGAGGCAGCCGACTCGCTGCTCGCCATCGGCGCCTTCTGCATCGGCACCAACCAGATCGACCTGGCCGCCGCCACCCGCCACGGCGTCGCCGTCTTCAACGCGCCGTACTCCAACACGCGCAGCGTCGTCGAGCTGGCCATCGCCGAGATCATCTCGCTGGCCCGCCGCCTGCACGAGAAGTCGACGAGCATGCACGCCGGCGTCTGGAACAAGTCGGCCGCCGGCAGCCACGAGGTGCGCGGCCGCACGGTCGGCATCGTCGGCTACGGCAACATCGGCAGCCAGCTGTCGGTCGTGGCCGAGGCGCTGGGCATGTCGGTCGTCTTCTACGACATCGACGACAAGCTCGCGCTCGGCAACGCGCGCCGCTGCTCGACGCTGGAGGAGCTGCTCGAGGTCTCCGACGTCGTCACGCTGCACGTCGACGGACGTCCGGGCAACGCCGGCCTGTTCGGCGACGACGAGATGCGCCGCATGAAGCCGCGCTCGCTCTTCCTCAACCTGTCGCGCGGCATCGCCGTCGACACCGCCGCGCTGCGCAAGCACATCGAGTCCGGCCACATCGCCGGCGCCGCGCTGGACGTCTTCCCGGTGGAGCCGAAGGCGCAGGGCGACCCGTTCGTGTCCGAGCTGCAGGGGCTGGCCAACGTCATCCTCACCCCGCACGTGGGCGGCTCGACCGAGGAGGCCCAGCAGGATATCGGCCGCTTCGTCGCATCGAAGCTGCGCACGTACACGGCCTTCGGCGGCACGTCGCTGAGCGTGAACCTGCCCGAGATCACGCTCAAGAGCGATGGCCAGCGCCACCGCCTCGCGCACCTGCACCAGAACGCCCCCGGCGTCCTGGCCCGCATCAACGGCATCCTCGGCGACCACGAGGTCAACATCGAGTCGCAGTCGCTGTCCACGCGCGGCGAGGTCGGCTACGTCATCACCGAGGTCGCCGCCGAGGTCGGGCCCGACGTGCTGGCCGAGCTGGCGTCCATGCCGGAGACGGTGCGCCTGCGCCAGCTGAGCTGACGCGCAGCGCGTTCACCGCCCCAGGAATCCTCGACGCCCCCAGGTCTGCAGACCTGGGGGCGTCCGGTTTACCTGGGGCCCCAGGTAAACCGACCCCGGGGTTCAGCGGGCGCGGAGCCAGCGGGTGAGCAGGACGTCGCCGGCCGGGACGCAGTGGGCCAGGGTCATCGGTCGGTCGGCCGCCTCGCCGCCGTGCGCGATGCGGGGCGCGTCCCCGCCGGTCAGCACCGGTGCGACGGTCAGGCACAGCTCGTCGACCAGGTCGGCGCCGACCAGCTCGCCGTGCAGGCTCGGCCCGCCCTCGCACTGCACCCGGCGCAGCCCCCGCTCGGCCAGGTCGGCGAGCACCCGCCGCCAGTGCACCTGGCCCTCGCCGTGGGCCAGCACGTCGACCCGCTCGGCCAGCCGGTCGCGCTCGCGCTGCGGCGCGTCGGCGGTGGTGACCACGAGCGTCCCGGGGACGAGCAGCGCCTCGGGCACGTCGAGCCGGCGCGACACCACGGCGATCGGCAGTCCGGGGTCGCGGTGGTGCCGGGCGCGGCGCTCCGCGGCGTCCGCGTCGAACGACGCCGGACCGTAGCCCTCGGCCCGGGCCGTGCCGGCGCCGACCAGCACGACGTCGGCCAGGGAGCGGGCCACGTGGAAGACCGCGGTGTCCGCGTCGCCACCGAGCGACCCCGAGCGGCCGGATGCGTCCGCGGCGGCGCCGTCGAGGGTCGCGACGAACATCGTGCGCACCCACGGACGGCGGTCGGCGTCGGCCGGGAAGTCGTACAGCGCGGCCAGCTGGTCGGGGGTCAGCTCGGACATGCCGCGAGCGTAGCCCCGGGGCCGGCTTCGACCGGCTCAGCCAGCGGCGACCGGCTCGGCCAGCCGGCGGGGCTCAGCCCTCGATCGGCGGGAGCAGGCGGGTGACGACGCGGTGGGCGACGAGCTCGGGCGGCTCGCCCGCGAACGTCACGTGGTCGTCCTCGACCACGTCCGCGTCGCCGGTGACGAGGTCGAGCGCGGCCTGCACCTGCAGCGCCATGGCACCGAGCGCGACCAGGTCCTGCGAGCGGTGGCGCCGCTCGCCGAGGTCGACCTGGCCGAGCGCGTCGAGACCGTGGGCGTGCAGCACCGACAGCAGCATGCCGGTCTCGACCCCGTAGCCGGAGACGAGCGGCAGGCGCAGCAGGGCGTCACGCCGGAAGCCGGCCTCGCCCGACAGTGGCTGCACGAGCGCGGACAGGCGGGGCTCGCGGCGGCTCAGCAGCGGGCGCGCGACCAGCTCGGTCACGCGGCCACCGCTGCCCGGACGGCGGTAGAAGCCCTTGACCAGCACCAGGTCGGGGTCGGCGAGCAGGGGAGCGAGCAGCGCGGCGGCGAACGACGCGGCGCCGCCCTCGACGTCGGCGTCCAGGAACACGCCCAGGTCGCCGGTCATGGCGACCAGCCCGGCGCGCATCGCCCCGCCCTTGCCCAGGTCGGGCCCGTCGGCGGACACCTCGACGACCCGCACGCCGGCGTCCCGCGCGACCGCGACGGTGCCGTCGGACGAGCGCGAGTCGATCACCACCAGCTCGTCGACGAGTCCGGCGTCCACCAGCCTCCCGAGGTCGGCCAGGATCGGGCCGAGCGTCTCGGCCTCGTTGCGGGCCGGGAGCAGCACGGACGTCCGCCGGCCGGCCTTCGCGGCGACCAGCGCGTCGAGGTCGGGCTCGGCGCGCGGGTAGGTGCGCCGAGCCAGCCAGGCCCGGGCGGCGTCGAGGTCAGGCAAGACCGCGCACCACGCGTCCGGGCGGCCGGTCGCCGCGCACGCTGGCCACCATCTCCAGCACCCGCCGGGTGCCGACCACGTCGTGGGAGCGGAACATCGCCGCGCCGGCGTGAGCGGCCAGCGCGGTGGCGGCCAAGGTGCCCTCGCCCCGCTCGGCCGGCGGCAGACCGCCCAGCGTCTCGCCGACGAAGTCCTTGTTGCTCAGCGCCATGAGGACCGGCCAGCCGGTGGCGACGAGCTCGTCGGCGCGGCGCAGCAGCTCCAGCCCGTGCCAGGTGTTCTTGCCGAAGTCGTGGGTGGGGTCGATGAGGATGCCCTCGCGCGGCACCCCGCGGGCGACCAGGCGCTCGGCGGCTCCGGTCGTCTCGGCCACCACGTCGGCGACCACGTCGTCGTAGGCGACGCGGAACGGGCGGGTGCGCGGCACCGCGCCGCCGGTGTGCGAGCAGACGAACCCGGCGCCGAGCTCGGCGGCGACGTCGACGAGCCCGGGGTCGGCACCCTGCCAGGTGTCGTTGAGCAGGTCGGCCCCGGCCTCGACCGCGGCCCGGCCGACGGACGCGCGCCAGGTGTCGATGCTGATGACGACGTCGGGCAGCTCGGCGCGCACGCGCTCGACGAAGCCCACCGTGCGGCGGATCTCCTCGAGCTCGTCGACGTCGTCACCGGGCCCGGCCTTCACCCCACCGATGTCCAGGACGTCCGCGCCCTCGGCGACGAGCCGGTGCGCGGCCTCGATGGCGGCGGCGTCCTCGAACGTCGCGCCCTTGTCGTAGAAGGAGTCGGGCGTGCGGTTGAGGATGGCCATGACCAGCGCCCGGTCGCGCACGACCCGGCGCCCCCGGAAGGTCAGCTCGACGCTCACCTCGTCATTGTGTCAGGCGGGGGCGACTCCCCAGTCGCTCAGCACGGCGTCGTTGTCGCGCCCGGGCACCGGCGGCGGCGTCGGCGCGTCCGGGGACGTGCGGGAGAACCGCGGCGACGGACCGGCCTGGACGGCGCCGTTGACGTCCAGCACGGTGCCGCGGGCGCGCAGGTGCTCGTCCTGCGCGGCCTCCTCCATGGTCAGCACGGGCGTGACGCAGGCGTCGGTGCCGGCGAAGACCTTGGTCCACTCGTCACGGTTGCGCGACGCGAACGTCTCGGTGAACACCTCGCGCAGCCGCGGCCAGCCGGACGGGTCCATCTGCGCGGGCAGGTCGGCGGCGTCCAGCCCGAGACCCTCGAGCAGCAGCGCGTAGAACTGCGGCTCGAGGGAGCCCACGGCCATCCAGCCGCCGTCGCTGCAGCGGTAGGTGTCGTAGAACGGCGCGCCGCCGTCGAGCAGGTTCGCGCCGCGGCGGTCCTGCCACAGGCCGATGGCCTTGAGCGCCCACACGAACTGCATGAGGGTGGAGGTGCCGTCGACGATCGCCGCGTCGACGACCTGGCCCTGGCCGGACGTGCCGCGCTCCACGAGCGCCGCCAGGACGCCCTGGACGAGCAGCATCGACCCGCCGCCGAAGTCGCCGAGCAGGTTCACCGGCGGGACGGGCTTGTCGGACGGGCCGATCGCGTGCAGGGCGCCGGTGAGACCCACGTAGTTGATGTCGTGGCCGGCCAGGTGGGCCATCGGGCCGGTCTGGCCCCAGCCGGTCATGCGCGCGTAGACCACGCGCGGGTTGCGCTCGAGGCAGACGTCCGGGCCGATGCCGAGCTTCTCGGCGACGCCGGGCCGGAAGCCCTCGACGACGACGTCCGCCTTCTCGACCAGCGCCAGCAGCGTCGCCTTGTCGGCCTCGTCCTTGAGGTTGAGCCCCACCGAGCGCCGGCTGCGCATGAGGTGGTCGCCGCCCTGGCCGCCGGTGACGTCGAGGCCGCCGGAAGGACGCTCGACGCGCACGACGTCCGCGCCGAGGTCGCCCAGCATCATCGCCGCGTGCGGGCCGGGGCCGATGCCGCCGAGCTCGACGACCTTGACGCCCGCGAGAGGTCCGGCCACGGGTCAGCCCTTCAGCTCGGTGATCTGCTCGACGAGGCGCAGGCGTGCGTCCGCGTCGCGGTTGGCGTCGCCCACCGGGCTGACCAGGATCGTGCTGACGCCGGCGCGTTCGAACGCGGCCAGCTGCTCGGCGACGTCGGACTCGGAGCCGATGAGCGAGATCGAGCGGGCGAACTCCTCGGGCACCTCGGCGGCGGCCTCGACCTTCTTGCCCGACAGGTACAGGTCCTGGATCTTGTCGGCCTCCTCGCCGTACCCGTAGCGGGTGGCCAGGTCGTGGTAGAAGTTCTTGCCCTTCGCGCCCATGCCGCCGACGTACAGCGCCAGGCGGTGCTTGACCTCCTCGACGGCCTTGCCCTCGTCGGTGCCGACGTAGGCGGGAGCGTCGACGTAGATCTCCAGCGGCGCCAGGTCGGCCGAGCGCTTGGCTCGGCCCTTCTCCAGCGACGGGCCGAAGACGTCCATCGCCTTGCCGGTGTGGAAGAAGATCGGCTCCCAGGCCTCGCACAGCTCGGCGGCCAGCGCGACGTTCTTGGGGCCCATCGCGGCGAGCATGACCGGGATGTCGGCGCGCAGCGGGTGGTTGATCAGCTTGAGCGGCTTGCCCAGACCCGTGCCCTGCTCGGCGGGCAGCGGCAGCTGGTAGTACTTGCCGTCGTAGGTGAGCGGCTCGCGCCGCCAGACCTTGCGGCAGATCTCGATGACCTCGCGGGTGCGGCCGATCGGGGCGTCGTAGGGGACGCCGTGGAAGCCCTCGACGACCTGCGGGCCGGACGCGCCGAGGCCGAGGATGAACCGGCCGTCGGAGATGTAGTCCAGGCCGGCCGCCGTCATGGCGAGCAGCGCGGGGGTGCGCGAGTAGATGTTGACGATGCCGGTGGCGATCTTCACCGTCTCGGTCTTGGCCGCGATGTAGCCCAGCTGGCTGATCGAGTCGTAGCTGTAGAGCTCGGCGGCGAAGACGGTGTCGAGGCCGGCGGACTCCAGTCGCTGGAGGTCGGCGACGGCCTCCTTGAAGCCGGCGGAGTAGTCGAGCTGCATGCCCAGGCGCATGGCGGTTCCTCTCTGGGTCAGGACGTGGCCGAGGGCCACTGGGCGGGACGTCCGGCGACGAAGGCGTCCACGCCCTCGATCCCGGCCGGGCTGGTGGAGCTGTCGGCGATCGAGTCGGACTCGGCGTCGAGCTGGTCGGACAGGGTGCGCTCGCGTCCCTCGCGGAACAGCGCGCGGATACGCCCGTAGGCCTCGGTCGGGCCCTCGGCCAGCGTGGTCGCCGCGGCCAGGGCCTCGTCGACGACGTCGTCGTCGGGCACGACGCGCGACAGGATGCCCAGCCGCTCGGCGGTCTCGGCGTCGATCGTGGCGTTGGTGAGGACCAGCTCGCGGGCCTTGGCCTCGCCGACCTGGCGGGCGAGCGTGTGGGTCATGCCGCCGTCGGGCGTGTAGCCGATGCCGGGGTAGGCGGGCTTGAGCCGCGTGCGGGTGCCGCCGATGCGGACGTCGGCGAGCAGCACCAGGCTCATGCCCGCGCCGGCGGCCCAGCCGGGCACACCGGCGACGACCGGGACGCCGACCCCGTCGAGCACGCGCACGAAGTCGTGCAGGCCGTCGGCGGCGTCGTGGACGTGCGCGTGGCGGTCGGCCGCCGCGGCGAAGGCGTGGACGTTGCCGCCGGTGGAGAAGTGCGGTCCGTCGGCCGCGAGCAGCACGGCACCGGTCTCGGCGGGGTCGAGCTGCTCGAGGGCCGCCTTCGCCTCCTCGACCCGCGCGAAGTCCAGGGCGTTGCCGGCGGCGGGGTCGGACAGGACGAGGCGCAGCACGCGTCCGTGCCGGGTGACCGAGGAGCTCATGGCTCGCATCGTGCCAGAAGTGCTGTCACGGTGTGTCGGCGGACACACCCGCGTCCCGCTGGATGGGCGAGGGACGGCTCAGACGCCGACCGGCTCCAGGGCGGTGAGCGTCTCGGCGACTCCGGCCTCGAGCTTGACGGTGGCCAGCGCGTCGCCCCGGGTGGTGCCGCGGTTGACGATGACCACCGGCACGCCGACCTTGGCCGCGCGACGGACGAACCGCAGGCCGCTCATCACCTGCAGCGACGAGCCGAGCACGAGCAGCACCTCGGCGTCCTCGACCAGCGAGAAGCAGTGCTCGACCACCGGCTTGGCGACGGACTCGCCGAAGAACACGACGTCCGGCTTGAGCCGTCCGCCGCACACCTCGCAGGGCGCGACGACGAAGTCGGACGTCTCCTCGAGCAGCGCGTCGCCGTCGGGGGCGATGACTGCGGACCGCTCCGCGTAGCCCGGGTTGAGGGCGACCAGGCGCTCGTGCAGCCGCTGCCGGGGCGAGCGGGTGCCGCAGTCCAGGCAGACGACCCGGTCGATGCGTCCGTGCAGGTCCACGACGTCGCGGTGCCCGGCCCGCTCGTGCAGGCCGTCCACGTTCTGCGTGATGAGGCCGCTCAGCCCGCCGGCCTGCTGGCGCGCGACGAGCAGCCGGTGGGTGGCGTTCGGCTCGGCGCCGGTCATGTTCGACCAGCCGACGTGGGCGCGCGCCCAGTACCGCTGGCGCGCCTCGGGGGTGGCGACGAACTCCTGGTAGGTCATGGGGTGGCGCGGCGGGGAGCCCGGGCCGCGGTAGTCGGGGATGCCCGAGTCCGTGGAGACGCCCGCCCCCGTCAGCACCAGCCAGCGCTTGTCGGACAGGACGTCCGCGACGGCATCGATGCTCACCCCTCCAGCGTAGGTCGGCGCACCAGCGCCGCCCGCCGGCTCAAGCGGCCGGGTCGTCGTTCCAGCGGTACTCCATGAGGCGGGCGGTGGCCTCGGCCAGCTCGCGGCCGGCGACGACCTCGACCAGGTGCAGCGCCATGTCGATGCCCGCCGAGATGCCGCCGGACGTGAGCACGTCCCCGTCGCGCACCCAGCGGCGGTCGGCGAGGACGGTGAGCGACGGCCACCGCTCGGCCAGCGCGGCCTGGTCCTCCCAGTGCGTGGTGACCGTCTGGTCGGTGAGCACGCCGGCCTCGGCGAGCACGAAGGCGCCGGTGCAGACGGACGTCGTGAGCCGCGGACGGACCCGGGCGACCCAGTCCGTGACCCGGACGTCCTTCTCGACTGCGTCGGTGACGCCGCCGGAGACGACGAGCAGGTCCACGGGCGGGTCCTCGTCCAGGGTGGCGTGCGCGCGGAGCACGAGACCGCCGCGGGCCACGACCTCGCGCTCGGCCGCCACCATCCGGACGACGAACGGCTCGACCTCGCCGCGGCGCACGGCGGCGCGGTTGGCGACGGAGAAGACCTCGAACGGGCCGCAGCAGTCCAGCACCTCGACCTCGTCGAAGACGACGATCGCGACGTGGGTGGGGGAGGGGGACGTCATGCGCCCATCCTGGCGCAGCGCGACCCCCTCGCGGGACGGTTCAGCGCCAGCGGAACCGCTCGACCAGCCGGTCGAGCGCCGGCACGGTGGTGAGGGCGGTCAGCAGGGCGAGGCCGAGCAGGCCGCCGACGACGTTGAAGAACAGGTCGTGGACGTCGGCCAGGTGGCCTCCGCCCAGCAGGTTGCCGGTGAGGAACTGGGACAGCTCGATGAGCAGGCTGAAGCCCGCGGCCGCGGCCGCCGCCGCCCACCATGGCGCGCGGGGCAGCACCAGCGGCACGAGCACGCCGACCGGCACGAACACCGCGACGTTCATCAGCGCGTCGGCCACCTCGTACGGGGCGAACGGGTCGAGGTAGAGCTGCCACACGGCCTCGTGCGGCTTGTCCAGGTAGACCGGGAACACGGTGTTGGCGACGACGCCGGCGGCGTAGACGCAGAGCGCGACGGCCACCGCGGCGCGCGGGACCGTGAGCAGGGCGCGCCGGCGCAGGTGCCACAGCAGGCCCAGCAGCACGACCACCGCCAGCGGGACGACGACCGGCAGCACCGGCACCTCTCGGAACACGCGACGACTCCTTCGGACGGCGGCACGACGGGTCGTCGCGCCGCACATCCTCCACCACCCGCGGCGGGGCCCGGACCGAGGCCCTACGCCGACAGCTCGACCAGCTTGGCGACGGTGCGCAGGTTGCGGGCCGTGCCCGGCACGCCGAGCGCGCGGCCGAGCTTCTTGTCGTCCAGCTGCGGACGTCCGGCGCCGTTCGCGTAGCGCAGGTGCAGCTCGCGTCCGACCACCTGCCACCGGTCGTCGCCGGTCTCGACCGCCTCGGCCGTGGTGACCGACTCGGGGTCGGGCTCGCGGAGCAGGAACGAGACGTAGGAGAACTTGGGCTCCAGCACCTCGAACGGGTGGGCGTCGAGCGCGGCCCGCACCTCGTCGGGGGTGCGGCTGATGACCTCGCGGAAGAAGCCGAACCGCGTCTCGACGGCCTGCTCGAGCGCCCGGTCGAAGGCGTCCGGGTCGCCGGGCACGTCGGCGACGAGGTTGCCGCTGGCGATGTAGGTGCGCGGGTCGGACGCGCCGAGGTCGGCGGCCATCGCCCGCAGGTCGGCCATGGGCAGCTGGGCACCGCCGACGTTGACGGCGCGCAGCAGGACGACCCGGGTGCTCATGAGCCGCAGCCTAGGCGCGTCCGGGGACAGTCGGGGTCCCTCCGGCAGGCTCCGCTTCGACAGGCTCCCACGCCAGCGAGCCGCTGTCCGGTCGCGAGATCGCCCACGACGCCCGCCTGGGCGTCCAGACCACCTACGACGCCCTGGACGTCCTCGTCGCAATCGGCCTGGCCCGACGCACCCGCCACGGCTTCGTCCTTGGTCCGGCCTCGCTCAACAACCTCGCCGAACGATTCGGCATCGACGAGCAGATCCGCGCCCAGCTCGCCAAGTACCGCGAAGAACGGCGCGCCTGGTGGGCCCTGCTCGGGATCATCCGACTCGGCGACGCCGGCGGGACCCGGGGCCACTACGGCCCCGCTCCCCCGCCAACGGACGACGTCGAGCCCTACACGCTCCTGGACATGCTCGGCGCCCACGTCATCGACGAGGAACGGTCCGCGACCGCCTGACCGTAGAAGTAGTAGTTGTTCACCACCTCCGGAGCCGGGTCGTCCCCCGGAATGGCTGCGAACAGGGTCAGGAGTGCCGTCACCAGCCCGAGAAGCTCTCCGATGTAGTTGTTGCCGTCGTGCGTCCGCTCCATGCGGTCCCTCCTCATGTCCAGGCGGGTCGGATCGACATCGCCTCACCGATGCCCATGCGGCGATCGATGCACCCCGGCTCTAACGGTCGAGGTCCCTGATGCATAGGTACGGCGAACGGTTCGGACGTGGGGGGACGCAGCCCGTGTCGCACAGCGGCCGGCGGAGTGCAGCCACTTCAACCAGGAGGGCCCGTGACCACCAAATGGTGGTCACGGGCCCTCCTCATAGCAAGGGTGCTCGCTACTTAGCCGATCCGCTCCGGGATCGTCGTGTCGAGGTCGCTTGACTGGTCGATCCGCTGGGGAATCGATGTGTCGAGATCGCCAGCGTCGGTGGCGATGTTCAGGTCGATTCCAAGTACGCCCGTCACCTCACTGATCTCGCGGACCTGAGTCTCCGACGGCGTCTGTTCCCCGTTGAGCCAGAGTTTCAGCCCGCTGCCGTCGCTGGGAACGCCCACGGAGACGCCACCGACCGTGTCGAACACATTTGCCGCTTGTAGCCGCGCGGCAGCGGCGCGGAGCTCCGCCCTGGAGTAGCGGGCCTTCAGGTTGACCACAACCTCCAGGCCTTCGGGCTGGCTCTCTGCGTATGCGCGGGCTGGGGCCGGCAGATCGCCCTTCCAGTACGACGTGACCTGACCGTTCTGCTCGTCGATGACGAATCCTGCGAAGCAGGCCTCGTTGCCGAGCTCGAGCAGCGTGTGGGTGACGGTTTGCACGGCATCGGGTTCGCCGCCGACCCCGTCAGTCGCGCTCAGAGCTGAGCTGGCGGCGACTGGGTCGCACGCGGTCCGCTCGGCCGCTTGGTTCTTGTCCGCGGTGCCTGCCGAGGTTCGTCCCTGAGGCGACGATGCCTCGTTCGCGAACGAGGCACCGCCGGCCGCGGCCAGGGCGACCGCGACGAGTCCCGCGAAGACAAGTTTGGTACGCATGATGTAACGCTACCTATCCGAGGTCCAGGGTGTAGCCCCACGTGGACAGAACCACGCTGATTGGGACGTACACCAGGTCCCGGTGGCACGTCGGATCCACGTCGGGGTTGTGAGTGCCGCATGCGGTAGTCGACGGCAGGGTGCCGGCGTAGACCACTCCCTTGGCTCGGATGTTCCCGCTATCGAGAACTTCGTACACGGGCCCGCCGCTATCGGCGCCACCCTGGAAAGCGCCGGTGGTAGCGCGGGCCACCACGTAGAAGGCGCCGTTCAATCCCGAGGCTGTCACTGCGTCGTCGATGATGTTTCCGCAGTGGTGCCCTGTGGTGGCTCCTCCCGCGCAGACCTTCTGACCCGTGTGGTTTGAGCCCCAGCCCACGACCTCACGAGTGCTGTCGCTGTTCCAGCCGCTGACGAAGATGCGGCCCTTGGAAGCGGGCGACGTCGTCGGATCGATGCTCATTGAGTCGATCGACTTGCGACGCTTGACGGCGTCGCCCTGGGCGATCCGCGTGCCGCCACCGTCCTGGACCGTCTTGTTAGTGTTCTCCGCCGTCACACAGTGCGCGGCACTCAGAAGCCGTCCAGCGCCGCCATCCAGCGCGGAGAAAGCGGTCGAGCACGCGTTCCTGCCATCGACGTAGATCCGGCCCCCGCCCTTGTACGGAGCGCTGTCATTGCTGCGCCGGTCCACCGTTGGGACGAAGATGTCACCGACATCTTCCTTGACGGTCACAGCGTCCGCCTCAACATCCGTCGCAGCGGCGATCTCTCGAGCCGCAGCCGAGGGGCCTGCCGGCGCGTCGTCAGTGAGGCTCACGACGATTCCCGTGCCGTCGGGCTTCACAGACGCCGTAGTGATCTGCAGGTCATCGAGCTCTGAAGTCTCGACGGCTGCCGTCGCTGCAGCCATAGCCTCTTCCCGAGTGAACTCTGCCGTTGTGTCGACGTTCACCTGGACGCCGTAGGGATCGCCGCTGATCAGCTCCTCAACATCCGAGGGAAGCTCCCCCTTCCAGTACAGATCGATCGCGCGCTTCTCGGGCTGTAGAACCTGCCCCGCGTATCCGGCGTCGTAGCCCAGCGCGTAGATCGTGTCGGCAAGGTACGCTACCGCCTCGTCGGGCGCTGAGGCGGCGGTGACTGTCTCCCCCGATGTCTGAACGGGTTCCATCTGGTCGAGCTCCGGACTTGCGCCTCCGGTGAGAAGCGTGGGCTCCGAGGGCGCATCTTGTGCGGCTGCTGAGGCCCCAGCAACCGCAACCGTCAAGACTGCGGCGCTCACAGCGGATAGTGCACGACGTCGACGCATTCACGGTCCTTCGCTCGTAGGAATGTCGCGTCAACGTAGCCGCGCGGGCAGCCACTGATCGGTGAATCGGCGTACCTCCTTCGGCTATCGGTTTTTTGTCTCAAACGCACCCTCAGGCAGCCTGCAGACGCGGACCGAGGATCGGGGCCGGCTTCACCGGCGCGGCTATCGGATCAGGCTTCTCTCCTCCTGGGCGTTCCATGATCGGCGGCCCGCAGCTTCACGCAACGGCTCCGCAGTCCCGCAGGCGGGCGAGCGGATCGGCGCTCGCAAGCTCGCTGCCTCACCGCTCCCCCGCCTGCGCGCCCCTACGGGTTGACGCTCCGCTGCTCCACGGCCGCCGTTCATCTCTCTTTGCCCAGGAGGGGCGAAGAACGGTCGGGACGGGCAGACGTCACCGGCGGCCCACTCCCCGGCAGGAAGGAGTGGTCGTGCCTACGATCACCGACACCCAGAAGATCAACCCCAACGACCTGCTGGTCGACCTGAACGTCCGAGACGACCTCAACCTCAGCAAGGAGTTCGTCGCCTCCATCGCCGAGCACGGCGTCCTGTCCCCCATACCGCCAGGGTTCCTCGCCTTCGACGGCCTGAGGGTCGAAGATTCACACCTGTGACCTGCAGGCGAGTCAGCGGCTCGATGCCTGTCCGCTCCCCTTCGACACGCTCAGGGAGCGGAGCGGCCCTCAGATGCGGGCGGCGAGCTCGGTGGCCTGGCGGATGGCCCGCTTCGCGTCGAGCTCGGCGGCCACCTCCGCGCCGCCGATGACGTGGGTGACGACGCCGGCCTCGGTCAGCGGGTCGACGAGGTCGCGCACCGACTCCTGCCCCGTGCACAGCACGACGGTGTCGACGTCGAGCACGCGCGTCTCGGGGGAGTCGCCGTCGGCGCCGATCGTCACGTGCAGGCCGGCGTCGTCGACGCGGTCGTACCGGACGCCGCCGACGAGCTGGACGCCCGAGTCGCGCAGCGTCGTGCGGTGCACCCAGCCGGACGTCTTGCCGAGCCCGGCCCCGTGCGGCGTCGTCTTGCGCTGGAGCAGGTGCACCTCGCGGCGCGGGGTCTCACGCACCTTCGTCGTGAGGCCGCCGCGCTCGACCTCCGGATCGGTGACGCCCCAGCGGGCCTTCCAGTGCTCGAGCGACTCGCCCGGCTCGTGCAGCAGGAGCTCGGCCACGTCGAAGCCGATGCCGCCGGCGCCCATGACCGCGACCCTCGGCCCGGCCTCGACACGTCCGGCCACGACGTCGGCGTACGAGACGACCTTCGGGTGGTCGACGCCCGGCAGGTCGGGCAGGCGCGGCGTGACACCGGTGGCGACGACGACCTCGTCGAACCCGGTCAGGTCGCCGGCCTCGACCCGGCGGCCGAGGTGCACCTTCACGCCGGTGACCTCCAGCCGGCGGGAGAAGTAGCGCAGCGTCTCGGCGAACTCCTCCTTGCCCGGGATGCGCATGGCGAGCCGGAACTGCCCGCCCAGCTCCTCGGCCGCCTCGAACAGCTCGACCGTGTGACCGCGCCCGGCCAGCTCGGTGGCGGCGGCCAGTCCGGCCGGCCCGCCGCCGACGACGGCGACCGACTTGGCCCGGCGGGTCGGCAGCAGGACGAGCTCGCGCTCGTGCCCGGCCCGCGGGTTGACCAGGCAGGACGCGCGCTGGTTGCTGAACGTGTGGTCCAGGCAGGCCTGGTTGCAGGCGATGCAGGTGTTGATCTCGTCCGTGCGTCCCTCGGCGGTCTTGCGGACGAAGTCGGGGTCGGCCAGCAGCGGCCGCGCCATCGAGACCAGGTCGGCCTCGCCGTCGGCCAGGATGCGCTCGGCCACGTCCGGGTCGTTGATGCGGTTGGACGCCACGACGGGCACGCCCACCTCGGCCCGCAGCTTGCCGGTCACCCAGCTGAACGCCGCCCGAGGCACGGACGTGACGATCGTCGGGACCCGCGCCTCGTGCCAGCCGATGCCGGTGTTGAACACCGAGACGCCGGCCTCCTCCAGCCGGTGCGCGAGCTCGACGGTCTCGTCCCAGCTCTGCGCGTCGTCGACCAGGTCGAGCAGGCTGAGCCGGTACATCACGAACGCGTCGTCGCCGAGCAGCTCGCGGGTGCGGCGGACGACCTCGACCGGGAACCGCATCCGCTTCTCGGCCGTGCCGCCCCACGCGTCGGTGCGGGTGTTGGTGCGCGCGGCCAGGAACTGGTTGATCAGGTAGCCCTCGGAGCCCATGATCTCGACGCCGTCGTACCCGCCGCGCAGCGCGAGCGCCGCCGCCTTGGCGAACGCGGTGGCCGTGCGGTCGACGTCGCGGCTGCTCATCGTCCGGTTCCTGAACGGCGTGATCGGGCTGCGGACGTCCGACACCGTGTGCTTGAACGGGCTGTACCCGTAGCGCCCGGCGTGCAGCACCTGCAGCGCGATCTTGCCGTCGTGCTCGTGGACGGCGTCGGTGACCACCTTGTGCGCGTCCGCGTGCCGCGTCGTCGTCATCTGCGACCCGAACGGCAGCAGCCAGCCGCGCCACGTGGGCGCGAAGCCGCCGGTGACCGACAGCGCGACGCCGCCCTTGGCCCGCTCGGCGAAGTAGGCGGCCAGGTCGGGCAGGTGCTTGGCCTTGTCCTCCAGGCCGACGTGCATCGAGCCCATGATCACGCGGTTGCGCAGTGTGGTGGCGCCGATGGTGATCGGGCTGAGCAGGTGCGGGTGGCTGGTCGTCATGCGTGGCTCCTCATACTGGGGGCGTGATCTCGAGGACGTCGGCGTGGTTCCTGGTGCTGGCCGGGCTGTTCAACATGGTCATCTGGCCGCGCTTCGCCAAGGCGATCGCGGACGACGACCG
The DNA here is from genome assembly GCF_004336805.1 of Aeromicrobium sp. IC_218. Taxonomy (GTDB): domain Bacteria; phylum Actinomycetota; class Actinomycetes; order Propionibacteriales; family Nocardioidaceae; genus Aeromicrobium. The sequence goes on from NZ_SJXM01000001.1 coordinate 125,433, forward strand.
GGCCTGGGCGGGTGAGCACTGGTCGAGCGACCCGACGGCCTTCTTCTGGGTGCACGCGGTGCTCATCGTGACCGCGTTCTCGATCGGCGTCGGCGTGCTCGTCGTGGGCGTGCGCGCTCATCGCGCCTCCAGGCGGGCGAGGGTCTCCTTGCACCACTGAAGCCCGGCGGCCTCGGTGAGGATTCCGCCACGCAGCACGAGGTAGGGGCCGAGCGCGGCCTCGTCCAGGGCGTCGGGGTCCGGGAACGTGCGGGCCATGTCCTTCTCGTAGGCCTCGAGCGTCGCCGCGTGCTCGTCGCGCCGGGCGCGGACGTGCGCGAGCAGGGCGTCCTGGTCGACGTTCGGCAGGCCCCGCAGCGCGACGGCGAAGCTGCTGCGCAGCACCTCCGGACCGATCGGCTCGGCCGACCAGCGGCGCAGCTCGTCGCGTCCGGCGGCGGTGATGCGGTGCACCTTGCGGTCCGGGCGGCCGGCCTGGGCGACCTGCTCGACGTCCACCCAGCCCTGCTCCTGCATGCGGGCCAGCACCTTGTAGACCTGCTGGTGCGTGGCCTTCCAGAAGTGCCCGATGGACGCGTCGAAGCGCCGTGCGAGGTCGTAGCCGGTGGCCGACCGCTCCGCGAGCGAGACGAGGATCGCGTGCTCCAGGGCCATGGCGCGAGAACCTACTATGCAACGAGTTGCATGTGCAAGGGGTTGCAGGGGGCCTCAGGCGTCGGCGGGCCGGCGGACGAGGACGACCACGACCGCCGCCATCACCACGGCGGTGACCAGCAGCGGCACCGGCACGAACGCGTCGCCCAGCACCAGCAGCGCGGCGAGCGGCACCGCCACGTTGACCACCCGGTCGCCGGCCGGGCGCAGCGCGATCGCCCAGATGCCCAGCACGAACACCGCCACCGGCACGGAGACCGTCCACGCGGCGGCGGCCTGCGACAGCTCGCCGTGCCCGGTCAGCGCGTCGATCTCCACCTCGACGCCGGCCGAGAAGGCGCCGGCGGCGGCGAAGACCAGGTAGTGCGCGTAGCCGTAGCGCAGGGCACCGCCGCCGTCGATCGTCCGGTGGTGCGGGGCCCAGAAGTAGGTCCACCACAGGGCCGCGGTCACGACGAAGGCCAGCACGGCCATGGTGACGAGCGGGAGGAGCTCGGCGCTGTCGTCGAGCGCGCCGATGAACGCGTTGGCCGAGGCGAGCACGCTCTCGCCCAGGACGATGAGCGTGAACAGGCCGTACCGCTCGGCGACGTGGTGCGGGTGCCACGGCGTCGGGCCGACCCGCTCGGCCAGCACCGGCACGGCGAGCTCGGCCGCGACGAGGACGAGGAAGGACGTCGTGGCCAGCGACTCGGGCAGGGCGAGCCGCAGCAGCCACAGCACCTGGACGGTGCTGATGCCGACGGCGTACGCCAGCGTCGTGCGCCGCAGGGACGCGTCGCCGTGCGCGGCCCGCAGCCACTGGGCCACCAGCGCCACGCGCATGACCACGTAGCCGAGCGTCACGACGGTGTAGTCGCGCTCCTCGCCGAAGGTGTCCGCGACGCCGGCGGCCAGCACGAGCACGCCGGCCATCTGCACGAGCGTGAGCACGCGGTACAGCCAGTCGTCGGTGTCGAAGGCCGTGGCGAACCAGGTGAAGTTCATCCACGCCCACCAGATGGAGAAGAACACCATGAGGTAGCTGACGACCCCGTCCGCGACGTGGCCCTCGGACAGCGCGTGGTGCAGCTGCACCGACGCGACGCTGACCGCCACCACGAAGACGAGGTCGAAGAACAGCTCCAGCTCGCTCGCGGTGCGGGCCGGCTCGCGCGGGTCGCGTGGGCGCATCGGCACGAGGCGGGAGCGGGCGGGGCGGGACGCGGCCGGGTTCACGCGGGCACTCTAGGCCGCGCGGGCGGACGTCCGGCGCCGGCGTGACGTCGGTCGCACCCCGCGGCCGAACCCTGGGACGCCGCCCGGGGCCGGGGGCCCGCCCCTACGATGACGGCCATGACGTCCCTCCCCCGCTCGCTCGGCGGCCTCGTCGCCGCCTCCGCCCTGCTGCTCGCCACGGCGTGCGCCCCCGCCGACGAGGAGTCCGACACCGCCTCGTCCGGCGACGCGTCCGCCGCCTGCTCGGTCGACTCGCTGCCCACGGTCGAGAAGGGCACCTTCACGATCGCCACCGACGACCCGGCCTACGAGCCGTGGTTCTCCGACAACGACCCGGCCAACGGCAAGGGCTTCGAGAGCGCCGTGGCCTACGCGGTCGCCGACCGTCTCGGGTTCGGCAAGGACGAGGTCGTCTGGACGAAGGTGCCGTTCAACACCGCCTACCAGCCCGGCGACAAGGCGTTCGACGTCGACGTCAACCAGATCTCGATCACCGACGAGCGCAAGCAGGCGGTCGACTTCAGCGCGCCGTACTACGAGGCCGCGCAGGCGATCATCGTGCTCGAGGACTCCGAGTTCGCCGACGCGAAGAGCCTGGCCGACCTCGCCGACGCCCAGCTCGGCGCGCAGATCGGCACCACGTCGCTCAAGGCGATCGGCCAGATCGAGGGCGCCAAGCAGCCGCGCGTCTACGACGACACGACCAAGGCCGCCGAGGCGCTGCGCAACGGCCAGGTCGACGGCATCGTGGCCGACCTGCCCAGCGCGTTCTACCTGACCGCCGCCGAGATCGACGGGTCGGTCATCGCCGGCCAGTTCCAGGTCGAGGGCGACGCCACGGAGGCCTTCGGCCTGCTGCTGGAGAAGGGCAGCAAGCTCACCTCGTGCGTCGACGACGCCGTCGAGAGCCTGCGCGAGGACGGCACGCTGGCCGACCTCGAGCAGACCTGGCTGGCCGAGTCGGCGAACGCGCCCGTCCTGAAGTGACGTCCGCCCCGCACGTCCCGAGCGCCCGGCAGGCCGAGCGCGACGCCTTCCGCCGGCGTCGCACCCGGCGCCGGGTGCTCGCGGGCGTGCTCTCGACGGTGGTGGTCCTCGGGGGACTGACCGCCGCCGTCGTGACCTCACCCGGCTGGGACCGGGTGCGGGCGACCTACTTCGACGCCGGCCACGCCCGCGAGAGCTTCCCGCTCGTCCGCGACGCGTTCTGGCTGAACATCCGGATGTTCCTGCTGGTCGAGGTGCTCGTGCTCGTCGTCGCGGTGCTGGTGGCCGTCGTGCGGGTCGTGCCGGCGCCGTTCATGACGCCGTTCAAGATCCTGGCGACGATCTACACCGACCTGTTCCGCAGCGTCCCGACCATCCTGGTCGTGCTGCTGGTCGGCTTCGGCTTCCCGGCGCTCGGCCTGGCCGGCATGCCCACCAGCCTGTTCTGGCTGGGCGCCATCGCGCTCACGCTCAGCTACGGCGCGTACGTCGCCGAGGTGGTGCGCGCCGGCATCCTGTCCGTCCACCCCACGCAGTGGGCGAGCGGACGTGCGCTGGGGATGTCGTACGGCGCGACCCTGCGTCACGTCGTGCTGCCCCAGGCGCTGCGTCGCGTGACGCCGCCGCTGGTCAACGACTTCGTGTCGCTGCAGAAGGACACCGCGCTGCTGTCGACGATCGGCCTGGTCGAGGGCCTGCGCGCGGCGAGCGTCTACCAGGCCGAGACCTTCAACTTCACGTCCCTGTGCGTGGCCGCGCTGTTCTTCGTCGTCACCACGGTGTTCGTCACGCGGATCACCGACTGGTTCATGATCCGCCAGATGCGCCGGGAGGCGGGTGCCTGATGCTGCACGTGAAGGGACTGCGCAAGACGTTCGGCGACAAGGTGGTGCTGGACGACGTCGACCTCGACGTCGCGGCCGGCGAGGTGGTCTGCCTCATCGGCGCGTCCGGCTCGGGCAAGTCGACCCTGCTGCGCTGCCTGGACCTGCTCGAGCAGGCCGACGACGGCGACGTCTGGCTCGGCGACACCGAGCTGACCGACCCGGCGCTCGACGTGGACGCCGCCCGGCGGCGCATCGGCGTGGTCTTCCAGGCCTACAACCTGTTCCCGCACCTGTCGGTGCTGCGCAACGTGACGCTCGGGCAGCGCAAGGTGCTCGGCCGCGGTCGGCGCGAGAGCGAGGCACGGGCGCTGGAGCTGCTCGACCGCGTCGGTCTGGCCGACCGCGCCTCGGCCCACCCGGACGCGCTGTCCGGCGGCCAGCAGCAGCGGGTGGCGCTCGTCCGCGCCGTCGCGATGGACCCCGAGCTGCTGCTGCTCGACGAGGTGACCAGCGCGCTCGACCCGATGCTGGTCGCCGAGGTGCTGCAGGTCGTGCGCGACCTGGCGGCGTCCGGCCAGACGATCGTCATGGCGACCCACGAGATGGACTTCTGCCGCGAGGTCGCCGACCGCGTCGTGTTCCTGGCCGACGGCCGCATCGTGGAGCAGGGTCCGCCCGAGCAGATGTTCACCGCCCCGGCGGACGAGCGCACCCGCGCCTTCCTGGCCCGTCACCTGCCGGCCGCCGGCTGAGCCCACCCCGCCGAGCGAGTCCGTCGAAGCCTCCCTTCGACGGGCTCAGGGAGCGGGAGGGCGGCTCAGGGAGCGGGGGAGGGGGCCGGCGCCTCGCGCAGGGCGCGGCGGACGCCCAGGGCCGCGGCCCGCCCGGCCCGGTTCGCACCGATCGTGGACGCCGACGGGCCGTACCCCACGAGCTGCACCCGCGGGTCGGCGACGGCCGTCGTGCCGTCCAGCCGGATGCCGCCGTGCTCGCTGCGCAGCCGCAGCGGCGCCAGGTGCGCGACCGCCGGCCGGAAGCCGGTGGCCCAGACGATCGCGCCGACCGGCTCGAACGTGCCGTCGGCCCAGCGCACCCCGTCGGGCTCGACCCGCTCGAACGGGTCGCGTCGGTCCGCGTACGCCCCGAGCCGCTCGGCCTCGCGCTCCTGCTCGCGCAGCATCAAGCCGGTCACGCTCACGACGCTCTGCGGCGGCAGGCCCTCCCGCACACGCGCCTCGACGAGCGCGACCGCGTCGTGACCGGCCTCCGGCGTGAACTCGGACGTGCGCCAGACCGGCTTGCGCCGGGTGACCCACAGGGTGTCGGTGACCGGGGCCAGCTCGCCCAGGTGCTGCACCGCGGAGGCGCCGCCGCCGACCACGAGCGTCCGCACGCCGCGGAAGTGCTCGCCGCCGGGGAACCGCGCGGTGTGCACCTGCTCGCCGACGAAGGTCTCCATGCCCGGGTAGTGCGGCCAGAACGGGTGGGTCCAGGTGCCGGTGGCGTTCACCAGCGTCCGCGTGCGCCACGACCGGTCGCCGGCGCGGACGACGAGCAGGTCGCCCTCGCGCTCGACGCGCTGCACCCGCACCGGCCGGACGACCGGCAGGTCGAAGCGCCGCTCGTAGCCGGCGAAGTACGCGGGCACGGCCAGGTTGGCCCGGTCGGTGGCGGACCCGCCCGCACGCTCCAGGCCGGGGAGGTCGGCGACGCCGTGCACGTCGTGCATCGTGAGCGAGTCCCAGCGGTGCTGCCAGGCGCCGCCGGGGGCGGTGTCGGCGTCGAGCACGACGTGCTCCAGGCCCAGCCGGCGCAGGTGGAAGGACGCCGACAGCCCGGCCTGACCGGCACCGATCACCACGCTGTCGAGGACGTCCACGTCCTCTGCAACGCCCCGGCGGGCGGAATGATGCCCGACAACTGGTTGCACGCGCGGGTATTTGCGAGCGGTTCTATGGTGGGGTCATGACCGTTCCCACCATCACCCTGAACAACGGCGTCGAGATCCCCCAGCTGGGCTTCGGCGTGTACCAGGTCGACCCGGCCGAGACGAAGGACGCGGTGCTCACCGCCTTCGAGGTCGGCTACCGGCACGTCGACACGGCGCAGATGTACGGCAACGAGGCCGGCGTCGGCGAGGCCCTGGCCGCCTCCGGCCTGGCCCGCGAGGACGTCTTCATCACCAGCAAGCTGAACAACGGCCACCACGCCCGCGAGGACGCGCTGCGCTCGTTCGACGAGACCCTCGAGAAGCTCGGCGGCGAGTACGTCGACCTGTTCCTCGTGCACTGGCCGCTGCCGGGCATCGACATCGACTACGTCGACACCTGGAAGACCATGGAGGAGATCGCCGCGTCGGGCAAGGTCCGCGCCATCGGCGTCTCGAACTTCCAGCCCGCCCACCTGGACCGCCTGCTCGAGGCCACCGACACGGTGCCGGCCGTCAACCAGGTCGAGGTGCACCCGTACCTGACCAACGAGGCCGTGCGCTCCTACTCCGCCGACAAGGGCATCGCGATCGAGGCCTGGTCGCCGATCGCCCAGGGCCAGGTGCTGGACGACCCGACGATCACCGAGATCGCCCGCAAGGTCGGCCGCACGCCGGCCCAGGTGACCCTGCGCTGGGCCATCCAGCGCGGCGACATCGTCTTCCCGAAGTCGGTGACCCGCTCGCGCGTGGAGGAGAACTTCGCGCTGTTCGACTTCGAGCTGGACCAGGCCGACGTCGACGCGATCGCCGCGCTCGACAAGGGCCACCGCACCGGCCCGGACCCGGACACCTTCAACTGGATCCCGTGAGCCCGGCGCCCGGGCCGCGCTAGGCCCGGGTGGTGGTCTCCTCGACGAGCCGGACGATCGTGTCCGGCTCGTCGATCATCGGCACGTGCCCGGCGCCGAGCAGGTCGACGTGGACCGCGTCGGCCAGCTGGCGTCGGGCCCGGCTGCTCTGCCCGTGGCGCAGGATGCGGTCGCGGGTGCCCCACGCCACCGTCACCGGCACGTCGACGGTGCCGTGGAAGTTGTACGTCGCGCCGGAGCGGGCGATCGGCCAGAACGCCGAGCCGTTCTTCAGCGCGAGCGAGTCGCCGTACATGCCCTCGGCGTCGAGCCGCTCGGTGTGCGTGAACAGCGCCAGCCCGGCGAGCCGGCGGCCCAGGCGGGTCGCGGTGACGCGGCGCAGCACGCCGGCCGGCGCTGCCGCGGTGCCCTTGAGCACGGCGAGGACGCCGAGCGCCTGCAGCCGGTCGCCCAGGTGGCGGAAGAAGCCGGCCGGGCTCAGGGCCACCACCGACGCCGCGTGGCCGCGCTGCGCGAGCTCGAGCGCCATCGCGCCGCCCAGCGAGTTGCCCACGACGTGCGGGCGCGAGACCCCGAGCCGGTCGAGCTCGGCGACCACGGCGCGGCAGGCCGCCTCCATGTCGATGCGCGACCCGCGCGGGAACGGGTCGGACTCGCCGAACCCGGGCAGGTCGGCGGCGATGACGTCGTAGCTCTCGGCGAGGCGCGCGAGCACCGGGTCCCAGGCCTGCCGCCGGTGGCCGATGCCGTGGAGCAGGAGCAGCGGCTCGCCGGCGCCCTTGCGGGTGATCGCCAGGCGCTGGGTCGGGGTCGGGGTCGTGGACATCGGGCTCCTCCGGTCGGTACGTGACACGCAGGATGTCACATGACGCGACCGGGCGACAGGTCCGGCGACCTCAAGCCGCCGCTACGCGCGTCGGTAGACCGACAGCACCGTGATGTCGTCCATGGGCATCCGCTGCCGCGCCAGCGAGTTCACCGCCGCGAACAGGTCGCGCGGCGCCGCGTGGCGACGGACGAGGTCGGCGACCGGCTCCAGCCAGCGGTTCTCGTCGTCGAGCAGGTCCAGGACGCCGTCGCTGAACACCACGAGACGGTCGCCGGCCTCCATGCGCGTGACGTGCTCGGTGAACCCGCGGCCGGGGATGACGCCCAGCGGGAGGTCCTCGCCCCGCATCTGCTCGGCGGTGCCGTCGGCGCGCACGAGCACGGCCAGGCCGAGGCCGGCGTCCACCCAGCGCAGCTCGCCGGAGGCCAGGTCGGCGACGCCCTCGAAGAGGGTGACGAACGAGCCGGCGCGGTCGAGGTCGGCGATGCTGCCCTGCTCGAGCAGGGTGATGACGCGCCCGAGGTCGGCGCCGTCGGCGACGGCGCTGCGGGCCGCGCGCAGGCCGACGCGGACGCCGGCGCCGATCAGCGCCGCGCCCGTGCCCTTGCCCATGACGTCCGCCAGGCCGAAGCTGAGCAGCCCGTCGGTGACCGAGTAGTCGAAGTAGTCGCCGCCGACCGCCTGTGCGGGCGTGCACACGCCCTCGACCTGCCACTGCTCGAGCTCCAGCGGGGCGTCGGGCAGCATCGCCGCCTGCACCATGTGCGCGCGCGACATCTCGGCCGAGGCGAGCAGCTCGGACTCGGCCCACGCGCCGAGCTCCTCGAGCAGGCGCATCTCGCGCTCGCTGAAGTCGCGCGGCTGCACGTCGAACAGGCAGAAGGTGCCGAGCGCGTTGCCCGCCGGGTCGCGCAGGACGCGCGCGGCGTAGAAGCGCAGCGCCCCCTCGCCCGTGGCGAAGGGCAGGTCCTTGAAGCGGGGGTCGGCCGCGGTGTCGTGCGAGACCACGACCGTGCCCATGTCCAGGGCGCGGCTGCAGTAGGTGTCCTGGCGCGGCACGGGGTCGCTCGGCAGGCCGCAGATGGTCGGGTACCAGGCGTGGTCGGCCTCGATGAGCGTGATGGAGGACGCCGGCACGTCGAAGGCCACCTGCGCGGTCCGGGTCAGCCGGTCGAGCCGTTGCTGGTGGACGTCGTCCAGGACGCCCACGTTCTCGACCGCCCGCAGCCGTCGCTGCTCGGCCTCGACCTCGTGCTGCTCCGGCTGAGCGCTCACGTCCTGCCCCCTGTCGTCGTCCGTGCTCTCGCACCCTAGTCGGCCCGGCGGCCGCGGACCTGACGACCGCGCGGCGCCCTGGCCGCTCGTCCCGGTCCGGTGGCCGGTGGCGTGCTTGCAACCGTGACAGCATCACTGTCACCATGAGGGCTCCCCAGTGAGGAGCATCACCATGCAGCGCGACATCTTCGAGTCCGACCACGACGCCTTCCGCGACACCGTCCGCGCGTTCTGCGAGAAGGAGGTCGCGCCGCACCACGAGCAGTGGGAGAAGGACGGCGTCGTCCCGCGCGAGCTGTGGCAGAAGGCCGGCGAGCTGGGCCTGCTCGGCTTCATGATGCCCGAGGAGCACGGCGGCGGCGGGATCCACGACTTCCGCTTCAACGCGATCATCTCCGAGGAGCTGGCCCGCATCGGCGCCAGCGGTGTCGGCTTCGTGCTGCACACCGACCTGGTGTCGAGCTACCTGCTCGCGCTCGCGAACGACGAGCAGCGGGCGCGCTGGTTCCCGCCGTTCTGCACCGGCGAGATCATCAGCGCCATCGCCATGACCGAGCCCGGCACCGGCTCGGACCTGCAGAGCATCGCCACCACCGCGGTGCGCGACGGCGACCACTACGTGCTCAACGGCGCGAAGACCTTCATCTCCAACGGCATCCTGGCCGACCTGGTGATCGTGGCGGCCAAGACCGACCCGTCCGCCGGCGCCATGGGCGTCTCGCTGATCGTCGTCGAGCGCGGCATGGCCGGCTTCGAGCGCGGCCGCAACCTGGACAAGATGGGGCTCAAGGCCCAGGACACCGCCGAGCTGTTCTTCGACGACGTCCGCGTGCCGGTCGAGAACCTGCTCGGCCAGGAGGGCCACGGCTTCATCTACCTCATGCAGAACCTGCCCCAGGAGCGCCTGGCCATCTCGGTCGGCGCGATGGCCGCGACCCGCGCGATCCTGGACATGACGCTGGACTACGTGAAGGAGCGCAAGGCGTTCGGCAAGCCGATCGGCTCGTTCCAGAACAGCCGCTTCGTGCTGGCCTCGCTGGAGACCGAGTACCGCATCGGCCAGTCGTTCGTCGACGCCAGCATCGCCGCCCACCACCGCGGCGAGCTCACCGCCGAGGAGGCGGCCATGGGCAAGTGGTGGACGACCGAGCTGCAGAACAGGGCCGCGGCCCAGTGCCTGCAGCTCCACGGCGGCTACGGGTTCATGACCGAGTACCCGATCTCCAAGGCGTACACCGACAGCCGCATCCAGACGATCTACGGCGGCACGACCGAGATCATGAAGGAGATCGTCGGCCGCTCGATGGGCCTGTAGGGAACCTCGCCGGGCCCCGTCCCGGCGCGGACGCGGAGGGACCTCGCTCGCCGGGAGCGGGGTCCCTCCGTTGTCCCCGCCCGGTCGCCGCCTGCTGCGTAGGGATGTCGTCAGGAACCGGCCGGGAGCCGTCAAGGAAGCGTCAAGAGCCCTCCGGTCCGGCGTCGTCCGGGCGTAGGAACGGGGCGTGCTCGACGTCCTCTACGTGCTCCTCACGCTGGGAGCCTTCACCCTGCTGGCCCTGCTGGTCGACCTCCTGGACAGGAGGGCGCAGCGATGAGCGACGTGCTGCCCGCCCTCGGCCAGGCGGTCGTCCTCGTCGCGGCCCTCGCCCTGTCCACCCCGCTCCTGGGCGGTCACCTCGCCCGGACCTACACCTCCGAGCGCCACCTGCGCCCCGAGCGCCTGACCTACCGGCTGCTGCGCGTCGACCCGGACGCCGACCAGACCTGGCGCACGTACGCGCTCAGCGTGCTCGGCTTCTCGCTCGTCGGCCTGCTGCTCCTGTTCGGCCTCGGACGCCTGCAGCAGCACCTGCCGCTCTCGCTCGGCTTCGACGCCCTGCCCGCCGACGGCGCGTGGAACACCGCCGTCTCGTTCGTGGCCAACACCAACTGGCAGTGGTACTCCGGCGAGGCCGCCGCGGGACACCTGCTCCAGGCCGCCGGCCTGACCGTGCAGAACTTCGTCTCGGCCGCCGTCGGCATGAGCGTCGCCGCCGCGTTCGCGCGCGGCCTGGCCCGCAGCCGGGCCGGTGGACGCGTGGGCTCGTTCTGGACCGACCTCGTGCGCAGCCTCGTGCGCGTGCTCGTCCCGATCGCCGTCGTCGGCGCCACCGCGCTCGCGGTCGGCGGCGTCGTGCAGAGCTGGCACGGACCGCGCGACGTCACGACGCTGACCGGCGGCAGCCAGCCGGTGCTCGGTGGGCCGGTGGCCAGCCAGGAGGCGATCAAGGAGCTCGGCACCAACGGCGGCGGCTTCTTCAACGCCAACTCCGCCCACCCGTTCGAGAACCCGACCCCGGTCACCAACCTGCTCGAGATCTTCCTCATCCTGCTGATCCCGTTCGCGATGGCGTGGGCGTTCGGCCTGATCGTCAAGGACAAGCGCCAGGGCGGCGCGGTGCTGGCCGTCATGGCCCTGCTGCTCGGCGTCTCGACGGCGCTGCTGACCTGGGCCGAGATGGCCGCGCCGGGCACCGCGCCGACGCTGGCCGGCGGCGCGATGGAGGGCAAGGAGGTGCGGTTCGGCGAGGCCGGCTCGGCCCTGTTCGGCGCCGCGACCACCGGCACGTCCACCGGCGCGGTCAACGCCATGCACGACTCGTTCACCGCCCCCGGCGGCGGCCTGACGATGTTCAACATGATGCTGGGCGAGATCGCGCCCGGCGGCGTGGGATCGGGCCTGTACGGGATGCTCGTGCTGGCCGTGGTCGCGGTGTTCCTGGCCGGCCTCATGGTCGGACGCACGCCGGAGTACCTGGGCAAGAAGATCAGCCAGCGCGAGATCGTGCTCGTCGCCCTCTACGTCCTCACCACCCCGGTGCTCGTGCTCGCCGGCACCGCGCTGGCGCTCAGCGTCCCGGCGGGCCTGGCCGGCCTGCAGGAGAGCGGGCCGCACGGCCTGTCGGAGGCGCTGTACGCCGTCACGTCGGCCTCGAACAACAACGGGAGCGCGTTCGGCGGGCTGACGTCCGGCACCCCGTTCTGGAACACGCTGCTGGGCACGTGCATGCTGCTCGGCCGCTTCGTGCCGATCGTCCTCGTCCTGGCCCTGGCCGGACGCTTCGCCGGCGCCCAGCGGCTGCCCGCCGGTGCCGGCACGCTCCCCACCCACCGCCCGCTGTTCGTCGTCCTGCTCTCGGGCGTGGCCGTCGTCGTGGTCGGCCTGACCTATGTGCCGGTGCTCGTGCTCGGCCCGATCGTGGAGTCCCTCTCGTGAACACCCAGACCCTGACCGAACCCGCGTCCGCCACCGCGCGGCGTCCCCTGTCCGTCCAGCTGCGCGAGGCGCTGCCCAGCGCGCTGCGCAAGCTCGACCCGCGCGCGCTGCTGGCCAGCCCGGTCATGCTCGTCGTCGAGCTCGGCGCCGTGCTGACCACCGTCATGACGGTCGTCGACCCCGGCACCACGAGCGTCGGCGTGACGATCTGGCTGTGGCTCACCGTGCTGTTCGGCAACCTCGCCGAGGCGGTGGCCGAGGGCCGCGGCAAGGCCCAGGCCGACAGCCTGCGCGCCCTGCAGGAGGAGACCACCGCGTACCGGCTGACCGGGCGCCCCGACCCGGCGCGCGGCTCGCTGCTCGACAGGCCGGCCGAGGTCGTGCCCAGCACGTCCCTGCGCCCGGGCGACCTCGTGGTCGTGACCGCCGGCGAGCGCATCCCGGGCGACGGCGACGTCGTCGAGGGCGTCGCCTCCGTGGACGAGTCGGCGGTGACCGGCGAGTCGGCTCCGGTCATCCGCGAGTCCGGCGGCGACCGGTCGGCCGTCACCGGCGGCACGATCGTGCTGTCCGACCGCATCGTCGTGCGCATCTCGTCCGAGCCCGGCCACTCGTTCGTCGACCGGATGATCGCGCTGGTCGAGGGCTCCGAGCGCCAGCGCACGCCCAACGAGATCGCGCTGAACGTGCTGCTGACGTCGCTGACCGCGATCTTCCTGGTCGTCGTGGTGACGCTCTACTTCATCGCGGACCACAGCGACGCCGGGCAGAGCGTGCTCGTGCTGACCGCGCTGCTGGTGTGCCTCATCCCCACGACGATCAGCGCGCTGCTCTCGGCCATCGGCATCGCCGGCATGGACCGGCTGCTCCAGCGCAACGTGCTCGCCATGTCCGGGCGCGCGGTCGAGGCGGCCGGCGACGTGGACGTCCTGCTGCTCGACAAGACCGGCACGATCACCCTGGGCAACCGCCAGGCCTGCGCCATGCTGCCGGTCGCGGAGGTCCCGGACGCCGACCTGGCCGACGCGGCGCTGCTCTCGTCGCTGGCCGACGAGACGCCCGAGGGCCGCAGCATCGTGGCGCTCGTGCGCGGTGACGACGCCCGGCCGCCGGTCCCGGCGACGGCCACGCTCGTGCCGTTCTCGGCGTCCACCCGCATGAGCGGCGTGGACCTGCCCGGCCGCTCGGTCCGCAAGGGCGCGGCCTCCGCGGTGAGCCGCTGGGTCGAGGAGCAGCGGGGCGTCGTGTCGCACCAGGTCGGCGAGCTCGTCGAGGGCATCAGCCGCTCGGGCGGGACGCCCCTGGTCGTCGCCGAGCAGCGCGCCGGCGAGGAGCCGCGCGTCCTGGGCGTCGTCCACCTCAAGGACGTCGTGAAGCCCGGCATGCGCGAGCGGTTCGCCGAGCTGCGCTCGATGGGCATCCGCACCGTCATGGTCACCGGCGACAACGCCACCACCGCCGCGGCCATCGCCGAGGAGGCCGGCGTCGACGACGTGCTGGCCGAGGCGACGCCGGAGGACAAGCTGGCGCTCATCCGCCGCGAGCAGGAGGGCGGCCGCATGGTCGCCATGTGCGGCGACGGCACCAACGACGCGCCCGCGCTGGCCCAGGCCGACGTCGGCGTCGCGATGAACACGGGCACGACCGCGGCCAAGGAGGCCGGCAACATGGTCGACCTCGACTCGGACCCGACCAAGCTCATCGACGTGGTGGAGATCGGCAAGCAGCTGCTCATCACCCGCGGCGCGCTCACGACGTTCTCGGTGGCCAACGACGTCGCCAAGTACTTCGCGATCCTGCCGGCGATGTTCGTGGTCGCGTTCCCCGGCCTGGACGTGCTCAACGTGATGCGGCTGAGCAGCCCGGAGTCGGCGATCCTCTCGGCGGTCATCTTCAACGCGCTCGTCATCGTCGCGCTCATCCCGTTGGCGCTGCGCGGCGTCCGCTACCGGCCGAGCTCGGCCGCGGCGCTGCTGAACCGCAACCTGCTGATCTACGGCGTCGGCGGCATCGTCGCCCCGTTCGTCGGCATCAAGCTCATCGACCTGCTCGTCTCGACCCTCCCCGGAGCGTGACCCCGTGAAGACCCTGTTCTCCCTCTACCGCCAGAGCCTGGCCGGCCTGCGGGCCATGCTCGTCGCCACGCTCGTGCTGGGGCTGGCCTACCCGCTCGTCGTCCAGGGGGCCGCCGCCGTCGCGGCGCCGTGGGCCTCACAGGGCTCGATGGTGACCGCCGACGGCGAGCGCACCACCGACCCCGACGAGGCGGTCGGCTCGGTGCTGATCGGCCAGGTCGTGGACGACCCGGACCTGTTCCAGCCGCGGCCCTCGGCCGCCGGCGACGGCTACGGCTACGACACGCTGGCCAGCGCCGGGTCCAACCTCGGGCCGGAGAGCCCGGACCTGGTCGCGCTCGTGCAGGAGCGCCGGGCCGAGGTCGCCACCCGCGAGGGCGTGACCGTGTCGCAGGTGCCGGTCGACGCGGTCACCGCGTCCGGCTCGGGCCTGGACCCGCACGTCTCGGTCGCGTACGCCGAGCTGCAGGCCCCGCGGGTCGCCCGGGCCCAGGGCCTGGACGTCGCCGACGTGGAGGCGCTCGTCCGCGCGCACACCGACGGGCGCACCCTGGGCGTCCTCGGCGAGCCGCGGGTGAACGTCCTGGAGCTGAACGCGGCCGTGCTGCGGGCTGCCGACGACGACTGACTGGCAGGATTCGAGCGTGGAGACGACGGTGCGTCGCGGTCGGCTGATTGTGTACCTGGGTGCGGCACCGGGGGTCGGCAAGACCTTCGCGATGCTGGACGAGGCGCGCCGCCGGCTCGACCGCGGCACCGACGTGGTCGTCGGCTTCGTCGAGACCCACGGGCGGACCCACACCGCGGCCAAGCTCGAGGGGCTCGAGGTGGTGCCCCGCAAGGTCGTCCGCCACGGTGGCGCCGAGTTCACCGAGATGGACACCGAGGCGATCATCGCCCGCCGCCCGGCCGTCGTGTGCGTCGACGAGCTGGCGCACACGAACGTCCCCGGGAGCGTCCATCCCAAGCGCGTGGACGACGTCGAGCAGATCCGGTCCGCCGGCATCGACGTCATCACCACGATCAACGTCCAGCACCTGGAGTCGCTCAACGACGCCGTGGAGCGCATCACCGGGGTCCGGCAGCGCGAGACCGTGCCGGACCCGGTGGTGCGCCAGGCCGACCAGATCCAGCTGGTCGACATGTCGCCCGAGGCGCTGCGCCGGCGCCTGGCGCACGGCAACGTCTACCGGCCCGAGCAGGTCGACGCGTCGCTGTCGTCGTACTTCCGGGTCGGCAACCTCACCGCGCTGCGCGAGCTCGCCCTGCTGTGGCTGGCCGACCGGGTCGACGACGCGCTCGACGACTACCGCCGGGCGCACCACATCGACTCGCCCTGGCCGGCCAAGGAGCGCATCGTCGTCGCCGTCACCGGCGGGCCGGAGAGCGAGAGCCTGCTGCGGCGGGGCGCCCGTCTGGCCCAGCGGTCGGCGGCCGGCGAGCTGCTCGCGGTGCACGTCATCGTCGAGGACGGTCTGGCCGGGCAGGACTCGGCCCGCATCGCCCGGCTGCAGCAGCTCACGGCGTCGCTCGGCGCCACCTTCCACTCCGTCGTCGGCGAGGAGCCGGCGAGCGCGGTGGTCGACTTCGCCGTCGGCGCCAACGCCACGATGATCGTCGTCGGCACGTCCAGCCACGGCCGCCTGCGCCGGCTGTTCACCGGCACGACCGGCGAGCGGGTCGCGTCGCTGGCCGGCTCGGTGGACGTCCACCTGGTCACGCACGACGAGCGCCCCCGTCTGGCCGGGCGCCGTCGCCGTCCGTCGTCCCTCGACCGGCGCCGCCGGGTGGCCGGTCTCGTGCTCGGCATGCTGCTGCCCGTCGTGCTCACCCTCGCGCTGCGCGGCGTCGAGCACAGCAGCGAGCAGCTGCCGCTGGACGTCCTGCTGTTCCTGGGCGCCACGGTGCTCGTGGCGCTGGTGGGCGGACTGCTGCCGTCGCTGGTCGCCGCGCTCAGCGGGTTCGTGCTGCTCAACTGGTTCTTCACCCCGCCGGTGCGCAAGCTGACGGTGTCCGAGCCGACGAACGTCCTGGCCCTGGTGGTGTTCGTGGCGGTGGCGGTGGGCGTCGCGTCGGTCGTCGACCGGGCCTCGCGCCGGGCGGCCGACGCCGTCCGGGCCCGCACCGAGGCGGCCACGATGACCGCCCTGTCCCGCTCGGTGCTGACCGGGCAGGACACCGCCGAGGCCGTGGTCGAGCGGGTGCGCGAGACGTTCGGCCAGGAGTCGGCGTCGCTGCTCGCCCGCGCGGGCGGCTCGTGGCGGGTCGTCGCCGGCACGGGCGGCCGGCCACCGCGCTGCCCCGAGGACGGCGAGACCACGGTCGACGTCGACGCCGAGCACGCGATCGTCCTGCACGGCAGCCCGCTGCGGGCCGGCGACCGCCGCGTCCTGGAGGCGTTCGCCGTGCAGACCAGCCTGGTGCTCGAGTACCGCCGGCTGCGCGAGCGGGGCGACCGGGCGGCGGCGCTCGAGCGCGCCGAGGCCACCAGCACCGCGCTGCTCCGGGCCGTCTCGCACGACCTGCGCACGCCGCTGGCCATCACCCGCGCCGCCGTCGACGGGCTGGTCTCCGACGCGCTCGCCCCCGACGAGCGGGCCGAGCTGGTGGCCGCCGTCGCCGAGTCGACCGGCCGGCTCGAGCAGCTCATCGACGACCTGCTCGACCTGTCGCGGGTCGAGTCCGGCTCGCTCCGGCCGGTGCTGCGTCCGCGCAGCCTGGAGGAGGTGCTGCCCGTGGCGGTGTCCGGCCACGCCCCGGGCGCGGTCGAGCTCGTGCTGGACGAGTCGGTCCCGTTCGTCCGCACCGACGGGGGCCTGCTCACCCGGGTCGTCGCCAACCTCGTGGCCAACGCGGTCCGTCACGGCCGCGGCGCACCCGTCCGGGTCACCGCGCACGTCCTGGCCGACACGGTGGAGGTGCACGTCGTCGACCGCGGACCTGGGGTGCCGGCGGACGTCCGCGAGCAGATGTTCGAGCCGTTCCAGCGCCTGGACGACACCGGGGGAGAGGGGCTGGGCCTCGGCCTGGCCGTGGCGCGCGGGCTCACCGACGCCCTTGACGGCACGCTCACCGCGGAGGACACGCCCGGCGGCGGGCTGACGATGGTGCTGGCCCTGCCGCGGGCCGGCCGCGACGAGGAGGACGCGTGACGGGAGGTCCGGTGAGCGGGAAGGTGCTGGTCGTCGAGGACGAGCCGGCGCTGGCCCGCGCCCTGGCGATCAACCTGCGCGCCCACGGCTGGGAGGTCCTCACCGCCCCGGACGGGCGGTCGGCGCTGGACGCCGCGGCCACCGGTGCCCCGGACGTCGTCGTGCTCGACCTCGGCCTGCCCGACCTGGACGGCACCGAGGTGATCGCCGGGCTGCGCGGCTGGACGAACGTCCCGATCGTCGTGCTCTCCGCGCGCCAGCACGGCGAGGACAAGGTCGAGGCGCTCGACCTCGGCGCCGACGACTACGTGACCAAGCCGTTCGCGATGAACGAGCTCATGGCCCGTTTGCGGGCGGCGGTGCGCCGGGCCCAGGACGCCGGCACGCCTCAGGTCGCCGAGGTCGTCGTGGGCGACCTGGTCGTCGACCTGGCCCGCAAGCGCGTCGCGCGGTCCGGCGAGGACGTCCGGCTCACGCCCACCGAGTGGTCGTTCCTGGAGCTGCTGGCCCGCCACGTCGGCACGCTCGTGCCGCGCGACCAGATCCTGCGCGAGGTGTGGGGGCCGGCCTACCTGCACGAGGGGCACTACCTGCGGGTCTACGCCGCGCAGCTGCGGCGCAAGCTCGAGGCCGACCCCGCGCACCCGCGCCACCTCATCACGTCCCCGGGCCTCGGCTACACCCTCGAGCCCTAGGGGCGTCCGCTCCCTGAGCCGCTCACCCGCTCCCTGAGCCTGTCGACGGGGGCTTCGACGGGCTCAGCCAGCGGTGCTCGGCTCAGCCGGCGGCCGGTCAGGTGCGGCGGTGGACGCTGGCGCGCTTGGTCTCGTCGATGGCCTGGGCGTAGGAGTTGACCAGCGCCTGGATGGTCAGCGGCTTGAACCGCTCGACGATGGCGCGGATCTGCGCCGGCGACTCGTGCGACTCCTTCAGGTGTGGCCAGACGTGGACGCGGAAGACCTCGTCGATCTCGTGGGCCATCGCGCGCCCGTGCTCGGCGAACACGCGCCGGGCGGCGTCCGCGGCCTCGATCGGCAGGCCGATGTCGATGAGCGAGACGCCCAGGCCCAGGTGCGCCGTCGCGACCTCGAAGACGTCCTCGGTGGGGGTGGGGTCGACGACGCCGAGCGCGACGAGCAGCTCGAGGTCGGCGTCGCTCAGCGCGCGCCCGGCCCGCTGCTCGAGCTCGGCCCGGGGCAGCGTCTCGGGCTTGGTCGGGGTCCAGGGGGCGAGCAGGGTGCGCTGCAGCGCGACCCGCTCGGGGCTCGCGTCGCCGGGAAGGTTCTCGAGATAGCCCTCGATCGCCGCCAGGGTGAAGCCGTGGGCCTGCAGCTCGCGGACGAGCTCCAGCCGCACCAGGTGGTCGGGGCCGTAGTAGCCGTTGCGGCCCTCACGGCGCGGCGGCGGGATGAGCCCGCGCCCGGCGTAGAAGCGCACCGTGCGCACGCTCATGCCGACCCGGCTGGCCAGCTGCTCGATGCTGAGGGTGTCGGCCGACTCGGGAGTCTCCGTGGGTGCGGCGCTCATGGGGGAAGGATAGGTCGCGGCGTGCGCGCGACGGTCGCCACCGGCCACCGCGATGATGATGTGGGTCACGTCACCGGGGCGCCCTACCGTTCTGACAGTTCTGGTGTCACAATGACCGGAGCGCAGTAAGCAAGCGCTTACATGCATGGACATTCCGCTGGGAGGACCCACCCCATGACCGACGCCTTCATCTACGACGCGATCCGCACGCCGCGCGGTCGCGGCAAGAAGACCGGATCGCTGCACGAGGTCAAGCCGGTCACCCTCGTGACCGGTCTGCTCGAGGAGATCCAGAAGCGCAACCCCAACCTGGACCCCGCCCAGATCGAGGACGTGATCCTGGGCTGCGTGTCGCCGATCGGCGACCAGGGCGCCGACATCGCCAAGACCGCCGCGCTCGCGGCCGGCCTGCCCTACGACGTCCCCGGCGTCCAGCTCAACCGCTTCTGCGCGTCGGGCCTCGAGGCGGTCAACCAGGCCGCCGCGCGCGTCCGCTCCGGCTGGGAGGACCTCATCGTCGCCGGTGGCGTCGAGTCGATGAGCCGCGTGCCGATGGGCTCGGACGGCGGACCGTGGGCCATGGACCCGCGCACCGCGCTGCAGGCCGACTTCGTGCCGCAGGGCATCAGCGCCGACCTGATCGCCACCATCGAGGGCTACAGCCGCGACGACGTCGACGCGTTCGCCGCCGAGTCGCAGGCCCGCGCCGCCAAGGCGATCGCCAACGGCTACTTCAAGAACTCGGTCATCCCGGTCGTCGACCCCAACGGCCTGACGATCCTCGACCACGACGAGTTCGTGCGCGAGGGCACGACGGCCGAGAGCCTCGCCGGCCTCAAGCCGTCGTTCAAGGACCTCGGCTCGTTCGCCGGCTTCGACGACGTCGCGCTGGAGAAGTACACCGAGGTCGAGCGCATCAACCACGTGCACCACGCGGGCAACAGCTCGGGCATCGTCGACGGCGCGGGCATCGTGCTGATCGGCTCCGAGGCCGCCGGCGACCGCCACGGCCTCACCCCGCGCGCCCGCATCGTCTCGACCGCCGTCGTCGGCTCCGAGCCCACGATCATGCTGACGGGCCCCGGCCCGGCCAGCCACAAGGCGCTGCAGAAGGCCGGCCTCACGCCGGACGACCTCGACCTGGTCGAGATCAACGAGGCGTTCGCCGCCGTCGCGCTCAAGCTCATGCGCGACCTGGGCGACTTCCCGGCCGACCGCACCAACGTCAACGGCGGCGCCATCGCGATGGGCCACCCGCTGGGCGCCACCGGCGCGATGATCCTCGGCACCCTGGTCGACGAGCTCGAGCGTCGTGAGGGCCGCTACGGCCTGGCCACGCTGTGCATCGGCGGCGGCATGGGCATCGCCACCGTCGTCGAGCGCATCTGATCCGCGGACCCCTCTCACCTCAGGAGACCCCACCGACATGACCACCACCACCGAGGCCGTCCGCTACGAGAAGGACGGCGCGATCGCCACGCTCGTGCTCGACGACCCGAGCCAGAGCGCCAACACGATGAACCAGGCGTACGTCGAGTCCATGGAGAAGGCCGTCGACGCCCTCGCCGCGGACATCGCCGCCGACGCCGACTCGATCCAGGGCGTCGTCATCACCTCGGCGAAGAAGACCTTCTTCGCCGGTGGCGACCTCAAGCTCATGACGCAGGCGACCAAGGACGACGCCCCGGCGCTGTTCGACAACGTCGAGCGCATCAAGGCCACGCTGCGCAAGCTCGAGACGATCGGCAAGCCCGTCGTCGCGGCCATCAACGGCGCCGCCCTCGGCGGCGGCCTGGAGATCGCGCTCGCGGCCCACCACCGCGTCGCGGTCGACGGTCGCTACGAGATCGGCCTGCCCGAGGTCACCCTCGGCCTGCTGCCCGGCGGCGGCGGCGTCACCCGCACCGTCCGCATGTTCGGCATCCAGGACGCGCTGCTCAACGTCCTGCTGCAGGGCCCGCGCATGAAGCCGGCCAAGGCGCTCAAGGTCGGCCTCGTCGACGAGCTCGTCGAGTCCGCCGACCAGCTGGTCCCGGCCGCCAAGGCCTGGATCGAGGCGAACGCCGGCGACGCCGACGCCGCGTCGCAGCCGTGGGACCGCAAGGGCTACAAGATGCCCGGCGGCACCCCGAAGACCCCCGCGCTGGCCGCGAACCTGCCCGCCCTGCCCGCGATGCTGCGCAAGCAGCTCAAGGGCGCGGACATGAAGGCGCCGAAGGCCATCCTGTCGGCCGTCGTCGAGGGCGCGGCCGTCGACTTCGACACCGCCAGCCGCATCGAGTCGCGCTACCTGGTCGAGCTGCTGGTCGGCCAGCAGTTCAAGAACATGACCCAGGCGTTCTTCTTCGACCTCAACGCCATCAACGCCGGCGGCTCGCGTCCCGAGGGTGTCGAGAAGCGCAAGGTCGAGAAGGTCGCGGTCATCGGCGCCGGCATGATGGGCGCGGGCATCGCGTACGTCTCGGCCCAGGCCGGCATCGAGGTCGTCCTCAAGGACGTCAAGATCGAGGCCGCCGAGAAGGGCAAGAACTACAGCGAGAAGCTGCTCGACAAGGCGCTCGAGCGCGGCCGCATCACGCAGGAGAAGCGTGACGAGGTGCTGGGCCGCATCACGCCCACCGCCGACTACGCCGACCTGGCGGGCTGCGACCTCGTCGTCGAGGCCGTCTTCGAGTCCATCGACCTCAAGAAGTCGGTCTTCGGCGAGCTCGAGCCGATCGTGAAGTCGGACGCCCTGCTGGGCTCCAACACGTCCACCCTGCCGATCACCAAGCTGGCCGAGGGCGTCACGCGTCCCGAGGACTTCATCGGCATCCACTTCTTCAGCCCGGTCGACAAGATGATGCTCGTCGAGATCATCGCCGGCGAGAAGACGTCGGACGAGGCCCTGGCCCGCGCGATCGACTACACGCAGCAGATCAAGAAGATCCCGATCGTCGTCAACGACAGCCAGGGCTTCTTCACCAGCCGCGTCATCGGCACCTTCGTCAACGAGGGCATCGCGATGCTGACCGAGGGCGTGCACCCGGTCCGCATCGAGCGCGCCACGACGCAGGCGGGCTTCCCGGCCCCGGTGCTGCAGCTGTCCGACGAGCTGAACCTCGAGCTCATGGTGAAGATCCGCAAGGAGTCCATCGCCGCGGTCGAGGCGGCCGGTGGCACCTGGGACGCGTCCCCCGCCGAGCAGGTCATCGACTACATGATCGAGCAGGGCCGCTCGGGCAAGCTCAAGGGCGCCGGCTTCTACGAGTACGCCGACGGCAAGCGCACCGGCCTGTGGGCGGGCCTGACCGAGAAGTACCCGACGGCCGAGACCCAGCCCTCGCTGGTCGACATGAAGGAGCGCCTGACGTTCATCATGGCGCTGGAGACGGTGAAGTGCTTCGAGGAGGGCGTGCTCCGCACGACCGCCGACGCCAACATCGGCTCGATCTTCGGCATCGGCTTCCCGGCGCTGCACGGTGGCGTGATCCAGCACATCAACGGCTACGAGGCGGCCGACGGCAGCATCGGCGTGCAGGCGTTCGTCGAGCGCGCGCAGGAGCTGGCCAAGACGTACGGCGAGCGCTTCAACCCGCCGGCGCTGCTGCTGGAGAAGGCCGCGAAGAACGAGAAGTTCTGAGTCGCGCCTGACCTGGGCGAGGCCCGCCGGACGTCGTCCGGCGGGCCTCGCCGCGTCCGGGGCGCTAGCGGACGGTGACGGTGACGTCGACCGGGTCGCCGACGTCCTTGCCGAGCGCCTTGCGCACCTTCGCGCTCAGCGACACCATGTGGCCGCCCGAGCCGGTCGGCATCGCCCCGACGTCCTCGAGCCGGACGTCGTCGACGACGGCGTCGACCCGCACCGTGCGGCCGGTGCCGAACAGCTCGGCCGAGCCCGGGATCTCCACGCAGCTCCAGGTGTCGCCCTTGACCTCGACGCCGATGGTCGTGCGGAAGGTCAGCTCCGGTGCACTCATGGGCGCAGCCTAGGGCCGGTGACGAGCGGTGCGGGTCACACTCGCTGCTTCGGTTAGCCGACCCTAAGTTACGCTGAGTGGGCTCCACCCGTCCGACCGAGAGTCCCGCCCGTGTCCCGTACCGCCGTGCCGTCCCGTGCCGGGAGCTCCGCGACCGGACCGGTGGAGACCGCGCCCCGGCACCGCAGCGCGCCGCTGCTCGTCGCCGGGCTGGTCGTGGTGGTGCTCGGGCTCCTCGTGGTCTGCGTCATGAGCCTGGCGCTCGGCAGCCGCGACATCGACCTGGCGCTGGTCAGGGACGTCTTCCTCGGCGGCGACGCGGCCGCGGCCGACAAGGCGACGCTGCTGGAGATGCGGGTGCCCCGCACCGCGCTCGGCCTGGCCGTCGGTGCCGCGCTCGGGCTGAGCGGCGCGCTGCTGCAGGGCGTGACGCGCAACCCGCTCGCCGATCCCGGGATCATGGGCATCAACGCCGGCGCGGCCGCGTTCGTCGTGCTCGGCGTCATGGTGCTCGGCATCGGTGCCCCCGCCCAGACGGTGTGGCTCGGCATGGCCGGCGCGGCGCTGGCGACCTTCGCCGTCTACGGCGTGGCCTCGTTCGGCCGCGAGGGCGCGACGCCGGTGAAGCTCGCCCTCGCCGGTGCCGCCGTCACCGCGCTGCTGAGCTCGCTGACGTCCGCGATCGTGCTGACCAACGTCGAGGCGCTCAACACGCTGCGTTTCTGGCAGGTGGGTGCGCTGGCCGGGCGGTACGCCTCGGTCTTCTGGCAGACCGTGCCGTTCATCGTCGTCGGCGTCGTCGTGGCCCTCGGGGCCGGACGTGCGCTGAACGGCCTCGCGCTCGGTGACGACGTCGCCCGCGCCCTCGGCCAGCGCATCGTGCTGACCCGCTCGGTCGTGTTCGTCGCGGTCGCCGTGCTGTGCGGCGCCGCCGTGGCCGCCTGCGGACCGATCACCTTCGTCGGGCTCATCGTCCCGCACGTCGCCCGGATGATCTGCGGCCCCGACTACCGCTGGATCCTGGCCTACTCGGTCTTCCTCGCCCCGCTCGTGCTGCTGGCCGCCGACATCGCCGGCCGCCTGGTGCTCGACCGCGGCGAGCTGCAGGTCGGCGTCGTGCTCGGCGTCGTCGGCGCGCCGGTGTTCGTCGCGCTCGTCCGCTACCGGGACGCGGTGCGGCTGTGAACGCCCTCGAGGTCGTCCAGCCGCCCGCGGCCGTCCACGTGGACGCCGTCGGCAGCGTCCGGCGGGCCCGCCGGCGCCGCGGCACCGTCGTGACGGGCGCCCTGGCGGCGGTCGCCGCCGCCCTGTTCGTGCTGACGATGGTCGTCGGCGACTACGCGATCGGTCCGCTCCAGGTCGTGGCCTCGCTGCTCGGGCTCGGCGACGACCCCGGCGCCGACTTCGTGGTGCGCGACCTGCGCCTGCCGGTCGCGGCGGCGGCGCTCGGCACCGGGCTCGCGCTCGGCGTCGCCGGCTCGATCTTCCAGCGGCTGCTGGGCAACCCGCTCGCGTCGCCGGACTTCGTCGGCGTCTCGTCCGGTGCCAGCCTGTTCGCCGTCTCGATGATCCTGCTCGGCGGTGGGGCGGGGCTCGCGGTGTCGGCGTCCGCGCTCGTGGGCGCGGTGGTGACCGCCGTGGTCGTCTACGTGCTGGCCTTCCGCGGTGCGGTGAGCGGCTACCGGTTCATCCTCATCGGCATCGGCGTGCAGCAGCTGTGCACGTCGCTCATCAGCTACGTGGTCGCCCGTGCCGACGTGTTCGAGGCCCGCGAGGCCATGACCTGGCTGGTCGGTTCGGTCGGCCGGGCCGGCGACGCCGAGCTCGCCGTCCTGTGGGTGGCGCTCGTCGTGCTGCTGCCCCTGGCGCTCGTCCTCTCGCGGTCGCTGGCCACGCTCGAGCTCGGCGACGACGCGGCCAAGGCGCTCGGCGTCCGGGTCGAGCGCTCGCGCCTCGTGCTGCTCGCCGTCTCGGTCGCGCTGACCGCCGTGGCCGTGGCGGTCACCGGGCCGCTGCTGTTCGTGGCGCTCGTCGCCGGTCCCATCGCCCACCGGCTGCTCGGCCCGGCCTCGTCCGGCGGCCTGCTCGCGGCCGGCGCGGTCGGCGCGATCGTGCTGCTGTCGGCCGACCTCGTCGCCCAGAACCTGCTGCCGACCCCGCTGCCGGCGGGTGTCGTGACCGGACTGCTGGGCGCCCCCTACCTCATCTGGCTGCTGGCCAGCGTCAACCGGGAAGGACGGGGCGGATGACGCGCACCCCCCACTCGCTGCGGGCCGAGGGCCTGAGCCTGGCCTACGACGACCGCACCGTCGTCGACCAGCTGGACGTCGAGCTGCCCGACGGGGCCATCACGGTCATCGTCGGCGCCAACGCCTGCGGCAAGTCCACGCTGCTGCGCGGACTCGCCCGGCTGCTCAAGCCCGCTTCCGGCCGCGTCCTGCTCGACGGCGAGTCCGTCCACGACATGGCCAGCAAGGACGTCGCCCAGGTGCTCGGCCTGCTGCCGCAGACGCCGTTGGCCCCCGACGGCATCACCGTCGGCGACCTCGTCGGTCGCGGTCGCTACCCGCACCAGGGCTTCTTCCGCCGCTGGACGGCCGAGGACGACCGCGCCGTGGCGGCCGCGCTGGAGTCCACCGGCACCGCCGAGCTGGTCGACCGCCGCGTGCAGGACCTGTCCGGCGGCCAGCGCCAGCGGGTCTGGATCGCCATGGCCCTGGCGCAGGAGACCGACCTGCTGCTGCTCGACGAGCCGACGACGTACCTGGACATCAACCACCAGGTCGAGCTGCTCGACCTGCTCACCGACCTGAACCGGGCCGAGGGCACGACGGTCGTCCTGGTGCTGCACGACCTGAACCTGGCCTGCCGCTACGCCGACCACATCATCGCGATGAAGGCCGGACGCATCGTGGCCGAGGGCGCCCCGGTCGACGTCGTGGACTCCGCCCTGGTGAGCGAGGTGTTCGGCCTGCCGTGCGAGGTCGTGCCCGACCCGGTGAGCGGCACGCCCATGATCGTCCCGCGTGGGCGCCACCACGCGGGACGTCTGGTCGGTTCGGCTCCGACGGCGGTGGACGCGACGTAGAGTCGCGTCCGTGAACGACGCGCCCGACCTGCTCGCCCCCGGCCTCGTCGACGCCGTCTCGGTCTCGGGACGCCACACGTTCAGCAAGGCGAACGCGTTCGAGGCCCGGTTGATCGAGGGCATCGGCGTCGAGGGCGACGCTCACGCCGGCACCACCGTCCAGCACGTCTTCGACGCCCGGCGCGATCCCACCCGGCCGAACCGGCGTCAGGTGCACCTCATCCACGCCGAGCTGCTGGACGAGCTGGCCGTGCAGGGGTTCGACGTGAAGCCCGGCGACCTCGGCGAGAACCTCACGACCCGCGGCGTCCGCCTGCTGGACCTGCCGGTCGGCACGCGGCTGCGGGTGGGGGACGAGGCGGTGCTCGAGCTCACGGGGCTGCGCAAGCCGTGCGTCCAGATCGAGCGCTTCCGCACCGGCCTGCTCAAGGCGGTCGTCGACCGTGACGCGTCCGGGGCCGTCACGCACAAGGCCGGCGTCATGAGCGTCGTGCTGGCCGGTGGCGTCGTGCGCCCGGGTGACGCGGTCGTCGTCGAGCTGCCGGCGCTGCCGCACGCGCCGCTGCGCACGGTCTGAGCGTGGCCCAGCCGGGAGGTGCCCGTCGGGAGCCTCGCCGACCGTGGCCGGCCCTCGCGGCGGTGGGCCTCGTCGTCGCGGTGCCGGTGCTGCTGGGCCTGAACCAGGACCGCACGGCCGAGCTCTTCCACCGCCTGCTGCCCTGGCCGCCGGTCGTGGTCGGCGTGCTCACGGCGCTGCCGGCGGCACTCGTCCTGGCCGGCACGGCGGCGGCCCTGGGGTCGGGGCGGCGGCGCTGGTCGTTGCTCGTCGTGACCGTGCCGTTCGCCCCGCTGCTGCTCCTCGGCATGCCGGGCCGCCGCAGCGGCGCCTCGGACGACCACCGCCGCGAGCTCGAGGTCGTCACGACCCGCGGATGGGCCGACGCCGTCATGGACGGCGCCCTCGCCGGGTTCGGGACCCTCGTCGTCGTGGCCGCGGTGATGTACGTGGGCACGAGGACGCAGCGGCTCCCGGTGCGGCCGGTCTGCGCCGCGCTGGTCGCCGCCGCAACCATCGCGATGGTGCTCACGCACCGTTCCTGAGCCGATCGAGGGCGGTTCCTGAGCTTGTCGAAGGACGGTTCCTGCGCGAACGTCCGGTGGAGCTCGGACGGTACGCCGCGAGCCGAGGGAGGATCGTGGCGGGCGTGCTCGTCTGCCAGGCAAACCGCCAGGAACCAGGCGAACTTTCCTGGCGTTTGTCGGTCTACCTGGTCAACCAGGTAAACCGCCGGGCGCCGGGCGGCGGTGACCCGCTCTACAACCCCGCGGCCTTGGCCTCGAGGACGGCCCGCTGGCGCTCGTTCCCAGCGAGGGCGGCGGCGGTCACCAGCTCCGAGCGGGCCTCCTCGACCCGGCCGAGCCGGGCGAGCAGCTCGCCGCGGACGCTCGGCAGCAGGTGCGACCCGCGCAGCCCGGGCGCGTCCGCCAGCGCGTCGACCACGGCGAGCCCGGCCTCGGGCCCGGACGCCATCGACACCGCGACGGCACGGTTGAGCTCCACGACCGGGTTGGGGGCCAGCCGGCCCAGCGCCTCGTAGAGGACGACGATCTCGTCCCAGTTGGTCCCTTCGACGCTCGGCGCCACCGCGTGGCACTGCGCGATCGCCGCCTGCAGCGCGTACGAGCCGCGCCCGCGCCCCAGCGCGTCGGCCCGGGCCAGGGACGCCCGGCCGCGGGTGATCGCGGCCCGGTCCCAGCGGGCGCGGTCCTGGTCGGCGAGCAGCACCGGACTGCCGTCGGGTGCCACGCGGGCGGCGAACCGCGACGCCTGCAGCTCCATGAGCGCGACGAGCGCGTGCGCCTCGGGCTCCCGCGGGACGAGGCCGGCCAGCACGCGCCCGAGCCGCAGCGCCTCCTCGGCGAGCTCGGTGCGGATCCACCGGTCGCCGGCCGTCGCGGCGTACCCCTCGGTGAAGACGAGGTAGACGACACCCAGGACGGACGCGATCCGCTGCGCCCACTCGGCCGGCTCCGGGGTCTCGAACGGCACCTTCGCCGCGGCGAGCGTCTTCTTCGCCCGGGTGATGCGGGCCTGCACGGTCGGCACCGGCACGAGCAGCAACCGGGCGACCTCCTGGGTCGACAGGCCGCTCACCACCCGCAACGTCAGCGCGATCTGCGACTCCCGCGACAGCACCGGGTGGCAGGCGGTGAGCACGAGCCGCAGCACGTCGTCCTCGACCGGCTCCCACGCCAGGTCGGACGCCTCGTCGAGCTCGAGCGCGAGCCGGCGGTACCGGTCGTCCTGCACGGACCGGCGACGGAAGACGTCCACCGCCCGGCGACGCGCCACGGTCGTCAGCCAGGCGCCGGGACTGCGCGGCACGCCGGACGCCGGCCACTGCTCCAGCGCCTCGACCAGCGCCTCGTGGGCCACGTCCTCCGCGAGGCCGACGTCGCCGGTCACGCGGGCGAGGGTGGCGACGATGCGCGCACCCTCGATGCGCCAGACGGCGTCGACGACGCGGGGGACGTCCTGGCTCATCGGCTCACGCCGACGCGGTGCCCGCATCGGTGCCGAGCTCGCGTCGCCACTCCTTCTCCTTCTGGACGTACTCGTTGTCGGCGTAGTCCTCGAAGTCGGCCTCGTCGGTGATGCGTCGGACCTCGATCTTGTTGCCGGGCCCCAGCGGGGCGCGCTTGGCCCACTCCAGGGCCTCCTCGCGGGTCGACACCGACAGCGTCCAGAAGCCGTTGAACAGCTCGTGCGTCTCGCCGTAGGGACCGTCGGTGACGACCGGGGCCTCGCCGGTGAACTCGACGACCGCACCCTCGGACGCGTCGGTGAGCCCCTCGCCGCCGAGCAGCACGCCGGCCTTCATCATCGACTCGTTGTAGGCGCCCATCGCGTTGATGACCGCCTCGAAGTCCATGTCGGCGTAGTCCTCGACGGAGCCGCTGTTGCGCATGATGAGCATGTACCTGGCCATGATGTGTCTCCTGGTTCGCGAGGCCGCTTCTCGGCCTCTCACTATGTCGTCGGACGGGGTCGGCGCGGATCGACATCGGCGCAGAACTTTCTTCTCACGCAGGTGTCGGCCGTCACGTCGGCGCCGGGTGCGACGCCCGCGTGCCGCTCCTAGGCTGAGCAGGCCCCCGCCCCCGTCCGAGGAGGACCCGTGCCCGACCGACTGACCCTGCGCACGCCGGAGTCGACGCTCCAGGTCAGCGCGCGCGGTGCCGAGCCCCGTTCCTGGGTGGACGGAGAGGGTCGTGAGCACCTGTGGCAGGCGGGCGAGGCCTGGCGGCGCACCGCGCCCATCCTGTTCCCGGTCATCTGCCGCGTGCCGGACGACCAGGTGGTCGTCGACGGCAGCGCGTACCCGATGCGCCAGCACGGCTTCACCCGCGAGAGCGACTTCGACGTGCTCGACCTGTCCGCCGACCGGGTCGTCCTGGGCCTGCGCGACAGCGACGAGACGCGCCAGCACTACCCGTACGCGTTCGGCCTGCACGTCACGCACGAGCTGCGCGGACGCACCCTGACCACGACGTACGTCGTCGAGAACCGCGACGAGCGCACCCTGCCGTACGCGCTGGGCTGGCACCCGGCCTTCGTGTGGCCGCTGGACGGCGAGCGCGAGCAGCACGTCGTCGAGTTCGACCACCCCGAGCCGGCGCCGTTCCGCCGGGTCGAGCAGAACCTCCTGCGGCCCGAGCTGTTCGACTCCGTCGTCGAGGGCACCGAGCTGCGCCTGAGCGAGCGTCTGTTCGACGAGGGCGCCGTGATCATGCCCGACGTCGCGAGCACGGGCCTGACCTACCGTGCGCCCTCGGGACGCGGCGTCCGACTGGACTGGACCGGCTTCACCGGCGTGACGCTCTGGATGCGCGACGGCGGCGAGTTCGTCTGCCTCGAGACCTGGCGCGGACTGCCGGCCCGGCCCGAGGACGTCGAGCTCACCGAGCGCACCGACCTGGACCACCTGCCGCCCGGCGAGACCCGCACCTACACCGTCACCGCGAGCCTGCTGGGCTGAACGCGAGGTAGCCTCGGTCGCCCGACGGAGGAGGACGCATGGGCACCGACCTGCTGCAGAGCGGCGCCGGGACGCTGGTCGTCGCGGCCGCCGGCGGGGCCATGGTGCTCGTCGCCCTGGGCCTGTGGCTCGTCCGTGACGTGCGGCGTCCCGCCCTGCTGCTGGCGGCCGGCGGTGTCGCGGTGGCGCTGCTGTCGGTCGTCGTCGGCTGGATCGAGGAGTCGCGCGACGTCGACCGGCTCCGCGGGGAGCTGCAGGAGCGCGGGGTCACGGTGTCGCTCGACGAGGCGCGGGACGTGCGCGAGGCGCTGAAGGACGAGGGCGAGTACTCCTCGGCGGTCGGCGCCGCGCAGCCCTGGCGCCTCCGGGTCCAGGACGACCGGCTCGTCCTCGAGGCCTACTGAGCCGGGCCGATCGGCCGCGCGTTCAAGGTGTCACTGTCTCGCTCGGCCTAGGGTGGGAACGAGCCCGCCCAAGGCGCACCGACCCGGTAATGGTGCGTCCAGCCCGCTGCAGGTGAGGGTGGCCGCCCGTTCGAGCCGGGCCGGGTCCGGGAGTCTCACGCCTCAGCGGGAGGTGTCGGGGATTCCACCTACGCGATCCGCACGCGGGGTGCCGGACGTGTCCCGAGAACCGCATCGGCCCGCAGACACGACGACGCCGGACCCGCGAACGGGTCCGGCGTCGTGCTGCGTGGGGATCAGCTGCTCTTGAGCAGGCGGCTGCGCTCGGGCGTCAGCACCTTCTTGGACGACAGGACGTCCATCGAGTAGCCGGGGTTGTCGGCGGTGCCGCCGGACAGGCGCAGGACGCCGACCGCGATGCGCAGCTTGGCCGGGTCGCCCAGGCACGAGCGGCGCACGGTGACCTTGATGCTGCCGTTCTTGCCGTTGCTGGTGCGGACCTTGGCGTTGCAGACCTTCTTGTCGCGGGCGTTGTAGACCTGGCCGCCCTGCTTGTCGTACCCGTAGAGCTCGAAGGACGGCTTCTTCTTGCCGGCGCGGAAGATCTCGGCGTAGATCGTCGAGCCGGACTTCAGGCGCGAGAACTTCACCGTGATGGTGACGTTCTTGCGGCCGTGGTCGAAGCGGACGCTCTTGGCGTCGATGCCGGACTTCTTGCTCGCCGCCGAGCCGAGGCGCGTGTACGAGTCGGACTCGATCGAGTCGAAGCGCAGCACGTCGGCGCGCTTGTCCTTGATGGTGGTCTCCTGGGCGCTCGCCGCGGCGGAGGTGCCGAGGACGGTGCCGAGGGCGAGGGCGGTCGTGACCAGCCCGGTGGTGAGGCGCATGTGGTTTCTCCCCGAGAAGTTGGTGGACGTCCGCACGACCGTAACCCGGGCCGGCGCCGGGACGAAAACCCGGCGCGTCGCTCAGGACGCCGCGCTGCCGGCCCGCTCGGCGTCCGCGACGGCCGACCACAGCTCGTCGAGCGAGGCGCCCACGACCTGGGCCACGGCCGCGACGGTCGCGAACGACGGCGTCGCCACGCGGCCTGTCTCGATCTTGCGCAGGGTCTCGGGCGAGACGCCGGCGGCGAGCGCCGTGTCGAGGATCGAGCGGGTGCCGCGGGCCTGGCGCAGCAGGGCGCCGAGTCGCTGGCCGCGCGCGACCTCGTCGGGGGTGAGCGGGAGCCTGACCATGGATCGGATTCTAGTACCGGTACTGTTCGACCGGTATTGTTATCCCACTTCGGAGGCGACGATGATCGAGATCCTGAGCCCGGCGCGGGTGGCGCTCGCGCGGCGCACCGGCGCGCTGGTCGCGGACGTGCTGCAGGCGCTGCGCGAGGCCAGCACCGTCGGCACGAACCTGCTCGACCTCGACCGGCGGGCGGCCGAGCTCATCGCTGCGGCCGGTGCGCGGTCCTGCTACGTCGACTACGCCCCGTCGTTCGGCCGCGGCCCGTTCGGGCACCACGTCTGCACGGCGGTGAACGACGCGGTGCTGCACGGGCGCCCGCACGACTACCGCCTCGCCGACGGCGACCTGCTCACCCTCGACCTGGCCGTCTCGCTCGACGGGGTGGCGGCCGACGCGGCCATCAGCCTCCTCGTCGGTGAGCAGCGTCCGGTGGAGAGCGTGGCGATGATCGAGACCACGGAGCGGGCGCTGGCGGCGGGCATCGCCGCGGCCCGGCCGGGGGCGAGGGTCGGCGACCTGTCGCACGCGATCGGCACCGTGCTGGGCGAGGCCGGCTACCTCGTCAACACCGAGTTCGGCGGGCACGGCATCGGCTCGACGATGCACCAGGACCCGCACGTCTCCAACACCGGACGACCCGGCCGCGGCTACCGGCTGCGTCCCGGCCTGCTGCTCGCGCTCGAGCCCTGGATCATGGCCGACACCGACCGGCTGGTCACCGACCCCGACGGCTGGACGCTGCGCAGCGCCACCGGCTGCCGCACCGCGCACACCGAGCACACCGTCGCGATCACCGAGACGGGCGCGGAGATCCTCACCCTGCCGACCCGGGCGTAGGCCCCGGGACGACGACGGCGCCGCGGTCCCCGAGGGGAACGCGGCGCCGCCGTGCGGGTCAGGTCAGCGCTTGGCGACCTTCAGCACCCGGGTCTTGCTCCACGCCGCCCGGTAGTCGCTGCCGGCGAGCACCTGCACGCGGATCCGGTGCTTGCCCGGCTTCAGCCGCGGCAGCTTCACCACGGTCGTGCCGGGACGCAGGGTGACGGAGCGCAGCACCGTCGACCCGTCGTAGACCAGGGCGGTGGCTCCGGCCGGCAGCACGCTCGGCACGGTCACCCGCAGCTTGCCGTTCTGCTTCTTGCGGATGGACGACGTGAGCAGCTTCGCCCCCACCGCCGGGGCGGCCTTGGCCACCTTGAGGGTGGTCGTCGCCGAGCTCCTCGCCACCGTCGCCGAGCCGGCGTAGGACGCCGTCACGAGGTGCGTGCCGGTCGGCACGTCCCGGGGCAGCGTCACCGTCGCGCGTCCGGCCTTGAGCGCACCCTTGACGGTGCGGCCGGCGACGTTCACCGACACCGCACCGGTGGCGGCCGGGTCGGACGTCACGGTCACGGTCGCCGTGGCCGGCGTGCCGAACGTGGTCGCCGTCCGGCCGAGCCGGACCG
The DNA here is from genome assembly GCF_004336805.1 of Aeromicrobium sp. IC_218. Classification (GTDB taxonomy): domain Bacteria; phylum Actinomycetota; class Actinomycetes; order Propionibacteriales; family Nocardioidaceae; genus Aeromicrobium. The sequence continues at coordinate 158,207 of NZ_SJXM01000001.1, forward strand.
CGGTCACCGACGTGGCGGGACCGCTCCACTTCAGTGCCGGCGCGAACGCGGTGCGCACGTGCGCGTCCGCCTGCTGCTCCAGCGCGTAGCCCATGCCGAGCACCTGCGCGTCCGTCCAGGCCCGTCCGACCAGCTGGACGTTGTTGGACTGGCCCTCGCCGTTCGCCCCGATCGGCAGGATCACCGTCGGCAGGCCCACGCCCTGGGTGATGACGCCCGACGCGCGGTCGGAGCTGAAGATCGCCGAGGCGGCGTCGTTGTTGCCCACGCTGGTGAGGAACCCGGGGTAGACGACCGCGTCGACCGGCTGGCCGAACGCGGTGTCCATCCAGCTGGCGGCGTTCTGCTTGTAGGCGTCGCGCCGGGCGAGCAGGTTGGTCACGCTGGTGTCGTCCATCGGCTGCGCCGTGTAGTTCGACGACGTGTTGTAGGGCAGGTTCTGCTTGCTCTCCATCAGCTGCTTGGTCGTGTACGGGAACGTCGCGGGACGCTCCTCGGCGATGTAGCGCTCCCAGCCCTCGGCGCCGGCGCTGCCGGACGTCGGGAAGCCGCTCGCCGGCGGGTTCGTCGGCGCAGCCGGCGAGCCCTGGGCGAGCGGGACGAGCGTGCCGCCGGCCGCCTCGACGGCCGCCGTGAGGTCGGTCAGAGCGCGCTGGCCGGCGTCGTCGTCGGTGACGACGGTCGACGAGAACGCCGCCGGCACGTAGCCGACGACCTTGCCGCGCAGGGCGTCCGTGGACAGCGACGATCCCCACTCGACCGGACGCTTGGTGTTGTCGACGCGCGAGGTCAGCAGGTCGGCCGGGTCGTTGCCGGTCTTCTGCGTCGCGGTGGCGTCGAGCAGCGCCGCCAGGTCGGTGACCGACTTGGCGATCGGGCCGGCGTAGTCGGTGGCCCAGGTCAGCGGCATGACGCCGTTGGTGCTGGTGAGGCCGTCGGTGCCGCGGAAGGACGAGAGCCCGGCACCGGTCGAGGGCGCGTACAGCGAGACGCCGGTCTGGGTGCCCATGGCGGCGGGGGCGAGGTCCGCACCCACGGCGACGGCCGAGCCGCCGCTGGAGCCGAACGACGTCTTCGACGGGTACAGCGCGTTCCACGTCTGCATGAAGCCGCTCTCGCTGAACGAGCCGGAGTTGGCGAACTCGGACAGGTTCGTCTTGCCGATGATGACCGCGCCGGCCTCGCGCAGGCGGGCGACCTGCCACGCGTCCTTGCCGGGCTGCCAGTCCTTGAGCGTCAGGGTGCCGCCCGAGGTGGGCATGTCCTTGGTGTCGTACAGGTCCTTGAGCGCGATCGGGACGCCGAGCAGGGCGCCCTTGCGTCCGGCCTTGCGCGCCTGGTCGGCCTTCAGGGCCTGGGCCACGGCGTCCTTGGCCACGGTGATGAACGAGTGGAAGCCGAGCGCGCCGGAGTCGTAGGCCTCGATGCGGTCCAGGTACGCCTTGGTGACCTGCACCGAGGTGACCTTGCCCGACGTCATGTCGGCCTGCAGCTGCGCGATCGTCTTGCCGGTCACGTCGTAGGCGACCGAGGTGGTCGCGGCGACGTCCGCCTCGGCGGCCGGCAGCGTGAGCGGCTCGGCCGCGCCGCACGCGGCCGCGTAGGCGCTGAGGTCCCAGTTCTGCAGGGTGCAGATCTCGTCGAGCGTCAGGCCGGACAGGTCCGGTGCCGCGGCCAGCGCGGCGGTGTCGGTGGCCAGCTGGGCGGCACCGCTCCGCGCGCCGACGACGACGAACTGGGCGAGCGACTCGGTGGCGCCCGGGTCGACGGTGAGCTCGCGGACGAAGCCGAGGTCGTTGGAGCGGCTGCCGGTGGGCGAGTATGCCGTCTCGAACGGGTTGGCCTGCTGGTCGCCCAGGGCGCTGACGCCCGAGCCGACCACGACGCCGGTCGGACGCGTGTTCCCCGGCGTCGTGGCGGTGATCCAGGTGTCGGACGCCTCGACGTCCGCGTCGCCGTCGCTGCTCGCGGCGACCGTCGCCTTGTTCGGGCTGGGCGTCGGGGTGGCCGCGGGCGCGTACCCGGAGCCGAGCGAGCCGCCGAACGAGACCTCGAGCGTCAGCGGCTTCGTGGACGTGTTGGTGAAGGTGTCGAAGAAGCTCGTCGTGCCGGTGGCGCCCACGCGCACCGCGCGGGTCATCAGCACGTCGCCCAGGCGCACGGCCTTGGTCGAGCGGTACGCGCCGGCGCCGGTCGCGGTGAGGCCGAAGCCGCGCATCATCTGGTCGTTCATGCGCGGCGCCGGCGTCTGGTCGACCCGCACGAACAGGTTGCCGAAGCCCTCCATGCGGGAGTCGGACACGTTGCGGATGGAGCCGGTGTCGAGGCCGGGACGGCGGGCGTCGTTGATCTGGACGACCGCGCCGTCGTCGGTGGTCACGCTGGTGAGCGCCGACGCGGGCGGTGCGGTGAGGGCGCCCAGCCCGACCGCCGCGGCCGCCGGGAGGGCGACCAGGCGGACGGCGCGGCGTCCACGAGTGGGGGAGGGCATGGAGGGACGGGGCCTTTCGTCGGGGGAGAACTGCGTCGCCCCCGTTTCTAGGCAGCCGCTGTGTCGCGACGGCGCGGCCCCGGTTACGCGGCCGTGACGTTTGCCCGCCTCCCGCGACGGTCGTGTTTCGCGCTACCGCTGGCGCACGTACCGTGCCCACGCGAAGCAGTAGACGCCGTAGGCCAGCAGGCCCAGCGCGATCGCGGTGAGCAGGTACGGCCCGAACGGCTGGTCGCGCAGCGTGGTCAGCGCGTCGTCCAGGCCGCCGGCCTTCTCCGGGTCGTACGTCGCGGCCGCCCACAGGAACAGGCCGCCGACGATGGTGATGGCGATGCCCTTGGCCACGTGCCCGATGGTGCCGGTGACGATCACCGGCTTCTCGGTGCGCCCGGCCAGCGCGTCGGTGCGCAGGTCGACCGTGAACTTCTGCGTGATGCCGCGCCAGACCAGGTAGACGCCCACGACCGCGATGCCCAGGCCCACGGCGCCGACGAGCCACTGGCCCGCGGGGGCGCTCATGAGCTTCGCGGTCATGCCCTCCTGGGACGAGTCCCCGCCCCCACCGCTGCCCGTGGCGGTGCGCCCGGCGGTGAAGGCCAGGACGACGTAGACGACACCGCGACCGAGCGCGGCGAGCCGGTGCCGGGTGCGCTCCATGCCGTCCTCGTGCCGGAAGCCCCACACGGCCGTCGCCAGCTGCCACAGGGTCAGCGCGACCAGGCCCAGCACGACCACCCACAGCAGGAAGGTGCCCAGCGGCTTCTCGGCCAGCTCCTGCATGGCGCCGGACTCGCTGGCCTCCTCGCCGCTGCCGCCCCAGGCGAGCTGGACGGTGATCCAGGCGATGATCACGTGCACGACGCCGTAGGAGATCAGTCCCACGCGGGCGCCGTGCTCCAGCGCGTCGTGGTCACGGACGTCCTCGGTGGTGCTCATGCCGCGTTCCTCTCGGAGTGGGTGGTGGCGTGGCTGCGCTGCTCGGCGGCGAGCGCGAGGTTGCGCTGCAGGCCGCCGAAGACCACGCCGTGGAAGGGGTAGATGCTCCACCAGTAGAGCCGCCCCATCAGCCCGCGGGGGGCGTAGAGGGCGCGGTGGCTGAAGGTCGTGGTGCCGCCGTCGGTCGAGCCGATGCACAGCTCGAGCCAGGCCAGGCCGGGCAGGCGCATCTCGGCGCGCAGGCGCAGCAGCTTCTTCTCCTCGACGGTCTCCACGCGCCAGAAGTCGACCGCGTCGCCGACGAGCAGCTTCTCGGGGTCGCGGCGGCCGCGGCGCAGGCCGGGCCCGCCGACCAGCCGGTCGAGCACGCCGCGCGCCCGCCAGGCCAGCGGCCACGAGTACCAGCCCTGCGAGCCCCCGATGCCTTGGATGACGGCCCACAGGTCGTCCGGCGTCGCGTCGACCTCGCGCGTCCGCTCGTCGGTGTAGAGGGTGCCGCCGGCCCAGTCGGGGTCCGAGGGCAGCGGCGCGGCGGGCGCGCCGGCGGGGCTGGCCGACGACCAGGACGTCGGCACGTCCAGGTTCTGGATCTTGGTCAGTGCCAGCTCGACGGAGCGGTCGAAGCCGGTGAGCCCGCCCTCGGGCGGCGGGACGAGGTCGTCGATGTCGTGCTCGGAGGCCACGACGTTGTTGCGCAGCGACTCCACGAGCGGACGGGCCAGGCCGCTGGGCACGGGCGTCACGAGCCCGACCCACAGGCTGGACAGCGTCGTCGACAGGATCGGCACCGGCAGGATGCGCCGCTTGGGCAGCCCGGCGACGGCGGCGTACCGCTGCATCATGCCGAGGTAGGTCAGCACGTCGGGTCCGCCGATGTCGAAGCGGCGGTTCACGTCCGCGGGCATGGACGCGCTGCCGGCCAGGTAGTGCAGCACGTCGCGCACGGCGATCGGCTGGATGCGGCTGTGCACCCAGCGCGGCGTCACCATGACCGGCAGCCGCTCGGTGAGGTGGCGCAGCATCTCGAACGATGCCGAGCCCGAGCCGATGACGACGCCGGCCTGCAGCACAGTGGTGGGCACGCCGGAGTCGAGCAGCACCTGGGCGACCCGGTCGCGCGAGCGCAGGTGCTCGGAGAGCTCCTCGTCGGCCGGGTCCATGCCGCTGAGGTAGACGATGCGCTGCACGCCGGCGGCGAGCGCCTGCTCGGCGAACGTGCGGGCGATGTGCTCCTCGGTCGCGGCGAAGTCCTTGCCGGTGCCGATCGAGTGCAGCAGGTAGTAGGCGACGTCGACGCCGTCGAGCGCGCGGCGGACGTCGTCGGCGTCGGTGGCGTCGGCCCGGGCGACCTCGACGCGGTCGGCCCAGTCGTGGGCGCGGGCCTTCGCCTCGTCGCGGACCATGACGCGGACGGTGTGCCCGGCGTCCAGGAGGACGGGGACGAGGCGCCCGCCGATGTAGCCGGTCGCGCCGGTCACGAGGCTTCGGGTCATGTGCCCACTATCGGGCCGCGGGGCCCGGTCGGCACCCGCAGATCAGGCCGGGTGCGGCAGCCGGACGTCCTCGTAGGCGAAGCGGTAGGGGAACGCGGCTGGGGGCAGCGGGCTGCCCGACGGGTGCGGGGCGGCCGGCGGGACGACCGGGGTGGGCGCGGGGCGCTCCCACCAGTCGTTGCGGCGCACCAGCCGGTCGCACACGATCGTGCCGAGGTAGCGGCCGTCCGGGTCGGCGACGTCGCGGTCCTCCCACGCCTGCCAGCCGACCCAGTGGCCCTCGAGGTCGAAGACGTGCGGGTCGTCGGGGTCGCGGCGGAACGCGATGACGTGGCCGTCGAGGTCGTACAGGTAGCTGTTCATCGGTGCCCCCTTTCGCACCAGTCCCTTCGGCCGACGCTAGGCCGACCTGACCGGCACCGTGGGCGGCTCGCCGAGGTCGGTGGAAAATGGCTCGTCCGGGCTAGTCCTGTGGGTGGGTGTGACCCGGGTCTCGTCGTCTGTTTGGATGTGGCGACGACGCAGGAGGCCCGCATGCACACCGACGAGCCCGTCCCGACCTGGTTCGCCGAGGCCCTCGCCCGGCGACCCGGCACCGACCAGGTGACGGTCGACGGCTGCGAGGTCGCGTACCGCGCGTGGGGCCCGGCCGGGGCGCCCGTCACCGTCCTGGTGCACGGCGGTGCCGCGCACGGCGGCTGGTGGGACCACGTCGCGCCCCACCTGGCCGCCGACCGCCGCGTGGTCGCGCTCGACCTGTCCGGGCACGGCGACAGCGGCTGGCGCGACGCCTACTCGCTCGACACCTGGGCGCGCGAGGTCGTGGCCGTGGCCGAGGCGGAGGGTGACGCCGAGCCGGTCGTCCTGGGGCACAGCATGGGCGGGTTCGTCGCGCTCACCGCGGCCACGCAGCCCGGCTGCGGGCTGCGCGGTGCCGCGGCGGTCGACTCCCCGGTGCGGGTGCTGCCCGACTCCGTCCGTGCGCGGGCGCGCGAGGCCGCCTCCACGCCCCGGTCGAAGCGCTACCCCGACCGTGAGTCGATCCTGAGCCGGTTCCGCACGCTGCCCGACGACGACCGCGACCTGCCGTACGTCACCCGCCACGTGGCCGAGGGCTCCGTGCGCCGGGTCGACGACGGCTGGACGTGGAAGTTCGACCAGCGGATCTTCGGCTCGTCCGCGATGAGCCCGGACATGCTGGGCAAGGCCGAGTGCCCGGTCGCGCTCGTCCGGGCCGAGCGCGGCATGGCGACCCCGGCGATCGTCGCCGACACCGCCGAGCGGCTCGGCGGACGCGTGCCGGTCACCACCGTGCTCGACTCCGGCCACCACGTGATGCTCGACCAGCCGGTCGCCCTCGTCGCCGTCCTGCAGACCCTCACGCAGATGTGGAGCACCCATGAGTGACATGACCGCCCTCGAGCGCCTGCTCGCGGACCGCTGGAGCTGCCGCGGCTACCTGCCCGACGAGGTGCCGCGCGAGACGATCGAGCGGCTGCTGACCGTCGCCGGCCGCACCCCCTCGTGGTGCAACACCCAGCCGTGGGAGGTCACCGTGCTGTCGGGCGAGGCCACCTCGTCGCTGGTGAAGGCGATGGCCGAGGACGCCGAGCACTGGACCCCGGACATCCCGTTCCCGCCCGGCTACGAGGGCGTCTACGCCGACCGGCGTCGCGAGTCCGGCTGGCAGCTGTACGAGGCGGTCGGCGTGGCGAAGGGCGACCGCGACGCGTCCGCCGCCCAGATGCTGCGCAACTTCGAGTTCTTCGGCGCCCCGCACGCCGCGATCGTCACCACGACCGCGTCGCTCGGCCCCTACGGCGCCGTCGACTGCGGGCTGTTCATCGACTCGTTCCTGCTCGGCGCGCAAGCCCTCGGGCTCGGCGCGTGCGCCCAGGCGGCGATCGCGATGCGCGCCGGCGTCGTCCGCGAGCACCTGGGCCTGGCCGAGGACCGGCAGGTCGTGGCCGGCATCGCGTTCGGCGTCCCGGACCCGGAGCACCCGACGAACACCTACCGGACGAACCGCGTCCCGCTCGCGGAGTTCGTCACCTTCCGCGACTGACCCACCCCGGGGAGCTGGCTCCGTTCGCGCTGAGTGTGACGTTCCGGGGGTGAAAAGGCCGCCAGGAGCCCCGAAACGTCACACTCAGCGCGAGCCGAACCCTCCGGCGAGGTGAGGGTCAGCCGCGGAGGGCGCCGACGCCGAGGATCGCGGCCAGGCCCAGCGCGCTGCGCGGGTGGTACGCCGCGGTCCACAGGCCGCCGTGGCACGCCCCGGCCGCCTCGTCCATCCAGGGCTCGGCCTCGGCCGGGGCGCCGGACTTGAGGTCGTGCACGAGCAGCGCGGCCATGAGCGTGTTGCTGGTCGCGGGGTCGAACACCTCGACGCCGAACCGGTGCGCGCCGGCGTAGGCCGCCGCGAGCGCCTTGTTCTTGACCACCGAGCGGGTGCGGGTGGACGGCGCGACGTTGAGCGAGACGCGGGCGCCGTCGTGGCGGGCGGCCGTCGCGCGCCAGCGCTGCAGTCGCTTGGCGAACGCGTAGTTCGGGCCCTGCTGCGGCACGAGGGCGTCGCAGATGCCGGGGTCGGCCGCCGGCGGGTAGTTGCGGGTGAGCAGGCGTCCGCCGGCCAGCGTGCGGACGGTGCGCCGGCTGAGCCGCGACATCGCCCCGCCCGCGCGGTACGCCGCGTCGGCCCTGACGACCTCGTCGCGCGGCACCGCGAACACGTCGGTCGGCGTGGCCAGGAAGGCCAGCGCGGTGTCGGCCCGCCGCTCGAGCAGGTGCGCGCCCAGCGCGTCCGCGGCCATCGACAGGCGGACGTGGGTGCCGCCGTCGGCGTAGCAGTAGTTGCCGAGCACCAGGGCGCCGTCGATGCCGTCGAGCCACTCGGCGATGGCCGGCAGCTCGGTCAGCAGGTCCGCGCCGGCGTCCGACCCGGCGCCGCCGACGATGCGGGCGGGCAGGCGCACGCGTCCGGCCAGCGAGGTGGCGGTCTGGCGGATGCGCTCCTGGACGTCCTCGCGCGGCAGGTCGAGCGCCACGACGTCCGCGCCCCAGCGCAGCAGCGCGTGCATGGGCCCCATCTCGGCGCCGGCACCCAGGACGACGACCGTCTCGCCGTCCAGCCGCAGCCACTCGGGGTGCTGCTGCACGAGCCGGACGCGGTCGGCCGCGGACGTGGTGATGACGCCGCGCGCGACCCAGTCGTCGAGCTGGGCGTCCAGCGCGTCGCCGCGCAGGCGCTCGCCGCGGTAGGGCAGGGTCAGCTCGGTCTCGGGCTCGGCCTCGCCCTGCACCTCGACGGTGTGGAAGGCCTGGGTGAGCGGGTGCGTGCCGATGGCCTCGCCGAGCGGGGTGTCGCCGTAGGTGAAGTGGCCGTACGCCGAGGCCAGGCCGTCGGCGGCGATGGTGTGGGCCGACGACGCCTCGCCGATGCCCGCCTCGACCGCGCGGCGGAAGTGCGAGAGGTACTGGCGGCGCCAGGCGGTCTCGTGCTCGACGGCACGGGCGCCGACGGGGTCGGCCTTGCGCAGCGCGTCCGCGAGGACGGTGCGGGCGGTCGAGGAGGTGCTCTCGGAGGGGAAGCTGACGGTCGGTTCGCTCACCCGAGGCACGGTAATCCCTTACCGGTCAGTCGCGAAGACCGACGTCGTCCGGCACGCGGACGAGCAGCACACCGGCGCTGATGGTCGCCTCGATCCGGGTGCCCTCGCCGACCGGATCGCCGTCCAGCTGCATCGGCATCGGCTCCTTGGCCTCGATGACGATGCGGGTGCCGGTGAAGCGCTCGAGCTTGTCGTTGGTGCGCTTGCCGCGGGTGAACAGGCGCGCGCCGATCGCGAGCCAGCCGATGAAGCGCTTCGGGGCGAGCACGACCGCGTCGAGCAGGCCGTCGTCGATCCGGGCGTCGGGCAGCAGGGGGATGCCGGCCTGCAGGAAGCCCACGTTGCCGACGACGACGGTGCGGGCCTTGAGCTTGACCGGCTCGGCGTCGTCCACGGTGATCTTGACCCGCTGCGCCGGGTAGCGCGCCGCCTTGACGCCGGAGACGAAGTACGCCGCCCAGCCGACCTTGGCCTTCAGCTCCTCGTCGACGCCGGTCATGATCGCCGCGTCCATGCCCAGGCCGGCCATGACCAGGAAGCTGGTGCGGGCGGCCTCGGGGGCGTCGGACGTGAAGTGGCCGAGGTCGACGGCCCGGTCCTGGCCGCTGAACGCGACGTCCATCGCGTCGCGGATGTTCAGCGGGATGTCCAGGTTGCGGGCCAGCAGGTTGCCGGTGCCGTGCGGGACGATGCCGACGGGGACGCCGCTGCCGGCCGCGACCTCGCACACGGTGCGGACGGTGCCGTCGCCGCCGGCCACGACGATGAGGTCGACGTCGGCCTCGAGCGCCGCCTGCGCCTGGCCGGTGCCCGGGTCCTCGATGGTGGTGCGCAGCCACATCGGCTCGCGCCACCCGTGCAGGCGGGCGACCTCGGCGACGCGCTCCTTGAACGTGTCGACGTCCCCGACCTTGGCCGGGTTGAGCACGACGGCCGCGCGCCGCGGCTCGGCCCCCGGGGCGGCCGGGACGAGCGGCGTGCCGGTGCGGTCGGTGCGCAGCAGGATCGCCCACCACAGCAGCGCGACGAGCACGCCCTCGCTCAGGCCGGCGGTGACGTCGCTGGGGAAGTGGGCGCCGTAGAAGACCCGGCTCGCGGCCACGAGCAGGGCGAGCAGGACGAGCAGCGCGACGAGCAGGCGCCGGCGCAGCCCGCGGCGCATCGCCACGAGCGTGACGATCACCAGCACGGTGCACCCGACGCCGGCGGAGGACGAGTGGCCGCTCGGGAACGACAGTCCGTGGAAGACCTCGAGCGGGTCCTCGTGCACCGGACGGTCACGGTCGAAGACGAGCTTGAGCAGCGGGTTCAGCAGGGCCTCGGTCACGCCGGCGGCGACGACGAACGCGGCGACCCGGGGCGCGCCACGGCGCCACGCCCAGAACGCGACCAGGAGCAGCACCGGCGTCCAGGTCCAGCGGTCCAGGCCGATGCTCGCGGCCTTGGCCGCGTCGTGCACGACGTCGTGGGTGCTGGTGAACAGCAGGGCCCGCGACGACAGGCGGGTGTCGAGGTCCTGCAGCCAGGACGAGCCGGTGGCCACCAGGGTGCCGAGCGTGACCAGGACGGCGAGGAGGAGGGCGGCGAAGGTGCCCAGGAGGACCGGGTGGGTCGGGCGTGCGCGTCGCACGTCGATCGTCACCAGCAGCTCCCCTCGTCGTCGGCCGAACCGGGCCAGCGTAGTGCCCGGCCGACGGGACCGCGCTGCCACGGGCCTGCGCCGATAGGCTGGGCGCGTGATCGACGCCAAGCTCCTGCGTGAAGACCCTGACCTCCTGCGTGCCGCCCAGCGACGTCGTGGGGAGTCCGAGAGCCTCGTCGACGAGCTCGTCGCCGCCGACGAGCGCCGGCGCTCCTCGATCGCCTCCTACGAGGCCGTCCGGGCCGAGCAGAAGTCGATCGGCAAGCTGGTCGCGAAGGCGTCCGGCGACGAGAAGGCCGAGCTGCTGGCGCGCACCAAGGCCCTGTCGGCCCAGGTGAAGGAGGCCGAGGCGGCACAGGGCGAGGCCGCCCAGGCCTTCGAGCGGCTGCTCAAGAGCCTGCCGAACCTCGCGTCCGAGCAGGCGCCCGAGGGCGGCGAGGACGACTTCGTCGTGCTCGACACCGTGGGCACCCCGCGCGACTTCGCCGCCGAGGGCTTCGAGCCCAAGGACCACCTCGAGCTCGGCGAGGCGCTCGGCGCGTTCGACGTCGAGCGCGGCGCCAAGGTCTCCGGCGCCCGCTTCTACTACCTGACCGGGGTCGGTGCCCAGCTCGAGCTCGCGCTCACCCAGCTGGCGATGAGCAAGGCCGCCGAGTGGGGCTTCACCCCGATGATCCCGCCGGCGCTGGTGAAGCCGCGGGCCATGGAGGGCACCGGCTTCCTCGGCCAGGCCGCCGACGACGTCTACTACCTGCCCAAGGACGACCTCTACCTCGTCGGCACGAGCGAGGTGCCGCTGGCCGCGTACCACTCCGACGAGATCCTGGACGCCGGAACTTTGCCGCGGCGCTACGCCGCGTTCAGCCCCTGCTACCGGCGCGAGGCAGGCTCGTACGGCAAGGACACGCGGGGCATCTTCCGCGTCCACTGGTTCGACAAGGTGGAGATGTTCGTCTACACGACGCCCGAGGAGGCCGCGGCCGAGCACGAGCGGCTGCTCGGCTGGGAGCGCGCCTGGCTGGACGCGCTCGAGCTGCCCTACCGCGTGGTCGACGTCGCCGCCGGCGACCTCGGCCTGTCGGCCATCCGCAAGTTCGACTGCGAGGCCTGGATCCCGACCCAGGGCAAGTACCGCGAGGTCTCGTCGGCGTCCAACTGCACGCAGTTCCAGGCCCGCCGGCTCGACATCCGCGAGCGCACCGACGAGGGCCCGCGCCACGTCTCGACGCTCAACGGCACCCTGTGCGCCATGACCCGCACGATCATCGCGCTGCTCGAGAACGGCCAGCAGGCCGACGGCTCGGTGCGGCTGCCCAAGGCGCTGCACGGCCTCCTGCCCGCGGTGCTGGAGCCGCTCTCGTGACCGCCTTCCAGCCCAAGCTGGTCGCCCTCGACGTCGACGGCACCATCGTGGACGAGCGCAACCAGCTCACCGCACCGGTGCGCGAGGCCGTCCGTGGCCTCGCCGCCCGTGGCCTCGAGGTGGTCATCAGCACCGGACGCGCGATCCCCGGCGTCCTGGACGTCGTCGACAAGCTCGGCCTCGACGGCCGCCACGCGGTCGCCTCCAACGGAGCCGTGGTGCTGGCCCACCCGCCGGTCGACATCCTGCACACGGTCACCTTCGACGCGTCCGAGGCGGTGCGCCGCGTGCTGGCCGAGATGCCCGACGCGATCGTCGCCGTCGAGGAGCTCGGCACCGGCTACCGCGTGAGCCGCCCGTTCCCGACCGGCGAGATCAACGGCACGATCGTGGTCGAGGACGTCGAGTCGCTCATCGCCGACCCGGTCGTGCGCGTCATCATCCGCAGCCCCGACCACGCGCCGGAGGAGTTCGGCGAGATCGTCCGCAGCCTCGGCCTGGACGACACGTCGTACTACATCGGCTACGACGCCTGGCTCGACCTCGCGCCGCAGGGCGTCTCGAAGGCGTACGGCCTCGAGGTGCTGTGCGAGCGGCTCGGCGTCGACCGCTCCGAGGTGCTCGCGGTCGGCGACGGCAACAACGACGTCGAGATGCTGCAGTGGGCCGGACGCGGCGTCGCCATGGGCCAGGCGCCGGACCTGCTCAAGGACGTCGCCGACGACGTCACCGGGTCGATCCACGAGGACGGCCTGCTCACCGAGCTCCAGCGCTACCTGTAGCCCCGGCGGCGATCGAGAGCGACGCCGCCGGTCTCGCGTGGCTCGATCGCCCGAACCGGCCGCGTCCGGCTCAGTAGCGAGCCGAGAACCCGCCGTCGGCGTGCAGCAGCTGGCCCGAGATCCAGCGGCCGGACGGCGACACCAGGAACGCGACGACGTCCGCCACGTCCTGAGCCGTGCCGAGCCGTCCCAGCGGCTGGTGCGCCGCGAGGGCCTCGCGGAGGTCGTCGTCCATCCAGCCGGTGTCGACCGGCCCCGGGTTGACGACGTTGGCCGAGATGCCCAGCGGGCCGAGCTCGCGGGCCGCGGAGATGACGATGCGGTCCAGCGCCCCCTTCGACGCGCCGTAGGGAAGGTTGCCGGTGGTGTGGTCGCTGGTGAGCGCCACGACGGCGCCGCCGCCGTCCGGCACCTGCCGGGCGAACCCGGCCACCAGCAGCAGGCTCGCGCGGGCGTTGACGGCGACGTGCCGGTCGAAGCTCTCGGCGGACGTGTCGAGCACGCCGGACTCGACGTCGTGCGCGTGGCTCAGCACCAGCGCGCTGACCGGCCCTCGCTCGGCGGTCACGGCGCGCAGCAGCTCGTCCGGTCCGGTGGGGGTCGACAGGTCGCAGGGGAAGTCGGTCCCGTGCAGGTCGGACGTCGCGACGTCCCAGCCGTCGGCCCGCAAGCGCGGGACGATGCCGGCAGCGAGGCCCTCGGGACGGCCGGCGCCGGTGACCAGGGCGAGAGACATGGCCCCACGGTAGAGCCCCGGACGCGACGAGGCGCCCTTCCCCGTGCGGGGAGGGCGCCTCGTCGTGGGAGCCGGCTCAGGCGACCTTGCTGGTCTCCAGGCTGTCGAACGCGTCCAGCACCTCGTCGGTGGTGGGCACCCGGCGGATGGTGGGCGGCGCGGCGGCGACCTGGGCGGCCTGGCGCTCGCGCTCACGGCGCAGGTGGCGCTTGATCGTGGAGGTGGAGCAGCCGAGCCGCTCGGCCAGCTGGTGGCAGGTGTCGTTCGGGTAGGCCTGGCGCATGGCCACGACGGACTCGTGGTCGACCGGGCCGGCTCCGACCCGCGGGGCGCCGATGACGCCCGGGGCCGGCTGGCCGATCTCGACGCCGAGCATCGAGCGCATCTCGCGTCGCTGGTCCTCGGTCGTGCAGGCGACGTAGCCGCTCACGTCGACCTCGACCACCGAGCGGTACAGGCACTCCACGAACAGGGGGCACGCCGCGCACTGGCGGTGCGCGGCCTGCATGCGGGCCTGCTGATGACGCTGGTCGCCCGGACCCTCGTCGCTCAGGTCGTACGGGAGGAAGTCCTCCGGGGACTTCGCGCAGGCGGGGATGTAGGAGTCCGTCTCCATCGTCGTCACAGCAACCTCCGAGGGTGGAACTGTGACGTACGTTACAGGTACATGCCTCCGGTGACACCGTCCGCGTCGATATTTCTCGTTTCGCCCTCTTTGCCACCGTTTGGCCCCGGCAGAGCCAGCCGGATGTTCTGCAGCTGCTGCTGCGCGGCGACCTGCTGGGCGTAGAACGCGGCCTGGATGCCGTGGAACAGTCCCTCGAGCCAGCCGACCAGCTGGGCCTGGGCGATGCGCAGCTCGGCCTCGCTCGGGGCCTCGGCGCCGAACGGCAGGCTCAGGCGCTCCAGCTCCTCGACCAGCTCGGGCGCGAGGCCGTCCTTGAGCTCGGTGATCGACTGCTCGTAGATCTCGCGCAGGCGCGAGCGGCTGGCCTCGTCGAGGGGCGCGGACTTCACCTCCTCGAGCAGCTGACGGATCATGCCGCCGATGCGCATGACCTTCGCGGGCTGCTCGACGAGGTCGGCGGGACCGGGCGCCGCGGGCGCCTGCTCACCGCCCTGCTCGGCGTCGGCCTGCACGGTGACGGGGCGACCGTCCGGTCCGATGACCTGGAACTCTTCGGGCATGCCGCCAGCGTAGTCAGCGCACGCGAAGCAGCACCTTGCCGACGTGGGAGGACTCCTCCAGCACGCGGTGCGCCTCCTGGACGTCCTCGAGGTCGATCGTGGTGTGGACGACCGGGCGCACGGCACCGCTCTCCAGGAGCGGCCACACGTGCTCGACCGTCTCGGCGACGATCGTGGCCTTCTCCTCGGCCGGACGGGCGCGCAGCGAGGTGGCGGTGACCGAGGCGCGCTTGGCCAGCAGCCGGCCGAGGTCGAGCTCGGCCTTGGTGCCGCCCTGCATGCCGATGACGACGAGCCGTCCGCCGGTGGCGAGCACCCGGACGTTGCGGTCGAGGTACTTGGCCCCCATGTTGTCCAGGACGACGTCCGGCCGCGCGTCCGCCTCGGTCAGCACCTCGACGAAGTCCTGCTCGCGGTAGTTGACCAGCACGTCGGCGCCGAGCTCGCGGCACGCCTCGAGCTTCTCGGGCGTGCCGGCGGTGACGGCGACGCGGGCGCCGAGCGCGGACGCCACCTGGATCGCGCACGTGCCGATGCCGCTGGACCCGCCGTGGACCAGCAGCGTCTCGCCCTCGCGCAGCCCGGCGGTCATGAACACGTTCGACCACACCGTGCAGAAGACCTCCATGAGGCCGCCGGCGGTCACCAGGTCGATGCCCTCGGGCACCGGCGCGACCTGCCCGGCCGGCACGGCGACCTGCTCGGCGTACCCGCCGCCGGACAGGAGCGCGCACACCTCTTGGCCGACCTCGAGACCCTCGACGCCCTCGCCGAGCGCGGCGACGCGGCCCGAGCACTCCAGGCCCAGGACCCGCGTCGCGCCGGCGGGCGGGTCGTAGAAGCCCTGGCGCTGCAGCACGTCGGCGCGGTTGACCGCGCTGGCCACGACGTCGATCAGCACCTCGCCGGGGGCGGGCGCGGGGGCGGGCAGGTCGGCGACGACGAGGGCGTCGGGACCACCGGGCTCGGGGACGTGGACGGCACGCATGCGTCCACCGTACGGGGGACGAGCGGTAGGTTCTGCGGGTGACGTCGACGCCGCCCGTGCCCCGCCCGGTCGGCGAGTCCGCGTCGGCGGCCCGGTGCAGCGCCGGGGTCGTCGCCCTGCTCGCGCTGCTCGCCGTCGTGCTGCGGCTGCCGTTCCTGGGAGCGCGGCCCGGCCGCGACGAGGCCGGCTACCTCATGGTCGGCGCCGGCTGGGGCCACGGCGACGACCTGTACGGCCGCTACTGGGTCGACCGTCCGCCGCTCCTGCTCTGGATCTACGAGGCCGCCGGCGACCTCACGACCCTGCGCCTGGTCGGCTGCCTGGCCGCGGCCGCCGTCGTCGTGCTCGTCGGCGCCGCCGCGCACGTCGCCGCCGGGCCCCGGGCCGCCGCGTGGGCCGCCGGCGCGGCCGCCCTGCTGACCGCCCAGCCGTGGCTCGGCACGGTGCGCGTGAACGGCGAGATCCTGGCCGCGCCGTTCGCCGCCGCCGCGATGCTCGCGACGGTGCTGGTCGTCCGCCGCCGAGGACGGTGGTGGCTCGCCGCCCTGGCCGGAGCGATGGCGACGCTGGCCGTGGCCGTGAAGCAGTCCACCGTCGACGCGGCCGTCTTCGTCGTGGTCGCCCTCGCCACGGTCGCCTGGCGCGGACGCCGTCCCCGTCGCGAGCTCCTGGTCGTCGCGGCCGGCGTCACCGGCGGCGTCGTGCTGGCCCTGGCGGTGCTCCTCGCGCTCGCCGCGGCTCGCGGCACGGGTCCGTCCGCCCTGTTCGACGCCGTCGTGTGGTTCCGGGTCGAGGCGGGGGAGACCATCCGGACGTCCGCCTCGGACGCGACCGGCGAGCGGCTGCTCGTGCTCGTGGCCACGTGGCTGGTGAGCGGGCTGTCGCTGCTGACCGCCGCCACCCTGGTGCTGGCCGCCCGGCGGCGCGACCCGGTGGTGCTGGCGGTCGCGGCCGCCCTGCTCGCCGGCACGTCGGTCGCCCTGTTCGGCGGCAGCTACTGGGCGCACTACCTCATCGCGCTCGTCCCGGCCGCCGCGCTGGGCGCCGGCCTCGCCGCCGTCGCCGTGCCGCAGGTGTGGCGCCGCGTGGGGGCCGGCGCCCTCGTGCTGGCGACGGCCGTGACCGTCGTGCACGCGGTGGCGGTGCCCGACCGCGACGGCCTCGAGGCCGAGGTCGTCGGACGGGCGCTGGAGCGGGTCGCCCACCCCGGTGACACCGCCGTCGTCGCCTACGGGCAGCCCAACGTCCTGCTCAACGCCGGGATGCAGAGCCCCTACCCGTACCTGTGGAGCCTGCCGGTCCGCGCGCTCGACCCCGACCTCGACCGGCTCGGCGACACCCTCGCCGGGGCCGACGCCCCCACGTGGCTCGTCGACTGGAGCGGCTTCGACGACTGGGGCGTCGACGCCTCGCGGCTCGTCGCCGTGGTCGAGCGCCACTACCGCCCCGTGGGGTCGGTCTGCGGACGCGAGCTCTGGCTCGACCGCCGGGTCGAGCGCGCGACGCCGGCCGCGGAGGCCTGCCGATGACCGACCAGCGTCCGGGCCGGGCGGCCGACGCGACGTCCGCCGACGCGTACCGCTCGCGCTGGCGTCCGCTCGCCGTGGCCGTCTACGTCGTCGCCCTGGCCGCCTGGATCGTCACCGTCGGCGTGCCGACCGACCCGTTCCAGATGTTCGCGTGGATGTGGCTCGCGGTGGTCGCGTGGCGCTTCGGCGCCCCGGCGCGCGTCCACCTCGCCTTCGTGAAGGACTGGTGGCCGGCCTTCGCCGTGCTCGTGGCCTACCTCTACAGCCGTGGCCTGAGCGACGAGCTGATCGGCGTCCCCGTGCACTGGACGATGCCGATCCAGGTCGATCGCTGGCTGACCGGCGGGAACGAGCTCCCCACGCAGTACCTGCAGGACGCGCTGTGCGGCGATCCGTGCCTGCGCTCCTTCCCGCCCGCCTGGTACGACGTCCTGCTGACGACCGTCTACTACAGCCACTTCGTCGTGGGGCTCGGCCTGGCGCTGGTGCTCTGGGTCCGCCGCCGCACGGACTGGGTCGCCTGGCTCACGCGCTACCTGACGATGAACCTGGCCGGCCTGGTCGTCTACGTGCTCTACCCGATGGCGCCGCCGTGGCTGGCGTCGAAGGAGGGCTACGTCGCCGAGAGCCTGCCGCGCCTGACCGGTCGCGGCTGGGAGGACGTCGGCCTGGGCGGCTTCCACGTCGTCCTCGCCTCGGTCGGCAACCCGGTGGCCGCGATGCCGTCGCTGCACGGCGGCATCGCGATGCTCGTGGCGCTGTGGACGGTGCACCGCCTGCGCAGCCCGTGGCGCTGGACGGCGCTGCTCTACCCGCTCGTGATGGCCTTCGCGCTCGTCTACTACGCCGAGCACTACGTGATCGACATCCTCGCCGGGTGGGCGCTGGCCGGCCTCGTCATGGTCGCCGTCGGCCGCTGGGAGTCCCGCCGCGACGCGGCCTGAACCGCACGGGTCGTCGCAGGGCTGGGTCGCACCTGCCAGAATCGACGGGTGCGTCCTGTCGTCGTCCAGCTCTCCGCGTCCCTCGACGCCGCCGCGAACCGTGCGGCCGTCGGGCGGGTGCTCGACGCCGTCGACCCCGCGCAGCGACCCGACGTGGTGCTCCTGCCGGAGGCCACGATGGCCGACTTCGGCCGCCACGACACCGACCTGCGTCCGCTCGCGGAGCCGCTCGACGGCCCGTTCGTCGAGCTGCTGCTGCGCCAGGCGCGCCGGCTCGGCACGACCGTCGTCGCCGGCATGTTCGAGGCCACGGACGACCTGCCCTTCAACACGCTGGTGGCCGCCGGACCGGACGGCGACCTGGTCGCGACGTACCGCAAGATCCACCTCTACGACTCCTTCGGGTACCGCGAGTCCGAGCGCCTGGCCGCGGGCGAGGTCGAGCCGGTGACCGTGCCGATCGGTGACGAGGTGCTGGGTCTGATGACCTGCTACGACCTGCGGTTCCCCGAGCTGGCGCGAGGTCTGGTCGACCGCGGCACCGACGTGCTGGCCGTCCCGGCCGCGTGGGTCGCCGGCGAGCGCAAGCTCGACCACTGGCGCACCCTGCTGGCCGCCCGGGCGATCGAGAACACCGTCGGCGTCGTCGCCGCCGCGCAGTGCGGCCGCGGCTACACCGGGCACTCGACGATCCTCGACGCGTCCGGGGTCGTGCTGGCCGAGGCCGGCGACGAGCCGGCCGTGCTGACCGCCGACCTCGACCCCGAGGCGCTGCGCGCGACCCGCGAGACGAACCCGTCGCTGGCCAACCGCCGCATGGGGGCGACGGGGGTGCGCCCGTGACCACCGCGACCCAGGGTGGACGCCGTCGGCTCGAGGCGCCCGCGACCCCCGCCTACGACCTGCCGACCCGGCAGCCGCGCCTGCGTCCCGAGCTGGGCCGCTGGGCCCGGATCACGGTCATCGTCCTGTGGCTCGTCTCGACGGCCCTGGCGACCACGTCCGTGGTCGCGGTCGGCGCCCCCACCTGGATCGAGCGGCCGGCGGCCGGCGTCCTGCTGGTGGTGCTGGCCACGATGCTCACCCACCGGGTCGGCGGCTACCTGCGCATCTGGGTCAGTCTCGCCGGGCTCCTGGCCGTGTCGGCGGTGGTGATGGAGCGCAACGTCACCATCTCCGCGGCCGCCGGTGTCACGGCCGTGGTCGCCACGGTGGCCTCGGTGCTGCTCACGCGTCCGGCCCGCACGCTGGGGCAGGTGGTGCGCGAGTACGGGGTGGCGATCGCCGTGGCCCTGTCGGGCACGGTGGGCGTCGCCGCCTGGAACGCCCCGGTCGGCTACCAGCGGTTCAACCTGCTCGTGCTCGGCACGTCGCTGGCCCTGGCCATCGCCGTGGTCTGGAGCCTCGGCGCCGGACTGCACGGCATGAGCCGGCAGGGCGTCGCGGTGCTCGTGGGCGTCGCCGTGCTGCTCATCGTCCTGCTCGCCTACAGCTCGTTCGTGCGCACGCACGGCTCGGAGACCGTCGTGGACGCCTTCACGTCCACGGTCACCTGGCTGCGCGAGACCGTCGGGGGCGTGCCCAGACCGGTCGAGGTGCTGATCGGCCTGCCCGCCCTGGTGGTCGGCACGTCGGTCCGCTCGCGCCACCGCGAGGGCTGGTGGATCCTCGTCTTCGCCGTCATCGGCACCGGCGTCATGACCACGTCGCTGGTCGACCCCAACGCCTACCCGAGCTACGTGGGCCTCTCCACGCTGTACTCGATCGTCCTGGGCCTGGCCGTCGGCCTGGTCGCCCGTCGCATCGCGCTGCGCGACCGGTCGGCTCGCCGCAACCGCGCCATCGAGCGTCCCTCGCGCGTCGAGCCGCCGCGCCACGAGCCCCTGCGCTGACCCGACCGGGCCATGCCCGGTGGTCCGTCCGGGCGAGTGTTGGGACGTTGTTCACCTCCGCCTCCTCGTTGCACGGCTGAGCGGTCACCCCACCTCGTTTGAGTCGTCGTGGGCGGCCACCGGTCGCCGTGACTCCGAGAGAGGAACGACATTGAACGTCCGCATGCTGCGTGGTGCGCGCCGACCGGCCGTCGCCGGACTGGCGGCCGTGCTCGCCGGAGGGATCCTGACGCTGCCGTCCGGGGCCATGGCCGACGACCCGGTCCAGCCGACCCGCGTGATCCTCACGCCCACCGAGACGCCCGAGACCAGCCAGGCCATCACCTTCCAGGGAGCCGAGCTCGACGACACCTCCGCGAAGGTCGAGATCAAGCCGGCCGCCGGCGGGGCGACCCGGGCCGTCAAGGCCTACCTGCAGCCCAAGAGCATCAGCAACGACTTCCCGCACTTCTCGACCGTGGTGTCGGGCCTGAAGCCGGGGACGGACTACACCTACCGCGTGTCCACCGACGGCGCCTGGAGCGACTGGGCGACGTTCGGCACTGCCGACCCCGACGAGAAGGACTTCTCGTACGTCTACTACGGCGACGCCCAGATCGGCCTGGACACCACGTGGCCCGAGGTCGTCCGCCAGGCCCAGGCCAAGGCGCCGGACTCGATCGGCTCGGTGCACGCCGGCGACCTGATCGACACCGCCAGCAACGACGTCCAGTGGCAGAACTGGTTCAAGGGCATGAAGTCGGCCGCGACGACGACCAACGTCTTCGCCGCCCCGGGCAACCACGAGTACTCCGGCGACAAGCTCATGACCGCCTGGAAGGCCCACTTCGAGTACCCGGCCAACAACCCGAACGACTCCACCATCGGCGAGATGGCGAAGCTGGCCGAGGGTGACTCCGAGGTCGCGCAGCAGTACCGCGCCTACTTCGACCACTGGAGCGAGTTCGCCGCCGAGACGGTGTACTTCTCCGACTACCAGGGCGTCCGCTTCATCACCGTCAACGCGACCCGCGACACGACGTTCCTGACGCCCGACGCGCTGCCCGCCTGCACGGCCGCGGACTGCCCGAGCACCAAGGTCGCCGAGCTGTGGACGCAGTACCAGGCCGCCTGGCTGGACCACGTCCTGACCGAGAGCCCGTCGAAGTGGAACGTCGTCACCTTCCACCAGCCCGTGTACTCGGGCTCGGAGGGCCGGAACGAGCCGGTGCTGCGCCAGTACTGGGTGCCGGTCTTCGAGAAGCACGACATCGACCTGGTGCAGATGGGGCACGACCACGTCTACTCGCGCGGCTTCAAGGACACCACCGCCACGACGACCCCGGGCGTGACGTCCGGCCCGGTCTACATCGTCAGCAACTCCGGAGCGAAGCACTACGACCTGGAGACCGACGAGAAGAACGTCTGGACGAACAACGGCGCCACCCAGGTGCAGAAGGGCGAGGACTTCACGACCTACCAGGTCGTCGAGGTCAGCGAGGACACGCTGACCTACTCGTCCTACATCGCCGAGATCACCCCGTCGGCGCAGTGGTTCAAGAACGGCAAGAAGGTCGACACCGCCTACCAGGTCGGCGACCTGTGGGACCGCTTCACCGTCCACAAGACCGACGCCGGCAAGAAGGCCGTCGTGGAGGACGGCGTGACCCCGCCGGTGCTCGAGCAGCCCGACGCCGCCCCGGTGATCGCCGGGCAGCCGAAGGACGTCCGCGCGAAGGCCGGCGACACCGTCCGCCTGAGCGTGTCCGCCACCGCCGCGAAGCCGCTCAGCTACCAGTGGCAGCGTCGCTCGGGCAACGGCGCGTGGACGGACCTGACCGGCAAGCGGGGCGCCTCGCTCGACCTGACCAAGGTCACCCCGGCCGAGAACAGCCGCCGCTACCGCGTGGTCGTGACGGCCGGCACCCGCAGCACGGTGTCGCGCGAGGTCTCGCTGAAGGTCACCCAGCGGGCGTCCTCGGTGAAGATCGGCTCGGTCACCGCCAAGCGCGGCAAGGCGGTGAAGGTCAAGGTCCGCCCGAGCGTGGACGGCACCGTCAAGGTCCGCGTCAAGCAGGGCCGCACGACGCTCACCAAGATCGTGCGGGTCAAGGCCGGCCGGACGGTCACGGTGAGCCTGCCGCGCCTGTCGAAGAAGGCCTCCGGCCGCGCGACGGTCACGGTCTCGCTCGACGCGGCCGGCTCGGTCTACGCCGACTCGTCGGCCCGGACGTCGGTGAAGGTCCGCCGCTAGGACCCGCGAGCGCGCCGGCCCCCGCCCAGCCCGGGCGGGGGCCGACGTGCGTCCCGGTACCCTGGCCACGGCCCTCGGGCCGAGGAGGGGTGCCGGAGTGGCCGATCGGAACCGCCTTGAAAGCGGTCGCTGGTGACGAGCCAGCCGCGGGTTCGAATCCCGCCCCCTCTGCCACCGACCACCGACCAGCGAAGGACCCGCGTGTCCAGCACGACCTACCGTCTCGCCCGCCCCTACGCCCTGCGTGCGTTCGGGTTCCACTTGATCGCCGCCGCGGTCACCGCGTTCGCCGGCGTCCTGGCGCTCGGCTCCGGCACCACCTGGGTGGACGTCGTGGGCTGGGTGCTGCTCGGCGTCACGGCGCTGGCCGTGCTCGACGGCGTCCGCGTGCTGGTGCGGCCGCCGGTGGTCGCGCGCCTGGACGAGCGTGGGATCCGGGCGGGACGGGGCGGTCAGGGTGAGCTGCGGGTCCTGTGGCGCGACGTGGAGACGGTCGAGTACGCCGACGAGGGCGGGCCGCGCCGCATGCAGCTGACGCTCAAGGCGGGCGGCGCGCCGTACGTCGCGCTGAGCGCGGTGGGCGAGCGCTCGGACGAGCTGATCCGCGAGGTGCACGCCCGGATGAACAGCGCGAACGGCTACCGCACGTTGGAGTGAGCGGCCCCGATTCGTCGCGGGGCGGACGGGTTTAGTAGCCTGTCCTGGTTGCCGTCTTCGGCGACGTGGAGATGTCGCATAGTGGCCTAGTGCGCCCGCCTGCTAAGCGGGTTGAGGTTGAAACCTCTCGCGGGTTCAAATCCCGCCATCTCCGCCGAAAACGCACGAAGCAGGACCGGAGCGACCAGTCACCGAGGTGGCTGGTCGTTCTGCGTGGTGCCCACGGCGGAGCTCGCTCCGGCTCCCACGCACGAAGCAAGACCGGAGCGACCAGTCACTGAGGTGGCTGGTCGTTTCGTTTCGGTACCAGGGGCGGAGCTCGCTCCGAGGTGCGTGGCGAGGCTGGCCCAGGAAGCACGGCACCCGGGCGAGGAGTGCGGCTCGCCCGCCGAGGTCGGTCGCGAGCCAGCAGGACTCCCTCCGACAAGCTCAGGAAGCGGGAGCGGGATCGCTCCCTTCGACAGGCTCAGGGAGCGGCGAGAGCGAACCCAGCGGCTCCCTTCGACAAGCTCAGGAAGCGGGAGCGGAAGCGGAGCGCCCGCAGACACGGCGAGAGCCCCCCACCGGTGGTGAGGGGCTCTCGTGCGTCCAGCGGTGCTTACGTGAAGATGCTGACACCGCCGGGGCCGACGAGCAGACCGACGACGATCAGCACGATGCCCCACAGGATTTCACGTCGCAGCAGGGCGAAGACGCCCGCGACGACCAGGATGACGGCAAGGATCCACAGCAGGGTGCTCATGGTGCACTTCCTTCCTCCGGACTAGGACGGGACGACGATGGCACCACCGGAGCGGTCGCGCACGTCGAGCGCCGGCCTAGCGGACGAAGCGGTACCGGACGAGCGTGCGGCCGTCGTGCTCGACGGCCTCGCCGGGGCCCTCGAGGCGCCAGCCGTCGGAGGTCATCGCGTCGAGCAGCTCGTGCAGGGGTCGCGGGCCGTCGGGGTCGAACAGCTCGGTGCGCGTGGTCACCGGTCCATTCCACCGCAGGGGTCCGACGGCGGGGCGAGGGCGTCCGGGTGCGCGGTGGAAAGGGCCCGGACATGCAGCGAGCCGCCACGCGTTCGGGGGGTACGCGCGGCGGCTCAGCCAAGGACGACTGTAGGCGGGGACCCGGGGTCCCCGCCAGCCGTCAGGTCGAAAATGACCCGATGGAACTAGACCGATCAGTGCTTGAAGGCGTCCTTGACCTTCTCGCCGGCCTGCTTGAGGTCGGACTTGGTCTGGTCGCCCTTGCCCTCGGCCTCCAGCTCGGGGTCGTCCGTGGCCTTGCCGGCGTGTTCCTTGGTCTTGCCCGACAGGTCCTCGGCCGTGTTCTTCAGCTTGTCGTCGATGCCCATGACGCTCTCCTTCTGTCGTGCGCCCGGAAGCTCGTGTGGCGCTCCCGTTGCGCGATGAATAAGTTTTGAATAGGTTTAGCCTAGCGCGCGGATCCAGACAGGCAATCCGTGCAGGTCCGAGCAGGAGGGAGCGCCCCATGAGCGCGATCCACGTCGTCCCCACCGGTGGCGCTTCGCGGCGTCCCAAGCGGCGCAGCCAGTGGGCGCGCCTCAGCTTCCGCCTGGAGGCGTCGCACGCCCAGCGCCTCCTGCGCGAGTTCCGTCGTGACGAGTCGGTCCGGGCCTTCGGCCGGGTGCTCGGCGACGGCTCGGTCGTCCTCGTCGTCCACTGCCCGCGTCGCTACGAGACGGTCCAGAGCGTCCGTCGACGCGTCGAGACGGCGTGAGGCCGCTGTGGTGACGGACGTGAACCATGAGGGCGACTACGTGGACGGCCGACCCGCTCAGTCGAGCGGCGTGTTCGCACTTCCCTTCGAGCCGGCCAGCCCCGGCGAGGCGCGGGCGAAGATCGCCTCGGCGCTCGCCGACCACGGCGTGCCCCAGTCGGTGATCGACGACGCGGTGCTCGTGGTCAGCGAGCTCGTGACCAACGGCATCCGCCACGGGGCTCCGCGCCCCGACGGCACCCTCGAGGTCGCCTGGCGGACGTTCGAGAGCCTGGTGCAGGTCGCCGTCGTCGACGGCGGCACGGTCTCCACGCTCGAGCCGCTGCAGCTCAACGACGTGTCGCTGTCGGGCCGCGGCCTGCACATCGTCAACTTCGTGGCCGACTCCTGGCGGGTCGAGAGCGACGGCGGCACCCGCATCGTCGCCGACCTCACCTTCTGAGCCGCGCTACTCCAGCGTGCTGAACCGCGGCCGCGGCGCGAGCTGCTTGCCGCGCCCGTAGTCCTCGGTCGACGTGGGGGTGACGCGCGCCGGGTCGTGACCGGCCTGCTCGAACACGTCACGCGCGATCTGGAACCACGAGCGCGGCTCCCCGCCGCTGGTGACGTGGTACGTCCCGTACGGCCGGCGCTCGCGCACCAGGTCGACGATCTCGCGGGCCAGGTCGGACGTGTGGGTCAGCAGCCCCACCTGGTCGTCCACGACCGCGGGATCCACGCCGTCCTCGGCCAGCCGCTGCATGGTCGCCACGAAGTTGGGCCCGTCGCCGACCACCCAGCTCGTGCGCACGACGTAGTGGCGCGGCACGGTCTGCACCACCGCGTCGCCCGCGGCCTTGGTCTGGCCGTACACGCCGAGCGGGCTGAACGTCTCGTCGACGGGGTGGCTCTCGCGCTCGCCGTCGAACACGTAGTCGCTGGACACCTGCACCAGCGTCAGGCCGTGGCGGGTGGCGACCTTCGCCAGCTCGACGACGCCGTGGACGTTGACCCGCCACGCGTCGCGCCGGCCCTGCGGGGTCTCCGCCTCGTCGACCTTCGTGTAGGCGGAGGCGTTGACGATCGTGTCGTAGCGGCGCCAGTCGACCCGCTCGTAGGCCGCCGGGTCGGTGACGTCGAAGTCCTCGCGTCCCCACGCGTCCGCCTCGGGCAGGAGCTCCCGGAGCGCCCGGCCGAGCTGGCCGTTCGCTCCGAGCACGAGGGTGCGGCGCGGCGGCACCGGGCGGACGTCCGCCAGTCGGGGGTGGGCGCGGTCCTTGTCGCTCAGCTCGGCCCGGTCGAGCGGGACCGGCCACGCGATCGCGGCGGTCTCGTCGGCCAGGTTGAGGAAGGTGTAGGAAGCGTCCGGGCTCCAGTGGTCGTTGACCAGGTACGTGTAGGCGGTGCGCTCCTCGAGCGTCTGGTAGGCGTTGCCGACGCCCTGCGGGACGAACACCGCCCGGCCGGGGCCGACCTCGGTGGTGAAGACGGTGCCGAAGCTCTCGCCCTCGCGCAGGTCGACCCACGCGCCGAAGATGCGTCCGGTGGCGACCGAGACCAGCTTGTCCCACGGCTCGGCGTGGATGCCGCGGGTCGTGCCCACCGCCTCGTTGTAGGAGACGTTGTTCTGCACGGGGCCGAAGTCGGGCAGGCCGAGGGCGACCATCTTCTCGCGCTGCCAGTTCTCCTTGAACCAGCCGCGGTTGTCGCCGTGCACCGGCAGCTCGAGCACGAGCAGGCCGGGGATCGCGGTGGCGGTCAGCGTGAGGTCGTCCATCTCAGTGCCCCAGCTCGGCGTACTTGGCCTCGGCCGCGCTCTTCTGCGGCCGCCACCACGCCTCGTTCGCCCGGTACCACTCGATCGTGTCGGCCAGGCCCGCCGCGAAGTCGGTGAAGCGCGGCGTCCAGCCGAGCTCGGTGCGGAGCTTCGTCGAGTCGATCGCGTACCGCAGGTCGTGCCCGGGACGGTCCTTCACGAGGTCGTACTCGTCGGCGGGCCGGCCCATGACGGCGAGGATGGTCTCGACGACCTCACGGTTGCTCTTCTCGCCGTCGGCGCCGATCAGGTACGTCTCGCCGGCCCGGCCGCGCTCCAGGACGGTCAGCACGGCGGCGCTGTGGTCGTCGGCGTGGATCCAGTCGCGGACGTTCTCGCCGGCCCCGTAGAGCCGCGGCCGGACGCCGTCCAGGACGTTGGTGACCTGGCGCGGGATGAACTTCTCGACGTGCTGGCGCGGGCCGTAGTTGTTCGAGCAGTTGCTGATCGTCGCCTCGAGGCCGAACGAGCGCACCCAGGCCCGCACCAGCAGGTCCGAGCCGGCCTTCGTGGACGAGTAGGGGCTGGACGGGTTGTACGGCGTCTGCTCGGTGAAGCGCTGCGGGTCGTCCAGCTCGAGGTCGCCGTAGACCTCGTCGGTGGAGACGTGGTGCAGGCGGGTGCCGTGACGGCGCGCGGCCTCCAGCAGCGTGAACGTGCCGACCAGGTTCGTCCGCACGAACGGGCTCGGGTCGTGCAGCGAGTTGTCGTTGTGGGACTCGGCGGCGAAGTGGACGACGGCGTCGTGCCGGGCGACCAGGTCGTCGACCAGCGCGGCGTCGGCGACGTCGCCGACCACGAGCTCCAGCCGTTCCTCGGGCAGGCCGGCGAGCGACGCGCGGTTCCCGGCGTAGGTCAGCAGGTCCAGCACGGTCACGGTCAGGTCCGTGTGGGCCAGGACGTGGTGCACGAAGTTGGAGCCGATGAACCCGGCGCCGCCGGTCACGAGCAGGGATCGCATGGGCGTCACCCTACTGGCGTCCGTCGTGCCGGACGCGGGCTCGGCCCTAGGGTGAGCGCATGCGCGGAATCGTCCTGGCCGGTGGCACCGGCTCCCGGCTGCACCCGATCACGCTCGGCGTGAGCAAGCAGCTGGTGCCGGTCTACGACAAGCCGATGATCTACTACCCGCTCTCGACGCTCATGCTCGCGGGCATCCGTGACGTGCTGGTCATCACGACCCCGCACGACCGGCCGCAGTTCGAGCGGCTGCTGGGCGACGGCTCGCAGCTGGGCCTGCGCCTGTCGTACACGGTGCAGGAGAGCCCCGACGGCCTCGCCCAGGCCTTCCTGCTCGGCGAGGAGCACCTGGCCGGCGGCCCCGCGGCGCTCGTGCTCGGCGACAACATCTTCTACGGCGCCGGGCTGGGCACCCAGCTGCGCACCTTCCAGGACGTCGACGGCGGCCGGATCTTCGCCTACCGGGTCGCGGACCCGCAGGCGTACGGCGTCGTCGAGTTCGACGAGTCCGGCACCGCCGTGTCGCTGCAGGAGAAGCCCGAGCGCCCGCGCAGCAGCTTCGCCGTCCCCGGCCTGTACTTCTACGGCTCGGACGTCGTGGAGCTCGCGTCGACGCTGAAGCCGTCGGCCCGCGGCGAGCTGGAGATCACCGACCTCAACCGGCTCTACCTGGAGCAGGGGCGCCTGCAGGTGAGCGTCCTGGAGCGCGGCACGGCCTGGCTGGACACCGGCACGTTCGAGACGCTGCAGGCCGCCGGCGAGTTCATCCGCACCATCGAGCAGCGCCAGGGGCTCAAGATCGGCTGCCCCGAGGAGATCGCCTACAAGCAGGGCTGGTTGAGCGACGCCGAGCTCGCCGAGCGGGCCGAGGCGCTCATGAAGAGCGGCTACGGGCGCTACCTCATGGGGCTGCTGCCCTGACGCGGACTGGCCGCCGCGGGGCGCTCGGATAGCCTGACCCCCATGAAGATTTCGGTGATCGGTTGTGGCTACCTGGGTGCGGTGCACGCCGCGTGCATGGCGAGCCTGGGGCACGAGGTCGTCGGCGTGGACGTCGACGAGCGCAAGGCGGCGGCGCTGAGCCGCGGCGAGGCTCCCTTCTTCGAGCCGGGCCTGCCCGAGCTGCTCACCGAGGCGATGGCCACGGGCCGTCTGTCCTTCACGACCGACATGTCCGCCGTCCAGGGCGCGGACGTCCACTTCGTGTGCGTCGGCACCCCGCAGAAGGCCGGCGAGTACGCCGCCGACATGACGTACGTGAACAGCGCGTTCACCGAGCTGCGTCCCTACCTGAGCGAGGGCAACGTCGTGGCGGGCAAGTCGACCGTGCCGGTCGGCACGGCCGAGCGCCTCGCCGCCGAGCTCGAGGGCACCGGCGCCGTCCTGGTCTGGAACCCCGAGTTCCTGCGCGAGGGCTTCGCCGTCGAGGACACCCTGCACCCGGACCGCCTGGTCTACGGCGTCGCCGCCAGCGAGGCCGGCCAGCGCTCGGTCGACGTGCTGGACGAGGTCTACGCGACCCCGATGTCTGAGGGCACGCCGCGCCTGGTCACCGACTACGCCACGGCGCAGCTGGTCAAGGTCGCGGCCAACTCGTTCCTGGCCACCAAGATCTCGTTCATCAACGCCATGGCCGAGCTGTGCGAGGCCACCGGCGCCGACGTCACGCAGCTGGCCGACGCGATCGGTCACGACGTGCGCATCGGCCGTCGCTTCCTCAACGCCGGTCTCGGCTTCGGCGGCGGCTGCCTGCCCAAGGACATCCGCGCGTTCATGGCCCGCGCCGGGGAGCTCGGCGTCGACCAGGCGCTCACGTTCCTGCGCGAGGTCGACGCGATCAACCTGCGCCGCCGCGCCCGCATGCTCGACCTGGCCCGCGCCGAGCTCGGCGGCTCGGTCGTCAACCGCAAGGTCGCCGTGCTGGGTGCCGCGTTCAAGCCCAACAGCGACGACATCCGCGACTCGCCGGCGCTCGACGTCGCGGTGCAGCTGGGCAAGGAGGGCGCGAAGGTGACGCTCTTCGACCCCGAGGCCATGGCCAACGCCAAGGCGAAGGCGCCCGAGCTCGGCTACGCCGACAGCATCGAGGACGCCGTCGACGGCGCCGAGCTGGTGCTGCTGCTCACCGAGTGGAAGCAGTTCGTGCAGATGGACCCCAAGGCGATCGGCGAGCTCGTCGACGGCCAGCGCATCCTGGACGGCCGCAACGTCCTGGTGCCCAGCGAGTGGCGCGAGGCCGGCTGGACCTACCGCGCGCTCGGCCGCCAGTAGTCCCGGCCCGCACACGACGAAGCCCGCCCCCTCGCGTCGAGGAGGCGGGCTTCGTCGTGTCGTGGCTCAGTCGAGGTGGTCGCGCACCAGCGACGCGGCGCCGCCGAGCGTCGGGCAGAACTCCACGCCGGTGGGCAGCTCGTGCTGCGCGGGGTCGCCCCATCCGGGGCCGCCGAGCACCACGTGCGGACGCGGGTCCAGGTTCCACAGCGGACGCCAGGGACCCAGGTGCAGCGGCTGGCGGGTGGACGCCCACAGGAAGACCGCCTTGGACTCCAGCAGGCGGGCGGTCTCGGCGACCTCCTCCAGCGGCACGTAGGTGCCGAGGGTCGTGGACGCGATGCCGTTCTGCGCGAGCGCGGCCTGCAGGGCCAGCATGGGCAGCCAGTGCTCGTCGCGGCACGCGCTGGCCAGCAGCACGGCGCCGCCGCGGTCGGTGCGTGAGCGGGTCGCCCGCACGGCGCTGCCGAGCTCGACGGCGAGCTGCTGCGCGGCCAGGTGAGGCGCGGCGCGGGGGAGCGAGCCTTCCTTGCTGCGCCGTCCGATCTGGTCGAGCGCGGGAGCGAACACCTCCTGCCAGGCCTCGGCGACGTTGCGCTCCTGGATCACCTGGGCGCAGGTGCGGCCGATCTTGTCGACGTTGAGCTGGGCGGCGGCCATGACCAGGGTCTCGGTGGCGAGCTCGGGGGACAGGGCGCCACGCGTGGGGGCGTCGAGCTGGGCGACGTCCACGAGGGCCGCGGCGACGCCGGCGGGATCGAGGCTCAGCACGACCTTCGCGGCGTCCTGCGCGCCGATGCCGGCGTCCAGGAGCTGCTGCATGAGCTGGACGCGGTCCAGGTCGGCCCCGTTGTAGCGGCGGTGGCCGCCGGCCGTGCGGGCCGAGGGGCTCAGTCCGTAGCGGCGCTCCCACGTGCGCAGGGTGGAGGCGGAGATGCCGAACTTCTGCGACACGGTCGCGATCGTCCAGGCGTACTCCAGGCCGCCGGATGACGCCTCGCCCGGAGGCTGGTCGCCCCCCTCCGGCGTGGCCGTGGGAACGGCGGACTCGGGTGCCTCGGACACGCGTTCCCCCTTCACTTCGTCGCCGGCACGGCCGCGAGGACCGTGCTGGACAAGTTTTGCACAACTTGTGCGCAAGTTTGTGGACGGAGCCTAGTCGCCCTCGGTCGTCGGATCGGCGACCAGGTCGGGCTGGTAGGCGAACAGCGCCGGCACGCCGCCAGTGTGCAGGAACACGGTCTCGGTGCGCGGACCGGCCTCGTCCAGGTGGGCGTACGCCTTGGCGGTGTAGACCGGGTCGAGCAGGATCCCGCTCGCGGCGGCCAGCCGGCGGATCGCGTCGAGGCTCGCGGGGTCGGTCACGCCGTACCCGGGACCGAGGCCGGCGTGCACCGTCCAGGCCGTCCGGTCGACGCTCACGCCCAGGTCGTCGCCGAGCTCGGACACCAACCGCTCGACCCGGGCGGTGGCCGCGGCCACGTCCTCCATCACGGCGATGCCGTGGACCTCGCCCGCCCATCCGGCCGCGGCCAGCCCGGTGACCAGGCCGGCGACCGTGCCGCCCGAGGACGTCGCGACGACGACCCGGCGGACGTGCGGGGCCTGCGCGTCGAGCTGGGCGGCCAGCTCGAGCGCCCCGGCGACGTAGCCGAGGGCGCCGACGCGGTCGCTGCCGCCAAGGGGGATGCTGCACAGCCGGTCGCCGTGCTGCCGGCGCAGGTGCTCGAGCTCGCGCTCGGCCGTGGCGTGGTCGGGCACGACGTGCACGGTGGCGCCGAACAGGTCGTCGAGCAGGACGTTGCCGCTCTCGCGGTAGTGCTGGTCGCTGCGGGGGACGGTGGCGACCAGCACCAGGTGGCAGGCCAGGCCCAGGCGGGCGCAGGCGGCGGCGGTGAGCCGGGCGTGGTTGGACTGGAGGGCGCCGGTCGTGACGACGGTGTCCTGCCCGGCCGCGGCGGCGGCGCCGAGCAGGAACTCCAGCTTGCGCAGCTTGTTGCCGCCCAGGCCGAGGCCCGAGAGGTCGTCGCGCTTGATCCAGGTGCCGTCGACCGGCTCCAGAGGGGTCGGCCAACGACCCAGGTCCACGAACGGGCGATCGGCGAGGACGTCCTGCATGTCCCGCACGCTACTGACGGCCGGCCGTTTTGGCATCGCAAAGCCGTGAGATTGGTCAAAACCTGACGGGCTGCCAAAACGGCCCGGTATCCTGGGCGGCACCATGCCCGAGACGTCGAAACGACCGACCATCCGGGACGTCGCTCGAGAGGCAGGCGTCTCGGTCACGACCGTCTCCCACGCCATGAACAACAAGGGTCGTCTGGACGTCCGGACCCGCGAGCGCGTCATCGAGGTCGCCAACCGCCTGGGGTACGTCCCGAACCGCGCCGCGCAGCGGCTGGTGAGCGGCAAGTCGCTCACGATCGGCCTGCTCATGCCCCCGTCGACGTCGGACCAGGTGTTCTCGACCGACATGCACGCCCCGGCCATCACGGCGGCCGCGCACGCGGCGGTCGAGGCCGGCTACGCGCTGACGATCATGCCCCAGCTGCCGACCGACGGGACCCTCGGACCGCACGTGGTCGACGGCGTCCTGGTGCTCGAGCCGCAGCCCGACGACCCGCGCGTCGCGGGCCTGCGCCGGCTGAACCTGCCCTTCGTCGCGGTCGGTGACAGCGTCCCGGACGCCCACTCGGTGCACGCGCACGAGGTCGACGGCGCCCGACAGCTGCTCGACCACCTGCGCTCGCTGGGCGCCCGCTCGATCGGCGTCCTGGCGCCCGAGCACCCCACGGCGTCCGTGCAGGAGTCGCTGCAGGCGCTGCAGGACCTCTGGACGCTACCGGAGGAGGAGATCGTCGTCGAGCACGTGCCGCTGGCCGCGGTCGAGGCCGGCGACGTGTCCGCCTCGGCCGACCAGCTGCTGGCCGCCGCCGACGTCCACGCGCTCATCGGCCTGCACCCGACCTTCGGCGCCGCGCTCGTCCAGGCGGTCGCCGAGTCGGGCCGCTCGGTGCCCGGCGACGTGCTCGTCGCCCAGTACGTCGACGGCATCTCGGCGGCGGTCTCGAGCCCGGCGCTGACCGCGCTCGACGTGCGCCCGGCGCAGCAGGCCGCCCTCGGTCTCACGATGCTGCTGGAGATGCTCGCCGGCAAGGACACCCCGAAGGAGCGGATCATCCGCCCGCGGCTCACCGTCCGGACGTCCACCGTGGCCCGTCGCCGCGGCGACCGGATGCTCGCGCGTCGCGAGTCCGTGCAGGGTGGCTGACCCCGATTCGTCCTCCCGGCAGGGCGTGCGCTAGACTCGTCGAGGCCTTTGCGGCCGGGCGCCTGTAGCTCAACGGATAGAGCATCTGACTACGGATCAGAAGGTTTGGGGTTCGAATCCCTACAGGCGCGCAAGACACGAAGGGCCCCTCCCGCGCGGGAGGGGCCCTTCGTCGTTCCCGAGCCACGTCTAGGCGAGCGACAGGAACAGCTTCTCCATCTTCTGCACGTCCACGCTCTCGAGGTCGCCGTCGTTGTCGGCGAGGCAGTGCTGCAGCCCGGTCGCGACGATCGCGTACCCGGCCCTCGACAGCGCCTTGTTGACGGCCGCGAGCTGGGTGAGGACGGACTCGCAGTCCGACCCCTCCTCCATCATGCGGATGACGCTGGCGAGGTGACCGTTGGCGCGCTTCATGCGCGTGATGATCGCCTTGACCTCGGTCGGCTCCAGGTCCACCATCAGCGGCCACCGCCCAGCGCCGCGAGGGCCTGCGTCAGCCGTCCCCGGGCGTCCGCCGCCACCGGTCCGAGCGCGTCGCCACCGAAGGTCGTCATCGCGGCGGGGTCGAAGGCCTCGACGACCGTGGTGGAGTCACCGGCCGAGCGCACCACGACGTTGCAGGGCAGCGGCGCGGCGACCGAGGGGTCGGCCTGCAGCGCACGGTGGGCCAGCTCGGGACGGCACGCGCCCAGGATCACCTGCGGCGCGACGTCGACGCCGAGCTTCTGCTTCAGCGTCGAGCGCAGGTCGATCTCGGTGAGCACGCCGAAGCCGGCGCCCACCAGGTGCTCCCGCACCGCCTCGACGGTCTCGTCGTAGGGGCGCTCCACCGTCGTCCGGATCGTGTACTCGGCCATGGGCAGGCACTCCTCGGTTCAGTCCGCGGCGCCCTCCGGCGCCCTCGGGTGCCACGGTACACCGAACCCCCCAGGGGGATGTTATGGTCGCAGTCGTATCCCCCCGGGGGGATACGACACGTCCCCGATCCAGAACGGAAGCCCCTCCATGAGCGCCACCCCCACGCGTCCTCCCCGAAGTCGCCGCCGCGGGTCCACCACCGCGGCCGCCGCCGGCCCGCTCGGACGTCTCGGCACCTGGGTCACGGACCACGCGCGTCTGGTCACGGTCGTGTGGGTGGTCGTCGTCGTCGGGTTGGGTGCGTTCGCGCCGAAGGTCGAGCACGAGCTGTCGGGGGCCGGGTGGCAGGCCGACGGCTCGGAGTCGGTGGAAGCTCGCGAGCTGGCGCGCGAGCACTTCGGCGGCAACGCCTCGTCCGCGATCCAGGTGGTCGTCCGCTCCGACGACGGCGCGGTCACGCAAGGTGAGGGTGCCGAGGTGCTGGACGCGGTCACCCGCGTGCTGGAGGACGAGCCGCGCATCGCCGACGTCGTGCCTCCCGCCCCCGGGGCGACCTTGTCGCAGGACGGCTCGACCGCCGTCGTCCTGGCCGGCGCCGGTGCCGACACCAACGAGATGGTGCGCGTCGCGACCGACCTCAAGGACGAGCTCCAGGACCTCTCCACCCCCACGGTGTCGGTCGACCCGACCGGCTCGTCGCTGCTGTGGAGCGACTTCAACGAGGCCAACCTCGACGCGATGCTGGCGTCCGAGCTGATGTCGTGGCCGGTGACCCTGGGCATCCTCGTGCTCGCGTTCGGCGCCCTCGTCGCCGCCGGCCTGCCGCTGCTGCTGACCCTGGCCGGGCTCGTGGCCTCGGCGGGGTCGCTCGTCCTGATCAACGAGCTGGTCCCGGTCTCGATCTGGGCGATGAACTTCGCCATGATGTTCGCGCTCGCCCTGGGCATCGACTACGCGCTGTTCGTCGTCGTCCGCTACCGCGCCGCCCGGGCCGCGCAGCGCGAGGCCGGCCGCGACGGACGGGACGCCCGCCGGCTCGCGGTCGCCCAGACCATGGACACGGCCGGCAAGGCCGTCCTGCTCTCCGGGCTCACCGTCCTCGTCTCGCTGTCCGCGGTGATGCTCGTCCCGTCTCCGTCCTTCAGGTCGATGGCCGGCGGCATCATGCTCTCGGTCGTGTTCGTCCTGGCCGCCACGGTCACCCTGCTGCCCCTGGTGCTGTTCGCGCTCGACGACCGCATCGACAGGCTGTCGCTGCCGTGGGTCCGCTCGGGCGGACACCGCTCGGCGCGCTTCGCCGCCTGGGGCGAGCGACTCTGGCGGCGGCCCCTCGTGTGGGGTGGCGCCTCGCTCGTGGTGCTCGTGGCCCTCGCCGCACCGGTGCTCGGGCTGACGACCGCCATGCCCTCGATCAAGGTGCTGCCCGAGGACGCGTCCGCACGCATCGGCTACGACCGGGTGAAGGAGTCGTTCGGCGACGGGGCGCCCGGGACCCTGCAGGTCGTGGCGGACGAGGCCGACGTCCGCGCCGTCGTGTCCGTCCTGGCCTCCGACCCGGGTCTGCAGGCGTCGATGCCGGCGGTGCCGGCCGGCGACGACAGCGGGCTGGTGATGGTCCAGGCCGTCCCGACGGTCGACCCGTCCGAGCCCGCTCTCGCGCAGACCGTCGAACGACTGCGCGGCGACCTGCCGTCCTCCGCCCTGGTGGGCGGGGCGCCGGTCGAGAACCTCGACCTCAAGGCCCAGCTCGACGAGTCCACGCCGCTGGTCGTCGGGGTCGTCCTCGTCCTGGGGTTCCTGCTGCTCCTGGTCGCCCTGCAGGCGCCACTCATCGCCCTGCTCGGCACGCTGGCCAGCCTGCTGTCGACGGGCGCCGCGTTCGGCGTGGCCCGACTGGTGTTCCAGGAGGGGCACGGTGCCGACCTGCTCGGCTTCGAGGCCCAGGGATTCCTGGACGCCTGGGCGCCGGTGTTCTTCTTCGCCATGATCTTCGCCATCGCGATGGACTACACCGTCTTCCTCCTGGCGTCGGCCAAGGAGCACTTCGAGCGCAGCGGCGATCCCAAGGACGCCATGGTCGGGTCGCTGGCCCACTCCGGGCGGGTGATCTTCGCCGCCGGCGCGGTGATGGTCGCGGTGTTCTTCACCTTCGCCCTGTCGGGGCCGATCCCGCCCAAGGAGATGGGCGTCGTCCTGGGAGTCGCGGTCCTGCTGGACGCCTTCCTGGTCCGGCTCGTGCTCCTGCCCGTCATGCTCCGGCTCGCGGGCGGAGCCGCCTGGTACGTCCCCGCCTGGCTGCGCAAGGTCCTGCCGAGCATCACCTTCGCGCACGACTGACCCGTGCCCCCAGCCGAGAGGAGCTCCATGAACATCGACCGTGCCGTCATGCTGCTGGCCGGGACCCTCGTCCTCGTGAGCGTCGTGCTCGCCGTGACCGTCTCGACCCGGTGGCTCGTCCTCACCGCGTTCGTGGGCGCCAACCTGCTCCAGGCGAGCCTCACCGGCTTCTGCCCCGCGGCCAGCGTCCTACGCCGCTTCGGGGTCGCCAGCGGGTGCGCGCTGCGCTGACCCCCGGACGCGACGGCGCCCCGCCCGACGAGGTCGGACGGGGCGCCGTCGGGCGTGTCGGGGTCAGCCGACGTGGACGCCGCCCTCGGGGCCGTCCGTGGCCAGCTCCTCGTGCTTGACGTTGAGGAACGTCCAGATCGCGAGCGAGCCGATGGCGATGAGCACGGCGCCGACCAGGAAGGCCGCCGTCGCGCCCTCGGTGAACGACCCGAGGAAGGCCAGCTGGCCGGCCGCGTCCGCGGGCATGCCCTGGGCGGTGAGGTCGCCGCCCAGCGAGTCCTTGGTGCCCTGGGCCGCCTGCAGGGCCACGGTGCTGAGGATGGCCAGGCCGAGCGCGCCGCCGACCTGCTGCATCGTGTTCAGGACGCCGGACCCGACACCCGAGTCCTCCGGACGCAGGTGGTGCACGGCCGTGAGGGTCAGCGGCACGAAGACCGCGCCCATGCCGACCGACATCAGGACGATGAACGGGAAGATCGACGCCCAGTAGTTCACGTCGGCGCCCAGGTGGCCACCGTTCGCGAGCGCCGCCAGGTCGGACGCGCCGTGCGGGACGTCCAGCCGCGAGAACCCGAACAGGGCCGCGGAGGCCATGAGCGTGCCGACGCCGGCGATGAAGCGCGGGTCGATGCGGTTGACCAGGTTCGACGAGACGCCGGCACCGATGACGATGCCCACCGAGAACGGCAGGAACGCGAAGCCGGTGTGCAGCGGGCTGTAGCCGACCACGAGCTGGATGAACAGGCTCAGGAAGTAGAACATCGCGAACATCGCGGCCGGGACGATCATCATCACCAGGAAGCTCGTGGCGCGGGTGCGGTTGGCGAACACGCGCACGGGCAGCAGCGGGTGGGCCACCCGCGACTCGATGACGGCGAACACCGCGAGCAGGACGACGCCCGCGGCCAGGGACGCGATCGTCCACGGGTCGCCCCAACCGTGGGCCTCCTCGCCGGCGCGGGAGAACCCGTAGACCAGGCCGAGCAGGCCGAGGGTGCCGGTGATGGCACCGGGCACGTCGAGCTCGCCCGGGTGCGACTCGGACTCGGGCAGGAAGCGCGGCGCCGCGAAGGCCGCCAGCAGGCCGATCGGGACGTTGATGAGGAAGGTCCAGCGCCAGCCCTCGAGCCCCAGGAGGGGGTCGAGACCGGTCAGCCAGCCGCCGAGGATGAGGCCGACGGCCGCGCCGGCGCCCGACATCGCCGCGTAGACGGCGAACGCGCGGTTGCGGGCGGGTCCGGCCGGGAACGTCGTCGTGATGAGCGCGAGCGCGGCGGGGGAGGCCAGCGCGGCGCCCAGGCCCTGCAGGCCGCGGGCCGCGAGCAGCAGGCCCTCGTTCGCGGCGAAGCCGCCGAGCAGCGAGGCGATGGCGAAGACGGCCAGGCCGATCATGAACACGCGGCGGCGTCCGTACAGGTCGCCGAGGCGGCCGCCGAGCAGCAGCAGTCCGCCGAAGGCGAGGGCGTAGCCGGTGACGATCCAGGTGAGGTTGGCGTCGTCGATGCCCAGGTCGGCACCGATGAAGGGCAGCGCGATGTTGGCGATGGAGGCGTCCAGCACCACCATCAGCTGCGCCACCGAGATGAGCAGCAGCGCCCATCCCAGGTGGAGCTCGCGGCCCGAGGACTGGGCCTCGGGCGTGGTCGTGTCGGTCATGCGGGGGGTCCTTGTCTGTCTGTCTGTCTCGGAGGTCCGGCGCGGGGGAGGGCCGGACGAGGAGGGAGGTGCGCTCAGCGCGTGGCGGAGGGCACGATGATCTGGTCGATCACGCGGGAGATGAGGCCGGGGTCGGCCGCCTCTCCCATCACGATCACGTGCTGCAGGACGATGCCGGCGAGGGCCGGCTCGAAGAGCTCGAGGTCGATGTCGTCACGGAGCTCGCCGCGGGCGGCGGCTCGCTCCCAGATGAGCCGCGACGCGGCGATCTTGGGCCCGAGGACGTCGCGGCGGAAGGCCTCGGCGAACTCGGGGTCACGGGCCAGGGCCGTCACGACGGCCCCGAACGCCCCGATCGTGGTCTGGTCCGTCAGGCCGCCCATGCCGCAGAAGACGGCCTCGAGGTCGCCCTTGAGCGTGCCGGTGTCGGCGATGCTCGTCGGTCCCTTCGAGTGGACGAGGGCCTCGATGACGAGTCCCACCTTGCTGCTCCACCGGCGGTACAGCGTCGCCTTGGACGCCTTGGCCCGCGTGGCCACGGCGTCCATGGTCAGCCGGTCGTAGCCCACGTCGGCCAGCACCTCGAGCGTGGCGGCGAGGATCTCCAGCTCGCGGTCGCCCTCGATGCGGGGGCGGACGGAGCCGGGGTCGGCGGGGCAGGTCATGGTGGATACCTTCGGGACGAGATGAAACGGAACCGTTCCGTTTCATCGACACGCTACGGGGTCCGCGCCCCGGCCCGCCACCCCCCGGCCGGTGAATTCTGGGTGACGCGACGTGACGTCCGACACGATCGGCGGCGGCGTGCCTTCGGCGTGGCCGAGAGCCGCCCTGGATCGCCCGGCATGGGAGGATGCGGACGCAGAGATCGGCCAGGGCTTCGCGCGCCGCGCGACCGGACGAGGTGGAGACCGTGGAGGGACGTGTGAGCGCGCGATGACGTCGCCCGAGGACCGGTCCCGTCGCAGCCTGCTGACCGGCACCGCGAGCGACCTGGACCACCGGCTCTGGGAGGTCGCGGTCGGCGCGGCCGGCGTCGGCGTCTTCGTGTGGGACCTGGAGTCCCGCCAGCTGCGGTGGGACGGGTCGCTGCTGGAGATCTTCGGCCTCGACGACGCGACGTTCGACGGATCGATCGACACGTTCTTCGCCTCCGTCCACCCCGAGGATCGCGAGCGAGTCTCCGCCGCGCTCGAGAAGGCCATCGACGCCCTGGGCGCCTACGAGGCCGAGTACCGCATCAACACGCCGGCCGGCGAGCTGCGCTGGATCACGGCCCGCGGCATCGTGGTGCCGGGGCCGGAGGGCCGTCCGGCCCACCTGCTCGGTGCCGCGTTCGACAGCACCGCCGAGCGTGACGAGGACGCGCGCGTCACCCAGGTGCTCGAGGCCATGCCGATGGCGTTCTTCAGCCTCGACCGCGAGTGGCGGTTCACCTACGCCAACCCGGTCGCGCAGCGCCTGCTGGGCGCCGTGAGCCTGGACGTCGTCGGGTCCGTGATCTGGGAGCTGTTCCCCGCGGCCGTCGGGTCGGACTTCGAGAAGGCGTACCGCGAGGCGATGGAGACCCAGCGCCCGGTCATGTTCGAGGCGTACTACCCGCCGCCGCTGGACGACTGGTACGAGGTGCGAGCCTGGCCGACGCCGAACGGGCTGTCGGTGTACTTCCTCGACATCACCGAACGCCGCCGGCTCCAGGAGGAGCTCGTCCGCTCGTCCCGGGTCAGCTCGCTGCTCGCCGACATCACCGGCGCGTTGAACGAGACGATGGAGGCCGAGGAGGCCGTCGCCGTCCTCGCCGAGCTGGTCGCCCCGACCCTCGCCGACTGGTGCATCGTCACGCTCGTCGAGGGCGAGGGGGCGCTGGCCACCAGCCACTGGCGCGAGCGCCTGCGCGACCTGGCCACCTGGCACGGCGACCCGGCCAGGCGCGCCCTGGTCGAGCGGTACGCCGAGGTGCGCATCTCCGCGCTCAGCGACGAGTCGTTCGTCCGGCGTGGCCTGGAGAGCCTGGACCCGGTCGTCCTGGAGAGCCAGGCCGAGGAGGCCGTCGGCGTGGGCCTGCAGTCGGACGAGGCGCGTCGCGTGCTCGCCGAGCTCGCGCCCGAGTCCGCCGTCGCCGTCCCGCTGCGCGGCCGGGGGCGCACGGTCGGTCTGCTGACCGCCTACCGGTCGGCCGACCGACCCACCTTCGGCGACGAGGACCTCGACGTCCTGCGCGAGGTGGCCGCGCGAGCCGGCCTGGCGCTCGACAACGCCCGCGTCTTCGCCGAGCAGCGCAAGCTGTCCGAGGCGCTGCAGCGCAGCCTGCTGACCGACCCGCCCGAGCCCGACCACCTGCACGTCTCGGTCCGGTACGAGCCGGCCGCCGAGGGGGCCGAGGTCGGCGGCGACTGGTACGACTCGTTCATCCAGGAGGACGGCGCGACGAACGTCGTCATCGGTGACGTCGTCGGCCACGACACCGCGGCGGCGACGGCCATGGGCCAGCTGCGCGGCCTGCTGCGTGGCATCGCGATCACCACCGGCGAGGGCCCGGCCGAGGTGCTGCGCCGGGTCGACTCGGCGATGCAGCTGCTGCAGATCGAGACCACGGCCACGGTCGTCGCCGCTCGGTTCGAGCAGCTGGCCGACCAGCGGGCCGAGGGCGTCGTGAGCCTGCGCTGGTCCAGCGCCGGGCACCCGCCGCCGCTGGTGGCGGTCGTGCGCGACCCGGACCACCCCGCGCAGGGTGTCGACGTCGCCGAGGTCGGCCCCGGCTCGGCCCTCGACGTCGACGCGCACGAGCTCGACCAGGACCCCGACGTCCTGCTCGGCCTGGACCCGCGGTCCCCGCGGCACGAGGCGGTCGTCACCCTGCCGCGCGGCGCGACCGTGCTGTTCTACACCGACGGGCTCGTCGAGCGGCGCGGCGAGGACATCGACGCCGGCATCGAGCGGCTGCGCCGGGCGTTCGCGGACGTCGTGGGCCGCGGGCTGGCCGCCGACCTGGCCTGCGACGCGATCCTGCGCGAGCTGCGCCCGGACGTGCCCGAGGACGACGTCGCGCTCGTCATGGTGCGTCTGCACCGCGAGGACAAGCCGCGCCCGCCCGAGGCCGGTCCGCAGCGCACGCCGCCCGGGCTCAACCCCTCCTGAACGACGACGAGGCCCCTCCCCACACGGGGAGGGGCCTCGGTCGTCGCCTAGGAGCGCTCGTCGTCGTTGAGCCGGCGCAGCAGCTCGGCCAGCTCGCGGACGTCGTCGAGCTGCCACCCGCCCAGCCGCTCGTGCAGCATCCGGCGCTGCGGCCAGCCGACCTCGTCGATGCGGCGGCGGGCCTGGTCGGTCGCGGCGACGGTCATCGCGCGCCGGTCGGCCGGGTCGGGCTCGCGCACCACCAGGCCGAGGTCCACCAGCTGGGTGACCAGCCGGCTGACCTGGCCCTTGTCGGCGTGCAGCACCGCCGCGAGCGCGCCCTGGGGCTGCTCGCCCTCGCGGACGAGGTGGATCAGCAGCGCGAGCGACGGGGCGTGCAGGTCCGGGTGCACCTGCGTGGCCAGGTCGCGGAACCGGCGCTTGCTGTCGGACATCATCCGGACGAGCTGGCGCTCGACGTCCTCGACCGCGTCGCGACGGGCGCTCGGCCCGGTCGCCGGCTCACTGGTGGTGGTCACGGCCGTCCCCGGGGTGGTCGGGACCGGTCTGGGCGGCGACGGCCTCGGCGGCCTGGGCGACCCGGGTGGCCGCCGTCTCCTCGTCCTGGCTGGTCTGCTTCTCGTGCCGGGTCTGGGTGCCGAGCGCCTTGTTCGGCAGCATGGCCACGGCGAGCAGGCTGAGCAGTCCCAGCGGCGCGGCGTACAGGAAGATGTCGGCGACCGACTGGCCGTAGACCGACTCCACGATCTCGCGCACCGGACCGGGCAGGCTGCTGACCGACGGGATGGTGCCGTTGTGCAGCGCCTCGGCGACCGAGCGGCCCTGCTCGCCGAGCGAGGCGATGGCCTGCCCGAGCGCGTCCCGCTTCTCGCCCATGTGGGTGACGACCTTGTCGCCCAGGATCGAGCCGAGGACCGAGACGCCCACCGTGCCGCCGACCGAGCGGAAGAACGTGACGCCCGAGCTGGCGACGCCGAGGTCGCGCGGCTCGACGTCGTTCTGGACGACGAGCACCAGGTTCTGCATGACGATGCCGACGCCCGCGCCGAGCACGAACATGTACACCGAGACCAGCACGAACGGGGTGTCGTACTCGATCGAGCCCATGGCCAGCAGGCCGACGGTGAGCGCGATCGCGCCGCCGACGAGGTAGCCCTTCCAGCGTCCGCTCGCGGTGATGCGACGGCCGATCACGGCGCTCGCGCCGAGCAGGCCGACCATCATCGGGATGGTCATGAGGCCGGACTGGGTGGCGGACGCGCCGCGAGCGAGCTGCATGTACTGCGACAGGAACACCGAGGTGCCGAACATCGCGACGCCGACCGCGAGGCTGCCGACGACCGACCAGCTGAACGTCCGGTTGCGGAACAGGTGCAGGGGCAGCAGCGGCTCGCTGTGGCGCACCTCGACGGCGACGAAGGCCGCGAGACCCAGGACCGAGCCAATCACCATGTACGCGCTGGTCGCGCTGATCCAGTCGAAGTCCTTGCCGACCAGGGTGACCCAGATGAGCAGGGTCGAGACCGAGGCCGCGAGCAGCACGATGCCGACGTAGTCGATCTTCACGACGCGCTTGGGCAGCGGGGGCAGGTGCAGGGTGCGCTGGATCATGACCAGCGCGACGACGGCCAGCGGCACGGCGATGAAGAAGTTCCAGCGCCAGCTGATCGCGTCGGTGACGACGCCGCCCAGCAGCGGGCCACCGACGGTGGCCAGGGCCATGACGCCGCCGAACAGGCCCATGTACCGGCCACGCTCGCGCGGGGACACGATGTCGGCCATGACGATCTGGGTCAGGGCGCCCAGGCCGCCGGCGCCGATGCCCTGCACGGCGCGCATCGCGATGAGCCAGCCCGCGCCCTCGGCGAAGCCGGCGGACGCGCTGGCGACGATGAAGATCGTGATGGCGAGCTGCAGCAGCAGCTTGCGGTTCACCAGGTCGGCCAGCTTGCCCCAGATCGGGGTGGAGACCGCGGTGGTCAGCAGGGTCGCCG
The DNA here is from genome assembly GCF_004336805.1 of Aeromicrobium sp. IC_218. Taxonomy (GTDB): domain Bacteria; phylum Actinomycetota; class Actinomycetes; order Propionibacteriales; family Nocardioidaceae; genus Aeromicrobium. The sequence continues at coordinate 200,931 of NZ_SJXM01000001.1, forward strand.
TGACGACCCAGGTGAAGGCGGTCTGGCCGCCGTGGAGGTCGGCCAGGATGATCGGCAGCGACGAGCTGACCACGGTCGTGGCCAGCATCGACACGAACATGCCGAGCAGCAGTCCGGTGAGGACCTTGAGGATGGCGCGGTGGCGCGCGGCGTCGGCGTCCGCCTCGGCCTGCGTCCGCTCGGGATCAGGGGTGGTCATGGGGTCTCCAGCGCTTCGTTGTGAACGTCAATAGTTGCGACTGTTCAACGATACACCGTTGCGTGACGGAACCAAAGTCTTCTGCGTCACGCGTCGCCGGTCTCCACCGGCCGGATCCCGGGACGTCCCCAGTCCGCCCACGACCCGTCGTAGACCCGGTACGGACGTCCGGTGAGCTCGGCCGCGAGGCCGACGACGCACGCCGTGACGCCGGAGCCGCAGCTCACGACCACCGGCACGTCGGGACCGGCGACCGCGTCGAGCGCGGCCCGCAGCGCGTCGACCGGACGCAGTCGTCCGTCGTCCAGCAGGTCGGTGAAGGGAAGGTTCACGCTGCCCGGCACGTGACCGCCGCGCAGCCCCGGCCGCGGCTCGGGGTCGCGCCCGGCGAAGCGTCCCGTGCTGCGCGCGTCGACCAGCACCGCGGCGCCGGAGTCGAGCACCGCCTGCACCCCGTCGGCGTCCACGACGACCCCGTCCGCGGCCCGGGGCACGAAGTCGCCCGGCGCGACGCTCTCCTGCGGCGCGTCCGCCGGCTCGGTGGGCAGTCCGGCGTCCAGCCAGGCGGGCAGTCCTCCGTCCAGCACCGAGACGTGCGCGTGACCCGCGGTCGTCAGCATCCAGCGCACGCGGGCGCTGGCGTAGACGCTGTGCGCGTCGTAGACGACGACGTGGTGCGCGGCGTCCACGCCGAGGTCGCGCACGGCGACGCCGAGCCGCTCGGCGTCCGGTCGCGTGTGCGGCAGGTCGGACGCCGGGTCCGAGAGGCTGCCGTCGAGGTCGGCCCGTCGGGCACCGGGGACGCGCCGGTCGGCCGGCGGCAGGGTGCCGACGACGGCCTCGAGGACGATCACGCGCGGGTCGCCGAGGTGCGCGGCGAGCCAGGTGGCGTCGACGAGGGCGGGGGAGCGGTCGGTCGGGCTCATCGGGCCACCCTAGGGCGCGCCCACGACGTGCGAGAGCCCCCGTCCCGGTGGGACGAGGGCTCTCGAGAGCGCTGGGGACTAGGCCCTGGCGCCTCCACGGTTGAAGATGCTCCAACCACCGGGGCCCACGGCGAGGCCGACGATGATGAGCACGATGCCGAGCAGGATGCTGCCCTGGATCAGGGTGATGATGCCCCAGATCACGAGGATGACAGCGGCGATCCACAACAGGAATCCCATGATGGTGACCTCTCTTCTGCCGCTCCGTTGCGACGAGTCGACTCTGGCAGCGTCCGGAGGGGTCCGCACCTCGAGATCGGGGGTTGACGGGTGAGGGTTCTCTTAGCCAGGCGTGCCGAGGCCGTCCGGACGCGGCACGATCGAGGCATGCGCAGCGAGACCTTCGACCTGACCACCGGCGGCTCGGCCGTCGTCCGCGACGTCACCGACCGATGCGCGGCGTTCGTCCGCGACGAGGCGGACGGGCTGCTCCACGTGTTCGTGCCGCACGCGACGGCGGGCCTGGCCATCATCGAGACCGGGGCCGGCAGCGACGACGACACGCTGACCGCGCTGGACGACCTGCTGCCGCGCGACAGCCGCTGGATCCACCAGCACGGCACGCCCGGTCACGGCCGCGACCACGTCGTCCCCGCGTTCCTGTCCCCGTCGCTCACCGTGCCCGTGCTCGGCGGGCGCCTCGCGCTGGGCACCTGGCAGTCGGTGTGCGTCGTCGACACGAACGTCGACAACCCCGAGCGGCAGGTGCGGCTCAGCTTCCTGGCCGGCTAGCGCCCCTCGCCGTCGCGCTCGGCCCGCCCGTCGGCCAGCCCCTGGGCGTACGCCTCGTCCGAGCCCAGGCGGAACATGTCGCGCTCGGCGTCGCGGACGAGCGCCGCCGCGCCGGGTCCGTCGTCCTCGGTGACGTGCCGGGCGAGCCCGCGGACGACGGCGACCGGGCACTGGCTGGCCTTGCCCATCACCAGCTCCGCCGCACCCGCGACCTGGTCGGCGACGGCGGTCTGGGTGACGTGCAGCTCGCGGCCGTGGGCGTCGCGGGTGCCGGCGAGGTCGAGCACGGGCACGAGCCCGGCGACCCCGAGCGCGACGTCGGTCTGGCCCACGCGCCACGGACGTCCGAAGGTGTCGGTGACGACCACCGCGACCCGGACGCCGAGCCGGTCCTGCAGCGCCGCGCGCAGGGCGCGGGCAGACGCGTCGGGGTCGAGCGGCAGGAGCAGCACGGTGCCCTCGGGGGTGTTGCTGGCGTCCACGCCCGCGGCGGCCATGACGAAGCCCTGCCGGTTCTGCACGATGCGGGTCACCCCGCCGGGGTGCTCGCGCCGGGCGACGACCCGGACGGTCTCGGCGGTGATTGCGTCCTCGCGGTCGTCGGCCGCGACGACGCGGCCCTCGGCCTTCGAGACCACCTTGCTGGAGACCGCGACGACGTCGCCGTCGCGCAGCGTCGGGCCGGCCGCCTCGGCCACGAGCGCGGCCAGGTCGTCACCGGGGGAGACCTCGGGGATGCCGCGCAGCGGCCAGATCGTCAGGGCGTCGTCCACGCCCCCAGCATGCCGAGGACCCCGTGGCCGGTGCCACGGGGTCCTCGGTCGAGCGTCGTCGAGCGACTACTTCTCGTTGATCTTCAGCTCGCTGGTGAGCGCGTCGTCGAGCGCGCCGTTGCCGGTCTGGCCGTTGGTGCTGGCCGAGGCGGGCGGGACGGTGGCGCCCGTGCCGGTCGGGGCCGGAGCCGGCGGCGGCACCGGGGCGCCGGCCGAGCGACGCTTCAGCACGACGAAGGCGCCGGCGGCGGCGCCACCGAGCAGGGCGAACAGCGCGACGGTGCGCTTGCCGCCCTTCTTCTTCGGCGGCTGGCTGATCGAGTCGGGCAGACGCTCGCCGACCGAGTCGGGCAGCTTGGCCACCAGCTCGGGCAGACGGCGCTGGGCCTCGGCCGCGAGCGCCGCGGCCTGGGCCTTGGCCTTCGGGCCGTGCTCGGAGGCCAGGTCGGTCGCGTGGTCGCGGACGTGCTTGGCCTGCTCGATCGCGTCGTCGCGCCAGCCCGGCGCGGACTCGACCACGGCGTCCTTCACGTCGACGAGCTGCGTGCGCAGCCCGCTCAGGCTGTCCTCGAGCTTGTCCTTCGTGGTCTTCTTCCTGAACACACCCATGGGGTTCCTCTCAGTGGTCGCGCAGTGCCTTGATCAGCTCGGACTTCTTCTTGCTCGAGTAGTTGCCGAGCCCGAGCTCCTTGGCCCGCTTGCGCAGCTCGTCGACGGTCCAGTCCTCGTAGGAGCCGGACTGTCCGCCCTTGCTGCCGACGGACTCGGTGCCCTGCTTGGCGGCGGCGTTGGAGATGCGTGCCGCCTTCTCCTTGCTCGCGCCGTCGTCCCGGAGCGACTCATACATCTCCGGGTTCTTCAGGCTGTTCTCGCGGTTGCTGGGCATCGTCGTACCTTCCTACACCTCCGAGCACGGGGTGGCACCCCGAGCACGGCGACTTCTCAGGTTCTAGAAGACGGGCTTGCCGCCGGTGACGCCGAGGACGGTGCCCGACACGTAGCTGGCGTCGCGGTCGGAGGCCAGGAAGACGAACGCCGGGGCCACCTCGGCCGGTTGGCCCGGACGTCCCAGGGGCGTGTCCTGGCCGAACTTCTCGATCTTCTCCGGCGGCTGCGTCGCCGGCTGGAGCGGCGTCCAGATCGGGCCGGGCGCGACGGCGTTGACGCGGATGCCGCGCGGGCCGAGCTCGCTGGCCAGGTTGACCGTGATGTTGTTGATCGCGGCCTTGGTGGCGGCGTAGTCGAGCAGGGCCTCGCTGGGGTCGTAAGCCTGGATCGACGTGTTGTTGATGATCGAGCCGCCCTCGGGCAGGTGTCGCGACGCCGCGCGGGTCAGCCAGAACAGCGCGTAGAGGTTCGTCTTGAGCGTGCGGTCGAGGCGCTCGTCGCTCATCTCGTCCAGGCCGCCCTCGCGCGGCATCTGGTAGCCGGCGTTGTTGACCAGGACGTCCAGGCCGCCGAGCGCGGCGATCGTGTCGCGCACGACGCGGTCGCACTCGTCGCGCTCGCGCAGGTCGACCTCGATCGCCACGGCCTTGCGGCCGGCCGCCTCGACGACGGCGCACGTGGACTCGGCGTCGTCCTTCTCCTCGGGCAGGTGGGTGATCGCCACGTCGGCGCCCTCGCGGGCGTACGCGATCGCGACCGCGCGGCCGATGCCTGAGTCGCCGCCGGTGATGAGGGCGCGCTTGCCCTCGAGCTTGCCGGAGCCGACGTAGGAGCGCTCGCCGTGGTCGGGCACGGGGTTCATGTCCTGCGTGCGGCCCGGGGGCTCCTGCTGCTGTGCGGGGTAGGTCGTCTCGTCGCTCATGCCCGGGAGGTTCCCCCTGACGGCGGGGGCGAAACACCTACTCGGGGCGGACGTCCTCGGGCGTCTTGTCCGGGCGCAGGCCCCGCCAGGCGGGATGCCGCAGGCTGCCGTCGGCCGTCCACTCGGTGAAGGTCACCTCGCCGACGAGCCGGGGCGTGACCCAGTGGGCGTCCTTGGCGGCGTCGCGCGGGACGTCCACGAAGGGGGACGTCTTGCGCTCGAGCCGGTTCAGCCGGCGCAGCAGGTCCTCCAGCACCTGCTCGCTGAACCCGGTGCCGACCCGGCCCGCGTAGTGCAGGCCGTCCTCACCTGGGATGCCCAGCAGCAGCGAGCCGATCGTGCCGCTGCGCGCCCCGTTGCCCGGCCGCCATCCGCCGACCACCACCTCCTGCATCCGCTGGTGCTTGAGCTTGAGCCAGGCGTCGGAACGCCTGCCGGGGCGGTAGCGGCTGTCGGCGACCTTGGCCACGACGCCCTCGAGGCCGAGCCGGTGGGACTCCTCGACCGCCTGCTCCAGGTCGCCGGCGAACGCCTCTGGCACCTGGACGACGTCGCCGTCGGGCACGAGCTCGCGCAGGAGCTCGCGCCGGGCGGTGTACGGCTGGTCGGTCACGTCCTGCCCGTCCGCCCGCAGGACGTCGAAGACCTCGTACCGCAGGTCGACCCCGCCCGAGCCGGCGTTCTGCAGCAGCCCGAACCGGGGGACGCCCTTCTCGTCCAGCGCGACGACCTCGCCGTCCAGCACGGTGGCGGGCAGGTCGAGGGCGGCCAGCGCGTCGGCGACGACCGGGTAGTTGCCGGTGTAGTCCTTGCCGTTGCGGCTGGTGAGGCGCACGGCGTCCCCGTCGACCGAGGCCACGATGCGGTAGCCGTCCCACTTCATCTCGAAGGCCCACTCGTGGTCGTCGTCGACGGCGCCGGGCTTGGCCAGCGTCGCCAGCATGGGCGCGACCGTGGGCGGCGGGGTGCCGCGACGTCCGGCGCGGGCCCCGCCCTTCGGCGCGTCGGCGTGCGACGGGCGTCCGGACCTCCGGCGAACGGACTCCGGCTGGTCCTTCATGAGGTGGATGAGCCACTGGTCCTTCTTGCCCGAGCGGCCGGTGCGGATGAGCGCGTAGCGCCGCGTGCCGCCGATGCCGCCCGGCTTGGTGCCGGTCAGGACGGCGATGACCTCGTCGTCGCGCCACTTCTCCAGCTCGTAGGTGCCGGTGTCCCAGATGGTCACCTCGCCGCCGCCGTACTCGGCGGCCGGGATGGAGCCCTCGAACGTCCCGTACTCCATCGGGTGGTCCTCGGTCTGCACCGCGAGGTGGTTCTGCTTCACGTCCGTCGGGACGCCCTTGGGCAGCGCCCACGAGACGAGCACGCCGTCGTGCTCGAGCCGGAAGTCCCAGTGCAGGCGGCTCGCGTGGTGCTCCTGGACGACGAAGGACAGCTCGCCGGTGGCCGAGCCGGGCATCGCCTCGCCCTCGCCGGGCACCGGCTCGGGGGTGCGGGCGGCGTCCCGCTTGGAGCGGTAGACGTCGAGCTTGTCCGACCCCGACGGTGCCGCCTCGCCGTAGATGCCGGCCATCGGGTCGTCGCGCTCGCGCATGCGCTCGAGCACCTCGTCGAACGTCAGGTGGCGCAGCTCGGGGTCGTCGAGCTCGTCCCACGCCCGCGGCACCGCGACGGTGGGGTGCAGGCGTCCGCGCAGGGAGTACGGCGCGATCGTCGTCTTCGCCGCGTTGTTCTGGCTCCAGTCGACCAGCACCTTGCCGCCGCGCAGCGACTTCTTCATCGAGCTGACCACGAGGTCGGGCAGCTCGGACTCCAGCGCGAGCGCCATCTGGTGGGCGAACTCGCGGACGTAGTCCGAGTCGTGCTCGCCGTCCAGGCCGGCGTAGAGGTGGATGCCCTTGCTGCCGCTGGTGACCGGGAAGGCGTCCAGCCCGACGTCGGACAGGATCGCCCGCGCGTGCTTGGCCACCTCGACGCACTCGGGCAGCCCGGCGCCCGGACCCGGGTCGAGGTCGACCACGAGCCGGTCGGGGTTCAGCGCCACGCCCTGCGCGTCGACCCGCCACTGCGGGACGTGGATCTCGAGCGCGGCGACCTGCGCCGTCCAGGCCAGGTCGGCCTCGCTGGCGAGCACCGGGTACTCGCTCACGCGCTTCTTGTGCTCGATGGTCACGCGGCGGATCCAGTCCGGTGCGGAGTCGGGCAGGTTCTTCTCGAAGAACACCTCGCCGGGCGCGTCGTCGGTGCCCACGCCGTTGACCCACCGCTTGCGCGTCGCGACCCGGTCGGCCACGTGCGGCAGCAGGTACGGGGCGATCTCGACGTAGTAGGCGATGACGTCCGCCTTGGTGGTGCCGGTCGCGGGGTACAGCACCTTGTCGGGGTTCGTCAGGCGCAGGTGGCGGCCCGCGATGCTGACGGTCTGCTTCGTCTCGGCCACGGGCCGAGTGTGACGCGCCGGCCCTCGAGTCGCCACTGCATGCCCGGACACGCCACACTCGGTGCAAGCCGAGGGAAGGATGGCCATGCGGTCGATCTGGAAGGGCGCGATCAGCTTCGGGCTCGTCAACGTCCCCGTGCGCGTCTACAGCGCCACGCAGAGCCACGACGTCTCGCTGCACCAGGTGCACTCCGCCGACGGCGGGCGCATCCGGTACCAGCGCCGCTGCGAGATCTGCGGCAAGGTCGTGAAGTTCGAGGACATCGACAAGGCCTACGACGACGGCAACCGCACCGTCGTCCTCACCGACGAGGACTTCGCCAGCCTGCCCGCCGAGCAGAGCCGCGAGATCGACGTCGTCGAGTTCGTCCCCGACGACCAGATCGACCCGCTGCACTACGACAAGGCGTACTACCTGGAGCCGGACGAGAAGGCGCTCAAGGCGTACTCGCTGCTGCGCCAGGCGCTGGAGGAGACCGACCGCACCGCGATCGTCACGTTCGCGCTGCGCCAGAAGACCCGGCTGGCCGCGCTGCGGGTGCGCGGCGACGTGCTCGTGCTGCAGACGCTGCTGTGGCAGGACGAGGTGCGCGAGGCCGAGTTCGACGTGCTGCAGGGCTCGCCCAAGGTGAGCCCCAAGGAGCGTGACATGGCCGCCCAGCTCGTGGAGTCGATGGCCGCCGACTTCGACCCGGGCGAGTTCGAGGACGACTACCAGGTGCAGCTGCGCCAGCTCGTCGACGCCAAGCTCGAGCAGGGCGACAGCCTCGACACCGACGCCACCTTCGGCGAGCAGCCCGAGGAGTCCGGCGGCGCCGACGTCGTCGACCTCATGGAGGCGCTCAAGCGCAGCGTCGACCGACGGTCGGCGGCCAAGCGCGGCGGCTCCTCGTCGTCCTCGGACGAGGACGACGAGAAGCCGGCGCGGAAGACGTCGACCCGCAAGACCGCGGCCACGAAGTCCGCGAGCGCGGAGAAGAAGGCACCGGCCAAGAAGACCGCGGCGAAGAAGACCGCCGCGAAGAAGGCACCGGCCAAGAAGACGGCCGCCAAGAAGACCGCCGCCAAGAAGACGTCCAGCACGCGCCGGACGGCGAAGGGCGCCTAGCTACTCGGCGACGACCCAGGACGCGACGTTCGTCCAGCTCGAGCCGTCCTGGCGCTCGAGGTGGTGCGGACGCGTGCCGCGGCTGGGTCCGCCTTCCAGCACCCACCCGGTGAACCACTGGTCAGCCTGCTCGTCGCGGGCGTGCTCGGTGGTGGCCTCCACGGCCTGCTTGTCGTCGATGATCCGGTACTGGGGCACCCGCGGATCATGCTCCTCAGGTCCCCCTCCCGCAAGCCCATCCGCTTCGTGTTGCCCGGGTCTTTGCCCCGTGCGACGGTGGCGAGGAGGGCCCGTTCCGTGGCCCCGAGGACCGTGCTGGGGGGCATCCGACGATGGTCGACGACACCGAGATCCGCGAGCTTCTGCACCAGGCGCGCACCGCGTCCGACCTCGGGCGGCGCCGCCGCGCCGAGAACGAGGTGGTCGAGCGTCATCTCGGCCTGGCCCGCTCGCTGGCCGCCCGCTACGCGAACCGCGGCCAGGACATCGAGGACCTGCGCCAGGTGGCCCAGCTCGGGCTGGTGAAGGCGGTCCGGCGATTCGACCCCGAGCGCGGCGACTTCGTCGGCTACGCCGTCCCGACCATCCTCGGCGAGATCAAGCGTTACTTCCGCGACGAGGGCTGGACGATCCGCCCGCCGCGACGCATCCAGGAGATGCTGCCCGACATCGTCGAGGCCACCGCCCGCTTCCAGCAGCAGGACGCGCACGAGCCCACCACCGCCGAGATCGCGGCCGACCTCGGCGTGCCCGAGGCCGAGGTGCGCGAGGCGCTCACCGCCCGGTCGGGCTTCGCGCCGGTCTCGCTCGACGAGCGCGACAGCGACCCGGTCGACTCCACGCACGAGGCCTACGAGATGATCGAGTCCCTCGTCACGCTGTCGCCGGCCTGCCGCGACCTGTCGCCGCGCGACCGCAAGCTGCTGTGGCTGCGCTTCTTCTGCGAGATGAGCCAGCAGCAGATCGCCGACGAGCTCGGGGTGTCGCAGATGCAGGTCTCGCGCCTGCTGCGCCGCCTGCTCGACGACCTGCGGACCGCCGTCACCGTCCCGAACGCGCCGAAGGCGGCGTGACCGGGTCCGTCCCGGCGGCCCCGCCGCGGACGTGCTCGAAGATCAGGTGGGTCTCGGTGCTCGCCACCACCGGACGTCCGCTCACGTCCTCGACCAGCACCTTGCGCAGCGCCTCGGTGTCCGACGTCGCGACGTGCATGAGGAAGTCGTACGACCCGGAGACGAAGTAGACGTTCAGCACCTCGGGCAGCTGGGCGACGCTGCGGGCGAAGGTCTGCAGCGCGCCGCGCGCGTCGGGCCGCAGCCGGACGGCGATCATCGCCTGCACCGGACGGCCGAGCCAGGCCGGGTCGACCTCGGCGTGCACCCCGCGGATCGCCCCGATCTCGCGCAGCCGACGCACCCGGTTCAGGCAGGTCGACGGTGCGATGCCGGCCTGCTCGGCGAGCAGGTTGTTGGGCGTGCGTCCGTCGGCCTGCAGCAGCGACAGCAGGTGCAGGTCGACCTCGTCCAGGCGGGGGCGAACATCGTTCGGCGGCAGGGGCACGGTCGCTCGTCTCGGTCGAAGCATCATCACTGGTCGGCCTGATCGGTGAAGATCATGCGGTCGTAACCCGCATGACACGTCCGAGTATTCATCCTGGGACCTCTGGAGTCACGCGTCACGGAGGAGCGTCATGCCGCACAGCAGCCCGCGCAGGGTGGTCGTCGTCGGAGCCGGGATGGTCGGGCTGGCCACGGCCTGGCACCTGCAGGAGGAGGGCGTCGAGGTCACCGTGCTCGATCGCCAGGGCGTCGCGGCGGGCTCGTCGTGGGGGAACGCCGGCTGGCTGGCTCCCGCGCTGACGCTGCCGCTCAACGACCCGGCCATCCTCGCGTCCGGCATGCGCTCGATGCTCAAGTCGTCGTCGCCGGTCTACGTGCCCCCGACCGCCGACCCGCGTCTCGTGCGCTTCCTGGTCGGGTTCGTCCGGCACTGCACGCCCGGTCGCTGGCGCGCGGCCATGGAGGTCTTCAACCGGGTCAACGCGCACGCCCTGGACGCCTTCGCCCAGCTCGACGTGGCCGAGGCGACGAAGCCGGCCGAGCCGTTCCTGGCCGGCTTCGCCTCCGAGTCCGACCGTCAGGTGCTGGAGACCGAGTTCGAGCACGTCCGGGAGTGGGGCGGCACGACCGACTACGAGCTGCTCACCGAGGACGAGATCAAGAAGCTCGAGCCGACGCTCGGCGCCGGCGTCACGCACGGCATCGCACTGCACGGCCAGCGCTTCATCAACCCGGGCCGCTACGTCCACGCGCTCGCCGATGCCGTGGTGGCGCGCGGCGCCACGTTGCGCACCGACGTCGTGGTCGAGCGGGTCGACGACACCGGCGCCGCGGCACGCGTCGTCGCCGCGGGTGGCGAGACGTTCGAGACCGACCACGTGGTCGTCGCGACCGGCGCCTGGCTCGGCGGCTTGGTGCGTCCGCACGGCGTGAAGGCGATCGTGCAGGCCGGACGCGGCTACAGCTTCACCGTGCAGCCCGAGGTCATGCCGACCAACCCGGTCTACTTCCCGATCCAGCGCGTGGCCTGCACCCCGCTGGGCACCCCGGACGCGCCCGCCGGGTTCCGCGTCGCGGGGATGATGGAGTTCCGCAAGCCCGACGCCGCGCTCGACCCGCGCCGCATCCAGGCCATCGTCGACGCCGCCCGTCCGATGCTCACCGGTGTCGACTGGGAGGCGCGCACCGACGAGTGGGTGGGCTCGCGTCCCTGCACGGTCGACGGCCTGCCGCTGATCGGACGCACGCGCTCGCCCCGGGTCTCGGTCAACGGCGGCCACGGCATGTGGGGCATCGCGCTCGGCCCGCTGTCGGGCCGGCTGCTCGCCCGCGACATCACCGGCCGCGAGACCGAGCCGGTGCTCGCGTCCTTCGACCCGCTGCGCTGAGCGGCCTGGGGAGTGACCGGCCGCGTCAGGCGGCGACGGGGGCGTCGGCGCGGCGCTGCAGCAGGCCCTTGGCGTCCGCCTTGCGCTCGAAGACGATGCTCACGAACGGCGGGATCGCCGAGAGGCCGGCCAGCACCGCGACCTTGAACGACCAGCGGAACTGGCGCCAGGCGACCAGGCACATGACGGCGTAGGCGACGAAGACCGCGCCGTGGACCGCGCCCATGACCGGGACGCCGCCCTCGATGCCGCTGTGCGGGTCCTCCTGCACGACCCACTTGAAGAACATGGCGACCAGCAGGCCGCCCCACGAGAAGGCCTCGGCGATCGCGACGACGCGGAAGGCGGTGCGGGTACGGGACGGGGCTGACGCGCTCACGCCGCTACCGTAGCGGCGACATACAACCGAAACCCGGTCAGGGGATGATGGCGCCATGGCCTTCCTGCTGCGCGTGGAGCTCCCGGACGTCCCCGGCTCGCTCGGCATGCTCGCGAGCGCGCTGGGTGCTGCGGGAGCGGACATCGAGGCGCTCGAGATCGTCGAGCACCGGCCCGACGGCACGGCGCTGGACGACGTCCTGTGCGAGCTGCCGCCGCAGATCATGCCCGACGCGCTGGTGACGGCCTGCCACGAGCTCGAGGGCGTCCGCGTCCACTGGATCTCGCGCTACAACGCCGGCGCGAGCCTGTCGCTGGACCTCGAGGCGATCGAGCGCTTCACCGAGGACCCCGACGTCGCGCTCGCCCGCCTGGTCGAGGTGCTGCCCGACACGTTCCGCGTCGACTGGGCGATGATCGTCCACCACCGCGACGGCCGGCTCGAGGTCCGCGAGGAGTCCCCGTCCGCCCCCGAGCTCGTCCCCGCGTGCGAGGAGTGGCTCGGGGTCGCGGCGGCCACCCTGCTGCCGGACGTCCCGGCGTGGGACTCCACGGTGCTGGCCGGCGCCCCGGGCAAGGACCGCTCGGGCCGCCCGTTCGTCCTCGTGGTGGGACGGCACGGCGGCCCGGCGATCCTGCCCTCGGAGCTGGCGCGGCTCAACCACATGGTGTCGCTCGCCGCCTCCGTGCAGTCGGTCTAGACGGCGTCGGGGGAGCGGCGGCGCGCCTTCACGAGCGCGACCACGCCGGTGCCGACGCCGGCCACGACGAGCACGAGCCCGGCGATGTTGTCCCAGCGCGGGCCGGAGGCCCAGTCGTTGTACTCGTTGGCGCTCTCGATCGTCACCGGGCAGTCGTCCTGGTCGCCGTCGGCGTAGCCGGACGACGGGGCGCCGTCGGGGGCGCAGACGAGATCGGGCTCGCCCGGGGTCGGCATGACCATGAGCACCACCCCCAGCACGACCATGACGGCGGCTGCTGCGAGCAGGACCTTGGACTTCTTCATGCGCCCTCCTTGGCACGACGACTTCGGCACGCGGACGCTATCGGTGCGCGCAGCAACCTGCATGCCGAAGCCGGAGGGACGCTCAGGAGGTGGCGGTCCCGCGGCCGGTCGGCACGTGGTTGCTGTGCTGGCGGCCCAGGGCCTCGACCTCGCGCTCCATCTGCGGCACGAGCGGCCCCACGACGCGGCGCAGGTACGGCCAGGCCGCCTTGGAGGTGACGAACGCCTTGCTCCAGGCGGCGGCGGCGACCTTGCCCGGCACGTACACGCGGGTCTTGCGCCGGGCCATGCCGCGCAGGATCAGCTGGACCGCCAGGTCGACGTCGGCGGTGCCGTTCGCCGGCCACGGCATGCGCTGACGAGCCTGCTTGAACGACGGCAGGTCGTCCTCGGCGCCCCGGACGATGTCGGTGTCGACCCAGCCCGGGTGGCACGAGCCGACGGTGATGCCGAGATGGGCGACCTCCTGGCGGGTCGCGACGGCCAGGTTCTCGGCCCCGGCCTTGCTGGCGGTGTAGGCGCCGAGCCCCGCAGCCGGGGTGAACGCGGCGAGCGAGGAGACGACCAGGGCGTAGCCGCGGGTGCGCTCCAGGTGGGGGATGGCGTGCTTGAGGGTGCGGAAGACGCCGTTGAGGTTGATGTCGACGACGCGCTCGAACGTGGCGTCCTCGGTCTGCCGCACGGTGCCGTACGAGGCGATGCCGGCGTTGGCCAGCACGTGGTCGAGCCGGCCGAAGTGCGTGGCGGCGGCGTCGATCGCCGCCTTCAGCGACGCGCTGTCGCGGACGTCGGCCTCCCACCACGCGGCGGCGGGGCCGAGCTCGTCGGCGAGCGCGGCGAGGCGGTCGGGCTCGAGGCCGACGAGCGCCACGCGTCCGCCGCGCTCGACGTAGCCGCGGGCCACGCCGGCGCCGATGCCGCGGGCCGCGCCGGTGACCAGCGCGACCTGTCCGTCGAAGCGTTCGGTTGCAGTCATGAGGGCACCGTACCCGTGACATCGTGAATGTGCCACTACCGATGTCACATGGGTCCCGCCCGTCGGACGGGTGGTCCAGGTCACAGAGGACGGCCCTGCGCAACGGCTACGGTCACCCCATGTTGATCGCGGTCGTCGCAGAGACGAGTCCCGGCGAGACCAGGGTCGCGGGCACGCCCGCGACGGTCCGCCAGCTCATCGCGCTCGGATACGAGGTCGTCGTCGAGGCCGGGGCCGGCCGCCACGCCGACTTCCCCGACGAGGCCTACGCCGAGGCGGGGGCCGAGGTCGTCGACGCCCAGCAGGCCTGGGCCGCCGACGTGGTGCTCAAGGTCGTCGCGCCCAGCGAGGCCGAGATCGCCCGCATGTCGGAGCGGGCGACGGTCGTGGGCATCTTCGCCCCGGCGCAGAACCCCGAGCTGGTCGAGGCGCTGTCGCGCCGGCCGATCACCGCGCTGGCCATGGACGCGGTGCCGCGCATCTCGCGGGCCCAGTCCATGGACGTGCTCAGCTCGATGGCCAACATCGCCGGCTACCGCGCCATCGTCGAGGCGGCGCACGAGTTCGGACGCTTCTTCACCGGCCAGGTGACCGCCGCGGGCAAGGTGCCGCCGGCCACCGTGCTGGTCGCCGGTGCCGGCGTCGCCGGCCTGGCGGCGATCGGTGCGGCCAGCAGCCTCGGCGCCGTCGTCCGCGCCACCGACCCGCGTCCCGAGGTCGCCGACCAGGTGCGCTCGATCGGCGGCGAGTACCTCGCCGTGGAGGTCGAGGAGCAGATGGAGAGCAGCGACGGGTACGCCAAGGCCACCAGCGAGGCCTACGACCGCCGGGCCGCGGAGATCTACTCCGAGCAGGCCCGCGAGGTCGACATCGTCATCACCACCGCGCTCATCCCCGGACGTCCCGCGCCGCGCCTGCTGACCGCCGCGGACGTGGCCAGCATGAAGCCCGGCAGCGTGGTCGTCGACATGGCGGCCGCGCAGGGCGGCAACGTCGAGGGCAGCGTCGCCGGCCAGAAGATCGTCACGGAGAACGGCGTGACGATCCTGGGCTACACCGACCTGGCCGGACGCCTGCCCGCCCAGGCGTCCCAGCTGTACGGCACCAACCTGGTGAACCTGCTCAAGCTGCTGACCCCCGAGAAGGACGGCCGCCTCGTGCTGGACCTCGAGGACGTCGTGCAGCGCTCGATCACCGTCGTGCACGAGGGCGACACGCTCTGGCCGCCCCCGCCGGTGCAGGTCTCGGCCGCGCCGGCCGCGCAGCCCGTCGCCACGCCCGAGCCAGCCCCGGCCAAGCAGCCGATGGCCGCGTCGACGAAGCTCGGCCTGGCCGTCGCCGGACTGGTCGCGTACTTCCTCGTCGTCGCCGCGGCGCCGGACCCGCTGCCGCAGCACTTCACCGTCTTCATGCTGGCCGTCGTCATCGGCTACTACGTCATCGGCAAGGTGCACCACGCGCTGCACACGCCGCTCATGAGCGTCACCAACGCCATCAGCGGCATCATCGTCGTCGGCGCCATGCTCCAGCTGGTCGACGACGACGCCGTGATCCGCACCCTCGCGTTCGCGGCCGTGCTCCTGGCCAGCATCAACGTCTTCGGCGGCTTCGCCGTGACCCGACGCATGCTCAGCATGTTCTCGAAAGGCTGACCGCCCGTGGACGTCTTCAGTCTCGCCACCGCGGCCTACGTCGTCGCCGCGCTCCTGTTCATCCTCAGCCTCGCCGGGCTGAGCAAGCACGAGACCGCCCGCGGCGGCCTGTCGTTCGGGATCGCCGGCATGGCGCTCGCGCTCGTCGCGACGTTCATGGTCGTCGTCGACGTGTCGGCCGACCGCGACGAGGTGCTGCCGGTCCTGCTGCTGCTCGTGGCCGTCGTGGCCGGCGCCGCGATCGGCCTGTGGCGCGCGCGCATCGTCGAGATGACGCAGATGCCCGAGCTCATCGCGCTGCTGCACAGCTTCGTCGGCCTGGCCGCGGTGCTCGTGGGCTGGAACGCGTACCTGGAGTACCGGGACCGCCACTGGAGTCTGGGCGACCTGGCGGGCGTCCACGACGCGGAGGTGTTCATCGGCGTCTTCATCGGCGCGGTGACGTTCACCGGCTCGATCGTGGCGTTCCTCAAGCTGTCGGGACGGATGAAGTCGAGCCCGCTCATGCTGCCGGGCAAGAACTACCTCAACCTCGGCGCGCTCGGCCTGTTCGTGCTGCTGACCATCTGGTTCGTGGCCGACCCGCACCTGTGGCTGCTCGTGCTGGTGACGCTGCTGGCGCTCGCGCTCGGCTGGCACCTGGTGGCGTCCATCGGCGGCGGCGACATGCCCGTGGTCGTGTCGATGCTCAACAGCTACTCGGGCTGGGCCGCGGCGGCGTCGGGCTTCCTGCTCAACAACGACCTGCTGATCGTCACCGGCGCGCTCGTCGGCTCCTCGGGCGCCTACCTGAGCTACATCATGTGCCAGGCGATGAACCGCTCGTTCATCTCGGTCATCGCCGGTGGCTTCGGCATCGAGGCCGGCCCGGCGTCCGACACCGACTACGGCGACCACCGCGAGGTCGACGCCGCCGACACCGCCGAGCTGCTCAAGAACGCGCGGTCGGTCGTCATCACCCCCGGCTACGGCATGGCCGTCGCCCAGGCGCAGTACCCCGTCGCCGACCTGGTGCGGAAGCTGCGCGAGCGCGGCGTGGACGTCCGCTTCGGCATCCACCCGGTCGCCGGACGCCTGCCCGGGCACATGAACGTGCTGCTCGCCGAGGCCAAGGTGCCCTACGACATCGTGCTGGAGATGGACGAGGTCAACGACGACCTGGCCGACACGTCCGTCGTGCTGGTCATCGGCGCCAACGACACGGTGAACCCGGCGGCGGCCGAGGACCCGTCCAGCCCGATCGCCGGCATGCCGGTGCTGCGGGTCTGGGAGGCCGAGAACGTCGTGGTGTTCAAGCGCTCGATGGCCGCGGGCTACGCGGGCGTGCAGAACCCGCTGTTCTTCCGCGACAACACCCAGATGCTGTTCGGCGACGCCAAGGAGCGGGTCGAGGACATCCTGCGCGCCCTCTGACCCCCGAGGGTCAGGCGGCGACCGGCGTCCGCCGGGCGGTGCGCCAGGCGACGACCGCGGCGGCGAGCGCCAGCGACAGGACGGCCAGGGCGGTCGCCAGCGCGGTGCGGAAGCCGGCGTCGCCACCCTGGTCGGCCGCGACGACCTGGTAGACGGTCATGAGCAGCGCGGCGCCGATCGACGAGCCGATGCGCTGTCCGGTCTGCAGGGCGCCGCCGGCCGCGCCGCCCATGCGCGGCGGCACCTCGCTCAGCGTGAGCGTGATGTTGGGACTGACGACGGCGCCGCCGCCCAGCCCGGCCAGGAACAGGAACGGGGCGAACGCCCAGGCCAGCTCGGGAGTCGTGCGTCCGGGCCCGATCGCGGCCGCAGCGGCCACGGCGGCCATCATCGCCGCGATGGCGACGACCGTGAGCGGACGTCCGACGCGGTTCACGAACCGTCCGGCCAGCGGCGACGAGATCGCCGAGCCGGCGGCGAACGGAGTGAGCAGGAGGCCGGCGTGCAGCGCGCTGACGTCGCGCGAGTCCTGCAGCCAGACCGATGCCGTCAGGAAGACGCCGGTGAAGCCGGTGAAGTACAGCGTGCCGATGAGCATCCCGCTGCCGTAGCCCGGCAGTCGGCGCAGCAGGTCGAGGTCGAGGAGCGGCGAGTGGCCGCGGCGGACGAGGCGGCGCTCCCAGCGGCCGAAGGCGTAAGCGAACAGCGGCACCCCGACGAGCAGGACGAGCGGCAGCCGGCGTCCGGCCTCGATGCTCACCAGCGGGTACAGCAGGCACAGCACGCTGAGGCCCAGCAGCACGGCCCCGGCGACGTCGATGCGGTCGGGGGACGCGCCGTCGTCGGGCGGCGGCACCAGCCGGGCGACTGCGACCATGGCGACCAGCCCGATCGGGACGTTGATGAGGAACAGCAGGCGCCAGCCGAGCTCGGGCCCCGCGGCGGCGATGATGAGGCCGCCCAGCAGCGGTCCGGCGGCCGAGGCGATCGACACGGTGAGCCCGAAGTAGCCGAACGCGCGGCCGCGCTCGGAGCCGGAGAACAGCTCCTGGATGAGGCCCGAGCTCTGCGGCGTCAGCAGCCCGGCGGCGGCGCCCTGCAGGAGCCGGGCGACGATGACCAGCTCGGCGGTGGGGGCGAGGCCGACCGCCGCGCTCGAGAGCACGAACCCGACGAGCCCGCCGAGCATGAGCCGGCGACGTCCGTACGCGTCGCCGAGGCGTCCGCCGGCGACCAGGGTCAGGCCGAACGCGAGCGCGTAGCCCGAGACGACCCACTGCACCGTGGACGCGGAGGAGTCCAGGCCCTCCTGGATCGAGGGGATGGCGACGTTGACGATCGTGACGTCCAGCAGCGACATGAAGCCGACCACCAGGGTCACCGCCAGGATGCGCCAGCGGCGGGGGTCGGGGGTCTCGGCGGTGCAGGGCACGCCGGTGTCGAGGGCCTCGTCGCTCACCCCCACACTCTGTCGCCCTCGCCCAAGCGCCGCACGGCGGCCCAGGGACGTCCAGCAGGCGTCACGTCCCTGCGCCGGGACCGGCGCTGCCCTAGGCTGGCCGCGCGGAGGGAGCCGTTCGAGACCAGGGAGTCCCGATGGACAAGGACCAGTACGACCGCCCCGAGGGCGATGACGAGGTCTGGGGCCGCGGCATCGGCCTGCTGATCGGCGCGATCGCGATCGTCGTCATCTTCTGGGTCATCTTCAACACCGACGTGCTCGGCTGACCCGCGCCGGCCGCCTGGACGGCGAGCGTCAGACGACGCCGTACAGGCGGTCGCCCGCGTCGCCCAGGCCCGGCACGATGTAGCCGTTCTCGTCGAGGCGCTCGTCCAGGCCGGCCGTCACCAGCGTGACCGGCACGCCGACGTCGGCCAGGTCGCGCTCGACGCGCGCCACGCCCTCGGGCGCCGCCAGCAGGCACACCGCCGTGATGTGGTCGGCGCCGCGCTTCACCAGGAAGTCGATGGCCGCCGCGAGCGTGCCGCCGGTGGCCAGCATCGGGTCGAGCACGTAGCACTGGCGCCCGGCCAGGTCGTCGGGCAGGCGCTCGGCGTAGGTGTCGGCCTCGAGCGTCTCCTCGTTGCGGATCATGCCCAGGAACCCGACCTCGGCGGTCGGCAGCAGGCGCTGCATGCCCTCGAGCATGCCCAGGCCCGCGCGCAGGATCGGGACGACGAGCGGACGCGGCGACGTGAGCCGCACGCCGGTGGCCGTGGCGACGGGCGTCTGCACGTCGACCGGCTCGACGCGCACGTCGCGGGTCGCCTCGTACGCCAGCAGGGTCACGAGCTCCTCGGCGAGCCTGCGGAACGTGGGGGAGTCGGTCTCGCGGTCGCGCAGCACGGTGAGCTTGTGCGAGATCAACGGGTGGTCGGCGACGTGGACGTGCATGCGTCGAGCCTAGCGGTGACGGGCGTCCCCCGGCGCCGCGGCAGGACGCGCCCGCCGGCGTGACGGGGGTCACGGACTTGGACGTCCGTGCGAGGGCCCCGGGGGTCGGCTTGGACGTCCGTGCAGCAGCGCGTCCGCCCCCTCGTCGCGTGCCTAGATTCCGGCTCGACGCACACCGACGAGCAGGAGCGACACCGTGACATTCCTCGACCGGGCCCCGTGGCAGGGGCGGATCTTCGTGGACGGCGACTGGCGTCCGGGTGCCGGCGGCACGGTGCCCGTCGTCGAGCCGGCGACCGGCGCCGAGCTGGCCCAGGCCGGTCTCGCGAGCCCCGACGACGTCCGGGACGCGGCACGCTCGGCGCACGAGGCCCAGCGGGCCTGGGCCGCGCTGCCCCACCCGGCCCGGGCCGCGGTGCTGCGACGGGCCGGCGACCTGTTCGCCGAGCACGCGGCCGAGCTGTCCGGCTGGAACGTCCGCGAGGTCGGCGCCGTGCCGATGATGGCCGGCTTCTCGCTGCACGTCGCCGCCGAGGAGTGCTGGGCCGCGGCTGCGCTGCCGTCCGCCCCGCAGGGCGAGGTGCTGGCCAGCGAGGACGACCGGCTGTCGTTCTCGCGCCGCCTGCCCGCGGGCGTCGTCGGCGTCATCTCCCCGTTCAACGTGCCGCTGATCCTGAGCATCCGGTCCGTGGCCCCCGCCCTCGCGCTCGGCAACGCGGTGCTGCTCAAGCCGGACCCCCGCACCGTCGTCACCGGCGGCGTGCTCATCGCCCGGGTGCTCGCCGAGGCCGGCCTGCCCGCCGGGCTGCTGCAGCTCGTGCCGGGCGGCGCGGACGTCGGGCAGGCGATCGTCGAGGACCCGCACGTGCGCGTCGTCTCCTTCACCGGCTCGACCGCGGCCGGCCGGGCGGTCGGCGCGACCGCCGCCGAGCACCTGACGCGCGCCCACCTCGAGCTCGGCGGCAACTCCGCGCTCGTCGTGCTCGAGGACGCCGACGTCGCCGAGGCCGTCGAGCAGGCCGCGTGGGGCTCGTTCTTCCACCAGGGCCAGGTCTGCATGACCGTCGGCCGTCACCTGGTGCACGAGAGCGTCCACGACGAGTTCGTCAGCCGGCTCGCGGCCAAGGCCGAGACGCTGGTCGTCGGCGACCCGACGAGCGAGGGCGTCGCCCTCGGCCCGGTCATCGACGCCGGCCAGCGCGACCGCATCCACGCCCTGGTCGAGGAGAGCGAGCGCCGCGGCGCGAAGGTGCACGCGGGCGGCTGGTTCGACGAGCTCTTCTACCGACCCACCGTGCTCGGCGACGTGCCGCACGACGCCCCGGCGTTCGCCGAGGAGGTCTTCGGACCGGTCGCCGCGGTGGTCCCGTTCCGCGACGACGACGAGGCGGTCGCGATCGCGGCGGCCAGCGAGTACGGCCTCGCCCTGGGCATCGTCACCCGCGACGTCATGCGCGGGCTCGCGCTCGCCGAGCGCATCCCCACCGGCATCGTCCACGTCAACGACCAGACCGTGAACGACGAGGCGAACGCCCCGTTCGGCGGCGTCCGTGCCTCCGGCACCGGGGCGCGGTTCGGCGGCGCCACCGCCAACGTCGAGGCCTTCACCGAGACCCGGTGGATCACCGTGCGGCGCACCCCGCCCGCCCGTCAGCTCTGACCGTCCCTCCGACCCCTGCAGGAGCAGCCATGTCCCCCACGTCCTCCAGCTCGTCCTCCGGCGTCGACCGCCGGCGCTTCCTCCAGCTCGCCGGCCTCGGCGCGGCCGCCGTCGGCGGCGGCACGCTGCTCAGCGCGTGCGGCGGCCTCAAGGGCTCCAGCGCGTCCGACGCGGACGTGCTGAAGATCGGCCTCGTCACCCCCAAGACCGGGGCGCTCGCCAGCTTCGCCACGTCCGACGCGTTCGTCGTCGAGCAGGTGCGCGAGGCGATGCGCGGCGGGCTCAAGGCGGGTGGGAAGAAGCGCACGATCGAGATCGTGGTGAAGGACACCCAGTCCAGCCCCACGCGCGCCACCGAGGTCACCAAGCAGCTCATCACCCGCGACAAGGTCGACCTGGTCGTCGCCTCCGGCACGCCCGACACCACGAACCCCGTGGCCGACCAGTGCGAGGCGGCCGGCGTCCCGAACGTCACGACCATCGCCCCGTGGGAGGCGTGGTTCCACGGCCGCGGCGGGAAGTCCGGCGAGGGCTTCCAGTACACGACGATGTTCTTCTTCGGCATGCAGCAGTTCGCCGACTGCTTCTTCCCGATGTGGGACCGCATCGGCGCCTCGTCGCAGGAGGTCGCCGCGCTGTGGCCCGACGACACCGACGCCAACGCCTTCCGCAACGGCCTCGGGCCGCTCATGAAGGACGCCGGTTACAACCCGGTCGACGGCGGCAAGTACCAGGACGGCACGACGGACTTCAGCGCCCAGATCAACACGTTCAAGCGGTCGGGTGCCGAGCTGTTCACCACGACGCCCATCCCGCCGGACTTCCAGACCTTCTGGAAGCAGGCGCAGCAGCAGGACTTCCGCCCGCGCCTGGCCACCGTGGCCAAGGTGATGCTGTTCCCGGCCGAGGCGGACGCCCTGGGACGCCTGTCGAACAACATCGCCACCGACTGCTGGTGGAGCTCGTCGCACCCGTACGAGTCCAGCATCGACGGCACCAGCGCGAAGGACCTCGCCGCGGCGTTCTCGCAGAGCACGGGCAAGCAGTGGACGCAGGCCCTGGGCTCGGTCTACTCGCTGTTCGAGATCGCGATCGAGGCGTTCAAGCAGGCCGACGACCCCAAGGACAAGGACGACGTCGCCGCGAAGCTGCGGAGCATGTCGTACCGCGGCATGAGCGGGCCGCTGGACTTCACGAAGGGCCCCGAGCCGGGCATCGCGATCCAGCACCCGGTCGGCGTCCAGTGGCGCCCGGGCAAGGAGTTCGACTGGGAGGTCGTCGTCGTCGACAACACCCCCAACCCCGACGTGCCGGTCGGCGGCGACCTCGAGCCGACGAACGCCTGATGGCCGACGCCCTGCTGCGGCTCGAGGGCCTCAGCAAGAAGTTCGGCCAGGTCGTCGTCGCCGACGGGCTGGACCTCGAGGTCGGTCCGCACGAGGCGCTGGGCATCGTGGGGCCGAACGGCGCCGGCAAGTCGTCGCTGTTCGCGATGACCGGCGGCGACCTGGCCCCGGACGCGGGCCGGGTCGTGCTGGACGGCCGGGACGTCACGCGCACGTCCGTGCACCAGCGCACCCGCGCCGGTCTCGGGCGGACGTACCAGGTGCCGCGGCCCTTCGGAGGCATGACGACGTTCGCGACCACGCTGCTCGCGGCGACCGAGGGGGCCGGTGCGCGGGGGGACGAGGCGCTGAGCCTCGCGCACGACGCGCTGAAGCGCTGCGGGCTGGCCCACCTGGCCAACACCCGCGGCGACGCGCTGTCGCTGCTGCAGCGCAAGCGGCTCGAGGTGGCGCGCGCCCTGGCCAGCCGGCCGCGGGTCCTGCTGCTCGACGAGGTCGCCGGCGGGCTCACCGAGCCCGAGGTGGCCGAGCTGGTCGAGCTGGTCCGCGCGGTGCACGCCGACGGCGTCGCCGTGGTCTGGATCGAGCACGTCGTCCACGCCCTGCTGGCGACGGTCGACCGGCTGGCCTGCCTGGCCGGCGGGCGTCTGGTCGCCGACGGCGACCCCGAGCAGGTGCTGCGCGACCCGGTGGTCCGGGAGATCTACCTGGGCCAGGACCCGTCCGAGGAGGGAGCCGCATGAGCGCGGTGCTGCAGGTGCACGACCTGGACGTCCACCACGGCCAGCTGCGGGCCGTGAGCGGGCTGGACCTCGAGCTCGACGCGGGCGGGAAGGTCGCCGTCATCGGCGCGAACGGCGCGGGCAAGACGACGCTGCTGCGCTGCCTGGCCGGCGCCCTGCCCGCGTCCTCGGGCCGGGTGCTGCTGGACGGCGAGGACGTCACGGAGCTCCCGGCGCACCGCCGGGTGCGCCGCGGGGTCGCGCTCGTGCCCGAGGGCCGCCGGCTCTTCCCCTCGCTCACCGTGGAGGAGAACCTGCTCACCGGGCGCAACGCCGGCCGGTCGGGGTCGTGGGACCTCGCCGCCGTCTACGAGCTGTTCGACTGGATGCCCGAGCGGCGTCGCCAGCCGTCCGGGTCGCTGTCCGGCGGCCAGCAGCAGGCCGTGGCCATCGGCCGCGCACTCATGACCAACCCCCGCGTGCTCATGCTCGACGAGCTCTCGCTGGGCCTCGCGCCCGTCGTCGTCCGCCGCATCTACGAGACCCTGCCGCGCATCGTCGCGGAGGGCTGCGCCGTCCTGCTCGTCGAGCAGGACGTGTCCCAGGCGATGGCCGTCGCCGATCACGTGCACTGCCTCCTGGAAGGACGCACCACCTTGGCCGGACCACCGTCCCAGCTCGACCGCGCCGCGGTCGAGGCCGCCTACTTCGGACTCGCGGAGGCCTAGATGGACGTCGTCAACGCTCTCGCCCAGGGGCTGCTGCTGGGCGGCCTCTACGCCCTGTTCGCCTGCGGCCTGTCGGTCGTGTTCGGCGTCATGCGCATCGTCAACCTCGCCCACGGCGACCTGGCGATCGTCGCGGCGTTCTGCGCGTTCGTGACGCTGAGCGCCACGTCGCTGCCGCTGTGGCTCGTCGCGGTCGTCACCGTGCCGGTGTTCAGCGTGGTCGGCTACCTGACGCAGCGGCTGCTGCTGCAGCGCAGCCTGCAGTCCGGCCCGCTCGCCACGCTGCTGGTGACGTTCGGCCTGTCCGTCGTCATCCAGAACCTGCTGCTCGAGCTGTTCTCGGCCGACACCCGCACGCTGGACGCCGGCTCGTTCGCGACGTCCGCCCTCGAGGTCGGCGACGTGTCGCTGTCGTACGTGGGCATCACGGGGCTGGTGCTGGCCGTCGGGTCGATCGTCGCGATCCAGCTGTTCCTGAGCCGGACGTCCAGCGGCCGCATCATGCGCGCCACCTCCGACGACCCGCAGACCGCGGCGCTCGTCGGTGCCGACGCCCGCCGGGTCTACGGCATCGCGTCGGCGATCGCGTTCGCCACCGTGGCGATGGCCGGCATCGTCATGGCTATCCGCTCGTCGTTCGACCCGTCGCTCGGCCCGGCCCAGCTGCTGTTCGCGTTCGAGGCCGTGGTCATCGGCGGCCTGGGGTCGCTGTGGGGGACGCTGCTCGGCGGCCTGGCCCTCGGTGTCGTCCAGAGCCTCGTCGCGGTCGCCGACCCGTCCAGCTCGGTGCTGGCCGGCCACCTGCTGTTCCTGCTCGTGCTCGCGTTCCGCCCGCAGGGCCTCGTCCCGGCGAGGGCCTCGTGAGTGCCGGGGTGCCGGCGGTCAGCCGGTCCGGCCGCTCGACCCGGCCCACCTCCGTGGTCGGCGCCGTGCTGCTGCTCGTGCTCGTCGCCCTGCCGTTCCTGGTCTACGAGGACGTCACGAGCTCGCTGGTCTCGCTGTTCGTGCTGATCGTCATCGCCAGCATGTGGAACCTGCTCGCCGGCTTCGGCGGACTGGTGTCGGTCGGCCAGCAGGCGTTCATCGGCGTCGGGGCGTACACGGTCGTGGCGCTGGCGGACGCCGGGGTGCCCCCGTACCTGGGCGTCCTCATGGCGGCGGTGACCGCCGCGGCCCTGGCCCTGCCGACCTCGTTCCTGGCCTTCCGCCTGCGCGGCGACTACTTCGCCGTCGGCACCTGGGTGATCGCCGAGGTCTACCGACTCGTGCTGGTCAAGATCGACTCGCTCGGCGGCCCCAGCGGTCGCTCGCTGACCGGCATGAACGACGTCGACGCCACCATGCGGGCCGCGTTCACCTACTGGCTGGCGCTCGGCGTGGCGGTGGTGTCGGTGGCGACCTGCTTCTGGCTCCTGCGCGGACGCATCGGGCTCGCCCTGACCGCCGTGCGCGACGACGAGGTCGCGGCCCGGGCGAGCGGCGTGGACGTCACCCGGGCCAAGCGGGTCATGTACCTCGTCTCGGCGGCCGGCTGCGGCGCGGCCGGTGGCGTGCTCGTGGTCGACGCGCTGAGCGTCCAGCCGAACGCCATCTTCAGCGTCCAGTGGTCGGCGTCGATGATCTTCATCGTCGTGATCGGCGGCATCGGCTACCTCGAGGGACCGATCGTCGGGGCGATCGTCTACTTCCTGCTCCAGCAGGTGCTGGCCGACGCCGGCTCCTGGTACCTGGTGCTGCTGGGCTGCGTGGCGATCCTGGTCGCGACGCGACTGCCGCGTGGGCTGTGGGGCACCGTGCACGACCGCTGGGGCCTCTCGCTCTTCCCGGTCGACTACCGGGTGACCCGCGCTCCGGCGGCCGAGCCGTGTCCGGCGGTGCGCACGTGAGCGACCTGGTCGACCTCGACCTGGTCGCGGCGGCGGCCGCCCTGGAGCGCGGCGACGTGGGGGCGGTCGAGCTCACCGAGGCCTACCTGGCGCAGGTCGAGCGGACCGAGCCCAGGGTGCACGCCTGGACGACGGTGGACGCCGACGGGGCGCTCGCCCAGGCCCGGGCTGCGCAGGCCGCGCTGAGCCGGGGTGAACGTCGTGGCCCGCTGCACGGCATCCCGGTCGGGGTGAAGGACCTCGTCGACACCGCCGGCCTGCGGACGACGTACGGCAGCCCGCGCTTCGAGCGCCACGTGCCGTCGCGCGACGCCGCCGTCGTGGAGCGGTTGCGCGCGTGCGGGGCGGTGGTGCTGGGCAAGCAGGCGACGCACGAGCTCGCCTGGGGCGGTCGCACCGACAGCGCGCACTTCGGGCCCACCCGCAACCCGCACGACGCCGACCGGGTGCCGGGCGGCTCGTCCGGGGGCGGGGCGGCGTCCGTCGTCGTCCGCAGCTGCCTGCTGGCGATCGGCACCGACACCGCCGGCAGCGCTCGCATCCCCGCCGCGCTCAGCGGGTGCGTGGGCTACAAGCCGTCCCGCGACTGGCTGCCGATGACCGGCGTCATGCCGCTGGCGGCGTCGCTCGACCACGTCGGCCTGCTCGGGCGCACCGTGGCCGACGTCTCCGTGGCGCGCGCCGCGCTGCTCGGGGGGCGGGGGACCGGGACCGCCGGCCCCCCGCTCGGGCGCGTCGCGCTCGTGGACGACGCGGACGCCTGGGACCCGGCCGTCGCCGAGGGCGTGGAGCGTGCCGCGAGGGTGCTGGCCGACGCGGGGCTGGACGTCCGCCGCGTGACGCCGGAGCCGCCGGCCGCCGAGCGGGCCATGGCGGTGCTGACCCGTGTCCGCCGGGAGGCCGAGCGGGTCCACCGGGACGCGTACGCGCGCGAGCCGGGCGGCTTCGGTGCCGACGTCGCCGCGCTCATGGACCTCGGGCCGGTCACGGACGCCGAGGCGGCCCGGGCGGACGCGGTCGCGGCACGCGCCGTCGCCTGGGTGGCGGACGTCTGGCGCGACGCCGACGTCCTGCTCGGCGCCACCGTGCCGGTCACCGCGCCGCGCATCGGCGAGCACGAGGTCGAGCTGGCCGGACGCCGGTGGCCGGTCGAGCCGGTGCTGACCCGCGAGACCTCGATCGCCAACGTCCTGGGCGCCCCGTCGGTGAGCGTGCCGGTGCCGCGCGACGGGCTGCCGGTCGGCGTCCAGCTCGTGGCGCGCCCGGGCGCCGAGGACGTGCTGGAGGGCGTCGCGAGCCGGCTCGGCTGAGCGTTCCGCCCGCACGGATGTCCAAGTCCGGACACGGGCGACCGGGCTATGATCCACGTCACATCGGGGGTGCTGCTGCGAAGGGAGGTCGTGACCATGACTGCGCAGTCCGTCCTGGCCTACGACGAGTTCGACACGCGCCGCTCACCCGTGCCCAAGACCCTGCGGTCCTGGGCCGAGGCCAGCTCGCGGATGCTGGTGCCGCTGCGCATCACCGGCGCCCAGAGCGTCGTGCAGGGCAACATGACGATGCACCAGCGGGACGAGGCGCGGTTCTGCGCGCTGCACGCGACGGCCCACGTCGCCCGCCGCACGCCGGAGCTGGCGTCCGGGTTCGGCCGCGACAAGGTGAAGTTCGCGCTCAACCTGGGCGGCCACATCGGCCTGCGCCAGCACGGCCGGCTGGCCATGCTGCAGCGCGGCGACATCGCGCTCTACGACACGTCCGACCCCTACGACGTCGGCAGCGCGATGCCGTTCGGCATCCTCGTGACCCTGGTGCCGCGCGACGCCCTGACCGTCTCGCACGACCAGATCGCGGCGACCGCGGCGACGGCCCTGCGCAGCCCGGCGCTCGACCAGCTGCGGGCCGCGATGGTGGCCGAGTCGCGCGGGCGTCCGCTCATGTCCGTCGCCCAGCTGGCCGACCTGGCGTCGCGCGTCGTCGCCGACACGCCCCGCCACCGGCTCCCGGCCAGCACCGAGCACGCCGTCATCGTCGAGCAGGCCCGCGCCTACATCGAGGAGCACCTCGACGACCCCGAGCTCGAGCCGTCGCGCGTGGCGGTCGTCGTCGGCGTCTCGCGCCGCCGGCTCTACGACGCCTTCGCCGCCGAGGTCGGTCCGGTCGCGCGCTACGTGCGCGCTCGTCGCATCGACCGGGCGTGCTCCCTGCTGCTGGACGCCGAGCGGTCGTACCTCTCCGTCGCGGACGTCGCCCAGCTGTGCGGCTTCGAGGATCCGGCCCACTTCAGCCGGGTGTTCAGCCGCGCCCTCGGCGTGCCGCCGCGCACCTACCGCGAGCGCGGCCTCGCCGGCTGACCGCGAGGCCGTCGTCACCCTGGCGGCCCGGTGCGCACTCTGACATCCTCGACGCAGGACCAGGAGAGGGTGTGACATGGCCGACGACGACGTCGACTTCGCAGTAGCCGCGTACCGCGACCAGGGCGTCTGGCAGGTCGCCGAGCTCAAGACGGGCGTCACCCAGGACGTCGGCGACCTGGTGGAGGCGCTGCGGCGCTTCCCGTCGGACGTGGGCGTGCTCGGCATGGTCGCGGTCGACGAGGAGTTCTTCGTCCTCGTGCGCGTCTCGGGCCCCTACACGCGGTTCATGCTCTCCGACGTCACGGCCGTGACCGACTACGACCTGGCCGCCGACGTCGCCGACCAGCTCGACCTGGCCGACCCGGCGCCGGACGCCGACGCCGACCCCGCCGGCGACCTCGACATCGTCAGCGACCTGGGCCTGTCCGGCAGCGAGCTCGACCTGCTCTGCGACCCCGACGCCTACCCCGACGAGACGCTGCTGGAGATCGCCGAGCGGCTCGGGTTCGGCGACGAGCTCAACGCCCTGGTCGGGTGAACGACGCCGAGGCGATGCGCCGCGCGCTGGCGCTCGCGGAGCGGGCCGCGGCCGACTCCGACGTGCCGGTGGGCGCCGTCGTGCTCGACCCGGCCGGTGCCGTCGTCGGCGAGGGTCGCAACCTGCGCGAGGTCGACGCCGACCCGCTGGCCCACGCCGAGGTCGTCGCGCTGCGCGAGGCGGCGCAGGCGCTCGGCTCGTGGCGGCTCGACGGCTGCACCCTGGTCGTGACGCTGGAGCCGTGCACCATGTGCGCCGGGGCGCTCGTCCAGGCCCGCGTGGCGCGGCTCGTGTTCGGCGCCTTCGACGAGAAGGCCGGCGCCGTCGGCTCGCTGTGGGACGTCGTCCGCGACCGCCGGCTCCCGCACCGTCCGGAGGTGGCGTCGGGCGTCCTGGCCGAGGAGTCCGCGACCCTGCTCCGGACGTTCTTCGCCGCCCACCGCTGAGCGTCCGGCCCGGTGAGGTTTCCCGGGACGCGGCCTGTGGACGTAATAGAGCAGCCGCTCTACTATGGCGCCATGACGCAGACACGCACGCCCGGCGTGACCGTCGACGGTCCGGTCTGGACGATCGACCTCGGTGACGACGAGAACCGCTTCAGCCCGTCCTGGCTGACCGCGATGGAGGACGTGCTCGCCGAGGTGGCCGGCTCGACCGAGCCCGCGGTCGTCGTGACCACCGGGTCCGGACGCTTCTACTCCAACGGCCTGGACCTGGACCACCTCGGTGCGCACCCCGAGCAGCTGGGCGCCTACGTCGAGCGGGTGCAGGGCGTGCTCGCGACGATGCTGACGCTCCCCGTCCCGACCGTCGCGGCGGTGAACGGCCACGCGTTCGGGGCCGGCGCGATGCTCGCGACCGCGCACGACTTCCGGGCCATGCGCACCGACCGCGGCTACTTCTGCTTCCCCGAGGTCGACATCCACATCCCGTTCACGCCGGGCATGGCCGCGCTCATCCAGGCCAAGACGAGCGCCGGCACCGCCGTCGAGGCGATGACGACGGGTCGCCGCTACGGCGGCGCCGAGGCGGTCGAGGCGGGGCTCGTCGACGTCCACGCCCCGCTGGAGGAGCTGCGCGAGGCGGCCGCGGCCCGGGTGCGCGACCTGGCCGGCAAGGACCGCACCACGCTCGGCGCGATCAAGGCCACGATGTTCGCCACGGCCGTCGCCGCGCTGCGCGAGCCGCAGGGCTGAACCGGTGGGCCGGCCGCGCGAGCACGACCTCGACGCGCTGATCGACCGGGCGACCGCGCTCATGGTCGAGCGCGGCGTCCACGGACTGACCCTGCGCGAGCTGGCGCGGGAGTCGGGGGCGTCCAACGGGGCCATCTACCACGCGTTCGGCTCCCGGGCCGGGCTGGTCGCACGGGCGTACCTGCGCGAGGCCGAACGCTTCCTGGTCGTCCAGCAGGAGGTGGTCGAGGAGGCGGTCGAGCGGGACCCGGACGATGCGTTCGGCCCCGTCGTCGCGGCTGCCCAGGCGGCGAGCGTCGTGGCCGAGCGGTCGCCCACCAGCGCGTCGTTCCTGCTCCTGGTCCGGCTGGACGAGCTGCTCGAGGAGGACGTCCCGGACGACCTGCGCGAGCGGCTCCGCGGACTGCGGCGGCAGGTGGGCACGGTCCTGACCCGGCTGGCCGGGCTCGCCCTCGGCCGCGACGACGCCCTGGCCGTCGACGCGGTCCGTGCCTGCGTGGTGGACGTCCCGACCGGGCTGCTGCTCCGCGGCGGACGCCTGACGGACCCGCACGCCGTCGCGCGGGTCGAGGCGGCCGTCCGCGGGATCATGGCGGCCGTCCCGCCGGCGCCGCGGGACGCCTGAGCGGCGCCCGCGGACCCGTCCCGGGGGACCCGGCGGTGCGCGGCTGCCAAACGTTTTCTAGGCTCGGCGCGTGACGACCACCAGCGAGACGCCCTCCACCAGCGCCATCGTCGAGGCCTACGCCGAGGCGCTGTGCGCGGCCCTGGGCGTCGATCCGGCCGCCGCGTCCCGCGCCTACGGGGACGACCGTTGCGACGACGCGCAGCTCGAGGTCTGGCGCCTGCACCACGCGACGACCATCGCCGGGTACCGCGCCCAGGACGTCGAGGGCCGCTCGGACCTGCCGGCCGTGTTCACCGATCCCGAGGTCGTCCGTCGCGACGCCGCGATGATCGACGACCGGCTGGCCGTGCGCGTGCAGGCCACGACCTGGGAGAAGCACCCCGAGCACGCCACCCTCGCCGGCCAGGACGGACCGTGGCAGGTCGGCTGCGCCGTGGCCGCCCTGCGCGACGTCGTCGACGCCTTCTAGCGGGCTGTGACGCACCTCCTCTTGTCCCGGGAACATCTGTGCCCGTATGGTGGTTGAAGATTCAACAAGAACGTTGGACGAGCTGAGGAGCAGGCCATGGCTGGCATGGAGTTCGGGATCTTCACGGTCGGGGACGTCACCGAGGACCCCACCACGGGGATCACGCCCACCGAGCACGAGCGCATCAAGGCGACCGTCGCGATCGCGCGCAAGGCCGAGGAGGTGGGCCTGGACGTGTTCTCGACCGGCGAGCACCACAACCCGCCGTTCCACCCCTCCAGCCCCACGACCCTGCTGGCCCACATCGGCGCGCTGACCGAGCGCATCAAGCTCTCGACGTCCACCACGCTGATCACGACCAACGACCCGGTCAAGATCGCCGAGGACTACTCGAACCTGCAGCACCTGGTCGACGGCCGCATGGACCTCATGCTCGGCCGTGGCAACACCGCGCCGGTCTACCCGTGGTTCGGCTACGACGGCCGCAAGGCGGTCGAGCTGACCGTCGAGCACTACCACCTGCTGCGCAAGCTCTGGGACGAGGAGGTCGTGAACTGGAGCGGTGAGTTCCGCTCGCCGCTGCAGGGCTTCACGCTCGCCCCGCGCCCGCTCGACGGCGTCGCGCCGTTCGTGTGGCACGGCTCGATCCGGACGCCGGAGGTCGCCGAGCTGGCCGCGTTCTACGGCGACGGCTACTTCGCGAACAACATCTTCTGGCCGAAGGAGCACTACATCCGGCTGATCAACTTCTACCGCCAGCGCTACGCGCACTACGGCCACGGCGACCCGCACCAGGCGATCGTCGGCCTGGGTGGCCAGTTCTACCTGGCGCGCAACAGCCAGGACGCGGTGAAGGAGTTCCGTCCGTACTTCGACAACGCGCCGGTCTACGGCCACGGCCCGAGCCTGGAGGACTTCACCGAGCAGACGCCGCTGACCGTCGGCAGCCCGCAGGAGTTCGTCGAGAAGACGCTCACCTTCGCGGACTACTTCGGTGACTACCAGCGCCAGCTGTTCCTGGTCGACCACGCCGGCCTGCCGCTGAAGACCGTCCTGAACCAGCTCGACCTGCTCGGCGAGGTGCTGCCCACGCTGCGCGCCGAGTTCGCCGCCCGCCGTCCGGCGGACGTGCCCGACACCCCCGACCACGCCTCGCGCGTCGCGGCCAAGATGGTCGCCGACGCGAAGGCCGCCGAGGACACCAGCACCGAGGAGGTGCACGCATGACCAAGGTCGTCGCCCTCACCAGCGGGCTCAGCGAGCCGTCCAGCTCGACCATGCTCGGCGAGCAGGTGCTCGCCGCCGTCCGGGCGCAGATCCCGGACGCGGAGACCGAGATCCACTCGCTGCGGGCCTACGCCCACGACGTCACGGACGCGATGCTGACCGGCTTCCCGAACGGGAACCTGCGCCCGGTCGTCGACGCGGTGACCGGCGCGGACGCGCTCGTCGTCGTCACGCCGATCTTCAAGGCGTCCTACCCGGGCCTGTTCAAGTCGTTCCTGGACGGCCTGGAGCCGGACGCCCTCACCGGCAAGCCCGTCCTGCTGGCCGCCACCGGCGGCACGGCGCGGCACTCGCTGGCGATCGACTTCGCGCTGCGTCCGCTGTTCGCCTACCTGCAGGCGCTGGTCGTCCCGACCGGCATCTTCGCCAGCCCGCACGACTGGGGCAGCGAGGGCAAGGGCGCGCTGACCTCGCGCATCGACCGCGCGGTCGGCGAGCTCGCGAGCATCCTCGGCGGGGGCGGCAGCGGCCGCGGGCCGAGCGACGACTTCGACCTGTTCAGCGACACGTTCCTGGCGGCGAGCCGTCCACCGCAGTGACGCACGCATGACGAAGGGCCGGGACCACGAGGTCCCGGCCCTTCGTGCGTCCGGACGTCAGCGGGTGACGGTGAGCCGCGCCGGTCGCGAGGTCGAGCCGGCGTACGTGCCGGCGATGGCGGGCCGGAAGACCGCCGTGATGCGGTGCTTGCCCGCCTTGAGCGTGCGGGGGAGCGTGTACGTGGCGCGGCCGTCGTTCACGCGGACGACCTTCAGCCGGCGTCGTCCGTCGAGGATGGTCACGGTGCCGGACGCGCGTCCGGAGACGGTCACGGCCAGGCGCGCGGGCTTGCCCCGGTACTTCTGCTTGCTCTTGGAGACGCGGACGGTCGTCGTGGTCGGCTGCGCGGACACGGTCAGCCACGTGGCCGCGGTGCTGGGGGAGTACCGGACGCGGTCGGTGGGGGCGAAGGTCGCGGTGAGCGTGTGGACGCCGGCGCGCAGCGCGCGCGGCAGGCTGAGGCGGGCGACGCCGCCGACCTGCTTGACGGTGCCGAGGGTCGTGGCGCCGTCGCGGAACGTCACCGAGCCGGCGGCGCCGGCGGGCACCGTGGCCGTGAGGACGGTGGCGCGAGCCTGGCCGTAGACCTGCCAGGGCGCCGACAGGCTGAGGGCGGTCGTCGTCGGGTCGGCGGCCGTGGTGACCGGTCCGAGGAAGGTCGGGAACACCCCGAAGCCTGTCGGGGCCGACTCGGCGATGAAGCGAGTGCTTCCTGCGCGGTCGTCGAGCTGGCCGCCGACGTGGATCGCCCCGGTCCAGGGCAGGAGCGACGTGCGCACCCCGAGCGTGACGTCCGCGCCGCGGCGGCTGAAGGCCAGTGCGTCCGCGGGGAGCTGGGTCACGTTGACCTCCTCCGTGACGTCGGGCATCGAGGAGCCGTGCAGCGAGGTCAGCACCCCGTCGCGGACCTCGGCGCGCATCATGAGGCCGTGACCGCCATCGGGGACCTTCCGCTGAGCGAGGTAGACCTCGGCGTCGAAGTCGTCACCCAGGTTCTCGGTGCGCATCGTCATCTGCACCGTCGAGCGGTTCGCGTCGACCGAGACGCGCGGGACGTCGGTGTCGGTCGGCACGCCGTGGGTGGCCAGGCCGTTGGTGAAGTCGCGCTGCTGGGCGGTCGCGGGGGAGGCGACGAGGGCGCCTCCCAGCAGGGCGGCGCCGAGGGTGGCGGCGACGATCCGGGTGCGTGGGGTCATGACGGTGCTCCTGGTGGGGTCAGCGGCGGACGGTGAGGGTGCGGGAGGCGGACGTGGACGCGCGGAAGGTGCCGGCAGTCGCGGGACGGAACGTGGCCTTGATGCGGTGCTTGCCGGCCGCGAGGGTGCGGGGGAGCGTGTACGTGGCACGGCCGTC
Source organism: Aeromicrobium sp. IC_218 (assembly GCF_004336805.1). Lineage (GTDB taxonomy): Bacteria > Actinomycetota > Actinomycetes > Propionibacteriales > Nocardioidaceae > Aeromicrobium. The sequence goes on from NZ_SJXM01000001.1 coordinate 234,453, forward strand.
CTTCACGCGGACGGTCTTCAGCCTCCGGCGGCCGTCGAGGACGGTCACGGTGCCGGTCGGACGGCCGGAGACGGTGACGGTGACCCGTACCGGCTCGCCCCGGTACGTCTGCCTGCCGCTGGACAGGCGGACGGTCGTCCTCGTCGCCTGGGCCGTCACGCTGAGCGAGGTGCTGGCGGTGCTGGTGGAGTACCGGACGCGGTCGGTGGGGACGAACGTGGCGGTCACCGTGTGCATGCCGGCGCGCAGGGTGCGCGGCAGGCTGAGCCGGGCGACGCCCCCGGCCGGCTTGACGGTGCCGAGGGGCGTGGCGCCGTCGCGGAACACGACCGAGCCGGCGACCGCCGCGGGCACCTTCGCGGTGACGACGGTCGGCCGGGCCTGGCCGTAGACCTGCCGGGCCGCCGACCGGCCCAGCGTGGTCGTCGTCGCGTCGGCAGCCGTGGTGATCGGCCCGAAGAACGTCGGGGCGTCGTCCGTCCCGGGGTCGTAGGAGACCGCGGCCATGCCACCGCCGACCATTGACTGCAGGTTGCCGCCGGCGTGCAGCGGGCCGCTCCAGGTCAGGTGGCGGGTGTCGACGGAGAGCACGACGTCGGCACCCTGACGGGCGTAGCGCACCGTCCCGGCCGGGAGCTCGGTGGAGCCTCCCTGGAACACGTTCGCCACGGACGTGCCGGACGTGCCTCGGAGCACGCCGCCCTCGACGCCCGCGTCGAGGATCAGCAGACCGCCGTGGTCCGCGTAGCGGTGCTGGGTCAGGTAGGCCGAGACGCGGAAGTCGCCGGGCAGGTTCTCGGTCCGCAGACGGACGCTGACCGTCGTCGGCGTCGCGTCGACCCCGACCGACACGATGCCGGCGTCGGTGCGGTCCGGCGTCGCCATCGGGTTGGTGTAGCTCCGCTGCTGCGCCGTGGCCGGCGTCGCGGCGAGCACCCCGGCAGCCAGGGCGGTCGCGATGGACAGGGCGGCGAGTCGGCTGCGTGCCGTCATCGGCGTCTCCTCGTGTCGTGGGGCCCCCGCGCGCACGGTAGCGGCGCGACACCGTCCTCCGCGGCGGAATCGCCGATCTGCCGGCCCGTCCGGACGCACGACGGCGGCCCCCTCGAGGTCTTGGGGGACGAGGGGGCCGCCGGGTCGAGCATGGTCCGTCAGCGTGCGGCGGGCCATCCCACGAACGTGGGGTCAGTCGGACTCGCGCAGGCCCCAGGGCGAGCCGTACGCGGTGAGCAGGTCCAGGAACGGCTTCGGCTCGAGCGCCTCGGGGCCGAGCACGCCGGTTCCCTGCCAGGCGCCCGTCGCCAGGAGCTCGAGCGCGACGACCGGGTTGATCGCGGTCTGCCACACCACGGCCTGACTGCCGTACTCGCGCATCGACCACTCGTTGTCGACCACGTGGTAGAGGTACACCTCGCGGGGCCGGCCGTCCTTCGTGCCGGTGACCCAGGTGCCGGCGCAGGTCTTGCCCGACATGCGCTCGCCCAGCGTCGCCGGGTCCGGCAGGCAGGCGGCCACGACGTCGCGCGGCGAGACCTGCACGGGTCCGTCCGCGCTGGGCACCGTGACCGGCTCGGTCGAGTCCAGGCCCAGCTCGTGCAGGGTCTTGAGCTTGGCGATGAAGTCGTCGCCGAGGCCGTACTTGAAGGTGACGCGGCGGGCGTCCACCCAGCGCGGCACGAGCAGCACCTCCTCGTGCTCGACGTTGACGCACTCGACCGGTCCGATGCCCTCGGGGAAGTCGAACACCTCGGGCTCGCTGAACGGCGGCGTCGTGAACCAGCCGCGGTCGCGCTCGTAGACGACCGGCGGGTTGAGGCACTCCTCGATCGTCGTCCAGATGCTGAAGGACGGGGCGAAGTCGTAGCCCTCGACGCTGAGGTTCGCGCCGTCACGGACGCCGATCTCGTCGATCTCGTCGAACAGCTCGTCGGCGGCGTAGCGGGCGAAGACGTCCGCGAGGCCGGGCTCGATGCCCATGCCCACGAGCGCCAGGCGCCCGGACGCCTCCCACTGCCGGGCGAGCTCGAACTGCTCGTCGCCGAGCTTGACCCCGACCTCCTCGTGCGGACGCTCGGGGTGCGGGACGGACAGCGACATCGCCATGTCGAGGTAGTGCGTGCCGGCGGCGAGCGCGGCCCGGAACAGCGGCATGACGAAGCGCGGGTCGGTGGCGTTCAGCAGCACGTCGCAGCGCTCGGACTCCAGTGCGGCGCGGACGGCGTCCTCGTCCGTGGCGTCCAGGCGGGCGGCGGTGAAGCGGGCGTCGTCCACGGCCGCGACGGCCGCCTCGGCGCGGGCCAGGTCGTAGTCGGCCACGACCATGTGGGTCAGGAAGTCGCGCCGGGCGGCGATGCGCACCACGGCGGATCCCACGCCGCCGGCGCCCACGAGCAGCACTCGCATGTCGAACCTTTCGTCGGTGAGGCGATCGCCTCGGTGCCTCGATGGAACCGGCCGGACGCGATGGAGGTCAACGGTGTTGGCGTAAGCCCCCGGAGTCGTGGGAGGTGCTGGCGGTGGCGGACGTCCTACGGTCCTCGGGCACCGGCCGCCGGTGCGAGGAGAGGAGCCCTCATGTCGTCCACGCCCACCGTCGACGCCGTCATGTGGCCGGACCGGTCCTGGGCGAGCAGCGCCGCCGAGTGGCGCCTGGCCGAGGAGATCGGGATCGGCCGGGGCTGGGTCTACGACCACCTCAACCTGCAGCCGCAGCACGAGCGCTGGCACGAGGCCACGACCCACCTGGCCGCCGTCGCCGCCACGACCCGCCGCATCGGCGTCGGCACGATGGTGATGACCCCGAACTTCCGTCATCCCGCTCCCAGCGCGAAGGCGGCGACCACGCTCCACGACGTCTCGGGCGGCCGCTTCGTCCTCGGCGTCGGTGCCGGTGGTCCCGGCGCCGACTCGGACGCGCTCGGCGGGCCGGTGCTCGACCGGCGTGACCGGATGAGCCGCTTCGCCGAGTGGACCGGCGCGCTGTCGCGGCTGCTCGACGGCGGGCCCGTGGACGTCGAGGGACGGTTCACGACCGTCCGTTCGACCGTCGTCACCCGCGGTGCGTCCGGACGTCCGCCGCTGGCCGTCGCGGCCACGGGAGCCCGCGGCATGCGGGTGGCGGTCGAGCACGCCGACCTCTGGATCACCCAGGACGTCTCGCAGGACCCGCGGGTCTACGCCGGCACCGCGCAGGCCGAGGTCGAGCGCCAGCTGCGGCTGCTCGACGAGACGTCCCGGGCGGCCGGGCGCGATCCGTCGACCCTGGCCCGGCTGGTCGTGCTGGGCTACGGGTGCGAGCGTCCGCTCGCGTCGGAGGAGGCGCTCCGCGACGCCCTCGGGCGCTACGGCGAGCTCGGGGCCGGCACGGTCGCCGTCCTGTGGCCGCGTGGCGAGGACGCGACGCGCCGGCTCGACGTGCTGGGGTCGGTGCTCGGGTGACGGGCGGGCGCGGTCCACGATGACCCTGGACGACGGACGAGGAGGGGACATGGCGAAGCAGGTCGTCACCGAGGCGCAGCGGCGCCGTCGCCGGCCGACACGGTCGGGCGCCGTGCTGTCCGAGGAGCTCATCGTCACCACCGCCCTCCGCGTCCTGCACGAGCACGGAGCCGGCGGGCTGACCGCACGCCGGCTGGGCGCGGCGCTCGGTGCCGACCCCAGCACGCTGTACCGCTACTTCGCCGGCATGGACGACCTCGTGCGCGCGATCGGCGAGGAGCTCGTCGGCCGCGCCCGCGAGACGTGGCGTCCCACCGGCGAGTGGCGGACCGACCTGCGTGACCTCGGGCTGGCCGTCCACGCGTCCTACCTGGAGCACCCGCACGCGGCGGTGCTGACCGCCAGCCGCGTCACCGGACGTCCGCGTGAGATCGCGGTCGACGAGGCGATCCTCGGCCTGCTGCGCGAGGCCGGGTTCCCCGACGCCGGCGCGGTGCGGCTGTTCCACGCGTTCATCGACCTGACCCTCGCCTTCGCCGCGCTCGACGCCGGGGCGCTCACGCTCGGTGACGACGCCCGCGAGGCCGACGAGGCGATGTGGACGTCCACCTACGCCCGCCTGCCCGCCGGCGAGTACCCGCACATCGCCGCGACCGCGCACCTGCTCGCCGCCCGGATGCCGCACAGCGCGTACCCGATGGTGCTGGGCGTCCTGCTCGACTCCGCTGCCGGGCAGCTCGACCGCTCGAGGTGAGCCCGCGGCCGGGTCGCCCTACCGTGGCGGGATGCGCGTCGGACTCACTGCCGTCCTGGACGACCTCGACCGCGAGGGCGTCCGCGTCGACGTGCCCGCGAGGGCCGCGGTCGACGGGTTCACCTGGGACGCCCGTGACCGGGCGACTCGTCGCTGGTGGCCGCAGGGCCTGACGACGTCCGCCCACGGCCGCTGGAGCGGACGCCCGGTGATGATCGCCAGCTGGTACGCCAAGGGCCTGCTCGGGCTGCTCGGCCTGGGTTCCCGCGTCACCGTGATCGACCCGGCCGGCGAGCGGCCCCGCTACCGGCACGTGCGGCTCGTCCACCGGCCCGGCCCCCGCTGGCTCGGCCCGTTGCGCCCGATGCTGACCGTCCGCGTCCACGCCGGCGGCCTGGCCTGGGAGGGCACGCGGCTGTACGTCGCGGCCGGCCCGTTCGGGTTCCGCGTCTTCGACCTCGACGACGTGGAGCGGGTCGCGCGCTGGCGCGGCCGCGGCTACCGGTACGTCCTGCCGCTGCACTCGGCCCACCGCACGCGTCCGCGCCGCGACCGCTCGGAGATGACCTGGTCGTTCCTCACCTTCGACCGCAGCGGCGACACCCCGCGCCTGGTCGCCGGCGAGTACGGCACCAAGGCCGCCGCCCGGCACCGCATGGTGCGCCACGCACTGGACGACCTCGGGCTGCCGGCGTCCGCCGACCCGGAGTGGTTCGACGACCAGCCGCACCGGATGCAGGGCACCTGCCAGGTCGGCTCGACCTGGTTCGTCACGGCCAGCGCGGGGGAGGGCAAGGCGGGAGCGCTCTGGGCCGGCGCGCCCGGACGCTGGCGCAAGCACGCCGGCGTCCTGGCCACCGGCGCCGAGGACATCACGTACTGGCCCGAGCGCCACCAGCTGTGGACGCTGACCGAGTGGCCGCACCGCCGCTGGGTCTACGCGATCGACCCGGACGCCTGGCCCGGCCCCGATTTCGAGGACACCCCGTCCCTCTAGTAAGGTCTTCCGCGGTGGCGTGTCCGAGTGGCCTAAGGAGCACGCCTCGAAAGCGTGTGTGGGTTAACAGCCCACCGTGGGTTCAAATCCCACCGCCACCGCCAGCAGAGCCCCGGTCCCGTCAGGGACCGGGGCTCTCGTGCGTCATGGGGTCAGCGCCGAGTGCGCACGGCGAGGGCCGCACACGCGACGACCGCCCCGGCGCCCAGCAGCGTGGTGGCCGCGACGTCCTCGCCCAGCAGCAGGACGGCCCAGCCGATGCTCAGCACCGGCTGGACGAGCTGGACCTGGCTGACCTGGGCCATCGGTCCGAGCCCCAGCCCGCGGTACCAGGCGAAGAACGCCAGGAACATGCTGACGACCGACAGGTAGGCGAACGCACCCCACTCGGCGGCGCCCGCCGCGGGCCGCCCGTCCGCCAGGGCCAGGACGGTCAGCCCGGCCATCACGGGCGCGCACGTCACCAGCGCCCACGACACGGTCTGCCACGCCCCGAGCTCGCGGGCGAGCAGTCCGCCCTCCGCATACCCCACCGCGGCCGCCGCGACGGCCGCGAGCAGCAGGACGTCGGCTCGGTGCAGCGCCCCCAGGCCGTCGCCCTGCAACGACGCGAAGACGACAGCGGCCGCGGCGCCGGACCCGGCCGCGAGCCAGAACGCAGGTCGCGGACGCTCGCCGGTGCGCAGCACCACCGCGACGGCTGTCGCGGCTGGCAACAACGCCACCACCATGGCGCCGTGGCTGGCCGGAGCGGTGCGCAGGGCGAAGGACGTGAGGACGGGGAAGCCCACGACCACGCCGCCGCCCACGACGGCCAGCCGGGCCCACTGGACGCCCCGCGGGCGCCGCTGCCGGGTCCAGGCGAGCGCTATCGCGGCGAGGAACGCCGCCACGATGCCGCGAGCGGCGCTGACGAACAGCGGCGACAGCGACTCGACGGCGACACGGGTCAGCGGGACGGTCAGGGAGAAGCCGAGCACGCCCAGCGCGCCCCAGCGCAGCCCGCTCGTCTCCGGTAGAAGCGGCGCGGGCCGAGAGACGGTAGCGCTACTATTGTCTGTCATGACAAACAGTAGCAGCGGCCGCTTGGTCGAGGTGCTGACTGCGTGGGTGCGTGACGCTCCGGCAGGGGCACGACTGCCTTCCACCCGCTCGCTGGTTGCCGAGCACGGCGTCGGTCCGGCCACGGTGCAGCAGGCACTGCGAGCGCTGGCCGGCCGCGGTCTCGTCGAGAGCCGCCCGGGCGTGGGGACGTTCGTGCGGCCGCGGCACGCGCCGCGAGCCGTGGACTACAGCTGGCAGATCGCCGCGCTCGGGGCCCCTCGTACGGACCTCGGGTCCCTCCCGGCGACCATGCGCACCGGCGCTCCGGACGCCATCGCGCTGCACTCGGGCTACCCGGACCCCGGCCTGCTCCCCGAGCGACTCGTGCGGTCCGCCTTCGCCAGGGCTGCCCGTCAGGAGGCGGCCCTGCAACGTCCCGACGCCACCGGCCTGTCCGAGCTGCGGGCGTGGTTCGCCGCCGAGCTGGCCGCCACCGCACCGGACGGGGTCGCACCTCCGACGTTCAAGGACGTCCTCGTGGTGCCGGGCTCGCAGAGCGGCCTGGTCGCCGTCTTCCGCTCGCTGGTGCCGGTCGGGGGCGTGCTGCTCATGGAGTCGCCCACGTACTGGGGGGCCATCCTGGCCGCGAAGCAGGCCGGCGTCCGAGCGGTGCCGGTGCCTCACGGTCCGGAGGGTCCCGACGTCGACGCGCTGGCCCGGGCCTTCGCCGAGACAGGGGCTCGTGCGTTCTACGGCCAGCCGACCTTCGCCAACCCGACCGGCGCGCAGTGGTCGCCCACCGTCGGTCAGGCCGTCCTGGACGTGGTGGCGAAGCACGGTGCCTTCCTGGTCGAGGACGACTGGGCGCACGACTTCGGCATCGACGACGACCCCCGACCGTTGGCCTCCCTGGACGGCGACGGGCGGGTCGTCTACCTGAGGTCGTTGACCAAGAGCGTGTCGCCGTCGGTCCGGGTCGCGGCGGTCGTGGCGCGCGGGCCGGTGCAGGAGCGCGTCCGGGCAGTAGCCGGGGCGGAGAACCTCTACGTGAGCGGGCTGCTGCAGGCGGCGGCGCTCGACGTCGTGACGCAGCCCGGGTGGACGGCGCACCGGCGTGCGCTGCGTCAGCGGCTGCGCGAGCGACGCGACCTGCTGCTGGCCAGCCTGGCCCAGCACGCGCCGGCGGTCGAGGTCGAGTCCGTTCCGGCGGGCGGCCTGCACGCCTGGGTCAGGCTCCCCGACGGCACCGACGTGGCGGCTCTGGCCCGGGACTGCGAGGCGCACGGCCTGCTGGTCGCGCCGGGCTCCGGCTGGTTCGTCGCGGAGCCGACCGGGGCGTACCTGCGTCTGGGGTTCGCCGGTCCCGACCCGGGCGCCTTCGGGCGGGCCGCGCGGATCCTCGGAGAACGGATGGCGGCAGCCGCCCCCTGACCGGACGACCTCATGAATCGCCAGGCGTGCCAGGGGATGGGATGCTTGCGCCGACGCCGGACCCGCCGGCCCGTGGACGTCCAGGAGGTGCCGTGCCCGAGCGCACGTGGGAGCGCGGCCCCGGCTTCGCGGACGTCGACTGGGCGACCACCCCGCTCGGCCCGGTCGAGACCTGGTCGGACCCGCTGCGCCAGGCCGTCGACCTCGTCGTCAACACCGAGTACGCCGCGACGCTGCTGTGGGGCCCGGAGTTCGTGCTGGTCTACAACGAGGCGTACGTCCCGATCCTGGGCGACAAGCACCCCTGGGCCCTCGGGCGTCCCTGCCAGGAGGTCTTCCCCGAGGCCTGGCACCTCATCGGCGACACGATGCAGGCCGTCCTCGACGGCAAGGGCTCGTTCTACTTCGAGGACCAGCTCGTGCCCCTCGTGCGCGACGGATTCCTGCAGGACAGCTACTTCACCTACTCCTACTCGCCCGTGCGCAGCCTCGACGGCACCGTCGAGGGCGTCATCGACATCGTCTCGGAGAAGACCCGCGAGGTCGTGGCGCTGCGCCGGCTCGCCCTCCTCGCCGAGCTGCGCACGCAGCTGGCCGAGGTGGAGGGCGTGGACGACCTGGCGTCCGTCGTGACGGGGGTGCTGGGCGGTGACCGCCCCGACCTGCCGGTGCTGGAGTACCGGCCCTCGTCCTCGCGCGTCGACGGCTCGCGGCTCCCGGTCCAGCCGCCGCGCTCGCTGCGCGGCACCGACCTGCTGCTCGAGGACGCCGGCGACCGGCACGTGGCCTGGATGCCGATCCGTTCCGCCGGTGTCGACCCGGCCGACCCGCCGGTGCTGGTCGTCGGCCTGAACCCCGGCCTCAAGCCCGACCACGACTACCTCAGCTTCCTCAACCTGGTCAGCACCGCGGTCACCCAGACGCGCAACCGGCTCGAGGCCCGCGAGGTCGAGCGCCGCATCGCGCTGAGCGAGCGCAAGCTGTCCGAGGCGCTGCAGCACAGCCTGCTGACCCCGCCCGCGCAGGTACCGGGCGCGCACGTCGCGGTGCGCTACCGCGCCAGCGCCGAGCAGGCCGAGGTCGGAGGCGACTGGTACGACGCCTTCGTCGCCGCGGACGGCGTGCTGACGCTCACGGTCGGCGACGTGTCGGGGCACGACCGCACGGCCGCGGCCGGCATGGCGCAGGTCCGCAACGTGCTGCGCGGCCTGGCGTACACGATGAAGGAGCCGCCCTCGCGGGTCATGACCGCCCTGGACGAGGCCCTCGACGGCCTCGGCCTCGGCGTGCTGGCCACCGCGATGCTCGCCCGCGCCGAGCGCGACGACTCGGGCGCCTGGACGCTGTCCTGGACCAACGCCGGAAGCCTGCCGCCGGTGCTCGTGCACGCGGACGGGCGCGCCGAGCTGCTCGACCCGCCGGCGGACCTCATGCTCGGCGTCGACGAGACGTCCGACCGTCACGACCACCGCGTGACGCTCGAGCCCGGCGCCAGCGTCGTCCTGTACAGCGACGGCCTGGTCGAACGACGTGACCGGTCGCTGACCGAGAGCATCGGGCGCCTGACCCGGACGCTCGAGGGTCGCGACGGCCTGGACGCCGAGCAGCTCGCCGAGCACCTGCTGGCGCACGTGACCACCAGCGAGGACGACGACATCGCCCTGCTGGTGCTCCGGCTCGACCGCTGAGCGGAGCCGCCCGGCTACCCCGAGGTCGCCCGCCCGGTCTGTGACGTTCGACACGTCGATCCTCCGTGCTTCCCGTCGGTCCGAGGCGCCTCTCGGGGGCCGGTCGTCCGGCCGGCCCAGCCGCCTCGTGGTGCCCGCAGTGCCCGCGTTCCCGGGGATTCCGCCGCCCGCGCCGGACGGGATCGGCGTGCCGGGCCCGGTCCTCGGCAGACGCTCGGACGGCGCGCGACGCAACCGATTTGGCGAGTGACGAGAACGAACGTTCTCTTTCGCCGCGCGATGTTCACTACCCGCTGGTACGTTCCCCGCTACCAGCACTGATCGGGCCGGCTCAGGCTCCCCCGCTTCGACACCTGCGCCGATCAGCACCCAGCCGGTGACAACGAGGTCGCCGGGTCGAAGGAGCACGGATGCCCGCACTGCTCGGTCGGCGACGCCACGCCGCCGCCCCCATCGTCCACACCCCCGTCGTGGATCCCGCGACCCTCGCCGACGCCGTCGACGAGCTCGCCGGCGCCGCGGATCGCGCCGGTCTCGAGCGCGCGCTGCGCAGCCTGTCGAACCGCCTGGACGGCATCGACGTCCGGCTCGACGGGGTCGACGACCAGGACCTGCGCGTCGAGGTCGACGGCCCCGCCGACGTCGCCACCCCCCTCGAGCGCGTGCTGGCCTCGACGCTCGCCACCACCCTCGACCGCTGGCGCGCGAACGCCCGCGCCGCCGAGGTCGACCTCGACCTCGACACGATGGGCCGCATCCTGCGCCAGGTGTCGGAGTCGTCCTCGCGCGACGAGGCGCTGCGCCTCGCCCTCGACGGCATCCGCGTCGGCTTCGGCTGGGCGTACGGCTCGTTCTGGGCCGTCGACCCGGACGCCGGCGTGCTCCGGTTCGCGGTCGAGTCCGGTGACGCCGGGCCCGCCTTCCGCGAGGTCACGCTCCGTTCGACCTTCGCACCGGGTGTCGGCCTGTCCGGACGTACGTGGGCCCGTCGCGACATGGTCTTCGTCAGCGACCTGGGCGAGATGGTCGACTGCGTCCGCGCGCCCGTCGCGCAGGCGGCCGGCGTGAAGTCCGGCGTGTGCCTGCCGATCATCGTCGGCGGCGAGGTCGTCGGCACCATGGACTTCTTCGCGACCGAGACCCTCACGCTGCAGCGCAGCCGCGAGGAGGCCCTGCGCAACACCGCGTTCCTGGTGAGCCAGGCGCTCGAGCGGCTCGCCGTCGGCCAGCGCCTGCAGCGCGCCGGCGAGACGATCCAGGGCTCGATCCGCACCGTCGAGGAGAACGTCGCGGTGGCGTCCTCGGTCGCCGAGGAGGGCCGCCGCGTCACCCACGAGGCGTCCGAGCTCGTCACCGGCCTGGGTCGCTCCAGCGCCGAGATCGGTGACGTCGTCGGCACGATCCGCAAGATCGCCGCGCAGACCAACCTGCTCGCGCTGAACGCGACCATCGAGGCAGCCCGCGCCGGCGAGGCCGGCAAGGGCTTCGCCGTCGTGGCCAGCGAGGTCAAGGAGCTCGCGGTCGCCACCGCCGACGCGACCAAGCAGGTCGACGAGCAGGTGACGTCGATCCAGCAGCAGGTCTCCGACGTGGTCAGCGCCCTGGAGGGCCTGCGCACGTCCGTCGAGCGGGTCAACGAGACGCAGGAGACGATCGGCGCGGTGCTGGCCGACCAGTCGCAGGCCACCCGGGCGATCCTGGCCTGAGGTCAGGGGCGCTGCCCGGCGAGCCAGTCCGCGAACGTCGGGCCCACCAGGTCGGCTGCGTCCGGGCCGGGCAGCAGCGTCCCGCTGCGCATCGCGCGCCCGAGCGGTCCCGGCAGCGGGACCCCGACGACCCGTCCGCTCCCGCCGCCGGCCACGTCCCACTGCCGCACCAGGTCGGGCAGCCACTCCTCCCGCGGGCCGGCCAGCTCGCGGGCCCGGCCGGCGGGTTCACCCACGGCGAGGTCCGCGAGCCGGCGTCCCACCTCGGCGGCGGCCACCGGCTGCGTGCGCATGCGCGGGGAGAGGTGCCAGGGTCCGGCCTTCATCGCCTGGTGCATCTGCATGGCGAACTCGTGGAACTGCGTGGCCCGCAGGATCGTCCACGGCACCGGACCGTGCTCGACGAGGTCCTCCTGCGCGAGCTTGCCGGCGTAGTGACCCGTGCGTCCCCGGTCGACGCCCACGATCGAGAGCGCAACGTGGTGCCCGACGCCCGCCCGCTGCCCGGCGGCGAGCAGACGGCTCGTGACCGCCGTGAAGAAGTCGCGGGACGTCCGCGACGACATACTCGGGACCGACGTGACGTCCACGACGGCGTCGACCCCGGCCAGCGCGGCGTCCAGCCCGGTGCCGTCGACCAGGTCCACCCCGGTGCCCCGGCTCAGCACCACCGCGTCGTGGCCCGACGCCTCCAGCGCCGCCACCACGTGGCGTCCGACCGTTCCCGTGCCGCCCGCGACGGCGACCTTCCTGCTCTGGTTCTCGTCCATGTCCCTCTGACGACGCAGCCCTCCGGAACGTGAGGGCTCAGGACCAGGCGGTGAGCTTGTGCGGGTTGCGCACGATCCACACGTCGGTGACGACGCCGTCCGTGACGCCCAGCGCCAGCACCGAGTCGACGGCGTCGTCCTCGGCGACGACCGCGACGAGTCGGCCGCCGACCTCGGCCGGACGCACCTCGAAGCGCGGGTGACGGGCGAGCAGCCCGAGCAGGAAGCGGGCCACGGCGTCGGCGCCGCGCACCGGACGCCGGGCGGCGCTGACGAGACCGCCGCCGTCGGACGTCAGGACGACGCTCGGGTCGAGGACGGCGACGAGTGCGTTCACGTCACCGGTCAGGCAGGCGGCCTGGAAGGCGGCGACCGCCCGGGCGTGCTCGTCGCGGGACGCCGCGACCCGCCGGTCCGACCTCAGGGCGCGCCGGGCGGCGGCCGCGAGGGCCCGGCAGGCCTGTGGGGTGCGCCCGACCGCCTCGGCCACCTGGTCGAACGGCACCGCGAAGACGTCGTGCAGCACCCACGCGACCCGCTGGGCCGGGGTGAGCGCCTCGAGCGCCACCAGCACGGCGAGGTCCACCGACTCACCGAGCACGGCCAGGTCGGCCGGGTCGGGCGCGACGACGGGGGAGTGGGCCGGCAGCGGCTCGGGCAGCCACGGCCCGACGTACGTCTCGCGGCGGTGCCGGGCCGACCCCAGCACGTCCAGGCAGATGCGCGACGTCACCGTCGTCAGCCACGCGGCGGGCTCGCGGACGTCGGCGCGCTCGGCGTCGGTCAGCCGGAACCAGCGGGCGTAGGCCTCCTGGACGGCGTCCTCGGCCTCGCCCGCGTCGCCGAGCATGCGGAAGGCGACGGCGAGCAGGCGCGGTCGCGCGTCCTCGGCCGGCGGCACGGTGGTGGTCATGTCCCTCCCGGAGACGACGGAGCCCCACGAACCATACGGTCCGTGGGGCTCCGGGTCGTGCGTGCGGCTCAGGCCTGGTCGAGGGCGGCGGCCACGCGGCGGTGGGCCTCCCAGATCTCCTCGGGCAGGTTCGCGAACGCCTTCAGGTGCTCCTCGCGGAAGCCCATCTCCTGCTTCCAGCGGTCCACGTCGATCGACAGGATCGTCTCGAGGTCCTTCTCGGTGATGTCCATGCCCTCGAGCTTGAGCTCCTCCTTGAGCGGCAGGACGCCCACCGGGGTCTCGCGACCGGTGACCTCGCCGTTCTTGTACTCCATGAGCCACAGCAGCGCGCGCAGGTTGTCGCGGTAGCCGTGCCACAGGAAGTGGCCGTCCTCGGGGTCACGCTGGAACCAGTTGACGTGCGCGAACAGCGGCTGCTCGCTGGCCGCGCCGACGATCTTGAGCCAGTGCGCCGCGTACGGACCCTCCGGGTACGACATGAACGGACGCATCGACATCGGGTCGTAGCGCAGCTGGCCCTCGACGCCCTCGGCCGCGAACGTGGCCTCGGCACCGAGCGTCAGGCCGTCGTAGACGCCCTCGGCCAGGTCGTGGATGGCGCGCACCAGCGGCTCGCGGTCGCGCGTGCGGCCACCGAAGATGATCGCGTCGATCGGCACGCCCTGCGGGTCCTCGAAGTCACCGGCGATGTTCGGGACGTTCGCCAGCGTCGTGGTGAAGCGGCTGTTCGGGTGCGCCCACGGAGCGTCGGCACCCTCGGCCCGGTCGGCGATGCGGTCGCCCTTCCAGTCCAGCCAGCCGTCCAGGTCGGCCGGGTGCTCGGGCGTCTTGCCCTCCCACCAGACCTCCTGGGTCTTCTCGTTGTAGGCGATGTTGGTGAAGATCGCGCCCGTGCCCGCGTCGACCGAGTGCAGGGCACCGGGGTTGGTGACCTCGTTGGTGTCCTTCGCGACGCCGAAGACGCCGTTCTCGGGGTTCATGCCGTACAGGCGGCCGTCCTCGCCGACCCACAGCCAGGCGATGTCGTCGCCGTAGAACTCGACGTAGTACCGGTCGCCCAGGGCGTCCGGCGCCAGCGTCATGGCCAGGTTCGTCTTGCCCGACGCGCTCGGGAAGCCGCCACAGATGTGGTACTTCTTCCCGGTCTCCTTGTCGGTAATGCCCAGCAGCATGAACTGCTCGGCCAGGAACTCGCCGGACGCGTAGCCGTCGTAGGCGGCCTGGCGCAGGCCGTGGGCGATCTTGCCGAGCAGCGCGTTGCCGCCGTACGACGAGCCGAAGTGCAGGATCGTGCGCTCGTCGGCGACGGTGACGAAGTACCGCTGGTCGTCCGCGGTGCCGTGGCCGAGCGTCTCCAGGTCGCCCGTCACGTGCACGGCGCGGACGAAGTGGTCCGGCTCCGCCAGCTCGTTGATGTACTTCACGCCCACGCGCGCCATGCGGATCATGTGCAGCACGACGGTGCGCGTGTCGGTGAGCTCCACGCCCGCGGCGTACTTCTCCAGCGGCGAGCCCTGCGGCGCCATCAGGTAGGGGACGACGTACATCGTCTTGCCCTGCGACGCGCCCTTCATCTTGCTCTCGAGCAGCGGCTTCATCTCCGAGGACGGACGCCAGTTGTTGTAGGCGCCGGCGTCGTCGGGGTTGCTCGTGGCCACGATCGTGCGCTCCTCGGAGCGCGCGGTGTCCTTGTGGTAGCTGCGCGAGTAGTACAGGCCCTCGCCCGCCGGCAGCAGCTCGCCGGCGTCCAGCGACTCCTGGACCAGGCGCGCGTCGTCGGACGCGTCGACCACCTCGACCCGCTCGGCCCCCGTCAGTGCCGCCCAGTACTGCACGTACTCGCGCACGTGCGGATTGGTCAGCCCGGCCTCGTCGAGCACCGACTCCACGTCAGTCATCGTATTCTTCCTCTCGCTGCGGTCACGCGAACGCGCTTGCACGGTCCTTGATTGAAGAACCGTGCAAGTGACAGTACCGTCAAGCACTGCCCTGGCAGTCAGGGTGGCACAGAAGCGGTCTCTCGCAGAGTGGCACAGATCGCACTTCCCTCATGAGGAGCGACCCGTGCACGACCCCGAGCACCAGCGGGCAGCGGACTTCTTCCGCACCCTCGGTCATCCCACCCGGATGCGCATCCTGGAGCTGCTCGCCGTCCGCGACCACGCCGTCCACGAGATGCTCGAGGCGCTCGACGCCGAGCCCAGCAACCTCTCCCACCAGCTCGCCGTGCTGCGCCGTGCGGGGCTCGTCGCGTCGCGACGCCAGGACGGCGAGGTGGTCTACTCCGCGACCGTCCCGGAGGCCAGCAAGCTGGTCGCCGCGGCGCGCGCGATCGTCGGGGATCTGTCGGGCCGGGGCCGGGCATGAGGAACCGGCCGGTCGCCCCGACGACCGACCGTCTGCGCGAGGCGCCGCAGCTCCCGTTCGTGACCGCCCTGCTGTTCGGCTGCGGTGGCCTGGCGCTGGGCACGAACGTGCTGATCCCCGTCGACGGCACCAACCCGCCCGAGGTGCTGGGCACGCTCGCCGTGCTGTCGCTCGCCTGCGCGGCCTACGCCGCCGTCCGCGGACCGCGCTTCACCCGGGCCGAGGCGACCGTGCTGCTCGTCCCGCTCATGGCGGCGGTGACGGTGCTGACCGTGACGACCGACCTGCCCGTCGCGGCGCTCGGCAACGGCCTCGTGCTCCCGGTCGTGGGCGCGTACACGGTCTGGTTCGTGCCCGGCCGCCTGCCGCGGACGATCCACCTCGTCGGCGTGGCCACCTGGTTCGTCGCCATCGTGATGCGCGACGAGGGGCTGGCCGGCCTCGCCGTCACGGTGCTGCTGGAGTCGCTCGTCGCCGTGGAGGTGCTGCGCCGGCTGCGCCGCCGGCTCGAGGCGCTCTCGGTGACGGACGCGCTGACCGGCGCCCTCAACCTGCGCGGCGTCCGCGACGAGGCGCAGCGGCTGCTCCGCCGGGCCGGGCGCTACGGCAAGCCGCTGGCCGTCGTCGTGGTCGACCTGGACGACCTGCGCGTCATCAACAACACGTACGGGCACGCCGCCGGCGACGTCCTGCTGGAGTCGGTCTGCGACCACTGGCGCGGCCACCTGCGCGGCAACGACGTGCTCGGCCGCACCGGCGGCGACGAGTTCGTCGTGCTGCTGCCCGACACCGACGAGGACGAGGCCGAGTCGCGCATGGCCGGGCTGCACGAGACGTCCCCGGCCGGCTGGTCGTGGGGCGTGGCGTCGGCCCAGCCGGGCGACGACTTCAGCAAGGTCCTGGAGCTGGCCGACGAGCGGATGTACACCCGCAAGGCGCGCCACCACCGCGAGGCAGCGGCCCGCGGGGACGGGGAGACCGGCCGTTAGCATGGCGGCACTCCGCCGACCCTGAGGAGACGCCGTGCACGAGGTCGCGCTCGACGTGGTGCTCCTGGTGGGGTCGGCCGTCCTGATCCTGGCCATCGTCGCGGTGCGGTTCTCCCACCGGCTCGGCCTGCCCAGCCTCCTGGTCTACCTCGGCATCGGCCTGCTGCTCGACGAGACCGGCCTCTACGGCCACTTCCACGACGCCGACCTGGCCCTCGCCCTCGGGCTCGCCGCCCTGGTGCTGATCCTGGCCGAGGGCGGTCTCACGACCCGCTGGGAGCACGTCCGCCCGGCGATGGGCCTGGGCCTCCTGCTGGCGACGCTCGGCGTGACCGTCAGCGTGCTCGTCGTGGCCCTGGCCGCCCACCACCTGCTCGGGCTCGACTGGCAGCTCGCCCTCCTGCTCGCCGCCGTCGCCAGCCCGACGGACGCGGCCGCGGTGTTCTCGGTGCTGCGCTCGGTGCCGCTCCGCTCCCGCGTCGCGGGCGTGCTCGAGGCCGAGTCGGGCCTGAACGACGCCCCCATCGTCGTCCTCGTCGTGGCGCTGTCGGCCGGCGACCTCGCCGACCAGCCGGCGCTGCTCACCGGGGCGATCATCGCCGGCGAGCTCGTGCTGGGCGCCGTGCTCGGCCTGGCGGTCGGCTGGGCCGGCGGACGGCTGCTGCGTGGCATCGCCCTGCCGTCGTCGGGCCTCTACCCGCTGGCCGTGCTGGCCTTCACCGTCATGGCGTACGGGCTGGCCGCGTCGGTGCACGGCAGCGGGTTCGCCGCGGTCTACGTCGCCGCGCTCGTGCTGGGCAACACCGAGCTCCCGCACCGGGCGGCGACCCGGTCGTTCGCCGAGGGCGTGGGCTGGCTCGCCCAGATCGGCCTGTTCGTCATGCTCGGCCTGCTCGCCGACCCGCTCACCATCGAGTGGTGGCACGCCGGCACGGCGCTGGGGGCGTGGGCGATCCTG
Organism: Aeromicrobium sp. IC_218; assembly: GCF_004336805.1. GTDB lineage: Bacteria > Actinomycetota > Actinomycetes > Propionibacteriales > Nocardioidaceae > Aeromicrobium. Next base: position 251,511 of record NZ_SJXM01000001.1, read on the forward strand.
ACCTTCGTGGCGCGGCCGCTCTCGGTGGCGGTGTGCGCGGTGTGGTTCCGGCGGCCGGTGGGTGAGCAGCTGTTCGTGTCGTGGGCCGGCCTGCGCGGCGCCGTGCCGGTCATCCTGGCCACCATCCCGCTCGCGGCGGACGTCCCGGGCGCGCACGACCTGTTCAACATCGTGCTGGTCTTCGTCATCGGGTCGACGCTCGCCCAGGCGCTCCCGCTGGGCTGGATGGCCGCCCGGGCGGGGGTGCTGGACGACGGCGCGCGCGACATGGACGTGGAGGCCGCGCCGCTGGAGCGGATCTCGGCTGACCTGCTGCTGGTGCACGTGCCGGCCGGCTCGCGCCTGGCCGGCGTCGAGATCGGCGAGCTGCGCCTGCCGGTCGGGGCCAGCGTCACCCTCGTGGTGCGCGACGGCGAGAGCGTGGTGCCGCACCGCACGACCCGGATCCGGGTCGAGGACGACATGCTCGTGGTGGTGCCGCGACGGCTGCGGCTGCGCACGGAGGCCCGGCTGCGGGCGGTGGCCCGCCACGGCCGCCTGGCCGGGTGGGACCCGGAGGACTGACTACTCGACCGCGGACTCGTTGGGCACGCACACGGTGACGTCCTGCGTCGCGGTGACGGCCGGCTGGGCCCGCTTGAGCCCGGCGTAGTCCTGTCCGACGACGACCGTGACGCCGCCCGCGGGCAGCGCCGCGCCGACCGGCGGCTTCTCGATGCGCACCTTGCCGCGCAGCTGCTGGGCGACGAGCTTGACCATGTCGTCGTTCGCGTCCGGCGCCAGGATCGTCACGCGCTCGACCTTCACGCCCTCGGGGGCGTTGCCGACGCTGCCGGCCAGGAACCCGCGTCGCTGCAGCTGCAGCGACGCCCGGTTGGCCAGGCCGCTCTTCTGGCTGGCGTTGCGCACGTGCACCGTCACCAGGTTCGAGGTCAGCTTCTCGCCCCGCTTCACCACGGTGTCGGTGCACGTGGGGCCCTCGACGGTGGTGTCGGCGTCCGCGAGGAGCAGCGTCGCGCCGTAGGCGGCGCCGCCGACCAGCACGACGGCGGCGAGGACGAGGGTGAGGGCGGACGTGATGCGGCGTCGGCTCACGCGGAGGCCTCCTGGAGGTCGTGGACGCGGGCGTGCAGCATCGTCCGCTGCTGGAGGGCGGCGCGCAGCGCGCGGTGCAGGCCGTCCTCGAGGTAGAGCTCGCCGCGCCAGCGCACGACGTGGGCGAACAGGTCGCCGAAGTAGGTGGAGTCCTCGTCGAGCAGGGTCTCGAGGTCGAGCTCGGTCTTGGTGGCCACCAGCTCGTCCAGGCGCACCTGGGTCGGCGGCACGTCGGCCCACTGGGCCGCGGTCAAGCCGTGGTCCGGGTAGGGACGCCCGGGGTTCACGCGCTTGAAGATCACGGCGTCAGTCTAGACAGGTGCTGCCGCGCGGGACCGGACGCCGAGCCGCGCGTCAGGGGAGCAGGACGATCTTCCCGGTCGCGCGGCGCTCGTCGATGTCGTGCAGGGCCTTCGCCACGTCGTCCAGCGGGTAGGTCGCGCCGACCACGGGAGCGAGCGCGCCGGACTCCAGGTGCGGCAGCATCGCGTCCCACTCGCGGCGGACGTGGCCCGGACGGCCCAGGACGTACGCGCCCCAGCCGACGCCGGTGACCTCGATGTTGTTGAGCAGCAGCCGGTTGACCTTGACCTCGGGGATCGAGCCGCCGGTGAACCCGATGACGAGCAGGCGCCCGTCCTCGCGCAGGCAGCGCAGCGAGTCGGTGAACCGGTCGCCGCCCACGGGGTCCACGACGAGGTCGACGCCGCCGCGCTCCTTGACCGCGTCGCGGAAGCCGTCGACCAGCACGTACGCGTCGGCGCCGGCGGCGAGGGCGACCTCGCCCTTCTCGTCGGTGGAGACGACCGCCACGACGTCCGAGGCGCCGAACGCCTTCGCGACCTGGATGGAGGCCGTGCCGATGCCGCCCGCGGCGCCGTGCACGAGCACGCGCTCGCCCGCGGCGAGGCGTCCGCGCTCGACCAGCGCGAAGTACGCCGTGCCGTAGTTGAAGATGACCGACGCGCCCTGCTCGAAGCTCATCGAGTCCGGCAGCGGGAAGACCAGGTCGGCGGGTGCGGCGACCTGCTCGGCGAAGCCGCCGAGCAGCGGCAGCGCGGCGACGCGGTCACCGACCGTCAGGCCCGAGCCCTCGGGGGCGCTGGCCACGACGCCCGCGACCTCGGCGCCCGGGACGAACGGGAGGTCGGGCTTCATCTGGTACTGCCCGCGGGTCAGCAGCACCTCGGGGAAGGCGACGCCCGCGGCGCGCACGTCGATCAGCACCTGACCGTCCGCGACGGTGGGGGCGGGAACGTCCGCGACGACGACGTCGTCGGGACCGGTGAGCGAGGTGATCTGGACGGCACGCATGTCGGGAGCCTAGAGCAGACAGGTGAGCAATCGCTTAGTCCGCCGCCCACCGGTTCCGGATACCGGCGGTACGGGGAATACTGCTCGCAGACGACCAGGAGGCTCCGTGGCCGAGACCGCATCCCAGACCGCCCGCAGCCGTGCCGCCCGGCAGGCCGAGACCCGGCGGCGGCTCATCGACGTCGCCCGCCGGATGTTCCTCGACGACGGGTACGCCGCCACGTCGCTGGACAAGGTGGCGGTCGAGGCCGGCTACTCCAAGGGCGCGGTCTACTCCAACTTCTCCGGCAAGGAGGAGCTGTGCCTGGCGGTGCTGGACTCCCTGCACGAGCGCCAGGTCGAGGGCGTGGTCTCGGCGTTCAGCGGCGAGGGCGACCTCGACTCGCGCATCGACGCCTTCGCCCGGTGGGCCCGGGCCAACGTCGGACGTCCGCGGGCCATGGCCCTGGAGGTCGAGCTGGCGGTCGCGGCCCGGCACAGCGCGTACGTGGCCGAGGAGCTGCGGCGGCGCCACCGCGAGATCCGCACGGCGACGGCCGGCCTCATCCGGGCCGTCGTCGAGGGGGAGGGGCTGCGGCTGTCCTACTCCTACGAGGAGGCGGCCACCGTGCTGCTCAGCCTGGGCGTCGGCCTGGGCGCCCTGCGCTCGATCGACTACGAGGTGGACGTGGAGCTGTTCGGCACCGCGATGCGCGCCCTGCTCGCCGGCGCGACCCGGCCGCAGGACGACTGACGGGCCGCCCCCGGGTGGGGACGGCCCGTCGTCGACGGATCAGCGGGGCTCAGTAGCCGCCGTTGTCCTTGAAGCGCTGGAACGAGGCCTCGATCTCGACCTCGGCGGCCGCGCGGCCGACCCACGAGGCACCCTCGACCGACTTGCCGGGCTCGAGGTCCTTGTAGACCTCGAAGAAGTGCTGGATCTCGAGACGGTCGAACTCCGGCACGTGGTGGATGTCGCGCATGTGCTCGTGGCGCGGGTCCGTCGCGGGGACGCACAGGACCTTGTCGTCGCCGCCGGCCTCGTCGGTCATGCGGAACATGCCGATCGCGCGGCAGGTGATGACGCAGCCGGGGAACGTGGGGACGTCGAGCAGGACGAGCGCGTCCAGCGGGTCGCCGTCCTGGCCGAGCGTGTCGTCGATGAAGCCGTAGTCCGCGGGGTACTGCGTCGCGGTGAAGAGCGTCCGGTCGAGGCGGATGCGGTGGGTCTTGTGGTCCACCTCGTACTTGTTGCGGTTCCCCTTGGGGATCTCCACGGTGACGTCGAAAATCACGGTTCCTCCGGCAAAGACGGGCTGAGACAGAGGGCCATCGTCCCACAGATACCCTCGGGGGCATGAGCGGGCGTCCGGGTCGGAGGATCGGGACGCGTCTGCTCGCCGCTCTCGTCGTGGTCGCCCTCGTGGCCGGCGCCGGCCTCTGGCTGCGCGCGGCGCACGCCGACGGGCGGCTCAACTCCCTGATCTGCGGCGGCGACTGCGGCCCGTCCGCGGTGTCCGCCCCCGACGGCCTGGCCCTCGAGGGCGACGACGGCACCGCGCCGGCGGTCGAGCCCGCGACGGGCGCCGACCCCGACCCGACGTCCCTGCAGGCCGTGGTCGACGCGGCGGTCCGGGCGCCGGCCCTCGGCCCGCACGTCGGCGTCCGGGTCACCGACCTGGCGACCGGACGCGTGCTGGCCGAGCACGGCGACGGCGCGTTCACCCCGGCCTCGACCACCAAGGTCCTCACCGGCTTCGCGGCGCTGGCCACCCTGGACCCCGACGCGCGGCTCGCGACGCGCACCGTCCTGGACGGCGACCGGCTCGTCCTGGTCGGTGGCGGCGACCCGTTCCTGCTGTCGGAGCCGGAGCGGCCCGCCGGGTACGGCGAGCGGGCCGACCTGCGCACCCTCGCGAAGCGCACCGCCCGCGAGCTCGCGACCCGGGGCGTCGACCGGGTCCGCCTCGGCTACGACGCCTCGCTGTTCGAGGGCCCGTCAGCCAGCCCCGCCTGGGCGGCCAACGGCTACGTCCGGGCGGGCATCGTCGCGCCGGTGAGCGCGCTCTGGGTCGACCGGGGCACCGGTCCCTCGGGGGCGACCGTGGCCGACCCGGCCGCCGCGGCCGCCGCCGTGCTCGCCCGGGAGCTGCGCCAGGCCGGGGTGGACGTCGTCGGCTCGCCCTCCGCCGCGACGGCGTCCGGCGACGAGGTGGCCCGGGTGACCAGCGCGACCGTCCGCCAGCTGGTCGAGGTCGTGCTCCGGCGCAGCGACAACGAGGGCGCCGAGGTGCTGCTCCGCCACGTCGGCCGGGCGAGCGGCCAGCCGGCCAGCTTCGCCGGCGGAACCCAGGGCGTCGAGCAGGCGCTGAGCGACGCCGGCGTGGACGTCTCGGGGCTCGTGCTCGGCGACGGCAGCGGCCTCGCCCGCGGCAACCTCATCGCCCCGGCCACGCTCACCGGGGCGCTCGAGGCCGCCGCCCGCGACCCGCGGACGTCCGCGCTGCTCGCCGGGCTCCCGGTGGCGGGCTTCGACGGCACGCTGGCCGACCGCTTCGACGCGGGCTCGTCCCGCGACGTCGTCGGTCTCGTGCGGGCCAAGACCGGGACGCTCACCGGCGTCCACGCGCTGGCCGGCGTGGTCCGCGACCCGAGCGGCCGTCCGCTCGCCGTCGCCGTCATGGCCGACCGGGCCACCGCCGCGCCGGCCGACGTCCAGGCCGCGCTGGACGCGGTCGTGACGGCCGTGGCGACCGCCGGCGACTGACCTGCCGGGCGTGGGCGGCGCCCGTACTGTGGCGGCATGATCGACTGGCAGACCGCCCGGCGGACCGCCGCCCGCTTCGCCAAGCCCGGCCCCGAGATGTCGCCGGCCGAGGTGGCCGAGGCGGTCGAGGAGCTGCGCCAGGGCGCCTACCGGGCCGAGGGTCCGGTGCGCGAGTTCACCGGGCTGACCGCCGGGTCGGGCACGGCGCCCGTCCTGGTGGTCGACCGGCCGACGTGGGCCGCGGCCAACCTGGAGAGCTTCGAGGTGCTGCTCGACCCACTCAGCCGGCGCCTGGCCGCGCAGACGAAGGTCGGCCCGCTGGGCCGGGCCGTCGGCGACCGGGTCAACGGCGTGCAGGTCGGTGCCGTGCTGTCGTTCCTGTCCGGACGCGTGCTCGGCCAGTTCGACCCGTTCTGGACCGGGGGCGGCGACCAGGGGCGCCTGCTGCTGGTGGCGCCGAACGTCGTCCAGGTCGAGCGGCAGCTCAAGGTCGACCCGCACGACTTCCGGCTGTGGGTCTGCCTGCACGAGGAGACCCACCGGGTGCAGTTCACGGCCGTCCCGTGGATGGCCGACCACCTGCGGGCGCTCGTGGCCGAGCTGCTCGAGGAGAGCCGCACCGATCCCGAGGCGATGGCCGAGACGCTCGGCAACGCGCTCTCGCGGCTCGGCGAGCTCGGCCGCTCGGACTCCACCGCGAGCCTGGCCGACCTGTTCCAGACCGACCGCCAGCGCGAGATCGTCGAGCAGGTCACCGGCGTCATGTCGCTGCTCGAGGGGCACGCGGACGTCGTCATGGACGGCGTCGGGCCCTCGATCGTCTCGAGCGTGAAGGTCATCCGGCGCAAGTTCGACCAGCGGCGCAAGGGCAAGGGCGGCCTGGACGCGGTCGTCCGCCGGCTGCTCGGCCTGGACGCGAAGCTGGCGCAGTACCGCGACGGCGCCACGTTCGTCCGGCGGGTCACCCGCACGGGCGGGCAGGACGCGTTCGACGCCGTCTGGAGCGGTCCGGAGAACCTGCCGTCGCTGGCCGAGATCAAGGACCCCGCCGCCTGGCTGGCGCGCGTCCACGGCTGAGCCGGACGCCGGCCAGGCTCAGCCCAGCGGGTTGAGCAGGCGGTCCAGGAACTGGCGGGTGCGTTCGTGCGCCGGTGCGGTGAAGAACGCCGCCGGGGCGCCGCGCTCGACGATGACGCCGCCGTCCATGAACACGACCTCGTCGGCGACCTGGCGGGCGAACTGCAGCTCGTGGGTGACGACGACCATCGTCCAGCCCTCGGTCGCCAGCTGCTTCATGACGCCCAGCACCTCGCCGACCAGCTCGGGGTCGAGCGCACTCGTCGGCTCGTCGAACAGCAGCAGCTCGGGCTTGAGCGCCAGGGCGCGGACGATGCCCACGCGCTGCTGCTGGCCGCCCGACAGCTGGTGCGGGTGGACGTCCTCCTTGTCGGCCAGGCCGACGCGCTCGAGCAGCGCGCGGGCCTCGGCGACGGCCTGGTCGCGCGGCACCTTCTGCACGACGGTGGGGCCCTCGACGACGTTCTGCAGCACGGTCTTGTGCGGGAACAGGTTGTGCGCCTGGAACACCATCGCCGAGCGGTCGCGCAGGGCGTACCGGTGGACGTCCGCGACCGGGTGGGAGAAGTCCAGCTCGAGGTCCTCGCCGACCGCGATCGTGCCGCCGTCGGGCACCTCGAGCCCGTTGAGCGAGCGCAGCACGGTGGTCTTGCCCGAGCCGGACGGTCCGATGAGCGCGACGACCTCGCCCTTGCGGACGGTCAGGTCGATCGAGCGCAGGACCTCCAGGTCGCCGAAGCTCTTGCGCAGCCCGGTGGCCTGCAGGACGACCGGGGCGGACGGGTCAGTGTGCGACATGGCGCTCCAGCCGGGTCTCGAGCCGGCTCTGGCCGGCGGACAGCGCGAGGCAGACCACCCAGTAGTAGACGGCGGCCATCACGTAGAGCGTCATGAACTCGCCCGACGCGGCCGCCACCTCCTGGGCCTCGCGGAACATCTCGGTGACCAGGATGAGCGAGGTCAGCGAGGTGTCCTTCACCAGGGAGATGAAGGAGTTCGACAGCGGCGGCACCGACACCCGCACGGCCTGCGGCAGGATGATGCGCTGCAGCGTGAGCCGGCGGTTCATGCCCACCGTGTACGCCGCCTCCCACTGTCCCTTCGGGACGGACTGGACGGCGGCGCGGATGATCTCGGCGGCGTAGCCGGCGACGTTCAGCGACAGTGCGATGACCGCGCTCGGCCACGGGTCGATCCGGATGCCGATGGACGGCAGGCCGTAGAAGACGATGAACAGCTGCACCAGCAGCGGCGTGCCGCGGATGATCGAGACGTACGCGCGGGCCAGCCACTGCACAGGCCGGGGGCCGTAGAGCCGGGCCATCGCCACGCCCAGCGCGAGGTTCAGCGCCAGCGCCATCGAGATGAGCGCCAGCGGGATCGTGCCCACCAGGGTCCCGCGCAGGAGCGGCCAGAAGGCCTCCTGCACGAGGTCCCAGGTGTCGGGTGTCACCGAGAGACGTCCTGGCCGAAGTACTTCTCGCCGATCTCCGCCAGGGTGCCGTCCTCGCGCAGCTCCTCGAGGGCGTCGTCGACGTCGTCCATGAGCTCGGCGTTGTCCTTGGTGACGACGAAGGCGCTGCGCGACGGGTCGTCGGTCTCGGCGACGACCTTGAGGCCGGCGTCGCCGCCCTGCTGCTTCTGGTAGTCCAGCAGCGTCAGCTTGTCGTTGACCGTCGCGTCCACGCGGCCGTCCTTGATCAGGGCGACCGACTGGGCCCAGCCCTCGACGGCCTCGACCTCGGCGCCGAAGCTCTTGGCGACCTCGAACCAGTTGCTGGTCAGCGACTGCGCCGTCGTGCGGCCCTTCAGGTCGTCGAAGCCCTGGATGTCGGTGTTGTCTGCCGGGACGATCAGCACGCCGGGCGAGATCGTGTACGGCTCGGACATGAGGTACTTGGCCTCACGCTCGGGGTTGATCGAGATCTGGTTCGCGATGAGGTCGAAGCGACCACCGTCGAGGCCGGCGAAGATGGCGTCGAACTGCGTCTCCTGGAACTTGATCTTCAGGTCCAGCTTCTTCGCGATCGCCTCGATGACCTCGACGTCGTAGCCGACCAGGTCGCCGCCCTGCTCGTGGAAGGTGAAGGGGCGGTAGGTGCCCTCGGTGGCGACGGTGAGGACGCCGTCGTCGACGAGCTGGTAGCCCTCGTCGGAGGCGTCGTCGCCGTCACGGGTCAGGAAGAACACGACGAGCGCGACCACGACCAGGGCGACGACGACGCCGACCACCAGTCCGGTGCGGGAGCGCTTCTGCGCCGGTCCCTCGCCGGGACGGTTGGAGATCGGCGCGTTGCCGGAGGTCTGGCTCATCGGGGTCCTCTCGATCGGGCGACGGCGCCGGAGGGCGTCCGCGTCGGGCACAGTTGTCGCAGACCCGGGGCGGAGCCGCTGACGCGTCTCGACCACCGAGACTACGCGGACCCTCCGGGACGCACCGGACGAGAGGAGCCCCCGTGACCGCCGCACGAGGACGGCTCGACCCCGCCGTCGCCGACGCTCGCCTCGCCGTCACAGGCGCGATCGCCGACCTCGACCCCGGCGCCCGGGTCGCCCTCGCGGTGTCCGGCGGGGCCGACTCGCTGGCCCTGGCCGCCGCCGCGGCGTTCGTCGGACGTGACGGACGCCTCGCCCTGGAGGCGGTCGTCGTCGACCACGGGCTGCAGGACGGCTCGGCCGAGGTCGCGCGTCGCGCCGCCGAGCAGGTCGGGTCGCTGGGAGTGCCGGCGACGGTCGTCCGCGTGGACGTCGGCACGGACGGCGGGACGGAGGCGGCCGCCCGCCGCGCCCGCTACGCCGTGCTGGACGCGCTCGACGTCGAGGCCGTGCTGCTCGGGCACACGCTGGACGACCAGGCCGAGACCGTGCTGCTCGGGCTCGGCCGCGGGTCGGGACCGCGGTCGCTCGCCGGAATGGCGCCGGTCGCCGGTCGCCACCGCCGCCCGTTCCTGGGCCTGCGCCGCGCCACCACCGAGCAGGTCTGCCGGGCCCTCGGACTCGACCCGTGGCACGACCCGCACAACGACGACCCCCGCTTCCGTCGCGTCCGCGTCCGGCACGAGGTGCTGCCGCTGCTCGAGGACGTCCTGGGCGGCGGGGTCGCCGAGGCGCTCGCCCGCACCGCCTCCCTGTCCCGCGCCGACGCCGACCTGCTCGACGCGCTCGCCGCCGAGCGCCTGCCCGACCCGCTGGACGTCCTCGCGCTCGCGGCCGAGCCCGCCGCGCTGCGCTCGCGCGCCCTCCGCCAGGCCGCCGTCGGGGCCGGGGCGGACGCGGGCCGGATGTCGGCCGGGCACGTGGCCGCGCTGGACGCCCTGGTGACCGCGTGGCGGGGCCAGGCGCGGGTCGAGCTGCCCGGCCAGGTGGCCGCCGTGCGCGAGGGGACGCGACTGCGCTTCGTCCCCACGCCTGTGGCACGCTGAACCCGTGGATCTTCAGCACGTGGAGAACGACCTCGCCCCCGACCAGACCCTCTTCACCGAGGACCAGATCCGCGATCGTCTCGCGGAGATGGCCCGGCAGATCGAGGCCGACTACGAGGGCAAGGACATCCTGCTCGTCGGCGTCCTCAAGGGGGCCGTCATGGTCATGGCCGACCTGGCCCGCGCGCTGGACCGCCACGTCGAGATGGACTGGATGGCCGTCTCCTCCTACGGCTCGGGCACGCAGAGCTCCGGCGTCGTGCGCATCCTCAAGGACCTCGACACCGACCTCGAGGGCCGTCACGTGCTCATCGTCGAGGACATCATCGACACCGGCCTGACGCTGTCGTGGCTCGTGGCCAACCTGCGCTCGCGCCGTCCGGCCTCGGTCGAGATCGCCACGCTGCTGCGCAAGCCCGAGGCCCAGCAGATGGAGGTCGACGTGCGGTACGTCGGCTTCGACATCCCCAACGCGTTCGTCGTCGGCTACGGGCTCGACTACGCCGAGAAGTACCGCAACCTGAGCGGCATCGCGACGCTCGCCCCGCACGTCTACAGCTGAGCGCGCGGCCGGTTCGCCCCCGGCGAACACGGGAACGAGCGACCCCTGCTCGTCGTTGAGTCGGGTGTCGGCGATGCGTGTACCGTCTGACTACCCGTCGAGAACGTCAGTGAGGAGTGGGCTCCGCCCCGTCCCGTATGAATGCCAAACGTCTCTTCAAGGGCCCCTGGTTCTGGATCATCCTGTCGGCGATCGCCGTGGTCGTCGTGCTGCAGCTCGTCACCCCCAGCGGCGGGTTCCGTGAGGTCAAGACCGCCACGATGGTCAGCTACCTCGAGGACGGCAAGGTCGAGGACGTCACCTTCATCGAGGGCGACCAGCAGATCGAGGCGACGCTCGACGGCGGCGAGAAGGTCCGCGCCCACTGGCTGGGCGACCAGGGCAGCCGCCTGGTCGAGGCGGCGCAGAAGTCCGTCGCCGACAAGACGCTGAAGTCCTACGACGTCGAGGTGCCGCAGCCCAGCTTCCTGGGCTCGATGCTCGGCGCGATCCTGCCGTTCATCATCATCCTGGCGATCTTCTTCTTCCTGATGAACAACATCCAGGGCGGCGGCGGACGCGTCATGCAGTTCGCCAAGTCCCGCGCGAAGCTGATCAGCAAGGACACGCCCAAGACCACCTTCGCCGACGTCGCGGGCTGCGACGAGGCGATCGAGGAGCTCGGCGAGATCAAGGAGTTCCTCCAGGAGCCGGCCAAGTTCCAGGCCGTCGGCGCCAAGATCCCCAAGGGCGTCCTGCTCTACGGCCCGCCCGGCACCGGCAAGACGCTGCTCGCGCGCGCCGTCGCCGGCGAGGCCGGCGTCCCCTTCTACTCGATCTCCGGCTCGGACTTCGTCGAGATGTTCGTCGGCGTCGGTGCCTCGCGCGTCCGCGACCTGTTCGAGCAGGCCAAGGAGAACGCTCCGGCGATCGTCTTCATCGACGAGATCGACGCCGTCGGACGTCACCGCGGCACCGGCATGGGCGGCGGCCACGACGAGCGCGAGCAGACGCTGAACCAGCTGCTCGTCGAGATGGACGGCTTCGACGTGCGCGGCGGCGTCATCCTCATCGCCGCGACCAACCGTCCCGACGTGCTCGACCCCGCCCTGCTGCGTCCGGGCCGCTTCGACCGCCAGATCGGCGTCGAGGCCCCCGACCTCAAGGGCCGCGAGACGATCCTCAAGGTGCACGCGCGGGGCAAGCCGCTCGAGCCCGGCGTCGACCTGCAGTCCGTCGCACGCCGCACGCCCGGGTTCTCCGGCGCCGACCTGGCCAACGTGCTGAACGAGGCCGCGCTGCTCACCGCGCGCAGCAACCGCAAGACGATCGACGACGCCGCGCTCGACGAGGCGATCGACCGCGTCATGGCGGGGCCGCAGAAGCGCACGCGCCTCATGAACGACCACGAGCGCCTGGTCACGGCGTACCACGAGGGTGGCCACGCCCTGGTCGCCGCGGCGATGCCCGCGTCCGACCCGGTGCACAAGATCACGATCCTGCCCCGCGGCCGGGCCCTGGGCTACACGATGGTGCTGCCCGACGAGGACAAGTACTCCCAGACCCGCGCCGAGCTGCAGGACAAGCTGGCCTACATGCTGGGCGGCCGCGCGGCCGAGGAGCTCGTCTTCCACAACCCGACCACGGGCGCCGGCAACGACATCGAGAAGGCCACCAACCTGGCCCGCGCGATGGTGACCCAGTACGGCATGAGCGACCGGCTCGGCGCCGTCCGCTACGGCGACGACAACAGCCAGCCCTTCCTGGGCCGCGACCTCGGGCACACGCGCAACTACTCGGAGTCGATCGCCGCGATCGTCGACGAGGAGATCAACGAGCTGATCCGCGTCGCGCACCAGGAGGCGTTCGACGTCCTGGCCGACAACCGCGACGTCCTGGACGCGCTGGTGCTCGAGCTCATGGAGAAGGAGACGCTCGACAAGGCCGAGGTCGCCCGCATCTTCGAGCCGCTGCGCCGCCGCGCGTCGCGCCCGGCATGGACCGGCTCGGACTCGCGCACGCCCGACACGCGTCCGCCGGTCGACATCCCCGCGGTCAACGGCTCGCAGCCGGCCGGCGCGGTCGTCGTCGGTCCGGACACCGGCCCGGACGCCCCCACCGGCGACCCGGGCGTCGCCCGCGAGGGCGGCGAGCCCGAGGAGCTTCGGTGACCGAGCGGAGCGAGGGAGCCATGAGTCTCGTCATGCCCGGGCCTGCGTACCGTTCCTTTCCTCACGGAGGTCCGGGCATGACCGAGCGGAGCGAGGGAGCCATGAGCCTCGTCATGCCCGGGTCTGCGTACCGTTCCTTCCTCACGGAGGCCGGGGCATGACCGTGGACCAGCCGCGCGCGGAGGCGGCGATCCGCGAGCTGCTCATCGCGATCGGGGAGGACCCCGACCGCGACGGTCTCAAGGACACCCCGGCCCGCGTGGCGCGCTCCTACGCCGAGCTCGTCTCGGGCCTGGACCAGAACGCCGAGGACGTCCTCGTGCGCACGTTCGACGTGGCGCACGAGGAGCTCATCCTGGTGAAGGACATCGAGATGTGGTCGATGTGCGAGCACCACCTCGTCCCGTTCTTCGGCACGGCCCACGTCGGCTACATCCCGCGCGAGGGCGGCCAGGTCACCGGACTGTCGAAGTTCGCGCGTCTGGTCGACGTGTTCGCGCGTCGCCCCCAGGTGCAGGAGCGGCTCACCACGCAGATCGCCGACGCGATCGTCGACAACCTCAAGCCGCGCGGCGTCATCGTCGTCATCGAGGCCGAGCACCTGTGCATGACCATGCGCGGGGTGCGCAAGGGCGGCGCGAAGACGATCACCAGCGCCGTCCGCGGCCAGCTGCGCGACCCCGCCACCCGAGCCGAGGCCATGGGCCTCATCACCGGTCGGTAGCACCGTGGTCCTGCCCCAGCTCCCCGCCGACCGGACGCTCGTCATGGGCGTCGTCAACGTCACGCCCGACTCGTTCTCCGACGGCGGGCGGTTCTTCGACCACTCGCGAGCCATCGGTCGCGGGCGCACCCTCGTCGAGGACGGCGCCGACCTGGTCGACGTCGGCGGCGAGTCGACGCGTCCGGGCGCCGACCGCGTGCCCGAGGACGAGGAGCTGCGCCGGGTCGTCCCGGTCGTCCGCGAGCTCGCCGACGCCGGGCACGTCGTCTCGGTCGACACCACCCGCGTCCGCGTGGCCGAGCGGGCCCTGGAGGCGGGCGCCCAGCTGGTCAACGACGTGTCCGGCGGGCGCGCGGAGCCCGACATGCTGCGTCTGGCCGCCGACGCCGGCGTGCCCGTGGTGATCATGCACTGGCGCCAGCACTCGGCGTCCATGCAGAAGCACACCGACTACGACGACCTCGTCGCCGACGTCGTCGCCGAGCTGAACCAGCAGGTCGACGCCGCCGTGGCCGCCGGCGTGGCGCTCGAGCAGGTCGTGATCGACCCGGGCCTGGGGTTCTCCAAGACCGGCGCCCAGAACTGGGAGCTGCTCGGCCACCTCGACGCGTTCGTCGACCTCGACCTGCCGCTGCTCGTCGCCGCCAGCCGCAAGGGGTTCCTGGGCGAGCTGCTCGCCGAGGGGGGCACGCCGCCGCGTCCGCGCGACCGCGACGACGCCACCGCGGCCATCTCGACGTACTCGGCGCTGGCCGGGGCCTGGGCCGTGCGCGTGCACGACGCCAAGTCGTCCGCCTCCGCCGTGCGCGTGGCCGCCCGGCTCCTCGACGAGCTGGCGGCCGACTGATGGAGCCGGCCCACGCCGCCGTCGTGGCCGCCCACCGGGGGTTCTACGACAGCATCGAGTCCGGCGACCTGGACCTCATGCGCGCGCTGTGGCTCGACAGCCCCGGCACCGTCTGCGTCCACCCGGGCGGCGCGCCGCTGCGGGGGACCGACGCCATCCTCAAGTCGTGGGCCGTGCTCATGGCCAACGTCGACTACGTGCAGTTCTTCCTCACCGACATGACCATCTCGACCCGGCCGGCCGACCCCGACCTGGCCGAGGTCGCGATCGTCACCTGCACCGAGAACATGCTGTCGGACGGCTCGGCGCGCCAGGCCGACGGCTTCTCCGGCTCGTCCGCCGTCGCCACGCACGTGCTGGTCAAGGTCAGCACCGGCTGGCGGTTGTGGAGCCGGCACACGTCCACCCTGGTCCCCACGGAGGCGTCATGAGCGAGCGGCTGGAGGAGCGCCCGTGAGCATCCCCGAGGGGCTGGACCGGATCGACCTGGTCGGCATCCGGGCGCACGCCCACCACGGCCTGTTCGACTTCGAGCGGCGCGACGGGCAGACCTTCGTCGTGGACGCGAGCATCGGCCTGGACCTGCAGACCGCGGCCCGTACCGGCGACCTCAGTGCGTCCGTGCACTACGGCGAGCTCGCCGAGCAGCTGCACGCGGCGCTGGTCGACGACCCCACGGACCTCATCGAGACAGTGGCCCTTCGTATGCTGGACACGTGCCTGGAGCACGAGCAGGTGCGATGGGCTAGCGTGACGGTGCACAAGCCCGAGGCACCGATCGAGGTGGCGTTCACCGACGTCGCCGTGACCATGGAGCGGAGCAGAACGTGACCGAATCGCCCACCCCGTACGTCCTTGACGCGGACACGATGACTGGTGGGATGCGTCCCATCCGTCAGGCCGTGCTCGCGATCGGGTCGAACCTGGGTGATCGTCTCGGACGCCTGCAGGGGGCCGTCTCCGCGCTCGAGGACACGCCCGAGGTCACCCTCGTGGCCGTGTCCTCCGTGTACGAGACCGAGCCCGTGGGTGCGCCCGACGGCTCGCCGTCCTTCCTGAACGCAGTCGTCCTGATCGACACCACCCTCACCGTCCACACGCTGCTGGACCGCGCGCTGGCAATCGAGGACGCCTTCGGTCGTGAGCGCGCCGAGACCAACGGTCCGCGCACCCTCGACGTCGACCTCATCGTCGTCGGCGACCGCGTGGCCGACGACGAGCAGCTGACGCTGCCGCACCCGCGCGCCCACGAGCGCGCGTTCGTGCTGGCCCCGTGGCTGGAGATCGACCCCGAGGGCGAGATCCCCGGCAAGGGGTTCGTGGCCGACCTCATCGGCGACGTCGACACCGCTGGTGTCGTGCGGCGCGAGGACCTCGAGATCCTGCTCTGACGTGAGCACCGGCCCGGTTCCCCGGACCTCCGTCGCCGTCCTGGCGGCGGTCGGTGCGGTGCTCCTGGTCGTCGGACGCCTGCTGCCGAGCCTGCTCGACCGCCTGGACGTCCACCCGCCGCAGGTGGGCTGGGCGCCGGCGGTCGCGCTCGTCGTGGGCGCCGGCGTGCTGGGCGTGCTCGCCTGGAGCACCTGGCAGAGCCTGCACAAGCGGCACGAGCGGATGACGTCCGACCACGGCATCAAGCTGCTCGCGCTGGCCAAGGCCAGCAGCCTGGTCGGGGCGATCGTCGCCGGCGGCTACGCCGGGTACGCGCTCGCCTTCGCCGACGCGTGGCAGACCCCGCTGGGCCGCGACCGCGTCCTGCACAGTGGGTTCGCCGCGATCGGTGCCGTGCTGCTCGTGGTGGCCGCGCTGCTGCTCGAGCGGGCGCTGCAGGTGCCCGGCGACGACGAGGACGACCAGGGCAAGGCCCCGGCTCCGGACGCGACGCCCGCGTGAGCGCGCTGCGGCGGAGCACCGTCACCACCCGCGACGGCTTCGAGCTGGCCACCCAGTCGGGTGGTCCCAAGCGCACCCACGTCGTCCTGCTGCTGGCCGGTCAGGCCAACGCGCACCGCTGGTGGGACGGCATCCGCGACGGGTTCGAGGACCGCTGGCGCACGATCACCTTCGACTGGCGGGGCACCGGCGAGAGCCGCGGCGAGGTCGGGGAGTGGAGCACCGCCTCGTTCGCCGACGACGCCGCCGACGTCCTGCGGGCGCTGGGCGGGGCCCCGGCCGCGGTCTACGGCACGTCCATGGGCGGGCGCGTGGCGCAGATGCTGGCGCTGCGGCACCCCGAGCTCGTCTCGTCGCTCGTGCTCGCGTGCACGTCCCCGGGCGGGCCGCACGCCCGCGAGTGGGACGGCGACGTCCGGCGCCGGCTGTCCGAGCCCGACGACGCCGTGCGCCTGGCCTCGCTGCGCGACCTGTTCTACACCTCGGACTGGCCGCACGACGTGCGCGAGAGCCGCCTGCTCGGCGACCCGACGATGACGTCCGAGGAGGCGCGCATGCACCGCCGCGTGAGCCGCCGGCACGACGCCTGGGACGAGCTGCCGCGGCTGGACGTGCCCACGCTCGTCCTGCACGGCGCGGACGATCGCATGGCCCCGGCCGAGAACGCCCACCTGCTGGGGGAGCGCATCCCGGGCGCGCACGTGCTCGTCCACGAGAAGGGGCGGCACGGGTTCTTCGAGGAGTTCGCCGACGTGGTCACCCCCACCGTCCGCGGCTTCCTCCGCGCCCACGCCTGAGCGCGGCCCCGTTCCCTGAGCGCTGCCCCGGTCCCTGGGCCAGGCACCCCGTTCCCTGAGCCTGTCGAAGGGACGCTTCGACAGGCTCAGCGAGCGAACGACCTACCAGCGGTGGGCGACCTCGGGGGCGACGAGCTCGTCGTAGACGGCGCGGACGGCGTCCAGCGTCTCGGCCGGCAGCGGGGCGAGGTCGGCCGCGGCGACGTTGCCGCGGGCCTGCTCGGGGTTGCGGGCGCCGGGGATGACCGTGGAGACGCCCGGCTGGTCGATCACCCAGCGCAGCGCGGTCTGGGCCATCGTCGCGCCCTCGGGCACGAGCGGGGCGAGCCGGCGCACGGCCTCCAGGCCGAGCTCGAACGGCACGCCGGAGAACGTCTCGCCGACGTCGAACGCCGAGCCGTCGCGGTTGTAGCTGCGGTGGTCGGACGCGTCGAAGGTCGTGCTCTCGTCGTACTTGCCCGAGAGCAGGCCGCTGGCCAGCGGCACGCGCACGATGATCCCCACGCCGGCGTCCTGCGCGGCCGGCAGGACGTCGTCCAGCGGGGCGAGGCGCAGCATGTTGAGGATGATCTGCACGGTCGCGACGTGCGGACGGGCGAGGGCGGCCAGCGCCTCGGCGCGGGTCTCGACGCTGACGCCGTACGAGGCGACGCGGCCCTCGGCCACGAGGGTGTCGAGCGCGTCGTAGGTCTCGTCGCGGTCGTAGACCGGCGTCGGCGGGCAGTGCAGCTGGACCAGGTCGAGCGTGTCGACGCCGAGGTTCTCGCGCGAGCGGTCGTTCCAGGCCCGGAAGGCGTCCAGCGTGTAGGCCTCGGGCACGTGCGGGTCGGCCCGACGGCCCATCTTGGTGGCCACGGTGACGTCGTCGATGCCGCGCGAGCGCAGCCAGCGGCCAATCAGCTGCTCGCTGCGGCCGTCGCCGTAGACGTCCGCGGTGTCGTAGAAGCGCACGCCGCCCTCGTAGGCGGCGTCGAGCACGGCGAGCGCGTCGTCCTCGCGCACCTCGCCCCAGTCGGCGCCCAGCTGCCAGGTGCCGAGGCCGACGACCGAGACGGGTCGTCCGGTGCGTCCGAGGGTGCGGGTCTCCATGGTTCCTCCGGTGCGGTCGTGGCTCACGGGACGAGGACGGCGCGCAGCGTGTCCAGGCCGAGCCCGCCGAGCTCCAGCGCGCGGCGGTGGAACGCCTTGACGTCGAAGTCGGCGCCCTCGCGGCGGGCCACCTCGTCGCGCACCTGCTCCCAGATGCGCTGTCCCACCTTGTACGACGGGGCCTGGCCCGGCCAGCCGAGGTAGCGGTCGACCTCGAACCGGATGAACGCGTCGTCCATGTTGACGTGCTGGCGCATGAACGCCAGCGCCTTGGCCGCGTCCCAGGTGCCGCCGTCGGGGTGGGGCTTGCCCAGGTGGACGCCGATGTCGAGCACGACGCGGGCGGCACGCATCCGCTGCGCGTCCAGCATGCCGAGCCGGTCGGCCGGGTCGGCCAGGTAGCCCAGCTCGTCCATGAGCCGCTCGGCGTAGAGCGCCCAGCCCTCGCCGTGGCCGGACGTCCAGCTCATGCGCCGCCAGCTGTTGAGGGTGGACGCCTGGTAGGTCGCGACGCCGATCTGGAGATGGTGGCCCGGGACGCCCTCGTGGTAGACGGTCGTGAGCTCGCGCCAGGTGCCGAACGTCTCGACGCCCTCGGGGACGCTCCACCACATGCGGCCGGGCCGGGAGAAGTCCTCGGTCGGGCCGGTGTAGTAGATGCCGCCCTCCTGGGTCGGGGCGATCATGCACTCCAGCGCGCGGACCGGCTCGGGCACGTCGAAGTGCGTCCGGCCGAGCTCCTCGACGGCGGCGTCGGACGTGCGCTGCATCCACGCCTGGAGCGCGGCGGTGCCGTGCAGCTGGCGCGACGGGTCGGCGTCCAGGAACGCGACGGCGGCCTGCACCGGGTCGCCGGTGGCGTCCGGGACGATCTGGCGGGCGACGGCCTCCTGCTCGGCGACGGTGCGGGCGAGCTCCTCACGGCCCCACTCGTACGTCTCGTCGAGGTCGACCTTCGCGCCGAGGAAGTAGCGCGACTGCAGGGCGTAGACGTCGCGACCGACGGCGTCCTGCGCCGGGGCGACGGCGGCGAGCTCGTCGGCCAGGAAGCGCCCGAGCGACGCGTAGGCGTCGGCGGCGGCGCGGGCCCCGGCGTCCAGGTCGGCACCCATGGCCGCCGGAGCGGACGGCGACGAGGCGAGGCGGGCGAAGAAGCCGTCGGCGGACGCGTGACGCTCGGCCTGGGCGAGCACGGCGCGCACCTGGCGCTCGGCCGGGACGTTGCCGGCCGCGATGCCGGCGCGCAGGGAGGCGATGTAGCCCTCGAGCGCGCCGGGCACGGCACGCAGGCGCTGCCCGATCTGCTCCCAGTCCTGCTCCGTCTCGGACGGCATGAGGTCGAAGACGTCACGGACGCCCTGCGCGGGGGACGCGATGACGTTGAGGTCGCGCTGCCGCAGGCCCGCCTCGTGCTGCTCGAGGGAGAGCTCGAGCGAGCGCACCATCTCCAGGCGGGTGACCTCGTCCACCGCGTCGGCCACCGGCGTCTCGCGCACGGTCGCGAGGGTGGCGCGGGCGGCCTCGGCGAAGGCCTCGTGTCCCTCGGGCGAGAGGTCGCCGTAGCGGCCCTCGTAGCCGGGGCGGCCGAGCTCGACGGCCGTCTCGGGCTGCAGGTCGAGCACGGTGTCGACCCAGTCCTCGGCGACGCGGTCGAGGGCGGTGGGCTCGCGGTTCTCAGGCATGGCCCCAGGCTAGGCCGTGGACGAGGCCTCGGCTCAGCCCGCACCGGCCTCCTCACGGACCGACGCGAGCTCGCGCTGGAGCGCGTCGTCCGTGCTGCCCCAGGCCTGGACGGTTCCGCTGCCGCGCACCGAGGCGCTGAGCCCCGGGCCCCAGCTGGTGACGGCGTAGTAGAGGCCGGGGCGAGCGCTCGACTCGAGCCCGTAGCCCTCGCCGATCCGCGCCGCTCGCATCTGCGTGCCGTCGGGGAACTCCACCGTCAGCCCCCTCGGGTCGCAGTCCTGCAGGTAGAGCGCCCCGGACATCTGCGTGGCGAAGACCGTGCCGACGTCGCGGCACCTGGGCAGGTCGTCCGAGCTGAGCGGGATGGAACGCCATGCATCGCGGTGGAGGGCGACGGCGCCGAGGGTTGCCGTGATCCCGACCGCCGTGCCGACGACGAAGGCGGCGATCCATGCCAGGGTCCTCACCGGTCGAACTGTGGCACAGCGCCCTCGCGGGCGGGACGAGAACGCCACCCCCAGGGGCACGGGATGTGGGGCGAGGTCCGGCGCGCCTACGGTCCGGAGGTCACCCCCGAGAGGCCGGTGTCCCGGCCCGCACACGAGAGAAGCTCGGCATGAGAAGGATCCTCGGCGCCGTCGCCGTCACCGCCCTGGTCGCGGCCGCCCTGCCCGCCCAGGCGCACGCCGCCGACCACCAGACCCAGGCCGCCGGCAGCGCCGTCCGCAGCGGCATCGCCGGCGAGACGACCTCCGTCAGCGGCACGTTCTCCCGCAAGGACGCCCGCCGGGCCGTCCAGCTGCAGCTGCAGGCCGGCCGCAGCTGGCGGACGGTCGCCAAGGGACGCACCACCAGCAAGGGCGCCTACCGGCTCACCCTGCGGGTGCCGGCGAAGACGGCGAAGTACCGCGTCGTCGCGCCGAAGGCCCGCAAGAACGGCCGCACGCTGCCGGCCCGCCGGTCGGGCGTGGGCACGGTGCGTCCGGTCGCCCAGCAGGTGCGGTTCAGCTTCGACACGAACGTCACGAGCGGTGGCGTCCTGCGCGCCGTCGTCCGCACCTCGCCGCACCGCGCCGGTCGGCCGATCAGCATCCAGGTGAGCAACGGCGGCGCTTGGCGGACGCTCAAGACGGTCGCCGCCCCGGCCCGGGGCAACACCTCGATCACCGCGAAGGCACCCGCCATGGGGCAGTGGAACCTGCGGGCCGTCGCCGGCTCGTTCCGCGGGGCGGCCGCCGCCGGCTCGCCGGTCAGCCGCATGACCGTCGCCCCTGGCGCCTCGGACGTCATCGCCTACGAGGTCGTCGCGCTCGGCTCCAAGACCATCGAGCGCGGTGTCCAGAGCGACACGACGTGCGGCGAGATCTCCAGCGAGGTCACCCGCCAGACCACGTCCTCGCGCCCCACCGCCGACTCGCCCCGCGTGTGGCGCGAGGGGCTGGCCTTCAACGGCAACCGCGAGGTCGACATCTACCCGGACGTCAGCTCGACCTACGTCGACCACCTCGAGGGGTGCGAGTCGGCCGCCCCGCCGGCCGACGTCCAGCCGTGCGAGATGGACGTGGACGACAGCGCGCAGCACCCGACCGACCGGATCACCGTGAATGTCCGCATCGCCAAGGGCGCCTCGACCGGCGAGGTCGTGTTCTTCCCGCCGCGCGGCAAGAACCTCGGCTACCCCGGCGCCTGGGACTCGCGGTGCCGCGTGAAGGAGCTGCAGGACAACAGCCAGCAGATCCCGCTGTCGTCGCGCACCGTGAAGGTGCCCGTCGCGACCCTGCTCGGCACCAAGCCGTTCAAGGTCAGCACCGAGGGCCTGTTCAAGAACGAGTTCGAGCGCGACGGCGTCACGACGAGCAAGTCCGGCAGCTGGGTGCAGAGCATCACGCTGCACCGCGTGGCCTCGCGCTGACGTCCGGCCGGCCCGCACGGCGCGGGACCCGCCCTCACCGGCGGGTCCCGCGCCGTGGTGCGTCGGGCCGGCTCCGGTTGGGCCCGGAGCCCCGCGGGCGTACGATGACGGCGTCACTTTGTCTGGTACCCGCCCGCGGGACTGGAACGAAAGGCACCACTCATGCACCAGGGCATGCCTGTCCGCCTGCGCGTCGGCGTCGTCGGCGCCGGACGCGTCGGATCCGTGCTCGCCGCGCGCCTGCGCGCCGCGGGTCACGACCTCGTCGCCGTCAGCGGCGCCTCCCCGGCGTCCCGGCTGCGCATCGACACCCTCCTGCCGGGCGTCCACGTCACCACCCCCGACCAGGTCGCCGCTGCGGCGGACGTCCTCGTGCTCGCCGTGCCGGACGACCACCTGGTCGCCGTCGCCGAGCACCTCGCCGCCCGTCCGGGCCAGGTCGTGCTGCACACCAGCGGCCGCCACGGGCTCGAGGCGCTGGCCTCGCTCGCCCGCCAGGGCGCGCGGACGATCGCGTTCCACCCGGCCATGACGTTCACCGGCACCGAGCTCGACCTCGACCGCACCTGCGTCTTCGGGCTCACCGCCGGTCCGGACGAGCGTGGGCTGGCCGAGCGCCTGGTCGCCGACCTCGGCGGCACGCCGGTCTGGATCGCCGAGGACGACCGCGCGACCTACCACGCGGCGCTGGCCCACGGCTCGAACCACCTGGTCACCGTGGTCAACCAGGCGATGGAGCTGCTGCGCTCGGTCGCCGGTCCCGACGCCGACGTGGCCGCCGTGCTGCGCCCGCTGCTGACCGCCTCGCTCGACAACGCGCTCAGCTTCGGCGACGCCGCGCTCACCGGTCCGGTCGCCCGCGGCGACGTCAGCACGGTGCGTGCCCACCTGGACGCGCTCGCCGGTGCCGACGCCTCCACGGCGTCCACCTACCGCGAGCTCGCCCGCGCCACGGCCCACCGCGCCGAGGACGACGGACGCATCGACGCCCGCACGTCCGCGGACGTCCGCCAGGCGCTCGACGAGGCCGAGTGGGACTCGCTCGCCGCGTCGGTCGAGCAGGCCCGATGAGCGAGCGCAGCGAGCGAACGGTCGAGGATGTCGCGGGCGGACTTCCGTACCGTGCTCTTCTCACGGAAGGCCGTCCGCGATGACCACCACCAGCAGCACCACCGGCGTGCGGGTCGTGCGCACGAAGGCCGAGCTGCGTGAGGTGCTGGCCGGACGCGGCACGGTCGCCCTCGTCCCGACCATGGGCGCCCTGCACGGCGGGCACGAGAGCCTCATGCGCCTGGCCCGCCCGATGGCCGACGCGCTCGTCGTCTCGATCTTCGTGAATCCGACCCAGTTCGGCCCCGGGGAGGACTACGACGCCTACCCGCGCACGCCCGACGCGGACCTGGCCGTGTGCGAGGCCGCCGGTGTCGACGTGGTGTGGATGCCGGACGTCGCCGAGATGTACCCGGACGGCCCGGACGCCTCGGTGATGGTCGACCCGGGAGCGCTCGGCGCCGTGCTCGAGGGGGCCGCGCGTCCCACCCACTTCCGCGGGGTCCTGACCGTCGTGGCGAAGCTGTTCGCGGCCGTCCGGCCCGACGTCGCCGTGTTCGGCGAGAAGGACTTCCAGCAGCTCGCGCTGATCCGGCGCATGGTGCGCGACCTCGGCCTCGAGGTCCGCGTCGAGGGGCATCCGATCGTCCGCGAGGCCGACGGCCTGGCCATGAGCTCGCGCAACGTCTACCTCGGCGCCGAGCAGCACGAGCAGGCGCTCGCCCTGTCCCGCGCGCTCGAGGCGGGCGTCGCGGCGTCCGCCGAGGGTGTCGACGCGGTGCTCGCGGCCGCCCGGACGGTGCTGGACGCCGAGCCCGGCGTCGACACCGACTACCTCGTCCTGACCGACCCGTTCCTCAACCCCGTCGACGGCTCCTTCGCCGGCGACGCCCGTCTGCTCGTGGCCGCCCGCGTGGGCACGACCCGACTCCTCGACAACCACGGCCTGCACGTCGGCCGGGAAGGTGCCTGATGCTGCGCACGATGATGAAGTCCAAGATCCACCGCGCCACGGTGACGCAGGCCGACCTGCACTACGTCGGCTCGGTCACCGTCGACCAGGACCTGCTCGACGCCGCCGACATCCTGCCCGGCGAGCTCGTCCACATCGTCGACGTCTCCAACGGCGCGCGCCTGGAGACCTACACGATCGCCGGCGAGCGCGGCAGCGGCGTCATCGGCATCAACGGCGCCGCGGCCCACCTCGTCCACCCCGGCGACCTCGTCATCCTCATCGCCTACGCCCAGATGGACGACGCGGAGGCGCGGGCGTTCGAGCCGAGCGTCGTGTTCGTGGACGCCGGCAACGGCATCGTCCAGCTCACCGACGACCCGGCCGACGTGCCGCCCGGCCACGGCCTGGAGCGCGGCGACCTCGTCGCGGCCCGGTAGCCATGAGCCTGCTCTGCCTCGACATCAGCAACAGCCACACGCTGATCGGCATCTTCGAGGACGACGAGCTGGTCGCGCACTGGCGCCTGTCGACGGTCGAGCACCGCACGTCTGACGAGTGGCAGCTGCTGATCTCGGGGCTGATCGTCCGGGCCGGGCTCGAGGTGCCCGAGGCGCTGAGCCTGTGCTGCACCGTGCCCTCGGTGCTGGTCGAGTTCCGCCACCTGGTCGAGCGTTACTTCGAGGGCGCACCGGTCTGCATCGTCGGGCCAGGCGTGAAGACGGGCGTGCCGATCCACACCGACAACCCGCGGGAGGTCGGTGCCGACCGCATCGTCAACGCGCTCGCGGCCGCCGAGCTGTACGGCGGCCCGGCCATCGTCGTCGACCTCAACGGCACCGCGACGATCTTCGACGTCGTCGACGAGAAGGGCCGCTACGTCGGCGGCGCCATCGCCCCCGGCGTCGAGCTGTCGCTGGAC
This sequence comes from Aeromicrobium sp. IC_218, assembly GCF_004336805.1. GTDB lineage: Bacteria > Actinomycetota > Actinomycetes > Propionibacteriales > Nocardioidaceae > Aeromicrobium. Next base: position 275,746 of record NZ_SJXM01000001.1, read on the forward strand.
GCCCTGGCCCGGCGTGGCGCGCAGCTGCGCAGCGTCGAGCTCGGCGAGCCGCGCGGCGTCATCGGCAAGAACACCGTCGAGGCCATCCAGTCCGGCGTCGTGCTGGGCTTCGCCGGGCTCGTCGACGGCATCGTCGAGCGCATGCTGGACGAGCTGGACGACGCCGACGACGTCGCGGTGATCGCGACGGGCTCCTACCCGGAGGCGGTGCTCGACGCGTGCTCGTCCATCACGACGCGCGACCCGTGGCTGACGCTGCAGGGCCTGCGCCTCGTGCACGAGCGCAACTTCGGCTGAGCGTCAGGGACGGGCGAGGGCCGGTCCGGCGTCCAGGGCGACCGACCACTCCGACCCGCGGGGCGCCTGCACGCGCACCGACACCCGCGACGGCAGGTCGGACGGGGTCGTGATGGTGATCGCGCCGGCCGTGTCCGCCGGCTCCGAGCCCGAGCGGCAGGGGCTCCAGGCCTCGCCCGCGTGCTCGACCACCACCGTGATGCCCTCGTCGGGGTCGCCGAGGCAGTCGAGCCGGACGGCGGCGCGGCGCGTGCCCGGCGCCAGGTCGACCTGGCGGGTCGCCCCGCCCTCCTCCTGGACGAGCGCGAGCACGCGCTCGGTGCCGGGGATCGGGTCGAAGGTCTCGGTGGCCCGATCGGGCAGGACGCTGCACCCGGACACGAGGCCGAGCGCCAGCGGGACGAGCACGAGGGACGGACGCACGGCGCGAGCCTAGGGCTCGTCGCGCGTCCGCGGACCCGATTCGCTCAGTCCGGGGGCGGGGGAGCGCCCTGCTCGTCCTGCTGGACCTCCGCCTCCTCCTCGGCGGTCTGGTCGGCGCCGGGGAGCGGGTCGACGGCGGGCGTCTCGCCCGTGGGGTCGGCCGGCGGCTGCGTCGGGTCGTCGGGCTCGTGCTGCTGGGTCATGGCCCCTCCGTACCCGCCGTCCCGCGAGCTACACGGGCCGGACGCGCGACACGCACCGACGCGGCGTCGAGGATGGACGTATGCGTCCCTCGTCCCTCGTCCTGGTCGGCCTGCTGGTGCTGCTGGGCGCTGCCGCCGTGGTGCTGGGCGAGGGCGACGACTCGCCCGGGCTGCAGGGCGTCGGGGTGCTGCTCGTCCTCGGCGGGGTCGTCGTCGCGGTCCGGTCCCGTCGGTCGCGTCGCTAGGCCTGGGCGTCCTGCTCCTGGCGGGAGGCCTCCAGGGCCGCGACCAGCGTGGCGGCGTCGAACGGACCGCGGTGCCGGGACTCGCCCACGAAGAAGGTCGGGGTGCCCGACAGGTCCATGAGCTCGGCGTCGTCCGCGTCGTCGTTCACCCGGCGGGCGACGGCGGCCTTGTCGAGGTCGTGCTCGAAGCGGTCCAGGTCCAGGCCCATCTCGGCCGCGTGCGCGAGCAGGTCCTCGCGCTCGAGCGCGTCCTGGTGGGCGAACATGCGGCGTCCGAGCTCGAGGCCGTGGCCCTGGCGCTCGGCCGCCTCGAAGGCGTGCGCGGCCTCGCGGGCGTGCGGGTGGACGCGGTCGAGCGGGAAGTGGCGGTAGACCCAGACCAGGTCGTCGCCCAGCTGCTCGCGCACCTCGTCGACCGACCCGGTGGCGCGGCTGCAGAAGGGGCACTCGAAGTCCAGGTACTCCACGAGCACGAGCGGGGCGTCCGGACGTCCGACGTAGTGGTCGCGCTCGGGGTCGAACGGCCGCACCAGGTGCGCGCCGACCGCCTCGTTCGGGCGGACCCGGTCGAGCATGTCCAGCACGATCCAGCCCAGCGCGAAGGCGAGCACCGAGGCGAGCAGCACGCCCACGCGGGCCTCGTCCTGCTGGCGGGGGTCGTCGAGGGCGAGCGAGACGATGAGCAGCGAGATCGTGAACCCGATGCCCGACAGCGCGGCACCGCCGGCCACGCGTCCGATGCCCAGGCCCGGGGCGAGCCGGCCCCAGCCCAGGCGCGGCACGAGCGCGGCCGCGGCGGTGATGCCGACGAGCTTGCCGACCACCAGGCCGAGCACGATGCCCCAGGTGAGCCGGGACGTGGCCGCGGCCTCCAGCGTCGGTCCGTCCAGCCGGACGCCCGCGTTCGCGAGCGCGAACACCGGCAGGACGAGGTAGGCGACGTACGGACCGATCGCGTCGTCGAGGCGCTCGTTGATCGAGATCGAGCGCCGGATGCCGCGCCGGGCCGCAGCCGCGTACGCCGGGCTGGGCGACTGGCGGAAGGCGCGGGTCAGGTCGGCCACCTGCTCGACGTCGCCGCGACGCGGCGCGGCGACGGGGATGACCAGCGCGAGCGCGACACCGGCGAGCGTCGCGTGGACGCCGCCCTCGTGCAGCGCGAACCACAGCGCGACGCCACCGGCGAGGTAGAGCGGCCCGTGGTCGACCGGCAGGCGGCGCACGAGCACGAGCGCCACGAGCAGCACCGCGGCGACGACCAGGGCGCCGACGTGCAGGTCGTCGCCGTAGAACAGCGCGATCGCGGCCAGCGCGCCGATGTCGTCCACCACGGCGAGCGTCAGCAGGAACAGGCGCAGGCGGGCCGGGTGCTTCGGGCCGATGATGGCCAGCGCGCCGAGCAGGAACGCGGTGTCGGTGGAGATCACCACGCCCCACGCGTGCGCGGCGTCGGTGCCGGCGTTCACCGCCCAGAACAGCAACGCCGGCACGACGAGGCCGGCCACCGCGGCGATGATCGGGACGATCGCCCGGCTCCGCTCGGTCAGCTCGCCGATCGTCAGCTCGCGCTTGACCTCGAGCCCGACGACGAAGAAGAAGACCGCCATGAGGGCGTCGTTCACCAGCGCGTGCAGGTCCAGGCCGAGCGACCAGTCCCCGACCACGAGGCCGACCTCGGTGTGCCAGAAGGACGTGTAGGAGTCGCCCGCGGGGGAGTTGGCCCACGCGATCGCAGCCAGCGTGGCGAGCAGGAGCAGGGCGGCCGAGGCCTTGTCGCGTCCGCGGAAGGCGTCCAGGAGCCGGTTCACGGGCCAAGCCTAGGGATCGGGTCCACGCCGCCGGACCTCGCACCGACGGCCGTGTCGGGTTGGCGACACTTTCACGCATCCCGGGACGGGAGGTGCCGATACGTGTTAGCAATGATGGTGGCGTCGGTGCAGCTCGCGCCGGCGGAGGCAGGATGCCGCTTTGACGAAGGAGCCCGCAGTGGTCGACGGATCGCCCATGCCCGAGGTGAACCAGCTGGTCACGGTCCGTGACCTGTCCGGCAAGGAGCTGCCGACGCGCATCGAGGACCTGACCGGCAGCGTGCTGGTCGTGCCCCGCCCCGTCGACGGCGAGTCCGGCATCGGCCTTCGCCCCGAGGGCCTCACCGTCATGTGGCCCGCCGACCGCGGCGTCATGAGCCTGCCGGTCAAGCTCAACGAGCGTCGCTCCGACAACAACCTCGACATGTGGGAGCTGTCCATCACCGGCCCCGCGTCGCGCCAGCAGCGCCGGGCCTTCGTCCGCGTGCCCGTCTCGGCCGGCGTCGCCCTGGCGTTCGTCGCCGAGCGTCCGATCGACCCGAACCCGGACGTCGCCGACATCAGCGGCTGGCTGGTCGACCTCAGCGAGGCCGCGGCCTGCGTCTCGGTGCCGACCGTCCGCTACGAGGACCTCAAGCCGCACGCGAAGCTGCAGGCCACGTTCACCATCGGCGAGGACTCCTTCGACCTGCCCGCGCGGGTCTCCGACAGCGCTCCCGTGCGCGAGGTCGAGGACCGCACCGAGCTGGTCGTCCACTTCGAGATCCCCGAGTCCGAGGCCGCCCGCCTGCGCCGCATGCTGTTCGCGCAGCAGGTGCGCCTGCGCGACCTCAACGGACGCTGACCCGCGCGGCACGGCGTCCGGCGCCGCGCCACTAGACTCGGGCCTCGTGAGCGACGCGACGACCGTGCCCGACGAGGACGACCTTCCCGAGCAGATCCGCATCCGGCGCGAGAAGCGCCAGCGCCTGCTGGACTCCGGCGTCGACCCGTACCCCGTGACGGTCGGCCGCACCCACACCCTGCGCGAGGTCGTCGCCACCCACGACGCCGAGGCGCTGGGCGCGGACGTCCGCACCGGCGAGACCGTCTCGGTCGCCGGCCGCGTCATCTTCCTGCGCAACACCGGCAAGCTCTGCTTCGTCCGGCTGCGCGAGGGTGACGGCACCGAGCTGCAGGCCATGCTGTCGCTGGCCGACGTGGGCGAGGAGTCGCTGGCCGACTTCAAGGCGCTCGTCGACATCGGCGACCACCTGGCCGTCACCGGCGAGGTCATCACCAGCCGCCGCGGCGAGCTGAGCGTCGCCGCCACGTCGTGGCAGATCGCGGCCAAGACCATGCGCCCGCTGCCGGTCGAGCACAAGCCGCTGTCGGACGAGGCCCGGGCCCGCATGCGGTACGTCGACCTCATCGTCCGGCCCGAGGCCCGCGACAACGTCCGCGCCAAGGCGAAGGTGCTGCAGTCGCTGCGCGCCACGCTCGACGGCCGCGACTACGTCGAGGTCGAGACGCCCGTGCTGCAGCACACCAACGGCGGTGCCGCGGCGCGTCCGTTCGAGACCCACGTGAACGCCTACGACGAGGACGCCCTGCTGCGCATCGCGCTGGAGCTGCACCTCAAGCGCGCGCTCGTCGGCGGTGTCGACCGGGTCTACGAGATCGGCAAGACCTTCCGCAACGAGGGCGTCGACAACACGCACAACCCCGAGTTCATGATGCTCGAGGCGTACGAGGCGTACGGCTCCTACGACACGATGGCCGAGCTGACCCGCGACCTGGTGCTGAACGCCGCCCGCGCGGTCGGGAGGACGGTCGTGCCGGGCCGCGACGGCTCGCAGATCGACCTCGAGGCCGAGTGGCGCCACGCCACCGTGCACGAGCTCGTCTCGGAGGCCGTGGGCCAGACGGTCGACGTCGAGACCCCGGTCGACACGCTCGTCGCGCTGGCCGCCGAGCACGAGGTCGCGCTGCGCGAGGGCTGGGACGCCGGCGAGATCGTGCTGGAGCTGTACGAGAAGCTCGTCGAGCACACGCTCGTGCAGCCCACGTTCGTGCGCGACTACCCCGAGTCGGTGCGCCCGCTGGCCAAGAAGCACCGCACGAAGCCCGGCCTGGTCGAAGCGTGGGACCTCATCATCAACGGCGTGGAGCTGGCCCCGGCCTACTCCGAGCTCAACGACCCGGTCATCCAGCGCGAGCGGCTCGAGGAGCAGGCGCGCATGGCCGCCGCCGGCGACCCCGAGGCCATGGACGTCGACGAGGACTTCCTGCGCGCGCTCGAGTTCGGCATGCCGCCCGCCGGTGGCCTGGGCCTCGGCGTCGACCGCCTGGTGATGCTGCTCCAGGGCGTCGGCATCCGCGAGGCGATCCTCTTCCCGATCCAGCGTCGCGAGTGAGCTGAAGACGTGTGCGGACGGCCGGGACCCTGTCGGGTCCCGGCCGTCCGTGGTTCCGCGGTGCGTCAGCTGGTGGCGAAGAAGACCGTGAACCCGCCGTCCTGCGGCGTGACCTGGAAGGACGTGCCGTCGGCCTCGCCGAACAGCGACGTCCCCGCGCCCTTGTCCTCGATCGTGGGGTCGAAGGAGGCCAGGGCCGACTCGTACGCGTCCAGGACCTCGTCGGCCGAGGCGTCGCTGGCGTAGCCCATCGCCTCCTGGCCGCCGTCCATGATCTCGCTGGTCGAGCACAGGACTGCGTCGACAGGCGGCTCGGGCCACGAGGTCGGCGTCAGCTTCACGGACGCCGGGTCGGGCTTGGTGAGCGCCAGGGGGAAGGCCTCGGCGCACTCCTCGGGGACGCCGGAGTCCGCCGCGATGTCGTTCAGGTCGTCCTTCGCCTCCTCGGCACCGATGGGCGGGGTGGCGGTGTTCTCGGAGTCTCCTGCGCAGGCCGACAGGAAGCCGGTGAGGGCGAGCGCGGTGCTGGCGAGGGCGAGAGCGGCGCGGCGGGGGCGCGGGTTCATGGGAGGTCCTTCTCGGGTCGTGGGGTTCTCGGGACCCACGGTGGACGAGCAGGCTTGCGCAGGCCTGACACGACGCTTACAAGGCCTGCTCCGCGACCGCTCCTTGAGCTTGTCGAAAGGAGCCTGGGTGCGGGGGCGCCCGAGGGGCTTAAGACGAGGCCGTGGGGTGCGTGCGCGGGTCGGCTTGTCGGCTCGCCTGCGTCCCGCTCCTTGAGCTTGTCGAAAGGAGCCTCGGTGCGTGGTCGCCCGAGGGGCTGGGGACGAGGCGGTTGGGCGGGTGCTCTCCTTGCTTCATCGGCTCGCCCGAGCCACGCGCTGAGCTTGTCGAAGCCCCGAAAACATCTGAGATTCCAGTGGATATCGCGTTGTTCCTGTCAGTGCCTCGAGGTAGGATAGAACAAACGTTCGACACGGGGGTTTCGGATGATCAGCGACCAGGTGGCAGCACTGCTGGAGGAGTCCAGCACGCTCGAGCCCTGGACGCTGACGGACCGGGAGATCCGTGCGGAGCTGCAGGCTGCTGCTCAGGCCGCGTCCGCGCTCCAGGCGCTAACCGTCCGGCTCACCGCTGCGGCGGAAGACCGCGGCTTGCCGCGTGAGGACGGTTGTACGTCGCCGACTGCCTGGCTAGCGAGCACCACGAACGTCTCTCGTCGTGAGGCGTCGAAGCTGGTCTCGCTGACCCGACTCGATCCGACCCGCGGGGCTGTGACCCGTGAGCGGTGGAGCACCGGACGGCTGACTACCGAGCAGGCGCACATCATCCTGAAGGCTCTCGATGCCCTGCCGGAGTGGTTCGTGGACGAGCAGCACGATGACGCCGAAGCCACCCTCTTGGAGCATGCGTCCGAGTTCGGTGCGGACGACTTGCGCCGGCTCGCGAACCGGATCGTGGAAGTGGTCGATCCTGACAGTGCGGACGAGATCATTGGTGCCCAGCTGGAGCGGCAGGAGAAGCAGGCGTGGGACGAGACGCACCTGACCATCACCCGCATGGGTAAGGGAAGGTCGAGCATCCGCGGGGTCCTGCCGGACGTCCAGGCCGACATGCTCAAGACCGTCCTCGAAGGCCTCGCCTCACCCCGACGCGACGGGGCGGTCTTCCGGGACGTCGACGGCGACCACTCCGACGCCGAGATCGGCCGCCTCGACCACGCCCGTCGCATGGGACTCGCCCTCTGCGAGCTCGTTGAGCACCTCCCGAGCGACTGCTTCCCGCAGGCCGGCGGTGTCGCGGCGACCGTGACCATCTCGATGAAGCACGACGACCTGGTCCGCGACCTCGGACGAGCGATGCTGTCCACCGACACCGGGCTCTCCGCCTCGCAGGCGCGGCGGCTGGCCTGCAACGCCGGAATCATCCCCATGGTTCTCGACGGCGCGAGCCAGCCGATGGACGTGGGCCGGCGCAAGCGACTCCACGACCAGCACCAACGAGCCGCCCTCACCAAGCGAGACGGCGGCTGCTCCTGGAAGGGCTGCGACCGACCACCGGGCTGGTGCGAAGCTCACCACCTCGTCCCGTGGTCACACGGCGGCGACACGTCCGTCGACAACGGCGCCCTGTTCTGCTTCTTCCACCACCACCTGCTCCACGACTCCGACTGGCAAGCCCGACTCAGCCACGACGGCGTCGTCGAAGTCATCCCGCCACCCCGGATCGACCCACAACAACGACCCCTACGCCACGCCCGCCACGTCAAGCACCGACCGAGAGCGCTGGAACCCGCCTGATTCCCGATCCCTGAGCCTGTCGAAGCCTCCTTTCGACAGGCTCGAGGAGCGGCGCCGATGTCGAAGGCTCCTACTCGAGCGGCTCGATGCCCGTGAGCCGCAGCTCCTCGATGTCCAGGCGGGTGCGGATCTCACGCACCACCTCGTCGTCCACCGTGCCCTCCGCGCGCAGCTGCCACAGGGCGTCGCGCTTGCGCTCGATCAGGGCCAGGCGCAGGCGGGCGTAGTCGTCCGGCTCGCCGAACAGGGCGTGGTCGGCGTCCGGGTCGAGGGTGTCGACCGAGGCCAGGTGGTCGGCGTGCTCGCGCTTGACGCGCTCGTGGGTCGCGGGGCTGGTGCCCAGCTCCTCGACGAGGCCCTCCAGGGCGTCGCCGGCCGCCTCGCTGAGGGCGCGCTCGGCGAGGCGACGCTCCTCCGCGGGCGACGTGTCCTCGGGGAGCCGGGCCCACCGCACGACCACGGGCAGCAACGGGCCCTGCACGAGCAGCGTCAGCAGGATGACGCCCGCGGTCATGATGACGATGTCCTCGCGGCCCGGGAACGGCGTGCCGTCGTCGAGCGTCGCCGGCACCGACAGGGCGATGGCCAGCGACACCGCGCCGCGGAAGCCGGCGACCGCCGTCACCACGCGACCGCGGAACGTCGTGCGGCGCAGCCGCTGGGACGGACGGCGGTCCAGCACCCGGATGATCATGATCGTCAGCGTCTGGAAGCCGAACCGGATGACGAGCATGCCCGCCCACACGACGACGATCGTGGCCAGCAGGCGGGCGACGTGGTCCATCTCGGCGTCGTGGACGACGACCTGCACCTCGAGCCCGACCAGCACGAACAGGGCCGAGTTCAGGACGTACGAGCCCAGTGGCCACGTCCACTCGGTCTGACGGCGGGAGGCCGGGGTGCTGATGCGGCTCGACACGTACGCGATGGTCAGGCCAGCCACGACGACGGCCAGCACGCCGGACGCGTGGAACGTCTCGGCCAGCAGGTAGGCCGCGAACGGCACCAGCAGCAGCGTGAGGTTCAGCGACAGCGTGTCGCGCACCGAGCGCATGATCGCGTACCCGGCGGCGGCGACGATCGCGCCGGCCAGGAGGCCGCCGAGGTACGAGCGCAGCACGACCTCGGTGACGTCGAGGGTCGAGTAGTGGCCGCCGGACGCCAGGCCCACCGCGACCGCATAGACCACCAGCGCCGTGCCGTCGTTCGTGAGGCTCTCGGCCTTGAGGATCATGAAGTGCCGCCGCGGCAGCGTGCGGCCCAGGGCGGCGACCGCGGTGGCGTCCGGGGGAGCGACGGCGGCGCCGAGCACCAGCGCGGCGTCCCACGGCATGCCCATCCAGTGCGCGAGCGCCGCGACGCCGAGGGCGGTGGCCACCACCATGAGCGTGCTCATGATGACGATGCCGCGGAACGCCCTCCGGATCGCCCGCAGCGACGTCGTCAGGCTCTCCCAGAACAGCATCACCGGCAGGAACAGCAGCAGCACGACGTCCGGCGGCAGCTCGACCTCGCGCAGCTCCGGCACGAGACCGAGCAGCAGGCCGAGGGTGAGCAGCAGCAGCGGCGTCGGCACGCGCAGCCGGGTGGCGAGCACCGTCCCGGCCAGCACCGCCGCGCCCAGCACGACGGTGATCTCGAGTCCGTTCAACGTTCCTCCTGAGGGCGACGACCCATTCTGGCCGTTCGGGACTCGCGCGGCCCGTCGTCCTGGGACGATTCCCGCATGACGACGACCACCGAGCCACACGTCCGTCGCGGACCGGCCGAGATCGCCCTGTGGTGGGTGATGGTCGTGGTGGTGTCGTTCGTCTTCTCGATCTTCGGCCTCGCGATCGCCCTGATCGGCACGTTCACCCGGCTGCAGGCTCACCACGTCCAGCGCGCGGCGCTGCCCGTGGTGGCCGTGCTCGTGTCCATCGTGTCGATGATCGCGTCCCTCGCTTTCACCACGACGACCCACACGGAGTCGGACGAGTTCGTGGTGCCGGACGCGGCTGCGACCGCGACCCGCTAGCGGGCGCGGGAGTAGCGGCGCTCGGGACGTCCGGCGCCGCCGTAGGCCAGCCGCACCGCGGCGCGGCCCTCGGCCACCAGCTGCTCGAGGTAGCGCCGGGCGCTGACCCGCGAGATGCCGATCTCCTCGCCGCACTCGGACGCCGACACGTCCTCGTGCCGGGCCAGCGCACCCAGCACGAGCTCGGTGGTCTCCGGGCTGAGCCGTCGCGACGGCTGGACGGGGGTCGGGGCGGACGCGACGAACGCGCGGTCGATGGTGCGCTGGTCGACCGGGCCGCCGCGCAGGGCCGCGATCGCGTCGCGGACGCTGACCAGACGACGGGCGAGGTCCTCGTACTCGAACGGCTTCACCAGGTACTGCATCGCGCCGCCCTGCAGCGCCTCGCGCACCACCTCGGCGTCGCGCTCGGCGGTGACCATGACGACGCCGGCGCCGATGCCCTCGGCCCGCAGCCGGCGCAGCACCTCGACGCCGGACAGGTCGGGCAGGTGGACGTCCAGCAGGACCAGGTCGGGGTGGTGCTCGCCGGCCAGCCGCAGCGCCTCCTCGCCGGTGCGGGCGACACCGACGACGCGGAAGCCCTCGGTGCGCTCCACGAACATCGCGTGGACGCGCGCCACCATGAAGTCGTCGTCGACGACGAGGACGTCCATCAGTGCTCCTGGTCTCGGGCCGCCTCGCGCGGCAGCTGCACCCTGAAGGTAGCGCCGTCGCGGCCGTCCCCGTCGCTGGAGAGGGTGACGTCGCCGCCGCGCTCGGTGCAGATCATGCGCACCAGGGCCAGGCCGATGCCGCGGCCGCCGGGCACGTCGGGCTTGGTGCTGAACCCGCGGGAGAACACCGACTCGCGCAGCTCGGTGGGCACGCCGGGCCCGTCGTCGCTGACCGTCAGCGTCACCTGGGCGTCGGACGCGTCCAGGTGCACGGTGACGGTGGCGTCGCCGCGGCCCCGGCAGGCGTCGACGGCGTTGTCGACCAGGTTGCCCAGGACGGTCGTGAGGTCCGCCGAGTCGACCGGCTCGAGCGCCGGCAGCGAGGACGTCTCGTCGAGCCGCAGCGTCACCCCGGCCTCCGCGGCGACGCTCGACTTGGCCACCAGCAGCGCCGCCACCGCGGGGTCGCGCACGCGCTCGGCGACCGCGGCGTCCGTCTCGGCGCGGCGACGGCTGAGCGTGCCGACCAGCGAGCGCACCTCGTCGTACTCGCCGAGCTGGACGAGCCCGGAGATGGTGTGCAGCTGGTTGGCGAACTCGTGGGTCTGGGCCCGCAGGGTGTCGGTGATGGAGAGGTTGGAGCTGAGCTGGTTCTGCACGGCGGCGACCTCGGTGCGGTCGCGCATGGTGGTGACCGAGCCGATGCCCTCGCCGCGGCTGGACGCCGGCCGGTGGTTCATCACGAGCACCCGCCCGCGCACGAGCGCGACGGCGTCGCGGGTCTCGGTCTCGCCGGTCAGCAGCGCCACCACGTCGGGGTCGAGCCCGAGGGCGTCGACCGGACGTCCGACGGCGTCCTCGTCGAGTCCCAGCAGGGACCGGGCGCCGTCGTTGAGCAGCGTCACGCGTCCCTCGCCGCTGACCGCCACGACGCCCTCGCGGATGCTGTGCAGCAGCGCCTCGCGGTGGTCGGCGAGGGTGGCGATCTCGCGCGGGCCGAGCCCGCGGGTGCGCCGGCGGACGATGCGCGACACCAGGTACGAGCCGGCGACGCCGAGCGCGGCGCCCACGCCCAGGAACAGCGCGAGGTCGGACGCCGCGTCGGTCAGCCGGGCCCAGGTGGAGGGGTAGTCCTGCTCGGCGATGGAGAGCCCGACGAGCTCCCCCCGGTCGTCCAGGATGGGTGCGTGCGCCGCCACGGCCCGCTCGCCGTCGACGGTGACGTCGCCGCTCCAGCCGCGGCCCTCGCGCACCCGGCTCTCCTCGAGCACGGCCGGGCGTCCCACGTCGCCGGGGTCGGACGACGCGACGACGATGCCGTCGGGGTCGGCGATGCTCACGGTCGTCGCGCCGGACAGCCGCAGGGCGCGGTCGATCGCCGGGGCCAGGGTGCGCCGGGCCCCGCTGTCACCGACCTCGCTGCGCACCACCGCGACGTTGGCCAGGTACTCCGCGACCGAGCGCATCCGCGAGCCGCGGTCGTCGGCGAAGGACGCCGTGGACTGGCGCAGCGAGATCACCGCGACGATCGCCAGGACCACGGCGATGACGGCCAGCTGCAGCAGGAGCAGCTGTCCGGCGAGCGTCGGGCGCCGTGCGCCTCGTGACCACAACGACCACAACCTCCGTTTCGTGCGCAAGCGTGACCCAGGACACATTGTGCGTGAGGATCGCCCGGACACAGGAGGTTCTCATGCGTGCGACCACACGCGCCCGCCGGGCGCTGCGGGTGGGTGTGCTGGCCCTGGCCGGCGTGCTCGTCCTGACGTCCTGCGGCGTGACCCGCGGCGACGACGACCCGTCCAACCGGCGGCTGCGGATGATGATCCCGAACAGCCCGGGTGGCGGCTACGACCTGACGGGCCGCGCCGCGGCCGACGTCATGCAGTCCAACGACCTGACCGGACGCTTCGAGGTCAGCAACGTGCTCGGGGCCAGCGGCACCGTGGCGATGCAGCGGCTCATCAACGAGGAGGGCGCGGACGACCTGCTCATGACCATGGGCCTGGGCGTCGTCGGTGCCGTCTACACCAACGGCTCGGACGCCACGGTCGCCAAGGCGACGCCGATCGCCTCGGTGGTCGAGGAGCAGGAGGGCATCCTCGTGCCCGCCGACTCGCCGCTGCGCAGCGTCGACGACCTGGTCGAGGCCTGGAAGAAGGACCCGCGCGGCCTCGTCGTCGGCGGCGGCTCGTCGCCCGGCGGCCCGGACCACCTGTTCCCGATGCAGCTGGCCAAGACGATCGGGGTCGACCCGAAGGACGTCAACTTCATCACCTACGACGGCGGCGGCCCGCTCACCACGGCCCTGCTCGGCTCCAAGATCGACGTCGGCATGTCCGGCCTCGGCGAGTTCGAGGGCCAGATCGAGGCCGGCGAGCTGCGCGTCCTGGCCGTCTCCGGCGAGGAGCGGCTCGACACCGTCGACGCCCCCACGCTCACCGAGTCCGGTGTCGACCTGGTCTTCACCAACTGGCGCGGCATCCTCGCCCCGCCCGGTATCTCGGAGGAGACGAAGCAGTACTACATCGACCTCCTCACCGAGATGCACGGGACGAAGGAGTGGCAGGACGCGCTCGAGCGCAACGGCTGGAGCGACAACTTCGCCACCGGCGACGACTTCGCCGCGTTCCTCGAAGAGCAGGACGAGCGCGTCCGCACGACCCTGAAGGAGCTGGGACTCGCATGACCACCACCGACACCGCGACGTCGCCGGTCCGCCGCCGGGCGGTCGACACCGCCCAGTACGGATTCGCCGCGTTCCTCGTCGTCGTGGGCGCCGTGGTCGTCCACGACGCCACGACGCTCGACAAGGGCTTCGCCGACCAGCCGGTGCAGCCGTACGCCGTGCCCTACCTGGTCGGCGGCGTCCTGCTCGTGCTCGGCGTGCTTCTCGCCGTCGCCACCGCCCGCGGTGACGTGCCCGAGGCCGAGGAGGGAGAGGACGTCGACCTCGAGGGCGGCAGCGACTGGGTCACCGTCGCCAAGCTCGTCGCGGTCTTCGCCTTCAACGTCGCCTTCGTCGGCTGGCTCGGCTGGGCGATCACCGGCGCCGTGCTGTTCGCCGGCTCGGCCTGGGCGCTGGGCAGCCGCACCTACGTCCGTGACATCGCGATCGGCGCGGCCCTGTCCCTGCTCACCTGGTACGGCTTCTACGTCGGGCTCAACATCCCGATCCCGGCCGGCATCCTGGACGGAGTGCTCTGATGGACCTGCTCCTGGAGGGCTTCCAGACCGCCCTGACGCCCACGAACCTGCTCTACGCCGTGCTCGGCGTGCTGCTCGGCACCGCCGTCGGCGTGCTGCCTGGCATCGGCCCGGCCATGACCGTCGCGCTGCTGCTGCCGGTCACCTACAACGTGTCGCCCGACAGCGCGCTCATCATGTTCGCCGGCATCTACTACGGCGGCATGTACGGCGGCTCGACGACGTCGATCCTGCTCAACACCCCCGGCGAGTCGTCGTCGGTGGTCACGGCCATCGAGGGCAACAAGATGGCGAAGGCCGGACGGGCCGCGCAGGCCCTGGCGACCGCCGCCGTCGGCTCGTTCATCGCCGGCACGATCGGCACGGTCCTGCTCGTCCTGCTCGCGCCGACCGTCGCCGACCTGGTCGTCCAGCTCGGCGCGCCGTCGTACTTCGCGATCATGCTCGCCTCCCTGCTGGCCGTCACCACGGTGCTCGGCTCGTCGAAGCTGCGCGGGTTCATCGCGCTGTTCCTCGGCCTGGCCATCGGCCTGGTCGGCGCGTCGACCGGCGAGGCTCGGCTGACGTTCGGCCAGCCGCTGCTCGCCGACGGCATCGACGTCGTCGTGGTCGCCGTGGCGATCTTCGCCCTCGGCGAGGCGCTGTGGGTCGCGGCCCACCTGCGCCGCCGGCCGCTGGAGATCATCCCGGTCGGCCAGCCCTGGATGAGCAAGAAGGACTGGGGACGCTCGTGGAAGCCGTGGCTGCGCGGCACCGCGTACGGCTTCCCGTTCGGCGCGCTGCCCGCGGGCGGCGCCGAGGTGCCGACCGCGCTGTCGTACCTGACCGAGAAGCGGCTCTCCAAGCACCCCGAGGAGTTCGGCCACGGCGCCATCGAGGGCGTCGCCGGCCCGGAGGCGGCCAACAACGCGTCGGCCGCCGGCACCCTCGTGCCGCTGCTGGCGATCGGCCTGCCGACGACGGCGACGGCGGCGATCATCCTGCTCGCGATGCAGAGCTACGGCATCCAGCCCGGCCCCCAGCTGTTCGACAACGAGCCCGAGCTGGTCTGGGCGCTGCTGGCCAGCCTGTTCGTGGCCAACCTGCTGCTGCTCGTCATCAACCTGCCCATGGCCCCCATCTGGGCGAAGCTGCTGCAGACGCCGCGTCCGTACCTGTACGCCGGCATCCTGTTCTTCGCCTCGCTCGGCGCCTACAGCGTCAACTTCCAGGCGTTCGACCTGGTGCTGTTGCTGGCGTTCGGCCTGCTGGGCCTGGCGATGCGCCGCTTCGGCATCCCGGTGCTGCCGCTGATCATCGGTGTCATCCTCGGCCCCCGCGTCGAGGCGCAGCTGACCGAGGCGCTCGCCATCTCGCAGGGCGACGTCAGCACGCTGTGGAGCGAGCCGGTGGCCGTGGTGGTCTACGTGCTCATCGCCGTCGTGGCCGTCGCCCTGGCGGTCAACGCGGTCCGGACGCGCGGCAGCGCCGCGCCCGAGAAGGAGGAGGTGGACGCATGACGGTCGTCGTGGCCTACAGCGCCGACGAGCTGGGACGGGTGGCGCTCGAGCACGGGCTCGTGCAGGCCCGCGAGCGCGGCACCCGGCTGCTCGTGGTGAACGTGACGCGCGGTGACGCGTACGTCGACAAGCAGTTCGCCTCCGAGGAGGCGATGGCCGAGCTGCGCCAGCGCCTGGCCGACACCGGCGTCGACGCCGAGGTCCGCCAGGACATCGTCACGGACGTCGCCGGCGGACTGGTCGAGGTCGCCCGCGGTACCGACCTGCTCGTCGTGGGCGTCCGGCACCGCAGCCCGGTCGGCAAGATGCTGCTGGGCAGCGTCACGCAGTCGGTGCTGCTCGACGCGGACGTCCCGGTGCTCGCCGTCTCGTCGCCGCCCGCCGCGGCGGCGGACGCGCCGGTCGTCGTGGCGTACCGCGACGACGAGCCCGGTCGCGCCGCCCTGGCGTACGCGGCGCAGGAGGCGACCCGCTCGGGCCGGCGCCTGCTGCTCGCCCACGTCGACAGCGGTGACACCGACGCCCGCACCGTGGCCGAGGACGACCTCGTCGAGGCCGTCCGCCAGCTCGACGAGCAGGGCGTCGCCGCCGAGCTGGTGCCGCTGCGCGACCGCGACGTCGCCGGGGCCGTGCAGCAGCTGGTCGACGACCGGCACGCGGGCCTCCTGGTGCTCGGCGTCCGCCACCGCACGCCCGTGGGCAAGATGCTCATGGGCAGCGTCGCCCAGCGGCTCATCCTCGACCTCGAGGTGCCGGTCGCGGCGGTCAAGCCCCGCTAGCGAGACGGTGCGCCGCCTGCCTACATGAGCAGGCGGCGGCACCCGTCCGCCGGAGGGGGAGGTGCCCATGCCGGTCGGACGTCGTCCGGGCCTCGGGGTCCTGGTCGTGGCGGTGATGGTGGTGACCGGCTGCTCCGGGCCGGGCGGTAGGGCGGACGGTCGGTCCGACCCGGTGACCCGGGCGCTCACCCCCACCCGGTCCGACGCGGCCGGCACCTGGGGCGACCCGACCGGCCCGCGGGCTCGCGGCGCGCTCGCGGCCGTGCTCGATCCCGCCGGGCCCGCGACCGTCCTCGACGGCTGCAACACCACCCGCTCGTCGTCTTGGCGGCTGCACTCGGACGGCACGCTCGTCCTCGCCGACGACGCGATCACGACCCTGATCGGCTGCCCGTGGCCGGTCCCGACGACGTTCCGGCTGGACGGTGCCGAGCTCGTGGGCGCGGCGGACGACGGCCGGACGTGGCGGGTCCGCCGCACGTCCGTCCTGCCGGTCGACCCGGACCGCCTCCGGTAGGGACCTCCCGTGGACGACCCGCACGCGACGCGGCCGGACCTCCCCCCAGGAGGTCCGGCCGGCTCGATGGGTCAGGCGACGTCGGAGAAGTGCGACGCGTCGCCCTGGCGAGTGCTGGACGGGATGCCGTCGACGCTGGCCGGCACGTCCCCGGCGATCGTGATGCGGTGCAGCAGGCGCTTCTGGTCGCCGTAGTCGGCGACGCCGTAGTGCTGCGTGGCGCGGTTGTCCCAGATCGCCACGTCGCCCGGCGACCAGCTCCAGCGCACGGTGTTCTCCAGCTGGGTGACCGCCCGCTGCAGCAGCTCGAACAGCGCGTCGGAGTCGCGGCTGCTCAGCCCGACTAGCCGCTTGACGAAGTGCCCGAGCACGAGCACGCGCTCGCCGGTCTCGGGGTGGATGCGCACGACCGGGTGCTCGGTCTCGAAGACCTGCGAGCGGAACTCGTCCCGGTAGGCCTGCTCCTTGACGTCGACGCCGCCGATGCGCTGCTCGTCGCGCTCGGCCACGTAGTCGTAGAGGTTGGTGTGCACGGCCCACAGCCGCTCGACGAGCGCCTTGAGCGCCGGGTGCAGGCCGGAGTACGCGGTGGCCGTGTTGGCCCAGACGGTGCTGCCGCCGTACGGGGGCAGCTCGATCGCGCGCAGGATGCTGATCGCCGGGATGCGGTCGACGAACGTGACGTCGGAGTGCCAGCTGTTGGCCTTGCCGTGCTCGGAGTCGATGGGCAGGACGGCCCCGGCCTCGCCTCGCACCGTCGGGTGCGGCGCCGTGGGCGTCCCCAGCAGGCTGGCGAACGCGTGCTGGCCGGCGTCGTCGAGGTGGTCCTGACCGCTCAGGAAGACGACCTTGTGCTCGAGCAGGGCCCGGCGCACCTCCGCGACCACCTCCGGAGCGAGGTCGCCGCCGAGGCGGACGCCCTCGATGCGGGCGCCGATGCGCTCGCCGGTGCGGTGGACGGCGACGTGCTCGTAGCCGGACGTCGTGGGTCGGGTCTCGGTGATGGTCATGCGGGACACCTCCGGTCGGATCGATGGGATGGCTCCACCGTCCGGGCCCGGCCGGGTGCGCCGACGACCGCTCGCTGCGTGAGACGGCGCCAGTGGGAAGGCTCCGGGCGCTATCCACGCGGGCCCGCGCGACTACGCCCCGCCCCCGGCGTCGTCCAGCCCGTCTCACGCGACGAGCAGGCCGCGGCGGACGCTGCCGGCTTCCTACGTTCGACGAGTCCGCAGAGCCGACTCGAACCAGGAGCCACCGATGTCCCAGCCCAAGCTCCGGCTGCGCGAGGTCCGCAAGGAGTTCGCCCACCGCGGCGACACCTTCGTCGCCCTCGCCGACGCCACCCTCGACGTCCGCCCCGGCGAGCTGCTCGCCGTGGTCGGGCCCAGCGGCTGCGGCAAGTCCACGCTGCTGGACCTGCTCGGCGGACTGACCACCCCGTCGTCCGGCGAGATCCTGCTGGACGGCCGACCGGTCACCGGCCCGGGCCTGGACCGCGGCATCGTGTTCCAGCAGTACGCGCTGCTGCCGTGGCGCACCGCGCAGGGCAACGTCGAGCTCGGCCTCGAGGCGAAGGGCCTGCCGCGCGCCGAGCGTCGCGAGACAGCGCGCCGCTTCCTCGACCTCGTCGGGCTCGGCGGCTTCGCCGACCGGTACCCGCACGAGCTGTCCGGTGGCATGAAGCAGCGGGTGGCCATCGCCCGCAGCCTGGCCTTCGAGCCGGACGTCCTGCTCATGGACGAGCCGTTCGCCGCGCTCGACGCCCAGACCCGCGAGTCGCTGCAGGACGAGCTGCTCCGGATCTGGCGCGCCACCGGCGCCACGATCGTCTTCATCACCCACGGCATCGACGAGGCCGTGTACCTCGGCCAGCGCGTGGCCGTCATGACGTCGCGGCCCGGCCGCATCAAGGCGGTGGTGGACGTCGACCTGGACGTCTCCGCCCCCGACGTCCGCTCCACCGACGCCTTCGGCGCCTACCGCCACCGGATCTGGAGCCTGCTGCAGGACGAGGTCGTCCGCGCCCAGCAGCACGAGCTCGCCCCTCGAGAGGACCTCGCCCATGTCTGACCTGCTCCTGCGCCAGCGCGCCCACGCCCGTCCCGCCGAGGCTCCGGCCGAGCCGGCCGTGCTCGTCCCGCCGCGGGCCGCCCACGCCGTCCGCCG
This sequence comes from Aeromicrobium sp. IC_218, assembly GCF_004336805.1. Lineage (GTDB taxonomy): Bacteria > Actinomycetota > Actinomycetes > Propionibacteriales > Nocardioidaceae > Aeromicrobium. The sequence goes on from NZ_SJXM01000001.1 coordinate 294,262, forward strand.
GGCCGGACGCCTCGCGGTCGCCGTCGGCCTGCGGTCGGTCGCGGTCGTCGCCTTCCTGCTGCTGTGGGAGGTCGCGCCGCGGATCGGGCTGGTGGACCCGGTCTTCCTCCCGCCGCTCAGCGAGGTGCTCGCCACCACCCGCGACCTCGCGGCGTCGGGCCAGCTCGGCGAGCACGTGCGGGCCAGCCTGGTCCGCGCCGGCAGCGGCTTCGGCATCGCGGTGGTCGCGGCCATCCCGCTCGGCCTGCTCATCGGCTGGTACCGGACGGTCTCCACCGTCCTGAGCCCGATCCTGGAGGCGTTCCGGAACACGGCCGCCCTGGCGCTGCTGCCGGTGTTCGTGCTGGTGCTCGGCATCGGCGAGACGTCCAAGATCGCGTTGGTCGCGTTCGCGTCGTTCTTCCCGATCCTGCTGAACACGATCTCCGGCGTCCGCACCGTCGACCCGTTGCTCGTGCGGTCGGCCCGCTCGCTCGGGCTCTCCCCGCTGCGGCTGTTCCAGAAGGTGATCCTGCCGTCGGCCGTCCCGACCATCTTCACGGGCCTGCGCATGGCCGGCGCCGCGTCGGTGCTGGTGCTGGTCGCCGCCGAGATGATCGGCGCCCAGGCCGGGCTCGGCTATCTGATCAACGCCGCCCAGCTGAACTTCCAGATCCCCGAGATGTACGCCGGGATCCTCACGATCTCGGTCATCGGGATCGTCGTGAACTACGTCCTCCTGGCCGCCGAGCGCCGGTTCTCGCGCTGGCGCGCCTGACCCCTTCTTCCCACCTCGACGAGGAGCACTCCCATGCCCAAGCCCTTCCACCTCAACGCCTTCCTCATGGGCGTCGGCCACCACGAGGCCGCCTGGCGCCACCCGCGCACGAACGCCGCGGACGTGCTGGACGTGCGCCACTTCCAGCGCCTCGCGCAGGTCGCCGAGCGCGGCCGCCTGGACTCGATCTTCTTCGCCGACGGGCTGGCCGTCGGGCCGCGTGTGGCCCACAACGTCCAGCAGGTCTTCGAGCCGATCACCCTTCTGTCGGCCATCTCCGCCGTGACCGACCGCATCGGGCTCATCGCCACGGCGTCGACCAGCTACAACGACCCGTACACGCTGGCCCGCAAGTTCGCCTCGCTCGACCACCTCTCCGCCGGCCGGGGCGGCTGGAACATCGTCACGTCCGCTGGTGCGGCCGAGGCGGCCAACTACGGGCTCGACGGCACGCCCGAGCACGCCAAGCGGTACGCCCGTGCCGACGAGTTCGTCGAGGTCGTCGAGCGGCTCTGGGAGTCCTGGGACGCCGACGCCGTCGTGCTGGACGAGGAGGGCGGCTGGTTCACCCGGCCCGACAGCGTCCACGAGGTCGCCCACGAGGGGGAGCACTTCCGGGTCGCCGGACCGCTCAACGTGCCGCGGAGCCCGCAGGGCCGTCCGCTGCTCGTCCAGGCCGGCTCGTCCGAGGCCGGCAAGGAGTTCGCCGCCCGGTACGCCGAGGCCGTGTTCACCGCGCAGCGCACGATCGAGGAGGGCCGCGACTTCTACCGCGACCTCAAGGCCCGGCTCGCCGCGCACGGCCGCTCCGCCGACGAGCTCAAGGTGCTGCCCGGCATCGTCCCGTTCATCGCCGCCACCGAGGCCGAGGCGCGCGAGCTGGAGGAGGAGTTCACCCGGCTCATCTCGCCGGCCTACGCGCTCAGCCAGCTCTCGCAGATGCTCGGCGTCGAGCTGAGCGAGGCCGACCTGGACGGCCCGCTGCCGGCGCTGCCGGACGTGTCCAGCATCGAGACCAACAAGAGCCGCTTCGAGCTGGTGAAGGCGCTCGGCGCCGACGGACGCACCACGGTGCGTGAGGTCGTGGCCAAGCTCGGCGGCGGCCGCGGGCACCGGACGTTCGCCGGCACGCCCGAGCAGGTCGCCGACGACCTGGTCGCCTGGGTCGAGGGCGGCGCCGCCGACGGATTCAACGTCATGGCGCCCTACCTGCCCGGCGGCCTGGAGGTCTTCGTCGACGAGGTCGTCCCGATCCTGCAGGAGCGCGGCTACTTCCGCACCGAGTACGAGGCGACCACGCTGCGTGGCCACTACGGCCTGCTGGAGCCCGCCGAGCAGGACGAGCGTGCCGTCGTCGCCTGAGGTCGTCTCGTTGCGCTCGCTCGCGCCGACGGTCTACGTGCCGGCCGCGGTCTACGGGCTGGGGCAGGGCGCGGCCGCCCCGGTCATCGCGCTGACGGCGCGCGACCTGGGGGCGTCCGTCCCGCTCGCCGGCCTCATGGTCGCGTTGTGGGGCCTGGGCCAGGTGCTCGGCGACCTGCCCGCCGGTCGGTTCGTCGGACGGGTCGGCGAGCGGATCGCCATCGTCGCCGCCAGCGTCGTCGGCGGCGTGGGCGTGCTGCTGGCCCTCGTCGCGCCGCATGTCGGCGTGCTCGCGGTCGGCCTCGTGCTGACCGGCCTGGCGAACGCCGTGTGGGGCCTGGCGCGGATGAGCTACCTGTCCGAGGCGGTGCCGCTGGCCCGCCGGGCGCAGGCGATGTCGCTGTTCGGTGGCGCCATGCGTCTGGGTTTCTTCGTCGGCCCGCTGCTCGGGGCGGCCGTGATCGTCGCGGTCGGCACGCAGGGCGGCTTCGTCGTCCAGCTCGTCGCGATCGTCATGTCGGGCGCCCTCATGGCGCGGCTCCCGGACCCGCCGAGCCGCCGCGCTGTGTCCGTCGACGCCGTGCAGCGGCTCGGGCAGGTCGTCGCCCAGCACCGGCGCCTGCTGGTGACGCTGGGCACCGGGTCGTTGCTCATGGGCGCGGCCCGGGCGGCCCGCGACGCCGTGCTGCCGCTGTGGGGCGACCACCTCGGCCTGGAGGCGGCCACGGTCAGCCTGGTGTTCGGCCTCGGCGCCCTCGTGGACGTCGTGTGCTCCTACCCGGCCGGCTGGTTGATGGACCGGCACGGACGCGCCTGGGTCGCGGTGCCCTCGCTCGTCCTCATGGCCGTGGCCTACCTCGGGCTGCCGCTCGCGACCGGGCTGACCGGGTTCGTCGTCGCGGCCCTCGTGCTCGGCGTCGGGAACGGCCTCGGCAACGGCGTGATCATGACGCTCGGCGCCGACACCGCGCCGCCGGGCACCCGGGCCGAGTTCCTGGCCGCCTGGCGACTCACCCACGACCTCGGCTTCCTCGCCGGGCCGCTCGGCATCGCCGGTGCGGCCGCGACCGCCCCGCTCCTGGCGGCGCCGCTGAGCATGGCCGCCGTCGCCGGGGGCGGCGCGGTGCTCATGGCCCGCTACATCCCGCGCTACGCGGTCACCCCTGTCCGTCACCGACCCCTCGACCGGCCCGTGCCGGTCGTCCCCGAGTCCTGAAACCCACGAGGAGAGACACCATGTCCCTGCGATCCCTGACCAGGCCCGCGGCCGCCGCCGCGTCCGTCCTGCTGCTCGGAGCCCTCGCGGCCTGCGGCGGTGGTGCCGGCGCCACCGCGGCCGACGGCTCCACCACGCTGCGCTACCAAGGCACGCCCAGCGCCGTGCAGTTCCCCGAGCTGGCCGCGGACCTCGGCTACTTCGAGAAGGTCGAGCTGGAGTGGACGTCCGACACCACGAGCGGACCCACCAGCATCCAGAACGTCGCCACGGGCCAGAGCGACTTCGGCTCGGCCTTCAACGGCGCCGTGGTCAAGCTGGCCGACGCCGGCGCCCCGATCACCGCGGTGGTCGACAGCTACGGCGCGGACGACGAGACGTTCACCGGCTACTACTCGCTGGAGTCGTCGGACATCCGGACGGCCGAGGACCTCATCGGCAAGAAGGTCGGCATGAACACGCTCGGCGCCCACCACGAGTCGATCACCCGCGAGTGGCTGTCCCAGCAGGGTCTGAGCGAGGCCGAGATCGAGAAGGTCGAGCTCACCGTCGTGCCGCCGGTCAACACCGAGCAGGCGCTGCGCAAGGGGCAGATCGACGTCGCCGCGCTGGGCGGGCTGTTCCGCGACCAGGCGCTCTCCCGCGGCGGGCTGCGCCAGCTGTACGCCGACAAGGACCTGTACGACACGTTCAGCTACGGCACCTACGTCGTCCGCGACGACCTGCTGAAGAAGAACCCCGAGGCGGTGAAGGACTTCACCCAGGGCGTCGCCCGCGCCATCCGCTGGGCCCAGGTCACGCCGCGCGAGGAGGTCGTCGCGCGCTACAAGAAGATCATCACCGAGCGGGGCCGAGCCGGTGAGGACCCGTCGATCGCCGACTTCTACAAGAGCTCGGGCATCCCCGTGCCCGGCGGCGTCATCCAGGAGGACGAGATCAGCATCTGGGCCGACTGGCTCCAGCGGACCGGCCAGCTGGAGAACGACGACGTCGACGTGAAGGAGCTCTTCACCAACGAGTTCAACCCCTACGCGAACGGCGAGCTCGAGCCCGACGCGGGACCGGAGGCATCATGACGGCGACCGTCCAGCACACCCCCGACACCCGGCTCCAGCAGGACTTCCGGGCTGCGATGGGCAACGTCGCCGGCGGCGTCGTCGTGGCCACCACGCAGGACGAGCGGGGCCCGCACGGCACCACGGTGAGCGCCTTCACCTCGCTGTCGATCGAGCCGCCCATGGTGCTCGTCGCCCTGGACGTCCGCTCGTCCCTGCTCGACCGGCTGGGGGTGGGCAGCCCCCTGGGCGTCAACGTGCTGGCCGCCCACCAGGACCAGGTCGCCCTGCGGTTCGCGACGAAGGGCCATGACCGGTTCGCGGACGTCGGCTGGTCGTCCGACCACGGGGCGCCGGCCCTGGACGACCGCCACGCCTGGATCGCCGGCCGGGTCGCCCGGCTGGTCGAGGGCGGCGACCACGTCGTCGTGCTCGTGGACGTCGTGCACGCGGCGGCGGGGGAGCAGGCGCCGCTGACCTACTGGCAGCGGACCTTCGGGACGCACCACGCCTTCTAGCCCGGCCGGCGCCGATGGTGCGGCGCACGGCCCGGCTGAGCATGATGACGTCGTGCCCATGGATCGCGACTACCGCGGCGACGACGTCCCTGCCGCGGTCACCGAGGTGGACGCGGGACGCCGCAGCGTCTGGCGCGTCGCGCTGCTCGGCGCCCTGGCGCTGGCGGCCGTCTCCGCCGGGGTGGCGGCGTCGCGCGACCAGATGAGCGAGGACACGGCGGACGGATGGGTGCTCGGCATCCTGCTGATCGTGCTGCTGGTGCACCTGTGGGCGTCCCGGTGGCGCTGGTGGATGTCGGTGCCGCTGACCCTCCCGCCCGCCGTGCCGCTGATCGTCGGGGCCGTCGACGACACCGACCTCGGCACGTCCTGCGCCGTCGTGGCCGTCGGCGCCATGGTGGCGTCCGGGACGCTCGCCCTGTGCGCGGCGGCGGCGAACCGCTGGGGCCCGGTCGAGGGCAGCCGGCTCGACGCGTTCTGGCACCTCTAGCGGGCCACCGCGGACCCGCGTACGCCCACAGCGAACGCCGGAACACCGGCCCCTCGGTGACAGTTGGGTGACATAGGCGGGCACCAGGGGCGGCTCTGGAACGCCACCCATAGACTGACGAGACAAGCCCACCCAGAGGGGGACGCATGTTCGAGCGATTTACCGACCGGGCCCGCCGGGTCGTCGTGCTGGCGCAAGAAGAAGCCCGCATGCTCAGCCACAACTACATCGGCACCGAGCACATCCTCCTCGGCCTGATCCACGAGGGCGAAGGAGTCGCCGCCAAGGCGCTCGAGAGCCTCGACATCTCGCTCGAGGCGGTCCGGGGCCAGGTCGAGGACATCATCGGCCAGGGCCAGCAGGCGCCGAGCGGTCACATCCCGTTCACGCCGCGCGCCAAGAAGGTGCTCGAGCTGAGCCTGCGCGAGGCCCTGCAGCTCGGCCACAACTACATCGGCACCGAGCACATCCTGCTCGGCCTCATCCGCGAGGGCGAGGGCGTCGCCGCCCAGGTCCTCGTGAAGCTGGGCGCCGACCTCAACCGCGTCCGCCAGCAGGTCATCCAGCTGGTCAGCGGCTTCCAGGGCAAGGAGGCCGAGACCTCCGGTGCCCCCGCCGAGAACGCCCCGGCCACGTCCGCGGTGCTCGACCAGTTCGGCCGCAACCTCACGCAGGCGGCGCGCGAGTCCAAGCTCGACCCGGTCATCGGTCGCGAGAAGGAGATCGAGCGCGTCATGCAGGTGCTGAGCCGGCGCACCAAGAACAACCCGGTGCTCATCGGCGAGCCCGGCGTCGGCAAGACGACGGTCGTCGAGGGCCTGGCCCAGGACATCGTCCGTGGCGACGTGCCCGAGACGCTCAAGGACAAGCAGATCTACACGCTCGACCTGGGCGCCCTGGTGGCCGGCTCGCGCTACCGCGGTGACTTCGAGGAGCGCCTCAAGAAGGTGCTCAAGGAGATCCGCACCCGCGGCGACATCATCCTGTTCATCGACGAGATCCACACCCTCGTGGGTGCGGGTGCCGCCGAGGGCGCGATCGACGCCGCCAGCATCCTCAAGCCGATGCTGGCCCGCGGCGAGCTGCAGACCATCGGCGCCACGACGCTCGACGAGTTCCGCAAGCACTTCGAGAAGGACGCCGCGCTCGAGCGTCGCTTCCAGCCGATCCAGGTCGCCGAGCCGTCGATCGCCCACACGATCGAGATGCTCAAGGGCCTGCGCGACCGCTACGAGGCGCACCACCGCGTGACGATCACCGACGAGGCGCTCGTCGCGGCGGCGACGCTCGCCGACCGCTACGTGTCGGACCGTTTCCTGCCCGACAAGGCGATCGACCTGATCGACGAGGCCGGTTCCAGGCTCCGCATCCGTCGGATGACGGCTCCGCCGGACCTCAAGGAGTACGACGAGAAGATCGCCGACGTCCGCCGCCGCAAGGAGGGCGCGATCGACAGCCAGGACTTCGAGGCTGCTGCGTCCCTGCGCGACGAGGAGAAGAAGCTCATCGCGGCCAAGGCCGAGCGTGAGCGTCAGTGGAAGTCCGGCGACATGGACTCGGTGGCCGTGGTCGACGAGGAGCTCGTCGCCGAGGTCCTGGCCCTGGCGACCGGCATCCCGATCGTCAAGCTGACCGAGGAGGAGTCCAGCCGCCTGCTCAACATGGAGGACGAGCTCCACAAGCGGGTCATCGGCCAGGACGAGGCGGTCAAGGCCATCTCGCGCGCGATCCGTCGCACGCGGGCCGGGCTCAAGGACCCGCGTCGTCCGGGTGGATCGTTCATCTTCGCCGGCCCGTCCGGCGTCGGAAAGACCCACCTGTCCAAGGCGCTGGCGAACTTCCTGTTCGGTGACGAGGAGGCGCTCATCCAGCTCGACATGAGCGAGTACTCCGAGAAGCACACGGTCGCCCGTCTGTTCGGTGCTCCTCCCGGCTACGTCGGCTACGAGGAGGGCGGCCAGCTCACCGAGAAGGTGCGCCGCAAGCCGTTCTCGGTCGTGCTGTTCGACGAGGTCGAGAAGGCCCACCCGGACATCTTCAACTCGCTGCTGCAGATCCTGGAGGAAGGTCGCCTGACCGACTCCCAGGGCCGCATGGTCGACTTCAAGAACACCGTCATCATCATGACCACGAACCTCGGTTCGCGGGACATCGGCAAGGGCGTGAACCTGGGCTTCTCCCAGGCCAGCGACGTCGCCGGCTCGTACGAGCGCATGAAGGCGAAGGTGTCCGAGGAGCTCAAGCAGCACTTCCGTCCGGAGTTCCTCAACCGTGTCGACGAGGTCGTGGTGTTCCCGCCGCTGACCAAGGAGCAGATCATCGCGATGGTCGACCTCATGGTCGGCTCGCTCGAGGACCGGCTCAAGGACAAGGACATGGGCATCGAGCTCACCACCGCGGCGAAGGACCTCCTGGCCGCTCGTGGCTTCGACCCGGTGCTGGGTGCGCGACCGCTGCGCCGCACCGTCCAGCGCGAGATCGAGGACGTCCTGGCCGAGAAGATGCTCTTCGGCGAGGTGCGCGCCGGGCAGATCGTGCTCGTCGACGTGGAGGGCGAGGGCCCGACCGCGACGTTCACCTTCCGTGGCACGCCGAAGGCCGACCTGGAGCTCCCCGAGGTGCCGCCGGCCGTCGAGTCCGGCACCAGCAGCTCGGACTGAGTCCCGCCGCACGACGCCCCGCCCGGGTCCCCCGGGCGGGGCGTCGTCGCGTGTGGGGTCGTTCTGCGGGGGCCGGGTTTACCTGGGGCCCCAGGTAAACCCCACCGCCCCAGGTCTGCAGACCTGGGGCGGTCGAGCATTCCTGGGGCCGTGGACGTCCGGGACGCGGGGTGCCTCGTTCCGACCCCACGCGGCGGGCCCGGGACGCGGTCCGCGGCCGCCGCGGCTGACTTCGGTCGGTCAGCGGGGGAGCGCGAACAGGGTGTCGGTGACCGGCTCCACCAGGCCGTCCGCCACCAGGCCGTCCAGCGCCCGCTCGCGCTGGGCGTCGTCGGGCCACACCTCGTCCAGGCGTGCCTTGTCGACCGGACCCGGGGCGTCGCGCAGGACGGCGAGCAGTCGCCCACGGCACTGACGGTCGGTGCCCTCCCACGTCTGCGTCCGGCGGGCCGGGCCGTCGTGCTCGGGGTAGCCGCTCGCGCGCCAGCGGCACAGGTCGGCGACCGGGCAGGCGGCGCACGTCGGCGACGCGGCGGTGCAGACGATCGCGCCGAGCTCCATCGTCGAGGCCGCCCACACCGGTGCCCCGTCCTGAGGGAGCAGCTGCTCGGCCCGGCGGCGCTCCGCCGCGGTGACGGACGCCGGCGGGTACTGCTCGCCGCCGACGACGCGGGTGAGGACGCGCCGGACGTTCGTGTCGAGCACGGCGTGCCGGCCGCCGTAGGCGAAGGACGCGACCGCGGCCGCGGTGTACGCGCCCACCCCGGGCAGGGCGAGCAGCGCGTCGAGGTCGCGCGGCACCACACCGTCGTGACGCTCGACGATCGCCTGGGCCGCGGCGTGCAGGCGCAGCGCCCGCCGCGGGTACCCCAGGCGTCCCCACGCGCGCACCGCCTCACCGGCCGGCTCGGCCGCGAGGTCGGCGGGCTCCGGCCAGCGGCGGACCCACTGCTCGTAGACCGGCAGGACGCGGACGACGGGCGTCTGCTGCAGCATCAGCTCGGAGATCATGACGTGCCACGCGGTCGCGTCGTCGCGGCGCCACGGCAGGTCGCGCGCGGCGTGCGCGAACCAGTCGGCGAGCCGTTCGTGCAGCTCTGTGACGAGGGAGGCGGGGAACGCGGCGGCGGTCATGGCGCGTCGAGTCTGTCACGCCGGTCCCAGCGGTTACCGTACGGTCGTGAGTCGTCTGTCGCCTGCCATCTACTGGCGCCGGCGTCTGCTGGTGCTGGCGGCGGTGTTCCTGCTCGGCTGGGTGGTCAGCACCCTCGTCCAGGGCGACGACACCGAGTCCGCCGCCCCCGCGCCGCAGCCGTCCGCCCCCGCGACCTCGGACGCGCCGCAGACGCCCGCCACCTCGGCCACGCCCGACACCGCGCCGTCCCCGTCGCTGGACACCGCCGCCCAGGTGAGCGTGAGCTCGGCGGACGAGGAGTGCGACCCGTCGACCGTGCGCATCCAGCCCAGCGTGCCCCGCGGGCAGCAGGCCGGCGAGCAGCTCCGGGTCGACTTCGCGGTCAGCACGACCGCCGAGAAGCCGTGCACCCTGAAGGCCAAGGAGCGCCAGACGCTCGTCGTGGTCAGCTCCGGCGACTCCACCGTGTGGGACTCCAGCGTCTGCTCGAGCGCCGTCATCGCCGCGCCCGTCCGGCTGTCGCCGGGCTGGGTCACCCTGGCCCGCGGCGCCGCCGGCAACCTCTCCGAGAGCGCGTGCGCGCGCGGCTACGGCTTCCGCTACGCCGGCACGTTCCAGGTGCGGGCGGCGCTGCTCGGCGGCGAGCCGTCCGAGGCGACCTTCCGGCTCGGCGGCCTGACGAAGGCCCAGGCCGACGCGAAGGCCCGGGCCGAGGCGCGCAAGAAGGCGCTGGCGGAGAAGAAGGCCAAGGAGGAGCGCCGCAAGGCGCGGGCCGAGCAGAAGAAGGCCGAGCAGGAGGCGAAGCGCATCGCGGAGGAGCGTCGTCGGGCCGCCCAGGCGACGCCGAGCGTCACCCCGCCGGCGGGCTGAGCCTCAGACGTACCGCTCGAGGATGCTGGACTCCGCCAGGCGGGACAGCCCCTCGCGGACGCTGCGGGCCCGCAGGTCGCCGACGCCCTCGACGATCTGCAGGTCCTCCATGCTGGCCGCCAGCAGCTTCTGCAGGGAGCCGAAGTGGTCGACCAGGCGGTCGACGACGGTGCCGGGCAGGCGCGGGACGCGCGCGAGCAGGCGGAAGCCGCGTGGCGCGAGCGCGTTGTCGAGCGAGTCCTCGGTGCCGATGCGCATGGCGCGGGCGACCTTGCCCAGGTCGACCAGGGCGCTGGAGTCGATGGCCGCCATCTCGGTCAGCACGTCCTCGGTGCTGCGGCTGCGGCGTCCGCTCGGCTGGTAGTCGCGCACGAGCAGCTCGCGCTCGGTGTCGACGCCACTGATGAGCTCCTCGAGCTGCAGGGCGAGCAGGCGGCCGTCGGTGCCGAGCTCCAGCACGTACGTGTCGATCTCGCCGGCGATGCGGCTGACCATCTCCAGGCGCTGGGCGACCGCGGCGACGTCGCGGACGGTGACGAGGTCCTCGATCTCGAGCGCGGACAGCGCGTCGGTGACCTCGTCGAGGCGGGTGCGGTAGCGCTCGAGCGTGGCCAGGGCCTGGTTGGCCCGGGCGATGACGACGCTGGCGTCCTCGAGCACGTAGCGGGTGTCGTCGAGGTAGAGCGCGATGATGTGCATCGAGGCCGACACCGAGATGACCGGGACGCCCGTCTGACGGGCCACGCGGTCGGCGGTGCGGTGACGCGTGCCGGACTCCTCGGTGGGGATCGACGGGTCGGGCATGAGGTGCACGGCGGCCCGGATGATGCGGCTGGCGTCCTTGTCGAGGATGATCGCGCCGTCCATCTTGGCCAGCTCGCGCAGGCCGGTGGCGGTGAACGGCACGTCGAGCGCGAACCCACCGGTGGACAGCGCCTCGACCTGGCGGTCGCCGCCCACGACCACGAGCGCACCGGTGCGACCACGCAGGATGCGCTCCAGCCCCTCGCGCAGCGCGGTGCCGGGGGCGACGGCGGCGAGGGTGGCGCGCAGGCGGGCCTCGGTGGCGTCGCCGGTGCGGTCAAGGGTTGCCATGGGCGGGGCCTTTGCTGACGTGCGTGGGTCGGTCGGGGTCAGTCTAGGGCGCGCAGCCTCGGCGCCGGTGCCGTAGCGAGAACTCCGAGAGCCTGCTCCACCGAGCTCACCGTGAGGGTGGTCATGCCGGGCACGTCGGGACGCAGCCCGCCGGCCGGGACGACCGCTCGCCGGAAGCCGATGCGGGCCGCCTCGCGCAGCCGCGTCTCGAGGCTGGCGACCGGTCGGACCTCGCCGGCCAGGCCGACCTCGCCGAGCACGACGACGTCCGAGGGGACGGTGAGGCCGCTGACGCCGGAGGCCGCCGCGAGGGCGAGCGCGAGGTCGACGGCCGGCTCGGCGAGCCGGGCGCCGCCGACCGTGGCGGCGTAGAAGTCCTGCTTGCCCAGCGGCATGCCGCAGTGCTTGGTGAGGACGGCCAGGATCATCGCCATGCGCGAGGAGTCGACGCCGGACGTCGTGCGCCGCGGCGACGGCGCGTTCGTCTCGACGGTGAGCGCCTGCACCTCGGCGAGCAGCGCGCGGCGTCCCTCGAGCGTCACCGTGACGCAGGTGCCCGGCACGGGCTGGGCGTGCCGCGACACGAACAGCCCGGTGGGGTCGGGCACCTCGACCAGACCGCCGTCGCCGAGGTCGAAGCAGCCGATCTCGTCGACCGGGCCGAACCGGTTCTTGATCGCGCGCAGCAGGCGCAGGCGCGAGTGCCGGTCGCCCTCGAACTGCAGCACGACGTCGACCAGGTGCTCGAGCACGCGCGGACCGGCGACCGAGCCGTCCTTGGTGACGTGGCCGACGAGCAGGGTGCCGATGTTCTCGCGCTTGGCCAGCTGGATGACCGCGGACGCGACCTCGCGCACCTGGGTGACGCCACCGGGCACGCCCTCGACGTCGGACGAGCCGATGGTCTGCACCGAGTCGACGATGAGCAGCGTCGGGCCGACCTGCTCGACGTGGGTCAGCAGCGCCCCGAGGTCGGTCTCGGCGGCCAGGTAGAGCTCGTCGTGCACCGCGCCGGTGCGCTCGGCGCGCAGCCGCACCTGGGCCGCGGACTCCTCGCCCGAGACGTACAGGACGCGCTCGCCGGTGCGGGCCCAGCGAGCCGCCGTCTCGAGCAGCAGCGTGGACTTGCCGACGCCGGGCTCGCCGGCCAGCAGCAGCACCGCGCCGGGCACCATGCCGCCGCCGAGCACGCGGTCGAGCTCGGTGAGGCCGGTGGTGACCGCCGCGGACGCCTCGACGTCGATCTGCGAGATCGGCCGGGCCGGGCTGCTCACCGGGGCGGCCTTGGTGCGGACGGCCGGCTGGGCGCCCTGGACGTCGACCGTGCCCCAGGCCTGGCACTCGCCGCAGCGGCCGACCCACTTGGGCGTCGTCCACCCGCACTCGGCGCAGACGTAGGTCGGTCGAGCGGTCTTGGCCATGGGCGCCACCCTAGGTCGTCGCACCGACAGGACCGGCACCGTGCTGCGCGCCGGGCTCGTCGTTAGCCTGGCAAGCGGGGGAGGAGCACCGCCCCCGACCCGCCGACAGGAACGAGGCAGCAGCATGCAGCAGGTCAAGGCCGTCGTGGTCAAGCGCAAGGACGCCCCCGTGGAGCTCGTCACGATCAACGTCCCGGACCCGGGCCCGGGCGAAGCGGTGGTGAAGATCCAGACCTGCGGGGTGTGCCACACCGACCTGCACTACAAGCAGGGCGGCATCAACGACGAGTTCCCGTTCCTGCTCGGCCACGAGGCCGCGGGCGTCGTCGAGGCGGTCGGTCCGGACGTCACCGGCGTCGCGCCGGGTGACTTCGTCGTCCTCAACTGGCGCGCGGTGTGCGGCGAGTGCCGGGCGTGCAGGCGCGGCGACCTGCAGTACTGCTTCAACACCCACAACGCGACGCAGCGGATGACGCTCGAGGACGGCACCGAGCTCACGCCCGCCCTAGGCATCGGCGCCTTCGCCGAGAAGACCCTCGTCGCCGCCGGCCAGTGCACGAAGGTCGACCCCGAGGCCCGCGCGGCCGCCGTCGGCCTGCTCGGCTGCGGCGTCATGGCCGGCATCGGCGCGGCGATCAACACTGGTGCGCTCACCCGCGGACGCAGCGCGGCGGTGATCGGCTGCGGCGGCGTCGGCGTGGCCGCGGTGGCGGGCGCGGCGCTGGCGGGCGCGAGCCCGGTCATCGCGGTCGACATCGACGCCAAGAAGCTCGAGAAGGCCCGCGAGCTGGGCGCCACCCACGTCGTCGACTCCTCGCAGGAGGATCCGGTCGAGGCGATCAAGCGCATCTGCGCCGAGACGTACGAGGGCGCCGAGGGCGCGGACGTCGTGATCGAGGCGGTCGGACGTCCCGAGACCTGGAAGCAGGCGTTCTACGCGCGCGACCTGGCCGGCGTCCTCGTGCTCGTGGGCGTCCCGACGCCGGACATGGCCGTGCCCGAGATCCCGCTCATCGACGTCTTCGGACGCGGCGGGGCGCTCAAGTCCAGCTGGTACGGCGACTGCCTGCCGTCGCGCGACTTCCCGATGCTGGTCGACCTGTACCGCCAGGGCCGGCTCGACCTGGACGCGTTCGTCACCGAGGAGGTCGGCCTGGACGACGTCGAGGCGTCGTTCGAGCGGATGCACCACGGCGACGTGCTGCGCTCGGTGGTGGTGCTCTGATGGCGGCGCGCCTCGACCACGGCGTCGTCTCGGGCACGTTCAGCCTGGACGGCGAGACGTTCGACGTCGACAACAACGTCTGGGTGGTCGGTGACGACGCCGAGTGCGTGGTCGTCGACGCCCCGCACGACGTCGACGCGATCATGGCGGTCGTCGGCGACCGGGCCGTGCGGGCGATCGTCTGCACCCACGCCCACGACGACCACGTGCGTGTGGCTCCGGCGCTGCGCGAGCGCACCGGGGCGCCGATCCTGCTGCACCCCGACGAGCGTCCGCTGTGGGAGCTGACCCACGGCACCGACGTCGCGTGGGACGCCGACCTGGTCGACGGGCAGGTGCTCGAGATCGCCGGCACCCGCCTGCAGGTGCTGCACACGCCGGGCCACGCACCGGGCGCGGTGTGCCTCTACGCGCCCGACCTCGGCTGCGTGCTCACCGGAGACACCCTGTTCCAGGGCGGCCCGGGTGCGACCGGCCGCTCGTTCTCGGACCGGTCCACGCTCGAGGCGTCCATCCGCGCCAGCCTGTTCGTGCTGCCGGACGACACGGTGGTGCACACCGGCCACGGCGACGACACGACGATCGGCGCCGAGAAGGCCGGGCTGGACGGCTAGAGCCGCACCTCGCCCGAGGGGGTGCGCAGGCGGGCTGCCTGGATGCCGGGCAGCCCGTTCGGCGCCACCCACTCGACGGCGATCTCCTCGAGCGCGTCCAGCGCCGGCTCGCCGAGCCAGCCGGTGACGCGCTCGGGGGAGCCGGCGATCTCGAGCGCGAGCAGCTCGGCCTGCGGCTGGCCGTCGCGCGAGGGGTGCTCGTCGGCCGGGCTCTCCCAGCTCACGACGAACGGCAGCTGCGGGTCGGCGGTGGTGCCGCGGACGCCGATCTGCTGCCACTGCAGGTTGTAGCCGTCCGGACGGTGCCGGTTGCCGGGCACCGCGTGACGTCCGATGCGCTGCTCGACCGGCTTGATGTCGTCGACCGCGACGACCCAGCCGAGCCAGCCGCCGCCGGCCTCGGAGCGGGCCCGCACGGCCTGCCCGAACGGCGCCTTGTCGGACGCGGGGTGGTCGAGCACCTCCACGACCTCCACGTAGTGGCCGTGGGCCAGCGGGAGGATCGCGTTGCGGGTGCCGAAGCGGGGGTGGACGCCGCCGTCGACGAACGTCACGCCGAGCTGCTCGGCAAGGCGGGCCGTGGTGGCGGCGAGTCCGTCGGGTCCGGCGGCGAACGACAGGTGGTCCAGGCGCATGCAGACATGGTGACCTGCGTCATCCGGGTTCCGGAACTCAGGTCCGCCTTGTCTTGACATTCGGTAGGAATCTATCGAAACTCGATACATGACGTTCTTGCCTCGCTTCGTGGTGCTCGCCCTGCGCGTGCTGCTCGCGCTCACCCTCGTCGGCCTCGTGCTCGGGCTGGTGATGTCCGTGCCCGGCCAGATCTTCGGCGGCCCGGACGACGGCGACCTGAGCCCGGTGCGCTGGCCGGTGTTCCTGGCGCTCGAGGTCGGCGTCCTGTGCCTCATGGTGATCGTCGTGTGCACCTGGCGGCTGCTGTCGATGGTGCAGGCCGACCGGATCTTCAGCCGCGACGCCTTCCGCTGGGTCGACGCGATCGTGTGGGCTGCGGTCGGTGGCTGGCTGTGCATGGTGACCATCGCCGGCACCGTGGGCGTCTTCCTGTACGTCACGCCGGAGCTGCGTGACCCGGGGCTGCCGCTGCTGCTCGGCGGGCTGTCGGTCGCGTCCGGTGGCGTGGTGCTGCTGCTCGTCGTGATGCGGGCCCTGCTGTGCCAGGCGACGACGCTGCGCTCGGACATGGACGCGGTGATCTGATGGCGATCGTCGTGCGGCTCGACGTCGAGCTGGCGAAGCGCAAGATGAGCGTGGGCGAGTTCGCCGACGCGGTCGGACTGACGCCGGCCAACGTCGCGGTGCTCAAGAACGGACGTGCCAAGGCCGTCCGGTTCAGCACGCTCGAGGCGATCTGCCGCGTCCTGGACTGCCAGCCCGGCGACATCCTCGAGCACGTCCCTGACTGAGGGACTGGTTTACCACGGCTGGGGAGATGTGCAATACCAAAAGGTTCCGAGACTAGTCAAGACATCTACGTGACTTCTCAGGAAGTTTTTCGTTAGTCCGGTATGAGCAACCACGGAAACACCACCCGGCACGACCACGACACGAGGCGCGCCAACCCGATGGGGGCTTACGTCACCACCGTCGGCGCGCTGATCTTCCTGATCGCCACCTTCCTGGCCTGGATCCAGACCGACGACAAGAGCTTCAGCGGCTACGAGGCCGATACCGTCATCCCGTTCACCGCGTACCTGGGCATCGGCTTCGCCGCCGCCCTGCTGTACGCCGCCAAGCGTGCGACGCGTCGCCAGCACCGCGGGCTCTCGCTGTCCTCGATGGCGGCCGGCATCGCCGCCACGGGCCTGGCCCTGTCCTACCTGTTCGAGGTTCCCGGCGGAGCCGAGCGCAAGGCCGGCTTCGACACCGAGATCGGCGTGTACGTCGGTCTGGTCGGGGCCCTGGTCTGGGCCATCGGCTCGTTCCTGCTGGCCAAGGAGCCGGAGGGTGACATCGAGCGCACGCACGTCGACACCCACGTCGACGCCCGGGGCACGACGCACGCCACCGAGCACCACGGCGACCACCGTTCGACCGGCACCGCCGGCAACTGACCTCGGTCCCACGAAGGACGCCTGCCTCTCGGGGCAGGCGTCCTTCGCGCGTCCAGCCCTCCACCGTCGGGTGGTCCCGTTCCCGCTGAGTGTGACGTTTCGGGGGTGAGATCAGCTGATTGAGGCCCGAAACGTCACACTCAGCGCGAAGGGGAGCCAGCACCCGGGGTGAGGGCCCCCGGTGAGGAGGGCTCAGTCGGCGGGGTGGGGCTGCGGGCGGCCGGCCTCGACGAAGGCATCGCAGTGCCGGACGAGCTCGGCGTAGCCCGCCTCGCCCATCATCGCCACGAGCTCGTCGCGGCTGGCCAGGTAGACCGGCACCGGCGAGACGTGCGCCTCGGTGTTGGACGAGCAGTACCAGTCCAGGTCGGCGCCGCCCGGACCCCAGCCGGCGCGCGTGTACTCGCCGATGGACGTCTCGGTGTACGTCGACCCGTCGCCGCGGTCGACCTCGCGGAACTGGCGTCGCAGCGGCAGCTGCCAGCACACGTCCGGCTTGGTCTCGACGAACGAGCGTCCCTCGGCCACGGCCAGGTGGTGCAGCGCGCAGCCGTACCCGCCGGGGAAGTCGGCGTCGTTGTGGAACACGCAGGCGCCGTCGGCCACGCGGGTCTTGAGGTCGCCCTCGTCGTCCAGCTCGGTCCAGCCGCCCTCGAAGAACGGGCGTCGCTGCCACAGGTCGTCGGTCAGCCGGGCCACGTGGCCGGCGACGCGCTCGTGGTCCTCGTCGCCGGAGAAGTGCGCGCCGAGCGTGCAGCAGCCGGTCGAGGGGGACGAGCGGTAGATGCCGTGGCAGCCGCCGCCGAAGATGCAGGTCCAGCGCGAGGTCAGCCACGTGAGGTCGCAGTGGAAGACCTCGTCGGCGTCGTCGGGGTTCACGAAGTCGACCCAGGCGCGGGGGACCACCAGGTCGATCTCGGGCATGGGACGAGCCTAGGCGCGGCGCACCGACGCGCGCCGCGCGGGCGAGCGGGTCAGGCGGCGACCGGCTCGGGGTCCGGCTCGCTGCCCATGGCCGGGACGTGGACGTTGAGCGTCTGCTGCAGCCCGGTGAGCAGGAAGACCCGCAGGACGCGCGGCTCGGAGCCGACGATGGACAGGACGCGGCCGCCCGAGGCGAGCAGCTGGGACACCGAGACGAAGACGCGCAGGCCGGCGGCGTCCAGGAACGTGAGCTGACGCAGGTCGATGACCATGTCGCGTCCGGACTGGCCGACCTCGGCGGTGAGGAACGCGGCGAGCGGGTCGGACGAGGCGATGTCGAGGTCGCCGGCGACGGCGACCGTGGAGGACTGCGGGGTGTGGTCGAGAACGATGGCGAGAGCCATGGGAACCTCCGGCCGGCAGGCGCACTCAGCTCTGGCGAAAGAACGGCGCTGGTGGCACCGAGGAAGCGGGCGCCAGGCGTGCGATGCCGTTATCTGCTCCCCACCATGGGCCCTGCGGCCCGGAATAGCAAGGGTGCGAGCCACCCCCGGCGGCCGGGCGGCTGACCCCGTCCCGGAGGATGCTGGCAGGACGGCGGCAAACCGGCCGTCGCACATCTCGGGGGTGTCGAAGAACATGTCAACGATCGACGAGAGCAGGCCGCCGGCGGCGGTGGACCCGGAGCTCCTCGACGAGCACGAGGGCCGCTGGACGCCGGTCAAGATCGCGGTCTGGGGCGCGATCGCGCTGCTCGGCGCGCTCGGCTGGGTGATGCTGGCGATCGTCCGCGGCGAGAGCGTCAACGCGATCTGGTTCGTGTTCGCCGCGGTGTGCTCCTACCTCATCGCGTACCGCTTCTACTCGCGCTTCGTCGAGGCCCGCCTGGTGCGTCCGGACGACACCCGGGCCACGCCGGCCGAGTACAAGGCGAACGGACGCGACTACGTCGCCACCGACCGCCGGGTGCTGTACGGCCACCACTTCGCCGCCATCGCCGGCGCCGGCCCGCTGGTCGGCCCCGTGCTCGCGGCGCAGATGGGCTACCTGCCGGGCACGATCTGGATCATCGTCGGCGTCATCTTCGCCGGCGCGGTGCAGGACTACCTGGTGCTGTTCTTCTCGATGCGCCGTGGCGGACGCTCGCTGGGCCAGATGGCCCGCGAGGACCTCGGCCGCGTCGGCGGCATCGCGGCCATCGTCGCGACGCTGACGATCATGGTGATCATCACCGCGATCCTCGCGCTGGTCGTCGTCAACGCCCTGGGCGAGTCTCCGTGGGGCGTCTTCTCGGTCTCCATGACCATCCCGATCGCCCTGTTCATGGGCGTGTACCTGCGCTACATCCGCCCCGGTGCGGTCATGGAGGTCTCGATCATCGGCTTCGTGCTGCTGATGGCCGCCATCGTCGCCGGTGGCTGGGTCTCGGACCAGCCCGACCTCGCGGACGTCTTCACGCTCGACCGCACCACCATCGCCTGGGCGGTCATCGTCTACGGCTTCGTCGCCGCCGTGCTGCCGGTCTGGCTGCTGCTCGCTCCGCGCGACTACCTGTCGACGTTCATGAAGATCGGCGTGGTCGTGCTGCTGGCGATCGCGATCGTCGTCGTCCGTCCCTCGGTCGAGGCGCCCGCGGTCAGCGACTTCGCCCGCACCGGCGACGGCCCGGTCTTTGCCGGCGAGCTGTTCCCGTTCCTGTTCGTGACGATCGCGTGCGGCGCGCTGTCCGGCTTCCACGCCCTCATCGCGTCCGGCACGACCCCGAAGCTGGTCGAGAAGGAGCGCCAGACGCGCTTCATCGGCTACGGCGGCATGCTCATGGAGTCGTTCGTGGCGATCATGGCGCTGGTCGCCGCGATCACCATCGACCAGGGCATCTACTACGCGATGAACGCCGCCCCCTCGGCCACCGGTGGGACGGTCGACGGTGCCGCCCAGTTCGTCAACAGCCTCGGCCTGACCGGCGTGAACGTCAGCCCGGACACGCTGCAGAGCGTCGCCAACGATGTCGGCGAGGAGACGATCGTGTCGCGCACCGGCGGCGCCCCGACCCTCGCGGTCGGCCTGGCCACCCTGCTGCACCAGCTGATCGGCGGCTCGGCTCTGATGAGCTTCTGGTACCACTTCGCGATCATGTTCGAGGCGCTGTTCATCCTCACCGCGGTGGACGCCGGCACGCGCGTCGCCCGCTTCATGCTCTCGGACTCGCTCGGCAACGTGTGGCCGCGCTTCCGTGACCCGTCCTGGCGCGTGGGCGCCTGGGGGACGACAGCGGTGATGGTCGCCGCGTGGGGCGCGATCCTGATCATGGGCGTCACCGACCCGTTGGGCGGCATCAACACCCTGTTCCCGCTGTTCGGCATCGCCAACCAGCTGCTGGCGGCGATCGCGCTGGCGATCTGCCTGACCATCGCGGCCAAGCGCGGGGCGGTGAAGGCGCTGTGGATCATCATCGTGCCGCTGGCCTTCGTCACCGTGGTCACCGTCTACGGCTCGATCCTCAAGATCTTCTCCGACGTCCCGGCCATCGGGTACTTCGCGCAGAACCAGGCCTTCCGCGAGGCACGTGACGCCGGCGAGACGAGCTTCGGCAACGCCGCGACGCCCGAGGCGATGGACGCGGTCATCCGCAACACGTACGTCCAGGGCAGCCTGTCGGTGCTGTTCGTGGTGCTGGCGATCATCGTCATCGCCACGTCGGTGCTGCGCACGGTCCAGGCCGTGCGGGCCGGCGGCGGACCGTCGACCGAGGACGAGCGGGTCGAGTCGCACATCTACGCGCCGGCCGGGCTCATCGCGACGCGACCCGAGCGCGAGCTGGAGGAGCAGTGGGCCGAGCACCGCTCCCGGGAGGTGGCCGGACGTGGTTGAGCGCGTGCGCGCGGTGGGCGCGTTCATGCGAGGGGTGCTCGGGGCCGACCGGTACGAGCACTACCTCGAGCACCACCGCGCGCACGGCTGCGGCGAGCCGATGAGCCGCCGCGAGTTCTGGCGCGACTACCACCGCTGGCAGGACGAGAACCCGCAGGGACGCTGCTGCTGACGGGCTTCCAGCGCGCCCGACTGGTGCACGGTGGAACAATGGACGTCATGCGCATGGGCGTCCTCGACATCGGGTCGAACACCGGGCACCTGCTGGTGGTGGACGCACACCGCGGCGGGCCCCCGGTGCCGGCTCACTCCTACAAGGAGCCGTTGCGCCTCGCCGAGCACCTCGACCTCGACAACGCCGTCACCGGCGCCGGGGTGGAGCGGCTGGTCAAGTACGTCGCCGCGGCGCGCGACCTGGCCGAGCAGAAGGGCTGCAAGACCCTGCTGCCGTTCGCCACGTCCGCGGTGCGCGACGCGGTCAACGCCGACGCCGTGCTCGAGCGGGTGCGTGACGAGACCGGGGTCGATCTGGAGATCCTGTCCGGCGAGGACGAGGCGCGGCTGACCTTCCTGGCCGTGCGCCGCTGGTTCGGCTGGTCGGCCGGACGCCTCGGCGTCTTCGACATCGGTGGCGGCTCGCTCGAGGTCGCCGCGGGCACCGACGAGACGCCGGACGTCGCGCAGTCCCAGCCGCTCGGCGCCGGCCGCCTGACCCGCGGCTGGATCGACTCCGGCGGCGACCTGCGCGAGCTGCAGCGTCACGTCCGGGCCACCATCGCCGACGGTGCCGGCGAGGTGCTGCGCGGCGGCCGGTTCGACCGCGCCGTCGCCACGTCCAAGACCTTCCGGTCGCTCGCCCGGATGTGCGGGGCCGTGCCGTCGTCCGAGGGCATGTACGCGCGCCGGGCGCTCGAGCGCTCGCGGCTCGTCCCGCTCCTCGGCGAGCTGGCGTCGATGACGACCGCCGAGGTCGCCACGATGCCCGGCGTCTCGGCCGACCGCGCCCACCAGATGCTGGCGGGCGCCGTCGTCGCCGACGCCGTCATGGACATCTACGAGCTCGAGACGCTCGAGATCTGCCCGTGGGCGCTGCGCGAGGGCGTCATCCTCGAGCACCTGGACCACCTGTGACCGCTCCGTCCGCCCCGCGCGTCACGCTGTCGACGTCCTCGGTCTACCCGGGCACGACCGCGAGCGCCTTCGAGGTCGCGGGCCGGCTCGGCTACGACGGCGTCGAGGTGATGGTCGGCATCGACGACGTCAGCGCCGACATCAACGCCGTCCGCGGTCTGCGTGACTACCACGGCGTCCCGGTGACGTCGGTCCATGCGCCCTGCCTACTGATCACCCAGCGGGTGTGGGGCACCGACCCGTGGGCCAAGCTCGAGCGCAGCGCCGAGATGGCCCACGCGCTCGACGCCGACGTCGTCGTCGTGCACCCGCCGTTCCGCTGGCAGCGCGACTACGGACGCCGCTTCGTCGAGGGCGTCGCCGACCTCGAGCAGCGCACCGGCATCGACTTCGCGGTCGAGAACATGTACCCCTGGCGCACCGGCAAGCGCGAGCTGCAGGCGTACGTCCCCGGCTGGGACCCGCGCGAGCAGGACTACGCGCACGTCACGATCGACCTGTCGCACACCGCGACGTCGCACAGCGACCCGCTGGCCATGGCCAAGGACCTCGGTCCCCGCCTGCGCCACGTCCACGTCGCCGATGGCAGCGGCACCGGGGCGAAGGACGAGCACCTCGTGCCCGGACGCGGCTCGCAGCCGTGCGCGGACTTCCTGTCGCAGGTCGTCGCGGCCGGCTTCGACGGCGACCTCGTCGTCGAGATCAGCACCCGCAAGGCGGGCAGCGACGCGAACCGCGAGACCGACCTGCTGGAGTCGCTGGCGTTCGTCCGGCTGCACGCCGACGCCGGCCCCGCGTGACCCTGCGTCTGCGGACGGCCACGTTCGACGAGCGCGGCCTGACGTTCCTGGGTCGCGACGGCTCGCTGACGCTGGGCCCGGACGGCGTCCGGCCCGCCTATCCCTTCGCGGGGCCGGAGGAGTCGCGCAGGACGAGGCTGGTCGGCAGCCGCTGGTGGTGCAGCGGCTCGGCGTCGTCCCGGGACGACCCGCCGCGGGGGCCCTTCAGCAGCTCGAGCAGCATCTCGACCGCGAGGCGTCCGGCGTGGGCGTCCGGACCTCCGAGCGTGGTGAGCGGCGGCTGGACGAGCTCGGCGGCGAAGATGTCGTCGAAGCCGATGACGCTGATGTCCTCGGGCACGCGGACGCCGCGGTCGGCGAGGCGGCGCATGATGCCGATGGCCAGCAGGTCGTTGTGCGCCACGAGCGCGGTCGTGCCCGACCGCAGGGCGCCGTCGGCGGCGACGCCGCCGTTCGCGACCGTCGGCGTGTACGGCCCGACCCGGCGGGCGCGCAGACCGTGCTCCTCGGCCCCGGTGCGCAGGGCGGCCCAGCGCGCGGCGCCCATCCACGAGCCCGGGGGACCGGCGCAGTACGTGAACTCGCGGTGGCCCAGCGACTCGAGGTGCTCGAGGATCTGCCGGCAGCCGGCCGCGGTGTCCATGACGACGCTCGGGATCGAGTCCAGCTCGCGGTCGACGAGCACGACGTGGTGCTGCGCCGACAGGTCACGCAGCTCCTGGTCGGGCAGGCGGCTGGCGGCCAGGATGAACCCGTCGACCGAGCGGCTCAGCCCGCGCACCTGGTCGCGCTCGATGGTCGGCGACTCCTCGGCGTTGACGATGACGAGCGTGTTCTCGGCCGCCTTCGCGCGCTGCTCGGCACCGCGGATGAGCTCGAAGAAGTGCGGGTTCGCGATGTCGGAGATGACCATCGCGATCGTCTTGTGCCGCCCGGTCTGCAGCGCCCGCGCGTGCGGGTTGGGCACGTAGCCGAGCTCGTCCGCGGCCGCCTGCACCCGCTCACGCGTGGCCGCGCCGACCCGGTCCGGACGCCCGAACGTCCGCGAGACGGTGGAGGGCGCGACGCCGGCCAGGCGGGCCACGTCGTAGATGGTCGGCTGCTGCACGCGCTCATCAAGCCACAGGAATGGCAACTTTGGCAACCGATTGCCAGGTTGCGGGAACCCTGACTACGGTCACGTGCTGTGACTCAGACCACATCCGGGACGGCCGACCGGCCGGGACCCGTCGCCCGCTTCCTCGAGGAGCCGCCACGCTGGCTGGCGGCCTTCACGAGGACGGCCACGTTCGTGGAGATGGCGCTCGGCGCCGTCTTCGTGCTGCTCATCTTCGTGCTCGTCCTGCTCCAGGCCGGCCAGCGCTACCTGCCGATCGACGGCTGGGCCTGGACCGGCGAGCTGGCCCGCTTCTCGCTCGTCTGGCTGACGTTCGTCGTCGCCGGCGTGCTGGTGACGCGCGACGCTCACGTCTCGATCGAGATGGTCGACGCCATCCCGAACCCGACGATCGTGCGCATCGCCCGGTCCGTGTCGGCGGCCATCGTCGCCGCGGTCGGCGTCGGTCTCACCGCCGCCTGCTGGGACCTCGTGCAGACTCAGGGCATCATCACGTCGCCCGCGCTGCGGATGCCGATGTCGTGGTTCTACGCGATCTCGCTCATCGGCTTCGTCAGCACGACGATCCGCGCCGCCGTCGCCTCCGTCCGGTTCGCCGTCCTCGGCGTGCCGGAGCGGACCGTCGAGGACGCCTTCGCCGACGCGACCCGGGTGGCGACCGAATGAGCCTCCTCGTCGTCTGCCTGCTGATCACGGCCCTGCTCGTCATCCGGGTCCCGATCGCCTTCGCCTTCATCGGCCCGTCGCTGGTCTACCTGCTCAGCAACGAGCAGTCGCTCGGCCTGCCGCTGCGCCTCGTCGCGCAGAGCACGGCCAGCTTCCCGCTGCTCGCGGTGCCCCTGTTCATCCTCATGGGCGCGCTGGCCAACCACGCCGGCATCGCCGACCGCCTGTTCGACTTCGCCCTGGCCCTGCTCGGACGCGTCCGCGGCAGCCTCGGCTACGTCGCGGTCGGCGTGAGCGTCGGCTTCTCCTGGATGAGCGGCTCGGCCGTCGCCGACGCCGCCGCGCTGGGCAAGGTGCAGATCCCGGCCATGCTGCGGGCGGGCTACACCCGGCCGTTCGCCCTGGGCCTGACCGGATCGTCCTCGCTCATCGCCCCGGTGATGCCGCCGAGCATCCCCGCGGTCATCTACGCCGGCCTGGCCAGCGTCTCGACCGGCGCGTTGTTCGCGGCCTCGGTCGGCCCGGCGATCCTCATGGCCGTCGGCCTGTGCCTGGTCGTGTTCCTGCTGGTGCGTCGCAACCCGAACGTCCAGAAGGCCGAGTTCAGCTGGGTCCGCGTCCGCCAGACCGGACGCCGGGTGATCCTGCCGCTGTTCGCGCCGATCATCATCCTGGGCGGCATCCTCGGCGGGTTCTTCACGCCGACGGAGGCGGCCGCCGTGGGTGCCCTCTACATCGGCATCCTGGGCTTCGTGACGCGCTCGCTGCACGTCCGCGACCTGCCGAAGGTCATCTCCGAGACGGTGCTGACCAGCGGCGCGATCATGCTGATCGTCGCCTCGGCCAACCTGCTGGGCTACATCTTCGCCCTCGAGCAGGTGCCGCAGCGGGTCTCGGAGTGGGTGCTGGGGCTGACCGACAACCCGACGGTCTTCCTGCTGCTGGTGCTCCTGCTGTCGTTCGTGCTCGGCACCGCGCTGGACGCGATCGCCGTGCTGACGCTGACCGTGCCGATCCTGCTGCCGCTCAGCGCCGCCTACGACGTCGACCCGATCGCGCTCGGCGTCCTCATGATCCTGTCGCAGATGATCGGCCTGCTCACCCCGCCGGTCGGGACGGTGATCTTCGTGCTGCAGTCGATCACCGGCGCCACCATGACCGAGGTCTTCAAGGGGTCGCTGCCGTTCCTGGCCCCGCTGGTCGCGCTGTGCCTGGCCATCATCTTCTGGCCCGACGCGATCCTCTACCTCCCCCAGAGGCTCGGGCTCTAGCCGTTCCACCCGCTCGTCACCACCCCATCGCCGACTCCGGTCGCCCCAGGAAGGAAGAACCATGAAGCTCAACCCCACCCGGCGGATCGCCGTCGCCTCGGTCCTGTGCCTCCCGCTCGCGCTCGCCGCGTGCGGCGGCGACGACTCGTCCGGAGGCGGCTCCGGCAGCGACGTCACGCTGAAGCTGGCGCACAGCTACACCGAGCAGCAGCCGCAGCACGCCTGCGGTGCGGCCACCATCAAGGAGGAGGCCGAGGGTGCGGACGTCGGCCTCACGGTCGAGATCTACCCGTCCAGCCAGCTCGGCGGCGACGCCGACCGCATCGCCTCGGTGCAGTCCGGCGACATCGACCTCGACATCCAAGGCGCCTCGGCGCTCGCCGCGGTGCACGAGCCGGTCGGCGTCCTCGACGCCGCCTACGCCTTCCCGGACGCCGAGGCGCTCGACGGCTTCATGACCGGCGACGGCGGCAGCAAGCTCAAGGACGACTTCAAGTCGGCCAGCGGCGTCACCATCGTCGGCGCCTGGTCGGCCGGTGCGCGTCAGTTCACCGCCAACAAGGCGATCCGGGAGCCCGGCGACCTCGACGGCCTGCGCATGCGCTTCCCCGGCTCGCCGCAGTTCCTGCTGAACGCCAAGGCGCTCGGCGCGGAGGCGACCGAGGTCGCGTACGAGGAGCTCTACCTGTCGCTGCAGCAGGGTGTCGTCGACGGCCAGGAGAACCCGCTGACCAACATCGACTCGCTGAACCTGGACGAGGTGCAGAAGTTCATCAGCCTCTCCGACCACCAGCTCAACAGCAACCTGGTCATCGCCGGCCCGAAGTACGACGAGCTGAGCGACGAGCAGAAGGACGCGATCACCGAGGCCGTCGACAAGGCCGTGGCGGACATGCCCGGCTGCGTCGAGGAGGCCGAGAAGAAGATCCTCGACACGTTCAAGAGCGAGGGCAAGACCGAGGTCGTCGAGGACGTCGACCGCGACGCGTTCTCGACCCAGGCCGACGCCTGGTTCCGCGAGAACCTGAAGGGCGACTCGCTGGCCGTCTACGAGTCGATCAAGGACTCGCAGAAGTGACCCACGACGGCGGTTCTCGGGACGCCGTCGTCCCCACCTACCGGGGACCCGTCCCGGCCGACGACCTCGGCTGGACGCTCACGCACGAGCACCTGTTCGTGCTGAGCCCCGAGCTCGACCGCGAGTACCCGCACCCCGAGTGGGACGCGGACCTCGCGGTCGAGCGGGCCGTCGCCGGCTTGGAGGAGCTGTGGGACCTCGGCGTCCGGACCGTCGTCGACCTGACCGTGCCCGGGCTCGGCCGCGACACGTCCCTGGTGGGACGCGTGGCCGAGCGGGTGCGGGTCAACCTGGTCGCCTCGACCGGCTGGTACGCCGACGAGGTGCTGCCGCCGTACTTCCGCACGCACGGGCCCGACCGGCTCGTCGGCGGGCCGGACCCGCTCGTGGAGATGTTCCGCCGTGACGTCACGGAGGGCATCGGCACGAGCGGGGTCCGGGCCGGGATGCTCAAGGTCGTCACCGACACCCCCGGCGTCACCCCCGACATCGCGCGGGTGATGGACGCCGCGGCCACGGTGCACCGCGAGACCGGCGTCCCGATCACGACCCACAGCAACCCGCACGAGCGCAACGGCCTGGACCAGGTCTCGTTCCTGCTCGACCGCGACGTCGACCCCACGCACGTGGTGGTCGGGCACAGCGGCGACAGCACCGACCTGGACTACCTGCTCGCGCTGCTCGACACCGGCGTCCTGCTCGGCGTCGACCGCTTCGGCATGGTCCACATGGGCAGCGACGACGCCCGGGTCGACCTGGTCGTCGAGCTCGTGCGCCGCGGGCACGCGACCCAGCTCGTCCTGTCGCACGACAGCGCCTACTTCAGCCGCGTGACGCCGCCGTCGTGGCGCCGCGAGCACACCCCCCACTGGACGCACGACCACCTGAGCCGACGGATCGTCCCGCAGCTGCTCGAGCGCGGGGTCCGTCAGGAGGACCTGGACACGATGATGATCGACAACGCCCGCCGGCTGCTGACGCCGGTCGGCGCGGGGGACCGGCGATGACCGCCGAGCCGGGGACGCGTCAGTTCCGCGTCGGGCTGCTCGGCCACGGCATCGGCCCGTCGCTCACCCCCGCGATGCACGTCCGCGAGGCCGAGCGGCTCGGGCTCGGCTACGAGTACGAGATCCTCGACCTCATCGACGAGCCCGACGTCGACCTCGGCGTGCAGCTGGAGCGGCTCGAGGCGGCCGGCTTCGACGCCACCAACGTCACGCACCCGTTCAAGCAGGACGTCCTGGCCCACGTCGACGAGGCGAGCGACGAGGTGCGGCGCATCGGTGCGGCCAACCTGGTGCTGCTGGCCGGCGGACGCCGGGTCGCGCACAACACCGACTACGCCGGCTTCCGGGCCGGGCTCGAGCGATTCCTCGGCGACCGGCCGCGGGGCACCGTGCTGCAGGTCGGCGCCGGCGGGGCCGGGCTCGCCACCGCGTGCGCGCTGCTCGACCTCGGGTTCGCCGAGGTGGTCGTCCACGACCGCAGCGAGCCGGCGGCCCAGCGGCTCGTCGAGCGGTTCGCCGACGGGTCGGGCCGCCTGCGCTCGTCCGAGGGCGACCTCGACGGCCGGCTGCCCCGGGTCGAGGGCGTCGTCCACGTGACGCCGGTCGGCATGCGCGAGCACCCCGGCGTCGCGCTGGACGTCTCGCTGCTGCCGGACGACGCCTGGCTCGCCGAGGTCGTCTACCGCCCGCTCGAGACCGAGCTCGTCCGCCAGGCGCGAGCACGGGGACTCGCCACCCTCGACGGAGGGGCGATGGCCGTCGGGCAGGCGGTCGAGAGCATCCGGCTCATCACCGGGCTGGAGCCCGACGCCGCCCGCATGCACGAGCACTTCGACCACCTGGTCGCCGGTGGCGACGCCGGCTGACCGCACGGAAGGGACCCGCATGACCGTCGTCCACGTCCTCAACGGACCGAACCTCAACCTGCTGGGCCGGCGCGAGCCGGCCGTCTACGGCCACGCCACGCTGGCCGACGTCGAGCAGCGCTGCCGCGGCTTCGCCGACGGGCTCGGGCTCGAGGTCGACTTCCGGCAGAGCAGCTCCGAGGGCGAGCTCGTCACCTGGCTGCACGAGTGCGGGGCCGAGGTC
Source organism: Aeromicrobium sp. IC_218 (assembly GCF_004336805.1). GTDB lineage: Bacteria > Actinomycetota > Actinomycetes > Propionibacteriales > Nocardioidaceae > Aeromicrobium. The sequence continues at coordinate 322,709 of NZ_SJXM01000001.1, forward strand.
GCGGCCGGGCGCAGCGTCGGCGTGGTGCTCAACGCCGGGGCGTACACCCACACGTCCGTCGCGCTGCGCGACGCGGTGGTCGGCGCCGAGGTGCCGATGATCGAGGTGCACCTGACGAACGTCCACGCGCGCGAGGAGTTCCGCCACCACTCGTACCTGTCGGGCGTCGCGCGCGGCGTGGTCGTCGGGCTCGGTCCGCTCGGCTACGAGCTGGCGATCCGCGCGCTGCACGACGCCGCGCAGCCGGCCGCGTGAGCCGGGGAGGCGACGGCTCGGCGTGCTGACGACGCTGAGCGGGCTGGCCCCGGTCCTGGCCGGGCTGTTCTGCGGCTGGTGGCTGCGGCAGGCCGGCGTCGCGCGGGAGGCGGACGGACGCTTCCTGCTGCTGCTCAACCTCTACGTCTGCATGCCCGCACTCATCCTGCGGTCGCTGACGGACGTCGAGCTGACCCGCGACATCGTCGTGTTCCCGGCGGCCGCGGTCGTCATGGTCGCCCTCGGGTACGTGGCCGGACGCGTCGCCGCGCGCGGGCGTGACCGCTCCGAGGCGACCGTCGTCGTCATGTCGCTCATGGTGGTCAACGCCGCCTTCGCGCTGCCCTTCGTCGACGCGGCGTACGGCGCTGCCGGGGTGGCGCGCCTGGCCGCGTTCGACGCGGTGCACAGCCTGCTCGTCCTCACCGTCGTCCACCTGCTCGCCGCCCGGTCGAGCCCGGCCCGGGGGTCGGAGTCGGCGACCCTCGCGGTGCTGAAGACCCCGCCGCTCTACGCCACGGTCGTCGGCATCGGGCTCAGCCTGGCCGGGCGCGAGCTGCCCGGGGCCGTGGACGACCTGACGGCCTTCTTCGCGTCGGCCAGCCCGATGCTCGTCGCGGTGGGGGCGGGGGTGATGTTCCGCCCGACCCGGCGCCTGCTCGGCGCGGCCGGACGCCTCGGCCTCGTCCGCGTCATGCTCGGGCTCGTCGTGGCGACCGCGATCGTCCTGGCCCTCGGCCTCGACGGGGTGGACGCCGGCGTGCTCGTGCTGCTGGGCGCGGCCCCGGTCGGCTTCGTGGTGGTGACCTTCTCGGCCCGTCACGAGCTCGACACGGACCTGGCCAGCCAGGCCCTCGTCGGCTCCATCCTGCTCAGCACCCTGGTGGCCACCGGCATCGTCCTGTGGTGAGGGACGAGGTGCGTCCGGGTGCAGCACGGCCCTCGCGCTCCCCGTCAGGCCGGCGTCATCGGCCGGGGCGCCCGAGCGACTCCTCCGCGGTCCGACGGCGGGGCCAGGTTCGTCACGAGCCGGAGCCGGGCCGTTCCGCACGACTCGGGCTGGCCTGCACGCGGACGCGCGCGTCGGTGAGCTTGGGCAGGGCCAGACGCCAGGCGTGCTCGCAGTCGTCCGCGAGCCGGAGGACCTGCTCGGCGGACGGACGGCCGGCGATGGTGATCGTGGCGTCACCGAACAGCTGGTGTCCGACCCACCGCAGGCGTGTCTCGGGGATTTTGGCGACGCCGTCGACGGCGAGCAGGGTCCGGCGTGACCTCTCGACCAGGACCGGGTCGACGCCGTCGAGCAGGCGCCGGAACACGTCCCGTGCTGCCGAGCGGAGCACGGTGAGGATCGCGACAGTGATGAGCAGGCCCACCAGCGGGTCCGCGAGCGGGAACCCGAGGAGCACGCCGATCGCGCCGACCGCCACGGCGAGCGACGTGAAGCCGTCGGTGCGGGCGTGGAGCCCGTCCGCGACGAGTGCCGCCGAGCCGATCCTGCGGCCCACCCGGATCCGGTAGATCGCCGCGAACTCGTTGCCGGCGAACCCGACCACGCCGGCGGCCAGCACCACCCACGGGTGCGTCACGGTCTGCGGGTCGATCAACCGACGGACCGACTCGACCCCGGCGACAAGGGCCGACAGCGCGATCATGAGCACGATGAACAGGCCCGCCACGTCCTCGGCCTTGCCGAACCCGTAGGTGTAGCGAGCGGTCGCGGGCCGGCGGACCAGGACGAACGCGATCCACAACGGGACTGCGGTCAGCGCGTCGGAGAAGTTGTGGACCGTGTCGGCCAGCAGGGCCACCGATCCCGTCAGGACGACGATGGCGGCCTGCACGATCGCGGTCAGGCCCAGGGCCACGAGGCTGATCTTCAGTGCTCGGATGCCCTCGCGGCTCGACTCCAGCGCGTCGTCGATCGAGTCGGCGGTGTCGTGGCTGTGCGGAGCGAAGATCGACGCCACCAGTCCGCGGAGCCCGGTGTGGTGCTGGTGGCCGTCGTGCTCGTGGGGATGCGGGTGCTCGTCGGCATGGACGTGCGAGTGCCCCGCGTGGCCGCCGGTCATCGCTGTTCCCCGACCTCGAGATGCGCGGGGGCGTCGCCCGCGTGGTGCGCGGGGACCCGGTCTCCCTGGTGCTCGGCGTGGTGCACGCCCTCCACGACGAGACGCCGGGCGTGGTCGCTGTCGAGCCGGTACAGGATCGACACGCCGTCCCGACGCGTCTGGACGAGTCGAGCGAGACGCAGCTTCGCCAGGTGCTGAGAGACCGAGGTCGCCGACTTGTCGACGGCGGCAGCCAGGTCGTTGACCGACATCTCCGGCCGCTGGGTCAGGCACCACAGGAGTCGCAGGCGGGTGCCGTCCGAGAGCATCCGGAACACCTCGACCGCGAGGTCCACCTCGTCGGCGGACGGCATCGGCTGCATATCTTCACTCATGCGCAGATAATAGTCCATGATGGACGCGGGACGGTCTCGCTCCGGGGAGCGGTCTCCGGAACACGTGCCCCCTCGTGCCAGACTCACGCCTCGTGACGTCACCGCACCCCGGCACCTGGAGTCCTTGGCGCAGCGTGGTCGTGTTCGGCCTGGTCAGCCTGGCGGCGGACATGGCCTACGAGGGCATGCGCGCCATGGCCGGACCGTTGCTCGGCTCGCTGGGTGCGTCCGCGCTCGTCGTCGGCGTCGTCACCGGGACGGGCGAGGCGCTGGCGCTCGTGCTCCGCCTGTTCACCGGGTCGTGGGCCGACCGCGGGAACCGGCACTGGCCGCTCACGATCGTCGGGTACGGGATGACGGCGGTGTGCGTCCCGCTGCTCGCGCTCACGCCCTTCCTCGGTGCCGCCGGCCTGGGCGTGGCCATCACCCTCATCCTGCTCGAGCGGACGGGCAAGGCCGTGCGGAGCCCGGCGAAGTCCGCGCTGCTGGCCCAGATGGCTCCGGAGGGTGGCCGGGGCAAGGGCTTCGGCGTGCACAAGGCGCTGGACCAGGTCGGCGCCTTCAGCGGCCCGCTGCTGCTCGCCGCGGTGGCGGCCGCGACGGGCCTAATCTGGCCCGGCTTCGCGCTGCTCGCCGTCCCGGGCGCGGCCGCGATGGTGCTGCTGCTCTGGCTGCGCCGGCACACGACGGCCGGGACGGACGTGGACGACGTCCCCGCCGGCCCGCCACGGGGTCGGGCGGCGGACCTGCGCGCCGCCGTCCTCGGCAGCGAGCTGCCCCGGGCGTTCCACCTGTTCTCGCTGTCCTCGGCCCTGACCACGGCCGGGCTCATGACGTTCGGCGTGATCTCGTACCGGCTCGTGGAGGACGACCTGGTGTCCGTCGCCGCCGTGCCCCTCGTGTACGCCGTGGCGATGGCCGTCGCCGCGGTGGCGGCCCTGGCCAACGGTGCCGCGTTCGACCGGCGGGGCGGGCGGACGCTGCTGGTCGTCCCGGTCCTCGTCACTGTCGTCCCGTGGCTCGTCCTCGGTGGGAGCCTGGCGGTCGTGCTCGCGGGCATCGTGGTGTGGGGCGTCGCGATGGGCATCCAGGACTCGACCGTCAAGGCGTACGTCGCCGACCTCGTGCCGACCCGCCGCCGAGCGACGGCCTACGGCGTGTTCGCGGCGGTGCAGGGCCTCGGCGCCCTCGTGGGCGGGACGCTCGCCGGCGCCCTCGTGACGAACCACGCCACCGCGCTGTCGGTCGTCCTGGGCGTCCTGCAGCTGGCGGCGCTGGGCCTGCTGCTCCGCGCCACGGCGGCGGTGCCGGCGCGCTAGCCGGGTGCCGAGCGGGCGGGCATCGCGGCGATCGCGGGCGCCTTGTCGGACGTCCGTCCGACCGCCGGGCCTGGGACGTGTCGAGCAGCGCCGGGTGAGCAGACAGACGTGAGATGGTTCGGATGAACTGCGTGATCGCGAGGGGGACGATTGTGGACACCAAGATCTTGCTGAGCGCGCTCCAGGAGGTCGAGAAGCGCGCCGAGCGGGTCAGCGAGGACGACGTGCTCGCCACTTACGTCAATGTCGAATCGCTGACCGCTGCACTAAGCGCGCGGGACAACGGCATCATCTTTGGCCGCCGGGGCACCGGCAAGACCCACGCATTGAAGTATGTCGCCCAAACGGAGCGCGAGAAGGGCAACCGGGTCGTCTTCATAGACATGGAGCAGGACGTCGGCTCCACTGAGGGCCGCTACGCCGACCCAAACCTGAGCATCAGCGAACGGGCGACCCGGCTCGTGGTCGACGTGCTGAGCATCGTTCATACTCAACTGCTCGAAGCCGCATTCGCGGGCGACATCAGGGTGCAGATCGACGTGCTCGACCGAATGCTGGACCATTTCCGGGAGGTGTTGGTCGCTCAAGAGACTGAGCACGAGGACACTCAAACCGACCGGTCAGCGCGGGGATCCACGACCAACGCCGGGGTCCGATGGGCTGGGGGGATGCCGGCGTTGAGACTCGGCGAGGGCGCGACGCGCGAGACGGCCCACGAGGAGGGCGTTCGGACGAGACAGACCGGCGTGGTCCGGCACCGGATCCACTTCGGGGGAGTCATCCAGTCGATGCGTCAAGCCATCGAGGCCGACGATGCCAGTCGATTCTGGCTGCTCATCGATGAGTGGAGCGGCATCCCCATCGATCTCCAGCCGTACGTCGCCGAAATGCTCCGTCGGTTGTTCTTCGGCATTCCAAAGGTGTCGGTGCGCATCGCCGCTATCCCGCACCGCTCGGAGTGGCGCATCGCGGGCGAGCGCGGCGACTACATCGGAGCGGAGGTCGGGGCCGAACTGTTCCCGTTGCTCGACCTCGACGAGTTCGTGGTGTTCCCCGCCCGGAGCCGTGAGGAGCAGGCGCAGAGGTCTCTGTCGTTCTTTCGAGCCTTATTGTTCCGTCATATCTCGACTGCCGTGGTTGGGATGGGCGAAGAGCCGCCCGAGTCCGAGGCGGACCTGATCGGCTCGCTGTTCACCCAGGTCACCTCGCTGCAGGAGGTTATCCGAGCGGCTGAGGGTGTGCCCCGTGACGCGCTCAGCATCGTCGGTAGGGCGGGACTTCGCGCCGGCGGCTCCAAGATCGCTGTGGCGCACGTTCGTGAGTCGGCTTCCCAGCTCTACACCACCACCAAAGCAGCGCAGCTGAATGGCATTCCCATTGCACGGGCCTTGCTCGACCGCATTCTGAGCGACGTCATCTCTGGTCGAAAGGCGCGAGCGTTCCTGATTAAGCAGGACCAGACTCAGGACCCCCTCGTGCAGCAGCTGGTGGACGATCGGATTCTGCACATCATCAAGCGGGGGTGGTCGGGTAAGGACAACCCCGGCGAGCGGTATGACGTTCTCCAGATCGATTACGGCTGCTACGTGCACCTGCTCGGCACGAATGCCGCACCCCAGAGCCTGCTCGGGGGTGACGACGAGGACGAGTTCTCCGCCGTTGTGGGTGATGTCGAGGTGCCGGATGAGGACTATCGCGCTATCCGTCGCGCGATCCTCGACCTGCCGACCATGCTTGCGGACATCGATGGCGACACTGGCGGACACCCCACTCCCAGCGCGGACTAGGCCCGGCACACTCAACGGGGGCGATACTGGTGGCGGCGACGGCAGTTCCGACGTGAGTATTGTCGCCGCGTCCTTCGGCGACGAGCGTTCTCGGCTCAGGGCCCGAAGATCTCTGCCTGTTGGTCGAGATAGACCTGATCAGGAACGTTCAGGCCGAACTTCTGGAGTATTCCCTGCGCCAGGTTAACGCCGGCCTGTCGAGGGGAGGTGACGAGTTCAGCAGCCGGCACAGTCAGACGGGTGGAGAACGCCTGCGAGCTGGCGACGTAGGGGCCGAAGATTGGCCGCCTCCAGTCCGATACCAACTCGCGTCCGCCGACTCCTTCGAGGTGGACCTCGAACTCGATCGACTCGACATCCAAGCTAGTCGTTAGGCGAGCCCCCAGTTCGGCGACTTCGACCAAATAGAGGAGGACATCCCAGACGGCGACTACGCCGGTGGCGCCGGGGGCTGTCGACTCGACGTCATCGAGCTTCCGTAAGTCCGTCGCTATCGCACGCCGCTGCAGGAATTGGCCGCTCTGGAAGAAGCGCCACGCTTCCAGGTGAGGGACGTTGCGACCCTCAATGTCTTGCCCGATCCACGAGTCGTGACGAGCGATCCCACGGCGAGCGTCGATAAATGGGACGGGCCAGCCGCGCATGCTCACCGCCCGTCGTTCGATGAACTCGAGCAAGTCGCCCGCCTGTAGGCGCTCCCGCTCGTAGGGAAGGGGCCGAATGGCGACGTCGAAGAAGCAGACTGGGCGGTCGGGGTCGACCAACGTCCCTGCTGACGGCGAATCGAAGACGGACCCGTCCGCCCACGCCTGTGTGCGCTCGTCGTCGAACAAGGCCGACGGCGTCGGGGGCGGGGTGCCCAGCAATGGCACGCCAGCTGCGCCGGCGCGCCGGAGGAACTCGCGAATCCCCTTATCCACTCCTAGGTCTAGTAACTCGCGCATCTCAGCTGCTGAAGGGACAGGTATCGACTGGGGCTTGCCCCGCGTGCGTACATAGGTTGCTCCGTCCTGGAGGACGTCGGGGAAGGTCTTCTTGCACACGTAGATGGATGTCTCGAACTCATGAACGTCGAGAACCGCGACGTGCGCTCCGTTAGAAAGTTCCACGACCCGGAGGTCGAACGTCGCCGGTGGGTCGATGTAGCGGGCCAGGGCCGCGCTCACCGTGTCGTAGTCACCCCAGGACTTCCGCGCCGCCTCGTCCAGGCCAGGCATCATCTGGGCGATTTGATCGTCGGCGATGCCAATGCAGACGACTCCCCCATCCCGAAGGTTTCCCATCGCCATAACCGCCCGCGCGACTCGCGCAGCGAACGCCTTGTCGCTTACGAGGCCCGGCCCCTTTACCTCGAGGCGCCGCTGCTCATGGCCGAGCGCAAGCAAGCTCTCGAGTGCATCGAGCTCAATCATGGACGGCACGCTATGGCAATCCAGCCGAGAGTGCGTTGGCTCTAGCAAGGATTGTCCCGGATTGGTACCGACCTCTGCTCGCATTCTCCTAGGCAGAAAATGATCTTCTGTCGGGTTCCGGCGGGGACGGGACCGCGCTGCTCCTACTCCTCGTCGGCGAGGGCCTGGGTGGCGATGCGGAAGGCGGTGTTGGCCGCGGGGACGCCGCAGTAGATCGCGGTCTGCAGCAGCACCTCCTTGATCTCGTCCACGCTCAAGCCGTTGCGGCGGGCGGCGCGCACGTGCATCGCCAGCTCCTCGTGGTGGCCGAGCGCGACGAGCGCGGTCATGGTGATGAGCGAGCGGTCGCGGCGCTCCAGGCCGGGTCGGGTCCAGATCTCGCCCCAGGCGTAGCGCGTGATCATGTCCTGGAACTCGCGCGTCAGGTCGGTGATGCCGGCGTTGGCCCGGTCGACGTGCGCGTCGCCCAGCACCGCGCGGCGCACCGTCATGCCGGACGCGTGACGGTCCGCGTCCGTGGTCTGCAGGTGGACCTGCAGCAGCGCAGCGACGGCGTCGGGGTTCTCGGCCGGGGCCAGGTGGGCGACGTCGTCGAGCACGACGAGGCGTCCGGCCTGGACGCCGTCGGCGATCTCGGCCAGGGACGCGGGCGGGGTGGGCTGGTCGAGGGCGCCGGCCACCGCCAGCACCGGGGCGGCGATCTCGCCGAGCCGGTCGCGGACGTCGAACGCGGCCAGCGCCTCGCAGGCGAGTGCGTAGCCCTCGGCGTCCGCCTCCTGCAGCGAGTGCAGCACGGCCGTCGCCCGCTCGGGCTGGCGCTCGATGAACCCGGGGGCGAACCAGCGCTTGGCCGAGCCCTCGACCATGCGCGGGGTGCCGGACGCGCGCACCTGCTCGGCGCGCTCGGCCCACGACTCCTGGGTGCCGATCTTCGCGCCGGTGCACAGCGCGGCGGCGGACGTCACGCGGTCCGGGGCGTCGAGCAGCAGCTGCAGGCCGACGGCGCCGCCCAGCGAGTCGCCCGCGTAGGCGAACCGGGCGCCGGGACCGGCGGCGCGGTCGACGACGTCCAGCACCGCGGCGGTCAGGTCGGCCACCGAGAACGAGCCCGCGGGAGCCTCGGAACGTCCGTGGCCCGGCAGGTCCCAGCCGACCAGGTGGAACGAGTCGGCCAGGCGCGAGACGACCGGGGCCCACAGCGCCTCGACCGACGTGCCCAGCGACGGACCCAGCACCAGCAGCGGTCCGGACCCGGGCTCGCTCAGCTGGACGGCGGTCAGGCGCAGGTCGGTCACGAGGTCTCCTGGAGGTAGGTGGTCGCGGTGGCGAGGGCGCGCTCGACCAGCAGGTCGGTCGCGCCGGCGTAGGTGGGGGAGGGGTCGCGGTCGAGCAGCCCGGCGATCGAGCGCTGCTCGGCGAGCAGCGCGTCGCCGGCCTCAGCCAGGTTGGCGGCCATGGCCTCGGCGTCCACGCGCAGCCCGGACAGCAGGGTCCGGGCCTGGACGGACGCGGTGACGGTGCGGCGGGCGAGCGTGCGCAGCGTCGCCCACTCCGCGTGCCACGAGCCGTCGGGACGCTCGTCGACGCTCAGCGCGGACGCGGTGTGCAGCGTCGCGGCCAGCGGGGGAGCGGCGATCGCCGCCCGGCGCAGCAGCACCGACAGCACCGGGTTCTGCTTGTGCGGCATGGTCGAGGACCCGCCGCCGGTGGCCTCGTGGAGCTCGCCGACCTCCGGACGCGCGAGGGTCGCGACGTCGGTCGCGATGCGCCCCCAGGCGTCCGTGCAGGTGACGAGCGCGTCGCCGATCGCCGTGACCCGGCCCCGGCTGGTGTGCCAAGGCGCGACCGGCACGAGCCCGAGCCGGTCGGCGAACGTCTCGACCAGCGCGAGCGAGCGTCCGGCCGGGTCGGGGTCGTCCTGCAGCGCCGCCAGCTCGGACGACGCGGCCAGCGAGCCCGCCGCCCCGCCCACCTGCACGGCGGCGGAGGCATCCACGGCGGCCAGTCCGCGGCCCGCGGCCACGACCGACTCGAGCCAGGTCGCGGCCTTGAGCCCGAACGTGATGGGGACGGCCTGCTGGGTGAGCGTGCGGGCCGCGACCGGCGTCGCCCGGTGCTCCCGCACCAGCGTCGCCAGCGCCTCGACCTGCCCGCGGGTCTCGGCCAGCACCCGCTCGGACGCGTCGCCGGCCAGCAGGACGAGCGCGGTGTCGAGCACGTCCTGGCTGGTGAGCCCGCGGTGCATCCAGCGCGCGGCCGCGGTGTTGCGCGGCTCGACCCGCGCGCGCAGCAGCTTCAGCAGCCCGATGACCGGGTTGCCGCCGGACTCGGCGCCCGCTGCCACCTCGGCGACGTCGTCGGGCCCGACGAGTCCGTCGAGGTCGTCCGCGGCGTCGGCCGGCACGAGCCGGTGCTCGACGAGGGTCGCCAGCCACGCCGCCTCGACCCGCACCATGGCGGACAGGAAGGCGGGCTCGGAGAACAGGTCGCCGGCGTGCTCGTCACCGGGCCAGAACAGGTCGGCCATGAGGACAGTCTGCTGGCTCAGTGGCCGGGGTACGTGAGGAAGACGGTCTCGTCGTCGCCCTGCAGCCGGACGTCGAACCGGAAGCCGGTCTCCTCGCGGGTGGTCAGCAGCGTCGCGCGACGCTCGTCCGGCAGCGACGTCAGCAGCGCGTCGTCGGCGACCGAGCCGTCGGCGGCGGTCACGTAGGCGCGGGTGAACAGCCGGTTCAGCAGACCGCGGGCGTACACGGCGACGGCGAAGAACGCCGGCTTGCCGGGCTCGGTCGGCCCGGGCTCGAGCGTCGTGAACGAGTAGTGGCCGGTCGCGTCCGTGGCGGCGCGGCCGAAGCCGGTGAACGTCCACGGGTCGCGGTGCAGCGAGCCGGGCTCCTGCACGACGCGTCCCTGGGGGTCGGCCTGCCACAGCTCGAGCAGCGCGTCCGGGATCGGGACGCCGGCGCCGTCGGTGACGGTGCCGTGCAGCCGGATCGCGCCCTCGCGGCCCACCGGCACGAGCAGGTCGGAGCCTTCGTAGGGCAGCGCGTAGTGGAAGAACGGTCCGACCGTCTGGCCGGGCGTCGCGACGAGCTTGCTCATGCCTGCTCCTCCTCTTCCATCCACGTGCGGTGGCTGCCGGTGAGCACGATGTCCCAGCGGTAGCCGGTGGACCACTCGTGCGAGGTGACGTCGTGGTCGTAGGTCGCGACGAGCCGGTCGCGCGCCTTCTGGTCGGTGATCGACTGGTAGATCGGGTCCAGCGAGAACAGCGGGTCGCCCGGGAAGTACATCTGGGTGACCATCCGCTGCGTGAAGTCGGTGCCGAACAGCGAGAAGTGGATGTGCGCCGGACGCCACGCGTTGTGGTGGTTCTTCCACGGGTACGGGCCGGGCTTGATCGTCTGGAAGCGGTACGAGCCGTCCGGGCCGGTCAGGCAGCGGCCGACGCCGGTGAAGTTCGGGTCGATCGGCGCGGGGTGCTGGTCGCGCTTGTGGATGTAGCGTCCGGCCGCGTTGGCCTGCCAGATCTCCACCAGCTGGCCGGCGACCGGACGTCCGTCGCCGTCGACGACGCGTCCGGTCACGGTGATGCGCTCACCGATCGGCTCGCCGTTGGGCTGCATCGTCAGGTCCGACTCGAGCGGGCTCACGTCGCGGTGCCCGAACGCCGGCGACCACAGCTCGATCTCCTCCGGATCGGTGTGGTGCAGGCTCTTCGTCGGGTGGCGCAGCAGGCTGCTGCGGTACGGCGGGAAGTCCAGCCGGGGCTGGGTCTCCTCGACGCCGGAGGCCTCGTAGTCCTTGGCGACGGCGGCGATCTCCGCGTCGATCTCGGCCTGCGAGGCGGCGGCCGCGTCAGGATCGGTCGGGACGGTGCTCATGGGCCGACGGTACGGACGTGGCCCAGGTCACGGCCAGGGTAGGCTTCCGGTGGACGGAAGGAACGGGACCCGATGAGCGAGCGACCAGCAGGACCCAGCGTCACGTCGCGGGCGCTGGCGCTGCTGGGTTCGTTCGACGCCGAGCACCGTCGCCTCACCCTCACCGAGATGGCGTCCCGGGCGGACGTCCCGCTGTCGACCGCGCACCGGCTCGTCGGCGAGCTGCAGGAGTGGGGCGCGGTCGAGCGGCGTCCCGACGGCGCGTACGTCGTCGGCCGCCGGCTGTGGGACGTCGGCCTGCTCGCACCACTGCAGAGCGGGCTGCGCGAGGCGGCGTCGCCGTTCCTGTCCGACGTCCACGCCGCCACCCGCGCGACCGTCCACCTGGCGGTGCGCGAGGGCACCGAGGTGCTCTACGTCGACCGGCTCATGGGCACCGCGTCGCTGCCCATCGTCAGCCGCGTCGGCTCGCGCCTGCCGATGCACTGCACCGGCGTCGGCAAGGTGCTGCTGGCTCACGCGCCCGAGCCCGTGCGGGCCGCGGCGATGGAGCACCTGGTGCGCATGACGCCGTACACGATCACCCAGCCGCGCATCCTGGCCGAGCAGCTCGAGCGGGCGCGCCGGCAGGGCTACGCGACGACCGCGGAGGAGATGACCCTCGGCGCCGGCTCCATCGCGGTGCCGGTGCTGCGCGGGGGCGAGGTCGTGGCCGCGCTCGGGGTGGTCGTCGCCGACACCCGACGCGGCCGCGCCGGCCTGGTCGCCGCGCTGCGCGTCGCGTCCCAGGGCGTCACGCGCACCCTCGAACGTCCCTGAACCGCCGAGACGTCAGGCGTTGCGGTCAGTGGCGCGGGGTCGGGACTGGGCCGAGCTCGATGAGCTCGATCGGGCTGGAGCAACACCCGCCCGAGGCGTCCTCGTCGAAGCTCGCGGCGCCGCCGCACACGCCGGTCTCGGGAAGGACGAGCTCGACACGGGCCGCGGCGTCCTGGTCGCCGGCGATCGCAGCAGCAACCGATCGTGCTTGCTCGTAGCCGGTGAGGGCGAGGAACGAGGGCGCGCGTCCGTAGGACTTCATGCCGACGAGGAAGAAGCCCGGATCGGGCTGCGTGAGCTCGGCCGCTCCGTGCGGGTAGACCGTCCCGCAAGAGTGGACGTTCGGATCGATCAACGGCGCCAGTGCCGACGGTGCCTGGAGGCGGGGGTCGAGGTCGAGCCGGACCTCGCTGAGGAACGTGAGGTCCGGGCGGAAGCCGGTCACGGCGATGACCCGGTCGACCTCGTCGATGGACTGCCCGTCGGTGGAGGCGATCACCAGGCGTCCGTCCGCGCCGGTCGTGACCGACTCGGTGCGGAAGCCGGTCCGGGTGGCCACGGGTCCCTCGCCCACGGCTGCGCGGGCGCGCGTGCCCAGGGCGCCGCGCTCGCTCAGCTGGTCGTCCTCCCCGCCGCCGAAGGCGTCGCCCACCGAGGGACGACGCACGATCCACGTCACTCGGGTGCCCGGCGCGCTGCGCGCCAGCCGGGTGAGCTCGACGAGGGCGGTCTTGGCCGAGGCGCCGGTTCCTGCCACGACGGTGTGCCGGCCGGCGTACAGCTGCGCGGTGGCCCCGTCGCGGAGGTCCGGCACCCGGTAGGCGATGCGGTCGGCGTGCGCCGACTCGCCGACGGCGGGCAGTCCGTCTCCGCCGAACGGGTTCGGCCCGCTCCAGGTGCCCGAGGCGTCGACCACCGTCCGAGCGCGGAGCCGGCTCTCACCCTCAGGGGTGCGGACGTGGACGACGAACGGTGCGTCGTCGCGTCCGGAGTCGACCATGACGTCGCGGTCGAGCCTGGTCACGCCGACGACCTGGTGCCCGTACCGGACGGCGTCGCCGAGGGCGTCGGCGAGGGGCTGGAGGTACTGCTCGGCCCAGTCGCCCCCGGTGGGGAACGCCGTGAGCTCGGGTTCGATCCAGCCGGCCTCGGTCAGAAGGGTGCGCGCCGCCGGGTCGACGAGCTCGGACCACGGCGAGAACAGGCGGACGTGGGACCACTCGCGCACCGCAGCGCCGGCACGTTCTCCGCGCTCGAGGACGAGGACGTCGAGTCCGCGACCTCGCAGGTGGGCGGCGGTCGCCAGGCCGATCGGGCCGGCGCCGATGACGACGACGGGCAGAGGCAGGTCAGGCATCTCGGTCCTCCTGGGGGTCGAGGGAGGTGATGAGGGACTGGACGCGGGCGTGGATCTCGTCGCGGACCGTGCGGACGACCTCGATGCCCTGTCCGGCGGGGTCGGTGAGGACCCAGTCCTCATAGCGCTTGCCGGGGAAGTAGGGGCACTCGTCGCCGCAGCCCATCGTGATGACGACGTCCGACTCGCGGACCGCGTCGTCGGTCAGCTTCTTGGGCTGCTCGCCGGCGATGTCGATCCCGTGCTCGGCCATCGCGGCGACGGCGACGGGGTTGACCTGGTCGCCAGGCATCGAGCCGGCGCTGCGCACGTCGATGCGGTCGCCGGCGAGGTGCTGCAGGTATCCGGCTGCCATCTGGGAACGTCCGGCGTTGTGCACACAGACGAACAGGACGGTGGGCTTGGTCATCGGGTCTCCTGGTCCGAGGCGGTGGGGAAGTAGCGGCGTGCCCAGAGGGCGACGTAGACCAGGCCAACCAGCGCGGGCACCTCGATGAGCGGGCCGATCACCCCGGCGAGCGCCTGGCCGGAGGTGACACCGAACGTGCCGAGCGCCACGGCGATGGCCAGCTCGAAGTTGTTGCCGGCCGCGGTGAACGCGAGCGTCGCCGTCCGGTCGTAAGGCAGCTCGAGTGCGCGTCCGCTGACCATGCCTATGCCGAACATCAGCGCGAAGTAGGCGAGCAGTGGCAAGGCGACGCGGACGACGTCGAGCGGTTGGTCGAGGATGCGGTCGCCCTGCAGCGCGAACAGCAGCACGATCGTGAACAGCAGCCCATACAGGGCCCACGGACCCAGTCGGGGGAGCAGGACGGTCTCGTACCAGTCGCGTCCGCGGGCGCGTTCGCCCAGCCGCCGCGTCGCGTAGCCGGCCACCAGCGGGATGCCCAGGAAGACCAGGACGCTGGCGGTGATGGCACCCACCGAGAACGACGCGCTGGTCGTCTCCAGGCCCAGCCAGCCGGGCAGCGTCTGCAGGTAGAACCAGCCGAGCGCGGCGAACGCGACGACCTGGAACACGGAGTTGATCGCGACCAGCACGGCGGCCGCCTCGCGGTCGCCGCAGGCCAGGTCGTTCCAGATCAGCACCATGGCGATGCAGCGGGCCAGACCCACGATCACCAGGCCTGTGCGGTACTCCGGCAGGTCCGGAAGCATCAGCCACGCGAGCGCGAACATGAGCGCCGGTCCGACGAGCCAGTTCAAGGCCAGCGAGGCACCGAGGAGCCGGCGGTCGGAGGTCACGCGACTCAGCTCGTCGTACCGGACCCGCGCAAGGACCGGGTACATCATCACCAGCAGCCCGACGGCGATGGGCACGGAGACCGAACCGATCTTCACGCTGTCCAACGCGTCAGCCAGACCCGGCACGACGGCGCCCAGTGCCAGACCCGCGACCATCGCGACGCCGATCCATGCCGGCAGGTACCTGTCCAGCGTCGAGAGCCGAGCCCGGACGGGGTCGGCGGGACGGAGATCGGCGGCGGTGTCCATCAGGCTCCTGTTCCATCGAAGAAGTTCGATGAGCGGGACGATAGCAAGGCATCGAAGAATGTCAATGTCTCGGGTATCGTGACGGCATGACCACGACGGTGAACGCCACGGACGCATGCTGTACTCCGGGCGCTGCGTCCTTCCTGGACGACGCGAACGCTCAGCGGGCGGCTGCGCAGTTCAAGGCGCTGGCCGACCCGACGCGGTTGAAGCTCCTGTCCATCGTCGCGGCCCAGGAGTCAGCAGAGGCGTGCGTCTGTGACCTGACCGAGCCGGTCGGTCTGTCGCAGCCGACCGTCTCCCACCACCTCAAGATCCTCGTCGAGGCGGGTCTGCTCACGCGCAGCAAGCGCGGTGTCTGGTCGTACTACGCGCTCGTCCCGGGCTCGGCCGACGCGCTCGCGACGTCCCTCCGCACGGTCCTCCGGGAGGGCTGAGCGACCGCGACTGTGCGAAGCGGCTAGGCGGTGAGCAGGTCCTACCGGGTCGGCCTCCCGAGAACAGCACGAGGGCCCGCCGGCGCGAAGCCGGCGGGCCCTCGAGGGACGGCGCTCGTCAGCGTCCGGCGAGCGCCTCGTCCGCCCGGTCGCGCGACGGCTTGGCGCCGAGCTCGGCCGTGGGGACGTCCTTGGTCTCGCGCGCGGTCAGCGCGGCGATCGACGCGACGATCGCGATGACGGCGGTGAACCCGGCGGTGACCGTCCAGCCGCCCTCCTCGACGCCGCCGAGCGCGGTGACGATCGTCGGTGCGAAGCCGGCCATGAGGAAGCCGAGCTGGGTGCCGATCGCCAGACCCGAGAAGCGGACGCGGGCGTCGAACATCTCGGCGTAGAACGACGGCCAGACCGCGTTCGCCGCCGCGTAGCCGCACGAGAACGTCAGCACCGCGAGGGCGAAGATCAGCAGCTCGTTGTCCTGGCTCATCGAGAGCAGGTAGAAGGGCATGAGCACCGCGCTGGAGAGCGCGCCGTAGACGAACACCGGCTTGCGGCCGATGCGGTCGGCGAGCATGCCGAACAGCGGCTGGGTGCCGAGCGCGACGACGTTGGCGGCCACGACCAGCCACAGGGTGATCGACTCGTCGACGCCGACCTCCTTGCCGTACGCGATGGCCAGGTTGCCGAACACGGTCGAGATGGCGGCGATGAACGCGCAGCAGATCACGCGCAGCACGTCGGCCCAGTGGTGCTGCAGCAGGTCGAGCAGCGGGATGCGCGCGACGTCGCCGGACGCCTTCTTGGCCGCGAACTCCGGCGGCTCGTGCAGGCTGCGGCGGATGAAGAAGGCCACGATGACCACGAGCGCGCTGAACCAGAACGGGATGCGCCAGCCCCAGCTGTACTTGATGTCGTCGGGCAGGGAGACGACCGGGATGAACACCAGCGCGGCGAGGATCTGCCCGCCCTGGGTGCCGGTCAGCGTCCAGGACGTGAAGAACGAGCGCCGGTCGTCCGGGGCGTGCTCCAGCGTCAGCGAGCTGGCGCCGGCCTGCTCCCCGGCGGCCGACAGGCCCTGCATCAGGCGGCACAGCACGAGCAGCACCGGGGCGGCCCAGCCGATCGCGTCGAAGCTGGGCAGGCAGCCGATCAGGAAGGTCGACAGGCCCATGAGCACGAGGGTGAACATGAGCACCTTCTGGCGTCCGACCCGGTCGCCGAAGTGGCCCAGGATGACGGCGCCGAAGGGCCGGGCGACGTAGGCGAAGCCGAACGTCGCGAACGACATGACGAGCGCGGAGGCGTCGTCGTCGGGGAAGAACACGTGCGGGAAGATCAGCGCCGCGGCGGAGCCGAAGACGAAGAAGTCGTAGTACTCCACGGCGCTGCCCATGAAGCTGGCGAGCGCCGCCTTCTTCGGGGTCTTGGACGCATCGATGGCCTGCATCGGGGCTCCTTGCTCAGGATCGGGGCTCGTCGGCCGCGAGGACGCGGAAGTGACGGAGCATGCGGTCGGGGTCGGGCTCGACGCCCGTGACGAGACGGAAGGCGTCGATGGCCTGGTGGACCGCCATGTGGCCTCCGTCGAGGGTGCGGCAGCCCGCGGCCCGGGCCGCGGTCAGCAGCTCGGTCTCCAGCGGGCGGTACACGATGTCGGCGACCCAGAGCCCCGGGTGGAGGAGTCGGTCGTCGAGGGGGAGGCCGGGGTGGTCGGCCATGCCGGTGGGCGTGCAGTGCACGAGCCCGGACGCGTCGGGGAGCAGCGCCGGGAGCTTTTCGGGGCGGGCGGCGCTGACGCGGGCGTCGGGGTGGCGGGCGGCGAGGTCGCCGGCCAGGTGCTGGGCGCGGGCGTCGTCGACGTCGACCACGGTCAGGTGCGTGGTGCCGAGCCCGAGCAGGGCGTCGGCCACGGCGCTGCCCGCACCGCCGGCGCCGAGCAGGACGACGTCCTTGGTGGACGCGTCGGGCAGGCCGGTGGTGAAGGCGGTGGCGAAGCCGGTGACGTCGGTGTTGTGGCCGATCGCGCGGCCGTCGCGCAGCAGGACGGTGTTGACCGCACCCAGCGCGGCGGCGCGGGGGTCGACCACGTCCAGGTGCGGCAGCACCAGCTGCTTGCACGGGTGGGTGACGTTGAACGCGTCGTAGCCGAGCCGGCGTCCCTGCTCCAGCAGGTCACCCACCGCCTCGGCCGGCAGGCCCAGGGCGGGGAGGTCGATCGTCCGGTACACGTACGTCAGACCGAGGGCCCGTGCCTCGGCCATGTGCAGCGGCGGCGTGAGGGACGGCCCGACGCCGGCGCCGATGAGGCCGACGAGGAACGGGTGGGACATGGACGCTCCGGATCTATGTACTAACTGGTACGTCCGTGAAGTAGATCACGCCCCTCGAAGGACGTGTCAAGCGGGGAGCGGGGCGACCGGGTCAGCCGCGGGCGCCGGCGGTGAGCCAGGAGACGACGACCTCGCCGATCATCGAGCGCAGGTGCTGCTGCTCGTCCGGAGCCTGCAGGTCGCGGCCGAACAGGTGCCCGAACGTGTGCTGGTTGGCGACCTGGAAGACGCAGTAGGCGCTGATGACCAGGTGCACGTCGACCGCGTCGACGCCCTCGCGGAAGACGCCCTTCTCGCGGCCGCGCTCGAGCAGGTCCTCGAGCAGCGCGACGGCCGGGTTGCCCAGCTCGCGCAGCGAGTCGATCTGCTGCATGAACGAGCCGTGGTGGATGTTCTCGATCGACACCAGCCGGATGAACGCGGGGTTCGCGTTGTGGTGGTCGTAGGTCAGCTCGGCCAGGCGGCGGACGGCGTCGACCGGCTCGAGGTCGCCGACGTGGAGCTCCTGCTCGGCGCGCCGGATGCCCAGGTACGCGTCCTCCAGGACGGCCCGGTACAGGCCCTCCTTGCCGCCGAAGTAGTAGTAGATCATCCGCTTCGTGGTGCTGGTGCGCTCGGCGATCTCGTCGACCCGGGCGCCGGAGTAGCCGGCCTCGGCGAACACCTCGGTCGCCACGCGCAGCAGCTCGGCGCGGGTGCGCTCTGCGTCGCGCTGGCGCTCGGGCCTGGTCTCGGTCACGCCGCCGAGCCTAGTGGTCGCGAGCCCGCCCCGGGTGGGTGACGGGGCTGACAACGGACGTACCAGGTCGTACATTGAGGCCCGGACGGAAGGAGTCCTCATGCGCACCTCGGTGGCCACGGTCTGCCTCAGCGGGAGTCTCGTCGACAAGATGCACGCCTGCGCGGACGCCGGGTTCGACGGCATCGAGGTCTTCGAGCCCGACCTCGTCGCGAGCGACCACTCGCCCGAGGAGGTCCGCGCGCTGGCCGACCGGCTCGGCCTGACGCTCGACCTGTTCCAGCCGTTCCGCGACTTCGAGGGCGTCACCGAGGAGCTGCTCGAGGACAACCTGCGCCGCGCCGAGGCCAAGTTCGCGCTCATGAAGCGGCTCGGCATGGACACCGTGCTGGTGTGCTCGAACGTGGCCACCGCGACGATCGACTCCGACGAGGTGAGCGCCGCCCAGCTGCGCCGGCTCGGCGGCCTGGCCGAGCGGTACGACGTCCGCATCGCCTTCGAGGCGCTCGCGTGGGGCCGGTTCGTGGACGACTACCGGCGGGCCTGGCGCATCGTCGAGCTGGCCGACCACCCGCGCGTGGGCGTGTGCCTGGACTCCTTCCACATCCTGTCGCGCGGGCACGACCCGAGCGACATCGAGAAGATCCCCGGCGACAAGATCTTCTTCCTCCAGCTCGCCGACGCCCCCGCGCTGTCGATGGACGTGCTGTCGTGGTCGCGCCACCACCGCCTGTTCCCGGGGGAGGGGTCCTTCGACCTGGCCGGGTTCCTGGCCCGTGTGCTGCGCGCCGGCTACACCGGCCCGCTGTCGCTCGAGGTCTTCAACGACACGTTCCGCCAGACCGACGTCCGGCGAACCGCCCGTCACGCGCTGCGCTCGCTGGTCTGGCTCGAGGATGCCGCCGGTCGCCTGGTCGAGGGCCGGGACGACCTGCACCGGCTGCCCCGGACGTCCGCGCCCCAGGGCTACGACTTCGTCGAGGTGAAGGCCGAGGACACCGCCGACGTGGAGGTGCTGCTCGGCCAGCTCGGCTTCACCTTCCGCGGGCGGCACCGCACCAAGCCGGTGCGGCTGTGGTCGGCCGGCGACGCGCGGGTCGTGCTCAACGAGCAGCAGGCCCGCGACCAGCGTCCGCACCTGGCCGCGGTCGGCCTGGCGGTCGACGACCCGGTCACGACGGCCGAGCGGGCGCACGTCCTCATGGCGCCGGCGGTGCACCGGCGCACGTACGCCTCCGAGGTGCCGCTGCAGGCCTTCACCGCGCCCGACGGCACCGAGGTGTTCCTCGGCGAGGCTGCCGGCGGCGAGCCGGACTGGGTCGCCGAGTTCGAGGGCGGCGACGCCGCTGCGCCCAGCCCGATCACGCGGGTCGACCACGTCAACCTCGCCCAGCCCTGGGCCGACTTCGACGAGGCGGTGCTGTTCTACACGTCCGTGCTCGGCCTGGACGCCGGATCGGGCACCGAGGTCGCCGGACCGCAGGGGCTCGTGCGCAGCCAGGTGATGCGGACGCCGGACGGCTCGGTGCGCATCCCGCTCAACGTCGCCCCGCTCGGCTCGACCGACTACGCGCAGCACGTGGCGTTCGCGTGCGACGACGTCGTCGCCGTGGCCCGCCGGGCCCGCGAGGCCGGCATGTCGTTCCTGCCGGTGCCGCGCAACTACTACGACGACCTCGCCGCGCGGTACGGCCTGCCCGACGAGGTCGTGGACGAGCTGCGTGACCTCGACCTGCTCTACGAGCGTGACGAGCACGGCGCGTTCGTGCACTTCTACACGCGCACGTCCGGCCAGGTGTTCCTAGAGGTCGTCGAGCGGCGGGACGGCTACGACGGCTACGGCGCGACCAACGCGCCGATCCGGCTCGCGGCCCAGCAGCGCGCCTAGCCCTCAGGCGTCCGGGGCCTCCGCGGCCTCGGCCCGGCGGCCCATGCGGGCGGCGAGCCACGCGCAGACCACGAGCTGCAGCTGGTGGAAGAGCATGAGCGGCAGCACCGCGAGCGCGAAGTCGTCCGAGGAGAACAGCACCGAGAGCATCGGCAGGCCGGCGGCCAGGCTCTTGTGGCTGCCGCAGAACAGCAGGGGCGCCCGGTCGGCCTCGGCCAGCCCGACCACCCGGCCGAGCAGCACGCACAAGCCGAGCGCGGCGGCCAGCAGGGTCGCGCACACCGCCACCACGACGAGCGCGGACGCGACGTCCACGTGGCTCCAGACGTCCGCCTCGGCGCCCTTGCTGAAGGCGGCGTAGACCACCAGCAGGATCGTGAGCCGGTCGTAGCGACCGAGCACGGGGTGCCAGCGCTGCACCGTCGCGGCGGTCAGCGGACGGCTGAGGGTGCCGAGCGCGAACGGCACGAGCAGCTGCAGGACGATCGACAGCACCGTCGAACCGCTCACGGTCACGTCGCCGCTCCCGGCGAGCAGCAGGCCGACGAGCAGCGGGGTCAGCGCGACGCCGAGCAGGTTCGACAGAGACGCCCCCACCACGGCGCCGGCCACGTTGCCGCGGGCGATCGCCGTGAACGCGACGGACGACTGGACGGTGGACGGCACCAGCGTCAGCAGCAGGACGCCGGTGGCCAGCCCGGCGGGCAGGACGGGGTCGGTGACCGCCCGGGCCAGCAGCCCCAGCAGCGGGAACGCCACGTAGGTCATGGCCAGGATCGAGAGGTGCAGGCGCCAGCCGCGCAGCCCGTGCCAGGTCTCGGCCGGCGACAGCCGGACGCCGTACAGGAAGAACAGCACCGCGACGGCCGCCTTCACCACCACGTCGAGGACGTCGAGCCCCTCGCCGGTGACCGGCAGGAACGTGCCCAGCAGCGCGACGCCGAGCAGGGCCAGCAGGAAGGGATCGAGACGCAGCCGCACACGCAGACCCTAGGGGAGTCCGCGCGGCGGGGCCCGACGTCCTAGGCTGGCGGTGTGACCGATCGCATAGCCATCATCGGGGTCGGCGTGATGGGCGAGACCCTCGTGTCCACGCTCCTGGCCGCCGGCGTCGAGCCGGGCCGCGTCGTCGCCGTCGAGAAGCGTCCCGAGCGAGCCGCCGAGCTCCGCGAGCGCCACGGCATCGACGTCGCCGGGCTCGAGGACGCGGTGCGCGGTGCCGACCTGGTGCTGCTCGTGACCAAGCCGCAGGACGTCCCCGGCGTTCTGGAGCAGGCCGGCCCCCTGGTCGTCCCGGGCGCCGCGGTCGTGTCCTTCGCCGCCGGCGTCCGCACCGCCACCATCGAGGCGGCGGTGCCCGACGGCGTCGAGGTCCTGCGCGTCATGCCCAACACCCCCGCGCTCGTCGGCCAGGGCGTCTTCGGCGTCTCGGCCGGCGCCTCGTGCAGCGACGAGCGGGTCGCCGCGGTCCAGCACCTGCTCGAGCCCGGCGGCACCGTGGTGGTCGTCGACGAGGATGACCAGGACGCGCTCACCGCCGTGTCCGGCTCCGGTCCCGCGTACGTCTTCTACCTGGCCGAGGCGATGATCGCCGGCGGCGTCGAGGCCGGTCTCGACCCGGCCACCGCCCACCGGCTCGCCGTGGCCACCATCCAGGGCTCGGCCGCGCTGCTGGCCGGCAGCGACGACGAGCCCGCCGAGCTGCGCCGCCGGGTCACCTCGCCGAACGGCACCACCGCGGCGGCGATCGCGACGTTCGACGACCGCGGCGTGAAGCAGGCCGTGGCCGACGGCGTCCGCGCGGCCGCCGCCCGCTCCGCCGAGCTGTCCGGGCCGGGCGCATGACCGAGGGCGCCGCGCCGCAGGAGACGGCCCCGGACCGCTCGGTCGTCGTCTTCGACGACCAGATGACGCAGTACGACTTCGGCGCCCACCACCCCATGGCGCCGGTGCGCGTCGAGCTGACGATGATGCTCGCTGAGGAGCTCGGCGTGCTCGAGCAGGTGGACGTCGTGGGGGCGCCCGCCGCCACCGACGACGACCTCCTCCGGCTGCACTCGCCGGCCTACGTCGAGCGGGTGCAGAAGCTCAGCGACCACCCGGTCTACACCGAGCCCGGCTTCGGGCTCGGCACCGAGGACAACCCCGTCTTCGCCCACATGCACGAGGCCAGCGCGCTGATCGCCGGCGCCAGCATCGAGGCGGCCCGCCAGGTCTGGACCGGCCAGGCGCGGCACGCGGTCAGCGTCTGCGGCGGCCTCCACCACGCCATGCCCGGCAAGGCCAGCGGGTTCTGCATCTACAACGACGTCGCGCTGGCCATCGCCTGGCTGCTCGACCACGGCGCGAAGAAGGTCGCCTACGTCGACGTCGACGCCCACCACGGCGACGGCGTCCAGACGATGTTCTGGGACGACCCGCGGGTGCTGACCATCTCGATCCACGAGGGCCCGCAGACGCTGTTCCCCGGCACCGGCTACGCCACCGAGACCGGCGGCGAGGGCGCCGAGGGCTCGGCGATCAACGTCGCGCTGCCGCCGGCCACGTCCGACGCCGGCTGGATGCGCGCGTTCCACGCCGTCGTCCCGGCCGCGCTGCGCGAGTTCGCCCCCGACGTGCTGGTGACCCAGCACGGCTGCGACTCGCACATGGACGACCCGCTCACCAACCTCATGCTGAGCGTCGACGGCCAGCGCGCGTCCTACCTCGCGCTGCGCGACCTGGCCGACGAGATCTGCGGCGGCCGCTGGGTCTCCACCGGTGGCGGCGGCTACGCCGTGCTGGACGTCGTCCCCCGTGCCTGGAGCCACCTCATCGCCGTCGTGGGCGGCACGCCGCTCGACGTCGCCACGCCGACGCCCGAGCGCTGGCGGGCCCGGGTGGCCGAGCTGCGCGGCGGCGACGCCCCCACGCGCATGACCGACGGGCGCCTGCCGACCTTCCGCGACTGGCGCGAGGGCTACGACCCGGCGAGCTGGCTGGACCGCTCGATCATGGCCACGCGCACCGCCGCGTTCCCGCTGCTGGGGCTCGATCCGCAGCCCTGAACCACCCGGTGAAGAAGTTGTCGGTTTCGGCTACCGCGCCGGCTCGCGAACCACTACTCTCTGCTCAGGCACGCGCGCTCTTCTCCGGTGGGGAAGCCGGAGTGCGCGCGTGCCGTTCACTTCTCAGGGAGGAAGCGCCATGGTCTCGTCCGTGCGTTTCATGACCGTGGCGGAGGTCGCCTCCCAGATGCGCGTGTCCAAGATGACCGTGTACCGCCTCGTCCACGCCGGCGAGCTCGAGGCCGTCCGCGTGGGCCGGTCCTTCCGGGTGCCCGAGCACGCGGTCGAGACCTACCTGAAGAACTCGTACTTCCAGGCGGGCTGAGCCCCGGCTCACGGCCTGACTTTCCGCTCCTGGCCTGCTGCCCGTAGGCTGGGGACTCGCAATTGACTCAGTCGTCAGAAGGTGGACCGTGGGTTCTGTCATCAAGAAGCGTCGCAAGCGGATGTCGAAGAAGAAGCACCGCAAGATGCTCAAGCGCACGCGCGTGCAGCGCCGCCGTCTGGGCAAGTGAGCCGGGCGGGCCTCTAGACCATGGGCCGCGTCGTCCTGGTGACCGGGCTCTCGCGCGACATCGCTCTGCGATGCGCGCGGCTGCTCGCTGACCAGGGGGACGCGCTCGGGATCGACAAGGTCGTCGGTGTCGACGTCACGCCGCCGAGGGAGGACCTCGGCGGCGTGAAGTTCGTCCGGGCCGACATCCGCACGCCCGTCATCGCGAAGGTCATCGCGGTCGAGGACGTCGACACCGTCGTCCACCTCGACCTCGGTCCCTCGCACGGCCGCGGCGCGGCCAAGGAGCTCAACGTCATCGGGACGATGCAGCTGCTGGCCGCGTGCCAGCGCGTCTCGCACGTCACCACGTTCGTCCTGGGCTCCTCGACGGCCGTCTACGGCACGTCCGCCCGCAGTCCTGCCCTGTTCACCGAGTCCTCGGTGGCGCGCGGCGGCACGAACGCGGGCTTCCCCAAGGACGTCTGCGAGGTCGAGGGCTACGTCCGCGGGTTCGCCCGCCGCCGGCCCGACGTCCGCATCGTGACGCTGCGCTCGGCGCAGGTGCTCGACGCCGGCGCGCCGCTGGCCGCGTACTTCGCCAACCCGGTGCTGCCCACGGTCGCGGGCTACGACCCGCGGCTGCAGTTCCTGCACGTCCACGACGCGCTCGAGGTCATGCGCCGCGCCGTCGTCGACGAGGGCGTCCAGGGCACGTTCAACGTGGCCGGCGACGGCGTGGTCATGCTGTCCCAGGCGGTGCGCCGGCTCGGACGTCCGACGGTGCCGTTCCCGCCCGTCGGGTTCGGCACCGCGGCACGCACCATGCTGCGGGCCATGGGCTCGGACATCACGCCCGACCTGCACCGCCTGCTCATGCACGGCCGCGTCGTCGACACGACGGCGCTGCGCACGATCCTGGGGTACGCCCCGGCGTACACCAGCGCCGAGGCGTTCTCGATGTTCGCGGCCGGGCTGCAGCCCGGCCTGCTCAGCGGGAGGGGAGCCTCGTGACCGACGACCACCGCGACGTGCCGCTCGGCACCTCCGGACGAGCCGGACGCGGCTCGCAGGGCGGCACCACGCCGTCCAGCGCCGCCCGGTCGCTGGCCGGGGGCGCGGCCCGCCCGCCGCGCCGCCCGGGTGAGCCCGCCGCAGGCACCGGCGCCGGGCGTCCGCGCCTGCACGCCGTGCCGGACGACGCCACGGCCGAGCCGCCGCCGACGTCGCACCACTCCGGTCCGCAGGAGCCGCCACCCACCGGACTGCCGCTCGACGAGGTCCTCACCGCGGTCGTCGCGGCCGCCCAGCGCGTGCTCGGCGACGACTGGGAGGCGCGCCTGGCGCGCATGCTGGCCACGCTGCGCCGCCGGCTCTCGGGCGACTACGAGGTCGACGACTTCGGCCACGACCCCGAGGTCGCCGAGCTGCTCGTGCAGGTGCTCGAGCCGCTGGCCGAGAAGTGGTTCCGGCTCGAGGTCCGCGGCGTGCACAACATCCCGGCCGAGGGTGGCGCGCTGCTGGTCGGCAACCACTCCGGCACCGTGCCGATCGACGGGCTCATCACCAGCTACGCGGTGCACCGGTACGCCCAGCGCACGCTGCGTCCGCTCGCCGCCGACCTGGTCTTCGCGCTGCCGTTCGTGGGCGAGACCGCCCGCAAGTTCGGCGCGACGCTGGCCTGCACCGAGGACGCCGAGCGGCTGCTCGGCCGCGGCGAGCTCGCCGCCGTCTGGCCCGAGGGCTTCAAGGGCGTCGGCAAGCCGTTCAGCGAGCGCTACAAGCTGCAGCGGTTCGGCCGCGGCGGGTTCGTGTCGTCGGCGATGCGCGCCCAGGTGCCGATCGTCCCGGTGTCGATCGTCGGCGCCGAGGAGATCTACCCGCTCGTGGGCAACCTGCCCTCGCTCGCACGGCTGCTCGGCCTGCCCTACCTGCCGATCACGCCGTTCTTCCCGTGGCTGGGCCTGCTCGGCCTCGTGCCGCTGCCCAGCAAGTGGATCATCGAGTTCGGCGAGCCGGTGCGCACCGACGCCTACGCGCCCGAGGCGGCCGACGACCCGATGCTGCTGTTCAACGTCACCGATCAGGTGCGGGAGACGATCCAGCAGACGCTCTACGGGCTGCTGGTCGACCGCGGCGGGGCGTTCTTCTAGCGGCTGCGGCTGCTAGCCGCGCGGGACCCAGAGGTTCCAGCGCTGCTGACGCTCGCGACGGCGCTCGTCCTCGCGCTGGCGACGCTCCTCGGCGCGCTCGCGCGCCCGGTCACGACGCTCCTCGGCGCGGGCCTCGCGCTCGGCCTCGCGGCGCTCGCGCTCGGCACGCCGCTCCTCGGCGCGCTGCTCGCGCTCCGTGCGGGCCTCCTCGCGACGACGCTCCCGCTCGGCACGGCGCTCCTCGCCCCGCTGGCGGGCCTGGTCGCGCGGGCTGGACGTGGGGGTCGGGGTCGCCGACGGCGTGGGCCGCGTGGTGGGTGCGGTCGGTCGCGGACGTGCGTCGGCACGGCCGTCGCGGGCCGTGCCGTCACTGGGGACCTTCGTCGTCGGGATCGCGACGCGGGCGCCGGGTCTGTGCCGGTCGCTGGACCGCCGCTGGGCGGCCGGCGTGCGCGACACGACCTGCTCGCGCGGGACGGACGCACGGGGCTCGCTGCCCGAGACGCTGCGCTGCACCTCGTCGGCCAGGCGGCGCGACTCGCGCGACAGGCAGGTGGGGCAGGTGCTGTCGACGGTGCCGGTCAGCTCGTCGACCAGGCGCTGCACGCGGTCGACGACGGTGTCCTCGGCCGGGGCGCCGCTCGCCAGGTCCTTGAGGGTGGGCGCGGTGTCGGCGACGAACCGGTCGACCTGCTGCAGCGTGGCCTTGTCGTGGTCGTCCTCGTAGGCCTCGAGCAGACGGCCGGTGCCGGACCGCGCGACCTTCTCGAAGTCGACCAGCGCCTCGTCGACGACCTTCTGCGGGGTGTCGTCACGGTCGGCCAGCGCCTCGACCTCGGCCAGGCGACGCGTCGCCTGGCGCAGCTCGAAGGTGCCGCGCGCGCTGTCGGACAGCCGCAGCGACTTCTGGACCTGCTCGGTGCCGCGCTTGACCGGGTAGAGCACCTCGCCGGGGAGGGCGGAGGCGCTCGACGCGACCAGGCCGGCACCACCGGCGACCGTGACCGCCGCCGCGACGACGCCCGCCAGACGTCGTCGTGTGCCGCGGGGAGTGGCCATGACCGGGACGGCCGGACGGGGCTGCAGGACCTCCTGCGCCTCGGCCATGAGCCGGCTGCGCAGGTCGACCGCGAAGTCGGGCCGGGGCGACTCGACCGCGCTCGCCTGGAGCGTCTCGACCGTGCGGAGCAGCTGCTCGTGGTCGGACGCCGGCGCCGCGCCGCGCAGGGCGGCGTCGAAGGCCTCGGCCTCGGCCGAGCGGCGGAACGGGGTCATCGCGGGAACTTTCGGTGCGCAGGGGTCGGACGCCGTGATGGCGTCTCAGCGGGCTCAACGACGCGGGGTGCCCCCTGGTTACGCGGCGTGTCGCACATCACCGCACCTCCGGGTCGATCAGCTTGGCCAGCGCCCGGACGGCGCGCAGCTGGAGCTGCTTGATCGCGCCCTCGGAACGGTCCAGCGCGGCCGCCGTCTCGGCGATCGACAGACCCTGGATGAAGCGCATGAGGATGCAGTCGCGCTGCTCGTCGCTGAGCCGGGCGACCGCCGCGTACAGCGCCTCGTTGGTGAGGTGCGCCAGGACGTCCGTCTCGGGCTGGGCCAGCACGGAGCGCCGGTCGGGGACGTCGTCGGACACGATCTCCAGGCGGGAGCGGCCGGACTTGAAGTGGTCGGTGACCAGGTTGCGCGCGATCGTCGTGAGCCAGGCGCCGAAGTCCTTGCCCTGCCAGGTGAACTTCTGGATCGAGCGCAGGGCCCGCATGAACGTCTCGCTGGTGAGGTCCTCGGCCAGGGCGCGGGACCCCACGCGGTACAGGACGAACCGGTAGACGCCGGCGGAGTAGTGGTCGTAGAGCTGCCCGAACGCCTCCGCGTCACCCGTGGTGGCGAGCTCGACGAGCGCCCGCAGCCGGTCGCGCTCGGGATCGGCGTCGGGCGGAGCCGCGGTGCCGCCGCCCTCGGGGGCCGGGGCCGTGGGACCGGTCGTCATGGCGGCGAGGGCAGGCGCCAGCGCGGCGTCACGCGGCAGCTGTGCTGCGAGCGCGAGCGCCCGGCGCAGCGCAGACCCACTCACGGTCGTTCCTCCCCCTCGGACCGCGGTCCAGTGTACGGGTCAGGAGCCGTCGCGACCCTGGTTCGACCGGACCAGGTCACGCACCACCCGATAGGTGGCCCCGCCGGCCGCACCGACCAGAGCGACCTTCACGCCGGTGCCGGCCAGCTTGCGGCCCGTCCGGTAGTCGCGGACGAGCCATCCGTGGGCGCGCGCGTGACGGCGCAGGCGGCGGTCGGGGTTGATGGCGCACGGCTGGCCGACCAGCGACAGCATCGGCAGGTCGTTGGCCGAGTCCGAGTACGCCGAGCAGCGGGCGAGGTCGAGGCCCTCGGTGCGGGCGAGCTCGCGGACGGCCTCGGCCTTGCTCTCGCCGTGCAGCATCTCGCCGACCAGCCGGCCGGTGTAGACGCCGTCGCGCTGCTCGGCGACGGTGCCGAGCGCCCCGGTCAGGCCGAGCCGCGAGGCGACGACGCGGGCGATCTCCACCGGTGCCGCCGTGACCAGCCACACCCGCTGGCCGTGGTCGAGGTGCTGCTGGGCCAGGGCCCGCGTGCCCGGCCAGATGCGGTGCGCCATGTGCTCGTCGAAGACGTCCTCGACGATCTGCTCCAGCTCGGTGGCGCGGTGGCCGGCGATGAAGGCGAGCGCGGACGCCCGGGCCTGCGCCACGTGGTCGGGGTCCTCGGAGCCGGCGACGCGGAACCAGGTCTGCTGCCACGCCGCGCTGACGATCTGGCGCGTGGTGAACAGGTCGCGCTCGTGCAGGCCGCGCGCGAGGTGGTAGATCGAGGCGCCCTGCATGAGCGTGTTGTCGACGTCGAAGAAGGCGGCGGCGGTGGCGTCGGTCGGCGCGAGCGCGGCCTCGACCTCGGCGGCCGCCGCGGAGGCGGACCCGGCCAGCACGGACCGGGCGCGCAGGTCGCGCGGTGCCGCTGCTTCACGCCCCATGCGCACGACCGTACCGGGCGGCTCGGCTCAGCGGCTGTGGAACACTGACGGCGTGCCCGTGAACGTCAGCGACCACCTCCGGCAGGCCTCCCGCGCCTGGCCCGACGACGTCGCGATGGTGCACGCGGACGCCCGGCTCACCTGGTCCGGCCTCGACGCGCTCGTCGACGAGGTGGCCCGTGGGCTCGGCGCCCGGGGGCTCGTCGCCGGACAGCGCGTCGCCCTCGCGATGACCAACCGGATCGAGCTGGTCGCCGCCTACCTGGCCGTCCTGCGCGTGGGCATGGTGGCCGTGCCGCTGTCGCCGCGCGCCGAGGCCGGTGCGCTGCACCGGGCGCTGGCCGAGTCGGCCGCCTCGCTCGTGGTCGCCGACGACACGTCCGTGCGCACCGTCCGCGACGCGCTCTCCCGCGACCAGGAGCTCGAGCGCGAGTGCGGTCTCGTGGTCGTCGGGGCCCGGGCCAAGCGCGGCGAGACGTCGTGGGACGCCCTGCGCACCGTCGACGGGCCCGCCCCGGTGGCGCCGCGCGACCCCGAGATGCTCGCGGTCCTGCTCGCGACCGGGGGCAGCACCGGACGTCCGCGGGCGGCGATGCTGCCGCACCGCGCGCTCGTGGCCAACGTCGAGCAGGTCGCCGCGCTCGAGCCGGCCGTCATGGCCCACGACGACACCTGCCTGGTGGTCCTGCCGCTGTTCCACGTCTACGCCCTCAACGCCGTGCTCGGCCAGGCCCTGCGCCAGGGCACGCGGTGCGTGCTCGTCGACCCCGCGGACGCCGCCGGCGCGCTGGCGGCCGTCCGCGAGCACGCGGTCACGCTGCTGCCGCTGTCCCCGCGACTCGTCGCCGACTGGGCCGTGCGGCCCGGACTGCGCGAGTCGCTGGCCACCGTCCGCACCGTCATGTGCGGCGGCGCCCTGCTCGACCCGGAGGTGGCCGAGGAGTTCGTCCGCGCGAGCGGCCACCCGGTGGGGCTGGGCTACGGGCTGACCGAGGCCGCACCGGTGCTCACCGCCACGACCGGCGCGGAGCCCGAGGTGCCGCGTCCCGGTGACGCCGGCCCCGCGCTGCCGGGAGTCGACCTGCGCGTCGTCGACGTGACCGGCCAGGACGCCGGCCCGGACGACCCGGGCGAGGTCCACGTCCGCGGCGCCAACCTGTTCGTGGGCTACTGGCCCGACGCCGTCGACGGCCCGGACGCCGACGGCTGGTTCCGCACCGGCGACGTCGGGATGCTCGACGCCGACGGCCGGCTCACGGTGCTGGACCGCGTGCGCGAGGTCGTCATGGTCTCGGGCTTCAGCGTCTACCCGGTCGAGGTGGAGACGGTCGCGGCCGAGGTCGAGGGCGTCGCCCACGCCGCCGTCGTCGGCGTGCCCGACCCGCGCACGACCGAGGCGGTCGTCGTCTTCGTCGTCCCCGAGGCGGGCACCCGCGAGGGCCTGGCCGAGCGGGTGGCGGACCACTGCGCGCAGAACCTCGCGCGCTTCAAGCACCCGGCGCGCGTCCTGGTCGTCGACGAGCTGCCCACCGGCCCGGACGGCAAGGTGCTGAAGGCGCGCCTGCGCAGCCGGGCCCGGCGCGAGACCGGGGAGGACGCCTCGTGACCGCCCGCGTGCTCATGTACGGCAAGCCCGGCTGCCACCTGTGCGAGCTGGCCGAGGAGACGATCGCCGCGGTCTGCGCCGAGACCGGCGACGGGTACGAGGTGGTCGACATCACCGGTGACGCTCGCCTCATGGCCGAGCACGGCGAGCACGTGCCCGTGACCTTCGTGGACGGCCGCCAGCACGACTTCTGGCGTGTCGACCCCGCCCGCCTGCAGGCCGCCCTGCGTGCCTGAGTAGGCTGATCGGCGGGATCCGTCAATTTTGTTCCCGCGTTCACAAGCTCTTAAACTGGACCACGGCACACCGCCGGTCCGACCCGGACGAACCCCGGGCCGCCCCCTTGACCAGGCGGAGCAGGAGCAGCGTGACAGTCTTGAGAACCCCCCGCGGAGGTGCGTCCGACCGCGGCGTCCCCGACGCGACGGTCGCTCGGCTCCCGCTGTACCTGCGTGCCCTCACCGAGCTCTCCGACCAGGGCGTCGCCACCTGCTCGTCGCAGGACCTCTCGCTGGCCGCCGGGGTCAACCCGGCCAAGCTGCGCAAGGACCTGTCGTACCTGGGCTCCTACGGCACCCGCGGCGTCGGCTACGAGGTCGAGTACCTGCGCTACCAGATCGCCCGTGAGATCGGCCAGACCCAGGAGTGGGCCGTCGTGCTGGTCGGCGTCGGCAACCTGGGCCAGGCGCTGTCGAACTACCAGGGCTTCACGCCGCGCGGCATCCACGTCGCGGCGCTGGTGGACGCCGACCCGGCCCGCGTGGGCACCACGGTCGCGGGCCTGACGGTCAGCGCGATGGCCGACCTGCCGGCGGTCGTCGCCGAGCGCGGCATCTCCATCGGCATCATCGCCACCCCGGCCGAGGCCGCGCAGGCCGTCGCCGACGCGCTCGTCGCCGCCGGCGTCACGAGCATCCTCAACTTCGCGCCGGTCGTGCTCGACGTCCCCGAGGGCGTCGACGTGCGCAAGGTCGACCTGTCGATCGAGCTGCAGATCCTGGCGTACCACGAGCAGCGCAAGGCCGGCTCGACCCTCGACGTGCTGGAGGTCAACGTATGAGCGAGCGAGTGACTGGCTTCGTCCTGGGCACGGAGGTCCGCCGATGAGCGAGCGCAGCGAGCGAACGATGGGCGCCGTCATCGGTGGACGTCCGTACCGTGCGATCTTCACGGAGGTCTGCCGATGAGCGTCCTGGTCGTCGGGCTGTCCCACAAGACGGCGCCGATCGAGCTGCTGGAGCGGGTCTCGCTGGACTCGGAGTCCGTGGTCAAGCTCTCGCACCGCGCGCTGGAGACGCCGTACGTCTCCGAGGCCGCGGTCATCTCGACCTGCAACCGGGTCGAGGTCTACGTCGAGGCCGAGCGCTTCCACGGTGCCGTCGAGGAGGTCTCGACGCTGCTGGCCGAGCACGCCGGCCTCGACCGTGACGCCTTCGTGCGGCACGCGTACGTCCACTACGACGACGCCGCCGTGGCCCACCTGTTCGAGGTGGCCGCCGGGCTGGACTCGATGATCATCGGCGAGAGCCAGATCCTGGGCCAGGTGCGCGACGCGCTGCAGCTGGGCCAGGACGAGTCCACCGTCGGCTCGGCGCTCAACACGCTGTTCCAGCAGGCCCTGCGCATCGGCAAGCGCGGTCACGCCGAGACCGGCATCGACCTGCTCGGCCCCTCGATCGTCACCGCGTCGCTGGACGCCGCCGGCCCGGTCGTCCACGACCCCGAGACCCGCTTCCTGGTCATCGGCGCCGGCACCATGTCGAGCCTGGCGGTCAAGACGCTCGTCGAGACCGGCGTCAGCAACGCCCGCATCATGGTCGCCAACCGCACGTACCAGCGCGCCTACGAGCTGGTCGAGACGTACGGCGTGGGCGCCGTGCGCTGGGGCTCGCTCGACAACGAGCTGCACCACGCCGACGTGGTCATCACCTGCACCGGCGCCAGCGGCCTGGTGCTCGACCGCGAGCGCATCGAGCGCGCCCAGCACGACGGACGTCCGATGACGCTCATCGACATGGCGCTGCCGCGCGACGTCGACGCCGCGGTCGCCGCGATGGAGGGCGTCACGCTCGTCGACATCGCGCTGCTGGCCGAGCGCGGCTCCGACACCGCCGCGGCCCAGGACATCACCGCCGTGCGGTCGATCGTCGACGCCGAGGTCGAGGCCTTCCTGGCCGCCAAGGCGGCCGCGCGCGTGACGCCGACGGTGGTCGCGCTGCGCACGATGGCCACCGAGATCGTGAGCGCCGAGATGGACCGCTTCGCGCGCCGCAGCGACGTCAGCGACGAGGTGCTGGCCGAGGTGCGGCACACCGTCAACCGGGTCGCCGACAAGATCCTGCACGCGCCCACCGTCCGGGTGCAGCAGCTCGTCGACGGCGACGGCGGCCTGACCTACGCCGACGCGCTGGCCGACCTGTTCGCGCTCGACCCCGCGGCGATCGCCGCGGTGACCAAGCGCTCGGGCGACAAGTCCGACAAGGCGGGTGAGGGCGCATGACGACCCTGCGCATGGGCACCCGTGCGAGCCGTCTCGCCCTGGCCCAGTCCGGTGCCTTCGCGGCCCGGCTGACCGAGGTGACCGGTGTCGACGTCGAGGTCGTCCCCGTCTCCACCGAGGGCGACCGCACGCGCACGCCCCTGGTCGAGGCCGGTGGCGCGGGCGTCTTCGTCGCCGAGCTCCGCGAGGTGCTCGCCTCCGGCGCGGTCGACTTCGCCGTGCACTCGCTCAAGGACATCCCGACCTACCCCGACGAGCGCCTGACGCTGGCGGCCATCCCCGAGCGCGAGGACGTCCGCGACGTCGTCGTCGCCCGCGACGGCCTCACGCTCGGCGAGCTGCCGGCCGGCTCCCGCGTCGGCACCGGCGCGCCGCGCCGCGTCGCGCAGCTGTCCGCGCTCGGCCTGGGCATCGAGCTCGTCGGCGTGCGCGGCAACGTCGACACCCGCATCGCCAAGGTGACCAACGGCGACCTGGACGCGGTCGTCCTCGCCCGGGCCGGGCTGCTGCGCCTGGGCCGCGAGGACGAGGCGACCGAGGTGCTCGACCCCATCCAGGTGCTCCCCGCCCCCGGGCAGGGTGCGCTCGCGGTCGAGTGCCGTGTCGACGACCTGACCACGGCAGGGCTGCTCGGGCAGCTCGACCACGCCGACACCCGCGCGGCCGTGACCGCCGAGCGCCGCCTGCTGGCGGAGCTCGAGGCCGGCTGCAGCGCTCCCGTGGGCGCACTCGCCGAGGTGGTCTCCGGCGACGACGGCGAGGAGCTGTGGCTCCGGGCCGTCGTCGGGGACCTCACCGGAACCCGATCCATCCGCATGTCCACGACGGGGTCGCTCGCCGACGCCGCCGCGGTCGGGGAGCGGCTCGCTGCCGAGCTGCTCGCCGAAGGTGCCGCCACGCTCGTGGCCGCCTCCTGAGACCGGCAGACCAGGAAGAGAAGACTGTGACTAGCACCATCGCCACGCCCGAGCCCGCGGTGCCGACCGCCGCTCCCGCCTCGCGTCCTGCTCCGCAGGGCCAGGTGAGCTTCGTCGGTGCCGGCCCCGGCGACGTCAGCCTGCTGACGGTCCGTGCGGCCGAGCTGCTCGAGGCCGCCGAGGTCGTGATCATCGAGGCGCCCGAGCAGGCCGCCCTGGTGACCAACGGCGCCGAGGTCGTCGAGGGCGGCACCACCGCCGACGGTGCCCCGATGCCGCACGCGGCCCGGGCCAAGCTCGTCGTCAAGCACGCCAAGACCGGCGCGCGCGTCGTCCGGCTGCTGACCGGTGACCCGTTCACGTACGGCACCGGGCCGGAGGAGGCCGCGGCCTGCGCCAAGGCCGGCATCCCGTTCGAGGTCGTCCCCGGCGTCTCCTCGGCCACGGCCGTCCCGACGTACGCGGGCGTCCCGCTGACGACCAAGTCCCAGCGCGGCGTGGCCGTCGTGGACGTCGCCGACAACGCGATCGACCTCAGCGCCCACCAGGGTGCCGACACGGTCGTGCTGCTCGACGCGCTCGGCCGCCTCGGCGAGGTCTCGGCGGCCCTCATCGAGTCCGGCCGCC
Organism: Aeromicrobium sp. IC_218; assembly: GCF_004336805.1. Lineage (GTDB taxonomy): Bacteria > Actinomycetota > Actinomycetes > Propionibacteriales > Nocardioidaceae > Aeromicrobium. The sequence continues at coordinate 357,223 of NZ_SJXM01000001.1, forward strand.
CGGCGACCACCCCGGTCGCGGTGACGTGCGTGGGCACCACGACCGAGCAGTCGACCGTCGTCTCGACGCTGGCCGACGTCGCCACCGACGCCAAGGCCGTCACCGGCCCGGCCGTCGTCGTGGTCGGCGAGGTCGTCGAGATGCGCGAGGTGCTGTCCTGGTTCGAGACCAAGCCGCTGTACGGCTGGCGCATCCTGGTGCCCCGCACCAAGGAGCAGGCCGCGGGCCTGTCCAGCCGCCTGCGGATGTACGGCGCGGTCTCCGAGGAGGTCCCGACCATCTCGGTCGAGCCGCCGCGCAACCCGCAGCAGGTCGACAAGGCCATCCGTGGCCTGGTCGAGGGCCGCTACGAGTGGGTCGCGTTCACGAGCGTCAACGCGGTCAAGGCCGTCCGTGAGAAGTTCGACGAGTACGGCCTGGACGCCCGCTCGTTCTCGGGCCTGAAGATCGCCGCGGTCGGCGACAAGACCGCCCAGGCGATCGCCGAGTGGGGCATCCGCCCGGACCTCATCCCCAGCGGCGAGCAGTCGGCCGCCGGCCTGCTCGAGGACTGGCCGCCGTACGACGAGATGCTCGACCCGATCAACCGGGTCTTCCTGCCGCGCGCCGACATCGCCACCGAGACGCTCGTCGCGGGCCTGGTCGAGCTCGGCTGGGAGGTCGACGACGTCACGGCCTACCGCACGGTGCGCGCCTCGCCGCCGCCGGCGCCGACCCGTGAGGCGATCAAGACCGGCAAGTTCGACGCGGTGATGTTCACGTCGTCCTCGACCGTGCGCAACCTCGTCGGCATCGCCGGCAAGCCGCACACGTCGACGATCATCGCGTGCATCGGCCCGGCCACGGCGAAGACCGCCGAGGAGCACGGCCTGCGCGTCGACGTCGTCGCCGAGTCGCCCTCGGTCGAGGTGCTGGCCGACGCGCTGGCCACCTTCGGCGCCGAGCGCCGCGAGGCCCAGGTCGCCGCGGGCGAGCCGGTCACCAAGCCGTCGTACCGTCGTCCGTCGTCGCGCCGCAAGGCCTGACGTGAGCGACTGGGAGCCGCCCGTCGTCCGTCCGCGTCGCCTGCGCCAGTCGCCGGCGATGCGGCGGCTCGTGCGCGAGACGTACCTGCAGCCCGGCCAGCTCCTGCTGCCGATGTTCGTGGCGGAGGGGCTGTCCGAGCCGCGTCCGATCGCGAGCATGCCGGGCGTCGTCCAGCACACCCGTGAGTCGGCCAAGGCGGTCTACGCCGAGGCGGCCGAGCTCGGGCTCGGCGGCGTCATGCTGTTCGGCGTCCCCGAGCACAAGGACGCCGAGGGCTCCGGCGCGCTGGACCCGCAGGGCATCCTCAACGTCGCGATCGCCGACGCGCGGGCCGAGGTCGGCGACGACCTGCTGGTCATGAGCGACCTGTGCCTGGACGAGTTCACCGACCACGGCCACTGCGGCGTGCTGGACGCGAAGGGCCGCGTCGACAACGACGCCACGGTCGAGATCTACGCCCGCATGGGCGTGGTCCAGGCCGAGTCCGGTGCCCACGTGGTGGCGCCCAGCGGCATGATGGACGGCCAGGTCGGTGCCATCCGCTCGGCTCTCGACGGTGCCGGACACGACGAGACCGTGGTCATGGCCTACGCGGCGAAGTACGCCTCGGCGTTCTACGGACCGTTCCGCGAGGCCGTCGACTCCTCGCTCACCGGCGACCGCAAGACCTACCAGCAGGATCCGGCGAACGCCCGTGAGGCGCTGCGCGAGACCCTGCTCGACGTCGCCGAGGGCGCCGACATCGTCATGGTGAAGCCGGCGCTGTCGTACCTGGACCTGATCGCCGACGTGCGGGCGGCCGTCGACCTGCCCGTCGCGGCCTACAACGTGTCGGGCGAGATGGCCATGGTCGAGGCGGCCGCGCAGAACGGCTGGATCGACCGGGAGCGGACGATCGACGAGGTGCTGCTGTCGATGCGCCGGGCCGGCTCGGACATCATCCTCACCTACTGGGCGGCCGAGGTCGCGCGACGCCTGCGCTGACCCGGCTCCACGACGAAGGGCACCTCCCGCCGGGAGGTGCCCTTCGTCGTGCGCGGCTCAGCTGAGCAGCGAGGTGATGCAGCGGGTGAGGGCCCGCAGGTCGAGCTCGGTGAGGCCCTGCGCGAGGCACTTCACCTTCGCCTCGGCCCAGGTGAGCGTGTTCTCGACGACGTCCTCGACCACCTCGAGCGGCCGCGGCGCCCGGCCGTCGCCGTCGGTGCCGGGGTTGGTGCCGAGCAGCGGGTCGGTCACGCCGTCGACCAGGTCGGTCAGGCCGGGGCCGGGCTCGCTCTTGCTGTCGGGCTTGGCGGGCTTGCTGGTGCCCGGCTTCGGGGTGGTGCCCGGCTGCGAGGTGGACGGGGCGCTCGGGTCGCTCGTGCGGCCGGGCGTGGAGCCGCGGTCCGAGCGCGACGGGCGCTTGCCCTGCTCGGCACGACGGGCCTCGCGACGCTGCGCGTCGGTGAGCGTCTGGTCCTGCGAGCGCGACGTCAGCGTGCTGCCGGGGCCGACGCCGTTCGGAGCCGCGGTGTACTCACCGGCCGCGTAGCGCTCGGCGATGCGCAGGACCAGGTCGACGTAGGAGTCAGAGGCGTTGTAGCGCTTGACCGCCGCCGCGGCGCCGGGTCGGGTGGACAGGTCGTCGGAGCCGGCGCACAGGTAGACGCCGGCGGACGTGGCCGCGTCGTCGATGTCCTGCGGGTCGGCCTTGTCGTCGCCGTCGGCGTCGACCGCCACCAGCTCCCACGTGGACGGGATGAACTGCATCGGGCCGACCGCACGGTCCCAGACCGCGTCGTCGTCGAGCTTGCCGCCGTCGGTGTCGCGGATCTCGGCCGTGCCGTCGCGCCCGGTGAGCGGGACGCCGAGGATGCCGGGCCGGGAGACGCCGTCGTCGCCGAGCGTGTTGGCGCCCGAGCGGCCGTGGTCGGACTCGACGCGGCCGATGGCGGCCACGAGCGTCCAGTCGAGCCGGCAGGAGGGATCGGCCTTGTCGAGCAGCGACTCGGCGCGGCGGTAGGCGGTGAGGGCGGCGTTGGGGATGCCGGCCGAGGAGAGGGTGGACAGCGTGCCCTCCGCACCGGCGCGCGGGTCGACGCCACCGGGGGTCGCCTGCACGGTGGCGGGCTGGTCGAGCGCCGACGTGGGCACCTCGGGCAGCTCCTGTGCGGCCGGCGGGTCGGACGCCCGGGCCAGGTCGCCGGCGGTCAACGAGACGCCCCAGGCGCTGACCAGCAGCACGGCCGGCACGATCGCCGCCGTGCGCTGCCATCGGGGCAGGTGGTGAATGTTCACAGCTCCCTCTCCGCACGCGCCCCCCGCGCGTGCCGACCCACGGACGGGACGTGGGCCACGTCACACAGACTCGCAAACGACAACGAGCCGGGCAACTCGAGGTTACGCGCCAGTACGGCCGTGGTGGGACCGTCACCGCCCGTTTGGGACAATGGCCGGGTGAGCCCGCAGCAAGCATCAGCCGACCTGTTCGCCCGCGCCCGCGCCGTCTCGCCGGGTGGTGTCAACTCCCCGGTGCGCGCCTTCCGCGCCGTCGGTGGGCAGCCGCGCTTCATGGCGTCGGCCCGCGGCCCCTACCTGACCGACGTCGACGGCAACGAGTACGTCGACCTCGTCGCTTCGTGGGGACCCATGCTCCTGGGCCACGCCCACCCCGAGGTCATCGCGGCCGTGGCGGACGCCGCCGGCCGCGGCACCTCGTTCGGCACGCCGAGCGAGCCCGAGGTGCTGCTCGCCGAGGAGATCGTCGGACGCACGCCCGTGGAGATGGTGCGCCTGGTCAGCTCCGGCACCGAGGCCACGATGTCGGCCATCCGCCTCGCCCGTGGCTTCACCGGTCGTGACGTCGTCGTGAAGTTCGCCGGCTGCTACCACGGCCACGTCGACTCGCTGCTCGCCGAGGCCGGCTCGGGCCTGGCCACGTTCGCCGTGCCGGGCACGCCGGGCGTCCCCGCCGTGGTCACGGCCGACACCCTCGTGCTGCCCTACAACGACCGCGAGGCAGTGAGCGCCGCGTTCGCCGAGCACGGCGACCGCATCGCGTGCGTCATCACCGAGGCCGCGGCCGGCAACATGGGCGCCGTCCCGCCGCTGCCCGGCTTCAACCAGTTCCTGTCCGAGACCTGCCGGGCGCACGGCGCGCTGTTCATCAGCGACGAGGTCATGACCGGCTTCCGGGTCAGCCGCAGCGGCCAGTGGGGCCGCGACGGCGCCGTCGAGGGCTGGGCGCCGGACCTGCTGACGTTCGGCAAGGTCATGGGCGGCGGCTTCCCGGCCGCGGCCTTCGGCGGCCGCCGCGACGTCATGGAGCAGCTGTCGCCGACCGGCCCGGTCTACCAGGCCGGCACGCTGTCGGGGAACCCCGTCGCGGCCACCGCGGGCCTGACGACCCTCCGCCTGGCCACCGACGAGGTCTACGCCCACGTCGACGCCACCGCCGAGCGGCTCAAGACGCTGGTGTCGGACGCGCTCACCGCCGAGGGGGTCGCGCACCACGTCCAGGGCGCGGGCAACCTGTTCAGCGTCTTCTGGGGCGTCACCGGGCAGGTCGACGACTACGCCGGCGCCCAGGCGCAGGAGGGCTGGCGCTACCGCGCGTTCTTCCACGCGATGCTCGACGCCGGCGTGCACCTGCCGCCCAGCGCGTTCGAGGCCTGGTTCCTCTCGGCGGCCCACGACGAGGAGGCGGTCTCTAGGATTGCCGAGGCGCTGCCGGTCGCGGCCCGCGCCGCCGCCCGAGCCACCCCGGAGGACTGAGCCCATGAGCGAGCGCACGATCGTGCACCTGATGCGTCACGGCGAGGTCCACAACCCGCAGGGCGTCCTCTACGGACGCCTGCCGGAGTACTTCCTCTCCGAGCTCGGCCACCAGATGGCCGCCGCGGCCGCGGACTTCCTGTCCAAGAACGAGATCGTCCACCTGGTCGCGTCGCCGCTGGAGCGGGCGCAGCAGACCGCCGAGCCGCTGTCGAAGCTGCTCGAGGTGTCGATCACGACCGACGAGCGGGTCATCGAGGCCGACAACAAGTTCGAGGGACGCACGGTCGGCGTCGGTCCCAAGGCGTTCATGAGCCCGCGCAACTGGCCGCTGCTGCGCAACCCGTTCACGCCGTCGTGGGGCGAGCCGTACGTCGAGATCGAGGCCCGCATGCGCGCCGCGATCGCCGACGCCCGTGAGGCCGCGCGCGGCCACGAGGCGGTCATCGTGTCCCACCAGCTGCCGGTCTGGATCTCGCGCCTGTCGTACGAGCAGCGCCGCTTCGCCCACGACCCGCGCAACCGCCAGTGCTCGCTGGCCAGCCTGACCAGCCTGACCTTCGACGGCGACGACTACGTCGGCTTCACCTACGCCGAGCCGGCCGGGCACCTGCTGCCCGAGGCGCTCAAGGGCAAGTTCGTGGGCGGGGCGTGACGGCGCCGCTCCCATGAACGTCCTTCCTCGACGCGCCCGCGGCGTCCTCGCCGTGGCGCTGTGCTCCCTCGTCCTGTCCGCCTGCGGCGGCTCCGACGGCACCGACGGCACCCGCGGCGGCTACATCTCCGGCGACGGCAGCTACGTCGTCGTCGACGCACCCGACCGCAAGGACGCCCCCGAGCTGGAGGGCGAGGACCTCGAGGGCGAGCCGCTCTCGCTCGAGCAGTTCGCCGGCAAGGTCGTCGTCGTGAACGTCTGGGGCTCGTGGTGCCCGCCGTGCCGGGCGGAGGAGCCGATCCTCAGCGCCGTCGCCCGGGAGCTGGCCGACGACGACGTGCAGTTCGTCGGCATCGCCACCCGTGACGTCGCCGGCGCGCGCGCCTTCGAGCGGGCCCGCGAGGTGCCGTACCCGAGCTTCGCCGACGACGCCGGCACGTACGCCGTCCAGTTCGCCGACAGCCTGCCCACCATGGCCACGCCCACGACCTGGATCATCGACGCCGACGGCAAGGTCGCCGTGCGCTACCTCGGCCCGTTCACCAGCGAGTCGACCCTGCGCGGGCTGATCGAGGACGTCCAGGGGTCGCGGTCGTGATCACCGGCATCGGCGAGACCGTCGTGGACGGCTCGCTCGTCCTCGCCGTGCCGCTGGCCGTCGTCGCCGGCCTGCTCTCCTTCTTCTCCCCGTGCGTGGTTCCGCTGCTGCCGGGCTACCTGTCGTACGTCTCGGGCATGGCGGTCACCGAGCTGGACGGCCCGCGCCGCTCGCGGCTCGTGCTCGGCGCCGTGCTGTTCGTGCTCGGCTTCAGCGCCGTGTTCGTCTCGCTGGGGACGCTGTTCGGCGCCGTGGGCCAGGAGCTCAAGGACTACCAGCGACCGATCAGCGTCGTCATGGGCATCGTGGTGATCGTGCTCGGCCTGGCCTTCATGGGCGGCGTCTCGTGGCTGCAGCGCGACGTGCGCGTGCACACCGTCCCCGCGGTCGGCGTCGCGGTGGCGCCGCTGCTCGGCGTGCTGTTCGGCCTCGGCTGGACCCCCTGCATCGGCCCGACGCTGAGCGCCGTGCTGGGCCTGGCGGTGAGCGCGGACGACGCGTCCGCCGGCCGAGGCGCGCTGCTGGCGTTCGTCTACTGCCTGGGGCTGGGCATCCCGTTCGTCCTCGCGGCGGTCGCGTTCTCGCGCTTCACCCGGGCCCTGCGCTGGTTCAAGCGTCACCAGCGCCTCGTCGGCCTGGTCGGTGGCGCGCTGCTCGTCGTCATGGGCGTGCTGCTCGTGAGCGGGCTGTGGGACGGGCTGGTCGACGAGATGCGCGGCTGGATCGGCGGAACGGAGCTTCCCCTGTGAGCGAGCGGAGCGAGCGAACCATGACGGCATCCACGGGCGTGCGTCCGTACCGTGCGATCTTCACGGAGGCACGCCTGTGAGCGAGAAGACGAAGAAGAGCAAGGGCACGAGCCTGGCGCCGGAGCTGGGCTGGCGCGAGATGCTGCGGTGGCTGTGGCGGCAGGTGACGTCCATGCGGACGGCGCTGTTCCTGCTGCTGCTGCTGGCGATCGCGGCCGTGCCCGGCTCGCTGATCCCGCAGCGCGGCGTGGACGCCCAGGCCGTGCAGTCGTACTTCGCGCGCAACCCCACGCTGGCCCCGGTGCTGGACGACCTGGGCTTCTTCAGCGTCTACACGTCGCCGTGGTTCAGCGCGATCTACCTGCTGCTCATGGTCTCGCTCGTGGGCTGCATCATCCCGCGCGCCATCCTCTACGCGAAGGCGCTGCGCGCGCGTCCGCCGCGGGCCCCGCGCAACCTGCTGCGCCTGCCGGTGTCGGAGTCGCTGGAGACCGACGCGTCCCCCGAGGACGTCGTCGTGGCCGCCCGCACGGCGCTGCGCGGCCACCGCGTCGACGTGGTCACCCACGACGACGGCACCACGGAGGTGCGGGCCGAGAAGGGCTACCTGCGCGAGGCGGGCAACCTGGTCTTCCACGTGAGCCTGGTGGTGGTGCTCGTGGGCGTCGCCGCCGGCGCGCTGCTCGGCTACCGCGGCTCGGCCGTCGTCGTCGAGGGCACCGGCTTCTCCAACAGCCTGACCCAGTACGACGAGTTCTCCTCCGGTGCGTGGTTCGAGCCCGACGACCTGCCGCCGTTCTCGCTGCAGATGGACGACGTCGAGGCCCGCTTCCAGACCACCGGCGAGCAGCGCGGCGCGCCCCGGCTGTTCCGGGCGAAGGGCAGCTACACCGCGCCCGACGGCGACACCGGCGACTTCGACATCCAGGTCAACCACCCGCTCAGCGTCGACGGCACGGACGTCTTCCTGGTGGGTCAGGGCTACGCGCCCGTCGTCAAGGTGACCGACCCCGAGGGCAACGTCGCGTTCGACGGCCCGGTGCCGTTCCTGCCCGAGGACCCGACGTACACGTCCAGCGGCGTCGTCAAGGTGCCCGACGCGCAGCCCTACCAGATCGGTTTCCAGGGCTTCTTCCTGCCGACCGCGGTCACCACCGGCGACGACGAGGCGTCCGTCTCGGTCTTCCCGGCGGCGGCCAACCCGATCCTCGGCCTGTTCGCCTGGACCGGCGACCTCGGCCTGGACGACGGCGTCCCGCAGTCGGTCTACGTGCTGGACAAGGACGGCATGGAGCAGGTCAAGAACGAGGACGGCAGCAACTTCCGCATCTCGCTGAGCCCGGGCCAGGAGCAGGAGCTGCCCGACGGCACGACCATCCAGTTCGTCGAGCTGCGTCAGTTCGCCCGGCTCCAGATCGCGGCGTCCCCGGGCAAGGTCGTGCCCCTGGTCGGCGTGAGCGTCGGCGTTCTCGGCCTCATCCTGTCGCTGGCGATCAAGCCCCGGCGCACGTGGATTCGGGCCCGCCGCGACGGCTCACGTACGATCGTGGAGGTCGCCGCTCTCGACCGCGTGCCGCGCGGAGACGTCACCGGTGACCTGGACGACCTCCTCGAGCGTCTCGCGCTCGAGGCCCCGAAGGAGAAGGCAGAGCGCGCATGAGCGAGCGAAGCGAGCTCACTACCGAGCTTGTCACGGGCGGTCGTCCGTACCGTGGCTTTTTGATGGAGGAGCGGCCGTGAGCCTCGAGCAGTACGCCCAGTTCTCGAACTACGCGATCGCCTCGGCGACCGTCGTCCTGGGCCTGGCGTTCCTGGCCTACCTCGTCCAGTGGGCCGTCGCCCGCAAGGTCGCGGCCGAGCCCGTGCTGGTCGCCGCCGGTGGCGCCGACACCGCCGTCGAGTCGCCCTCGGAGGAGACCGAGACGCGCTTCACGATGGCCGGCAGCATCGGCTACTCGCTGACGTCCCTCGCCGCCCTCGTGCTGCTCGCCGGCCTGGTGACCCGCGGCCTGGCGGCCGAGCGCGTCCCGTGGGGCAACATGTACGAGTTCGGCTGCGCCGCCGTCATGTGCGCGCTGATCGCCTACCTCGCGCTGGTCAAGGTCTGGGACATCGACTGGGTCGGCAGCATCATCACCGGCATCGGCACGGTCGTGCTCGGCGCCTCGATGCTCGTGTACGTCCCGGCCGGTCCGCTCGTGCCCGCGCTGCACTCCTACTGGCTCGTCATGCACGTGCTCGCCGCGATGATCGCCGGCGCCGCGTTCGTCATCGGTGCCGCCGCGTCGGCGCTGTTCCTGGTCAAGTCGCGGGCCGAGAAGCGCACCCCGGAGGAGGCCCGCACGGGCATGCTCTGGCGGATGCCGTCGGCCGCGCGGATGGACCAGCTCGCCTACCGGGTCAACGCCTTCGCCTTCCCGGTGTGGACGTTCGCGGCGTTGATCTCGGGCCCGATCTGGGCGCAGTACGCCTGGGGCCGCTACTGGGGCTGGGACCCCAAGGAGGTCTGGGCGTTCATCACGTGGGTGGTCTACGCCGGCTACCTGCACGCTCGCGCGACCGCGGGCTGGAAGGGCAAGGCCGCGGCCATCCTGTGCCTGGTCGGCTTCGCCACGTTCGTGTTCAACTTCGTCGGCGTCAACCTGTTCGTCCCCGGCCTGCACTCCTACGCCAAGTAGCCCGCGCCGGGTCCTCACCTCTCGAGGGTCGTCGCCTTCACGCTGAGTGTGACGTCTCGGGGGTGGATCGACCGGATCCGGCCCCGGAACGTCACACTCAGCGGGAGCCGTCGCCGTACCCAGGAGGTGAGCCGGTGTTCTCGGGAGAGTACGGCTGGCCGACCCTGGCCGGTCTCCTGTTCGGCCGGCTGCTCGACCGTGGCGGCCGGCGCGACACCCCGTACCAGGCCTACGCCGCGGCGTGGCGCGTCGCCGAGCGCGAGGAGTGCTGGGACGAGGCGATCCTGCGGCAGGAGCTCAAGGACGGCAACGTCCCCGGAGCGTACGACGCCGACGACCGACCCGAGCTGCGCGTCTACCTCGAGCGCTGGCGGGCGCGGGTGCACCTGCGCGAGGTCCCGCGCCGCGAGCGCTGACCGTCCCCTTCGTGGCCCGAGAAGCGCCCGTCCCCGTCCGGCTTGGCTAGGGTCGGGCGCGTGAGCGGCACGCTGCAGGTCCTGGGTCAGGTGCTGGGAGCCGTCATCAGCGTCGCGGTCGTCGCCGGGCTGCTCGTGTGGTCGCTGCGGCGCGACCCGCGCTCGTTGCGCAACGGGTTCCTGCTGCTCCTGACGGTGCACTACGTGCTCGGCCTCCTCGCGGTGCTGGTCGCCACGTCGTCCGCGCTGGAGTGGGCCGCCGACGTGGTCGGGCTGGTGGTGCTCGCGGTCGTGGGCCTCGGGCTGATGCTGCTGCCGTTCCTACTCCTGGTCGACGGGGTGCTGATGGTGCGGCGGGAGCGTCGCACGCTCGGCAACGCGCTGTCGCTGCTCGTCGGGCTCGCGCTGCTGGCGCTGCCCGTCGTGCTGGTGCTCCTGCTGCGTCACGAGAACCCGGTCACCGGCTCGGTGGCCGTGGGCCTGCTCACCGCCCAGGCATGCATGAGCCTGCTGTTTCTCGTCTTCGCCGTGCACACGGCCCTCTACGCCCGCGTGGCCCGCCGCGCTCCCGCACGCGCGGTCATCGTGCTCGGCTCCGGTCTCGTCCGGGGCGCGGTGCCGCCGCTGCTCGCCGGACGCCTGCGCCGCGCAGTCGCCGCGGCCCGGGACCGGAGCGGACGGGACGGCGTCCCCGTGCTCGTGCCCTCGGGTGGACGCGGTGCCGACGAGCCGGTCGCGGAGGGCGTGGCGATGGCCGCCTGGCTCGGCGAGCACGGGGTCCGTGCCGAGGACGTCCTGGTCGAGGACCGCGCGCGGACGACGCGGGAGAACCTGCTGCTCAGCGTCGCGCTGCTCGAGCGTCACGGCGTGCGCCCGCCCTACCTCGTGGTCACGAACGACTATCACGCGCCGCGAGCGGCGATGCTCGCGCGACGGCTGGGCATCGACGCGCAGGCCGTCGGTGCGCCGACCGCGCTGTACTACTGGCCCAGCGCCTACCTGCGGGAGTTCGTCGCGGTGATGCGTGAGCAGCGGGCGCTGCTGGCCGTGTCCGGACTGGCGGTGGTGACCATGGCGACGCTGACCTGGCTGTCGCTGACCGCCCGCTGAACCGGCACGTGGGTGAGCGTGACGTCTCGGCGGGTGGATCGGTGGATCTCGGCCCCGAAACGTCACACTCAGCGAGAGCTGAACGTCTAGGCTCGCGGCGTGGTGGACCCCCCCGGACCCCACGCCGCACCGACAAGGACGTCCATGAGCGAGCCCGAGACCCCCAGCACCACCACGCCGTCGCCGGACGAGTGGGCGTACCGCTACGACCGCCTGATCGGCGCCATCCTGCTCTGCACCCTCGCGATCATCGCGACCGTGATCGTGACCGGCGTCGTCGTCGTCCAGCGGGTGGACGACGCCGCGGCGGCTCAGGACGGGTGGAGCGCCGACGAGGTCGAGCTCGCGATCGGGCGGGCGGAGAGCGCCGCCGACGACGCGAGCTCGGTGGTCACCGACCTGGAGGCTCGGCTGGAGGAGGAGCGCGAGCGGGAGTCCCGGGTCACCGAGCCCCCGGCCGCGGCCACCGCTCTCATGCCGGTCCGTGTGACGTCGCAGCGGGCCGACCTCGGCGAGGCCGTGAACCTCGGCGACGTGCGGATCGCCTCCGGCTGGGAGCTGCGGACGGTCAGGCCGGCCACGGAGATGACGGACGCGTCCATGCAGCTGGAGAACATCCGGGTGTCGATCACCAGGGCCAGGAGCGCGCTCAGCTCGGTCAGCTTCGAGCTCCGCGACGCCGACGGGCGGGCCGTCGGCACCGGCTGGTGCTACGCGCCGCCCGAGGCCGACACCCAGCCCGAGGTGTGGTGCCAGCCGTTCGCGGTGACCGGCAAGCCGGTCGTCGCGAAGGTGGGCGGCGTGATCCGCTCGTAGGGCGCCGGACCCGTCCCGGGCCATCGGGGCTCACCGCTAGGGTGCGGCGCATGGGACTGGGCATCGAGGTCGCCGGCCTCACGATGACGTACGGCGACCTGCGCGCCGTCGACGACGTCAGCTTCAGCGTGCGGCCGGGGGAGTTCTTCGGCCTGCTGGGGCCGAACGGCGCGGGCAAGACGACGACGCTGGAGATGATGGAGGGCCTGCGGGTGCCCGGTTCCGGCAGCGTCCGCATCGGCGACCTGGATCCGCGCCGCCGCGACACCGACCTGCAGCGGGTCATCGGGGTCCAGCTGCAGGCCTCGTCGTTCTTCGAGCGGCTCACGGTGCGCGAGCAGATCGACACCTTCGCCGCGCTGTACGGCGTCCCCGCCGGCCGCGGCCTGGCCCTGCTGGAGCAGGTCGGCCTGGTCGAAAAGGCCGACGTGCGCACCGAGGACCTGTCCGGCGGCCAGAAGCAGCGGCTGTCGATCGCCTGCGCCCTCGTGCACGACCCCGAGGTCGTCTTCCTGGACGAGCCCACGGCCGCCCTCGACCCGCAGGCTCGGCGCAACCTGTGGGACGTGCTGCGCGGGCTGAACGAGTCCGGCCGCACCGTCGTGCTGACCACGCACTACATGGACGAGGCCGAGGCGCTGTGCGACCGGGTCGCGATCATGGACGCCGGCCGGGTGCTGCGGCTCGACACGCCCGCCGCGCTCGTCCGCGACCTCGACGCACCGGTGCGCATCAGCCTGGCGCCGGGGACGCTCGACCGGGACGCCGCCGTCGCCCTCGTGGGGGCGGACGCCGTGCGCGAGTCGCCGGCCGGGCTGGAGTTGACGACGCGTGATCCCGCCCGCGTGCTGGCCGCCCTCGCCGAGCGCGATGCCCTGGCCGGCCTCGCGGTGCGCGGGGCGAGCCTCGAGGACGTCTTCCTGTCGCTGACCGGACGGGAGTACCGCTCGTGACCGCCTTCCGCAGCCTCGCCCTGGCCATGGCGCGCGGGTTCCTGCGCGACCGCATGGCCGTGTTCTTCTCGCTCGTCTTCCCGCTCATGTTCCTGGTGCTGTTCGGCGGCCTGCTGGGCGGCGACGACGCCCCGCGTCCCGAGGTCGTCCAGGTCGGCGCGGTGCCGCTGCTCGACGACGTGTCCGACCAGGAGCGCGACGTCGTGGAGTCGTCGCTGGAGCTGCGCAAGGCCGGCGACCTGGACGTGGCGCTCGAGGACGTCCGCCAGGGCGACGCCGCGGCCGCGGTCGTGCAGGACGGCGACCGGGTCGTCGTCTACTTCTCGCAGGCCGACACGATCGTGGCCGGCACCGTGCAGGGCCTGTTCCAGTCGATCGTGCAGTCCGCCAACGTCCAGGCCACGGGACGCCCGCCGGCCTACGAGCTCGCGACCGAGCGGGTCGAGGACGAGTCGCTGGAGACCATCCAGTTCGTGACGCCGGGCCTGCTCGGCTGGGCCGTGGCCATGAGCGCCACGTTCGGCGCCGCGACCAACCTCGTCGTGTGGCGGCACAACGGGCTGCTGCGCCGGCTGCGGCTCGCGCCCGTGCGGACGTCCTCGGTGGTGCTGGCCCGGGTCGTGGTCAGCCTGCTCGTGGCCGCGGTGCAGGCGGCGGTGTTCGTCGGGCTGGGCGTCACCGCGTTCGGGCTGCAGCTGACCGGCAGCTGGTGGCTGGTCGTGCCGCTCCTGCTCGCCGGAACGCTCGCGTTCCTGTCCGTCGGCCTGCTGGCCGGGTCGGTCGCGCGCACGGAGGAGGGCGCGGTCGGCATGGCCAACTTCGTGGTGCTGCCGATGGCGTTCCTGTCCGGCTCGTTCTTCTCGCTCGAGGCGGCGCCGGCGTGGGTGCGGGGCATCGCCGAGGTGCTGCCGCTCAAGTGGCTGAACGAGGGGATGCTCGACGTCATGGTGCGCGGCCAGGGCGTCTCGGCCGTGCTGCTGCCCGTGGCCATGCTGCTCGCGTTCGCGGGCGTCCTGACCGCGGTGGCGTCCCGTCTCTTCCGCTGGGACCGCTAGCCCGGAGGCCCACCCGGCCTCGGTGCCACCGCGATGTGTGTCACCGCGAACGGGGTCGGCCGCGATCGGACGTCCGGGGCGTCACACATCGCGCCGGAGGGCGGCTCGGGTGACCCGTCCTCGGGGAGGAGGGGCTCAGAGGCCGCGGAGGTAGTCCGGGTCGTCGTCGGGGCCGAGGGGGCGCGGACGACGCGGGCCGGGGCCGCGCGACGCGGGTCCCTGACGGCGCGAGCCGAGGAACAGCCAGGCGACCGGGCCGACGATCGGCAGGATCAGCACCGTCACGATCCACAGCGGCTTGGGCAGCACCCGCACGTCCTGGCGCGGTGTGGCGATGACGTCGAACAACGAGTACACCGCGAGTGCCACCGCGACGACGGCGATGAGTGCCTTGCCCATGGGGCCAGCGTACGGGGCCGGGGAAGTAGGCTCGGGGGCGTGAGCGCGTTCTGGAAGTACACCCTCGCCCGGCTCGGGCTGTTCGTGGCCTGCTTCGCGGTCTTCTTCGTCGTCCTGTCGCTGTTCTTCAAGACCGACGAGACCCTCGTGCTGCTCGCGGCCCTGGGCGGCCTGCTCACCTCGGCGCTGCTCTCGTTCTTCGTCCTGCGCGGACTGCGCGACGACCTCGCCCGTCAGGTCTCCGACCGCGCGGCGAACATGAGCCGTCGCATCGAGGAGTCGCGGCGTGCCGAAGACGTCGACTGACGCGCGGGCCTGGATCGACGAGGCGGTCCGTCGCGTCGAGGCCGACGCCAACCGCAGCGCCGACACCCACCTGCACGCCTTCGAGCTGCCGGTCGACGGCGTCCACCTGTACCTGAAGGACGAGTCGGTGCACCCCACCGGCAGCCTCAAGCACCGCCTGGCGCGCTCGCTGTTCCTCTACGCGCTGTGCAACGGCTGGATCGGCCCGGGCACCACGGTCGTCGAGGCGTCGAGCGGCTCGACCGCCGTGTCGGAGGCGTACTTCGCCCGGCTGCTCGGCCTGCCGTTCGTCGCGGTCATGCCGCGCACCACGAGCGCCGAGAAGGTCGCGCTCATCGAGTGGTACGGCGGACGCTGCCACTTCGTCGACGAGGCCGGCGAGGTCTACGCCGAGGCGGCGCGGGTCGCGCGTGAGTGCGACGGGCACTACATGGACCAGTTCACGTTCGCCGAGCGCGCGACCGACTGGCGCGGCAACAACAACATCGCCGAGTCGATCTACGAGCAGATGGCCGCCGAGCCCCACCCCGTCCCGGCGTGGGTCGTGGTGAGCGCCGGCACCGGCGGCACGTCGGCCACCATCGGCCGCTTCGTCCGGTACCGCCGGCTGCCCACGCGGCTGCTGGTCGCCGACCCGGACGGCTCGGCGTTCTACGACGGCTGGGAGCAGGACTCCTCCGACGTCGTCACCGGGTGCCGTCCGCGCATCGAGGGCATCGGACGTCCGCGGGTCGAGCCGTCGTTCGTCGGCGGGGTCGTCGACGACATGCTGCGCGTGCCCGACGCCGCCTCGATCGCGGCCATGCGCTGGGCGTCGCGGCGGCTCGGCCGCCCGGTCGGCGGCTCGACCGGCACCAACCTGTGGGCCGCGCTGACCGTGGTCGAGCGCATGCGCGCCGCGGGCGAGCAGGGCAGCGTCGTGACGCTGCTGTGCGACGGCGGCGAGCGCTACGCCCACACCTACTACGACGACGGGTGGCTGGCCGAGCACGACCTCGACCCCACCCCCTACGCCGCCGTGCTCGACGAGCTCGACCGCACCGGCGTCTTCTCTCCCCAAGGAGCCTGATGACCAGCACCACCCCGCCGCCGAGTGCAGTCCACACGGCGGCGCCGCACACGCGCGTCGAGGACGCCCTGGCGCTGCTCATCGGCACGTTCGTCGTGTCGCTGGGCCTGCACCTGCTGCGCTCGGCCGAGCTGGTCACCGGCGGCACGGCCGGCCTGTCGCTGCTGATCGACCAGGTCGTGCCGATCCCGTTCGCGTGGCTGTTCCTGCTCGTGAACGTCCCGTTCTTCCTGCTCGGCGGGATCCTCAAGGGCTGGGCGTTCGCGGCGAAGACCGTCCTGGGCGTCGGCCTGGTGTCGGCATTCTCGGCGCTGCACCCGCACGCCCTTCCCGACCTGCACCCCGGCAGCGCGCTCTACGCGGCCGTCGCGGGCAACCTGCTGTGCGGCATCGGCATGCTCATCCTGTTCCGCCACGGATCGAGCCTGGGCGGCTTCAACGTCATGGCCCTGCTGGCCCAGGAGCGGCTCGGGCTCAACGCCGGCTACGTACAGATGTGCCTGGACGTCGCGGTCGTGCTCGGCGCCTTCGCCGTGGCGTCGCCGACGCTGGTGCTGTGCTCGGCGGTCGGCGCGGTCGTGATGAACATCGTCATCGCGCTCAACCACCGGCCGGGGCGCTACCTCGGGATGTAGCTAGAGCGCGCCGAGCGCGAGCCCGCCACCCAGTCCGATCGCGTAGAGCAGCTCGGCCTGGCCGGTCACCGCGAGGGCGGGGACGAGCGCGGGGCCGGTGGCGCCGCCGAGCACGACCCGCGCCGCCTTCACCAGGGGCAGCAGGCCGACGACGCCGAGCAGCGCCCACGGCGTCGAGGACGCGGCCCACACCAGGCAGGCGGCGGCGACCAGCGCCAGCACCACGAAGAACCGGCGGGTGCCCGCGTCGCCCAGCACGACGGCGAGCGTCCGCTTGCCGCTGACCGTGTCGGTGGGGATGTCGCGCAGGTTGTTCGCGACCAGGATGTTGCAGGCCAGCGCGCCGATGCCGACGGCGCCCGCCCACGCGGCGGAGGGGATGGTCTCGGCCTGCGCGTACGTGGTGCCGGTGACCGCGACCAGCCCGAAGAACACGAAGACGCTGATCTCGCCCATCGCCTTGTAGCCGTAGGGGCTCGGGCCGCCGGTGTACGTCCACGCGGCGACCAGCGCGGCGACGCCCACGAGCAGGAACCACCAGGTCGTCGTGGCCGCGAGCACGAGGCCGAAGACGGCGCCCACGCCCAGCGACAGCAGCGCGGCGCGCTTCACGGCGGCGGCCGAGGCGCTGCCCGAGCCCACCAGGCGCAGCGGGCCCACGCGGTCGGCGTCGGTGCCCTTGATGCCGTCGGAGTAGTCGTTGGCGTAGTTGACGCCCACCTGCAGCGCGAGCGAGAGGCCCAGCGCGAGCAGCGCCTTCCACCACACGAACCCGTCCACGAGGACGGCCGCCCCGGTGCCGACGAGCACGGGCGCGACGGCGGCGGGGAGGGTGCGCGGGCGGGCACCCTGGATCCACAGGCTGAGGGAGGTCACGAGGGGTCAGTCTGCCCGACGGTCCGGACACCACGTCGGGCGGCGCGTCCGCGAGGGCGGTGCCACGATGGGACCGATGAGCCCGCACGACGTCGACGCCCCCGCCTCCCTGACCCCCGTCTCCGGGCCGCCCCGCGCGGTCGAGGCCCTGCTGCGCACGTGGGGGCCGGACGCCGGCCCGCTGGTCGTGCGCACGTCCGGCAGCACCGGCACGCCCAAGGACGTCCTGCTGTCGCACGCGGCGATGACCGCGTCGGCGACCGCGACCCACGAGCGGCTCGGCGGGCCGGGGCAGTGGCTGCTCGCGCTGCCACCCACCGGCGTCGCCGGGCTGCAGGTGCTGTTCCGCTCGATCCTGTCCGGCACGTCCGCGGTGGTGGCCGACGAGCACCTGTCGCTGTCGGCCGCGATCGAGGCCATGGACGGCGAGCGCCGCTACGCCTCGCTCGTGCCCACCCAGCTCTACCGCCTGGTCGAGGCCGGTGACGTCGGCGTGCTGACCGGCCTGGACGCGCTGCTGGTCGGGGGCGCGGCGGTGAGCCCGCGGCTCGTCGACCACGTGCGCGACGCCGGCGTCAACGTCGTGCGCACCTACGGCATGAGCGAGACCTGCGGCGGCTGCGTCTACGACGGGGAGCCGCTGGACGGCGTCCGCGTCGACGTCGGCGAGGACGGGCGCGTCCGGCTCGCGGGGCCGGTGCTCATGGACGGCTACGCCGACGCCGAGGCCACCGCGGAGGTGCTGCGCGACGGCTGGTTCGACACCCGCGACCTCGGCGAGCTCACCCACGACGGACGCCTGCGGGTGCTCGGCCGCATGGACGACGTGGTGGTGAGCGGCGGCGTGAACGTCCCGCTGCCGGCCGTGACCAGCGTGCTGCGCGACCTCGACGGCGTCGACGAGGTCGAGCTGGTCGGCGTCCCCGACGCCGAGTGGGGCGAGAAGGTCGTGGCCTGCCTGGTCGGAGACGTCAGGCTGCCGGCGATGCGCGACGCGGTCGAGGCCGCCGGGCTGCCGCGCGCCTGGGCCCCGCGCTCGGTGCTGCGGCTCGACGCGGTGCCGCTGCTGCCCGGCGGCAAGGTCGACCGGATGCGCCTGCGCGAGCTCGCCTCGGGCGCCTGAGCCTCACCCCGGCCCGGTGTCCACCGAGAAGTGGACGCAGAAGCACCACGCCTCCGGTCCGACGTGGTGCTTTCGCGTCCACATCTCGCCGGAGGCGCGGGAGGGTGAGGGTCAGGCCTGGGGGACGGCCTTGCTGATGGCGTCGGCGATCGGGGTGTCGCCGCTGATCAGCTCCCACTGCGAGCCGATCGTGCGGTCGTCGTCCAGGCTCGCGGCGAGCACGGCGGCCACGTCGGCGCGCGGGACGCTGGAGCGCGCCACCTTCGGGGCGAGCTCGACGCGTCCGGTGCCCTGGTCGTCGGTGAGGCCGCCCGGACGCACGATGGTCCAGTCCAGGCCGCTCTCGCGCAGCGCCGCGTCGGCGTCGCGCTTGGCCGTGACGTACGCGGCCCAGACCGGCTCGATGTCGTCGGGCTGCGGCTCGTCCACGCCCATGGCCGAGACCTGCAGGAAGCGCGAGATGCCGGCCTGGCGGGCGGCGGCTGCGGACTTGGTCGATCCCTCGAGGTCGACGGTGCGCTTGCGCTCGATCTTGCCGTCGGCGCCGGCTCCGGCGGCGAACACGACGGCGTCGCACCCCTCGAACGCGGCCGCGTAGGCGTCCACGTCGTCGTTCTCGATGTCGAGCAGGCGCACCTCGGCGCCCAGGGCCTCGAGCTCGTCGCGGTAGTCGTCCTTGCGGACGAGGGCGACCGGCGTGTGGCCGGCCTCGACGAGCAGGGGGTGCAGCAGGAGGGCGATCTTTCCGTGGCCTCCGACGACGGCGACGCGCGACATGGGGCTCCTTCGGGACGGGTGCGGGGGTTCCGTTCCACCGTGGCACGCGGCACCCAGCGGTGCACCTCGGTAGGGTCGACGGGTGCGGTTCCACACCTACGCGATCGAGATGCGCACCCGCTTCCGGGGCATCACCCGGCGCGAGGGGATGCTGGCCCGGGGCCCGGCCGGCTGGACCGAGTTCAGTCCCTTCCTCGACTACGACGCCCGTGAGAGCACGCCGTGGCTGGCCGCCGCCCTCGCCGCGGCCGAGCGTCCCTGGCCCGAGCCCCTGCGGGACCGCGTGCCGGTCAACTGCACCGTGCCGGCCGTCGGACCCGACCGGGCGGCGGAGCTCGTGCGGGTGAGCGGGTGCCGCACCGCCAAGGTGAAGGTCGCCGAGCGCGGCCAGTCGCTGGCCGACGACCTCGCCCGGGTCGAGGCGGTCCGCGACGCCCTCGGGCCTGACGGACACGTCCGGGTCGACGCCAACGGCCTGTGGGACGTGGACGAGGCGGTCGCCGCGATCGCCGCCCTCGACCGTGCCGCCGGCGGGCTGGAGTACGTCGAGCAGCCGGTCATGGACGTCGAGGACCTCGCCCGCGTCCGGCGCCGCGTCGACGTGCCGGTGGCCGCCGACGAGTCGATCCGCCGGGCCGACGACCCGTACCGCGTCCGCGACCTCGAGGCGGCCGACGTGGCCGTGCTCAAGGTGCAGCCGCTCGGGGGTGTCGACGCCTGCCTGCGGATCGCCGAGCAGATCGGTCTCCCCGTCGTGGTGTCCAGCGCCCTGGAGACGTCCGTCGGGCTGGCCGCCGGGCTCGCGCTCGCCGCCGCCCTGCCCGAGCTGCCGCACGCCTGCGGCCTGGCCACGACCTCGCTGCTCACCGCCGACGTCGTCACCGAGCCGCTCGTGCCGGTGGACGGCTTCCTGCCCGTCGGCCGCCAGGATGTCGACGAGTCCCGGCTCGCCGCCGTCGCGGCCGACCCCGAGACCGACGCGCGTTGGCAGGCCCGGCTCGCCGAGGTCCGCGAGGTGCTGGGATGAGCGCGGCCGGCACCGCCCGGGCGGTCGTCCAGCGGCTGCTCGACCTCGGCGTGCGCGAGGCCGTCGTCGCGCCGGGCTCGCGCTCCGGCCCGCTGGCGCTGGCGCTGGCCCAGGCCGACCGCGAGGCCGCCCTGCGGCTGCACGTCCGGCTCGACGAGCGCACGGCCGGGTTCCTGGCGCTGGGCCTGTCGAAGGCGTCGCGGCGGCCCGTGCCGGTGCTGACGACGTCCGGCACGGCCGTGGCCAACCTGCACCCGGCGATGCTCGAGGCGCTGCACACCGGCGTCCGACTCGTCGCGCTCACCGCCGACCGTCCGGCCCGGCTGCGCGGCACCGGTGCCAACCAGACCACCGACCAGCGGCACATCTTCCCGGGCGTGCCCTACCTGGAGGACGTCGCCGGGCTCGACGGCTCCGCCGGCCCGGTACAGCTCAACGTCGAGCTCGACGAGCCCCTGCTGCAGGGTCCGGCCGAGGGCGGCTACGTGCGCTCGGACGCCGACGCGCCGCCGCGGCACCGGCGCGCGAGCGACCCGTTCCGGCTCGCGTCCGGTCCCCGCACGGTCGTGGTGGCCGGCGACGACGCCGGCGCGGCCGCCCGGGTCGCGGCCGAGGCCGGCGGGTGGCCGCTGCTGGCCGAGCCGAGCTCCGGCGCCCGCACCGGCACGCACGCGCTGGCCACCTACCGGCTGCTGCTGGCCCACTCGCCGCTGGCCGAGCAGGTCGAGCGGGTCGTCTCGTTCGGCCACCCGACGCTGTCGCGGCCGGTCGCCCGGCTGCTGTCCCGCGCGGACGTCGAGGTCGTGCACGTCGGCACCGAGGCCACGTTCCCGGTCGCGGTCGACGAGCGCGTCCGCCTGGTCGAGGGCGTCGAGGTCGAGGGACCCGACCCGGCCGACTGGCTGGACGACTGGCGGACCGCGGACGCCCGGGCGCGGGCCGCGGTCGACACGCTGCTGGACGCCGACCCGGAGCTGACCCCGTACGAGGTGGCCCGGGCGGTCGCCGCGGCCGTGCCGCCCCGTGGCCTGCTCGTCGTCGGCTCGTCCAACCCGATCCGCGACCTCGACGTCATGGCCGCGCCGTCCACGGTGGGGGAGCGCCGCCTGGTGCTCGCCAACCGCGGGCTCGCCGGCATCGACGGCACGATCTCCACGGCGCTGGGTGCCGCGCTCGGACGTCCCGGGCCGGCGCTGGCGTACCTGGGGGACCTGACCTTCCTGCACGACGCCAACGGGCTGCTCGCGGGTCCGGCGGAGCCGCGTCCGGACCTCACCCTCGTGGTCGCGTCCGACGACGGCGGCAGCATCTTCCACACGCTCGAGCAGGGCGCCCCGGAGTACGCGGAGGACTTCGAGCGGGTCTTCGGCACGCCGACGGGCGTCAGCATCGCGGCGGTCTGCGCGGCCTACGGCGTCGCGCACGAGACCGCCCGCACCGCGGACGAGCTCGCCGCGGCGCTCGGGCGCCCGGCGTCGGGCGTGCGGGTCGTCGAGGTGCCGCTGCGCCGCGACCGGCGCCGCGAGCAGACCGCCGCGCTCAGCGCCGCGGTGCGCGACGCCGTCGGCTGAGTCTCAGGCCTCGCGGCCCTCGACCAGCAGCGCGAGGCGGCGCAGGGTCTCGGTGTTGCGCCAGCGCAGGCTCGCCGCCTCGACCGGCTTCGGGATGAGGGTCGCGGGGCCGCCCGAGGCGACCTCCTTCATCTCCACGAGCGTGCCCGCGCCCTCGGCGTGCAGCACGACCTGGACGTCCGCCGTGCCGGCGGGCCACGCGCGCGCCTTGAGCGTGATGCTGTGGCCGGGCGTCACGGCGAGCACCTCGGTGGTGTCGTCGATGAGCAGCGGCCAGCTGCCGACGGAGTGGTGCAGCCGCGTGCCGACGGCGGGGAAGCCCGCGTCGACCGCGCGCATGCGGGACGCGCCGACCACCCACAGGGGGTAGAGCCAGCCGTCCTCGAGGACCTTCCACACCTGGTCGGGCGTGGCGTCGATGTGCCGGGTCGTGGTCGTCATGGAGCCATGCAAGCACGGCCCGCCGGGGCCCGCCGGTCGAGCGACGTACGTGACAGTGGTTGTGTCACGGTGGGGCCCGGCAGTACGTTGTGAGCCACGTCACCGAGGAGGTCCCATGGCCCAGGAACGCTTCGACTACGTGGTGGTCGGGTCGGGCAGCGCCGGCGGCGTGCTCGCCGCCCGGCTGAGCGAGGACCCCACCGTCTCGGTGCTGCTGCTCGAGGCCGGCCCGCCCGACGACGCCGACGAGATCCACATCCCGCTCGCGTTCTCCGCGCTGTTCCGGACGTCCTGGGACTGGCAGTACGAGACGGTCGCGCAGAAGCAGCTCGGCGGACGCCGGGCCGACTGGCCGCGCATGCGCGGGCTCGGCGGCTGCTCGTCGATGAACGCGATGATCTACATCCGCGGCAACCGCGCCGACTACGACGAGTGGCGCGACGCGTTCGGCGCCGAGGGCTGGGGCTTCGACGACGTCCTGCCGTACTTCGTGCGGGCCGAGGGCAACCAGCGCCTCGGCGGGCCCTGGCACGGCACCGACGGCCCGCTGCGGGTCGAGGACCGCGCCTTCACCCACGAGCTCAGCCACGCGTTCGTCGACGCGGCGGTCGCCGCCGGCCACAAGCGCACCGACGACTTCAACGGGGCCGACCAGCGCGGCGCCGGGCTCTACCAGGTCACGAACAGGAAGGGCCGCCGCTGGTCGGTGGCCGACGCGTACGTCCGCCCGGCCATGGCCCGGCGCAACCTCACGGTCCGCACCGACGCGTTCGTGACCAAGGTGCTGCTCGAGGGCACCCGCGCGGTCGGCGTCCGCTACGAGTCCGGCGGGGCCACCCACGACGTCCGCGCCGACGCCGAGGTCATCCTCAGCGGGGGCGCGGTCAACAGTCCCCAGCTGCTCATGCTCTCGGGCATCGGGCCGGGCGCCCACCTGCGCGAGCACGGCATCGACGTCGTCGTCGACTCGCCCGGCGTCGGCCAGAACCTGCACGACCACCCCGCGGCCGGCATCGTGCTGCACTCGCGCGGCACGACCGACCTGGCCGAGGGGCAGACGCTCGGCAACCTGCTGCGCTGGAAGGCCACCGGACGCACGATGCTCGCGTCCAACGTCGGCGAGGCGGGCGCGTTCTTCTCCTCGGACGCCGCGATCGAGCACCCCGACCTGCAGATCCACTTCGCGCCGACCGGGTTCTGGGACAACGGCATCCACGAGCCGACCCGCAGGTCGCTCACCATCGCGCCCACGCTGGTCGACCCCAAGAGCCGCGGCGCCCTGCGCCTGCGCTCGGCCGACCCGCACTGGCACCCCGAGATCGACCCCGCCTACTTCGACGACCCGGCCGACCTAGACGCGATGCTCGCCGGCCTGCGCGAGGCGGTCGAGATCTCGCACCTGGCCCCGCTGCGCGACCTCGTCGCCGGCCCGTTCATGCCCGACGTCGCCGACCCCACCGACGACCAGCTCGTCGAGAACCTGCGCCGGCTGGCCCAGACCCTCTACCACCCGGTCGGCACCTGCGCGATGGGCACGGTCGAGGGCAGCGTCGTCGACCCGCAGCTGCGCGTCCACGGCGTCGAGGGCCTGCGCGTCGCCGACGCCTCCGTCATGCCCCGCGTCCCGCGCGGCAACACCAACGCACCCGCCATCATGGTCGGCGAGAAGGCCGCCGACCTCGTCAAGGAGTCCCGATGACCGCCACGATCGACACGCCCGACACCGCCGACCAGGCCCCGCGCCCCACGTTCGAGTCGCTCGACCCGGCCACCGGCGACGTCGTCGGGGTCCACCCGATCCACTCGGCCGAGGAGGTGCAGGCCGCCGTCGCGCGGGCCCGCGCCGCGTACGCGTGGTGGGGCGGCCTCGGGTTCGACGACCGGGCCGAGATCCTGCTGACCTGGCGCAGCGTCATCACCCGCCGCATGCACCAGCTCGCCGACCTCGTGCACCGCGAGATGGGCAAGCCGCACGGCGACGCGCTGCTGGAGATCTCCATCGCCATCGACCACATCGCCTGGGCGGCGAAGCACGCGGGCAAGGTGCTCCGCCCGCACAAGGTGAGCCCCGGCCTGCTCATGGCCAACCAGAAGGCGTTCGTCGAGCACAAGTCGCTCGGCGTCGTCGGCGTCATCGGCCCGTGGAACTACCCGGTCTTCACGCCCATCGGCTCGCTGGCGTACGCGCTGGCCGCCGGCAACACCGTGGTGTTCAAGCCCAGCGAGTACACGCCGGGCGTCGGCACGTGGCTGGTCGACACCCTGCGCGAGGTGGTCGGCGGCAAGGACGTCCTGCAGGTCGTCACCGGGCTGGGCGAGACCGGCAACGCGCTGTGCCTGGCCGACATCGACAAGCTCGCGTTCACCGGCTCCACGGCCACCGGCAAGAAGGTCATGGCCGCGTGCGCGCAGAACCTCACCCCGGTCGTCATCGAGGCCGGCGGCAAGGACTCGCTCATCGTCGACGAGGACGCCGACGTCAGCGCCGCCGCCGACGCCGCGCTGTGGGCGGGCATGTCGAACGCCGGCCAGACCTGCATCGGCACCGAGCGGGTCTACGTCCACGAGAAGGTCTACGACCAGTTCGTCACCGAGATCACCGCGCGAGCGCGCGAGCTCGACGTGCGTGCCGGCGCCGACGGGGGCGCCAAGTACGGCCCCATGACCATGCCCAAGCAGCTGGACGTCGTCCGCAGCCACGTCGAGGACGCCCTGGCCAAGGGCGGTCGCGCACTGCTCGGCGGCGCCGACGCGGTCGGCGAGCGCTTCGTGCAGCCGACGATCCTGGCCGACGTCCCCGAGGACTCGCTGGCCGTCACCGAGGAGACGTTCGGGCCCACGCTCGTGGTCAACAGGGTGCGCGACATGGACGAGGCGATCGAGCGCACCAACGCCACCGCCTACGGCCTGGCCGGCGCGGTGTTCAGCGGGTCGCGCGGCGAGGAGATCGCCCGCCGCGTCCGCTCGGGCATGACCTCGGTGAACTCGGTCATCTCGTTCGCCGGCGTGCCCACGCTGCCGTTCGGCGGCGTCGGCGACTCCGGCTTCGGCCGCATCCACGGCGCCGAGGGGCTCAAGGAGTTCACCTACGCCAAGGCCGTGACCGTGCAGCGGTTCTCGTCGCCGCTGGAGCTGGTGACGTTCGCCCGCACGAAGGTGACCGAGGGACGCCTGGCGCAGATCATCACCGTCCTGCACGGCGGCAAGAAGACGCTGAAGCGCTGACCCGGCGCGCCCGTCGGTGGCTCGCGCCATGATGAGCCCATGACGTCACCGGTCGCGCCGCTGGTCGGCCGCCACGCCGAGCTCGCCGAGCTGCTGGCGGCCGCCGGCGTGTCCGGCCCCGAGGCGGGGGGCGCGGTGCTGCTCGGCGGCGACGCCGGCATCGGCAAGACCCGGCTGCTCCGTGAGCTGGCCGAGCGGGCGTCCACCGCTGGCCACCAGGTGCTCGTGGGGCACTGCCTCGACCTGGGCGACGCGGTCATCTCGCACCAGCCGTTCGCGGAGGCGCTGCGGGCGCTGGACCCCGACCGGCGCGACGCGCTCGTGGCCGCGCACCCGGCGCTCGAGCCGCTGGTCGGCGGGGGCGACGCCGCCGACCGCGGGCGCCTGTTCGGCGCCGTCGTCGACGGGCTCGAGACCCTGGCCGCCGCGGCGCCCGTGCTGCTCGTCGTCGAGGACGCCCACTGGGCCGACGCGTCCACCCGGCACCTGCTCGGGTACGTCCTCGCGCGCCGGCGCACCGACCGGGTGCGGCTGGTCGTCAGCTTCCGCAGCGACGACCTCGACCGGCGCCATCCGCTGCGGCCGCTGCTGGCCGAGTGGGTCCGCCTGCCCGGCGTCCGCCGCCTGGACCTGTCGCCGCTGCCCGACCACGACGTCGACGCGCTGCTGCGCACCCGGGCGGTGTCGGCGCTCGGCGCGCACGACGTCGACGACATCGTCCGCCGGGCCGCCGGCAACGCCTTCTACGCCGAGGAGCTGCTCGCCGCCGGCCGTGTCGACGGTGCGGTGCCCGAGTCGCTGGCCGACCTCGTGCTCGTCCGGCTCGACGAGCTCGACGAGTCCGCCCGCCGGGTCGTGCGCACCCTGGCCTGCGCCGGCTCCCCGGTGCCCGACGACCTGCTCGCCGCCGTCACGGGGCTCGGTCCGGACGAGCTGGAGCCCGCGCTGCGCCGCGCCATCGACCACCGCGTGGTGGCCCGCTCCGGCGAGACGTACGTGCTGCGCCACGCCCTGCTCGCCGAGGCCGTCCGCGACGACCTGCTGCCGGCCGAGCGGCGGCGCATCCACGCCGCCTACCTCGCCGCCCTCGACGACGACCGGCCGGGCGTGGCCGCCGAGCGGGCGCTGCACGCGGCCGGGGCGGGTGACGCGACCGCGGCGTTCGCCGCCCACCTGCTCGCGGCCGACGACGCCGCGCGCGTGGCCGGGCACGACGAGGCCGCCCAGCACCTGGAGCAGGCGCTGCGGCTGACCGACCACGCGCCGGCCGACGTCGACGTCGTCGCGCTCGTCCTGCGCGCCGGGCGGGCACTGAGCCTGGCCGGGCGCCTGGTCCGCGCGCTGTCGTTCGTCCGCCAGCACCTCGACGCGCACCCCGAGCCGGGCCCCGACCGCGACCGGCTGCTGCTCGGGCTGGGCGAGCTGTCGCAGACCGCCGGTCGTGACGACGACGCCGAGCGGCTCAGCGGCGAGCTGCTGGCCGGCCTGCCCGACGACTCCCCGCTCGCGGTGCGCGCGCACGTGCTGCGCGCCCGCGTCCTGGCCGACCAGTGGCGCGACGACGAGGCGCTCGAGCACGCCGAGCGGGCGGTCACGCTCAGCGACCGGCTCGACGACCCCGCCACCAGCGCCGACGCGCGGGCCGCCGCCACCCGGGTCCTGGCCCGGCGCACCCTCGCGGTCGACGACGCGGCCGGCCGCTACACCGAGCTGGCCGACGCCTTCCGGGCCGAGGGCGACGTCATGGGCGAGCTGCGCGCGCTGCACCACCGCGGCTTCCTGCGGCTCAACAGCAGCGACCTCGACGGCGCCGCGCACGACTTCGGCGAGCTGCACGCCCGGGCCGTCGCGACCGACCACCAGTGGGCGCCGTACGGCTTCGACGGCCGCTTCTTCGGGGCGCTGGTCGCCGTCCTGCAGGGACGGTGGGACGACGCCCTGCGGGCGGCCCACCTCCCCGACGACGCCCCGGCCGAGATCCGCGGCTCGATGTGCGCCCTGGCGCTGCTCGTCGCCGCCGGCCGCGGCGACGTCCCCGACGCCACCGACCTGGCCCACGTCGAGTCCGTGTGGCGCGACGACATCACCGTGCCGATCCACGCCGGCGCGGCGCTGGTCGACCTGCACGGCGACGCCGGCCGGGTGGTCGAGGCGATCGCCGTCCACGACCGGGTCGCGCACGACCTGGCCACCACGTGGGCGGAGCCGCGGCACCCCTCGCGCGTCCGGGCGGCGGCGCTGCTGCTCGGCCAGCTCGCCGCCGACGTCCGCCGCCGCGGGCCGGGGGAGGCCCGGGCGCACCTGGCCCGGGCCGACGAGCTCGCCGACGTGGTGGGCCAGGTCGTCGACCGCAACCCGCCGTTCGGGGCCGAGGGCCAGGCCTGGCTGCGCCGGTTCGAGGCCGAGCACGACCGCCTGCGCCAGCTGGCCGGGGAGACGGTCGACCCGGTCGCCCTGGCCGCGTCCTGGGGTGCCGCCGCC
Organism: Aeromicrobium sp. IC_218; assembly: GCF_004336805.1. Classification (GTDB taxonomy): domain Bacteria; phylum Actinomycetota; class Actinomycetes; order Propionibacteriales; family Nocardioidaceae; genus Aeromicrobium. The sequence goes on from NZ_SJXM01000001.1 coordinate 384,962, forward strand.
GACGGCTTCGCGCGCCTGGGCCAGGTGCACGAGGCGGCCCGGTGCCGGGCCCGCCAAGCCCCGGCGCTGCGGGCCACGGGCGACCTCGCCGGTGCGGCCGCTGCGGTGGCCGAGGCGCGCGCCGCCGCCGAGCGCCTGGGCGCCCGGCCGCTGCTCGCCGAGCTCGACGACCTCGACGGCACGGGCGCCGCACGGCAGGCGTCGTCCGACCTGACGCCGCGCGAGCGCGAGGTGCTCGGGCTGGTCTCGCTCGGGCGCAGCAACGGCGAGATCGCCGCCCAGCTGTTCATCAGCGCCAAGACCGCGTCGGTGCACGTGTCCAACATCCTGGCCAAGCTCGGCGCCGCGTCGCGCACGGAGGCCGCCTCGATCGCCCGCCGCGACGGGCTGCTCGACGCCTGACGCGGGCCTGGTGACCCGCGGGTAGCATCGCGACGTGCCGTTCTCCCGCTTCGTCGCCCTGGGCGACTCGTTCACCGAGGGGGTCGGCGACCCCGACCCCAACCTGCCCAACGGCGTGCGGGGGTGGGCCGACCGGCTCGCCGGCGCGCTCGACCGCGTGTCGCCGGGCCTGCAGTACGCGAACCTGGCCATCCGCGGCCGCAAGCTCGCCGGCATCCTCAACGAGCAGATCGAGCCCGCCGTCGCGATGCAGCCCGACCTCGTCACGATCTACGCCGGCGGCAACGACATGCTGCGTCCCCGGGTCGACGTCGACGCCCTCGTGGCCCGCTACAGCGAGGCGGTCGGCCGGCTCGTCGACACCGGCGCCACCGTCGCCGTCTTCACCGCCGCCGACCCCGGCAGCGCCCCGGTCTTCGGCGCCATGCGCGGCCGCTTCGCGCTCTACAACGAGCTCGTCCGCCACATGGCCGACGAGCGAGGGGTCACGCTCGTCGACTTCTGGCGCCTGGGCGACTACGAGGACGAGCGGCTCTGGGACGTCGACCGGCTGCACATGAGCGCCGCGGGCCACCAGCGCATGGCCATCGCCGTCGCCGACGCCCTGGGCGTCGAGCACGACCTCGAGCCGCTGCCGCTCACGCCGCTGGCCGTGCGCACGAGCGCCGAGCGCCGGGCCGAGAACCTGGCCTGGACGCGCGCCCACGTGGCGCCGTGGATCAAGCGTCGGCTGACCGGAAGGTCCTCCGGCGACCTCATCGACCCGCGTCGCCCGGTCCTCGCACCGGTCGGCTGACCGAGCCGGCGTCCTAGTGGGCGCCGAGCTCGACGAGCAGCACGCCGCCGGCGATCAGCGCGATGCCCGCGGCCATGACCGGGGTCAGCGGCTCGTCGAACAGCAGGCGCGAGGCGACGGCGGTCACGGCCACGCCCGTCGCCGTCCACACCCCGTAGGCCACGCCGAGCGGCATGCCGTGGGCGAGCGACACCGAGAGCAGCGCGAACGCGGCCAGGTACCCGGCCACGACGACCGCGTACCAGCGGCGCGCGCCGTGGGCGGCCACGCGCAGCGACAGGGTCGCGACGACCTCCGACCCGATCGCCCCGGCCAGCGCCAGCCAGGCGGTCACCGCTCGGCCTCCGTCCGGCGGCGCGCGGCCTGCGACCCCAGCTCGATGGTGAGGACGCCGGCGACGATGAGCGCGAGTCCGGCGCCCATGACGGGAGTCAGCGGCTCGTCGAAGACGGCGGCGGACAGCAGCGCGGTGGACGCGACGCCGAGCGCGCCCCACACGCCGTACGCGACGCCGAGCGCCATGCCGCGGGCCAGCACCACGGCCAGGAGCGCGAACGCGGTGACGTACCCGACCGCGACGACCGCGTAGAGCACGGGCTCGTCGAGCGCCGCCTTGAGCGACAGCGACGCCGCCACCTCGCTCACGACGGCGGCGAGCAGCAGCAGCCACGTCCTCACCCGGGCACCCTATCGGGGCTGGCCACGACGACTCTTCCGCTGGGTGAAAGGCCGCCATGGTGACCTGCGGCACGTCGAGGCAGGATGCTGGCATGTCCTCGCACACCCCTGCCCGCACCCAGGTGGCCGTCGTCGGGGCGGGTCCCGCCGGCCTCATGCTCACCCACCTGCTCGCGCAGGCCGGCATCGACAGCGTCGCGCTCGACACGCGGACGCGGACGGAGATCGAGCAGACCCACCGGGCCGGCATCCTCGAGCAGGACTCGGTCGACCTGCTCGTCGACACCGGCGTCTCGGACCGGGTGCACCGCGACGGCTACCGCCACGACGGCATCGAGCTGGCCTTCGGCGGCGGCAGCCACCGCATCGACTTCCAGGGGCTCGTCGGTGCGTCCACGCAGCTCTACCCGCAGACGGACGTCTTCATCGACCTGGCCGACGCCCGCGAGCGCGACGGCGGCGACGTGCGCTTCGGCGTCAGCGACGTGAGCGTCGGCGACCTGGAGTCCGACGCCCCGTTCGTCCGGTTCACCGACGCCGACGGCGCTCAGCACGAGCTGCGCGCGGACTTCCTGGTCGGCGCGGACGGCTCGCGCAGCCTGTGCCGTCGCGAGGTGCCTGAGGACTCGCGCCGCCAGTACTTCCGTGAGTACCCGTTCGCCTGGTTCGGCATCCTGACCGAGGCCCCGCCCAGCGCCCCGGAGCTGATCTACAGCCACTCCGAGCACGGCTTCGCGCTGATCAGCCAGCGCACCGAGACGCTCCAGCGCATGTACTTCCAGTGCGACCCGTCCGAGGATCCGCAGGCGTGGTCGGACGACCGCATCTGGTCCGAGCTGCAGACCCGCGTGGGTGCCAACGGCTACACGCTGCAGGAGGGACCCATCACGTCCCGCTCGGTGCTGCCGTTCCGCAGCTTCGTGCAGGAGCCGATGCACCACGGCCGGCTCGTGCTCGCCGGCGACGCCGCCCACACCGTGCCCCCGACCGGCGCGAAGGGCCTGAACCTGGCCCTGGCCGACGTCCGGGTGCTGGCCGAGGAGCTCGAACGGGCCGTGGCGGCCGGTGGCCTCGCGCCGCTGGCCGACTACAGCCGGCGCGCGCTGGAGCGGGTCTGGAAGGCCCAGCACTTCTCGTACTGGATGACCACGATGCTGCACACGCTGCCGGACGCGACGCCGTTCGACGTCCGCCGTCAGGAGGGCGAGCTCGCGGCGGTCACCTCGTCGGTGGCCGGCTCGACGTTCCTGGCCGAGGCCTACACGGGCTGGCCGCGGCGCGCCTGACGCCCGGCGTGCTAGAACGTCCCCGTGACGACGTCCCCCTGGCCGCGCCGCGTCGGCGACCTGCTCCTGCGTGACGCCGTCGAGGCGGACCTCGAGCGCCTGCTGGTGCTGCGCAACGACCCGGTCGCGAACCGGTACACCGTCCGCACCCACGTGCCGGCCGACGACCTGCGCCGCGAGTGGCTCGGCGCGCCGGACAGCGCGACCGACTTCTCGTGCGTCGTGGAGTCCGGCGGCGCGGTCGTCGCCATGGGCATGCTGGACGTGGTGGACGGCGGTGGCCAGCCCGGTGCCCCGACCGGCACCGACGCGGTCATCGGCTACCTCGTCGACCCGGCCCACGCCGGCCGCGGCATCGCCACCGGTCTGGCCCGCGAGCTGCTGGCCGTCTCCTTCGACCAGCTGGGCGTGCGCCGCGTGACGGCGATCTGCTTCACCGAGAACCCGGCGTCCGCCCGGGTGCTGGAGAAGGCCGGCATGCGCCGCGAGGGGCACCGGGTGCAGGACTGCTGGCGCGCGGACGGCGGGTGGTCCGACAGCTATCTGTACGCCCTCCTGCGCTCGGAGTGGCGGCCCGCCCCCTGAGTCGCTGATCCGCTCCCTGAGCCTGTCGAAGGGAGCCCGACCCGCTAGGCCGGCGGCGTGAGGGCGTCGCGCACCGGGACGAGCTTGGCCTGGGTCTCGGCCAGCTCGGACTCGGGCACGGAGTCCGCGACGATGCCGCAGCCGGCGAACAGCCGCACGGACGTGGGGGAGTCGAGCACGGCCGAGCGCAGGCCGATGCCCCACTCGCCGTCGCCGCGGGCGTCCACCCAGCCGACCGGCCCGGCGTAGCGGCCCCGGTCGAAGCCCTCGATCTCGTCGATGAGCGCCACCGCGGTCGGGGTGGGCGTGCCGCCGACGGCGGCGGAGGGGTGGAGCGCCGCGGCCAGCGACAGCGCGCCGTCGCCCTCGCGGACGACGCCGGTGACGTCGGTGGCCAGGTGCATGACGTTGGGCAGGTGCAGCACGAACGGCGACTCGGGCACGTTCATGCTCTGGCAGTGGGGCGCGAGTGCCTCGGCGACCGAGCGCACGGCGTACTCGTGCTCCTCGAGGTCCTTGCTGGACCGGGCCAGGGTCGCGGCCAGGGCCAGGTCGCGCTCGTCGTCGCCGGTGCGGCGCACGGTGCCGGCCAGGACGCGCGAGGTCACCAGGCCGCGCTCCAGACGCACCAGCATCTCGGGCGTCGCGCCGAAGAAGCCGTCGACGTGGAACGTCCAGCAGCTCGGGTAGGTCTCGGCCAGCCGGGTCAGCGGCCAGCGGACGTCCAGCGGCTCGGCGGTCTCGGCGACCACCTCGCGGGCGAGCACGACCTTGTCGAGGTCGCCGGCGGTGATGCGGCGGACGGCCTCGGCGACCAGGCCCTCCCAGGTGGCGCCGTCGACGGCGCCGTCGGAGAACGTCGTGCCGACCGGAGCCGGGGGAGTGGGCTGGGCGACGAGCTCGGGACGTCCGCGCAACGAGGTGCCCACCACGGTCATCCAGGCGACGCCGTCGCGGCGGCCGACCACGACCTCGGGCACGACGAGCAGGCTGTCCTTGCCCTGGTCGCTGAAGGCGAACGAGCCGAACGCGACCAGGCCGCTGCCCGGACGGTCGACGTCGTCGCGGACGACCGCGGTGCGCGCGAGCTCGCGCCACCAGGTGCGCGCGTCGTCGAACCGGCTCGGTCCCGCGGACTCGAACGAGGCCACGCGGCCCCACCCGACCAGCCCGTCCTCGCCGTGCACCCAGGCGAGCAGCTGCGGGTCGTCGGGCAGGAGGTCGACCAGGGAGCCGGGATCGTCCACGGCCACCGTGCGCACCACGAGCGGGGCGCGGGCGCCCTCGAGCGCAGGGTTCGTCACGGCGGCGAGCCTACCCGTGGGAAGGTTGGGGGGTGAGCCGAGCCAGCCTGGAGAAGCAGCCGCACGAGGTCGCCGCGATGTTCGACCAGGTGGCCAAGCGGTACGACCTGACCAACGACGTCCTCTCGCTCGGCCAGGACCGCCGCTGGCGGGCCCGCGTCGTCGAGCTGGTCGACCCGAAGCCGGGCGAGCGCATCCTCGACCTGGCCGCCGGCACCGGCACGTCCAGCAAGCCGTTCGCCGACGCCGGCGCCGAGGTCGTGCCGTGCGACTTCTCGCTCGGCATGCTCGAGGTCGGCAAGCAGCAGCAGCCGGACCTGCCCTTCGTGGCCGGCGACGGCATGCGCCTGCCCTTCGCCGACGACTCGTTCGACGCGGTGACGATCTCGTTCGGCCTGCGCAACGTCCAGGACCCGCTCGAGGCCCTGCGCGAGCTGCGCCGGGTCACGCGTCGCGGCGGACGCGTCGTGGTCTGCGAGTTCAGCCGCCCCACGTGGGCGCCGTTCGCGACGATCTACTCGAACTACCTCATGCGCGCGCTGCCACCGGTGGCCCGCGCGGTGAGCTCGAACCCCGACTCGTACGTCTACCTGGCCGAGTCGATCCAGGCGTGGCCGGACCAGCGCGGCCTGGCCCTGCGCATGGTCGAGGCGGGCTGGGGCCGGGTCGACTGGGTCAACCTCAGCGGCGGCATCGTCGCCCTGCACCGTTCCGTCAAGCCGTAGTCATCACGCCCCGGTCCGCCGGGGGCCCCAGGTGTTCTCGACGCCCCCAGGTCTGCAGACCTGGGGGCGTCCGGTCTACCTGGGGCCCCAGGTAGTCCTGGGACGCCTGGGACGTCGCGGAAGTTTAGTGTGACCTACCTCACGAGTGACCCCCTCGGCTGCCTAGGGTGAGTCTCGACAGCGCATGTGATTTGTTTCACAAGCGGACGTGCGACCCGGCGGAGGCAGGCCGATGGGTGAGTACGCACCGATCCTGGTGCTCGGCGCGATCGCGGCCGGCTTCGCGATCTTCAGCGTCGCGATCGCCCCGCTGACCGGGCCGCGCCGCTACAACCGCGCCAAGCTCGACCGTTACGAGTCCGGCATCCAGCCGACGCCGGTGCCCGAGGGCGGCGGACGCATCCCGGTCAAGTACTTCTTCACCGCGATGATGTTCATCGTCTTCGACATCGAGATCGTCTTCCTCTACCCGTTCGCGGTCGCCTTCGACGCGCTGAGCTGGTTCGCGGTCCTCGCGGTGCTGCTGTTCCTGGTCAACATCACCGTCGCGTACGCCTACGAGTGGCGTCGGGGAGGCATGGCATGGGACTAGAGGAGAAGCTGCCCAGCGGCGTCCTGCTGAGCACGGTCGAGGGCCTGGCCGGCTACATGCGCAAGGCCTCGTTCTGGCCGGCGACGTTCGGCCTGGCCTGCTGCGCGATCGAGATGATGACCTTCGGCGCCCCGCGCTACGACTCCTCGCGCTTCGGCATGGAGGTCTTCCGGCCCTCGCCGCGCCAGGCCGACCTCATGATCGTGGCCGGCCGGGTGAGCCAGAAGATGGCGCCGGTCCTGCGCCAGATCTACGACCAGATGGCCGAGCCCAAGTACGTCCTGGCCATGGGCGTCTGCGCCAGCTCCGGCGGCATGTTCAACAACTACGCGATCGTCCAGGGCGTCGACCACGTCGTGCCGGTCGACATGTACCTGCCCGGCTGCCCGCCGCGCCCCGAGATGCTCATCGACGCGATCTTCAAGCTCCACGACAAGGTGCAGCACGCCAAGCTCGGTGCCCACCGGACCGCGGAGATCGCCCAGGACGAGCAGGTCGCGCTCACCGCCCTGCCGACGCAGCTGCAGAAGGGCCTGCTGCGATGACCGAGTCCACCGGCGGCACCCAGGACCAGGGCGTCGACTCCCGCGAGGCGCTGGTCCGCGCCGACCGCACCGAGCTCAAGGTCGTCGCCGTCCGCGAAGGCATGTTCGGCGCGCGCGACGGCGCCGACACGAGCGGCTACGGCGGCCTGCGTCGGCCGGTGGCGTTCCCCACCCCGACCCCGCCCCCGTACGGCGGCTGGTTCGACGAGGTCGCCGAGGCGTTCGTCCGCGGCGTCCACGGCGGGACGCTCGAGGGCATCGTGGTCGACCGTGGCGAGCTCACCTTCCAGGTCCGCCGCGAGCACCTGCGCGAGGCGGCCCAGCACCTGCGCGACGAGCCGAGCCTGCGCTTCGAGGTGCTCAGCAGCCTGTCCGGCGTCCACCTGCCCGGCGACGAGGGAGCCGAGCTGCACGTCGCGCTCCACCTGCTCTCGATGACCCACAACCGCCGGGTCCGGGTCGAGACCACCTGCCCGGACGCCGACCCGCACGTGCCCAGCGTCGTGAGCGTGTACCCGACGGCGGACTGGCACGAGCGCGAGACGTGGGACATGTTCGGCATCGTCTTCGACGGCCACCCCGCGCTGACCCGCATCCTCATGCCCGACGACTGGCCCGGCCACCCTCAACGCAAGGACTACCCGCTGGGCGGCGTCCCGGTGGAGTACAAGGGCGCGACCGTGCCTCCTCCGGACGAGCGGAGGTCGTACTCGTGAGGGCCCAGCGGGCAGTCCCGGACGCTGTCCTCGATGGCGCGCTGCGCAAGCTCCGCGCGCTGCTGGGCGGCGTGCCCGTCGAGTACAAGGAGGCAGTCGTGCCTCCTCCGGACGAGCGGAGGTCGTACTCGTGACCAGCGATCCGTACGCGAGCAGCACCGAGACCACCGAGGGCCCGGTCTTCACCGTCACCGGCCAGGACTGGGACACCATCGACGCCGCCGGCGTCGAGGGCGACCGGCTCGTGGTCAACATGGGCCCGCAGCACCCGAGCACCCACGGCGTGCTGCGGCTCATCCTGGAGATCGACGGCGAGACGGTCACCGACGCCCGCGCCGGCATCGGCTACCTGCACACCGGCATCGAGAAGAACATGGAGTACCGCACCTGGACCCAGGGCGTGACCTTCTGCACCCGGATGGACTACGTCGCCCCGTTCTCCAACGAGGCCGTCTACGTCCAGGCCGTCGAGCGCCTGCTCGGCATCGAGGACGACGTGCCCGAGAAGGCCAAGGTGCTCCGCGTCCTGCTGCTCGAGCTCAACCGCATCTCCAGCCACCTGGTCTGCATCGCCACCGGCGGCATGGAGCTCGGCGCGCTCACGGTCATGACCTGCGGCTTCCGCGACCGCGAGCTCATCCTGGACGTCTTCGAGATGATCACCGGGCTGCGCATGAACCACGCCTACCTCCGCCCCGGCGGCGTCGCGCAGGACGTGCCGCCCGGCACCCTGGACAAGGTCCGCGAGACCGTCGCGCTGCTCAAGAAGCGGCTGCCCGAGTACGCGGCGCTGTGCAACGCCAACCCGATCTTCAAGGCGCGGCTCGTCGACGTCGGCCACCTCGACCTCGCCGGCTGCCTGGCCCTCGGCATCACCGGGCCGGTGCTCCGCTCGACCGGCTACGCCTGGGACCTGCGCCGCACCCAGCCCTACTGGGACTACGAGACCTACGAGTTCGACGTCGCCACCTGGGAGCAGCCCGACGCGTACGGACGCTTCCGGGTGCGCCAGGACGAGATGTGGCAGTCGCTGCGCATCGTCGAGCAGTGCGTCGACCGCCTGGCCCGCATGGAGGGCGCCCCGGTCATGGTCGCCGACAAGAAGATCGCCTGGCCGGCGAAGCTCAGCGTGGGTGGTGACGGCCAGGGCAACAGCCCCGAGCACATCGCGCACATCATGGGCGAGTCGATGGAGGCGCTGATCCACCACTTCAAGCTGGTCACCGAGGGCTTCCGGGTGCCGGCCGGCCAGGTCTACACCGCGATCGAGGCGCCCCGCGGCGAGATCGGCTGCCACCTGGTCTCCGACGGCGGCACGCGCCCGTACCGGGCCCACTTCCGCGACCCGTCCTTCGTCAACCTGCAGGGCACGTCGGTGATGAGCGAGGGCGGCATGCTCAGCGACGTCATCGTCGCCGTCGCGTCCATCGACCCCGTGATGGGAGGCGTCGACCGATGACCACCTCGCACCTGCCCGGCGACCCCGGACGTCCGCTGGCCGAGCCGGTCGACGCGCCGCCGACGGACGCCCCGCCGCTGCCGGAGACGACGCTCGCCGAGCTGCGCGAGCTGGCCGGTCGCTACCCGCAGCCGCGCAGCGCGCTGCTGCCGATGCTCCACCTCGTCCAGTCCGTGCAGGGCTGCGTCACCAGCGAGGGCATCGGGGCGTGCGCCGACCTGCTCGGGCTGAGCGCGGCCGAGGTCAGCGGCGTCGCGACGTTCTACACGATGTACAAGCGCCGGCCGATGGGCACGCACCACGTCGGCGTCTGCACCAACACGCTGTGCGCCGTCATGGGCGGTGACGAGATCTTCCAGCGGCTGTGCGCCCACCTGGACGTCGGCAACGACGAGACCAGCGCCGACGGCGCCATCTCGCTGGAGCACATCGAGTGCAACGCCGCGTGCGACTACGCACCGGTGATGACGGTCAACTGGGAGCTGTTCGACGGCCAGACGCCCGACTCGGCGATCGAGGTGGTCGACCGCCTGCGTCGCGGCGAGCCCGTGCAGGCCACCCGCGGGGCCACCATCACGAGCTGGCGCGAGGCCGAGCGGGTCCTGGCCGGGTTCGAGGACGGGCTGGTCGACGAGGGGCCCGCCGCCGGCGAGGCGACGCTGGCCGGGCTGCGCATCGCCGCCGAGCGCGGCTGGCAGGCCCCGCCGTTCCCCGACGCGGACCGCACCCCGACGGCTGAGCCTGTCGAAGCCCCTTCGACAGGCTCAGGGACCGGGACCGAGACGGACCCGCGGGGGGCCGCCGCGCAGGCCGACACCGCGCGGGCGCAGAGCGAGACCGAGGTCGCCGAGTCCCCGGCGGACGTGGAGGGCGGTGGTTCCGATGACTGACGTGCTGACGCCGGTGCTGACGGCGGGCTGGGGCGACGACCGGGCCTGGACGCTGGAGGCCTACGAGCGCCGGGGCGGCTACCAGGCGCTGCGTGCCGGCCTGGCGATGAGCCCGGCCGACCTGACCGCCCTGGTCAAGGACGCCGGGCTGCGCGGTCGGGGCGGCGCCGGGTTCCCGACCGGCATGAAGTGGTCGTTCATCCCGCAGGACAACCCGAAGCCCAAGTACCTCGTGGTCAACGCCGACGAGTCCGAGCCGGGCACCTGCAAGGACATCCCGCTCATGATGGCCTCGCCGCACACCCTGGTCGAGGGCGTCGTGCTCGCCGCCCACGCCATCCGGGCCGAGCGCGCGTTCATCTACGTGCGCGGCGAGGTGCTGCACGTCGTCCGCCGGCTGCGGGCCGCGGTGCGCGAGGCGTACGAGGCCGGCTACCTGGGGACGGACGTCCTGGGCACGGGGGTGAACGTCGACCTCGTGGTCCACGCCGGCGCCGGCGCCTACATCTGCGGCGAGGAGACCGCGCTGCTCGACTCGCTCGAGGGACGCCGCGGCCAGCCCCGGCTGCGTCCGCCGTTCCCCGCCGTCGAGGGCCTGTACGCCAGCCCGACGGTCATCAACAACGTCGAGTCCATCGCGTCCGTCCCGGCCATCGTCCGCGGCGGCGTCGAGTGGTTCGGGTCCATGGGCACCGAGAAGTCCAAGGGCTTCACCCTCTACTCGCTGTCGGGCCACGTGCGCCGGCCCGGCCAGTACGAGGCGCCGCTCGGGGTCACGCTGCGCCAGCTGCTCGAGCTCGGCGGTGGCATGCGCGAGGGCGCGGAGCTGAAGTTCTGGACGCCGGGCGGCTCGTCCACCCCGCTGCTCACCGCCGAGCACCTGGACGTCCCGCTCGACTACGAGGGCGTGTCGGCCGTCGGCTCGATGCTCGGCACCAAGGCCCTGCAGGTGTTCGACCAGACGACGTCGGTGGTGCGCTGCGTGCTGCGCTGGACGGAGTTCTACAAGCACGAGTCGTGCGGCAAGTGCACGCCGTGCCGCGAGGGCACGTGGTGGCTGGTCCAGGCGCTGCAGCGGCTCGACGCGGGACAGGGCCGCCCGGGCGACGTCGAGCTGCTGCTCGACCTGTGCGACAACATCCTCGGCCGCTCGTTCTGCGCCCTCGGCGACGGTGCCACCTCGCCCATCACGTCGGCGATCAAGCACTTCCGTGACGAGTTCGACGCCGGCATGCACACGCCGAGCCGCGAGCTGTTCCCGCCGGAGCGCTCGACCGCCTGGGCCCGTCCGCTGGAGGGGAGCCCCGCATGACCCTGACGCCCGAGCGCAGCAGCACCGGCGCCGAGCCGGTCGAGCTGGTCACCCTGACGATCGACGACGTCGAGGTCAGCGTGCCGAAGGGGACGCTGGTCATCCGCGCCGCCGAGCTGGTCGGCATCGAGATCCCGCGCTTCTGCGACCACCCGCTGCTCGAGCCCGTGGGTGCGTGCCGCCAGTGCCTGGTCGAGGTGCCCGACGCGGGCAACGGCCGCGGGCTGCCCAAGCCGCAGGCGTCCTGCACGATCGAGGTCGCGCCGGGCATGGTCGTGCGCACCCAGCTGACGTCCGCCGTGGCCGACAAGGCCCAGCGCGGCACGATGGAGCTGCTGCTGGTCAACCACCCGCTCGACTGCCCGGTCTGCGACAAGGGCGGCGAGTGCCCGCTGCAGAACCAGGCGATGAGCCACGGCCAGGGCGAGACCCGGTTCACCGAGACCAAGCGCACGTACCCCAAGCCGCTGCCGGTCTCGGCCCAGGTGCTGCTCGACCGCGAGCGCTGCGTGCTGTGCGCGCGGTGCACCCGCTTCTCCGAGGAGATCGCCGGCGACCCGTTCATCGCGCTCGTCGAGCGGGGGGCCTGGCAGCAGGTCGGCACGGCGCCGGACGTCCCGTTCCACTCCTACTTCTCGGGCAACACCATCCAGATCTGCCCGGTCGGCGCGCTCACCAGCGCCGACTACCGCTTCCGCGCCCGTCCCTTCGACCTGGTGTCGACGCCGACGGTGTCCGAGCACGACGCGTGCGGGGCAGCCGTCCGGGTCGACCACCGCCGCGGCACGGTCATGCGCCGCCTGGCCGGCGACGACCCCGAGGTCAACGAGGAGTGGATCAGCGACAAGGACCGCTTCGCGTTCCGCTGGAGCCAGCAGGCCGACCGGCTGCGCACGCCGCTGGTGCGCGACGAGTCCGGCGAGCTCGTGCCCATGTCGTGGCCCGGTGCGCTGGCCGTCGCCGCCCGGGGCCTGGCCGCCGCCCGTGACGCCGCCGGGGTGGGGGTGCTGCCGGGCGGACGCCTGACCGCCGAGGACGCCTACGCGTACGCCAAGCTGGCCCGCACCGCGCTGGGCGCCCACGACGTCGACTTCCGCACCCGCGCCGCGCTCGCCGGTGGCGAGGAGGAGCAGTTCCTCGCGTCGCGGGTCGCCGCGACCGGCCCGTCGGTCACGTACGCCTCGCTGGAGCGGGCGCGCACCGTGGTGCTCGCCGGGCTCGAGCCCGAGGACGAGGCCGCCACGCTCTTCCTGCGGCTGCGCAAGGCGTCGCGCCGCGGCCTGCGGGTCGTCGCCGTCGCCTCGCACACCACCCGCGGCCTGGCCAAGCTCGGCGCCGAGCTCGTCCGCACCCGGCCCGGCGACGAGGCGGCCGCCCTCGCGGCGCTCGAGCTCGGACCCGACGACGTCCTGCTGGTCGGCGAGCGGCTGGCCGACGCACCGGGCGCCCTGGCCGCGGCCGCCGCGCTGATCGCCGGCTCCGGGGCCCGCCTCGCCTGGGTGCCGCGTCGGGCCGGCGACCGGGGGGCGGTCGAGGCCGGATGCCTGCCCGGCCTGCTGCCGGGCGCCCGTCCGGTCTCCGACCCGGCCGCCCGCGCCGACCTCGCCGCGGCCTGGGGCGTGCCATCCCTGCCCACCGCGCCCGGCCGGGACACCGCCGCGATGCTGGCCGCCGCCGCGGACGGCTCGCTCGCCGGTCTGCTCGTCGGCGGTGTCGACCTCGACGACCTGCCCGACCCGGCCGTGGCCCGGGCCGCGCTCGAGCGGGCGTTCGTCGTGAGCCTCGAGGTCCGGTCCTCCGCGGTCACCGAGCTCGCCGACGTGGTGCTCCCCGTCGCCCCGCCGGTCGAGAAGTCCGGCACGTTCGTCACCTGGGAGGGACGCCTGCGCCCGTTCCCGCGCGTGCTGGACGTGGCCGGGTCGCTCCCCGACGTCCGGGTGCTGGCCGGCATCGCCGAGGAGCTGGGCACGCCGCTCGGCTTCCGCACCCCCGAGGGCGCCATGGCCGAGATGACCGAGCTGGGGCCCTGGGACGGTGAGCGGGCCGCGCCGCCGACCGTCGGCACCTCGCGCGCGTCCGACGCGCCGCTCGTGCTCGACACCTGGCGCCAGCTGATCGACTCCGGACGCCTGCAGGACGGTGCCGAGACCTACCGGGCCACCGCGCGACCGCCGGCCGTGCGGGCCAGCCTGGCCACCCTGGCCGCGGCCGGCCTCACCGCCGGCGCGCCCGCCACCGTCGTCACCGCCGCGGGGGAGCGGGTCACCTATCCGGCCGAGGCGGCCGACCTGCCCGACGGCGTCGTGTGGGTGCCCGCCACCGCGGACGTCCACCTGCACGCCGTCCGCGGCGAGGCCGTCGAGCTCGTCCGTGGGGAGGTGGCCCGATGAACGACCCGGTGTGGGTGGTCGTGCTCAAGGCCGTGCTGATCTTCGTGATCCTGGTGCTCTACACGCTGTTCAACATCTGGTTCGAGCGCCGCGTCGTGGCCCGCATGCAGCACCGCGTCGGCCCCAACGTCAACGGGCCGTTCGGCCTGCTGCAGAGCCTGGCCGACGGCGTGAAGCTGGCGCTCAAGGAGGACCTGGTCGTCAAGGCGGCCGACAAGCTGGTCTACGTCCTCGCGCCGATCCTGGCCACCATCCCGGCGTTCCTGGCCTGGGCGGTCATCCCGTTCGGGCCCGAGGTGCGCATCCCGTTCACCGACACCTACACCGCGCTGCAGCTGACCGACCTGCCCGTCGGCGTGCTGTACGTCCTGGCCGTGACGTCGATCGGCGTCTACGGCATCGTGCTGGCCGGCTGGTCGTCCGGCTCGACGTACGCGCTGCTGGGCGGCCTGCGGTCCAGCGCCCAGGTGATCTCGTACGAGGTCGCGATGGGCCTGAGCTTCGTCACCGTCTTCCTGTACGCCGGCTCGATGTCCACCTCGGAGATCGTCGCCGCCCAGGAGGATCTCTGGTACTTCCTGCCGCTGGTGCCCTCGTTCCTCATCTACGTCGTGGCCATGGTCGGCGAGACCAACCGCGCGCCGTTCGACCTGCCCGAGGCCGAGGGCGAGCTCGTCGGCGGCTTCCACACCGAGTACTCGTCGCTGAAGTTCGCGCTGTTCTTCCTGGCCGAGTACGTCAACATGGTCACCGTCTCGGCGATCGCCACCACGCTGTTCCTCGGCGGCTGGCGCGCCCCGTTCGGCCTGGCCCAGGTCTGGGAGGGCGCCAACGACGGCTACTGGCCCGTGCTGTGGTTCCTGGGCAAGACGCTGGGCTTCATCTTCCTGTTCATCTGGCTGCGCGGCACCCTGCCGCGGCTGCGCTACGACCAGTTCATGACCTTCGGCTGGAAGGTGCTCATCCCGGCCGCGCTCGCCTGGACCGTCGCGGTGATCGTGCTGCGCAAGGCCCAGCAGGAGGGTCAGCTCGACCGCACCGCGCTGCTCGTGGCCGCCGGCGTCGCCGCCGTCGTCCTGCTGGCGACGCTGCTGCTGCCCGGACGCCGCGGCGACGAGCCGGCCGAGTCCGAGCCGGCCGACGAGCCCGACTTCGACGCCTACGCCGGCGGCTACCCCGTGCCGCCGCCGCAGGCCCCGCACGTCCCGACCCGGCCGTGGACCCAGACCGCGATCGCCCACCACGCGCGCGACAAGGAGGACTCCGATGCCTGACGACGCGAGCAGGACGCTCAAGGAGACGCTGTGGGACCCGGTCGCCGGGTTCGGCGTCACCTTCCGGACGATGTTCCGGAAGACCGTCACCGAGCAGTACCCCTACGAGAAGCTCCCGACGGCGCCGCGCTTCCACGGCCGCCACCAGCTGAACCGCTGGCCCGACGGGCTCGAGAAGTGCGTCGGCTGCGAGCTGTGCGCCTGGGCCTGCCCGGCCGACGCGATCTACGTCGAGGGGGCGGCGAACACCGCGGACGAGCGGTTCAGCCCCGGTGAGCGCTACGGCCGCGTCTACCAGATCAACTACCTGCGCTGCATCCTCTGCGGGCTGTGCATCGAGGCCTGCCCGACCCGGGCGCTGACGATGACCAACGAGTACGAGCTGGCCGACGACGACCGCGGCGCGCTGATCTACACCAAGTCCGACCTGCTCGCGCCGCTGCTGCCCGGCATGACCGAGCCGCCGCACGACATGCTGCTGTCCGACGACCACCACGACTACTACACGGGAGCCGTCACGACGCCGGCGGAGGACGCATGACCGCGTTCTGGGTGCTGGCGCCGTTCATGGTGCTGGCCGCGCTCGGTCTCGTGCTCGCCCGCAAGGCGGTGCACGCCGCGCTGTGCCTGGCGGTCGTGATGATCTCGCTGGCCGTGCTCTACGCCGCCCAGGGCGCCCCGTTCCTGTTCGCCGTCCAGATCGTCGTCTACACCGGCGCGATCATGATGCTGTTCCTCTTCGTGCTCATGCTGGTTGGCGTCGAGTCGGCCGAGAGCCTCGCCGAGTCCATCCCGGGCCAGCGCATCGGCGCGGTCGTCGTCGCGCTCGTCTTCGGGGCCCTCGGCGTCGTGGGGGTCGCGCAGTCGGTCACCGGCGCGGTGGTCGGCGTCGACGCCGCGAACGAGGGCGGCAACGTCGAGGGGCTCGCCGCGCTCATGTTCGGTCCGTACGTGCTGGCCTTCGAGGCCACCGCGGCGCTGCTCATCACCGCGGTGCTCGGCGCCATGGTGCTCGCGCACCGCGAGCGGCTCGGCCGGCGTCTGACCCAGCGCGAGGTCGCCGAGGGACGCCTGCAGGACTACGCCCACCACGGCACCCACCCCGGCCAGCTGCCCACGCCGGGCGTGTTCGCCCGGCACAACGCGGTCGACACCCCGGCGCTGCTGCCCGACGGCTCGGTCGTCGAGACGTCCGTGCCCGCGCCGCTGCGGGCCCGCGACCAGGTGCGTCCGGGCGACCGGTCCGAGGTCGACGCCGTCGCCCGCGAGCTCGAGCCCGGGGAGGACCCGCGATGACCGAGTACCTGGGGCTGTCGATGCTGCTGTTCACGATCGGTGCCGCCGGCGTGCTCGTGCGGCGCAACGCGATCGTCGTGTTCATGTGCGTCGAGCTCATGCTCAACGCCGCGAACCTCGCGCTCGTCTCCTTCTCGCGGCGCCACGGCGAGCTGGACGGCCAGCTGGCCGCCTTCTTCGTCATGGTCGTCGCCGCCGCCGAGGTCGTCGTCGGCCTGGCCATCATCGTGTCCATCTACCGCACGCGGCGCTCGACCTCGGTCGACGACGCGAGCCTGCTGAAGGCGTGAGGTGCCGGTCGTGAACGACGTCCTCGACACCGCGTGGGTGCTGGTCGCCCTGCCGCTGGCCGGTGCGCTGCTGCTGCTCACCTGGGGCAAGGAGAGCGACCGGTTCGGGCACTGGATCGGCACCGCCGCGTCCGCCGCCTCGTTCGTGTGGGGCGCCGTCCTGTTCGTCGCCCTGGCCGGCCGCGACGCCGACGACCGCTCGGTCACCACGACGCTGTTCACCTGGTTCGACGTCGGACGCGTCAGGGTCGACATGGCGCTCACCTACGACCAGCTGTCGGCGCTGTTCGTGCTGCTCATCACCGGCGTCGGCACGCTCATCCACGTGTACTCGATCGGGTACATGGCCGACGACCCGCGGCGCCGCCGCTTCTTCGCCTTCCTCAACCTGTTCGTGGCCGCGATGCTCACGCTCGTCCTGGCCGCCGACTACCTCGTGCTGTTCCTGGGCTGGGAGGGCGTCGGTCTGGCGTCCTACCTGCTCATCGGGTTCTGGCAGCACAAGCCGTCCGCCGCGGCGGCCGCGCAGAAGGCGTTCGTCATGAACCGCGTGGGCGACCTGGGCATGGTGATCGCCATCGCGCTCATGCTGGCCCACCTCGGCACCACCGACATCGCTCGCGTGGCCACCGGCGTCCCGGCCCTGTCGGACGGCGTCGTCACCGGGCTCGGCCTGCTGCTCCTGCTCGGCGCGTGCGGCAAGTCCGCCCAGGTGCCGCTGCAGGCCTGGCTGCTGGACGCCATGGAGGGCCCCACCCCGGTGTCGGCGCTCATCCACGCCGCGACCATGGTGACCGCCGGCGTCTACCTCATCGTCCGGTCGGCCGCGATCTACGACGCGAGCGAGGCCGCGCGCCTGGCGGTCGTCGCGGTCGGCCTGGTCACGCTGCTGGCCGGCGCCGCGATCGGCTGCGCGAAGGACGACATCAAGAAGGCGCTCGCCGGCTCGACGATGAGCCAGATCGGGTACATGACGCTCGCCGCGGGCCTGGGCCCGGCCGGGTACGCGTTCGCGATCTTCCACCTCGTCACCCACGGCTTCTTCAAGGCGAACATGTTCCTGGGCGCCGGCTCGGTCATGCACGGCACCGGCGACGACGTCGACATGCGGCACTACGGGGCGCTGCGCACCGCCATGCCGGTCACGTTCTTCACGTTCGCGGCCGGCTACCTGGCGATCATCGGCTTCCCGGGCCTGTCCGGCTTCTGGAGCAAGGACAAGATCATCGAGACCGCGTTCGGCTTCAACGTCTGGGTCGGGCTCGGCACGCTGCTCGGCGCCGGGGTGACGGCGTTCTACATGACCCGGCTCATGGCCATGACGTTCCTGGGCCGCAAGCGGTGGCGCGAGGGCGTCCACCCGCACGAGTCGCCCGCCGTCATGACCGTGCCGCTGGTCGTCCTGGCCGCGCTGTCGGTGCTCGGCGGCGTGATGCTGCTCGGCCACTGGATCACCGACTGGCTGGCGCCGGTCGTCGGCGAGGCCCACCACGAGGAGCTGCCCGTGCCCGCGATCGTCCTGACCTTGTCCGTGCTGGTGGTGGTCGCCGCCGGCGTCGCCCTGGCCTGGGCCACCTACGGACGCCGCGAGGTCGCCGCCGACGCGCCGACGGACCGCGAGGTCGGCTGGTGGACGCGGGCGGCCCGGCACGAGCTGTACGGCAACGCGGTCAACGACGCGCTCGTCGTGCGGCCGACCGGGCAGCTCGTGCGCGGCGTCACCGCCTTCGACAAGCACGTCGTCGCCGGGGCGGTCAGCGGCCTGGCCGGGCTGTTCCGCGACGCGTCGCAGGGCCTGGGCCGGCTGCAGACCGGCTTCGTCCGCTCCTACGCGCTCGTCCTGTTCGGCGGCGCCGCCGCGCTGGCCGCGGCCCTGCTGGCGGTGACGATCGCATGATGCTCACCGCGCTCGCCCTGCTGCCGATCGTCGGCGGCCTCGTCCTGGCCCTCGCCCCGCGGGGCGACTGGGGCCGCTGGTTCGCCGTCGCCGTCACCGGCGCGACGCTCGGGCTGTCGCTGGCCGTGCTCGCGCGGTACGACGTCGAGGCCGGCGGCATGCAGCTCACCGAGCAGCGCACCTGGATCGAGCCGATGGGCGTCCACTACGCGCTCGGCGTCGACGGCCTGGGGCTCACGCTCGTCCTGCTCACCACGGTGCTGACGCCGTTCGTCGTCCTCGCCGCGCTGCGCGACCGGCTGCCCGCCTCCGAGGGTGCCAGCAACGGCTACCTGGCCTGGATGCTCGTGCTCGAGGGCCTGGCCATCGGGGTCTTCTGCGCCACGGACGTGTTCCTGTTCTACGTGCTGTTCGAGGCGACGCTGGTACCGATCTACTTCCTCATCGGCAGCTACGGCACCGCCGGGCGGGGCCGGGCGGCGATCGGCTTCCTGGTCTACAACCTGGTCGGCGGCCTGGTCATGCTGGCCGCGGTGGTCGGGCTGTACGTGCTCTCGGCCGACGCCGGCGAGCCGTCGTACCTGCTCACCGACCTGCAGGGCCTGGAGATGGGCGTCTGGACCGAGCGGATGCTGTTCCTCGGCTTCTTCCTGGCCTTCGCGATCAAGGCGCCGCTGTGGCCCCTGCACACCTGGCTGCCGGACGCGGCCGGCGCGGCGACGCCGGCCACGTCGGTGCTGATGGTCAGCGTCATCGACAAGATCGGCACGTTCGGCATGATCCGCTTCTGCCTCGGGCTGTTCCCGGGCGCGTCGGAGTGGGCCAGCCCGGTCGTCATGACGCTCGCGGTGATCAGCATCCTGTACGGCGCGCTGCTCGCGATCGGGGCGGACGACCTGCGCCGGCTCGTCGCGCTGACGTCGGTGTCGCACTTCGGCTTCATCGTGCTGGGCGTCTTCGCGCTCACCACGACGTCCATGGCCGGGTCCGTGCTCTACATGCTCAACCACGGCCTCTCGACCGCCGTGCTGTTCCTGGTGACCGGCGTGATGATCGCCCAGCGCGGCTCGGCCGACGTCGCGGCGTTCGGCGGCGTCCAGCGGATCGCGCCGATCATGTCCGGGATGCTGCTGGTCGGCGGCCTGTCCAGCCTGTCGCTGCCGGGCATGGCGCCGTTCGTCTCCGAGCTGCTGGTCATCGTCGGCACGTTCAGCCGCGAGCCGGTGATCGGGGCCATCGCCGCGCTCGGCATCGTCCTGGCGGCGGTCTACGTGCTGCGGCTGTACCGGCGGACGATGACCGGGCCGCTGTCGCCGGACGTCGGCGGCATGCGCGACCTCGGCACCCGGGAGGTCGCCGCGCTGAGCCCGTTCGTCGTGCTGATCCTCGCGCTGGGCTTCTACCCGCAGCCGCTGCTGGACGTCATCGAGCCGGCCGTCGACGAGGTGTCGCACGTGGTCGGCGTCGGCGACCCGGAGCCGCGCACCCCGGCGCCGGTCGCGCAGTCCGAGCCGCAGGAGGAGGGGCACTGATGAACGAGATCCCCGCACCGGTCCTGGAGTGGGACCTGATCGCGCCGCTCATGGTGCTGGGCGCCGTCGCCGTGGTCGGCGTGCTGCTCGAGGCGTTCGTGCCGCGCGGTCCGCGGTTCGTGGTCCAGGCGTCCGTCGCCATCGGCGGCGTCGTGGCCGCGCTCGGCACCACGATCTGGACCGCCACCCGCACCGACGTCCTGGACGGCGACGTGCTCGCCCGGGGACAGGTCGCCGCCGAGGGGGCGCTGTCGGTCGACGGGCCGTCCCTGTTCACCTGGGGCCTGCTGCTCGTCCTGGCGCTGCTGTCGATGCTGCTGTTCGCCGAGCGCCGGCTCGGCGGCGGGCTCAGCGCGTTCACCGGCCGGGCCGCGGACGCGCCGGGCTCGTCCGGCGAGGCCGAGGCGACCCGGCACCGGCTCGAGCACACCGAGGTGTTCCCGCTCGCGCTGTTCGCGCTGCTCGGCATGATGCTGTTCGCCGCCAGCACCGACCTGCTCATGATGTTCGTGGCGCTGGAGGTGCTGAGCCTGCCGCTGTACGTGCTGTGCGGCCTGGCCCGCCGGCGCCGGCTGCTGAGCCAGGAGGCGGCGCTCAAGTACTTCCTGCTCGGCGCGTTCTCGTCGGCCTTCTTCCTCTACGGCGTCGCGCTCGTCTACGGCTACGCGGGCGGCTTCGGCCTGGCCGAGGTCGCGGACGCCGTCGCGTCGCGCACCCAGGAGCGCCCGCTCCTGCTCGCCGGTGTCGCGCTGCTCGCGGTCGGGCTGCTGTTCAAGGTCGGCGCCGTCCCGTTCCACAGCTGGACCCCGGACGTCTACCAGGGCGCGCCGACCCCGGTCACCGCCTTCATGGCGGCCGGCACCAAGGCGGCCGCGGTGGTCGCCCTGGCGCGGGTGCTGCTGGTCGCGTTCGGCGGCGCCGAGTGGGACTGGCAGCCGGCGTTCTGGGCCGTCGCCGCGCTCACCATGCTGGTCGGCGCCGTCGGCTCGATCGCGCAGGGCGACGTCAAGCGGATGCTGGCCTACTCCTCGATCGCGCACGCCGGGTTCATCCTGGTCGGCGTCGTGGGGGCCACCGGCGGCGACGGCATCACGTCGGTGTCGTCCGCGCTGTTCTACCTGACCGCGTACGGCGTGGCCACGATCGGCGCGTTCGCGGTCGTGATGCTGGTGCGCGACGCGAGCGGCGAGTCCACCGACCTCGACACCTGGACGGGTCTGGGCCGGCGCGCGCCGTGGCTGGCCGGGGCGTTCGCGCTGTTCATGCTGTCGTTCGCCGGCATCCCGCTGACGGCCGGGTTCATCGGCAAGTGGGGCGTCTTCAGCGCGGCCTGGGCCGGCGGGCTGTGGCCGCTGGTCGTGCTCGGCGTGCTGGTCTCGGCGGTCGCCGCGTTCTTCTACGTGCGGGTCGTGCTGACGATGTTCTTCGACGAGCCGCGCCCGGACGGGCCGCTGCTTGCCGTGCCCGGCGCCATGACTACCGTAGTGGTCACCGTCGCCGCCGTGGCGACGGTGGCGCTCGGCGTGATGCCGGGTCCGGTGCTCGATCTGGCGCAGCAGGCAGGCGCGTTCGTCCGCTGACCCGCGTGCCCGGCCCGGACCTAGGAGTGTGTGCGGCCCCATGACCACGACCCTCGGTGTGTCCTTCACCGACGACGTGCTGGAGGCGCGCGTCCAGGCGGGCGTCGACCGGGTGGAGACGCGGCTCCAGGCGGCCGTGACCCGCGACGAGCGGTTCGTCGCCGAGATCGCCTCGCACCTGCTCAACGCCGGAGGCAAGCGCTTCCGCCCGCTGCTGACCCTGCTGGCCGCCGAGTTCGGCGACCCGGCCCGCGACGAGGTCGTCGAGGCCGCCACGGTGGTCGAGCTGACCCACCTGGCCACGCTGTACCACGACGACGTCATGGACGAGGCCCCCAAGCGGCGCGGTGCGCAGAGCGCCAACGCCCGCTGGGACAACTCCCTGGCCATCCTGGCCGGCGACTACCTGTTCGCCCTGGCCTCCGACATCGTGGCCGACCTCGGCCCCGAGGCCGTCCACATCCAGGCGCGCACGTTCTCGCGCCTGGTGCGCGGCCAGATCCACGAGACGCTCGGCCCGGCCGAGGGCGCCGACCCGCTGCGCCACTACCTGGACGTCGTGGCCGACAAGACCGGTTCGCTCATCGCGGCGTCCGCGCTCATGGGCGCCCGCGAGTCGGGCGCGTCCGACGAGGTGCAGGCCGCCCTCGGCGAGTACGGCGAGCGCATCGGCCTGGCCTTCCAGCTCGCCGACGACGTGCTGGACGTGGCCGCCGACTCCGAGACGTCCGGCAAGACCCCCGGCACCGACCTGCGCGAGGGCGTCCTGACGCTGCCCACGCTCATCGCGATCGGATCCACCGATCCCGCGGACGCCCGGCTGCGCGAGCTGCTCGCGACGCCGCTGGTCGACGACGCCGAGCACGCCGAGGC
Organism: Aeromicrobium sp. IC_218; assembly: GCF_004336805.1. Lineage (GTDB taxonomy): Bacteria > Actinomycetota > Actinomycetes > Propionibacteriales > Nocardioidaceae > Aeromicrobium. Next base: position 407,384 of record NZ_SJXM01000001.1, read on the forward strand.
GCTGGCCCTGCTGCGCGCCCACCCGGCGCTCGACGAGGCACGAGCCCACGTCCAGGCCGAGGCCGACGCGGCCCGTGCCCTGCTCGACAAGCTGCCCGACGTGCCCGCCCGTGAGGCGCTGCGGGCGCTGTGCGACGTCGTCGCCAACCGCCTGGCCTGAGCACGACGACGGCCGTGGCCGGGCCCGAGAGCCCGGCCACGACCGGCCGGTGGTGACGACTCAGCAGTCGTCGTCCTCCGCGGGCACCTGCGTGGTGCCCGTGCTCGTGAGGCCGTCGGTCACGCCGTCCACCACGTCGGTGACGGTGTCGACCGTGTCGGACACGGTCTCGGTGACCGTCTCGACGACCTCGTCCACGACCTCGGTCGTGCTGCCCACGACGTCGCCGACGGTGTCGGTCACGTCGTCGGTCGCGCCGGCGTCGCCGCCCGCGCAGCCGCAGTCCGGTCCCTCGGCCGGCGGGGTGCCGTCGGTGTCAGGACCCTCCGTGCCCGGGTCGGCCGGCGCGGGCGCCGGGGCCGGCTGCACCGGCTCCGGACGCGTGCCGGGGTCCGTGCTCGGGACCTGCGGCACCGTCGGCGTGGTCGGCTGGCCGCCCCCGAGCAGGCCCTCGACCACGTCCTCCAGGCCACCGGTCACGGTGCCCACGACGGCGCCGAGCAGGCCACCGACGAGGTCCGGCAGGCCGGAGCCGCCGTCGCCGCCCAGGCCCGGCAGCGTGCCGCCCGGGCTGGTGCCCGGGGCCTCGGTGCCGGGAACAGGCAGGGTGTCGGTGTCGCCGGTGCTGGGCTGACCACCGGTCGAGCCGTCGTCCGTCGACGGCTGGCCACCGCCCGGGGCCGTCGGCGCGGTGGGCGTCGCCGGCTGGGTGGGCGTCGTCGGGACGACCGGGGTGGTCGGGGCGACCGGCGTCGTCGGCGTGCCGCCGTCACCCGGCGCCGGGGCGTCAGGACCGGTCGAGGTCGACGTCTCGGTGCGGCCCAGGCCCAGGTCGATGCCGCCGAGCGAGATCGGCAGCTCGACCGTCAGCAGGCCGTCGAGGTCGACGACGGGGTGGGTGGTGAGCTCGCCGACGTCGAGGCCGAGGCCGGCCTCGGAGTGCTCGGTGGTGGTGCCACCGGTGTGGCCGGGGGTGCCCGTGGTGGTGCTGGACTCACGGGTGCCGAGGCCGAGCTCGATGCCGTCGAGGTCGAGCGGGACGTCGATCAGCGGGTTGCTGTCGGTGTCGTGGGTGGTGTCGGCGAGGTCGACGACGGGGTGGGTGGTGAGCTCGCCGACGTCGAGGCCGAGGCCGGACTCGGAGTGCTCGGTGGTGGTGCCGCCGGTGTGGCCGGGGGCGCCCGTGGTGGTGCTGGAGTCACGGGTGCCGAGGCCGAGCTCGATGCCGTCGAGGTCGAGCGGGACGTCGATCAGCGGGTTGCTGTCGGTGTCGTGGGTGGTGTCGTCGAGGTCGACGACGGGGTGGGTGGTGAGCTCGCCGACGTCGAGGCCGAGGCCGGACTCGGAGTGCTCGGCGGTGGTGCCACCGGTGTGGCCGGGGGTGCCCGTGGTGGTGCTGGACTCCTGGCGGCCCAGACCGGCGGCCACCTTCTCGACGTCGACCGGAGCCGCCACCTCGAGGCCTCGGTCACCGCCCAGGGTGGCCGCGGGGTCGGCGGCGACCTCGCGCACGTCCACGCCGAGCCCGGACGCGGACTCGCGGGTCGTGGTCGAGCCCGAGTGCGAGCGGCTCCGCTCCTCGGTGGACCCGAGGCCGGCGGTCACCTTCTCGACGTCGACAGGGGCCTTGACGGTGGCGCCGCGCTCGCCGTGGTGCGAGCCGCCGGAGCCGCCGAGCGTGGCGACCGGGTCGAGGGTGGTGCGTCCGACCTCGACCTCGAGGCCGGAACGCTCGGACGAGCGGGAGTCACCGCTGCCGGAGCAGCCGCAGCCGGTGCGGCCCGTGGACCGCTCGTGGCTCTCGCGGCCGAGCCCGACGTCGATCGTGCCGATCGAGACCGGTGCCGAGAGGGACGTGCGGTGGGACGGCTGGGAGCCGTCGTCGGCGTGGGCCGTCGCGGCGCCGGCGAGCATGAGCCCGCCTGCGACTGCGGCCACACCGAGGGATCGCTTGATCCAGGTGTGCATGGGAGAAGACCTTTCGTCTCACGAAGTGGTGGGTGCGAGGGACGCGCGGAGCGTCCGGGGGCGTCGCCGCGGCAGGGCCGGGCGACGGCGCACTCATCCAGGTGAGACGTCGGGGCGCAGGTGGTGCTGGGAGTCGTGGTCGGCGTCCCGCGGCAGCGCGGCGAGCGCGATCGGCTCGGGCCGGGCGAGGACGACGAGGTCGGCGAAGGTCGCCGCGATCGGCCCGGCCGCGGGGGCCGAGCCGAACGGAGCGCCGGGCGCCGAGGTGCCCGACGGGGTCGGCGTGACGAGCGTCAGGCCGGGCTCGATGGTCTGGAGGGGGCGGGGACCGGCGGCGGTGTCGCCGACCTCGCCGGACGGATCGACGTCGGCCGGGAGACCGCCCAGGCGGGCGGCGGCCGGATCGAGGTGACGGTCGCCGACCCGGCCCGAGGCGTCCGCGGCGAGGGTGCTGGTCGGCGCCTCGTCAGCGGCCGGGGCGGAGACGTCGAGGGCGGCCGGGCTCGGCGGGACGGCGACGCGGTCGGCCGGCCGCGGCTGCGGCGCGACGACGTCGTCGGTGGTCTCGGTGACCGGCTCGAGAGCCGGCTCCAGCGGCTTCGTCACGGGCGCGAGCGTGCGGCCCAGGCTCGAGCTGACCGGGGCGACGACAGCGCGGTCGAGCGGCGCGACCGGCTCGGCGACCTTCTCCACGACCGGGCGGACGACGGGCTCGGCGACCTTGCGCACGACCTCGGCGACGGGCTCGACGACCGGGGCGACCGCCTTCTCGACCGGCTTCAGCACCGGGTCGGTGGCGGGGCGCAGGCCACGGGTGACCGAACCGGTCAGCGGCTCGGCGAGGTCGTCGACCAGCTGGGTCACGGGGCGGTCGCGGTGGTCGCCCCGCGGCTCGTCGGCGTGGGCGCCGGAGGCGGAGGTCAGGGCGAGCACGACCCAGGCGGCGCACGCGAGGACGGCCCAGGCGAGTGCCCGGACGGTGCTGCGCGCGATGACGGTCATGGCCTGCTCCTGTGACGAGTGACACGGTGCCTCTCGAAGGTACGTCCGCTTTTTCGACCGTGCACGGCGAAGCGTCCGCGTCCGCGGGGGCGGCTAGCAGGCGACGTTCTCGGCGGCCTCGCGAAGCACCCGGCGCCGGGCGCGCAGGGCGTCCGCGGTGAACAGCACGAGGGCCAGCCAGACCAGCACGAAGCCGGCCCACCGGGCGGGGCTCATCTCCTCGCCGAACACGAGCAGGCCGAACACGAACTGCAGGATCGGTCCGAGGTACTGGAGCAGTCCCAGGCTGGTGAGGCTCAGTCGCGTCGCGGCGCCGCCGAACAGCAGCAGCGGCACGGCCGTGACGACGCCGGTGCCGGCCAGCAGCAGGGCGTTCGCCGTGCCCTCGTGGCCGAACACGAGCGAGCCGGTCAGCTGCAGGAACACCAGGTAGCCCACCGCGACGGGCGTCAGGAGTGCGGTCTCGACGGCCAGCGACTCGATCGCGCCGAGCTGGGCGCGCTTCTTGAGGAAGCCGTAGATCGCGAACGACGCCGCGACGGCCAGGGCCACGTAGGGCAGGCGGCCGTAGTCGACGGTGAGCACCACGACGGCCACGGCGCCGACGCCCACGGCGACCCACTGCACCGGACGCAGCCGCTCGCCGAGGACGAGGACGGCAAGCAGCACGGTCACCAGCGGGTTGATGAAGTAGCCCAGCGACGTCTCGATGACGTGGCCGTTGGTGACGCCCCAGATGAACGCGCCCCAGTTGATCGCGATGACGACGGACGCCAGGGCCAGGAAGAGCAGCCGCACCGGGTCGCGCCACAGGACGCGGAAGGCATCCCAGCGACGGGTGACGGTGAGCAGGATCGCCACGAACCCCAGCGACCAGACGACCCGGTGGCTCAGCGCCTCCAGGGCGCCGGCCGGCTCGAGCAGCGGCCAGTAGAGGGGGAACAGCCCCCAGCACAGGTAGGCCCCGACGCCGAGCGCCAGGCCGGAGCGAGACTCGTCCACGTGCGCAGGGTATGCCCGCCCCGGCGCGCCCTAGACTGCTGGCCCGTGACCTTCTTCAGCTGGGACGTCCTCGGCCCGTCCGCCGTCCTCCTCGGAGGTCTGGTGGTGGGCGTGCTGGTCGACCGGCTGGTGCCGCGCCGCACGTGGCTCGGCTCGGGCCTGCCGGCGACGGCGGCCGTCGTGGTCGCCCTCGTCATGGTCGTGGCCCAGGACCGTCCGGGCCTGCTGAGCCTGGTCGGTGCGCTCGGCGTCCTGCTGGTCGCCAACGTCGTCAACTACGAGGAGTCGATGCCGCCGGCGCTGTTCCACGCCGGGGTGCTGGTCGCCGCGGCCGGTGGGGTCGTGGCCGAGCGCGCCGCGGACGTCGGGGGAGCCACCGCCGCGCTGGCCGTCTCCGCCGCGGCCGTCGTCGGGGTCTCGGCCGTGCGCGTCGGCGACCACGAGGCCCGCGAGGACGCCCAGCGGGCGCTGCTCGTCGTGGGCGCAGCCGCCGCCGTCTCGTTCGCGGCGTCGCTGGTCGTCGAGTCCGGGCTCGGGGCGGTCGTGCTGAGCCGTGGCGTGCTGGGGGAGATGGGCTGGTTCTCGTACGCGCCGCTGGGCGGCTCGTCCAGCGGTTCCCACGTCGCGGTGGCGGTGGTCGCGGTGCTGCCGCTCGTCGTCGCGGGCGGCCTGCCCGGGCGCTTCCCCGTCGTGGTCTTCCCGCGGGCGTCCGTGGTCGTGGCCCTGCTCGCCACCGTCCCGGCCGTGAGCGGCGCGCTCCTGGTCAGCCAGCTGCTGGCGTTCCTGGTCGCGGTCGGCGGCCAGGCCAACCTGCTCCCCGCCGAGCTGCTGTTCACCCTGTGCCTGCTCGGCGCCGCGGTCGGCGTGCTGCGTGCGTCCGACCTGCTCGGCCTCGTGCGCTGGACGACGCTCGGCACGGCCACGGTGGCCATGGCCGGCTACCGCGGCGACGAGGCCGGCCTGTGGCTGCTCGTGCAGGTGCTCGCCGTGCTGGGCGTCGTGGGGATGCTCGCCGTCGCGGCCCGGCGCCGCGGCAGCGTCGAGCCGGACCGGCTCCGCGGACTCGTGCGCACCGAGCCGGTCATGGGCGTGGCGGTCGTCGTCGCGCTGCTGGCCCGGGCGGGCCTGCCCCCGTCGTGGACCGCCTCGGCGTCCGCCTGGGCGCTGCTCGAGGACGCCTGGGACGCCCGCTGGTTCCTGGGTGCGGCCGTGGCCGTCTACCTGCTCGCCGGCGCCGTCGCCGTGCTGCGGGCGGTGCTCGGGCTGGTCGCCCGGCCCACCGAGGCCGTGCAGCTGAGCCCGTCGCCGCCGGTCTCCATCCGGATCGCGACGACGACGGTCGTGCTGGCCGCGCTCGTGCTCCTGCTGCTGCCGCTCAGCTACTGAGCGGCGTCCCGCTCAGCGGTAGTTGGTGAACTGCAGGGCGAAGTCCAGGTCCTTGCCCTTGAGCAGCGCGATGACCTCCTGCAGGTCGTCGCGCTTCTTGCCGGTGACGCGCAGCTCGTCGCCCTGCACCTGCGCCTTGACGCCCTTGGGGCCCTCGTCGCGGATGATCTTGGAGACCTGCTTGGCCTGCTCCTGGCTGAGCCCGGACTGGAACGTGCCGGTGAGCCGGACCTCCTTGCCCGACTGCTTCGGCTCCTCGCTCTCGAGCGCCTTGAGCGAGATGCCGCGCTTGATCAGCTTCTCCTTGAACACGTCCAGCACGGCGAGCGCGCGCTCGTCGGCGTTGGCCTTGATGAGGATGCCGAGCTCGCCGCTCCACTCGATCGAGGCGCCGGTGTTCTTGAAGTCGTAGCGCTGCGAGATCTCCTTCGCGGCCTGCTGGAGGGCGTTGTCGGCCTCCTGGCGGTCGATCTTGCTGACGATGTCGAACGAGGCGTCGGCCATGGGAGATGCTCCTGCGCTGCTTCGGGTGGTCTGGTTTCTCCCACCCTAGGGGGCTGCTGTAAGGTTCCATGTCGTTGCCCCGGCAACACGTGCGGCAGGTTGCCCGAGTGGCCAAAGGGATCTGACTGTAAATCAGACGGCTTCGCCTTCAGAGGTTCGAATCCTCTACCTGCCACGCCGCACGACGAAGGGCCCCGACCTCCTGGTCGGGGCCCTTCGCAGCTCCGCGGCCGGTGTCGGCGCGGCATGGCGTCATGCCACCTGCGAACCACGTCCCCGCTGTCCCGTGCGGGAGCGCCCACCGGCGTCCGCGGCCCGCTAGCGTGCGAGTGCCGCCCCTCGAAGGAGTCCCATGACCGCCGCCCGCGTCGTCCAGCTCGGCCCGCTTCCCACCGACCTCGCGGACGCGCTGGCCGAGCGCTTCGGTGCGGTGACCGTGCCCCCGCCGGGCGCCGACGGCCGGCTCGCCGCGCTCGCCGCGCTCGGTGACGAGGTCACCGTCGGCGTCACCACCGCCCGGCACGGGGTCGACGGCCCGTCGCTGGACGCGGTGCCGTCGCTCGGCGCGGTCGTCAGCTTCGGCGTCGGCGTCGACGCGATCGACCTGGACGTGGTCGCCCGCCGCGGCATCGGGGTCGCGACGACCCCGGGCATGCTCACCGACGCCGTCGCCGACACCGCGGTGGCCCTGGTGCTGGACGCGGTGCGCGGCGTCTCGGCCGCCGACCGCTTCGTCCGCGACGGGCGCTGGGCCGCCGGCGCGACGTTCGGCCTGACCGGCCAGTTCACCGGCCGCACGGTCGGCATCGTCGGCATGGGCCGCATCGGCACCGCCGTCGCCGAGCGGCTCGAGGGCTTCCACTGCGAGATCGGGTACCACAACCGGCGGCCGGTGGCCGACTGCCCGTACGCCTACCACGCCTCCGTCGCCGAGCTCGCGGACGCGGTCGAGGTGCTGGTCGTGACCGCGCCGGGCGGTGGCGAGCCCCTGGTGGACGCCGACGTGCTCGACCGGCTCGGCCCCGAGGGCGTCCTGGTCAACGTCGGCCGCGGCAGCGTCGTGGACGAGGCCGCCCTGGTCGAGGCGCTCGAGAGCGGACGCCTGGGGGCCGCCGGCCTGGACGTCTTCGCCGACGAGCCCCGCGTCCCGTCACGCCTGCTGGCGCTCGACAACGTCGTGCTCACCCCGCACATCGGCTCGGCCACCGTCGAGACGCGCACCCAGATGACGAAGCTCGTGCTCGACAACGTGGCCGCGTTCCTGGAGACCGGCCGGCTCGTCACCCCGCTCGACGGCGCGTGAGCGAGGCGCTGCTCGTCCTCGCCGGCGTGGGGGCGGGCCTGGCTGTGTGACGTACGGGCGTCGCCGGGTACCTCCTCGTCACACCCACGACGAGACGGAGGCGCACCGTGAGAGCGATGGTCTACCGCGGGCCGTACAAGGTCCGCGTCGAGAGCAAGCCCGACCCGGTGATCGAGCATCCCGGGGACGCGATCGTGCGGGTGGTCCGCGCGGCGATCTGCGGGTCCGACCTGCACCTGTACCACGGGATGATGCCCGACACCCGCGTCGGCATGACGTTCGGCCACGAGTTCATCGGCGTGGTCGAGGAGGTCGGCCCGGACGTGCAGAACGTCAAGGTCGGCGACCGGGTCATGGTGCCGTTCAACATCTATTGCGGCTCCTGCTGGTTCTGCGCCCGCGGGCTGTACTCCAACTGCCACAACGTCAACCCCAACGCCACGGCGGTCGGCGGCATCTACGGCTACTCGCACACGTGCGGCGGCTACGACGGCGGGCAGGCCGAGCGCGTGCGCGTCCCGTTCGCCGACGTCGGTCCCTCGGTCATCCCCGACGACCTCCACGACGAGGACGCCCTGCTGATGACCGACGCCCTGTCGACCGGCTACTTCGGCGCCCAGCTGGCCGACATCGTCGAGGGCGACACGGTGGTCGTGCTCGGCGCCGGGCCGGTCGGCCTGTTCGCCGCGCGGTCGGCGTGGCTCATGGGTGCCGCCCGGGTCATCGTCGTCGACCACCTCGACTACCGGCTGGAGAAGGCGCGCACGTTCGCGCACGCCGAGACGATCAACTTCGGCCAGGTCGACGACGTGGTCGTGGAGATGAAGAAGCAGACCGACTACCTCGGCGCCGACCGGGTCATCGACGCCGTGGGCGCCGAGGCCGACGGCAACTTCACCCAGCACGTCACCGCCGCGAAGCTCAAGCTCCAGGGCGGCTCGCCGGTCGCGCTCAACTGGGCGATCGACGGCGTCCGCAAGGGCGGCACGATCTCGGTCATGGGCGCCTACGGCCCGCTGTTCAGCGCCGTGAAGTTCGGCGACGCCATGAACAAGGGGCTCACCCTGCGCATGAACCAGGCCCCGGTGAAGCGTCAGTGGCCGCGCCTGCTGGAGCACATCCGCAACGGCTACTTCAGCCCGCGCGACATCATCACGCACCGCGTGCCGCTCGAGCACGTCGCGGAGGCCTACCACCTGTTCTCGGCCAAGCTCGACGACTGCGTCAAGCCGGTCATCGTCCCGGACGCCTGAGGAGGACCCATGCCGTACACCGCCAACACGCCCAGCGCGGCCTTCGACGCCGACGAGCTCCGCCGGCGCATCCCGGGCTGGGGCGCCGACCGTGACCCGGCCGACCGCCCGGCCGTCCCGCGCGAGCGCTACGCGCCCGAGGTCACCGGCGCGCACTGGGAGCTGCCGCCGCAGCAGCCGGAGCTCCGTCCGCGCGAGCGCTCGATCGAGCACGCCCGGCTCACGCCGGCCTTCGGCACCAGCGCCCCGCTCAAGGGGGCGTCCGGTGCGATCCGCCGCCTGGCGTACGCGCGCTACAGCGAGGGCCGGGCCGCCCACTGGCTGCTGCTCATGGGGGCCGACCGGGTCGACGTCGTGGAGAACCACGTCGCGTCCTGGTTCAGCAAGAACCCCGACAACCCCGTGATGGGCACCGGCCTGTCGACCGAGAAGACGTACGGAGCCTCGTCGCGACGCCGCCCCGGTCGGGTCGACGTGAAGCACCAGTGGCTCGACCCGGTCGTGGTCGCCGGGCCGTGGCTGCTCGGCGGCTGGGCGGCGCTCAGGGGCGTCCGGCGGGTGGTCCGCGGCGCGCGGCGCTGAAGGCCCGGCGGCGTGGGGCCGCTAGCCTGGCCGGGTGGTCTACGACGTCCTGTTCGACAAGGTCCTGACCCGCATGGACCCCGAGGACGCGCACCACCGCGCGTTCGAGGCCATCCGGCTCGCCGCCCCCGCCACCCGGCTCGCCCTCCCGGCGCCGCGCGACCCGCGCACCGTCATGGGCGTGGAGTTCCCGAACGCGTTCGGGCTCGCCGCCGGGTTCGACAAGAACGCCAAGGCCGTGCCCGGCCTGCTCGCGCTCGGCTTCGGCCACGTCGAGGTCGGCACCGTCACGGCGCGTCCGCAGCCGGGCAACCTGCGCCCGCGCCTGCACCGGCTCGTACCGGACCGCGCCATCGTCAACCGCATGGGCTTCAACAACGAGGGCGCCGCCGTCGTGGCCGGACGCCTGCACCGGCTGCGCCGCACCGAGGTCGGCGAGCAGGCCGTTATCGGCGTCAACATCGGCAAGACCAAGGTCGTGCCCGCCGACCAGGCCGTCGCCGACTACGTCGAGAGCACCCGGCTGCTCGCGCCGTACGCGTCCTACCTCGTCGTCAACGTCTCGAGCCCGAACACCCCGGGCCTGCGCGACCTGCAGGCGGTCGAGACGCTGCGTCCGCTGCTGACCTCGGTGCGCGACACCGCGGACCGGATGACCCGCGCGCACGTCCCGCTGCTGGTCAAGATCGCCCCCGACCTGGCCGACGACGACGTGGACGCCGTTGCCGCGCTCGCGCTCGAGGTGGGGCTGGACGGCATCATCGCGACCAACACCACGATCGAGCGTCCGGCGACCCTGCGCACCGACCGGACGACGGTCGACCGGGCCGGGGCGGGCGGACTGTCCGGCCCCGTGCTCGCCGGACGGGCGACCGAGGTGCTCGCCCGGCTGCGCGGCCACGTGGGCGAGCGGCTCGCCCTCGTGGGCGTGGGCGGCGTCACCACCCCGCAGGACGTCCGCGACCGGCTGGCCGCCGGCGCCGACCTCGTGCAGGGCTACACGGGCTTCGCGTACGAGGGGCCGCTGTGGCCCCGTCGGCTCGCCGCGGCGACGCTGTAGAGCCCGTCGTTCCAGCGTTTTCGGGTCCGCCCGGACCCCGATTTCGCGAACGCCGGGAGCACCCTGTAGAGTCTCCGTCGGTTCGCCCCTTTAGCTCAGTCGGCAGAGCGTTTCCATGGTAAGGAAAAGGTCTACGGTTCGATTCCGTAAAGGGGCTCTGGGACGCGGTAGTGATCGCGACCCGTGGCGGGGTAGCTCAGGTGGTTAGAGCACACGGCTCATAATCGTGGTGTCGCGGGTTCGAGTCCCGCCCCCGCTACCGACAACGTACGTACGTCTTCGACAGAAACAAGAGGCACCACCGTGGCGAGCAAGAGCAGCGACGTCCGCCCCAAGGTCACCCTGGCCTGCACCGAGTGCAAGGAGCGGAACTACATCACGAAGAAGAACCGCCGCAACGACCCCGATCGCCTCGAGATGAAGAAGTACTGCCCGCGCGACAAGCGCCACACGCTTCACCGCGAGACCCGCTGAACGTCTCGGCGTCCGGCACGACCCCCGATCCGCTCCGGCGGGACGGGGGTCGTGCTGCGTCCGGGGCCGGGTTGGCTAGCCTCGACGCCATGCGCCTGGCCGACCTGACCACCCTGCGTCTCGGCGGTCCCGCCCGCCGGGTCGTCGACGCCACGACCGAGGCCGAGCTGGTCGAGGCCGTCCGCTCCGCCGACGACGCCGGCGAGCCGGTGCTGGTGGTCGGCGGCGGCAGCAACCTGGTGGTCGCCGACGAGGGCTTCGACGGCACCGTCGTGCGGGTCCTGACCCGCGGCGTCGCGGTCGACGCCGACGCGTGCAGCGGCGCCAGCATCCACGTCCAGGCCGGCGAGCCGTGGGACGAGCTCGTGGCCCGCACCGTCGCCGAGGGCTGGGTCGGGGTCGAGGCGCTCTCGGGCATCCCGGGCTCCACCGGCGCGACACCGATCCAGAACGTCGGCGCCTACGGCCAGGAGGTCTCCCAGACCGTCTCCGCCGTGCGGGTCTACGACCGCCGGGAGCAGGCCGTGCGGACGTTCTTTGCCGACCGGCTCGACTTCTCCTACCGGCACAGCCGGTTCAAGGCCGAGCCCGGCCGTCACGTCGTGCTCACGGTGTCGTTCCAGCTGCGCCTGGGCGACCTGGGGGCGCCGGTGGCGTACGCCGAGCTGGCGCGCACCCTCGGCGTGCAGGTGGGGGAGCGCGCCCCGCTGGCCGACGTCCGCGAGGCCGTCCTGGGCCTGCGCCGGGGCAAGGGCATGGTGCTCGACCCCGCCGACCACGACACCTGGAGCGCGGGCTCGTTCTTCACCAACCCGGTGCTGACGCCCGAGCAGGCCGACCGGCTGCCCGCGGACGCGCCGCGGTTCGCGCAGCCCGACGGGTCGGTCAAGACGAGCGCGGCCTGGCTCATCGACCACGCCGGCTTCGCGAAGGGCCACGGCACCGGCGCGGTCTCGCTGTCGACCAAGCACCCGCTCGCCCTGACGAACCGGGGCGGGGCCACGACGGCCGAGCTGCTCGACCTGGCGCGCGAGGTGCGCGACGGGGTCGAGCGCGCCTACGGCGTCCGGCTGGTCAACGAGCCGGTGCTCGTCGGCGCCGAGCTGTAGCGCTCAGACCGAGTCCCAGCCGCCCTCGTCGTAGCCGGTGCCCGGGTCGTCGAAGCCGCCGCTGAACCCGATCACGAGGACCAGGGCGAGCAGCAGGACGGCGAGCACGACCAGCACGGTCGCGACGATGCCCATGACCATGCCCGCCGTGGCCTCGGAGCGGTTCGTCCACCGTCCGGGGTAGCGGTCGATCTCGTTGCGGGCCCGCGCGCCGGTGACCCAGGCGAAGGGCCCGACCAGCAGCGGCAGGCCGCACAGGACGCCGCCGGCCAGGGCGACCAGGCCGAGCACGAGCGCGGTCGTCGCGCTGCCGAGCTTGTTCTCGACCGGCGGCGGCGCGCCCCAGCCCGGCTGCGCCGGCTGCTGCCACCCCGGCGGCGGGGACGGCTGCTGCCATCCCGGCTGCGGCCAGCCCTGGGG